>NZ_JBHXDI010000004.1:0-129973 GCF_042725165.1 Agromyces sp. NPDC127015 | reverse complement strand
CAGGGGCGCCGCCCCGCCCGCGCGCCCCCCCCCCCCCCCGCGCGCGGCCCGGCCGTCGGGGGGGCCCCCCCCCACCGCGGGGCCGGCGCCCGGGGCCGCCCCCCCCCCCCCCCCACGGCCCCCCGGCCCGACCACTGAGTCGCTGAAGTCAGAGACGTTCGAAGCCACGTACCCGCTCCCAGTCCGTGACGGCCGCGTCGTAGGCGGCGAGCTCGACGCGCGCGTTGTTGAGGTAGTGCTCGACGACCTCGTCGCCGAAGGCGTCGCGCGCGACGGCCGAGGCGGCGAAGAGGTCGGCAGCGTCCCGGAGCGTCGCCGGCACCCGCGAGACATCGGACTCGTAGGCGTTGCCGGCGAAGAGCTCACCGGGCTCGAGCTCCTGGTCGATGCCGTGCAGGCCGGCCGCGATGAGCGCAGCGACCGCGAGGTACTGGTTGACGTCGCCTCCGGGCACCCGGTTCTCGACGCGCATGCCGTGGCCGTGGCCGACGACGCGCAGGGCGCACGTGCGATTGTCGAGTCCCCAGGCGATCGCGGTCGGTGCGAAGCTGCCGGCGACGTATCGCTTGTACGAGTTGATGTTCGGCGCGGAGAACAGGGTCAGCTCGCGCATCGCGGCGAGCTGGCCGGCGAGGAAGTGCCGGAAGAGCTTCGACATGCCGTGCGGGGCGTCGGGGTCGCTGAAGACGGCTTCGCCGCCCGCGCCGCGCAGGGAGATGTGGATGTGGCAGCTGTTGCCCTCGCGCTCGTTGAACTTCGCCATGAAGGTGATGGCCTTGCCGTGGCGGTCGGCGATCTCCTTCGCCCCGTTCTTGTAGAGCGAGTGGTTGTCGCACGTGGTGAGCGCGTCGGCGTAGCGGAAGGCGATCTCCTGCTGGCCGAGGTTGCACTCGCCCTTCACGCCCTCGCAGTACATGCCGGCGCCGTCCATCGATCGCCGGATGTCCTGCAGCAGCGGCTCCATGCGGGTGGAGGCGAGCAGCGCGTAGTCGATGTTGTAGTCGCTCGCGGGGGTGAGGTCGCGGTAGCCCTTGCGCCAGGCGTCGCGGTACGAGTCGTCGAAGACGATGAACTCGAGCTCGGTGCCCACGAAGGCGGTGAGCCCCCGCTCGGCGAGGCGCTCGAGCTGGCGCTGCAGGATGCGGCGGGGCGACGGCTCGACGGGTGCGCCGTCGAGCCACCGCAGGTCGGCCGTGACGAGCGCGGTGCGCTCGAGCCACGGGGTCATGCGGAGCGTCGCGAAGTCGGGGATGAGCGCCATGTCTCCGTAGCCGCGCTCCCAGCTCGACATCGCGTAGCCGTCGACCGTGTTCATCTCGACGTCGACCGCGAGCAGGTAGTTGCAGGCCTCGGCGCCGTGGGCGCCGACGTCCTCGAGGAACAGCCTCGCCGAGACCCGCTTGCCGACGAGCCGGCCCTGCATGTCCGTGAAGGCGACGATCACGGTGTCGACGTGATCGTCGGCGACCGCGCTGCGCAGCTGGTCGAGCGTCAGGTGACCGGTGGGTGACGACATCCGGGCTCCTCCTCGAGTTGGAATGGTCGGTGGTGGCGACCATTACACCACACCATCGGTGGGGGCGTGAGCGAAATCGTCATGACCGGGTGAGCCTGATGAGGGAACCAGCTCGAAAAATGGTCTGTACAAGCGACCATTGAGCGCCCTATCATCGTGCCCACCACATCGCACCCCCGCGCGCCGCCGACCGGCCCGCGCGATGACCGCAAGGGAGCAGCATGGCCAAGGACACGCTCAAGGTCTCCGGCGTCACGTACGCGACGGCCGACGAAGGGTACTTCGAGAAACGGCGGTTGAAGCGCTCGGCGGGCGTCTGGGGGCTCTGGGGCCTCGCGGTCGCCGCCGTCATCTCGGGCGACTTCTCGGGCTGGAACTTCGGCATCGACTTCGCCGGCTTCGGGGGCATGCTCATCGCCTTCGCCATCCTCATCGTGATGTACTACGGCCTCATCTTCTCGATCGGCGAGATGAGCTCGGCGATGCCCCACACGGGCGGCGCCTACTCGTTCTCGCGCGCCGCGATGGGGCCCTGGGGCGGATTCGTCACCGGTCTCGCCGAGACGATCGAGTACGTCGCGACGACCGCCGTGATCGTGTACTTCTCTGCCGCCTACGCCGACGGCATCACGAGCGAGCTGCTCGGCTTCTCGATGCCCGCCTGGATCTGGTGGGTCATCCTCTACGTCGCCTTCATCGCGCTCAACTCGGCCGGAGCGAGCATCTCGTTCAAGTTCGCGATCGTCGTGTCGATCATCTCGATCGTGATCATCCTCGTGTTCAGCGCGATGGCGCTCTTCTCGGGCCAGTTCTCGTGGGACGCGCTCTGGGACATCGCACCCGACCCCGGCCAGACCGAGTTCCTGCCGCACGGCGTGCTGCCCATCCTGTTCGCGCTGCCGTTCGCGATGTGGTTCTTCCTCGGCATCGAAGAGCTGCCGCTCGCCGCCGAGGAGTCGCACGACCCCGTCCGCGACATCCCGCGCGCGGGCCTCATCGCCCGCGCGACGCTCATCATCACGGGTCTGCTCGTGCTGTTCCTCAACACGGGCGTCCTCGGCGCCGAGGCCACCGGCACGGCGGGCGAGCCGCTGCTCGACGGCTTCCGCGCGATCGTCGGCGACGGCGCCGCCGCGGTGCTCGCCCTCTTCGCGCTCATCGGCCTGCTCGCCTCGCTCCAGGGCATCATGTTCGCCTACGGCCGCAACATGTACTCGCTGTCGCGGGCGGGCTACTACCCGAAGTTCCTCTCGCTCACCGGCAAGCGGCAGACGCCGTGGGTCGCGCTCGTCGCGGGCGCCGTGATCGGGTTCGCGGCCCTCGTCGTGCTCGACGTGCTGGCGCGGATCGACGAGGAGGGGGCGGGGGCCGTCGCCGGCGCGATCGTGCTCAACATCGCGGTCTGGGGTGCGGTGCTCGCCTACCTCCTCCAGATGGTCGCCTTCGTCATCCTGCGGCGGAAGTTCCCGAACGCCAAGCGCCCGTACGTCAGCCCGTGGGGCGTGACGGGCGCGGTCGTCGCGGCGATCATCGCCGCGCTCATCTTCCTCGGATTCCTGCTCAACCCCACGTTCGTGCCCGCGATCATCGCGATCGCGGTCGTCTACGTCGTGATGCTGATCGGCTTCGGGGTCTGGGGCCGGCACCGGCTGATCCTCTCGCCGGAGGAGGAGTACGCCGTCTCCGGCGGACTGCACGGCGACCCGCAGGCGGAGGGCTACGGCGGCGCCGTCGAGGAGGAGCTGCTCGCGACCGACGGGGTCGACGAGCCGGATCGCGCCTAGCGGCGCGGACGGAGCGGCGGCGGGCGTGGGGGCGCCCGCCGCCGCTCCGTGCTTCCACCGGTGCCATGGCCGCCACGGGGCGACGGCGGGTCGCGAGCCGGGCAGAGCGTCCCGACGGCGAGCACTCTCCGGACGCCCGGATGCCGAAAGCGGCATCACCCGAACGGTAGGCTCGAGGCGACGACTGCGCGGCGATCCCGCGCTCACCGAGGCGATGGAGCCGGTCCGGCGCGTCGATCCCCGACGCGGCGAACGGCTCCGTGGAGGAAACACTGATGCACGAGCCCGAAGCGACCGAGGCGACCCGTACCGAGACCGATTCGCTCGGCTCGGTCGAGGTTCCGGCCGACGCCTACTGGGGGGTGCACACCAAGCGGGCGCTCGACAACTTCCCGATCTCGAAGCGCCCCATCTCGGTCTACCCCGAACTCGTCGTGGCGCTCGCCTCGGTCAAGCAGGCGGCGGCGCGCGCGAACCGGCAGGTGGGCGTGCTGAACCAGCAGAAGGCCGCGTGGATCGACGAGGCGTGCCAGCGCATCATCGACGGCGAGCTGCACGACCAGTTCATCGTCGGCGTCATCCAGGGCGGGGCGGGCACGTCGACGAACATGAACGCGAACGAGGTCATCGCGAACCTCGCGCTCGAGATCGCGGGTTACCCCAAGGGGCGCTACGACGTGCTGCACCCGATCGACGACGTCAACCGCAGCCAGTCGACGAACGACACGTATCCGACCGCGGTGAAGATCGCGATGGCGTTCTCGCTGCGCACGATGCTCGTCGAGCTCGACCAGCTGCGCATCGCGTTCAGCCGCAAGGGCCGCGAGTTCCACGAGGTGCTGAAGGTCGGCCGCACGCAGCTGCAGGATGCCGTGCCGATGACGCTCGGCCAGGAGTTCCACGGCTTCGCGACGACCCTCGGCGAGGACATCGACCGCTTGCGCGAGACGATCAAGCTGCTCGGCGAGGTCAACCTCGGGGCGACCGCGATCGGCACCGGCATCACCGCCGACCCCGGCTACGCGGCATCCGTCGTCGAGCACCTGAGCGCGATCACCGAGCTGCGCCTCGAGACGGCGCCCGACCTCATCGAGGCGACGAGCGACACGGGCGTGTTCATGACGTTCTCGAGCGCGCTCAAGCGCAGTGCGATCAAGCTCTCGAAGATCTGCAACGACCTGCGACTGCTCTCGTCGGGCCCGCAGGCCGGACTCGGCGAGATCAACCTGCCGCCCATGCAGGCGGGCTCGTCGATCATGCCGGGCAAGGTCAACCCGGTCATCCCCGAGGCCGTGAGCCAGGTCGCCTACTCGGTCGCGGGCGCCGACGTCACCGTCATGATGGCGGCCGAGAGCGGCCAGCTGCAGCTCAACGCCTTCGAGCCGGTCATCGCGCACTCGCTGCTGCAGTCGATCACGTGGATGCGCCAGGCCTGCTGGACGCTCCGCGTCAACTGCGTCGACGGCATCACCGCGAACACCGAGCGCCTCGAGCAGATGGTCGCCTCGAGCGTCGGCGTCATCACCGCGCTCATCCCGTTCATCGGCTACACAGAGGCGGCCAAGCTCGCGAAGCTCGCCCTCGCGAGCGGCCGGCCCGTCGCCGACCTCGTCGTCGAGGCCGGCCTCATGAGCCGTGACGAGGTCGTCGCCCAGCTGCAGCCGTCGAAGCTGTCGGGCATCCGTCCGATCACGACCGTCATCCCCGTGCAGCACCTGCAGGGCGAACCGCACGAGTGACGCGGATGCCTCGGGGCGGGCGTCTCGCCGACGTCGGCCCGAGGCATCCCGTCTCTGCGGGCGCACCGGTGCGGTCAGGCGGGGGAGTCGAGTGCCTCGCGGAGCGCGGCGAGGGCGTCGGCCAGCGCCGCACGTCGACCGGCGTCGAGCACGGCGAGGCGCGCTCGGAGCGACGTCGCCACGAGGGGGGTCGCTTCGTCGAGGAGGCGACGTCCTTCGCCGGTGAGTTCGACGAGTGACGACCGGCGGTCGGCCGGATTCGCGCGCCGAGCGACCCATCCGGCCTGCTCGTGCCGATCGACGGCCTTGCTGACGGCCCCCACCGTGATGCCGATCTCTCGTGCGATGTCCTGCACCCGGCAGGCCTCGACGGTGGCGACGACGTTGAGCACGTCGTAGCTCGACAGCGGCAACCCGTGCGCCGCCTGCAACTCGTCGGAGAGCCGCTCGTACCAGAGCGTCTCGACGCGCACGAGCTGGAGGAAGAGGGCGAGATCCGCGGACATTGTTTCCTTGTAATTAGATTGACAGGAATCTAATTGACCGTAATATCGATTCCTGGGAAGCAATCTACGCGAGGAGGAGCCCCATGTCACGATTCGAGTTCGACCGACTCTCGGCCGACTACGCCGCGTCGAGGTTCGCCGCCGACGCCACCGTCGCCGAGATGCGGACCGCGTTCGCCGCGGGCGCCGTCCCGCCGCCCCCGGGGTTCGCGGCCCGCGACACGGTGCTCGGCGGCCGTCCGGCGATCGAACTCGTGCCCGGCGACGGGGGAGCAGGGGCACTCCTCTACCTGCACGGCGGCGGGTACGTCATCGGTTCCGCCGCGACTGGCGTCGGCATGGCGGCGGCGCTCGCCGAGCGGGCGGGGACGACCGCCTACTCGCTCGACTACCGGCTCGCACCCGAACATCGTTTTCCGGCGCCCGTCGACGACGCGCTCGCCGCATTTCGCGAGCTGGTCGATCGGGTCGGCGGGCGGCGTCTGGTCGTCGCGGGCGACTCGGCCGGCGGCGGGCTCGCCGTCGCAACCCTCGTCGCCGCACGCGACGCCGGGCTCGAGATGCCGGCGGCCGTCGCGGTGTTCTCACCGTGGGCCGACCTGACGCTCAGCGGCGACTCGTTCACGGACCGGGTCGGCGACGACCCGTTGTTCAGCCAGGCCGACATCCGCGGCTACGCCGATCGCTACCTCCCGGAAGGCGGCGCCGCCGAGGTTGCGGCGTCACCGCTCGCGAGCCCGGTGTTCGCAAGCCTCCGCGGCCTGCCGCCCATGCTCGTGCAGGTGGGCACCCGTGAGCTCCTGCTCGACGACGCAGTGCGGCTCGCGGCCAACGCGGCGCACGACGACGTCGAGGTCGTGCTCGAGGCTGCCGCCCGGGCGCCGCACAACTACCAGACGTCGCTCGACGCGCTCGAGGCGTCGACGGCGGCACTGGATCGGGCCGGCGCCTTCCTCGGTCGGCACCTCGGCGCGGGCATCGGTCGAGCGGAGCTCGTGTCGTGATCGGGCGGCGTGGCGTCAGATCACGCGGCAGTGCGTCGTGAGCGACCCGATGCCGCCGATCGACACCGTCACGGTCGAGCCGTCCTGCAGGAACACCTGCGGGTTGCGCGAGTAGCCGGCGCCGCCGGGGCTGCCGGTCGAGATGAGCGTGCCCGGCGGGATGGTCGCCGAGCGCGAGAGGTACGCGATGATCTCGGGGACGCTGCGCACCATGTCGCCGGTCGAGGCGTCCTGCAGGATGCGGCCGTCGAGGTTCGTGGTGAGCCAGAGGTCCTGCGGGTCGGCGACCTCGTCGGCGGTCACCACGACCGGCCCGGTCGGGGTGAAGCCGTCGAACGACTTGCAGCGCGACCACTGGGCCTCGGAGAACTGGATGTCTCGCGCCGTGATGTCGTTGACGACGGTGTAGCCCCAGACGTAGTCGAGGGCGTCGCGCTCGTGCACGCCGCGGGCGGGCCGGCCGATGATCACGCCAAGCTCGGCCTCGTAGTCGACCTGGTGGGTGAGGTCTTCGGGCCAGGTCGTCGTCGCGCCGTGCGCTCCGAGGGAGTTCGGCCAGAGCGAGAAGATCGTCGGCGCCGTCTCGTGGCGGAGCTTCAGCTCCTGCGAGTGGGCCGCGTAGTTCGCTCCGATGGCCAGGATGTGCGGCGGCCGCAGCACGGCCGACGAGTGGCGCAGTTCGCTCACGGGCGTGAGCTCGGCGCCGGCCTCGAGAGCCGTGTCGACGGCGGCGCGCACCTCGGCGAGGCCCTCAGGGCCGCGTTCGATGAGGTCCTGCAGGTCTCGGGGGGAGTGCTCGAGCACCTCGTCGAGGAAGAGCGCCGCTTCGGCGACGACCACCGCGAGCCGTGGGGTCGATTGGCCTTCGGCTCTCAGGTGCGCGAACTTCACTCGTCCACGCTATCGCGCCGTACGCCGGGATCGTTTGTCGACATGTACAAGCCGACGGCGGCGACCTTCCACGAAGGCGACAGTCGAATTCCATGATGCGAAAGGATCTCGCCTCCCGCGCGTGGCCTACGACGCGTTCCGGCGGTCGTTCCCGGTCAGGCCCGGATGCCTCGCGGCATCCCGCCGGACCGAAAACGGTCCCGCCGGAGCAGGTGAGCCGTAGCGTCGCCGGGTCAGGCGGGACGCAACCGGAGCTCCTGCATGCCCCCGTCGACTGCGACCTCGATGCCCGTCGTCGAGCCCGAGGCCGGGCTCGCGAGGTAGGCGACGGCGCCGGCGACCTCGTCGGCGGCCACGAGCCGGCCGTGGGGCTGGCGCGCTTCGAGGGCGGCGCGCTCCGCCGCGGGGTCGGGCGCCTGGGCGAGCAGCCGGCCGATCCACGGGGTGTCCGCCGTGCCCGGATTGACCGCGTTCACGCGGATGCCCTCGCGCAGGTGGTCGGCCGCCATCGCGCGGGTCAGCGCCGAGACCGCGCCCTTGCTCGCACTGTAGAGCGCCCGCTCGGGCAGGCCCGCGGTCGCCGCGATCGACGACGTGTTGACGATCGCGGCGGCGGGGGACCGCCGCAGGTGCGGCAGCGCCGCACGGGCGACCCGCATCATGCCGAGCACGTTGATGTCGAGCACCCGGTGCCACTCGTCGTCGGCGTTCGCCTCGATCGTGCCCTGGGCGCCGATGCCGGCGTTGTTCACGACGATGTCGAGCCGGCCGAACTCGGCGACGACGCGCTCGACCCCCGCCCGCACGCTCGCGTCGTCGGCGACGTCGACGGCGACCGCCAGGTCGGCGTCGGACGCTTCGGGCCGGAGGTCGAAGACCGCGACCCTGGCGCCCCCGCGTCGCAGGCGCGTCGCGATCGCGGCGCCGATGCCCGACGCCCCGCCCGTGACGACGGCGACGAGGCCGTCGAACTCACCGGGGCCGGTCGGCTGCTGGCTCATGTTCGCTCCTTGGAGATCGTTCACTGCTTCGGGGAGGGGTTCAGGCGTCGACGTAGCGCTGGCGCTGGCGGCCGAGCCCGTCGATCTCGATCTCGACGACGTCGCCCGCACGGAGGTAGGGGAAGCGGCCAGACAGGGCGACGCCCTCGGGGGTGCCCGTGAGCACGAGGTCGCCGGGCTCGAGCGCGAGGAACCTGCTGAGCTCCCAGACGATCGTGTCGATGCCGAAGATGAGGTCGCTCGTGCGCGAGTCCTGGCGGGGCTCGCCGTTCACGAAGCTGCGCAGGCGCACGTCGTCGGCGTCGAGCTCGTCGGGCGTCGCGAGCCACGGGCCGGTCGGGCAGAACCCTGGTGCGCTCTTGCCCTTGGACCACTGCCCGCCCGAGACCGCCAGCTGCCAGTCGCGCTCCGAGAGGTCGTTGGCCGTCACGAACCCGGCGATGTGCGCACGCGCCTCGGCGGGGGAGCGGAGCCGGCTCGCGCGTCGCCCGATCACGATGCCGAGCTCGACCTCCCAGTCGGTCTTCTCGCTGCCCGGCGGGATCGTCACGTCGTCGTCGGGCCCGACGACCGTGTTCGGCGACTTCATGAACATCACGAGCTGCTCGGGCGGGGCCGACCCCGATTCCGCGGCGTGCGCCGCGTAGTTCATGCCGATGCAGTAGACCGCGCCCGGTCGGGAGATCGGCGCTCCGACGCGGAGGCCGGCTGCGCCCGTGAGCTCGGGCAGCCGCCCCGCCGCGAGTGCGGCCGCGGCGCGATCCGGGCCGTCGCCGGAGAGGAAGGCGCCGTCGATGTCGGCGGTGAGGCCCCGCAGGTCGAGCATGCGCTCGCCGTCGAGCAGCACGGGGATCTCGGAGCCGGCGTCGCCGAGCCTGGCGAATCTCATTCTGGTGGTCCTTCCGGTCACGGGCACGCGAACATCTGAAGTATGCGCGAGGCTTGGTGATGATTCACGGCGATTCTTGCATACTCCGAGGCGGTTGACATCCGAGACATCCGATGTTTATGCTCAAGGCGCCCACGAAAGGACGCCATGAGCAGGATCGTCAGTGTCGACACCCGGGATATCCGGTTCCCGACCTCCCTCGAACTCGACGGGTCGGATGCGATGAATCCCGACCCCGACTATTCGGCCGCCTACCTCGTCATCCGCACCGATGCGGCCGACGGGCTCGCCGGTCACGCCTTCGTCTTCACGATCGGCCGTGGCAACGACGTGCAGGTCGCCGCGCTCGACGCGCTCCGCGGGCACCTCCTCGGCCGCGACGTCGAAACCCTGCTCGGCGACATGGGCGCGGCCTGGCGCCTGCTCGCGCACGACTCGCAGCTGCGCTGGCTCGGCCCCGAGAAGGGCGTCATGCACATGGCGATCGGCGCCGCGCTCAACGCCCTGTGGGACCTCAAGGCCAAGCGCGCCGGGCTCCCGCTCTGGCAGCTGCTCGCCGGGCTCAGCCCCGAGGAGCTCGTCGCCCTCATCGACTTCCGCTACATCTCCGACGCCGTCACCCCCGCCGAGGCGCTCGAGCTCTTCCGCGCCGCAGAGCCCGGGCGCGCCGAACGCACCGCGAAGCTCCTCGAAGGCGGCTACCCCGCGTACACGACGACGCCCGGCTGGCTCGGCTACTCCGACGAGAAGCTCGACCGGCTCTGCCGCGAAGCCGTCGCCGACGGCTACCCGCAGATCAAGCTCAAGGTCGGCGCCTCGCTCGACGACGACATCCGCCGGCTCGGCATCGCCCGGGCCGCCGTCGGAGAGGACTTCCCGATCGCCATCGACGCGAACCAGCGCTGGGGCGTCGACGAGGCGATCGAATGGGTGCGAGCGCTCGCCGGGTTCGACCTCGCCTGGATCGAGGAGCCGACGAGTCCCGACGACGTCCTCGGCCACGCCGCGATCGCCCGCGGCATCGCGCCGGTGCGCGTGGCCACGGGCGAGCACGTGCAGAACCGCATCGTCTTCAAGCAGCTGCTGCAGGCCGGCGGCATGCACGTCATGCAGATCGACGCGGCGCGCGTCGGCGGGGTCAACGAGAACCTCGCGAACCTCGTGCTCGCGGCGAAGTACGGCGTGCCCGTGTGCCCGCACGCCGGCGGCGTCGGGCTGTGCGAAGCGGTGCAGCACCTCTCGATGTTCGACTACGTCGCGCTCTCCGGCAGCATGGAGGGACGCATGATCGAGTTCGTCGACCACCTCCACGAGCACTTCGCCACGCCCGCCGTCGTCGAGCGGGGGCGCTACCTCACCCCGACCGCGCCGGGTGCCGGCACCGAGATGCTCGCCGCATCGATCGAGCGCTACACCTGGCGCGGCTCGCACGTGATCGACGACCCGACCGAGGTGCCCGCATGAGCGGACCCTTCACCGCCGAGCGTCTCGGTCCCCTCGGCTACGGGGCGGCCTCGATCGGCAATCTCTATCGCGAGGTGAGCGACGACGACGCCCGTGCCGCCGTCGACGCGGCGTGGGAGTCGGGCGTCCGGTACTTCGACACCGCGCCGCACTACGGCCTCGGCCTCTCGGAGCGCCGGCTGGGCGAGGCCCTGCGCGACCGGCCGCGAGACGAGTTCGTCGTCTCGACGAAGGTCGGCCGGGTGCTCGACCCGAACCCCGACTTCTCGGGCGGCGACGACATGGCCTTCGACTTCGCGGTGCCCGACCGCACCGTGCGGCGCTTCGACCCCGGTGAGGCGGGCATCCGGCGCAGCATCGAAGACTCGCTCGAGCGGCTCGGCATCGACCGCATCGACATCGCGTACCTCCACGACCCCGACGCGTACGACCTCGACCGGGGATTGGCCGAGGGCCTCCCCGCGCTCGCCAGGCTCAGGGAGGAGGGTGTCGTCGGCGCGATCGGCATCGGCACGAACAGCGCGGATGCCGCGGCGCGAGCCGTTCGCGAGGGCGACCTCGACCTCGTCATGATCGCCGGGCGGTACACCCTGCTCGAGCAGCCCGCGCTCGCCGAACTGCTGCCGCTCTGCAGCGAGCGGGGCGTCGGAGTGGTCGCGGCCGCGGTGTTCAACTCGGGCCTGCTCGCGACCTCGACGCCGGGCGCGACCGCGCGGTACGACTACGGCGCCGTCCCTCCCCGGCTGCTCGAGCGCGCGCGCCGGCTCGCCGCGGCGTGCGAGGCCGAGGGCGTCGAACTGCCCGTCGCCGCGATCCAGTACCCGCTTCAGCATCCCGCGGTGCGCGCGGTCGTCGTCGGGTCGGCTCGCGCCGCCGACATCGCGCAGAACGCGCGGCGCGTGCACGCCCCGCTGCCCGACGGGCTCTGGTCGCGACTCCGCGAAGAGGGGCTCATCCCGTGACCGCGGCCCGCACGATCGACGCCCACCTCCACCTGTGGACCCGCTCGGAGGGGGCCTACCCCTGGATCACGCCCGAGCTCGGACCGCTCTACGCCGACTTCGGCCCCGGCGACGCCCGGGTGGAGCTCGACGCCGCCGGAATCGATGCGGCCATCCTCGTCCAGGCCGCCGATTCCGCCGCCGACACCCGATTCATGCTCGACGTCGCCGCGCGGCACGAGTGGGTGGCCGGCGTCGTCGGCTGGGTGCCCCTCGACGACACCGCTGCCGCGATCGACGCGCTCGACGACCTCTCGGAGGAGCGTCGGCTCCGAGGCATCCGCCATCTCGTGCACGACGACCCGCGCGACGACTTCCTCGACCTGCCGGACGTGCGGTCGTCGCTCGCCGAGGTCGCAGCGCGCGGCCTCGCGTTCGACGTGCCCGATGCGTGGCCGCGCCACCTCGGTGCCGCCCGTCGCCTCGCGGCTGAGCTCCCCGGGCTCACCGTCGTGATCGACCACCTGGCGAAACCGCCCGTCGGTGGCGACGGCTTCGACGAGTGGCGTCGGGAGTTCGCCGCGACGGCCGCCCTGCCCAACACGGTCGCGAAGTTCTCGGGGCTCCACCTGCCCGGGGTCGCCTTCGACGAGTCGTCCGTGCGACCGTTGTTCGAGGTCGCGCTCGACCTGTTCGGCGCCGACCGGCTCATGTACGGTGGCGACTGGCCGATGTCGGTGCCGCACGGCGGCTACGCATCGACCTGGCGCGTGATGCGCGCGTGCCTCGACGACCTGGCCCCGTCCGAGCTGGCCGCGGTCCTCGGCGGTACGGCCGAGCGGGTGTATTGCCTTGAGTAATCCGATCTCTGCGCCGCTTTCGCTACGGATTCGCAACGTTCATCGCTGAAACCTCATGAAACATCGGATGAGTAGTACACTCATCACCACATCTCAAGGAAGAGAGGCCCACGTGCTGAGTGGCATCAACCCGATCCTCGGCGGCGAGTTGCTGGCCGCGCTCGATCGGCTCGGCCACGGCGACGAACTCGTCGTCGCCGATGCGAACTTCCCGGCGCACCGGGTCGGCGCCGCCGTCGTCGAAGCACCAGGCATCGCCGCCGCGCAGGTGGTCGAGGCCATCCGCACGGTCGTGCCGCTCGACGGCTACGAGGGCGCGTCGGTGCTGCTCATGACCGCCGAGGGCGGCGAGCGGCTGCCCGTGCAGCACGAGCTCGTCGCGGCCGCGGCCGTGGCCGACGACCGCGTCGGCGAGCTCGAGCGGTTCGCGTTCTACGAGCGGGCGGCCGGCGCTCGACTGATCGTCCGGACGGGCGAGCTCCGGCCCTACGGCAACCTCGTCCTGCGCAAGGGCGTCGTGAACGCCTACCGGTCGACTGGAGCGGCGCAGTGACCGCGGCGACCGGCGCCCTGCTCGAGGTCGAGGGCGTCAGCAAGGGCTTCCCGGGCGTGCAGGCGCTCGCCGACGTGCAGCTCGAGCTCCGGCACGGCGAAGTACTCGCCCTCGTCGGCGAGAACGGCGCCGGCAAGTCGACGCTGATGAAGCTGCTCGCGGGCATCTACACCCCCGACGCCGGCACGTTCCGCCTCAACGGCCGGGAGCTGTCGATCGAGGGTCCGCGCCACGCGCAGGAGCTCGGCATCTCGATCATCCACCAGGAGTTCAACCTCATGCCCGACCTCACGGTCGCGCAGAACATCTTCATCGGCCGCGAAGAACGGCAGGCCGGGCTGTTCCTCGACGACCGGGCGCTCAACCGCCGGGCGCAGGAGCTGTTCGACCGGCTCGGCCTCGCACTCGACCCCGCCGAGCGGGTCGAACGGCTGACGGTCGCCCGGCAGCAGATGGTCGAGATCGCGAAAGCGCTCTCGTTCGACGCCAAGGTCCTCATCATGGACGAGCCGACCGCGGCGCTCAACGACGCCGAGGTCGACGTGCTGTTCGGGCTCATCGAGCGGTTCCGCACGCCGGAGACGGGGGTCATCTACATCTCCCACCGCATGGAGGAGCTCGCCCGCATCTCCGACCGCGTCAGCGTGCTGCGCGACGGCCGGTACGTCGGCACCCGCGTGACCGCCGAGACCGAGCCGCGCGAGATCATCTCGCTCATGGTCGGTCGGGAGATCAAGGGCGAGCAGCGGCCGGTCCCGAGGCATCCCGAGGGCGAGCCCGTGCTCTCCGTGCGCGGCCTCTCGACCAAGCACCTCCTGCGCGACGTCGACTTCGAGGTGTACCCGGGCGAGATCCTCGGCTTCGCGGGGCTGATGGGCGCGGGACGCACCGAGGTCGCCCGCGCCGTCGTCGGGGCCGACCGGCGCGAGTCCGGCGAGATCCGCATCCGCGGCACGGCGGTCGACATCGCGAACCCGGCCGAGGCGGCCCGGCTCGGCATCGGCTACCTCTCCGAGGACCGCAAGCAGCTCGGCGTGCTGCTCGAGCGCAGCGTGCGCGAGAACATCGTGCTCTCGTCGCTGCGCGACTACGCCTCGGGCCTCGGCTTCGTGCGCGACCGGCGCATCGAGGCCACGGGGCGCGAGTACGTCGAGCGGCTCCGCATCAAGACCCCCTCGACCGCGCAGCTCGTCCAGAACCTCTCCGGCGGCAACCAGCAGAAGGTCGTCATCGCGAAGTGGCTCGTGAAGGACTGCGACGTGCTCATCTTCGACGAGCCGACCCGCGGCATCGACGTGGGCGCGAAAGAGGAGATCTACGTGCTGCTGCGACGGCTCGCCGACGAGGGCAAGGCGATCGTCATGATCTCGTCGGAGCTGCCCGAGGTGCTGCGCCTCTCCGACCGCATCGCCGTCATGGCCGAGGGCCGGCTGACCGCCGTGCTCGACAACGCCGAGGCCACCCAGGAGAACCTCATGGACTACGCAACCCGATTCTCAAGCGAAGGAACGATCGCACGATGAGCCCGACCACGACGAAACCGGAATCCGGCCGCCCCGACGCCGCGACGACGCCGTCGACGAGCGCGTACGCCGCGATCGACGCCGGCAAGCCCCGAATGGCGTGGCTGCGCGGCTCGCTGCAGCAGCTGCTCGCCTTCGCGAGCCTCATCGTGATCGTCGCGGTGTTCTCGTTCGCGAGTCCGCACTTCTTCACCGCCAACAACCTCGTGTCGATCCTCACGGCGGCGACCGTCACCGGCATCCTCGCGCTCGGCACGACGTTCGTCATCATCACGGGCGGCATCGACCTGTCGATCGGCACCGGCATGGTGCTCTGCGGCGTGATGGCGGGCGTGTTCCTCACCTACCTCGGCTGGCCTCTCTGGGCCGGCGTCACGGCGACGATCCTGTTCGGCGCGCTCATCGGGCTCGTCAACGGCGTGAACGTCTCGGTGCTCGGCATCCCGCCGTTCATCGCGACGCTCGGCATGATGCTCATCGCCGCAGGCCTCTCGCTCGTGATCTCGGGCACGAAGCCGATCTACTTCTCGGAGACCCCCGAGTTCCAGTCGATCATGAACCTGTCGATCATCCCGGGCATGCGGTTCCCGCTCGGCGTCGCGATCTTCATCGTCATGATCGTCGTCGCCGCCGTGCTGCTGTCGAAGACGATCCTCGGCCGCTACACGTTCTCGATCGGCTCGAACGAGGCGGCCACCGCGCTGTCGGGCGTGAACGTGCGGCGTTGGAAGATCATCATCTACACGCTCGCGGGCCTGTTCGTCGGACTCGCCGGCGTGCTCAGCGCCTCGCGCCTCTCGTCGGCCCAGCCGACGGGCGGCATGGGGCTCGAGCTCGAGGCGATCGCCGCCGTCGTCATCGGCGGCACGTCGCTCCAGGGCGGCAAGGGCTCGATCGTCGGAACCGTGATCGGCGCACTGATCATGGCCGTGCTCACGAACGGCCTGCGCATCATCTCGGTCCCGCAGGAGTGGCAGTCGGTCGCGGTCGGCATCGTCATCCTCGTGGCCGTCTACCTCGACATGCTGCGGCGCCGACGCGCCTGAGCGGCATTCGGCCGAGGCATCCGCCCGCAGGCGGGGCCGCGGCACCACCCACCACCCCAACCCCCAACAAGTACCACCTGCACCACCTACACCAAGGAGTGAGCATGTTCAAGAAGCGCGCACTGGGCGCCGTCGTCGGCGCCGTCGCCGCGGCCCTGATCCTCGCGGGCTGCGCGAGCGACGGCGGCGACTCGGGATCCGCCGACGGCGGCAGCGGCGAGAAGCCGTACGTCGCCCTGGTCTCGAAAGGCTTCCAGCACCAGTTCTGGCAGGCCGTGAAGACGGGCGCCGAGCAGGCGGCCGAGGAGTTCGACGTCGAGATCACGTTCGAGGGCCCCGACACCGAGGCCGACGTCGACCAGCAGATCCAGATGCTGCAGACCGCCCTCGATAAGAGCCCCGCCGCGATCGGGTTCGCCGCGCTCGACAGCCAGGCGGCGGGCCCGCTGCTGCAGCAGGCGAAGGACTCGAACATCCCGGTCATCGCGTTCGACTCGGGCGTCGAGAGCGACATCCCGCTGACGACCGCCGCGACCGACAACCTCGCCGCCGCCGCCGAGGCCGCGAAGCACATGGCCGAGGCCGTCGGCCACGAGGGCAAGGTGGCGCTCGTCGTGCACGACCAGACCTCGGTGACCGGCCAGCAGCGCCGCGACGGCTTCGTGTCGTACATGGAGGAGAACGAGCCGAACATCGAGATCGTCGACGTCCAGTACGGCGGCGGAGACCAGGCGAAGTCCGCCGACCTCGCGAAGGCCATCATCGCCGCCCACCCCGACCTCAAGGGCATCTACGGCTCGAACGAGGGCTCGGCGATCGGCGTCGTGCAGGCGGTGAAGGAGCTCGGCATCGACCCCGCGAAGCTCGCGGTCGTCGGTTTCGACTCGGGCAAGGCGCAGATGGACGCCATCCGCGACGGGCTCATGCTCGGCGCGATCACGCAGAACCCGATCGGCATCGGCTACGAGACCGTCAAGGCCGCGGTCGAGGCGATCGACGGCGAGGAGCTGCCGAAGACGATCGACACCGGGTTCTACTGGTACGACGCGTCGAACATCGACGACGAGGAGATCCAGGCCGTCCTCTACGAGTGACGCCCTGGGGACGCCTCGGGGGCGCCGGCTTCGGCCGGCGCCCCCTTCTTCGTGGCGGGCGAGGCCCCGCGCGGGCGCACCCAGGCGGACGCGGCGCGGGCGCTCAGCGGATCAGAGGGCCGAACGCAGCCACTGCTCGACGCCCGACACGTGCACCACCGTGAGCGCCGCGGCGAGCTCGGCGTCGCCCGCGGCGATCGCGTCGAGGATCGCATGGTGTTCCTGCAGGGTGCGCTCGACGGCGCTCTCCTGGGTGATGCCGCGCCAGATGCGGGCGCGCACGGTGTGGCTCGAGAGCGAGTCGATGAGGCTCGCGAGATAGCTGTTGCCGGTCGCGTCGGCGATGCCTCGGTGGAACTCGAGGTCGTGGGCGACGAGGCCCTCGACGTCGGCGGCGTGATCGACGCCCGCCACCGACTCCCGGAGACGCTCGAGGTCGGGCTCGGCCGCGTGCCGGGCGGCGAGCGAGGCGGCGGCCGGTTCGAGGATGCGACGCACCGCGAAGATCTCGAGCACCGAATGGTCGTCGTGCAGGTCGACGACGAACGACATCGCCTCGAGGAGCAGCCGGGGCTCGAGACTCGTGACGTAGGTGCCGTCGCCGCGGCGCACGTCGAGCACGCGGATCACCTCGAGCGCCTTCACGGCCTCGCGGAGGGACGAGCGCGAGAGGCCGAGCCGCTCGCTCAGCTCCTTCTCGGGCGGCAGGCGATCACCGGGCGCGAGCTCGCCCGACATGATCATCTCTTTGATGCGCAGGATCGCTTCGTCGGTGACGGCCATGCCGGAATCGTAGCGCGTCCGGCGCCAGACATCAGATCTCTGCGGCTGCGGCGCGCCACAGGTGCATCGACGCGTAGCTGCGCCACGGCGCCCATGCCGCGCCGAGCGCGTCGAGCTCGGCTGCGGAACCGGGCAGTCCGAGGCGCTCGGCACCTGCGCGCAGGGCGAGGTCGCTGGTCAGCAGGATGTCGGGCGCCCGGGTGACCCGCATCGCCACGTAGCCGGCCGTCCAGCGGCCGATGCCCGGAATCACGATCAGGTCGCGGTACAGCTCGCCGCGATCGCGGTCGGCCGAGACGACGAGTTCGCCGGAGTCGAGGCGTGAGGCGACGTCGATGATCGTGCGGATCCGGGTCGCCGGGCCGCGCAGCACGTCGATGCCGTGCTCGGCGATCGCCGACGCGGTCGGGAAGAGCCGCAGCAGCCCTTCGCCGCCGACGGGGCCGGGCCGATCGCCCGGCACGAGCGGTTCGCCGAGCTCGGCCGCCAGTCTCGACAGCGTCGTGCGCGCGGCCCTGACCGAGATCTGCTGGCCGATGAGCGCCCGGAAGACGAGTTCGTGCGCGTCGAGGCACCCCGGCATGCGGAGGCCGGGGTGCGCGGCGACCGATGCAGCGAGGGCCGGGTCGGCGCCGAGCGCGGCATCGATCGCGACGGCGTCGGCGTCGAGGTCGAAGAGGCGGCGCACGCGGGCCACGAGCGGGGGCAGGTCGGTGAGCGACGCGAGCCGCGCCTCCACCTCGATCGCGGGCGACCGCTCGTCGCCGCTCGATTCGAGCGAGACGACGGCCGGGCCGCCCGGAAGGCGCAGCGATCGCGTGAAACGGCCGCCGTCGGCGACCTCGACCCCGTCGACGGCCCGCGCGGCGAGCCAGGCGAAGACGCCGGCTGCGTCGAACGGGGCTCGCGCGGGCAAGCGCAGTCGCACGAGCCCGTCGCCGCTCGGTACGCGACGTTCGGCCGATCGCGCGGTCAGGCGCAGCTGTCGCGGGGTGCGCTCGTAGACCGCCTTGACCGTGTCGTTGAACTGCCGCACGCTGCCGAAGCCTGCCGCGAACGCCACGTCGGCGGTCGGGAGGTCGGTCGAGGTCAGGAGGACCCGCGCGGTCTGGGCGCGGTGCGCTCGAGCGAGCGCCAGCGGCCCGACGCCGAGCTCGGCGGTGACGACGCGGGTGAGGTGCCGCGGCGTGTAGCCGAGGTGCGCGGCGAGGCCGGGCACGCCCTCGCGTTCGACGACGCCGTCGGCGATGAGGCGCATCGCACGGGCTGCGAGGTCGTCGCGGAGGTCCCATTCGGGGGAGCCGGGCACGGCATCGGGAAGGCACCGCTTGCACGCCCGCAGCCCGGCGTCGTGCGCGGCCGCGGCGGTCAGGTAGAAGCTGACGTTGCCGGGCTTCGGCGCGACGGCGGGGCAGCTCGGCCGGCAGTAGATGCCCGTCGAGTGCACGCCGGTGACGAACTGGCCGTCGAACCGTGCGTCGCGCGCCTGCATGGCTCGGTAGCGCTCGGCGAAGACCGGGTCGTCGAGCGGGTCCTCGATGCGCGTGGCGGAGATGGTCATGCACTCAGCCTCGCACGGCTCGCCGACAACAACTCGCGGAAATCGGACGTCGCCGCGGCGTGGCTAGGGTTGAGGCATGCCGCACGTCCTCGCCCAGCTCAACGACGCCCTCGGCGCCGCCGTCACCGTCGACCCGGCCGCGCTCGAGGCGACCCGCGAAGACCGCTCGGGATGGCGCAGCGACAGCCCGCCGCTCGCCGTCGTGCACGCGGGGTCGGTCGACGACGTGCAGGCGGTCATGCGCATCGCGCACGCGACCGCGACCCCCGTCGTCGTGCGCGGCGCCGGCACCGGCCTCGCCGGCGGCGCCATCGCGAGCCCGGGCGCGATCGTGCTCGACCTCTCTCGGATGGACCGCATCATCGAGATCTCCGAGGCCGACGAGCTCGCGGTCGTCGAGCCGGGCGTCATCAACGGCGACCTCAACGATGCGCTCGCGCCGCTCGGGCTCTGGTTCGCGCCCGACCCGGCGAGCCGCGCCATCTCATCGATCGGCGGCAACATCGCGACGAACGCCGGAGGCCTGCTCTGCGCGAAGTACGGCGTCACCCGCGAGGCGGTGCTGGGCCTCGCGGTGGTGCTCGCCGACGGCCGCCTGGTGCGCCTCGGCCACCGCACGGTCAAGGGCGTCACGGGGTACGACCTCACCGCCCTCTTCACGGGGTCCGAGGGCACCCTCGGGGTCATCGTCGAAGCGACCGTGCGGCTGCGGCCGATCACGGCGGGCACCCCGGTGACCGTCGCCGCCGCGTTCACCGACGTCGAGGCCGCGGCCGCCGCGTGCGCGACGGTCACCGCCGCCCGCATCCGACCCGCGGTGCTCGAGCTCATGGACGCGGGCGTCGTGGCCAGGGTCGCCGCGTACCTCGGTGACGACGCGCTCGCCGGCACGCCGCTCGAGACGACGGCACCGGGCGAGACGTTCCTCATCGCGCAGGCCGACGACGGCTCCGCGGCCGCCGAGGCCGCGCGCATCGCCGAGCTCTTCGCCGCGGCGGGCGGGCGGGTCACGCTCTCGCGCGACGCAGAGACGGGCGAGCGGCTGCTCGACATCCGGCGGGCGATGCACCCGGCGCTCGCGGCGAGCGGCCAGGTGCTCATCGAGGACGTCGCGGTGCCGCGCAGCGCGTTGCCGGCCATGTTCCGCGCCATCGAGGAGATCGGGGCACGACGCGGCGTCGAGATCCCGACGATCGCGCACGCCGGCGACGGCAACCTGCATCCGAACTTCGTGTTCACGGGAGACGAGGTGCCCGAGCACATCTGGGCGGCGGCCGACGAGATGTTCCGCGCGGCCGTGGCACTCGGCGGCACCCTGACGGGCGAGCACGGGGTGGGCGTGCTCAAGCGCCGATGGCTCGCCGAGGAGCTCGGCGACGACGTGTTCGAGCTCCAGCGGGCGGTCAAGGCCGCCTTCGATCCGACCGGCATCCTGAATCCCGGCGTCATGTTCGAGGCATCCGCGCCGGCCGGTTGACGCGCCGGGAACGGAGGAGGTCTCCACGCCGCCGAGGGACCGCCGCGGTTCGGTAGGCTGCCCCGGTGAGCCACGTCGCCCCCGGCCCAGCCCCGCAACCCGCCGCCCCCGCTTGGGCGGCGCCCGTCCGGGCGCGGAGCGGCGGCACCGTCTTCGCCGTGATCGGCATCGTGCTCGGCGGATTCGCCGCACTGCTCGTGATCGCCTACCTTGCGATCGCGCTCGGCGCCTCGACCCTCGTGATCGGCTCCCTGCTCGCCCTCGTGCCGCTGGCCGGCGTGCTGCTCGCCATCCGCTGGGTCGACCGCTGGGAGCCCGAGCCGCGCGGCGCGCTGTGGTTCGCGTTCCTCTGGGGCGCGGCGGTCTCGGTCGTCGTCGCGCTCGTCGTCGATCTCGGCGTGCAGCTCGCGGTGGCGTTCGTCTCGCCCGGCGGCGGGGCCGACGAGGCCGTCGGGGCCGTCGTGCAGGCGCCCGTCGTCGAGGAGGTCGCGAAGGGCTTGGGCGTGCTGCTCGTCTACGCCTTCGCGAGGTGGCAGTTCGACGGGCCGGTCGACGGGCTCGTCTACGCCGCGACGGTCGCGGCGGGCTTCGCCTTCACCGAGAACATCATCTACTTCGGGTCCGCCCTCATCGAGGGCGGTGCAGAATCGCTCGGCGCGACCTTCGTCGTGCGCGGCATCTTCTCGCCGTTCGCGCACGTGCTGTTCACCGCCTGCACGGGGCTCGCGATCGGCATCGCCGCGCGACGCGGTGCAGGCGGCGGCGTGATCGGCTGGTTCCTGCTCGGACTGCTCGCCGCGATCGCGCTGCACGCGCTCTGGAACGGCTCGCTCGCCTTCGGAGACGACGCGGTCGGCCTCTACCTCACCGTGCAGGTGCCGATCTTCGCCGGTGCCGTCCTGCTGGCCGTGCTGCTGCGTCGCGAGGAGGTGCGCACGACGCGCCGCCGGCTCGGCGAGTACGCGGCCGCGGGCTGGTTCAGCCCGGCGGAGGTCGACCTGCTCGCGACGCCGGCCGGCCGACGACAGGCACTGGCGTGGGCTCGTGCACAGCGCCCGCCGCGGACGGCGGGAATGCGACGGCTCATCACCGACGCCACGCACCTCGCCTTCGCCCGGCAACGGATCGCGTCGGGTGTGGGCGGGGCGAAGTCGGTCGCCGACGAGCAGGCGCTGCTCGCCGCGATCGTGTCCGAGCGTGCGGCGCTCATGCGCTGAGTACCGCAACGGCGGCGAGGCGAGCCACCGGATATGATGTCGGCATCCGCAACGACGCGATCGGAGACGGCGTGCCCGTGCCGCAGCGACCCCCTCGGGGCTTCGATGCCGATGCCCTGCGCGACCGACTCCTGCGTGCCCAGGACGACGCCCTCGCCTCGGGCGCGGTGCCCCCGACGCTCCGGCCGGTGGTTCGCGCCTCGTGGGAGCGAGCGCTCCGCGGGGCGATCGACCCGGCGCACGCGCTGCCGAGCATGGAGCTCGATGAGGACGGGTTCCGGGCCTACCGGGAGACGCACGCGCTCGCACCGGTGATGCCCGTGATCCGGCGGCTGCTCGTCGACGATGCGGGTGAGGCCGGCCTGGTCGTCGCCGTCGGCGATGAACACGGACGCCTGCTGTGGGTCGAGGGCGATCCCGCGCTTCGGCATCGGGCCGAGGACATGCTGTTCGTCGCGGGCGCCGACTGGTCGGAGTCGACGGTGGGCACGAACGCGCCCGGCACGGCGCTCCAGGTCGACCGCGGCGTCCAGATCCGCGGCGCCGAGCACTTCAACCGCATCGTCCATCCATGGAGCTGCACCGCAGCTCCGGTGCACGACCCGCAGACGGGCGCCGTGCTGGGCGTCATCGACATCACGGGCACCGATCACGCGGTGGCTCCGCACACGCTCCCACTCGTCATGGCGACGGTGGCCGCGGTCGAGGCCGAGCTCAAGCTCGCGCACCTCGAGTCCGCCGTGCGCAGCACGCTCCGGCGGACGCGGATCCGGCCGGTCGAGCCCGCGGCGACCGCGCTCGACGTGCTCGGCCTGCGCCGCCCCCGTCTCGGCGGTCGCGAGCTCGGCCTCCGCCACGCCGAGATCCTCACGCTGCTCTCCTGGCATCCGCGCGGCCTTCCTGCCGAGCGCCTCGCCGCACTCGTCTACGGTGACGAGTCGAGCACGGTGACCCTGCGCGCCGAACTCGTGCGGCTGCGGCGAACGCTCGACGCCGCGGGTGAGCCTCCGGTCGCGTCTCGCCCCTACCGCCTCGTCCGGCCGCTCGCCCTCGACGCGCACGAAGTGCTCGCGCGCCTGCGCCGCGGCGCCCGCCGCCGGGCGCTCGACGCGTACCAGGGGCCCTTGCTGCCCGACTCCGCCGCGCCCGGCATCGTCGAGATCCGCGCCGAGGTGGCGAGCCGACTTCGCGAATCACTCCTCGCGGATGCCGCCCCCGAGCTCCTCCTCGACTACGCCGAGCGCGACGAGGGGCGCGACGACGTCGAGCTCTGGCGCGCCGTGCTCCGGCTGCTGCCCCCGCGGTCGCCGCGCCGTGCGTCGGTCGTCGCCCACCTCGAGCGACTCGACGCGGCGCTCGGCTGACCGGCCGTCTCCCGTCGACCGCGTGGTCCGCGCATCCCGTCGACCGGGCGCAACGCAGGTGCAACGTCCGGGCAACCGGGACGCAACCCCGCCCGGCCTACGGTGACGTCGTCCCAGCACGGGGCATCCGACAACGACGTCAAGGAGACACGATGACCGTGTACGCCGCGCCCGGCACCCCCGGCGCGCTCATCGAGTTCAAGCCGCGCTACGAGCACTTCATCGGCGGCGAGTGGGTGAAGCCCGAAGGCGGCGCCTACTTCGAGAACATCTCGCCCGTGAACGGAAAGGCCTTCACCGAAGTCGCCCGCGGCACCGCCGCCGACATCGACGCCGCGCTCGACGCGGCGCACAAGGCCGCACCCGCGTGGGGCCGCACGAGTGCCGCGCACCGCGCCGGCATCCTCAACGCGATCGCCGACCGCATCGACCGCAACCGCGAACTCCTCGCCGTCGCCGAGACGTGGGACAACGGCAAGTCGATCCGCGAGCCGCTGAACGCCGACCTCCCACTCGCGAGCGACCACTTCCGCTACTTCGCGAGCCTCATCCGTGCGCAGGAGGGCAGCTTCACGCAGCTCGACGAGGACACGGTGGCGTACCACTTCCAGGAGCCGCTCGGCGTGGTCGGGCAGATCATCCCCTGGAACTTTCCGCTGCTCATGGCGGTGTGGAAGCTCGCGCCGGCCCTCGCCGCGGGGAACGCCGTCGTTCTGAAGCCCGCCGAGCAGACGCCCACCTCCATCCTCGTGCTCATCGAGCTCATCGCCGACCTGCTTCCGGCGGGCGTGCTCAACGTCGTGAACGGTTTCGGCGTCGAGGCGGGCAAGCCGCTCGCCTCGTCGAGCCGCATCCGCAAGATCGCCTTCACGGGCGAGACGACGACCGGACGGCTCATCCTGCAGTACGCGTCGAACAACATCATCCCCTCGACGGTCGAACTCGGCGGGAAGAGCCCGAACATCGTGTTCGAGTCGGTGGCCGATCGGCGCGACTCGTTCTACGACAAGGCCCTCGAGGGCTTCAGCCTGTTCGCCTTCAACCAGGGCGAGGTCTGCACCTGCCCGAGCCGCTCGCTCATCCAGAGATCGATCTACGACACGTTCCTGGACGACGCGATCGAACGGACGAAGCAGGCGAAGCAGGGCAACCCGCTCGACACCGAGACCCAGGTCGGCGCGCAGGCGTCGAACGATCAGCTCGAGAAGATCCTGAGCTACATCGACATCGGCAAGCAGGAGGGTGCGAAGCTGCTGCTCGGCGGTGAGCGCGCCGACCTCGGCGGCGACCTCAGCGAGGGCTACTACGTGCAGCCGACCATCTTCGAGGGCCAGAATCGGATGCGCCTGTTCCAGGAGGAGATCTTCGGCCCCGTCGTCGCAGTCACGAGCTTCACCGACTACGACGACGCCATCTCGATCGCGAACGACACCCTCTACGGACTCGGCGCCGGCGTCTGGAGCCGCAACGGCAATGAGGCGTACCGCGCCGGCCGCGACATCCAGGCCGGGCGGGTGTGGGTGAACAACTACCACGCGTACCCGGCGGGCGCCGCGTTCGGCGGGTACAAGTCGTCGGGCATCGGCCGCGAGAACAACAAGCTCGCGCTCGACCACTACCAGCAGACGAAGAACCTGCTCGTGAGCTACAACGAGAACCCGCTCGGGTTCTTCTGAATCGGGGCCGCGTTGTCGCTCGAACGATTCGCGGACGGCGTCGTCGGCCGGGTGGTGATCGCGGGGGAGTCGTCGTCGCGGGTGGAGCTCTCACCCGCGGCGGCGACGCTGCTCGACCGCCTCTGGTCGATGCACGGTCCCCTCATGTTCCACCAGTCCGGCGGGTGCTGCGACGGCAGTTCGCCGATGTGCTACCCGGCGGGCGAGTTCGTCACGAGTGAGGCCGACGTGCTGCTCGGCGAGCTCGAGCTCGGTCGGGATGCCTCGGGGTCGGCGCGCGTCGCCGGCTTCTGGATGTCGGCCGAGCAGTTCGCCTACTGGCGGCACACCCACCTCACCGTCGATGTCGTCCCGGGTCGCGGCAGCGGGTTCTCGATCGAGGCGCCCGAGGGCGTTCGCTTCCTCATCAGGTCTCGGCTGATGCAGGACTGAGGTCACCGCAGGGCGGCGGAACCGCCTGCCCCTGTCGTGCTCCCGGTGTGCCGGAACGCAACAGAAATCCGCCGCCCTGTGGTGTGGCACTGCCGACATCTCTACGGGGCGACGGATCTCTTAGGGTTCCAGCGTGCATGGTGTTCGCCAGTAGCGCAAGACCCCGGTGGACATCCGTCCGCGATGGACACGGGCACGTGGAATCCGTTTTGATTGAGGGCATGACCGATACGAACAGCAAGCCCGAGATCGACGCTCCCGAGGGCCCGGCACCTGTCGAACTCGTCATCGAAGACCTCGTCGTCGGCGACGGCGCCGAGGCCCAGCCCGGCTCGACGGTCGACGTGCACTACCTCGGCGTCGAGTTCGACTCCGGTGAGGAGTTCGACTCCTCGTGGGGTCGCGGACAGTCGATCAACTTCCCCCTCTCGGCCCTCATCACGGGCTGGAAAGAGGGCATCCCCGGCATGAAGGTCGGCGGTCGCCGCCAGCTCATCGTGCCCCCGCACAAGGCGTACGGCCCCGCCGGCGGCGGTCACCCGCTGTCGGGCAAGACCCTCATCTTCGTCATCGACCTGCTCGGCGTCAGCTGAGTCGGTCCGTGCTGTGAAGGCCGGTGGGCGAGCGCCCGCCGGCCTTCGTCGTCGTTCGGCTACGATTCGAGCGTGCTGCCCGCCTTCGCCCCCTACCTCGTCGTCTCGATCGGGCACCTCGTGCTCCAGTACGTCGGCCCCGCCTGGAGCGTGACCGCGACGAAAGCGCTGCTCATGCCGCTGCTCGCGCTCGCCGTCGTGATCGTCTCCCGTCGTTCGGGCGCGCCAGTGCCGGCCCTGCTGCTCGCCGGCATCGGGCTGTCGTGGGGCGGCGACGTGCTGCTGACGTTCCCGGGCGACCCCTGGTTCGTGGCGGGCCTCGCCTCGTTCCTGGCGGCGCACGTCGCCTACATCGTGCTCTTCCTGCGGATGCCTCGGGCCCGGCGTCGCCCGCCGGCCTGGGCGCTCGTCTATCCGCTGTGGGTCGTCGCGATGCTCGCCCTCCTGCTGCCCGGTGCCGGCGCGCTCGCCGTGCCGGTCGTCGCGTACGCGCTCGTCATCGGCGCGATGGCGGTGAGCGCTTCGCTGCACGGCGGCTGGATCGCCCTCGGCGGTGCCCTGTTCGTGGTCTCCGACTCGGTGCTCGCGATGGGGCGCTTCCTGCCCGGATACGAGTTCGCGGCGCACGACCTCGCCGTGATGTCGACCTACCTCGCGGCGCAGGGCCTCATCGCGTTCGGGGTGCTGCTGGCGGTTCGCGGTGCGGCGGCGCCGTCTCGCGCACCCGGTCGACCAGTTCTCGCCACGGACCGGTGACCTGGCGCTCGGCGAGCAGCGCCTCGTGCGGGGCGCACTCGATGCGGTAGACGTAGCGGTCGGGCTCGGGGGGAGCGGGGGGCACCTCGCGCCACGGCAGCTCGCCGATGAGCACGACCCAGGCGTCGGGGTCGGGCTGCTCGTCGACCTCGACGCGCCACGTGGTGCGGAGGCCGGCCAGACCCCCGGTGCGCTGCACGATGACCTCCATCGTGCTGGATGCTACTCCTCGATCAGGCGCCGCGCTCGGCCCCGTCGGTCGCCGGCAGCACGCCGACGGTCTGCCAGCCCGTGCGCACCGCGCGGGCCTCTCGCGAGTCGGCGCCGAAGCGCCGCTCGGCCTGGCGAACCGTCTCGGCCGCGAACTCGGCGAACGTCGCCGTCGGGCTCAGCCGCCCGGAGGTGAGCGTGTCGTACCAGATGCGGCCGACGTGCTCCCATGCGAAGCCGCCGAGTTCGCGCGCGGCGAGCGCGAACGCCCGGTTCGGGATGCCCGAGTTCAGGTGCACGCCGCCGTTGTCGTCGGTCGTCTCGACGTAGTCGCGCATGTGCGCGGGCTGCGGGTCGCGGCCGAGCACGTCGTCGTCGTAGGCGGTGCCGGGTTCGAGCATCGACCGGAGCGCCCTGCCCTGCACCTCGTCGGTGAAGATGCCCTCGCCGATGAGCCAGGTCGCTGCCTCGGCGTCCTGACCCAGCGCGTACTGCTCGACGAGCGCGCCGAACGCGTCGGAGGTGTGCTCGTTGAGTGCGCCCGGCTGACCCTGGTAGCGCAGGCCC
This sequence comes from Agromyces sp. NPDC127015, assembly GCF_042725165.1. NCBI lineage: Bacteria > Bacillati > Actinomycetota > Actinomycetes > Micrococcales > Microbacteriaceae > Agromyces > Agromyces sp. NPDC127015. The sequence continues at coordinate 102,526 of NZ_JBHXDI010000004.1, read as the reverse complement.
GCCGTGTGCTCGGTGACGCCGTGCGCGAGCTCGTGGCCGATGACGCTCAGCGAATCGGTGAAGCCGCGGAACACCTCGCCGTCGCCGTCGCCGAACACCATGCGCTCGCCGTCCCAGAACGCGTTGTCGTAGCGCTCGCCGAAGTGCACGGTCGCCTCGAGCGGCATTCCGGCGCCGTCGATCGAGTCGCGCCCGAAGACGCGGTCGAACAGCCGGTGCGTGTCGCCGAGCCCGTTGTAGGCGTCGTCGACCGACTCGTCGCCCGTCGCGCGTTCGCCCTCGCGCCGCACGAGCCGGCCCGGCAGCCGCTCGGCGTGCTCCGCATCGGAGATGCGGCGGTCGGGCTGCGACGGCGCGTCGGGCAGCGCGGCGGGCAGTCGCGGCTCGGCGCGGTCGGGCGGCAGCAGCGGCGGCGTCCCGCGCAGTTCGCGTCGCGGCGCGTCGTGCAGCAGCGAGCGCCGGGCCGCCTCGGCGGCGAGCGGGAACCGGTGGGTGGCGTCGGCGATGCGGTCGAGCAGGTACGGAGGGACGATCGTCTGCTGCATGACTCGATCGTCGCACCGGCCGGCGACATCGGCGCCGCGCCGCGCCATAGGCTGGTGGCGTGACCAGCGCCCCGCTCCTCGGCCTCCTGCTCGACGTCGACGGTCCCATCGCGAGCCCGGTGACCCGGTCGATCGCGATCCCGTCGATCGCGCGCGATCTCGCGGCCCTCGCGAACGACGGCAACGCCGTGGTGTTCAACACCGGCCGGTCGGACGCCTTCATCGCCGAACGGGTCGTGCCGCCCCTCGTCGACGCGGGACTCGAACCCGGCGCGCCCGTGTGGGCGATCTGCGAGAAGGGGGCGGTCTGGGCGGCGATCGATCGTGGCGGGCTCGGCGAAGTCTTCGTCGACCTCGACCTCGCCATGCCCGAGGAGTTCACCGCCTACATGCGCGACGTCGTCCGGTCGCAATTCGACGAGGTCGCCTTCTTCGACGAGACCAAGCGCGCGATGGTGTCGGTCGAGCAGCACGTGCACGTGTCATCCGGCGACTACCTCGTGGCCCAGCCGCGCTTCGACGCGCACGCGCATGCGGCGCTCGCGGCCCGGGGCTTCGGCACGGTGCAGGGCGACGAGGAACGACCGAATGCCTCGGGCCGCGTGCACTGGCGGGTCGACCCGAGCATCATCGCCACCGACGTCGAGTCGGTGCGGCTCGGCAAGGATCTCGGCGCGGCACGCGCGATCGAGCTGCTCGCCGAACGCGGCGTCCGTCCGCGGCACTGGCGCACGATGGGCGACTCGCGGGGCGACTACCGCATGGCCGACTGGCTGCACGAGCGGGGCGAGTCGGTCAGGCACGTCGACGTGCGCCCCGCCGATGGCGTGCCCGCGACCGGGTACCCGGTGCTCACCGCCGGCGATCTCATCCACGACGAGGCCGGGGCGCTGTTCCTCGGCCGCTGGGCCGAGGCGTCGCGTCGCGGCGACCTCGGCGACGACGAATAGGGCGCACGCCGTTGCCGAAGATCGACCTTGCCGACACCGCCGACGCGGCGGCGTTGCGCGCGCACCCGATCGCGCTCGTGCCCGCGGTCCTGGTGTGCGGCGCCGCCGTGCTGCTGTTCGGGTTCATGGCGCCGATCGCGGGCTACGCGATGATCGCGGTCGGGCTCCTCGCCGCGTGGCTCTGCGACCGTTCGGGGCGCACCGAGCGGCTGCTCGCCGACCTCGCGCTCATCGCGATCGGGCTCGTGATCATCTCGACCATGTCGCTGAAGGCCGACCTCAGCGATGCGGGCATGGTCCGATTCGCGCTCGTGCTGGGCCTCGCGGTCGCGGTGCCGTTCCTCGTCTCGCGCTTCGTCTACCGCGAACGGGTGATCCGCTTCCCCTGGCGCACGGGCCGCCGGTGGACGCGCACGCAGTGGGCCTACCTCGCGGGCGTCACGCTCGCCGGCTGGCTCGTGCTGCCGGCCTACTTCATCGGGTCAGGGGTCTACGAGAACTGGCCAGCGGTCGACGGTGCGAACGAGATCGGTCGGCTCGCGGTCGGGGTGACCGCGGTCGGCACGTGGGACGAGCTGTTCTTCATCTGCACGGTCTTCGCGCTGCTCCTGCGGCACTTCCCGGCCTGGCAGGCGAACCTCCTGCAGGCGACGGTCTTCGTCTCGTTCCTGTGGGAGCTCGGCTACCAGAGCTGGGGGCCGCTGCTCACGATCCCGTTCGCACTCGTGCAGGGCTACACGTTCAAGCTGACGAAGTCGCTGACCTACGTGCTGGTGGTGCACCTGCTGTTCGACCTCGTCGTGTTCCTCGTGCTCGTCTACGCGCACACGGGTGCTCCGGCGATCTTCCCGTTCGTGCCCTGACCGCCGTCGCGACGCGCCGTGAGCGCTACTTCAGCTGCCCGCGCACCTCACCGCCGGGATACGTCGGCGTGTGCACGTTGACGTAGTACGCGCGCGGGTTCTCGGCGATGGCGTCGAGCACGGCCGCGTCGGCGTCGGCGCAGTCCTCGACGGTGAAGGCCGTGGCGTTCGGCACCGAGAGCGGCACGACGACGCCGCCGGCGACGCCGCGCGGGGCGAGGTGGATGTGCGCGGCCACGGCGCCGGCGGTGAGCCCCTCGACCTCGAGGGTGTAGCAGAACTCGCCGTCGGCGATCTCGAAGGCGATGAAGCCGTGCCCGCCGCCGGTGGCGCCGGTCGTCTCCTGCTCGTTGTTCAGCGGAATGGCCGGTGTGCCCGGTGGCCTGGCCTGCGCGGCGGCCGCCGTGGTGAGCGTGAGTGCGGCGGCGGCCGCGAGGGCGAGGACGGCGGTGCGGGTCCGATGCTGCGCAATCATGATGAATGCTCGCTTCCTTCGGGTCACGACGCACGCTACGCTGCGCGGCGGTTCGCCTCAACCCCGCCGCGGTTCGCCTGCCGCGCGCGACGCGTCAGTTCCGCTCGACGACGGCTCCGTGGCCGGCGAGCCAGTCGAGCAGCACCTCGGCGTGGTTGACCTGCGTGTCGCGTGCGCCGTAGAGCAGCGTCACGCGATCATGCTCGCGCCCAAGCTCGAGCAGTGCGTCGGCTGCGGCGTTCTCGTCGAGTTCGGCGCGGTAGCGCGACGCGAAGTGCTCGAAGTCGCCCAGCCGGTCGGCGGCGTGGTGCCACTCGGTGCGCAGCTCGGGGGAGGGGGCGACCGCCTTGTCCCACAGGTCGAGCTCGGCGCGCTCCTTGCTCACGCCTCGCGGCCACAGCCGGTCGACGAGCACCCGGTAGCCGTCGCCCGCTTCGGCGGGCTCGTACACGCGCTTGATCACGAAGGCCATGCGCCCAGTCTCGCCGCGCGCGCTCGCCGAAGCAACGGATGCCTCGTGCCGCGGGTCGCGGCACGAGGCATCCGTCTCGTCGGATGGGCGATCAGATCGCCGACCAGCCGCCGTCCGAGGCGAGCACGACGCCCGACACGTTCGCCGAGTCGTCCGACAGCAGCCAGGTGATCGCGGCGGCGAGCTGCTCGGGCTCGGCCGGCACGAGCGCGAGCGCGCCGAGCACCGGGCCCAGCACGCGGCCCGCGTGCTCCGACTTGAAGGGCGCCTCGATGTTCGTCTTCACGCCGCCGGGCGCGACCGCGTTCACGCGGATGCCCGATCCCGAGTACATGACCGAGGTGTTCTTCGTGAAGCCCACGACGGCGTGCTTCGAGGTCGTGTACGCGGCACCGGCCGAGGCGCCGCGCAGGCCCGCCTCGCTCGTGACGTTGACGATCGAGCCCGTGCCCTGCTCGACCATCTTGGGCAGCACCGCGCGGGTGAGCCGCATGACGGCGGTGACGTTGACGTTCATGACCCGCTCCCAGGTGGCGTCGTCGACCTCGGCGGCCGGCAGGAAGGCGTCCATGATGCCGGCGACGTTCGCGAGCACGTCGACCCGGTCGCCGGCGGCGGCGACGAGCGCCTGCACGTTCTCCTCGACGGTGATGTCGCCCGCGACGGCGACGATGTCGAGCGAGGGGTGCTCGGCGACGAGTGCGTCGAGGCGCTCCTTCGAGACGTCGGCCGCGATCACGCGCGCGCCCTCGGAGGCGAGTCGCACGGTGGTCGCGAGGCCGATGCCGGACCCGGCGCCGGTCACGATCGCGACCTTGCCGTCGAAGCGTCCGGGGGTGATGGCGGTGTTCATTGCTGCTCCTCAGCGGTGAGTGCGGCGTCGTGGGATGCGCGGCGTCGCGGTGGGTTCGCCGGTCGGGTGCGCGACCGGTCCACCAGTTATAACACTGAGTGTCATAAAATGTTCCCGATGCGACCCCGGGCACGCGAGAATGGCGGTGTGACGATGGATGCCTCCCCGAACGCCCGCCCGACCGGCGACGGGTCCTCGCGTGCGGCCCGCGGGCGCCCGATCGAGGTCGACGCCGATGCGCTCGCGGCGATCGCGCTCGCCCTCTTCGCGGAGCGCGGGTTCGACGAGGTCACGATGGCCGACGTCGCCGACGCCGCCGGGGTGAGCCGCCGTACGCTCTTCCGGTACTTCCCGTCGAAGCCCGACCTCGTCTGGGGCGGCTTCGACGAGGCCCTGGCGCGGTTCGAGTCGGCGATCGCGCCGGCGGCCGACCGTTCCCCGGCCGCCGGCGGCGGCGCGTCGGAGGCGGGCGGACGTGCGTCCATCGCCGCCCTCCATCGCGCCTACGTCGCCATGGCCGAGTTCCCGCCCGAGCTCATCGAGGTGACGCGGCAGCGCCTGCGCATCATCGATGCGTACCCCGCGGTGCTCGCCCACGGGCTGGCGAAGTTCGGCGCCGTGCACGAACTCCTCGAGCCGTACCTGGGCGACCCGGCGTCGCTTCGGGCGCACCTGCTCGCCGACCTCTACGTCACGACGGGCTTCAGTGCGATGCGCTGGTGGGCGCGCAGCGGCGACGGCACTCCGGCCGAGGCGGTCGACGCGGCGCTCACCCTGCTCGAGCGGCCGTTCGACTGAACTTCGGACGCGCTCCGCGTCGTGCTGGGTGGTCGGCCCCGAGGCATCCGCTCTGCTAGAGTATTGAGGTTGCCGTGAAACCGGCCGCGCATCAAGAGAGCCCAGGCATCCCGCCCCGGGCAGCGCGCAACGAGAAGAAAGGGGATCCCATCTATGGCACTCGAAGCAGACGTCAAGAAGGCGATCATCGAAGAGTACGCGACGCACCCCGGTGACACTGGATCCCCCGAGGTCCAGATCGCGCTGCTCACCAAGCGCATCAAGGACCTCACCGAGCACCTGAAGGAGCACAAGCACGACCACCACTCGCGTCGTGGCCTGCTGCTCCTCGTCGGTCAGCGCCGTCGTCTCCTCGGCTACCTCGCCGATGTCGACATCGCGCGCTACCGCTCGCTCATCGAGCGTCTCGGGCTGCGCCGCTAAGCACGGCAGTCCGCGCGGCTCTCGACGACACCGCGAACTTCTTGCGAAGGCCCCCGCCGAATCGGCGGGGGCCTTCGTCATGTCGGGATGCCTCGTGGTGATGCCGCAGATCCGACGGCCGGCTCGGCTCGCCGTTCAGGCGCTGCGCGCCCGGTGCGCCCTCGCCGCCATCCGGTTGCCGCAGCGCGTGCTGCAGTAGCGCCGCGAGGCGTTCTTCGAGAGGTCGGCGAAGATGCCGGTGCAGTCGTCGGCGGCGCACTCGCGGAGCCGGGCGGTCTCGTCGGCGCGCACGACGTCGACGAGCGCCATCGCCGCCTCGACGAGCATGCGCTCGGCGAGCGGCGCGTCGGGCGAGGTGGCGTGGATGTGCCAGTCGGAGCCGTCGTGGCGCACGAGGCGGGGGAGGGCGCGCGCCTCCTCGAGGATCGCGTTCACCTCGTCGACGACCTCGTCGCGCGGCCGGCCCCAGAGTGCGCGCAGCCGCTCGCGAGCCTCGCGCACCTCGTCGAGTTCGCGGGTGTCGCCGTCGTGCCGGCCCGAGTACTGCCACGCCGCGATGAGGGCGGTGAGCCGGGCCGTCGTCGCGAGCTCGTCGTCGCCCGACTCCGACGCGCCGGGCACGGTGTCGGCGAGGGCCGCCATGAACTCGAGCGCTGCGACGGTGTCATCGGTGAAAATCATTTGACTCCTGACCTTGGTGAGGGGTACTGTCACGAGCATAACGGTCTTCACTCATGACGCGGCAGTCTTTGCGGCGACACGCAGGGTGGCGGCGACGATCGGGCTGGGAGGCGACATGACGTCACGACGACGCGGGGTGCTCGGCATCGCGCTCGGACTCGCGGCAGGGCTCTCGTTCGGCATCGGCGGCGTGTTCGTGAAACCGTTGCTCGAAGCCGGCTGGTCGCCCGGCGCGGCGGTGCTCGCGCGCATCTCCATCGCCGCGCTCCTGCTCGCCGTCCCGGGCCTCATCGCGCTCCGCGGCGACTTGCGGCCGCTGTGGCGCGCCAAGTGGACCGTGCTCCTCTACGGGCTCGTGGCCGTCGCCGGCGTGCAGTTCTTCTTCTACGCCTCGCTCGAGCGCATCCCGGTGTCGATGACGCTGCTCATCGAGTACCTCGCCCCGATCGCGCTCGTCCTGTTCGCATGGCTGCGCACGCGGCGTACGCCGCAGCGGGTCGTGCTGGCCGGCTCGGTGCTCGCGCTCGCGGGCCTCGTGCTCGTGATCGGCCCAGGGGGCGGCGGCCTCGACCCGCTCGGGCTCGCCTTCGCCGCGCTCGCGATGATCGGCGTCTGCGTCTACTACGCGATCGGCGAGACGGCGGCCGACCAGCTGCCGCCCGTCGCGCTCATCGCCGCCGGCTTCGTCGTCGGCGCCGTCGCCCTCGCGGTCGCCGGCCTGACCGGACTGCTCCCGATGCAGGCGACGACCGCCGATGTCGCGTTCCTCGGCGCGCAGGCACCGTGGTTCGTCCCGCTCATCGCGGTCGGTCTCGTCTCGACGGCGTTCGCCTACACCGCCGGCATCGCCTCGATCGGCATGCTGGGCTCGCGGCTCGCCTCCTTCCTCGGGCTCTCCGAGGTCGTGTTCGCCGCGATCGCCGGCTGGATCCTGCTCGGCGAGGCCCTCGGTCCGCTGCAGATCCTCGGTGGGGTGCTCATCCTCGGCGGCATCGTGTGCGTCAAGCTCGAGCGGCCGGAGGCACGGGGAGTCCCGGCGGTCGAGCTCGGGGCCGAGCCGGTGCCGGTGACGGCCTCCCTGCCGGTCGTCGAAGGCCGGCGCGCAGCGCCGCCCGCTGCCGACGGGCGCGCGAGCGACCCCGCCCCGCACCCGCATCGAGCGGCCTAGGCTGGCGTCATGCGATTCGGCATCGTCATCCTGCCCCAGTTCGACTGGCCCGACGCCGCCCGGTACTGGCGCGCGGCCGAGTCCTACGGATTCGACCACGCCTGGACCTACGACCACCTCGCGTGGCGCAGTCTCGCGGGCCAACGATGGCATGCCACCGTTCCCACCCTCACCGCCGCGGCGATGGTCACCGAGCGCATCGGCCTCGGCACGTTCGTCTCGCATCCGAACTACCGCCACCCGGTCACCCTCGCGAAGGACATCGCGACCATCGACCAGATCGCGGGCGGCCGCGTGCTGCTCGGCATCGGCTCGGGCGGCACCGGATTCGACGCCCATGTGCTCGGACAGCCCCAGCTCACGCCCCGCGAGCGCGCCGACCGGTTCGAGGAGTTCGTGCACGGCCTCGACCGCCTGCTCCGGTTCGAGGAGCCCGGCAGCGAGGGCATCTCGTTCGCGGGGGAGTGGTTCACGGCCGACGGCGCCCGCATGGTCGGGGAACCGGCCCAGCGACCGCGCATGCCGCTGCACCTCGCCGCGAACGGCCCGCGCGGGCTCGCGCTCGCAGCCGCCGTCGCCGACGGCTGGATCACCACGGGCGGCGACGACGACGGCACGGATGCCTGGTGGCAGGGCGTCGCCCGCCTCGTCGAGCGGCTCGATGCGGCGTGCGACGCGGCCGGGCGGGCGGGCGCGTCGATCGCGCGCACGCTCTCGCTCGACTCGGAGGCGCGGCTGAGCCTCGCGAGCGTCGGTGCCTTCGAAGAGGCGGTCGGGCGCGCCCGCGAACTCGGCTTCACCGACGTCGTCGCGCACTGGCCGCGGCCCGACGGCATCTACGCGGGTGACGAGCGGGTGCTCGACGAGGTCGCGGGCCGGCTCGACGCACTCCGCTGAACCCGGCTCCGAGGCATCCCGCGATAGCCTGTAGGGCGTGTCTGCGCCCCGCCGGAAGCCCCTGCTCGCCTGGGAGCCGCTGCCGTACCTCGTCGTCGTCGTGCTGCTCATCGCCACGAGCGCCATCCGCCCCGAGTCGCCGCCATGGCTGTTCTGGCCCTTCACGATCGCCCTCGTGGCCGCGATCGGCTGGGTCGTCGCCGGGCTCGTGCGTCGCCGCTCGACCAACCCCGACCAGTGGGGCGACCTCGCGACCCTCGACGGGCTCGAACTCGTCGACGCACCGCACCTCGAACGCGAGGTGCGCGCGGTCGCACCGGTGGCCGATGTCCGCAGGCACCAGCCCGCGATCGAGCTCGCGCGACTGCACGGCGGGCCCGACCAGCCGGCGGTCCTCGTGCCGCGGGCGAATCGATGGCTGTCGCGGCGGTACCGCATCGGCGTCCAGCTCGTCGGCGGCGACCGGCCCCGCCACGCCGGATTCCTCAGCGAGGCGATCGACGAGCACTGGCGCGATCGGCTCGACGCGCTCGCCCGTCGCGGCGGCTACGTGCGGGTGCCGGCCCGCATCACCGGCGCCGCACGCCCGTTCGGCGTCGAGCTCGACCTGTCAGGGCTCGAACACGCGGTGCCCGCGACGACGAGCACGCCGGAGGCGGGCTGAGCCGCCGATCGGACGTCAGACGCCGTCGGTACCCGTCGCCCGGCCGTCCTCCTCGGAGTCGAGCTGGGCGCGCACCTGGTCCATGTCGAGCGCGCGCACCTGCGAGACGAGCTCGTCGAGCATCGGGCGGGGCAGCGCGCCCGCCTGGGCGAACACGCCGATGCCGTCCTTGAAGGCCATGATCGTGGGGATCGACGTGATGTTCATCGCCGCGGCGAGCTGCTGCTGGTCTTCGGTGTCGACCTTCGCGAACACGAGGTCGGGATTCGCCTCGGCGGCCGCCTCGTAGTTGGGCGCGAACTGACGGCACGGGCCGCACCACGCCGCCCAGAAGTCGACGAAGACGGTGCCGCCTTCGAGGATGGTCTTCTCGAAGGTGTCCAAGGTGAGCGCCACGGTAGCCATCGTTCCAGCCTAGGCGACGAGTCTGAGCGGGCGCCGAGCCACTATCGTGATGGTCGTGGCGGCGATCGACGAGGCGAGGGTGCTCGACGAGGCGCTGCCCGACATCGACTGGCACGTGCTCCCGCCCGGCACCGAGCGCACCGACTTCGCCGGACCGAGCGGCCGGCTCGCCCGCATCGCGCTGGGTCCGCCTGACGGCCGCCGCGTCGTGCTCGTGCCGGGGGCGACGGGGTCGAAGGAGGACTTCGTCCTCATGATGCCGCTGCTCGCAGCGGCGGGCTACCGGGTCGAGTCCTACGACCTGGCCGGCCAGTACCAGTCGTTCGAGGCCGGCCCGTGGAACGTCGACCCGCCGCGCGCCCGCTACGATCAGCGCCTCTTCCTCGACGACCTGATCGCGGTCCTCGACGACGGGGCGGGCTCGGCGCACGTGCTCGGGTACAGCTTCGCGGGCACGCTCGCGGGCCTCGCCCTGCTCGAGCGACCCGACCGGTTCGCGAGCCTGACGCTCCTGAGCTCGCCGCCCGAACCCGGACAGGCGTTCCGCGGCGTGAAGCGGATCGGCGCGCTGAGCGGGTTCACGACGCCGCGGCAGGGCGCCGCGCTCATGCTCTGGGGCATCCGCAACAACCTCAACAGGGTGCCGCCCGGCCGGCTCGCCTTCGTGCGCGAGCGGTTCGCGCTCACTCGCCGTGACAGCGTCGACGACATCATCGGCCTCATGATGGCGACCCCCGACGTGCGTGCCGAACTCGCCGCGACGCCCGTGCCGAAGCTCGTCGCGGTCGGCGAGCACGACCTGTGGCCGCGCGAGCTGCACGAGCGGTCGGCCCGTGAGCTCGGCGCCCGGTTCGCCGCCTACCCGACGGGCCACAGCCCCTGCGAGACCGCGCCGCACCAGCTCGTGCGCGACATGCTCGCACTGTTCGACGCGAGCGGGCCGGTCGGCGGCCGGTGAACGGGATGCCTCGTGCGGGGCGCGTCGAGGCATCCTCGCGCCGCCCGTGGTCAGGCCGGCAGGGCCTCGTCGCCGTCGGTGTCGCGGTCGACGGCCGTCTCGCGCAGCCCGGGGGCCTCCCAGACCCAGGCGGGAGCCCGGCGTCGCTCGGCACGGCGCGTGAGCGGCGGCCACTCGCGGGACTCGACCGACATCGTGTGGAACGCCATGCGGACCCGGCGCCAGAGCCCCGCCGCGCTGTCGAACGGGCGCGCGGACACCTCGACCGCGAGCCCGCGGTCGCGCACGACCGTCATGCCGGGCTGCATCCACCACGCGAGATCGAGGTCGTCGTGCACGTCGGCGCGGTCGCGGTGCACGAGGTGCCGGAGGCGCCGCCACGCGTCGGCTCGCATGGCGTAGTTGGAACCGAAGATGGGCGGGTGGCCGAGGAGCGCGCCGATCACGGTGAAGTAGCCGCCGATGTAGATGTTGCGCGCGATCCAGCGCACGAGCGCGGTGCGTCCGTAGAACGTGCCGCCGTTCGTGACGACGGTCGGCCGGTCGCGCGCCGACATGCGCCGCTCGATCTCCGCGAGCCAGTCGGGTGCGGGCACCGAGTCGGCGTCGAGGCGGGCCAGGATCTCGCCGCGGGCGGCGTCGAATCCGGTCGCCGTCGCCGGCCAGATGCCGCGGTGCGGCTCGACGAGCACCCGTGCGCCGGCAGCGCGCGCGACGGCCGCCGTGTCGTCGGTCGAGCCGTTGTCGACGACGATCACCTCATCGGCGGCGCGGGTCTGGGCCGAGATCGCCCTCAGGCACGCGGCGAGGAACTCCGCATCGTCGAGACTCGGAATGACGACCGAAATCGTGCTCATCAGGCCGAGTGTATCGCCGCGCGAACGATCGGGCCGATCGGGAATACCGTGGCTATGACACCCGTTGGACCCGATGTATGCAAACGCATAGAATTGACGCATCACCAGATGAGCCCAGGAGCAGCATCATGCAGTTCGGTATCTTCACCGTCAGCGACATCACCCAGGACCCGACGACCGGTCGCACGCCGACCGAGGCCGAGCGCATCCAGGCCACGGTGACGATCGCCAAGCACGCCGAAGAGGTCGGCCTCGACGTCTTCGCGCTCGGCGAGCACCACAACCCGCCGTTCTGGTCGTCGTCGCCGACGACGACCCTCGCGTACATCGCCGGGCAGACCTCGACGCTTCAGCTGTCGACCGCGACGACGCTCATCACGACGAACGACCCGGTGAAGATCGCCGAGGACTACGCGATGCTCCAGCACGTCTCGGGCGGCCGCGCCGATCTCATGCTCGGCCGCGGCAACACCGGCCCCGTCTACCCGTGGTTCGGCAAGGACATCCGCCAGGGCCTGCCGCTCGCGGTCGAGAACTACGAGCTGCTGCACCGCCTGTGGCGCGAGGACGTCGTCGACTGGTCGGGCAAGTTCCGCACCCCGCTGCAGGGCTTCACCTCGACGCCGCGCCCGCTCGACGGGGTGCCCCCGTTCGTCTGGCACGGTTCGATCCGCACCCCCGAGGTCGCCGAGCAGGCCGCGTTCTACGGCGACGGCTTCTTCGCCAACCACATCTTCTGGCCCGCGTCGCACACCCAGCGCATGATCGCGCTGTACCGCCAGCGCTACGAGCACCACGGTCACGGCACTGCCGCGCAGGCGATCGTCGGTCTCGGCGGGCAGGTGTTCATGCGCAAGAACTCGCAGGACGCGGTGCGCGACTTCCGTCCGTACTTCGACAACGCGCCGGTCTACGGGCACGGGCCGAGCCTCGAGGAGTTCACCCAGCAGACGCCCCTCACCGTCGGCAGCCCGCAGGAGGTCATCGACAAGACGCTCGGCTTCCGCGACTACGTCGGCGACTACCAGCGCCAGCTCTACCTGCTTGACCACGCCGGGCTGCCGCTGAAGACCGTGCTCGAGCAGCTCGACCTGCTCGGCGGCGAGGTCGTTCCGGTGCTGCGCGAGGAGTTCGCGAAGAACCGCCCGGCCGAAGTGCCGGATGCCCCGACGCACGCGTCGCTCGTGCGCGCGAAGTACGGCGACGAGGCGCCTCGCCAGGCGACGCCGAACGCCAACCGCGGTGACAACCTCACCGTCGGCTCGCCCTACCAGGACACCGATGTCGACGCGACGGCCGCGCGGCAGTCCGGGTCGGCCTTCGGGCCCGCCGCGACCCGTCAGGGGGTGGCGCGATGACCGCCAAGAAGATCGTCGTGGTCTCGGCCGGCCTGTCGACGCCGAGCTCGACCCGTCAGCTCGCCGACCGGCTCGCCGCCGACGCCGTGGCGGCGCTCGGCGAGCGCGGCGTCGAGGCCGAGGTGCGCACGTTCGAGTTGCGCGAGCTGGCCCACGACATCACGAACCACCTGCTGCTCGGGTTCGCACCGCCGAAGCTCGAGGAGGCGCTCGACGCGGTCGCGTCGGCCGACGGCCTCATCGCCGTCACGCCGATCTTCACCACGAGCTACGCCGGGCTCTTCAAGTCGTTCATCGACGTGATCGACCCGCAGGCGCTCACCGACCTGCCCGTGCTGATCGGTGCGACCGGCGGCACGCCGCGGCACTCGCTCGCGATCGACTACGCGATCCGCCCCCTGTTCACCTACCTGCACGCGGTGCCGGTGACGACCGGCGTCTTCGCGGCGACGAGCGATTGGGGCGGCTCCGACGGCGACGGCGTGCGTTCCCTGCCCGACCGCATCTTCCGCGGGGCGGAGGAGTTCGCAGATCTCGTCGAGCGCACCGACCGCTCGCAGCTCGTGAACGATCCCTTCCAGCTCGACCGGCCGTTCGGTCACCTCATCGGCGGACTGGCGGGGGAGTAGCGGTCTCCTCCTGAACCCCGACCGGCTCCGCGTGCTCGCGAGGCCGGTCGGGCGCCGTGGCCGGGCGCGGCCGACGCGATCCGTGGTCGCGGCGTTCGACCCGGCGCTCGCCGTCGGCGCCGTGCGGACGATCCACGAGCGAGCCCGGCGTCAGGTCGTAGACGCCGTCGTGCGGCTTCGCCGCCGGCCCGGTCTCGATGCCGCGGAACCAGGGCGCCCACCAGAGCACCGTCCCGGCGACCCACGCGGAGACGAGGAACGCGATGGCGGTCTGGAGCGCCTCGAGGCCGGCCGCCGCCTCGACCTCGGGGCGGAGCGCACCGTCGACCAACGCGTTCGTGCCCGTGTCGACGTCGAGTGCGTCGAACTGCGAGATCGATTCGAAGATCCATCCGGTCAGCGCCACGGCGAGCGCGGTGAGCACGCCGGCGACGAGCACGACCGCGATGAGCTGTCGCCACCGCATCGCCTGCGCGAACAGGGTGGCGGCGAGCGCCGCCGCGACGACGGCGGCCGCCGTCGCCCCCGGGAGCATGCCGGACCACGGTGCATCGAGGCTCGTCGCCATGCTGCTGAGGACCACGGCGAGCTGGGCGGTCACGGCCACGGCGGCCGCACTGAGCACCACGGCGACGACCCAGCGCCAGGGCCGTGAGGGGCGAGCCGAGGGAACCGTGCGGAGGCGCCTGCCTGCGATCTCGGCCACCGCGACTGCGGCAAGGAGCGTCACCCAGAACGGGACGCCCCACAGCGGGTAGTAGAGGCAGGCGAGCACGAAGAGGCCGATGAAGCCGAAGGCGAGCACGACGAGCGCTGCCCGCACCGGCCGAGACCGCCGTTCGGCATGGTGGATCACCGCGAACTGACGCGAGTCCGCGTTCGTCACATCGGCGACGATGCGGGCGTGCGCCCGGTGCGCCCGGGCGCTCGAGACGAGCCGCAGCACGACGAACGCGACGAGCGCCGCCGTGACGACGGCGATGAACGCGCCGCTGTCGCCGATGGTCGCGGAGGGCTCGAGCGTGCTGTCGAGCTGCGGCCAGGTGAGCAGCACGCCGCAGGCGATGATCACCGATGCGAGGACGAGTCGCGGTGGAGACAGCAGCGTCGGGACGAGGACGAGCAGTGGTCGAAGCAGCCAGTGCATCAACCGCGTCGGCGAACCGCCACCGCTTCCGCGCACCATCGCGGCCGAGACCGTCCGAACCGTTCGCGAGGCCAGAGCGAGCCGATAGCCCGAGCCGAGCGCCTCGATGTCCTGGGCGCCGCGCACGAACTGCCCGCGGATGCCGTCGGGCTCGCCCGACGACACCGCATCGGCGTAGGGGCGCGCGCCGGCATCGCGATCGAGTTGCCGGAGGAGAGCGTCCTGTACGCGCTCGACGGCGTCGTCGACGTCGAGCGCGCCGCGCGGCGGGTCGGCGGCCGGCCGGTCGGGGCCCTGGTCGGTCGCATCCGTGCCGTCGGGCGCCGGCGCGGCCTCCATGCTGTCGAGCAGCCGGACGAGCCCGGCCGCGGCGTCGAGGCGGCCCCACCACCAGTCGTTGCGACGCCACGCACGGCTCATGAACCCCGCGAAGGCGGCGATCCGGAGGCCCGCCAGCTTCGAGGTCGAGCGGAGTGCGCCGTCGTCGAGCAGTCGCGCGACGGTCTCGCGATCGAGCTGCGAGGGGTCCTTCGCGAGAACCGCACGGTACCCCTCCAGGATCTGTGCGTCGAGCAGCGTGCGGAAGTGACCGACCCTGGCGGGCTGCGTGTCCGAGCCGATCGTGTGGAAGCGGATCGTGGAATCGGGCAGCGGAATGCCGCTGCCGCCGAAGATGAGCGGGAGTTCGCGCGCGAGCACGATGCGCTCGCCGGGCGCGGGGAAGCGGTGCCACGGCGAGTCCGACCACCGGGTGGACCGATCGCTCGCGAGTTCCACCCCGGCATGCTGCAGCCAGCCGACGATGCGGTCGAGCTCCGCCCACAGTGCGTCGCGGCCGCGCGGGGATGCCGCATTGCCGGCGAGCCACGCGACGGCGAGGTCGCGGGCACGTTCGGGAGTGAGCGAATGCTCCTGGCGCGACATCCCGTCGACCTCGTCGACGACCCCGGAGACCGCTGCGTCGCGGTAGTCGCGCGCGCGCCGGAGGGTGGCGTAGAGCGCCTCCCGAACGGCCTGGCGAGTGCGGTCGGCGGTGCCCGGACGGTCGCCGAGCACGGCGTCGAGCTCGGCGAGCCCGATCGAGCGGAACGCGTGGTCCTCGATGGCCCTCACCCACGCGAGGCACGCGAACGCGGCGTCGACGAGCGCCTGCGCGCCCTTCGAGATCGCGTCGGGCGGCACGCCGTCGATGCCGTCGGCGACGAACTCGCCGATGACGGAGCGGAGCACCGGGGCGAACCGGCCGATGTCGAGGCGGTCGAGCGCGCGGTGCGGCAGACGTTCGAGGAGGTCGGTGCCCAGTGCCCACTCGCCGGGGCGGGTCAGCACGTCGCGGAGGAGCTCGAGATCGGTCGCCGAGCGCATGCTCGCGTACGCGAGCTCGTCCGGTGTCGCTGCGCCGTCGGAGCCGGTCGCGGGGCGGGTGTCGAGTCGAACGGCCAGCAGTGCGCCACGACCCTTCGCGACGATCTGCGAGGTGCGTGCAGCATCGACGCCGTCGATCTCGTCTTCGCCGTTCTCACCGCTCGCGCGCTTCCGCACCGCCGCGAGGATGGGTGAGAGGAACCTGGAGAGCGGATCCTGCCGCTCGGTGCGGGGATCGGGCGGGAGCTCGGGAACGGGTCCCTCGTACCGATTGGCCCGGATGAGCCAGTGCGACGTCTCCTTCGGCGATGGGTCGAGGTAGACGAGCACCCGGTTCACGTGCTCGTTCGCCGGGATGTTGCGCACCGCCCGCAGCGCCCGGTCGATCGGGATGTTGTCGAGCACGCCGCCGTCGACGACGCGGAAGGGATGGTGCGCGCCGTCGACGCGATGCGCACTGAACACGTTGCGCATGTCGGGCGGGTTCGTCACGACGTCGGGTGCGGCCAGGGCGTCGTCGCTCGAGTAGATGAGCGCGGGCTCGAAGGCGCCGGGGAACGACGAGGTCGTGCGCGCCGCGTACGCGATCCGTCGTACGTCGCGGTCGAATCGGACGTTGCGGGGATCGTTGAGCCGGTCGACCCTCGGGACGGCCCGGTCGGGTACCGGGTCCCCGTCGGTGCCGACGAAGCGGAAGTGCGCGTGACCTTCGGCCGCACTGCGTTCGCTCGTGTCACGGCCGTCGATCAGCGTCGCCGACAGGTCGACGACGACGTGCGGTGCGATGAGCGCTCGCCGGCCGGATGTCGGGATCTCGCCGTCGGCGGGGCGGCCGATGTCGGTGAGCTCCTTCGTGAGCTCGCTCCAGAAGTACTCGTCGCCGCGGAACACGGAGTCGAACGCCGCCGGCTTGCCGGGTTGCAGCAGGCTCCACGCCGACCCGGCGCGGAGCCAGACCGGCAGGAGGCCGTTGACGTCGACCCCGGCGCGCTGGGCGACCGCGTACATGACGGCGTTGAGGCCCCCGGCGCTCGCGCCCGCGAGCACGTCGAACTCGACGCGGTCGTATCCGCGCGAGTACAGGAGCCGGGCGTAGAGATCGGCCCGCTCGACGAGGCTTCGATCGGGAGCCGTGTCCGAGGGGTCGATGAGCAGCGCCTGCGCCGCCGGGTCGGACTCCGTTCGGTAGATGCGGATGTGCCGGAGGATGTCGAGCTCGGCGACGGCCCCGCCGATCCAGACGGCGAGGCTGACACCGCCCTTCATCGCGAGTGCGACGCGCAGGCCGCGCGAATGGAACGGCCGGGCGCCCTCGGGCAGGTACACGCGCGGGTTCGGGTCGGGCACCGAGGCCGGCCCGTGCCGGCCGGGTGCGGCGTCGGTGCCGGCCGGGTACGGGAAGTCGCCGTACTCGAGGTCGCCGTCGCGCCCGCGGGGCCGGGCAGGATCGAGCACGAGCTTCACGTAGTCGTGCGGCACCGTCGCATCGGACATCGCGGACTCCTTCGTCCCAGCCGCGGCCCGTCGACGGGCGGGCCGCGCACAGCGTAGGACGGCGTTCGCGGCGAGGCATCAGGGAAGGCACTGAAGACGCTGGTCGCGCCGTGATTCCTTTGGAATCCCACGAAGCAAGGTGAGAGATTCTCGATATCACTCGTGCGACCGTCCCCGCGGCGGTAGCCTTGCAATCGGGACGCGGCCGGAGGGCCGCGAACGCCACGCGCATTCCGATCGGGGCGGGTCACGAGGTCTCGCGGGTCGACGACGGCCGGGTCACCGGTTTCGAAACCCGATCGGAAGGATCCACCATGTTGATTCGCAAGGCCATGGCCGCACTCGCCGCCGCTGCGGCGCTCGTGCTCGTCGGCGCGGGCCCCGCCATGGCGGGCGGCAGCCCCCACTTCATCAAGAGCGCCACGAGCGCGTCGGCCGACGGGACCAGCCTCGTCGTCCAGTTCAAGGAGGCCGGCCTGTCGTCGGGCTCCATCGAGACCGTCCAGGCGACGGCGCATCTCGACGCCACGTACCAGTGCATCAACGGCGGGGGCAACAACCCGAGCGATCCGAAGAAGACGACCATCTCGCAGGACGTCTCGGAGAGCGGGGTCTTCACCGCCGGCAAGAACGGCAACCTCGTCGGATCGCTGACGCTGTCGCCGCCCGCGGCGGCCGACGTGCTCGACTGCCCGAACGGCCAGACGTCGACGTTGACCGCGGTGACCTGGTCGAATGTCAGGGTCGACGACCTGACGAGCGGTGCCTCGATCATGTTGAAGGGCACGTTCAGCTCGGGCTCACCGGTCTGATCGGCACGCACGGACCCGGCGGGGGCGCGGCTGCGCCCCCGCCGGCTCGTGTGCCGGCCCGCGGCGTCGACGCTCAGTCGTCGAGCACGAAGGTGACCTCGAGCGTCACCGACCAGGCCGTGATGCGGCCATCGGCCGCCTCGACCTTCTGCTCCTTGACCCACGCGCCGCTGACGTTGCGAAGCGTCTCGGCGGCGCGGGCGACGCCCGCGGCGACCGCGTCGTCGAAGCTCACCTCGGAGCGGACGGTGATGGTGGTGACTCGTGCGACGGAAGACATGGGTTCCTCCTCGATTCCATCGGCGTACCGCCCATCATCCGCCTCACGGCGCGCGACCGCGAGGGGTTGACCGGTGCGGGCCCGCGTCAGCCGCTCTTGCGGCGGAACTCGCGCTTGTGCGAGGCGGGGCCGTGCGCGTCGTGCGCCTGGCCGCCGCCGTCGAGGTGCGCCTCGCCCTCGCGCTGCTTCGATGCCTTGTTCTTGCGCTCGAGCGCCTCGCGGAACTTGCGCTTGGTCTCGTCGGTAGGGCCCGCGGGCTTCGCGTCGTCGGATGCCATGGGTTCGAGTCTGGCATGGATGTCGCGGCGGATGCCCCACGAGCGGAGGAGCGGCGAGCACGATCCGGAGCGTCGACCACGCGACATCCGCAGTTCACGGCCTCAAAATGCTCGCTCTGCTAGCATGGCAGGCGGTCACCCGTGCGATTCGTCGCGGGTGCCGTCTGGAGCAGGCCGGCAGGAAGCTGGTCCCCTGTGGTGGATCACCGAGCACGCATCGGTGGACTTCTACTGGTGGCCAGCGTGAACGCAAGCTCTTGCGATTCGTAATGCCTGTTCCTGCTCCTTCGTACGAGTCGCGCCCACACGGGGTGCGACGTTAAACAAAGGAGAGGCCTCTTGGAAGGTCCTGAAATCACGTTCGCCGAGACCGTCATCGACAACGGCAAGTTCGGCACGCGTACCATCCGCTTCGAGACCGGCCGCCTCGCCCAGCAGGCGCAGGGCTCGGCCGTCGCGTACATCGACGAAGAGACCATGCTGCTCTCGGCGACGAGCGTCTCGAAGCAGCCGAAGGAGCACTTCGACTTCTTCCCGCTGACGATCGACGTCGAAGAGCGCATGTACGCCGCGGGCCGCATCCCCGGCTCGTTCTTCCGTCGCGAGGGCCGCCCCTCGACCGAGGCGATCCTCACCTGCCGTCTGATCGACCGCCCCCTGCGCCCCTCGTTCGTCGAGGGCCTCCGCAACGAGGTCCAGGTCGTCGTCACGGTGCTCGCGATCGAGCCCGACGAGCTCTACGACGTGCTCGCCATCAACGCCGCCTCGCTCTCGACCCAGCTCTCGGGCCTGCCCTTCTCGGGCCCCGTCGCCGGTGTGCGCGTCGCGCTCATCGACGGCCAGTGGGTCGCGTTCCCGAAGCACTCGCAGCTCGAGGAGGCCGTGTTCAGCATGGTCGTCGCCGGCCGCGTCGTGACCGAGGCCGACGGCTCGCAGGACGTCGCGATCATGATGATCGAGGCCGAGGCGACCGACAACGCGTGGGACCTCATCCAGGGCGGCGCCGTCAAGCCGAACGAAGAGGTCATCGCGCAGGGCATCGAGTCGTCGAAGCCCTTCATCAAGCAGCTCGTCGAGGCGCAGCTCCAGGTCGCGAAGACGGCCGCCAAGCCGGTCGCCGACTACCCGACGTTCCCGCCCTACCAGCCCGAGGTCAAGGAGGCCGTCGCGGCCTTCGCCGGCGCCGAGCTCAAGGACGTCTACCAGATCGCCGGCAAGGTCGAGCGCCAGGACGCCGACGACGCCCTCAAGGCGCGCACCAAGGAGCACATCGCGGCCAAGGTCGAGGCGGGCGAGCTGCCCGAGTCGGCCATCGCCGAGGTGTCGGCCGCATACAAGTCGGTCACGAAGAAGGTCATGCGCACGCGCGTCCTCGAAGAGGGCGTCCGCATCGACGGTCGCGGCCTCGCCGACATCCGGCCGCTCGACGCGGAGGTGCAGGTCGTGCCCCGCGTGCACGGCTCGGCGATCTTCCAGCGCGGCGAGACCCAGATCCTGGGCGTCACCACGCTGAACATGCTCAAGATGGAGCAGCAGATCGACTCGCTCTCGCCGGTGACGAAGAAGCGCTACATGCACAACTACAACTTCCCGCCGTACTCGACGGGTGAGACGGGTCGTGTGGGTTCGCCGAAGCGTCGTGAGATCGGCCACGGCGCCCTCGCCGAGCGCGCCCTCGTGCCGGTGCTGCCGTCGCGCGACGAGTTCCCCTACGCGATCCGCCAGGTGTCGGAGGCGCTCGGCTCGAACGGCTCCACCTCGATGGGCTCGGTCTGCGCGTCGACGCTCTCGCTGCTCAACGCGGGCGTGCCGCTGAAGGCCCCCGTCGCGGGCATCGCGATGGGCCTCATCTCCGACACCGTCGACGGTGAGACCCGCTACGCGGCGCTCACCGACATCCTCGGTGCCGAAGACGCCCTCGGCGACATGGACTTCAAGGTCGCCGGCACGAGCGAGTTCGTCACCGCGATCCAGCTCGACACGAAGCTCGACGGCATCCCCGCGTCGGTGCTCGCCGGCGCGCTGACCCAGGCGAAGGACGCCCGCACGACGATCCTCGCCGTGCTCAACGCCGCGATCGACGCGCCCGACGAGATGGCGCCCACCGCGCCGCGCGTCATCAGCGTGCAGATCCCCGTCGACAAGATCGGCGAGCTGATCGGCCCGAAGGGCAAGACGATCAACGCCATCCAGGACGAGACCGGCGCCGAGATCTCCATCGAGGAGGACGGCACCGTCTACATCGGCGCGACCGACGGCCCCTCGGCCGAGGCCGCCCGCGCCCAGGTCAACGCGATCGCCAACCCGACCAACCCCGAGGTCGGCGAGCAGTTCCTCGGCACGGTCGTGAAGATCGCCGCGTTCGGTGCGTTCGTCTCGCTGCTGCCCGGCAAGGACGGCCTCCTCCACATCTCTGAGGTGCGCAAGCTCGCCGGCGGCAAGCGCGTCGAGAACGTCGAAGACGTTCTGGGCGTCGGCCAGAAGATCCTCGTCGAGATCACGAAGATCGACGACCGCGGCAAGCTCTCGCTCGCCCCGGTGCTGCAGGAGGACGCGGACTCCGAGGGTCGCGGCGCGACCGGCGAGCACGCCGAGGCTCCCGCCGAGGGCGCCGACGCGTAATCGCACCCAGCACGCACGCGGATGCCCCGCCCGATCCATTCGGGCGGGGCATCCGTCGTTCACGGCCGGGGGAGGCCGGCCGCCGCCGCTTCGGTGATCCGCACCGATTCGGAACGATGCGGATGCCTCGCTCCGAAGTCGTGGCGATCGCCGAACGCCCGGCGCGGCGCGTGAGCCGGCTCAGAGCAGGCGGGTCGTGGCGCGGCCCGTGAGCGCGTCGCGCTCGGCCAGCGCCCTGCGGGCGGCGGTCCGCGCCTCGAGCCGGTCGAGCTGGCGTTCGCGGTCGTTGCGCCGGCTCGCGAGCCGGAGACCCCAGCTCGCGAGGCCGAGCCCGCCGCGCACGGCGAGTGCGGCGAGGGCGCCGGCGCCGGGAGAGAGGGGAGAGAGGGTTGCGTTCGTCATCATCGCTCCTTCGGAGTCGTGGTGTCGTCGGTGACCTGCCCGCGCACGAGCGGGAAGGCGTTGAGGTGGATCTGCACCGGGCGCGAGCCCGGCGACGGGGTGAGCTTGTAGAGGTCGCCGTACTTCATGAAGACGACGTCGAGCTCGGCGACGAGTGCGCCGAGCTGCTCGGCGGTGAGCCGGAGGTTGATCGTGTCGCTCGTGGCGATGTCGAGCCATTCGGCGTCGAAGATCTGGTCGCCCTCGGTGACGAAGTCGCGGAAGTTCTGCTCGCGTGTGCGCATCCACTCGTCTTCGACGAGCTTGGCGGCGAGTCGTTCGGCGCTGCCCGGCGGCAGCGAGCGGGCGTCGGGCACGGCGACCGAACCGGGCACCCGCTCCCACCAGCGTTCGCGACCCTTGCCGCGAGCGGTGTTCTCGCGCACGAGGCCGGACCGCTCGAGCTGGCGCAGGTGGTAGCTCATCGACCCGCTCGATTCGCCGAGTCGTTCGCCGAGCCCGCTCGCGGTGAGCGGGCCGTAGGCCGACAGCTCGTCGTAGATGCGCACTCGCAACGGGTGGGCGAGCGACTTCAGCGCCGAGGTCGACAGCACATGGTCGATGCCGGGGTGGCGGGTGCTGCTCGGCTGGTCCTCGAAGTTCTCCGGTGTCGTCGTCATGTTGCAAAGATAGCGCTGCAAAGAAAGCTTTGCAAGAGTTTGTTTGCAATCAATCGTTTGCAACTCTGTCCCGGTCGGTGCCGAGCCGGGCGATCGTCGCCTCGGCGAGGCGTCCGGCGCTGCCTGGAGCGAGATCCAGGTACAGCATCGGCTCGATGAGCTCGAGCTCGAGCACGCCGAGACGGCCGCCGAACCGGACGACGTCGAACCTCGCGTACAGGAGGTCGAACGGCAGCACTGCGAGCATCGCCTCGACCGCGGCGAGGTCGTCGGGGTCGGGAACGACGCGCTCGATCGACCCGCCGTAGATGCCATGGGCGCGGAAGTCGCCGGCGGCCGGGCGCTTGCGCAGCACGTGGCTGTGCGTCCCGCCCAGGAACGCGAACGACAGTTCGCCCTCCGCGACGATCGACGCGGCGAACGGCTGCACCATGACCTCGGCGTCGTGCGGGAGCGCCTCGAGCATCGCGGCCAGGTCGCTCGCCGTCGTGCGGACGACGCCCGACCCGCCGACTCCGATCGCCGGCTTCACGACGAGCTCGTCCCAGCCGGCGTCGTCGACCGCGGCGAGCACCCGTGCCGCATCGAGCCGCCGCCCGCGCACGACCGGCACGATCGGCACGCCCATGCGCTCGAGGTCGTCGAGGTAGCGCTTGTCGGCGTTCCAGCGCACCGCGTCGACGGGGTTGAGGAGGAGGCACCCCGAGTGCGCGATCCCGTCGGTCGCCTCGAGGAACGCGTCGAGGTGGTCGACGTAGTCCCAGGTGCTCCGCAGCACCGCGGCGTCGTAGCGACTCCAGTCGACGGTCGGGTCGCTCCAGGCGACGGCCTCGGCGTCGACGCCGCGTTCGCGGAGCGCCTCGAGCAGCCGGTGGTCGTCGGCGAAGAGCGACTCCACGTCGGGGATGCGCCACGTGACGAAGCTCGGGAGCCGCTCGCATCTCACGACCGCCACGTGCATCGGTCAGCTCCCCGAGGTGAGCAGCGGTCCGAGTCGATAGGGGATGAGCTCGCCCATCGCGAGCGAGGTCTCGGTGCGTTCGACGCCGTCGACCGCGAGGATCTCGCCGTCGATGCGGAACAGGTCGTGCGCATCTCGGCAGACGACGCGCACGAGCAGGTCGATCGACCCCGAGAGCCCGTGCGCCTGGATGACCTCGGGGATCTCGGCGATGCGGTCGACCACGTCGCCGAGCAGCTTCTGCCGGACGTGGACGGCGATGAACGCCTCGAGCGGGTAGCCGAGCGGCGTGGGGTCCATGCTGCGCTCGAACGAGAGGAACGCCCCGGATGCCTCGAGCCGCGCCATCCTCGCCTGCACGGTGTTGCGCGACAGGCCGAGCCGATCGGCGAGGGCGACCACCGTGGCGCGCGGGTCGGGTGCGAGCGCCGAGAGCAGGGCGCGGTCGACGGCGTCGTAACCGGTCATATCGCCAGACGATAGCACGCATCGCTCGGCTTCGACTTGGCAACATGCTCAAGCGATCGGTGCATGCTTGAGCGGTGTGACCGATCGACGTATGCTCGCCGTATCCGGCAGAGCGGCCGGTGCGGGCTGCCCACGAAGCGGGTCCGCCGAAAGCGAGGATCGACGATGACCCCATCCGACCGAGACGCCACGGGGCTGTTGACGCGCCCCGATCCGTTCGTCCAGCTGATCACCCCGACGGGCGAGCGCGTGCGCGACGACGTCCACGACCCGTGGGTCCGCGACATCGACCTCGATGTGCTCGCGCGGCTGTACCGCGACATGGTCGTCGTGCGCCGGCTCGACACCGAGGCCACGGCCCTGCAACGCCAGGGCGAACTGGGCCTGTGGCCCCCGCTGGCCGGCCAGGAGGCCGCCCAGATCGGGTCGGCGCGCGCCCTCCGCGGCGACGACTTCGTCTTCTCGAGCTACCGCGAGCACGCCGTCGCCTGGGTGCGCGATGTGCAGCCGGCCGAGCTCCTGAGCGTGTGGCGCGGCACCGCCGCGAGCGGGTGGAACCCCTACGAGCACAACATGGCCGTGCCGCAGATCATCATCGGCGCGCAGGCGCTGCACGCCACCGGCTACGCGATGGGAGCCCGCTGGGAGGGCACCGACACCGCGGCCATCGCCTACTTCGGCGACGGCGCGACCAGCGAGGGCGACGTCAACGAGGCGCTCGTGTTCGCCGCGAGCTTCGACGCCCCCGTCGTGTTCTTCTGCCAGAACAACCAGTGGGCGATCTCCGAGCCGGTCGGACTGCAGTCCAAGCAGCCCCTCGCGCGTCGCGCCGACGGTTTCGGCATGCCGGGCATCCGCGTCGACGGCAACGACGTGCTCGCCGTCCTGGCGGCGACGCGCATCGCACTCGATCGCGCCCGCCGCGGCGAAGGGCCGACCTTCATCGAGGCCGTCACCTACCGGATCGGCCCGCACACCACCGCCGACGACCCGACCCGCTACCGCACCGAGCCCGAGCTCGCCGAATGGCGCGAGCGCGACCCGATCGCGCGCGTGCTGGCGTTCCTCGAGGCCTCGGGTGTCGACGCCGAGGGCCTGCAGCGCGACGCGCAGGCCGAGGCCGACCGCGTCGCCGCCGACCTGCGCGCGGCGATCACGACGCTCGCCGACCCCGAACCCATGTCGGTGTTCGACCACGTCTACGCCGAGCCGAACAGCCACCTCGACCGCCAGCGCGACCACTACGCCCGCTACCTCGCGATGTTCGACGACGCGAGCCACGAGGCATCCGGCTCTGAAGGAGGCGCTCGATGACCCAGCTGACCCTTGCGAAGGCCCTCAACGCGGGGCTGCGCCACGCGCTCGCCGACGACGAGAAGGTCGTGCTCATGGGCGAGGACATCGGCACGCTCGGCGGCGTGTTCCGCGTCACCGACGGGCTGAAGGCGGAGTTCGGCGCGCACCGCGTCGTCGACTCGCCGCTGTCGGAGGCGGGCCTCATCGGAACGGCGGTCGGGCTCGCGTACCGTGGATTCCGCCCCGTCGTCGAGATCCAGTTCGACGGCTTCATCTATCCCGGCTTCGACCAGATCGTCGCCCAGGTCGCCAAGCTGCACTACCGTTCGCGCGGCACGGTGAAGATGCCGATCACGATCCGCGTGCCCTTCGGCGGCGGCATCGGTGCGGCCGAGCACCATTCGGAGTCGCCCGAGGCGTACTTCGCGCACACGGCGGGCCTGCGCGTCGTCGCGTGCTCGAACCCCGCCGACGCGCACCTCATGATCCGCCAGGCGATCGCGAGCGACGACCCCGTGCTCTTCTTCGAGCCGAAGCGCCGCTACCACGTGAAGGGCGAGGTCGACCTCGACGCGAGCCTCGCCGACGCACCGCCCATGGGCGTCGCGTCGACGCTCACCCGCGGCGACGACGTCACGCTCGTCACCTATGGCGCGCTCGTGCAGACCGCCCGTGACGCGGCGACGGCGGCGGCGGAAGACGGCGTCTCGATCGAGGTCATCGACCTGCGCTCGCTCGCGCCGATCGACTACGCACCCGTCGAGGCGTCGGTGCGTCGGACGGGACGCCTCGTGATCGCGCACGAGGCGGGACAGCAGGGCGGCATGGGCGCCGAGATCGCGGCGTCGATCACCGAGCGGTGCTTCGAGTTCCTCGAGGCGGCGCCCGTGCGCGTCACCGGCCACGACATCCCGTACCCGCCGGCCAAGCTCGAACGGCACCACCTGCCCGACCTCGACCGCATCCTCGACGGGGTCGACCGGGTGCTCGGCCGTCCGAACTCGCTGAGCGGAGTGGAGGCATGACGACGATGATCCGCGACTTCCCGTTGCCCGACCTCGGCGAGGGCCTCACCGAGAGCGAGATCGTCGCCTGGCGGGTCGCCGTCGGCGACCGGGTCGAGCTCAACCAGATCGTCGCCGACGTCGAGACCGCGAAGGCCGTCGTCGAACTGCCGACGCCGTACGCGGGGGTCATCACCGCGCTGCATGCCGCCGAGGGCGAGACGGTCAACGTGGGCGAGCCGCTCTTCTCGTGCGACACCGGTGAACCGCTCGACGACGGCGAACCGGTCGGGGCGGCGGATGCCTCCGAGTCGGGCGCCTCGACCTCCGATGCCCCCGAGCCCACGCTCGTCGGCTACGGTGCGCGCGACGAGGGCGGCCCGAAGCGGCGTGCGCGCCGCGCGCCCGGCGGTGCCGCTTCCGCGGCGGCCACGGCACGCACCGGCACGCCCTCCGCGACGTCGGCGGAGGGGACGACCGGGCCGGCCGCCGCCGAAGCGCCCGCGCAGGCGGGGGAGCGGCCCGAGCGACCCCGCTCGACGCCGCCGGTGCGCAAGCTCGCCCGTGACCTGGGCGTCGACCTCGAACAGATCGTGGGCACCGGCCCGCGCGGGCTCATCACGCGCGACGACGTCGAGCGCGCGGCGTCCTCGCCCGGGGTCGCGGCTCCCGCGGCCGGTGCCGTCGGCGCAGTGCCCGCCGCGGCGGCCCGCGGCCGTGCCGACCGCCCGGCGGAGACGCGCATCCCGATCCGCGGCGTGCGCAAGCACACCGCGGCGGCGATGGTGCGCAGCGCCTTCACCGCGCCGCACGTGACCGAGTTCCTCACCGTCGACGTCACCGAGACGATGGAGCTCGTGCGCAGCCTGCGCGAAGACCGCGCGCTCGCGTCGCACCGGGTCACCCCGCTCGCCGTCGTCGCGAAGGCGCTCTGCATCGCCGCTCGCCGCACGCCCGACGTCAACGCCCGGTGGGACGACGACGCGCAGGAGATCGTGCAGTTCGGCGGCGTCAACCTCGGCATCGCCGCCGCGACCGATCGGGGACTCGTCGTGCCGAACATCCCGGCCGCAGACGAGCTGACGCTGCTCGAGCTCGCCGACGCGATCACCGCGCTCGCCGAGACCGCCCGCGCAGGGCGCACGAGCCCCGCAGACCTCGCAGGCGGGACGATCTCGATCACCAACATCGGCGTGTTCGGCATCGACGCGGGCACGCCGATCCTCAACCCGGGTGAGGCGGCGATCCTCGCGATGGGGGCCGTGCGACGCCAGCCGTGGGAGCACCGCGGTGAGATCGCGCTGCGCGAGGTCATGACGCTCAGCCTCTCGTTCGACCACCGACTCGTCGACGGTGCGCAGGGCTCGCGGTTCCTCGCCGACATCGGCGCGATCCTGCGCGAGCCGGGTCGCGCGCTGACCATGATGTGACGGCCGGTACCGAACTCGGGAGATCGGCGGCGGCTCGCCGTTCCGTCGTGCGATCCGCGGCGGGCACCCCGGGTTCGGTACCGGGTGGGACCGCACCCCTACCGGCGGGTCGTCGCCCGGAGGATGATGGCAGCATGAACGACCCGCGGCGCATCCTCACCCCGGCCGAGACCGCCGACGACCTGGCGGGAACGGCGTTCGTGCACACCGGCGACCGGATCGACGGCGCCTACCGCACCGATGACTTCGCGAGCGCGGTCGAGCTGCTCGACGAGGTCGCTGCGGTCGCCGACGCCCTGAACCACCATCCCGACGTGCGGCTCGGCTGGGGGCGCATCGAGTTCGAGCTGAGCTCGCACGACGTGGGCGGCGTCACCTCGCGCGACGTCGAGCTCGCCCGCCGGATCGACGCGCTCGCCGACGGGCAGGGTGCGCGGCCCGGCAACTGACGGGCAGGGCGCGCGGCCCGGCAGTCGTCGCGAACCGCGCGGCACGCGATCGGCCGGGGCTCGGGGTTCGCCGCAGTCGGGCCGGACCGGTGGGCGGCACGCCCGCGAGGCATCCGCCCGCGCCGATCAGCCGAGCTGGTAGACGCGTTCCTCGATCTCGGTGCCGCGTGCGTTCGCGAACCCCGTCTCGGTGCCGACCTGCTCGAATCCGAGCCGCTCGAGCACCGCGATCGAGCGGACGTTGTCGGCTGCGACGCGAGCGCGCACGGGGCGCTCGCCGAGCGTGTCGAGGAAGAGGCGCATCGCACGGGTCGCGATGCCGCGGCCCCAGTACGCACGGTCGATCCAATAGGTGATCTCGGGCGTGCCCTCGTCGAACCAGCGGGCGACGCTGCCCACGATGTCGCCGTCGACGCGGACGGTGCGGGCGTCGATGCCCGGATCGTCGAAGAGTCGTCGCCAATGGGCGTCGAACATCGCCCGATCGCCCGGGTCGGGCGGCGTGAACGCGGCCATCTCGACCGCGACGGGGTCTTGCTCGATCAGGAACAGTGCATCGAGATCGCCGACGCGGGTCGCGCGCAGCGTCACGACATGAGGCTCGCCCATGCCATCTCCTCCAGGATGCCGCGGACGATGCCCTCGGCAGGTCGGCGCCCGGGGATGCGGGCGCTGTGCGGAGTGGAGTTCAGGAGTCCGAAGGCGGCGTGTGCCCGGACCCTGAGCTCCGCCTCGGCCCGATCGGGCCGGAGTCTGGAGAGCACGTCGACCCAGTTCTCGACGTACCGGCGCTGGAGGAGGCGGACCTCGTGACGGGCGCCGCGGTCGAGCTGCTCGAGCTCGCGGTCCTGCACGAGGATGACGTCGGCCTCGCCCAGCGCGAAGTCGACGTGGTGGGCGATGAGCGCGCGCAGCGCGTCGTCGGGGCCGGATGCCTCGCCGAGGACCCGCTCGGCCCCGTCGAGGAGGGCCCGGCTCGCGCCCTCGAGGATGGCGGCGAGCACCGCGGCCTTGCCGGGGAAGTGCCGGTACACCGCGGGGCCGGAGACGCCAACGGCGGTGCCGAGGTCTTCGATCGTGACGCCCGCATAGCCGCGCTCGGCGAAGAGCGTCGCCGCGGCGGCGAGGATGGCGGCGCGACGGTCGGCCTTCTGGCGGCCGCGCTCGGTGAGCGCTGCCGGTGCCTCGGGCACGGGGGCGGGGCTGCTTGCCATCTCGGTTAACGCTCGCTAACATCGGGAATCGAGTTAGTGCACACTAACCGAAATCACGTGCCGTCCACAAGGGGGCGCGCCGCCGCCGGCGAAGGGGCCGACGGCGGATCGACCGAGACGGGGCGAAATGGTCACGCTGCAGACGCACATCGACGCCGATGGCGAGGCGGGGCGTGCGAACGCCGCCGCCCATGCCGAACTCGTGGAGGAGCTGCGCGAGCGGCTCGCCGCCGCGGCGCTCGGCGGGCCCGAGGCATCCCGGGAGCGCCATGTCGCCCGTGGCAAGCTGCTGCCCCGCGACCGGGTCGACCGCCTGCTCGACGAGGGCAGCCCGTTCCTCGAGGTCGCGCCCCTCGCCGCCGACGGCCTGTACGGCGGCGACTCGCCGGGTGCCGGCATCATCACGGGCATCGGGCTCGTGCACGGCCGTCCCGTGATGGTCGTCTGCAACGACGCGACCGTCAAGGGCGGCACCTACTACCCGATGACGGTGAAGAAGCACCTGCGCGCGCAGGAGATCGCGAAGGAGCATCGCCTCCCGTGCGTGTACCTCGTCGACTCTGGCGGCGCGTTCCTGCCCCTGCAGGACGAGGTGTTCCCCGACCGCGAGCACTTCGGCCGCATCTTCTACAACCAGGCGCAGCTCTCGTCGATGCGGGTCCCGCAGCTCGCCGCCGTGCTCGGCTCGTGCACGGCGGGCGGCGCCTACGTTCCGGCGATGAGCGACGAGACCGTGATCGTGCGGAACCAGGGCACCATCTTCCTCGGCGGCCCGCCCCTCGTGAAGGCAGCGATCGGCGAGGTCGTGACGCCGGAGGAGCTCGGCGGCGGCGACCTGCACTCGCGGGTGTCCGGTGTCACCGACCACCTCGCAGAAGACGACGAGCACGCGCTCGAGCTCGTGCGCGACATGGTCGCGACGCTGCCCGAGCAGCCGGCGCGGGCGTGGGCGGTGCGCGAGCCCCGTCCTCCGGCCGTCGACCCGGCGGGCCTCACCGCAGCCGTGCCGATCGACGTGCAGCAGCCCTACGACGTGCACGAGGTGATCGCGCGGCTCGTCGACGGCAGCGAGTTCAGCGAGTTCAAGCCCGAGTACGGCGACACCCTGGTCACCGGCTTCGCCCGCATCGACGGCCACCCGGTCGGCATCGTCGCGAACAACGGCGTGCTGTTCAGCGAATCGGCGATGAAGGGCGCGCACTTCATCGAGTTGTGCGACCAGCGCGGAATCCCGCTGCTGTTCCTGCAGAACATCTCGGGGTTCATGGTCGGCCGCGACGCGGAGGCGGGCGGCATCGCCAAGCACGGCGCGAAGATGGTGACCGCGGTCGCCACGACCCGGGTGCCGAAGCTCACGGTCGTGATCGGCGGCTCGTTCGGCGCCGGCAACTACTCGATGTGCGGGCGGGCGTACTCGCCCCGGTTCCTCTGGATGTGGCCGAATGCGCGCATCTCGGTGATGGGCGGCGAGCAGGCGGCCTCCGTGCTCGCGACGGTCAAGCGCGACCAGCTCGCGATCAAGGGCGAGACCTGGGCGGATGACGCGGAGGAGGCGTTCCGCGCCCCGATCCGCGCGCAGTACGAAGACCAGGGCAGCCCGTACCATTCGACGGCCCGGCTCTGGGACGACGGCATCATCGCGCCCGAGGACACGCGCACGGTGCTCGCCCTCGCGCTCGAGCTCGCGAGCCGCACTCCGCTGCCCGAGCCGGCGTTCGGGCTCTTCCGCATGTAGTGACGGCGACGGCTCGGGCGCTCGGGCGCCCCGCCGTTCGCAGCGTCAGCGAGCGGATGCCTCGGCCGCGCGCTCGATCGCGTCGACGATCGCCGGTACGCCGCCGTGCCAGGGCGTGCCGTGGCCCGGAAGCACCCAGCTCGCCGCGACGCCGTCGAGCCGATGCAGGGAGGCGAGCGCCTCGGCGGGGTCGTCGGTGAAGGGGGCGGGCTGCGGACCTTCGGCGCCCGTGAGCACGTGCCTGGTCGTCAGCGCGTCGCCGACGAACACGGCGTCGACCGCGGGAACGTGGATCGCGACGCTGCCGGCGGAGTGCCCCGGCATGCCGATGATGCGCGGCGAGCCCGGCAGGTCGAGCACGTCGCCGTCGCGCATCGGCACGACCTCGGTGAGGTGCGTCGTGCGCAGGCCGCCCGTGCGCGCCGCGTACCAGAGGAACCTCGCGGTCGCGCCGAGCTTCACGTGCCCCCACCCGGGCTTCGACGACTCCTCGCCCCGCGCGCGGGCCGCGTCGGCCTCGTGGACGTGGACGGGCACGCCGTGGTCGCGGCGCAGGCGTTCGGCGAAGCCGATGTGGTCGGTGTCGCCGTGGGTGAGCACGACGCCCCGGACGTCGTCGACCGTGCGGCCCATCGCCGCCAGCTCGTCGATCAGCTCCGGCCACTGCCCGGAGAGGCCTGCGTCGATGACCGTCACGCCCTCGGGTGCGTCGACGAGGTAGACGGCGACGATGTCGTTGCCGATGCGGTGGAGCGACGGGGCGAGCTGCATTTCGGGATCCTCTGCGTTCTCGGTGTGGACGATGATGGCTATGCTACATAGCCATCATGGCTATGCGCAATAGCCTAAGCTCGATTCCGACATCGCATGAGGGGAGCACGAGATGCCCGCACCCGATCGCACCTCGCTCGAGGAGATCATCGCCGCCGGCCGCACCGTCGTCGAGTCCGCCGGCCTCGACGGCCTGACGATGCAGGCCGTCGCCGATCGCGTCGGCGTGCGAGCGCCGTCGCTCTACAAGCGGGTGCGCAACCGCGGCGCGCTCGTGGCGCTCGTGGCCGAGGCGACCGTGCGCGACCTGGCCGCCCGCCTCGACTCGGCGGCGCCGTCCGACGGCGACGCGCGTCGCGGGCTCGTCGGGCTCGCCCGCGAGCTCCGTGCGTTCGCGCACGAGTGCCCCGTCGCGTTCGGCCTGGTGTTCGCACCCGGCGGCGGGGGAGTGTCGCAGGGGGTCCTCGCGGCGGCGAGCGCCCCGGTGCTGCGCGTCGCCACGGCGCTCGTCGGCGAGTCCGATGCGCTTCCCGCCGCGCGCACGATCACCGCCTGGGCGAACGGCTTCGTCACGATGGAACTCGCGGGGGCGTTCCGGCTCGGCGGTGACGTCGACCGCGCGTTCGAATACGGCGTCGAGCGACTCGCCGAGGCGCTTGCCAATTCAGTTAACGAGCACTAACATCAGTTCCAGTTAGTGCGCGCTAACTGGAGAGCGCGCTGCGATGGTGCAGAGAGGCGCGAATGGTCACGCTCGAGGGCTTGCCCGGCGATGCCGGCTCCCGACTCCCCGCCGAGGTCGATCCCCGCCCGCGCCCGTTCGAGCGCGTGCTCGTCGCGAACCGCGGCGAGATCGCGGTGCGCGTCATCCGCACCCTTCGTCGGCTCGGCATCCGCTCGATCGCCGTCTACTCCGACGCCGATGCCGACGCGCCGCACGTGCGGCTCGCCGACGACGCCGTCCGCATCGGCCCCGCAGCGGCCGCCGAGAGCTATCTCGATGCCGACCGCCTCGTCGCTGCGGCGCTCGCGACGGGCGCCCAGGCCGTGCACCCCGGGTACGGCTTCCTGTCCGAAGACGCGGACTTCGCCGCCGCCTGCGCCGCGGCCGGCATCGCCTTCGTCGGCCCCGGCGCGCGCGCCCTCGAGATCATGGGCGACAAGATCCGCGCGAAGCAGCATGTCGCGGCGTCGGGCGTGCCGACGGTGCCCGGCGTCGCCGATCCAGCGCTCGACGACGCGGCACTCCTCGAAGCCGGTGCGGCGGTGGGGTTCCCGCTCCTCGTGAAGCCGTCCGCCGGCGGCGGCGGCAAGGGCATGCAGATCGCGCGAGACGCCGAGCAGCTGGCCGCGGCGCTGCCGGCCGCGCGCCGCATCGCCCGGGCCGCGTTCGGCGACGACACGCTCCTCCTCGAGCGGCTCATCGAGCGCCCCCGGCACATCGAGGTGCAGGTGCTCGCCGACGCCCATGGCCGCGTCATCCACCTCGGCGAGCGCGAGTGCTCGCTGCAGCGCCGCCACCAGAAGGTCATCGAAGAGGCGCCGTCGCCGTTGCTCGACGCGGCCACCCGCGCCCGCATCGGCGAGGCGGCCTGCGACGCCGCCCGCAGCGTCGACTACCGCGGCGCCGGCACGGTCGAGTTCCTCGTCTCCGACTCTGCACCCGACGAGTTCTTCTTCATCGAGATGAACACCCGGCTCCAGGTGGAGCACCCCGTCACCGAACTCGTCACCGGCATGGACCTCGTCGAGCAGCAGCTGCGCATCGCCGCGGGCCAGCCGCTCGCTGTACGGCAGGACGACGTGCGGCTCACCGGGCACGCGATCGAGGCGCGCGTCTACGCAGAGAGCCCCGAGCGCGGCTTCCTCCCGTCGACGGGTGAACTGCTCATCTGGCGCGAGCCGGCGGGCGACGGGGTGCGGGTCGACGGCGGCATCCGCTCGGGCCAGACGATCACCGCCGACTACGACCCGATGCTCGCGAAGGTCATCGCACGCGGGGCCGACCGGGCCGAGGCCCTCACGCGGCTCGACGCGGCGCTCGCCGGCACGGTGGTGCTGGGCATCGACACGAACCTCGCGTTCCTCCGCCGCCTCCTCGCCGAACCGGCGGTGCGGCGCGGCGACCTCGACACCGGCCTCATCGACCGCATGCCGGAGCCCGAGTCCGACGGCGTTCCCCCCGAGGTGCTCGCCGCCGCGCAGGCGGCACGCGCCTCGGCGGCCGTCGATGCCGCCCGCGAGGCCGGCGGTCGTGCCTGGCAGCTCGCCCGCGACTGGCGACCCGGTCGACCGGGCACCCCCTCCGGCGCCGCAGCGCACTCGGCGGCTGCGGACGCCGTCGCGACCGCCGGCGACGGCGCGACCTGGGTGCACACTCCGCACGGTACCTGGCGGGTGCCGGCTCCCGACCGTCGCGCCGACCTCGACGCCCGGCTCGCGATGATCGAGCGCGGCGGCCTCGTCGACCCCGAACTCCGTGCGCCGATGCCCGGCACCGTGACCGCCGTGCTCGTCGCCGACGGCGACCGGGTCGAGCCCGGAGACGCCGTCGTCGCGATCGAGGCGATGAAGATGGAGCACCGCGTGACCGCGACCGTCGCCGGCATCGTGCGGCTGTCGGTCGCGATGGGGCAGCAGGTCTCGCGAGACCAGCCGGTCGCCCGAGTCGACGCATCGCCCGAGGCATCCACCCGCATCGACGGCACCGCCGACCGCGACCCGGTCGCGGCCGCCCCGAGCACCCCACCGGCATCGTCGGGCGCACTCCACGAGGGTGCGCACCCGAGCACCCCACCAGGAATGAGGATCACGACGTGAGCACCGAGCTGAGCAGCGAAGAGCAGCAGCTGTACGACATGGTCTGCGAGTTCGCCGACACCGTCGTCGCACCGCAGGCGTACGAGGCGGACCGCACGCACACCCTGTCGATGGACGTCGTCGCGCAGATGGGCGAGCTCGGGCTGTTCGGGCTGCCGTTCCCCGAGGAGGTCGGCGGCCAGGGCGGCGACTACGTGGCGCTGTGCCTCGCGATCGAGGCCCTCGCCCGCGTCGACCAGTCGATCGCGATCACGCTCGAGGCCGCGGTCGGCCTCGGCGCGATGCCGGTCTTCCGTCACGGCACCGAGGAGCAGAAGGCCGAGTTCCTGCCCGACCTCGTCGCGGGTCGCGCGCTCGCCGGCTTCGGCCTGACCGAGTCCGAGGCCGGTTCCGACGCCGGCGCCACCCGCACGACGGCGGTGCTCGACGGCGACGAGTGGGTCGTGAACGGCTCGAAGCAGTTCATCACCAACTCGGGCACGCCGATCACGAGGTTCGTCACGGTCACGGCCGTCACCGGCGAGCGCACCCGGGCCGACGGATCGGTCGCGAAGGAGCTCTCGACGATCATCCTGCCGAACGGCACACCCGGCTTCACGGTCGCCCCCGGCTACGACAAGTCGGGCTGGCGCGCGTCCGACACGCACCCGCTGACGTTCGACGACGTGCGCGTGCCCGCGGCGAACCTGCTCGGCGAGCGCGGGCGCGGCTTCGCCAACTTCCTGCAGACGCTCGACGAGGGCCGCATCGCGATCGCGGCGCTCGCGACGGGTGCCGCGCAGGGCTGCCTCGACGAGGCGCTCGCCTACGCGAAGACCCGCAACGTGTTCGGCGTGCCGATCGCGTCGCACCAGTTCATCGCCTTCACGATCGCCCAGATGCAGGCCCGCGTCTACACGTCGCGCCTCGCCTGGCACGACGCGGCCCGACGCGCCGACGCGGGCCTCCCGTTCAAGAAGGAGGCGGCGATGGCGAAGCTCGTCTCGAGCGACGCCGCGATGCTGAATGCTCGCGACGCCACCCAGATCTTCGGCGGCATGGGCTTCATGAACGAGAGCCTCGTGGCCCGGCACTACCGCGACTCGAAGATCCTCGAGATCGGCGAGGGCACCAACGAGGTGCAGCTCATGGTGATCGCACGCGAGCTGGGCCTCGCCGGGTAGCGTTCGAGTCGAGAGGGATGCCTCGGGCCGACCGAGGCGGGAGGGAGCGGGCGATGCCCGGCGAATCGACCGACCTGCCCGAGGTGCGCCGCGAGGTGCTGCAGCGGGGGCTCTGGTTCGACGAGTTCGAACCCGGCACCCGCTACCTGCACCGGCCGGGTCGCACCGTCACGGAGGCCGACAACGTGCTGTTCACGACGCTGACGATGAACACCCAGTCGCTGCACCTCGACGCCGCGTGGGCCGAGGGCCAGCCGTTCGGCGAGCGGCTCGTGAACTCGATGTTCACGCTCGCGACGATCGTGGGCGCCTCGGTGGCCCAGCTGACCCAGGGCACGATCGTCGCGAACCTCGGGTTCGCCGAGGTCGCGTTCCCCGCACCGCTCTACCACGGCGACACCCTGTACAGCGAGACGCTGGTCGTCGCGGTGCGCGAGTCCGCCTCACGGCCCGGTCAGGGCATCGTCACCCTGCATCACGTCGGGCGCAACCAGCACGGGGTCGAAGTCGCCCGGGCGACGCGGTCGGTCCTCATGTGGACGCGCGAGGCGGGGGAGCGGCAGGCATCCGAGTCCGCGAGCGGTTCCGCTGCCGCCGGAGCGCGCGGCGCCGAGCGCACCGACGAGGAGGAATGATGACCGACCGACCCGCCTTCCGCTTCGGGCCGGCGATCCTGTTCTGCCCGGCGGATCGCCCCGAGCGATACGCGAAGGCGCTCGACCGCGCCGACGCCGTCATCGTCGACCTCGAAGACGCCGTGGCGCCGGGTGCGAAGCCCGAGGCCCGCGCAGCCCTCGTCGACACGCCGCTCGACCCCGAGCGGGTGATCGTGCGCGTGAACCCCGCCGGCACCGGGGACTTCGCCGCCGACCTCGCCGCGATCGCCGCGACCGACTACCGCACGGTGATGCTCGCCAAGTGCGAGGGCACGGCCGACCTGGTCGACCTCGCCGAGCTCGAGGTCGTCGCGCTCTGCGAGACGGCGCGCGGCGTCATGTCCGCGGCCGAGATCGCGGCGATCCCCAACGTGTCGGCGCTCATGTGGGGTGCTGAAGACCTCGTCGCGTCGCTCGGCGGCTCGTCGAGTCGCGGGCCCGACGGCGGCTATCGAGAGGTCGCGCGGCACGCCAGATCTCAGGTGCTGCTCGCCGCCGGGGCGCACGGCGCCGCCGCGATCGACGCCGTCCACCTCGACATCGCCGATGTCGAGGGTCTCCGCCTCGAGGCGGAGGATGCGGCGGCCGTCGGCTTCGCGGCGACCGCGTGCATCCACCCCTCGCAGTCCGCCGTCGTCCGGTCGGCGTACCGGCCAGAGCCCGAGCGCGTGGCGTGGGCGCGCGCGGTGCTCGAGGCGGCCGAGGGCGAGCGCGGGGTGTTCGCGTTCCGGGGGACGATGGTCGACGCACCATTGCTCGCCCAGGCCGAAGCGGTGCTGCGGCGCGCCCGCCGCTGAACCGCGCACTCGGTTCATGAGACTGCCTCAGGATCCCCTTGAACGGGGGACATCCGCGGCCCCGCTGCAAACGATTCGATAACGGTTCACCCGTTCTCCGCCGAATCGGCGCAGAAACAGCCATCGATCTGCATATCCTCAGAGCCAATCCTGGGGAGGAGGAGACGAGTGGCACGACACGTCTACCGCGGCAGCGCGGCGAGCGCTGCGGGGGCGGCGATCGCCGAGATCGACATCGACGCGATCGAGCGCGCCGAGTCGAGCGAGCCCGAAGCGGCCCGCCCGTGCGTCGAGACCGTCGCGTCCAACCCGCTCTCCGGGCCGATCACCGTGCCGGCGCGTGTGCCCATCGGAGGCACCGGCATCGAGGCCCAGCCGTTCGCGCTCGGGGCGTCGACCTTCGGCTGGACGCTCGGCGCCGACGACGCATTCGCGGTGCTCGACCGCTTCGCCGGCGTCGGCGGCTCGCTCCTCGACACGGCCGACAGCTACGCCGCGGGGCGCAGCGAGTCGATCATCGGCATGTGGCTCGAGTCGCGCAGCGCGCGCGCCCGGATGTCGGTGATGACGAAGATCGGCCAGCACCCCGATCACCCGGGCCTCGCGCCGAAGCAGATCAAGGCCGCCGTCGAGGCCTCCCTCTCGCGGCTCGGCGTCGAGCGCCTCGACCTCGTGCACTTCCACGGCGAAGACCCCGAGGTCCCGCTCGAAGAGAGCCTCGGAGCCGTCGACGCGCTCATCGCCGCCGGCAAGGTGGGGGCGATCGGCGCAAGCGACTTCGGTCCCGACCGGCTCATCGAGGCGCGCGTGCTCGCCGCGAACGGGCTGCCCCGCTTCCAGACGTTCACGACCCGGTACAACCTCATGGAGCGTCGTTCCTACGAGGGTGCTCCCGAGCTCGTCGCCCACGCGCAGGGCCTCGCCGTGCTGCCCTACTTCGCCCTCGCGAACGGATTCCTCGGCGGCCAGGTCCGCCGTCGTGCCGACGTGCGGCACGACGCCCGCGGAGCGCGCCAGGCCAAGCACCTGGGGCGTCGCGGTCACCGGGTGCTCGCCGCCGTCGATGCGGTCGCCTTCGCCCACGGCGTCCAGCCCGCGACGATCGCACTGGCCTGGCTGCTCGCGAAGCCGACGGTCGCAGCGCCCGTCGCGAGCGCAACGCGACCCGAGCAGGTCGAGGCGCTCCTCGCCGCCGCCGGCATCGAGCTCACGCGCTCCGAGCTCGTCGAGCTCGACCGCGCCTCGGCCTGAGTCGCGCGGCCGTCGAGCCGACCTGCTTTCCATGCCCGGGTGGCATAGGCTGTTCGGGATGAACGGCGCCGTCGACCTCCCACTCGGCCAGGCCGAGCTCTCGTTCGAGGCGACGGGCGGCTCGCGCGTGCGGCGTTCGGTGCTCCCCTCGGGCGTCCGGGTGCTCAGCGAGCAGGTTTCGGGCAGTCGCAGCGCGACCGTCGGCTTCTGGGTCGCGGTCGGCTCGCGCGACGAGCAGGGGGCGGATGCCTCGCGGCCGGCGAGCCTCGGGTCGACCCACTTCCTCGAGCACCTGCTGTTCAAGGGCACCGCGAAGCGCACCGCGCTCGACATCGCGATCTCGTTCGACTCGGTCGGCGGCGAGCACAACGCGCTCACCGCGAAGGAGTACACCTGCTACTACGCGAAGGTGCAGGATCGCGACCTGCCGATGGCGGTCGAGGTGCTCGCCGACATGTTCACCTCGTCGCTGCTCGACGCGGGCGAGTTCGAGACCGAGCGCGGCGTCATCCTCGAGGAGCTGTCGATGGCGGGCGACGACCCCGCCGACGTGGCCAACGAGCGATTCTTCAGCACCGTGCTCGGCGAGCACCCGCTGGGCCGTCCCATCGGCGGTGATCCCGCGACGATCCGGGCCGCCACCCGCTCGGCCGTGCACGAGCACTACCGGGCGAACTACCGCCCGCAAGACCTGGTCGTCACCGTCGCGGGCGCGGTCGACCACGACGCGCTCGTCCTCCATCTCACGCGCGCCCTCGGGGTCGCGGGCTGGCGGCTCGACGAGGCGGCCGACCCGGTGCCGCGCCGCTCGACCGCCCCGGCGACCCTCGACACGGGGCATCCGCTGACGGTCGTCGAACGACCGACGGAGCAGGTCAACCTGCTCGTCGGCGTTCCCGGGCTCGTCGCCACCGATGAGCGCCGCTCGACGATGAGCATGCTCAACGCGATCTTCGGCTCGGGCATGTCGTCGAGGCTCTTCCAGCAGGTGCGCGAGCGCCGCGGGCTCGCCTACGCCGTCTACTCGTTCGCGCCGGCCTACTCCGACGCCGGCCTCTTCGGCATGTACGCGGGCTGCGCCCCGTCGAAGGCCGGCACCGTCGCCGAGCTCATGCGCGACGAGCTCGAGCGGCTCGCCCGCGACGGCGTGACCGCCGAAGAGCTGCGACGCGCGGCCGGCCAGCTCGCCGGCGCCTCGGCGCTCGCGCTCGAAGACTCCGACACCCGCATGAGCCGTCTCGGCCGGGCCGAGCTGACGCTCGGCGAGTTCGCAGACCTCGACGAGGCGCTCCGGCGCATCGCACGCGTCACCGTCGACGACGTGCGGGCGCTCGCCGCCGACCTCGTCTCCCGCCCGTTCTCGGTGGTCGCCGTGGGTGCGATCGACGAGACGGCGTTCACCGGCGCGATCGACCAGCTCGCGCCGAGCACCGACGTCGCCTGACGCGACCCGACGAGCAGTACAGGAACGAACCCTTGGCACATCACCTCTATCTCGTGCGGCACGGCGAGCAGCTCGACGCCGAGCACGGCCTGCCCGACGGCCCGCTGTCACCCCGTGGTCGCCGTCAGGCGGAGCTCCTCGCCGAGCGGCTCGGCGGCATCCCGTTCGACCACGCGTGGCACTCGCCGCTGCAGCGGGCGACCGAGACCGCCGAGATCATCGCGGCGAAGATGCCGGCGTTGAACCCCGAGCCGTCTCCGCTCCTGTTCGACTGCATCCCCTCGGGGCCCGCCCCCGAGACGCCGAAGTTCTACGACCCGTTCTTCGGCTCCGTGACCGAGGACGAGATCGAAGCCGGCAACGCGCAGATGGCCGATGCGGTCGCCGAATTCCTGCGCTCGCACCGCGACGACCGGCACGAGCTGCTCATCACGCACAACTTCGTGATCGGCTGGTTCGTCCGCGAGGTGCTCGGCGCTCCCGACTGGCGCTGGGTCTCGATCAACCAGGCCAACGCCGGGCTCACCGTGCTGACGCAGAAGCCCGGGCGACCGTGGAGCCTCGTGGTGCACAACGACCTCGCGCACCTGCCGCCCGAGCTCCGCACCGGCCTGCCGGAGCCGTTCTCCATCTGAGCCGCACGCTCCCACCCGGGCTCGCCCCCACGCAGGCTCGCTCGCACCGTGCACCCGTGGAGGAACATTCCAGCCGCGCACGGCGCGTCGCGCCCGTGCCCTCGGCGTGTCGACGGGTGCTCCCTACAGATCGGCGCCGACCGGCTTGCCGTACCAGTTCGTCGCGTTCGGGTTCGCGTTGTACGGCTCGATGTCGACGTATCCGGCCGAGCGGTAGAGACCGCCGGCCGCCTCGAGCGAGGCGTTCGTGTCGAGCACGAGCTCCTGCGCGCCGAACTCGATCGCCCGGCGCTCGAGCTCCGCGAGGAGCCGCTTGCCCTCGCCACGACCCCGGCCGGCCGGGGCGAGCCAGAGGTGCTTGACCTCGAACCTGATCTCATAGGTCTCGGGGCGACGCTGGATGCGCCGGACCCCGCCGCAGCCGACGAGCTCGCCGCCCCGCTCGTCGTCGACCACGACGAGGAACACGCCGGCGGGCGGCGTGAACTGCGAGGCATCCGGCCAGGTCGGGCGGTACTCGCCCTGCTCGGCGGGAAAGCCCGCCGCGCGCTCGGCGAAGTACGCCTCGAGCAAGTCGTGGGCGTCGGGATCGGTCACGGCGGCCTCGCGGTATCGGAGCATGCGTCGAGCATATTCGGGACGCGGCTGCGTGGAGCACGGGCCTCGGTAGACTCGACGGGTGACGATCAAGGTCGCCGTGGCCGGAGCCACGGGCAAGATGGGGCAGCTGGCGATCCGACTCATCGAGGCGGCCGACGACCTCGAACTCCACGCTGCGCTCGGCTCGGGATCGAGCCTCGACGAGATGCTCGGCGCCGACGTCGCGCTCGACGTCACCCATCCGGCGGCGAGTCCCGCCATCGTCGAGTTCGCCGCAGGCGCAGGCATCCCCATCGTCGTCGGCACCTCGGGCTGGTCGCGCGATCGCATCGCCGAGATCACGAAGTTCGTCCGCGGACACGACGACGCCGGTGCCGTGCTGTTCGTGCCGAACTTCTCGATCGGCAGCGTGCTCGCGACCGCGTTCGCCGCGCTCGCTGCCCCGTACTTCGATTCGATCGAGATCATCGAGGCGCACCACGCGGGCAAGGTCGACTCGCCCTCGGGCACCGCCGTGCGCACCGCAGAACTCATCGGCGAGGCGCGCGGCGCCGCCGGCCCGGTCTCGGCGCCGCATGCCGATCAGCGCGCTCGCGGCCAGCTCGTCTCCGGCGTGCCCGTGCACAGCCTGCGCATGGCGGGCACGCTCGCCGAGCAGCGCGTCGTCATGGGCGGCGACGGCGAGACCCTGACCTTCACCCACTCGACGCTCTCGCCGAGTTCGTACGAGGCGGGCATCCTGCTCGCGCTGCGGCGCGCGACCGAGGCATCCGGGGTGAGCGTCGGCCTCGACGCCCTGCTCGACCTCGGCCTCGCAGGCGGCGCGCCTGCCGGCGCCCGATGACCGCGGCCGGCGGCCGCCGGGCGCTCACCGCGAAGTCGGGCGCGCTGATCATGGCGGCGTTGCTCGCGCTCTACCTCGCGCTCGTCGGGTGGCGCGCCGTGCAGTTCATGGGCACGGGCGAGCCGGTCGCGATCGTCATCGGCATCGCGCTCCTCGTGCTGCCGATCATCGCCGCGTGGGCGCTCTGGCGCGAGCTCGCGTTCGGCATCCGCTCGCAGGAACTCATCCGGCGACTCCACGACGAGGGCGGTACCGACCTCGGCCTGCCGCTGCGCCCGAGCGGGCGCGCCGACCGCGACGCCGCCGACGCCGAGTTCGGCCGGTTCAAGGCCGAGGTCGAGGCCGACGAGGCGTCGTGGCGGGCCTGGCTGCGGCTCGGCCTCGCGTACGACGCGGCCGGCGACCGCCGTCGTGCGCGGCAGGCGGTGCGCACCGCTATCGAGCTCGACCGCCGGCAGCGCTGATCATCGCGTCGATCGCCGACTCGACGGTCGTGTGCGCGAATCGGTAGCCGTCGTCGATGAGCCGTTGCGGCCGGACCTTCTGGCTCGCGAGCAGCAGTTCGTCGGCCGCGCTGCCGAGCGCGAGCTCGAGCACCTTCTCGGGTACGCCGAACGCGTGCGGGCGCCGCATCCGCTCGGCCATGGCGCGCATCACCCGGTCCGCCGTCGCCGGGGTCGGCCCGACGAAGTTGACCGGCCCCGACAGCTTCGAGTCGAGCAGGTGCACGAGCGCGCCGACCTCGTCGTCGAGGGCGATCCACGGCCAGTGCTGGCCACCCGTGCCGAGTCGGCTCGACAGGCCGAACTTCGTGAGCGTCGCGACCCGCTGGAACGCCCCGCCGCCCGAGCCGACGACGAGGCCGGTGCGGACGAGCACGGTGCGGGTCTCTTCGGGAGCGAGCGACGCCGCGGCCTCCCACCGGCCGACGACCTGGGCGAGGAACCCGCTTCCGGCGCTGGAGTACTCGGTGAGCAGCTCGCCGGGGCGGTCGCCGTAGTACCCGACCGCCGACGCGCTGAGGAAGACCGACGGCGGCGTGCGGGCCTTGCGCATCGCGTCGGCGAGCGTGCGAGTCGCGCCGATCCGCGACTCGAGGATCTCGTCGCGGTAGCGCTTCGTCCACGGCAGTCGCGCGAGCGAGGCGCCGGCGAGGTTCACGACCGCGTCGACGCGATCCATCACGGTGAAGTCGATGATGCCCGCGGCGGGCGACCAGGACACCTCGTCGGCCTCGTGCGCGCGACGGCGCACGAGACGGACGACCTCGTGGCCGCGTTCGCGGAGCCGGGCCGAGAACGTGGTGCCGATGAAGCCCGTGGCACCGGCGATCAGGACCCGCATCGATCAGGCGAGTTCGGCTTCGATCGTGATCGGGATGCCGGCGAGCGCCTGCGAGATCGGGCATCCCGCCTTCGCGTCGTTCGCGAACGCCTCGAACTCGGCCTCGCTGAGGCCGGGCACGCGTGCGCTCACGAGCAGGTGGCTGCCGAGCACGCCCTTGCCGGGTTCGAAGGTCACGGCAGCGGTCGTCTGGATGCTCTCCGCGGGGTTTCCGGCCTCGGCGAGGGCGAGCGAGAGGGCCATCGAGAAGCACGACGAGTGCGCCGCGGCGAGGAGCTCTTCGGGGTTCGTCGTGTTGGCGACGCCCTCGGCGCGCGCCTTCCAGTTGACGGGGAAGTTCGCGAGCCCCGAGGAGTCGAGGGCGACGTCGCCCGACCCTTCGAACAGGGTGCCCTTCCAGACGGTGGTCGCTTCACTGGTGAGTGCCATCGGGATCCTCCACTTCGAGCCGGGCTCCCAGCCTAGCGGGGGAGCAGGGGCCGTCGGCAGGCGGGTTCGACGGCTGTAGATGCCGCAGGCTCACGCCGTCCGGATCACCCGGGCCCGCACGAGCCAGAGGTACAGCCAGCAGCCGAGGCAGAAGCCGAAGACCGAGTTGAGGAAGGCGGCGAAGAACGCGATCGCCGCCGCGATCGGCACGGCGAGCGGAGCGCCGAGCAGGGCGAGCACGATGCCCGCGAGCGTCACGGCGAAGCCGACGCCCTGTGCGAAGGTCGGCGGTCGCGGGTCTTCGAGCTCGGCGGGCGGCGCGAGCCCGGGTCGCACGAGCTTCCGGAAGATCAGGCCGTAGGGGTGCCGTCGGATGCCGGCGAACGCGCCCCACGCGAAGAGGGCGGCGACCGCGACGAGCAGCCAGAAGGCGGCGGCCGAGGCGCCGCCGACGGCGAGCACGACCGTGGCGAGCAGCAGCACCGCCGTGATGCCCGCGCCGAAGCGGGGACCGCGAGGGTCGATGCCGGCCGGTTCGCGTCCGTCAGCGGATGTCGACATGCTGCCTCCCGAGCACTTCGTCGAGTCGAGCGCGCACCACGTCGGCGCGCGGCGCCCCGC
Source organism: Agromyces sp. NPDC127015 (assembly GCF_042725165.1). Classification (NCBI taxonomy): domain Bacteria; kingdom Bacillati; phylum Actinomycetota; class Actinomycetes; order Micrococcales; family Microbacteriaceae; genus Agromyces; species Agromyces sp. NPDC127015. The sequence goes on along the minus strand of NZ_JBHXDI010000004.1, from coordinate 58,539 downwards.
CGATGCGCGTCCGTACGATGCCGTCGGCATCGACGATGAGCGTCGTCGGGGTCTGGGTCACGTCGAACCGGCGGGCCAGATCGGCGCGATGCGTGAGGTCGACCTCGACGTGGCGGGCCCCGGGCGTCTCATCGGCGATGCCGCCGAGCAGGCGCGCCGCGGCCGGGCATCGGCTGCAGAACTCGGTGGAGAACTGCACGAGCGTCGCCCGCTCGCCGAACCGGCCGGCTTCGACGCCGAGCGAAGCCGGGCGCACGCGCTCGCCCGATCCGCCGACCGCGCGCCCCTGCCGTGCGCGCCAGACGAGCCCCACCGCGGTCGCGGCGGCGACGAGTGCGGCGCCGATGGCGAGCGCGGCGACGAGGTCCATGAACCGACGGTACGGCGGCTCCGCCGCGCCACGACGACTGTGACGACGAATGACGCCCGCCACGAGGCATCCGCGGGTTAGCCTTGACCTGATGTCCGAGCGAATCGCCACCCCGTACGAAGACCTCCTGCGCGACGTGCTCGAGCACGGCGAGCCGAAGACCGACCGCACCGGAACGGGCACGCGCAGCGTGTTCGGCCGCCAGCTGCGGTTCGACCTCTCGAAGGGGTTCCCGCTCGTCACGACGAAGCGCGTGCACTTCAAGTCGATCGCGTACGAGCTGCTGTGGTTCCTGCAGGGCTCGTCGAACGTCGGCTGGCTGCAGGAGCACGGCGTCACCATCTGGGACGAGTGGGCCGATGCGCAGGGCGAGCTCGGCCCCGTCTACGGCGTGCAGTGGCGCTCGTGGCCGACCCCGTCGGGCGAGGTCATCGACCAGATCGCCGACGTCGTCGCGCAGATCCGCGAGAACCCGGATTCGCGCCGGCTCATCGTCTCGGCGTGGAACCCGGCCGACATCCCCGACATGGCGCTCGCGCCGTGCCACGCCCTCTTCCAGTTCTACGTCGCCGACGGCCGGCTCTCGTGCCAGCTCTACCAGCGCAGTGCCGACCTCTTCCTCGGTGTGCCGTTCAACATCGCCTCGTACGCGCTGCTGACCCACATGGTGGCCGCGCAGACCGGCCTCGAGGTCGGCGACTTCGTCTGGACCGGTGGCGACTGCCACATCTACGACAACCACGTCGAGCAGGTGCGCGAGCAGCTCGCCAGGGACCCGTACCCGTACCCGACGCTCCGCCTCGCTCGGGTGCCCGCCTCGATCTTCGACTACGAGTACGACGACTTCGTGGTCGAGGGCTACCAGCACCACCCGGCGATCCGCGCGGCCGTCGCCGTATGAGCGAGGATGCCCCGGCACCGAACCGCTCGGGAGCGTCGGTGCCTGGCTCGGCGTCAGGCCCGGCATCGCGCGTCCCGCGCATCGGACTCGTCTGGGCCCAGGCGGGCGGCGGCGTGATCGGGCGCGACGGCGGCATGCCGTGGCACGTGCCCGAGGATCTCGCGCACTTCAAGGCCGTGACGCTCGGCATGCCGGTGATCATGGGGCGCAAGACCTGGGACTCGCTCTCGCCCCGGTACCGTCCGCTGCCGGGGCGCCGCAACATCGTCGTGACGCGGCAGGCCGACTGGGCCGACGATGGAGCCGAGCGCGCCAGATCACTCGACGAGGCGCTGGCGCTCGTCGCCGGCGACGAGCGGGTCTGGGTGATCGGCGGCGGGCAGCTGTTCGCCGAGGCGATCGACCGGGCCGACCTCCTCGAGGTGACCGAGCTCGAGCACACCGGGGGATTCGCCGCCGAGCCGGGCGACGTGCACGCCCCCGCCGTGCCCGAGGGCTTCGAGCTCGTCGCCGTCGACCCGCCGGCCGGCGAGCACGCCTCCCGGAGCGGCATCCGCTACCGCTTCCTCACCTACCGCCGCGCCTGACGCCGCCGCCCGCTCCGTATCGCCACCAGCCGGGCGCGGTGCGCGCCGAAGTGTCGGAGGATTCCGGCTACGAGGCGAAGTCGAGGCGGCCCGTGTGGGTTTCCTCCGACATTTCGGTTGTGCTGGCCGACCAGGCGCAGACGAGATGTCGGAGAATTCGATTCCGGTCGTCCGTCTGCCGGCTCGACGCGGAGATTCCCCGACATTCCGATCGAGTCCACTCGTCCTCCACACCCGCAAGACTTCCCCAACGATCCAGCGGCTCGGCTTCGCAGAGTGATCGGGCTTCGACCGGAGGACAGCATCGCTGCATGCCCATCGACACGTATGAGGTCGAGCGCTGGTGCGACCGGCTCGGCGGCGTCGCGCGCACCGCCGATCTTCTGGCGGTCGGTGTCGATTCGAAGTCCATCGGCCGGGCGCGGCGCGAAGGCGCCATCGAACGGGTTCGATCCGGTGTGTACGCCTCGACGACCGCTGCCGCCGAGGTGGTGACGGCCGCGCGGCACGGAGGGATGCTCGGCTGCATCTCGCGTCTGCGACGCGCCGGCGTGTGGCTGCTCGACGACGACGATCGGGTGCATGTCTCGATGCCCGAGCACGGGCGTCGTCACCTGCATGACGGCTGCGCGTGCGTGCTGCACTGGACGGGCAGCGGGTCGGCGCTCGGGGAGGGCACCATCGTCGACGCGCTCGCACAGGTGCTCGGGTGCCGGGGCGGCGAGACCTTCTTCGCTGCGCTCGAGTCCGCGATGCGGAAGGGGCTGATCGACCGAGCGGGCGTGGGCCGCCTTCGCGCGAGGGTACCCGCGAAGCACCGTCGGCTCGTCGACTTCGCTCGCTGGGACGCCGACAGCGGCCTGGAGTCGCTGTTGCGGCTGCGTCTTCGGCGCCATCGCATCGAACTGCGCTCGCAGGTACTGATCGACGGGGTCGGCCGGGTCGACTTCGTGCTCGGCGATCGGCTCATCCTCGAAGCAGATGGCAAAAGCAACCATGTGGACGGATTCGCCGACGCGCTGCAGGGAAGGGCCGCCCCCGCGACGGCCACCGCATCGAAGCGACACAAGGACCTCGTGCGAGACGCCGCGGCGGCCGAACGCGGGTACGTCACCCTGAGGTTCGATTACGCGCAGATCATCCATGACTGGCCCCGCGTCGAGGCGGCTGTCCTCGCCTGCGTCGCGCGCGGGCTGCACCGCACGTGGAGTCCCGCTCGTCGGTCCGGCAGCCGATGACCCTCGTGACGAGGCTCGACGTGACCCATCGAGTCGGGGCGGCGACGCGGCATCCCGTCGAACCGATACGCTGGTGGGCGTGACCTCAGAGAACCCCTTCGGACAAGTGCTCGTCGCGCTCGTCACGCCGATGACGGCGGACGGCGAGGTCGATTGGCCCGGGGTCGAGAAGCACATCGACGATGTCATCTCGGCAGGCGCCGACGGCATCGTCGTCACGGGAACCACCGGCGAGACGTCGACCCTGACCGACCCCGAGAAGATCCGGCTCGTCGAGGTCGGCAAAGACGTGGCCGCCGGCCGCGCCAAGATCATCACCGGCGGCGGCTCGAACGAGACCGCGCACGCCATCGAGCTGTACCAGCACAGCGAGAAGGCCGGCGCCGACGGCATCATGATCGTCACGCCGTACTACAACAAGCCCACCCAGGCGGGCATCCTCACGCACTTCCGCATGGTCGCCGACGCGACCGACCTGCCGGTCATCCTCTACGACATCCCGGGTCGCACCGGAGTGCCGATCAAGTACGAGACCATCCTGCGGCTCGCGAAGCACCCCAACATCCTCGCCGTGAAAGACGCCAAGGGCGACTTCTCCGAGGTCAGCCGGGTGCTCAACCAGACCGACCTCATGTACTTCTCGGGCGACGACGCGAACGTGCTCCCGCACCTGTCGATCGGCGCGACCGGCCTCATCGGCGTCACCGCGAACATCGCGCCGGCTCCGTACCGCACGATCGTCGACGCGGTGAACCGCGGCGACCTCAAGGCCGCGACCGAGGCGCACCAGCGGCTCGAGCCGCTCGTGCGGGCGACCATGACCCACGTCCCCGGCACCGTCGCGGCGAAGTACATCCTGCACGGCCTCGGCCGCATCTCGAGCCCGCGGGTGCGCCTGCCGCTCGTGGGCCCCGAGGAGTGGGAGGCTGCGCTCATCGAGGACGAGATCGACCTCGTGCGCGGCGTCGAGGGCGTCGACTTCCACAACTTCCGGCCCGACCGCAACGCCGCCGCCGGCGGCGCACTGCCGAAGGTCGCGGGCACGACCCGCTGACCGGGCGAGCCCACCACGAGACATCCGCGATGCCCGAGCGCATCGCACCGAACTGAACACCGCGAACGTAAGGAGGGCACTGTGCCCGACACCGTCATCGATCCCGCTCCGCTCGAGGCAGGGACGCTCCGCATCATCCCGATCGGCGGCCTCGGAGAGGTCGGCCGCAACATGACGAGCTACGAGATCGACGGCAAGATCCTCATCGTCGACTGCGGCGTGCTCTTCCCCGAGGAGCACCAGCCCGGCGTCGACCTGATCCTGCCCGACTTCGGATTCCTCCGCGACCGGCTCGACGACATCGTCGGCGTCGTGCTCACGCACGGCCACGAAGACCACATCGGCGCGGTGCCCTACCTCCTGAAGCTCCGGGGCGACATCCCCCTGATCGGCTCGAAGCTCACGCTCGCGCTCGTCGAGGCGAAGCTCAAGGAGCACCGCATCGCGCCGTACACCCTCACGGTGAAAGAGGGGCAGCACGAGGAGATCGGCCCGTTCGACCTCGAGTTCATCGCGGTCAACCACTCGATCCCCGATGCGCTCGCCGTCGCGATCATCACCGATGCGGGCACCGTGCTCGCCACGGGCGACTTCAAGATGGACCAGCTGCCGCTCGACGGCCGGCTCACCGACCTGCGCGAGTTCGCGCGGCTCGGCGAGGAGGGCGTCGACCTCTTCATGGTCGATTCCACGAACGCGGATGTCCCGGGCTTCACCCCGCTCGAGCGCGAGATCGGCCCCGTGCTCGACCAGGTGATCTCGCGCGCGCCGAAGAAGGTCGTCGTCGCGAGCTTCTCGAGCCACGTGCACCGGGTGCAGCAGGTGCTCGACGCGGCGCACGCGAACGGCCGCCGGGTGGCGCTCCTCGGCCGCAGCATGGTGCGCAACATGACGATCGCGGCCGACCTCGGCTACCTCGACGTGCCCGAGGGCGTGCTCGTCGACTACAAGAAGGCCGGCGACATCCCCGACGACAAGATCGTCTACATGTCGACGGGCTCGCAGGGCGAGCCGATGGCCGTGCTCAGCCGGATGGCGAACCGCGACCACCAGATCGAGATCGGCGAGGGCGACACGGTCATCCTCGCCTCGAGCCTCATCCCGGGCAACGAGAACGCGGTCTACCGCGTCATCGACGGCCTGACGAAGCTCGGTGCGAACGTCGTGCACAAGGCCAACGCGAAGGTGCACGTCTCGGGCCACGCGGCCGCGGGCGAGCTGCTCTACTGCTACAACATCCTGAAGCCGGCGAACGTGCTGCCGATCCACGGCGAGTACCGCCACCTGCAGGCGAATGCGAAGCTCGCCCGTGACACCGGCATCCCCGCGGCGAACACCTTCATCGGCGAGAACGGAACGGTCTACGACATGACCGACGGCGTCGTGCGCGAGGCCGGCCAGCTCGACCTCGGCTTCGTCTACGTCGACGGGTCGACGGTCGGCGAGATCACCGACGCCGACCTGAAGGACCGCCGCATCCTGGGCGAGGAGGGCTTCATCTCGGTGATCGTCGTCGTCGATGCCACGACCGGTCGCGTCATCTCGGGCCCCGAGATCCACGCCCGTGGATTCGCCGAGGACGACGCCGTGTTCGAGGACGTCAAGCCGAAGATCGTCGCAGCGCTCGCCGATGCGGCGCAGAACGGGGTGCGCGATTCCCACGCCCTGCAGCAGCTCGTGCGCCGCACGCTCGGCACCTGGGTGAACCGGCGACTGCGCCGGCGCCCGATGCTCGTGCCGCTCGTCATCGAGGCGTAGCCCCGCTCGCCGCGGTATGCGAGGGCGATCGACGCGGTCCGTTCCCGACGTCCGCGCGCGGCGCCTCGGCGACGGCCGGTCGATCCCCAGCCGCATGCAGCCGCTCGTAACACCGCCGTGACACGGTTGCCGTACCCTCCCGTCATGACGACCTACTCGCTCCGCCCCGCGGCTCCGGCCGACGGCGCGTTCCTCGCCGACATGGTCGTCGAGGCGGCGAACTGGCGTCAGGGAGCGGCGCGCCCTCGGCACGACGTCCTCGCCGACCCGGTCTCCCGCGGCTACGTCGCGGGCTGGCAGCGGCCGGCCGATCGGGGCGTCGTCGCCCTCGACGGCGATGGCGATCCGGTCGGCGCGGCCTGGTACCGCCTGTTCCCGGCCGATCGTCGTGCGCACGGGTTCGTTGCGAGCGGGGTCCCCGAGTTGATCATCGGGGTCCGGCCGCTGTGGCGCGCGCAGGGCGTCGGCCGCGCGCTGTTGCAGGAGCTCGCGCATGCCGCGCGGTCGTCCGGCCATGCGCGGCTGGCGTTGTCGGTCGAACACGGCAACTTCGCTGCGGCGCTCTACCGCTCCGAGGGATTCGCGGTCGTCGAGACGAGCGGACGACGCGACACCATGGTGCGCACGCTGCTCGCCTGAGCGGCGCGGCCACGAGCACGGATCGCAGACACTCGCCCCGCGCTCCCGGGGGAGGTCGGCCGTCGGCCGTAACCTTGACCCCATGGCTACGGGCACCAAGTCGAACGGGCGCGCCTCGGGCACCTCGTCCCGCGGCGGCAGCTCGCGCACCGCATCTGCGAAGACCGCGCCGACGAAGAAGCTGCCGGCGCAGACGCGCGGCGCGGCCGCGAAGAAGCCGGCCCAGACGTCGGCGGGGCCGAACATCTTCGTGAAGGCGTGGATGGGGCTGGCGCACCTCGCGGGCGGCGCCGCACGCGCGCTCGGGCCCGAGACGCTGCAGAAAGACGAGCGTCGCGACGGACTGCCCTTCTTCATCGTCGTGCTCGCCATCGCCGGCGCGGTCGTCGAGTGGTTCTTCATCAACGAGCCCGTCGCGCAGACCCTCGACTCGTGGACGTTCGGCGGCCTGTTCGGCAGGGTGGCGTTCGCGCTCCCCGTCATCATGCTGCTGTTCGCCGTGTGGCTCTTCCGGCATCCGAGTTCGGTGCACGACAACACGCGTATCGGCATCGGGCTCCTCCTCCTCCTGCTGAGCGTGTCGGCGTTGTGCCACATCTTCGGCGGCCAGCCCGAGCCGAGCGACGGCATGGCGGTGCTCGCGCGTGCCGGCGGCATCCTCGGCTGGATGCTCGCCACCCCGCTCATCCTGCTGATCACCGAGGTGGGCGCGGCGATCGTCGTGATCCTCCTCGTCGTGCTCTCCGTCCTGATCATCACGAAGACGCCGCCGAACCGGATCCCGGCGCGGTTCCGCGAGCTCTACGACTGGCTGTTCGGCGCCCCCGACGAGGTGCCCGCCGATGAAGCGGATGCCTCGGCGAAGCCGTCGCGTCGCCGCAAGGAGAAGAGCGTCCCGACCGAGCTCGACGGCATCGACGACGATGCCGACGACGCCGCGCCCGGGCTCGTGCCCTGGTGGCGGCGAAATGCGCAGGGCCGCGAAGAAGATCCGGAGTTCGAGGCGTCGGGCATCGACGGCATCACCGAGGTGTTCGGTGCGGGCTCCGCCGCCGGCAGCTTCGACAGCCCCATCGAGGGGGCCGGCGGGGCCGACGCGTACGGCACCGAGCTGCTCGGCGACCTCGAGCGCGCCGAATCCGCGGTCGCGAACTTCGCCGGCGACGGTTCGAACGCCGGCATCGGGCTCCGCGGCGACGACGCCGGTGCGACCCAGGCGATCCCGCTCTACGACGCGGCGGCCGACTTCGCGGCCGATGCGAACGGCGCCGGTGCCGAGGCATCCCTCGTTCCCGCCGACGCCGACGCGGCGGAGCAGCCCGACCGTCCGTACTTCCTGCCCTCCGCCGCGACCCTCGCTGCCGGGCCGCCGGCGAAGTCGCGTTCGCAGGCGAACGACGACGTCGTGCGCCAGATCACGGGTGTCCTCGACCAGTTCTCGGTGGACGCGAAGGTCACGGGCTTCTCGCGCGGTCCGACCGTGACGCAGTACGAGATCGAGCTCGGGCCGGGAGTCAAGGTCGAGCGGGTCACGGCGCTGTCGAAGAACCTCGCCTACGCGGTCGCGTCGAACGAGGTGCGCATCCTGTCACCGATCCCGGGCAAGAGCGCGATCGGCGTCGAGATCCCGAACGCCGACCGCGAGACGGTGACCCTCGGCGACGTGCTGCGCTCGCACGCCGCGGTCGGCGCGAAGCACCCGATGACGATCGGCGTCGGCAAGGACGTCGGCGGCGGCTACGTCGTCGCGAACCTCGCCAAGATGCCGCACCTCCTCGTCGCGGGCTCGACCGGCTCGGGCAAGTCGAGCTTCGTCAACTCGATGATCACGAGCCTGCTCATGCGCGCGAAGCCGAGCGAGGTGCGCATGGTGCTCATCGACCCGAAGCGCGTCGAGCTCGCCCCGTACGCGGGCGTGCCGCACCTCATCACCCCGATCATCACGAACCCGAAGAAGGCCGCCGAGGCGCTGCAGTGGGTCGTGAAGGAGATGGATATGCGGTACGACGACCTCGCGTCGTTCGGCTTCCGCCACATCGACGACTTCAACAAGGCCGTCGTGAACGACGAGATCATCCTGCCGGCGGGAAGCGAGCGCAAGCTCAAGCCGTACCCGTACCTGCTCGTCGTCGTCGACGAGCTCGCCGACCTCATGATGGTCGCCCCGCGCGACGTCGAGGACTCGATCGTGCGCATCACGCAGCTCGCGCGTGCGTCGGGCATCCACCTCGTGCTCGCGACGCAGCGGCCGTCGGTCGACGTCGTCACGGGCCTCATCAAGGCGAACGTGCCGTCGCGACTTGCGTTCGCGGTGACGAGCGTCACCGACTCGCGCGTCATCCTCGACCAGCCGGGCGCCGACAAGCTCATCGGGCAGGGCGACGCGCTCTTCCTGCCGATGGGGGCGTCGAAGCCGTTGCGCGTGCAGGGTGCCTGGGTCACCGAGGCCGAGATCGAGAAGGTCGTGACCCACGTCACGCGCCAGGCGCGTCCCGAGTACCGTCAGGATGTCGCGGCCGCCGTCGAGCGGAAGGAGATCGACTCCGACATCGGCGACGACCTCGAGCTGCTGCTCGCCGCGGCGGAGCTCGTGGTGTCGACGCAGTTCGGCTCGACGTCGATGCTGCAGCGCAAGCTGCGCGTGGGATTCGCGAAGGCCGGTCGCCTCATGGACCTGCTCGAGTCGCGCGAGATCGTCGGTCCCTCGGAGGGCTCGAAGGCCCGCGACGTGCTCGTGACGGCTGAGCAGCTGCCGGGCGTGCTCGCGAAGCTGCGTGGTGAGCCGAGTGCGCCTGCGGCACCGCCGCAGGCGACGGCGCCGCCCGCCGCGGCAGCGCCCGCGCCCGTCGCGCACGAGGTCGACGACCGCTACGACGACCCGGTCGGCCGCATCCCCGAGGGGCTCGAGGAGGTCGAGGCCGAGGGTGACGAAGACGCCTGGGGCCTCACCGGCCGCGACTGAGCGCCCGGTATCCTTGGCCGTATGACCTCCTCCGCCGAAGGGCGCGCCCGATCGGCGAACTGGAACCTGCCGAACGCGATCACGATCGTGCGGATCCTGGCCGCACCGGTCTTCTTCTGGCTGCTGCTCGCCGATGACGGAGCCGACGGCCCCCTGCGGTGGTGGGCGGCAGCGCTGTTCATCGTCGCCATCGCGACCGACGGCATCGACGGACACATCGCCCGCAGTCGCGGGCTCGTCACGGACCTGGGCAAGATCCTCGACCCGATCGCCGACAAGCTGCTCACGAGCGGTGCGCTCGTCTGCCTGTCGATCCTGGGCGAGCTGTGGTGGTGGGTGACGATCCTCATCGTGGTGCGGGAGGTCGGCATCACCGTCTGGCGGCTGGTCGAGCTCCGACGCGGCAACGTGGTACCCGCCTCGTCGGGCGGCAAGCTCAAGACGGTCGTGCAATCGGTCGCGATCTCGCTCGCGCTCGTGCCGCTCTGGACGATCGTCGGCGACTGGATCCTCTGGGTGAACTGGGTCGCGATGGGCCTCGCCCTCGTGCTCACGGTCTGGTCCGGACTGCTCTACGTACGCGATGCGGTCCGACTCGCGCGGGGCCGGGCGGCGTGAGCGGGCCGGGCGCGCTCCAGGCCGAAGCGGCCGCGCGCCTCATCGCCGAGCTCACCCGCCGACGCCTGCGCATCGCCGTCGCCGAGTCGCTCACGGGCGGGCTCGTCGTCGCCGAGCTCACGAGCGTCCCCGGCGCCTCGCTCGTCGTCACGGGCGGCATCGTCGCCTACGACACCGCCGTGAAGCATACGCTGCTCGGCGTCGACGCCGGGCTGCTGCGTCGCGAGGGCGCCGTGCACCCCGAGGTCGCCCGGCAGATGGCGATCGGCGTGCGCACCGCGCTGGCGGTCGACGGACACCCCGCCGACATCGGGGTCTCGACCACGGGCGTCGCCGGGCCCGACCCGCAGGACGGCAGGCCCGTCGGCACGGTGCACGTCGGCCTCGCGATCGGCGACCGGGTCGACGCGATCGACCTGTCCTTCACGGGCGACCGCGCGTCGATCCGTCGGCAGAGCGTGCACGCCGCGATCGGTGCGCTGCTCGCGGGCCTGCCGGCGGCCTGATCCTGGGCGGCTCGCGGCGGGACGCATCCCGGTCGAGGGGTCCGAGGCGCTCGGATCCGTCGCCGCGCCGCCCGCTCGCAGGCGCGATCCGAGGGAGCGGAATACTCTTCGTGAACACCCTGTTACACGTGGCAGGTTCACACGAAAGCCCCAGTGTGCGACGCTAGATTCGAAGACATGAGCATCAGGTAGACTGACGCTCCCGTTTCCGGCTCCGGCGGAGTCGAGGCAGTGTAGAAGGAGGTTCCCCGATGGTTCTGGTTCGACAGGAGATCGGCGATGTGTTGAGGGACTTCCGCCTGCAGAAGGGGCGCACGCTCCGGCAGGTCGCGTCCAAGGCGAGTGTCGCGCTGGGGTACCTCAGCGAGGTCGAACGGGGGCAGAAAGAGGCGTCCTCCGAGATCCTCGCCTCAGTGGCCGAAGCGCTCGACACGCCCATCTCGGTGATCATGCACGAGGTCGGCGACCGCATCGCGGTGCTCGAGGGCCTCTCGGTGGTGCCCGACAGCCTGCCCGACGAGCTCGTCGCCGAGTTCGACGCCGACATGATGGTCCGCTGACCCGATCGTTCTTACCCGTACTCCGGCCGGTCTTCTGACCGGCCGGAGCCGTTTCCGGAGGTGCCATGAAGCTCAGCGAGTTCCAGTTCGCCGTGGATGCCGAGTTCGGCCCGGGGTACGGCGGGGTCGTCGTGAACGACCTGGTGCTCGCTCAGCTCGGTGGGCGCACGGCTCGCGAGGCGCTCGACGCCGGCGTGCGGCCGCGCGACGTCTGGATCGCCCTCTGCGAGGCGACGGACGTCCCGGAGCAGCGACGGCACGGCGCCGGCCGACCCGTCCCGGGTCGGCCGGAGGGCGCCGCGCGCTGACGCCGCCGGCGCATACCGAAGAGCTGTTCGACACGCCGCGCCCGGGTTCGAACATCCGTTCGGTTCTGCGGTACTGTCCTCAACAGCAGGAGGAACGAGGCATCCCTCCACATCCCCACCCGTGAGGGCGTCGGATGTCGGTGGCCGGTCATACGGTCGATGCGTCGGAACACACCGCAACCGCCTTGTCGCGAGACGTCGCGGGTCAGCACCGGTACACCGGGGCCCGAAGCGTGGAAACGACAGCCTAGAGGCAGCAGCACACGAGCATCGAAGGAGCCCACACCATGGCATCACCCGCAGACCGCGAGAAGTCTCTCGAAGCCGCCCTCGCGCAGATCGACCGCCAGTTCGGCAAGGGGTCGGTCATGCGCCTCGGCAGCGAAGAGCGAGCCCCCGTCGAGGTCATCCCCACCGGTTCGATCGCCCTCGACGTCGCCCTCGGCGTCGGCGGGCTCCCGCGCGGCCGCATCGTCGAGATCTACGGTCCCGAGTCCTCGGGCAAGACGACGCTCACGCTCCACGCGATCGCCAACGCCCAGCGCGCCGGCGGCATCGCGGCGTTCGTCGACGCCGAGCACGCGCTCGACCCCGAGTACGCCAAGAAGCTCGGCGTCGACATCGACGCACTGCTCGTGTCGCAGCCCGACACGGGCGAGCAGGCGCTCGAGATCGCCGACATGCTCGTGCGCTCGGGCTCGATCGACCTCATCGTGATCGACTCCGTGGCCGCACTCGTGCCGCGAGCCGAGATCGAGGGCGAGATGGGCGACTCGCACGTCGGCCTCCAGGCCCGTCTCATGTCGCAGGCGCTCCGCAAGCTCACGGGCGGCCTGAACCAGACGAACACCACGATGATCTTCATCAACCAGCTCCGCGAGAAGATCGGCGTGTTCTTCGGCAGCCCCGAGACGACGGCGGGCGGCAAGGCGCTCAAGTTCTACGCCTCGGTCCGCATGGACATCCGCCGCATCGAGACCCTGAAGGACGGCTCCGACGCGGTCGGCAACCGCACGCGCGTGAAGGTCGTCAAGAACAAGATGGCCCCGCCGTTCAAGCAGGCCGAGTTCGACATCCTCTACGGGGTCGGCATCTCGCGCGAGGGCAGCCTCATCGACTACGGCGTCGACCAGGGCATCGTCAAGAAGTCGGGTGCCTGGTACACCTACGACGGCGATCAGCTCGGCCAGGGCAAGGAGAATGCGCGCAACTTCCTGTTGCAGAACCCCGACATCGCCGCCGACATCGAGCAGAAGATCCTCGTGAAGCTCGGCATCGGCGCAGCGGGTACCGCTGCACCGGCCAACGTCGAGTCGCTCGACGCGAAGCGCAAGGGCGCCTGAGCGCCCGAGCCGTGACATGGGAGATCGAGTGACCGGGGAGGGCAGCAGCATGCGCGACGCGTCGGCTGAGCACCTTGCCCCGGTCACCTATCTGCCGTGGGTGGCCGACGAGGGCTCGTCCGGCTCGACGGTCGATGAGCCCGGTCGCGGCCGGCCGGCGCGTGGGGCGGGGGTCGAGCGCGACACCCGCGCACGCCGACATCCACGGTCGAACGACGACGCGGCGCCCTCGCCCGACGAGACGGGCCTCGAGCGCGACGAACGCATCGACCGTCTCGTCGTCTCACGCCTGCGGCGATCGGCGCTGTCGATCGCCGAGGTGAGATCGGTGCTCGTCGAGCACGGGCTCGACGAGCCCGAGGTCGAGTCCTGGATCGAGCGGTACGAGCGCTACGGCTACCTCGATGACGCCCGGCTCGCCGAGCAGGTCGTGCACAACCACGGCGTGCGGCGGGGTCGTGGTGCCGGCGCCATCCTGCACGAGCTCGGCCGACGGGGCATCGATCCGACCGTCGCCCGAGCGGCGGTCGACGATCTCGATCCCGAGGCCGAGCGCGAGAACGCGACGGCCGTCGCGGTGCGACGGGCTCGCCAGCTGACGGGGCTCGACCGGGCGACCGCCGAACGACGGCTGTCGGCCTTCCTCCAGCGGCGCGGCTACTCGGGCGAGGTCGTTCGCGAGGCGGTGACGACGGCGCTCGCAGCCGACGACTCGTAGAATGGTGCGATCATGAGCACCATTCACGAGGTCGCCGACGCCCGGGCGACGGAGCCCGCACCGCGCACCTACGAGGTCCGCACCTTCGGGTGCCAGATGAACGTCCACGATTCCGAACGACTCTCGGGCTCGCTCGAGGCCGCCGGCTACGTCCCTGCGAACGGCGCCGAACCCGACGTCGTCGTGATCAACACGTGCGCCGTCCGCGAGAACGCCGACAACAAGCTCTACGGCAACCTCGGGCACCTGGCCGGCGTCAAGCGCCGCCACTCCGGCATGCAGATCGCCGTCGGCGGCTGCCTCGCCCAGAAGGACAAGAACGTCATCCTCGAGAAGGCGCCGTGGGTCGACGTGGTGTTCGGCACCCACAACATGGGGTCGCTGCCGAGCCTGCTCGAGCGTGCCCGGCACAACGACGAGGCGCAACTCGAGATCCTCGACGCACTCGAGGTCTTCCCGTCGACGCTGCCGACGAAGCGCGACTCGACCTACAGCGGCTGGGTCTCGATCTCCGTCGGCTGCAACAACACGTGCACGTTCTGCATCGTCCCCGCGCTGCGGGGCAAGGAGAAGGACCGCCGGCCCGGCGACATCCTCGCCGAGATCCAGGCCCTCGTCGAAGACGGTGCCGTCGAGGTGACCCTGCTCGGACAGAACGTCAACTCGTACGGCGTCGAGTTCGGCGACCGCCAGGCGTTCGGCAAGCTCCTCCGCGCCGCAGGCGAGATCGACGGGCTCGAGCGCATCCGGTTCACGAGCCCGCACCCAGCTGCGTTCACCGACGACGTCATCGATGCCATGGCCGAGACCCCGAGCGTGATGCCGCAGCTGCACATGCCGTTGCAGTCTGGTTCCGATCGCATCCTCAAGGCGATGCGACGCTCGTACCGGTCCGAGAAGTTCCTCGGCATCCTCGACCGCGTGCGTGCCAAGATTCCGAACGCCGCGATCTCGACCGACATCATCGTCGGCTTCCCCGGTGAGACCGAGGAGGACTTCCAGGAGACGATGCGCGTCGTCGAGGCCGCCCGATTCGCCTCTGCGTTCACCTTCCAGTACTCGATCCGTCCCGGCACTCCGGCCGCCACGATGGAGCACCAGGTGCCGAAGGAGGTCGTGCAGGAGCGCTACGACCGCCTCATCGCCCTGCAGGAGCGCATCTCCTGGGAGGAGAACCTGAAGCTCGTCGGCACGACGGTCAATCTCCTCGTCGCCACCGGCGAAGGCAAGAAGGACGCCGAGACCCACCGCCTGAGCGGTCGCGCCGAAGACAGCCGTCTCGTGCACTTCGAGGTGCCCGAGGGCTCCGAACTGCCGCGCCCGGGCGACGTCGTCACGGTCGAGATCACGCAGGCCGCCCCGTTCCACCTCCTCGCCGACTCGGTCGACGGCGCCCCGTTGCGGATCCGGCGCACTCGCGCGGGCGACGCGTGGGATCGCGACCAGGCCGAGAGCTGCGGCGTGCCCGCGGACACCGGCTCGACGAGTCCCGGCCGGGTCTCGCTCGGGCTCCCGACGCTGCGCATCGCGAACGAGCCGCTCGTGTCGCCCGGCGTCGGCACGTTCCCGATCTACGACCCGACCGACGGCCAGCGCTGACGTGACGCTCATCGCCGTCGTCGGCGCGACCGGCACCGGCAAGTCGGCCTTCGCGCTCGACCTCGCGGAGGCGTTCGATCGCGCCGGGTGCACCGCCGAGGTCGTGAACGCCGATGCGATGCAGCTGTATCGCGGCATGGACATCGGCACCGCCAAGCTCGCGCTCGGGGAGCGCAGGGGGGTGCCGCATCACCTGCTCGACGTGCTCGAGGTCACCGACGAGGCATCCGTGGCGGCGTACCAGGCCGAGGCGAGGGCGCGCATCGACGAGATCACCGGCCGCGGATCGGTCGCGCTGCTGGTCGGCGGATCGGGTCTGTACGTCTCGTCGGTCATCCACGACTTCCAGTTCCCCGGCACCGATCCCGACGTGCGTGCGCGCCTCGAGGCCGAGCTCGCCGAGCAGGGTCCCGGCATGCTGCACGCGCGGCTCCGCGAGATCGATGCCGAGACCGCAGCGAAGGTCGACCCGCTGAACGGGCGCCGCGTCGTCCGTGCCCTCGAGGTGATCGAGGTCACCGGCTCGCCGGCGGCGGCGAGGATTCCCGACGATCCGGTGCCGTGGCGACCGCATCGCATCGTGCACCTGCGCAGCGACCGCGCGCGGCTCGTCGCGCGGCTCGACGCCCGCGTCGACGACATGTGGGCGTCCGGCCTCCTCGACGAGGTGCGCGGACTCGTCCCGCTCGGCCTCGAGCGCGGGGTCACCGCGCGCAAGGCGATCGGCTACGCGCAGGCGCTCGCCGAGCTCCAGGGCCGGATGCCTCGTACGGACGCGGTCGCCGAGACGCAACAGCTCACCCGCACGTACGCGAGGCGGCAGGTCGGCTGGTTCAAGCGATACCGGGACGCGGTGCAGATCGACGCCGATGATGCCGTCGCGAGAAGCGCCGAGCTCGCCCGGCAGGCCGCCCTAGACTGAGTCGCATGCCGTTCGATCTGCGATTCACCAAGGGCCAGGGCACGGGCAACGACTTCGTGCTCTTCAGCGACCCAGAGGGTGAGAACGAACTCGAGCCCACGCAGATCGCGGCCGTCTGCGACCGGCGTTTCGGCGTCGGCGCCGACGGGCTCATCCGCGCCGTGCGCTCGCAGAACCTCGCCGACGGTGCAGCGGCGCTCGCAGCCGATCCGCGCGCGGTCTGGTTCATGGACTACTGGAACGCCGACGGCACCGTGTCCGAGATGTGCGGCAACGGCATCCGCGTCTTCGTGCGGTACCTGCTCGACCAGGGGCTCGCCGAGCTGCATCCCGGCGACGAGATCGCGATCGGCACCCGGGCCGGCGTGCGCACGGTGACCCGCACGGCGTCGGGCTTCCAGGTCGACCTCGGCACCTGGCGTCTCGCGGGCGGCGAACCGCTCGTGCGCGCGAAGCAGCTGCCCGTCGCGCGGCCCGGTCTCGGCATCGACGTGGGCAATCCGCACGTCGTCGTCGCCCTCGCCGACGACGACGAGCTCGAGGGGCTCGACCTCGCCTACGCGCCCATGCTCGAACCGGTGCCCGCTGCGGGCGCCAACGTCGAGTTCGTCGTGCCCGCCGAGCCGCTCGTCGAAGACGGCGTCGGCCGCATCCGCATGCGCGTGCACGAGCGTGGATCGGGCGAGACGCTCTCGTGCGGCACCGGTGCCGTGGCCTCCGCACTCGCGGTGCGGTACTGGGCCGGCGCCGGTGCGCCGAACGACTGGCGCGTGCAGGTGCCGGGCGGGGTGCTCGGCGTCCGCATGTTCGAGGCGTCCGACGGCGAGCACGTCGCGCTCGCGGGCCCCGCCGAGCTCGTCTTCGACGGCGTGCTCACGCTCGCATGACCCGCGGCGCCACCGGTCGGGCCGCCGCGTCCTCCTTCCCCTGGCTCCTGCTCGTCGGCATCTCGCTCGTCGCGCTCAACCTGCGCGGCCCGCTCGTCGCGATCGCGCCCGTCATCGAGGAGATCGAGGCCTCGCTCGGCCTCTCGCCGACCGCGGCCGGCCTGCTGACGAGCCTGCCCGTGCTGTGCTTCGCCCTGGGCACGCCGATCGCCGCGTGGACGATCCGGCTGACCGGTGCCGAGCGGGCCGTCGCGATCTCGCTCATCGGCACCCTCATCGGCACGATCGTGCGATCGGGCGGCACGACCTGGGCGGCGTTCGCGGGCACCGTCATCATCGGCCTCGCGATCGCGATCGGCAACGTCGTCGTGCCGGTCGTCATCCGGCGCGACGTCCCGCCCGAGCGCGCGCAGCTCGTCACGGGCGTGTACTCGGCCATGATGAACGTCGGCTCGATGCTCACGATCGCGGTGACGGCGCCGCTCGCCGAGCTGATCGGCTGGCAGTGGGCGACCGCGATCTGGGGCGTGCTCATCGTGGTGGCTCTCGCGGTGTGGGGCGTGCACCTGCGGCGCGTCACTGCCGAGAGCCGCGAGGCGCGCGAGGCCGCCGCGCTCGCGGTCACCGGTTCACTGGCCGCCGTCACCGGACCGACCGGCGTCGTCGCCCCCGGCGAGTACTCGGCGTGGCGCAACCCCATGACCTGGCTGCTCGCGGCGGCATTCGCCGCGCAGTCGTTCTCGTACTACGGACTGAGCGCCTGGCTGCCGAGCCTCTACGCCGACGTGTACGACCTCGATACGATCGCCGCCGGCAACGTCGCGTCGCTCTTCCAGCTCGCGGCCGTCGCGGGGGCGCTCGGTGTGCCGTTCCTCGGCCGACTGCGGCCGGCCTGGGTGCAGCCGGCCATCGTCGGCGTGCTGTGGACGACGCTGCCGCTGGGCCTGCTCCTCGCCCCGGAGGCGTACCTCGTGTGGACCGTCACCGGCGGTATCGCCCAGGGCGGCGGATTCGTCGTCATCATCGCGACCGTCGTGCGCATCACCCGTACCGACCGCGAGACCACGCAGATGTCGGCCCTCGTGCAGGCCGGCGGCTACCTCGTCGCGGCGACGGCGCCACCCGTGCTCGGCGCATTGCACGAATCGAGCGGCGCATGGGCCCTGCCGCTCGTCGCGGTGCTCGTCGCGACGCTCGCGTTCCTCGTGCTCACGACCTCGGCCTCCGTGCGCTCCGCCCGCCTCATCGACCGCAGGGCGCGATAGCGGGTTCGACGGACGGGCACCCGGGTCAGCGGCGCACGTCGAGCACGCGGAAGCCCTTGGAGTTCGCCGCGCGTTCGACGTCGAGGCCGAGCTCGGCGCCGATCCAGCGCTGCAGGGACTCGGCGCCGAGGTGCTTGGCGACCACGAGCCACGCGGCGGCCTCGGCGGAGTCGTCCAGCCGGGTCAGCCATCGCGAGAGCATCTCGTGCAGCTCCTGCTTGCCGACCCTGATCGGCGGGTTCGACCAGATCGTCGCGAAGCGCACGTCGTCGGGAACATCGTCGGGCCTGACGGCGTTGACGTTGTGGAGGCCGAGCCGGGCGGCGTTGCGCCGCGTGAGGTCGAGGGCGCGCTCGTTGACGTCGACCGCCCACACCGTGGCCTCGGGCGACCGCATCGCGAGGGTGAGCGCGATGGGCCCCCATCCGGTGCCGAGGTCGAGCAGGTCGCCCGCCGCCGGGGGAGCGGGCACGGCGTCGAGCAGTACGCGGGTGCCCTGGTCGAGGTGCTCGGGGCTGAACACGCCGCCGGCGGTCATGAGCTCGACCTCGCGACCGGCGAGCGCCACGCGGATGGTACGGGTGCGGGCTTCGCTCGAGGGCGCGGCGGAGAAGTAGTGGTCGGAACCCATGTAGGGGAACCTATCGCAGCGATCGGAAGTAGGGTTAACACGATGAACGAAGCCGAACAGAACACCGCCGACGACGCGGTCGAGCGAGTGCTGCGGGGCGCGGAGACGAAGGCCGGGGTCACCCGGTTCGGTTCCGGTGCGGCCGAGGCCATGATGGTGCACGGCTCCGACGCCGCCTCGGGAGCCGACACCGACGGCGAGCAGTACGACCGTGAAGAGCGTGCGGCGTTGCGTCGCGTCGCCGGCCTCTCCACCGAACTCGAAGACGTCACCGAGGTCGAGTACCGGCAGCTCCGGCTCGAGAACGTCGTGCTCATCGGCGTCTACTCGCAGGGCTCCCTCGACGACGCCGAGAACTCGCTCCGCGAGCTCTCAGCCCTCGCCGAGACTGCGGGCGCCCGGGTGCTCGACGGCGTGCTGCAGCGGCGACCGCACCCCGACCCCTCGACGTACCTCGGCCGCGGCAAGGTCGAAGAGCTGAGGCACATCGTCGCCTCGCTCGGCGCCGACACGGTCGTCGCTGACACCGAGCTCGCGCCGAGCCAGCGGCGTGCACTCGAGGACGCCGTCAAGGTGAAGGTCATCGACCGCACCGCCGTCATCCTCGACATCTTCAGCCAGCACGCGAAGAGCCGGGAGGGCAAGGCGCAGGTCGAGCTCGCACAACTCGAATACCTCCTCCCGAGGCTTCGCGGCTGGGGCGAATCGATGTCCCGCCAGGCCGGTGGCCAGGTGGGTTCGGGCGGCGCGGGCATGGGCTCGAGAGGTCCCGGTGAGACGAAGATCGAACTCGACCGCCGTCGCATCCACTCGCGCATGGCCAAGCTCCGGCGCCAGATCGCGGGCATGAAGCCAGCGCGCGAGGCGAAGCGGGCGAACCGCCGTCGCAACGCGGTGCCGTCGGTCGCGATCGCCGGCTACACCAACGCCGGCAAGTCGAGCCTGCTCAACCGCATCACGGGTGCCGGCGTGCTCGTCGAGAACGCGTTGTTCGCGACCCTCGATGCGACGGTGCGTCGCAACACGACGGCCGACGGCCGCGTCTACACGATCGCCGACACGGTCGGCTTCGTGCGCAACCTTCCGCACCAGCTCGTCGAGGCGTTCCGCTCGACGCTCGAAGAGGTCGGCGACGCAGATCTCATCGTGCACGTCGTCGATGCGGCCCACCCAGATCCCGCCGGGCAGATCGCGACCGTGCGCGACGTCATCGGCGAGGTCGGCGCCCGCGACATCCCCGAGCTCGTGGTCTTCAACAAGGCCGACCTCGTCTCGGCCGAGGATCGCCTCGTGCTCCGCGGGCTCGAGCCCGACGCCGTGTTCGCCTCGGCCCGTACGGGCGAGGGCATCGCCGACGTGCTGGCCGCCATCGGCGAGATGCTGCCCGACCCCGCGGTCGAGGTCGAACTGCTCGTGCCGTACGACCGCGGCGACATCGTGTCGGCCCTGCACGAGCAGGCGCGCGTCCTCGAGCTCGACTACGTCGAAGACGGCACGCGCGTTCGTGCGCTCGTCTCGCCAGAGCTCGCCGGCCAGTACGCGGAGTTCGTCGCACCCGTCGCCGCCGCGTAGCGCACCGGCCGAACCACCGGATGCCCCGGCAGGCGCCGAGGCATCCGGGTCGTTGCCGCACTCCGAGCGTGTCGACGTCATTCCCGGTCACATTGGCCGGCGGCGCCGTGCCATCGCGTAACGTCGCTCCTGATCGTCGACGACGGGCCGGATGCCCGTCGCCAGGAGCGACCGCCGAGCCCGGCACCCGCCCGCGTGACCCATCCGCCGTGAGGCGGTGGCCGCGGCCTGCCGTGCCACCACCGCCATGCGGCACCCATCGAGGAGTCCGACATGGCTGCGACCGGAGCCGCCGGCACCCGGGAGACGGGTGACTGTACCGACCGCCCGCCGATCTCGTTCGAGCTGTTCCCGCCGCGCTCCGACGCCGCGGCGATCGCGCTCGGGCGCACGATCGACCGGCTGGCCGAGGTCGACCCGGCCTTCATCTCGGTGACGTTCGGGGCGGGCGGGTCGCAGCGCGGCCGCTCCCTCACCGTGCTGCGGTACATCCTCGAGCACACCTCCGTCGAGCCGATGGCGCACCTGACCTGCGTCGGCTCGTCGCACGCCGAGGCGAACCGCCTCGTGCGCGAGTTCCTCGACGCGGGCATCACGAGCTTCCTCGCGCTGCGCGGCGACCCACCGGAGGGCGACGACCCCGACGCCGGTCTCGGCGACCTCGGCACCGCGGCGGAGCTCGTCCAGCTCATCCACCGGGTGCAGGAGGAGCGCGAGCCGTTCGGAGAGTCGGGCGTCCCCGGCGCGCCCGGCGCCCGCCGCATCGGAGCCCGACCCCGCCCCGAGCGGGTCGCGGTCGCGGCGTTCCCGACGGGCCACCCGCGTTCGCGCGGGCTCGCGCAGGACGTCGACACCCTGCTCGCGAAGGAGGTCGCCGGGGCGACCCTCGCGATCACGCAGCTGTTCTGGCACGCCGACGACTACCTCGGCTTCGTCGAACGGGCGCGCACGGCCGGGGTGACGATCCCCATCCTGCCGGGGCTCATGCCGGTCACGAATCCGGCCCGACTCGCGCGCTTGACCGAGCTCACCGGCGTCGAGCCGCCGGCGGACCTCGCGATCGACCTGGAGATCGAGCCCGACGGCGAGGCCCGCGCCAGGATCGGCGAGGAGTACGCGGCGAACCTCGCTGGCGAGGTGCTGCGGGGCGGCGCCCCGGGCCTGCACCTCTACACCTACAACCGGCACGAGACGGTGCTCTCGGTGCTCGACCGGCTCGGACTCGGCGTCCGCGCCGGGCGGAGGACCTGACCGGCGGCTCCCGCCGCATCGACGATCACTTCACCACCACCGGCCCGGGGCCCGATGCCCCGCGGTCGATGTCGACGACCCGCGACCGGCGCGGTGCTTCGGCCTACCCGGAAATCGAAAGGAACGAGTCATGACCGTACCCACCACCCGCTTCCCGTCCGGAACCGTGCTCGGCTATCCGCGCATCGGTCGGCGCCGGGAGCTCAAGCGCGCGGTCGAGGCGTTCTGGGCCGGCACGATCGACGAGGCCGAGCTCGAGGCGCGAACCCGCGCGCTGCGCTCGCAGACGCGTGAGCGGCTCGCCGAGCTCGGACTCGAACGCACGGGCTCGGCGATCCCCGAGACGTTCTCGTACTACGACCAGGTGCTCGACGCGGCCGTCGCGTTCGGCGCCGTTCCGGCGCGATTCGCCGACCTGCTCGACGAGCAGGGCGGGCTCGACCTCACCGCCTACTTCACGATCGCCCGCGGGGAGGGCGAGCGTGCTCCGCTCGAGATGACGAAGTGGTTCGACTCGAACTACCACTACCTCGTGCCCGAGATCGGCCCCGAGACGGAGTTCTCGCTGCACGCCGAGCGTCTCGTCGCCCAGTTCGCCGAGGCGAGGGCGGAGGGCTTCGTGACGCGGCCGGTCGTGGTCGGCCCGGTCACCTTCCTGTCGCTCGCGAAGGCCGCCGACGGCGCGCCCGACGGGTTCCGCCCGATCGACCGGCTCACCGACCTCCTGCCCGTCTATGCGGCGCTGCTCGCGGAACTCTCGGCGGCCGGCGCGGAGTGGGTGCAGCTCGACGAGCCGGCGCTCGTCTCCGAGGCGATCGACGTGCCGAGCGAGCTGGTGCTCGATGCCGCGGCGACGGCCTACGCGTTGCTCGGTGCGCTCGACCGGCGCCCGGCGATCTTCGTCGCGGCGCCCTACGGGTCGCTCGACGACGCGCTCCCGGTGCTCGCGGAGACGCCCGTCGAGGCGATCGGGCTCGACCTCGTACGGGGCGCGGTGCCGACGGCCCTCGATGCGAGGACCGAGGCCGCGCTGCGCACGAAGACGCTCGTCGCGGGCGTCATCGACGGGCACAACGTCTGGCGTGGCGACCCCGGCACCGCGCTCGAGCGGGCTGAGGGGCTGCGCGACCGGGCGGGCGCCGTCTCAGTCTCGACGTCCACCTCGCTGCTGCACGTGCCGCACGACGTCGACGACGAGTCCCGACTCGACCCGCGGCTCGCGAGCTGGCTCGCCTTCGCCGATCAGAAGGTCGGCCAGGTCGCAACGCTCGCCCTCGGCCTCACGAACGGGCGCGACACCGTCGCCGAGCGGCTCGCCGAGGCATCCGCGGCACTGGCCGACCGTGCCGCCGCACCCGGGGTGCGGGTGCCCGCGGTCCGCGACCGCCTCGCCGCCCTCACGGAGGCGGACTTCCACCGTGGCGACGAGGCCGAACGGCTCGCGGCGCAGGCGGCCCTCGGACTGCCCGAACTGCCGACCACGACGATCGGCTCGTTCCCGCAGACGAGCGACCTGCGCATCGCCCGCGCCCGTCTCGGCCGGGGCGAGCTCGACGCCGACGCGTACGCCGGCGTGATGCGCGCCGAGATCGAGCGGGTGGTGCGCCTGCAGGAGGAGCTCGGCCTCGACGTGCTCGTGCACGGCGAGCCGGAGCGCAACGACATGGTGCAGTACTTCGCCGAGCTGCTCGACGGCTTCGCCGTCACCGAGCACGGCTGGGTGCAGTCGTACGGGTCGCGCTGCACGCGGCCCTCGATCCTCTGGGGGGATGTCTCGCGTCCGGCGCCCATGACGGTCGAATGGTCGGCCTACGCGCAGTCGCTCAGCGACAAGCCGGTCAAGGGCATGCTGACGGGACCGGTGACGATCCTCGCGTGGTCGTTCGTGCGCGACGACCAGCCCCTCGGCGACACTGCCCGGCAGGTCGCGCTGGCCCTGCGCGACGAGATCGCCGACCTCGAGGGGGCGGGCATCCGCATCATCCAGGTCGACGAGCCCGCACTCCGGGAACTGCTGCCGCTCAAGCGCGCCGACCAGCCCGCGTACCTCGACTGGTCGGTCGGCTCGTTCACGCTGGCGACGGCCGGCGCTGCGCCCGGCACGCAGGTGCACACCCACCTGTGCTACTCGGAGTTCGGGGTGGTGATCGACGCGATCAAGGGACTCGACGCCGACGTCACCTCGATCGAGGCCGCGCGCAGCCGGATGGAGGTCGTCGACGACCTCTCGGCGAGCGGCTTCGACCACGGCATCGGGCCCGGGGTGTACGACATCCACTCGCCCCGCGTGCCGTCGACGGCCGAGCTGCAGGAACTGCTCGAGCGCGCGGCGGCGGCGATCCCCGCCGGGCGGCTCTGGGTGAATCCCGACTGCGGTCTCAAGACGCGCGGCTACGACGAGACGGTGGCGTCGCTCGCGAACCTCGTCGAGGCGACCCGTGCGGTGCGGGCCGGACTCGCACGCGGGCTCGCGGCGCCGGTCGCCGGATGAGGCGGCGGGCGGATGCCGCATGGAGCGGCATCCGCCCGATGCTCGGCGCCTTCGCATCGTTCGCCGGGGCGATGCACAGGCGGGCGGCGTACCGTCATCGCATGCGACTCGCGGTTCACGAGACGGGCGCGGGCGCCCGCACGGCCATCCTCATCCACGGCATCATGTCGGACTCGCGCGCATGGCACCGCGTCACGCACGAACTCGAGGCGCAGGGCTTCCGGGTGCTCGCGGTGGACCTCGCCGGACACGGGCGCAGCCCGCGGGCGCGTCGGTACTCGCCCGCCGCATGGGCCGACGACGTGGTCGAGACGGTCGAGCCCATGCTCGACGGGCCCCCCGACGTCGTGCTCGGGCACTCGCTCGGCGGCCTCGTCGCGAGCCTCGTCGCCGACCGGCTCGCGCCGCGGGCGGCGATCTACGTCGATCCCGCGTTCGCCTTTCCGACGGGTCTGCGCGGCCTGGCGTACAAGGCCTTCTTCGCGATCGCCCCGAGGCCGCGGCGCGGCGCGCTCGTGCGGATGAACCCGAAGTGGAGCGCGGTCGACGTCGACATCGAACTGGCGACCCTCCGCGACTGGGACAAGCGGACCGTGCTGGGCTTCGCCGACACCAGGCCGCTGGTGCCGCCGGCCCGACTCGTCGCCCCGACGCTCGTGCTGCTCGCCGAGAAGAGCCTGCTCATCACCGAGCGCGTCGCGGCCGACCTGCGCCGACGGGGCATGACCGTCGCGACGGTGCCGGGCACGGGTCACACGGTCTTCCGCGACGATCATGCTGGGTTCATGGACGCGGTGATCGGCTGGCTCCGTTCGGTGGCGCAGCCTGCGGGCGCGATCGCCGCAGGCGCGACGAGCGCATAGCGTCCTCCGGACGCACGTCACCCGACGTCCCCGGCCTCGCCGATCGCGCGCCGCCGGCGCGGCCGCGGGCTCAGACCGCGCGCCGCCGGCGCGGCCGCGGGCTCAGACCGCGCGCAGCACGGCGACGACCTTGCCGAGGACCTCGGCCTGGTCGCCGAGGATCGGCTCGAACGCGGTGTTGCGCGGCAGCAGCCAGGTGTGGCCGTCGCGCTGGCGGAACACCTTGACGGTCGCCTCGCCGTCGAGCATGGCGGCCACGATCTCGCCGTTCTCGGCGGTGCGCTGCGAGCGCACGACCACCCAGTCGCCGTCGCAGATGGCCGCGTCGATCATCGAGTCGCCGACGACCTTGAGGATGAAGAGCTCGCCCTTGCCGACGAGCTGGCGGGGGAGCGGGAACACCTCGTCGATCTGCTGCTCGGCCGTGATCGGCACGCCGGCCGCGATGCGGCCGACGAGGGGGACCATCGCCGCGTCGCCGACCGGCGCGGGATCGCCCGCCGACGCAGGGCGCTCGTCGAGGCCCGGCAGCTCGATGAGCACCTCGAGCGCGCGGGGGCGGTTCGGATCGCGCCGCAGGTAGCCTGCGAGTTCGAGCTGGTTGAGCTGGTGCGTGACGCTCGACAGCGATGCGAGGCCGACGGCGTCACCGATCTCGCGCATGCTCGGCGGGTAGCCGCGTGTCGCCACCGAACGCTGCACGACCTCGAGGATCGCGATCTGCTTCGCGCTCAGGCTCTTGCGGCGGCGTGCCCTGCCGGTCTCGCGCACGTCGTTGTCGCTCTTCACGGTTCCGCCCCTCGTTGCGACCGCCTTCGCGATCGGATGTCGGTGGTGTCTGATCGACTGTTCCCAGACATTCGAAACTGTATCCACATGCGGCGGGAGCGGCAAACATTCGTTCGAGTGTGTCGCGAGATCGCTCCCCGAGAAACCCGCACTCCGATGCTTGCAGTCGAAGATGTTCGAAGATATATTCGGAACAGAGATTCGCATCCGGCCCTCCCGGCCGAGGGCCGGATGCGATCCCACGCAGGAGGGTGACATGAGCGCAGCGATCGTGACGAACGAGTACCGTTCCGGTGTTCCGGTGCCCCGCGCAGGCCGTGTCGACGGCGGTGCGGAGGCTGCACCGCGCACCCGCCTCCGGCTGACCCGTCGCGGGCGCGCTGTCTTCACGACCCTCGCCGCACTGCCGATCGTCCTCTGGGCGCTCGCAGCCGTGCTGAACGCCGGCGGTGCGGCCGCCGACCTGGCCGGGGGCGATTCGCTGCAGTACGTCACGGTGGGTGCCGGGGGCTCGCTCTGGGAGATCGCCGAGGCGATCGACCCGTCGGCCGACCCGCGCGACACGATCGCCGAGATCGTCCGGCTCAACGGGCTCGACGGTGCGACGATCGAGCCGGGCCAGCGCCTCGCGGTCCCCGCTTCGGAGTAGGCGGTCATACGAGGTCGCACGCCGGGGGCGTCACGGGTCGCGTGGCTAGGCTGGTTCGGTGACGAGTCTCGACGACCTCCCCATCCGCGACGACCTCCGTGGTCGCGACCCGTACGGTGCGCCGCAGAAGGCGGTGCCCGTCGCCCTCAACGTCAACGAGAACACGCATGCCATCCCCGAGGACGTGGCGCACGACATCGTCGCCCGAGTCGCCGCCGCGATCCTCCGGTTGAACCGATACCCCGATCGCGAGTTCACCGAGCTGCGAGAGGCGCTCGCCGGCTACCTCGGCCACGGGCTCGCACCCGAGCAGATCTGGGCCGCCAACGGCTCGAACGAGGTGCTGCAGCAGGTGCTGCAGGCGTTCGGCGGGCCCGGCCGCTCGGTGCTCGGATTCGCGCCGACGTACTCCATGTACGCGCTGCTCGCCTCGGGCACGGGCACCCGCTGGATCGCCGCCGACCGCGACGACGACTTCGAGCTCAGTGCCGAGACGGCGGTCGCCGCCGTTCGCGAGCACGACCCCGACCTCGTCTTCCTCTGCGCACCGAACAATCCCACGGGCACGCCGCTGTCGCTCGACACGGTGCGTGCCGTCGCCGACGCGGCACGGGGCATCGTCGTCGTCGACGAGGCGTACTTCGAGTTCGCCGACCCCGGTGCCCCGAGTGCGCTCACGCTGCTCGAGGGGCGGCCGCGGCTCGTGGTCTCCCGCACGATGAGCAAGGCGTTCGCGTTCGCGGGCGCTCGCGTCGGCTACCTCGCCGCCGACCCCGCCACGATCGATGCCCTGCGGCTCGTGCGCCTGCCGTACCACCTCTCCGCGCTCACCCAGGCCGCCGCGCTCGGCGCGCTCGCCCATGCCGACGAGATGCTGGCGATGGTCGACGACATCCGCCGCCAGCGCGAGCGCATCACGACCGAGCTCGCGCGACTCGGCTTCGCCCCGCACCGCAGCGGATCGAACTTCGTGCTGTTCGGCGGGGTCGACGACCCGCACGCCGTGTTCGAGGGGCTGCTCGCGCGAGGCATCCTCATCAGGGAGCTCGGCATCCCCGGGCACCTGCGGGTGACTGCGGGCACCGAGGCCGAGACCACCGCCTTCCTCGAGGCGGTCGCCGTGTTCGCGCCGGCGGCCGTCGCGACGAGCAGCGCGGCCGGTGGCACCACCGAGAATAGGATCGAGTCATGACCGCCCAGCCCCGATCGCGCACCGCGCGCGTGCAGCGCGAGACGAGCGAATCGAGCATCGACCTGTCGATCGACCTCGACGGCTCGGGCTCGAGCGACATCGAGACCGGCGTGCCGTTCTACGACCACCTGCTCACCGCGTTCGCGAAGCACTCGCTCACCGACCTCACCGTGCGCGCGTCGGGAGACCTTCACATCGACGTGCATCACACCGTCGAAGACACCGGCATCGTGCTGGGGCAGGCGATCCGCGAGGCGCTCGGCGACAAGCGCGGCATCTCGCGCTACGGCGACGCGCTCGTGCCGCTCGACGAGGCGCTCGCGCAGGCGGTCGTCGACATCTCGGGGCGGCCGTTCCTCGTGCACACCGGTGAGCCGGAGGGCTTCGAGTTCCACCTCATCGGCGGTCACTTCACGGGCTCGATGGTGCGGCATGTCTTCGAGGCGATCGCCTTCAACGCCGGGCTCACCGTGCACGTCACGGTGCTCGGCGGGCGCGACCCGCACCACATCGCCGAGGCCGAGTTCAAGGCCTTCGCGCGCGCATTCCGGCAGGCGAAGGCGCTCGACCCGCTCGTCAGCGGCATCCCGTCGACCAAGGGTGCGCTGTGAGCCGCAACCGGCGCGTCGTGGTGCTCGACTACGGGTCGGGCAACGTGCACTCGGCCGCGAAGGCGCTCGAACGCGCTGGCGCGGAGGTCGAGGTCACGGCCTCACGTGCAGCGGCGATGGAGGCCGACGGCCTCGTCGTGCCCGGCGTGGGCGCGTTCAAGGCCGTCATGGACCAGCTCCGCGCGGTGCGCGGCGACGAGATCATCGACCGGCGCCTCGCCGGTGGCCGGCACGTGCTCGGCATCTGCGTCGGCATGCAGGTGCTCTTCGAGCACGGCGTCGAACGCGGCGTCGACACCGAGGGGCTCGGAGAGTGGCCCGGGGCCGTCACCGAGCTTCCGGCCGAGGTGCTGCCGCACATGGGCTGGAACACCGTCGTGCCCGACGCGGGCTCGGTGCTGTTCGACGGCATCGAAGACGAGCGCTTCTACTTCGTGCATTCGTTCGCGGCGCAGTCGTGGCACCTCGACGTGATGCCGCCGTTCCCGCAGCCGAAGCTGACCTGGGCCGAGCACGGCGGGCGCTTCCTCGCCGCGGTCGAGAACGGTCCGCTGTCGGCGACGCAGTTCCACCCAGAGAAGTCGTCGGACGCGGGCATCCGGCTGCTCTCGAACTGGCTCGGCGCACTCGCCTGAGTCATCCGACCGTCATGCGACACGTCGCGCGCGGCGCGGGCGACTATGATCCTGTGACTGTGCCGGCCGTCACTGCGCCGGGTGAAACACGGCCGACGGCGTATCGCGATCGAGGACAGTAGTGATGAGTGAGTTCAACAAGACCCCCGGCCTCGTGCTGCTGCCGGCCGTCGACGTCGCGGGCGGCAAGGCCGTCCGCCTGACGAAGGGCGAGGCCGGCACCGAGACGAGCTACGGCGACCCGGTCGACGCGGCCGTGGACTGGGCCGACCAGGGCGCCGAGTGGATCCACCTCGTCGACCTCGACGCGGCGTTCGGCCGCGGGTCGAACGGCGGCATCCTGAAGAAGGTCATCCGCCAGGTGCGCGGCGTGAACGTCGAGCTGTCGGGCGGGATCCGCGACGACGAGTCGCTCGAGCACGCTCTCGAGATCGGCGCCAAGCGCATCAACCTCGGCACCGCAGCCCTCGAGAACCCGGAGTGGGCCGCCTCGGTCATCGCCCAGTACGGCGAGGCCATCGCCGTCGGCCTCGACGTGCGCGGGACGACGCTCGCCGCCCGCGGCTGGACGAAGGACGGCGGCGACCTGTGGCAGGTCATGGACCGGCTCGAAGAGGCGGGTGCCGCGCGCTACGTCGTGACCGACGTCACGAAGGACGGCACGCTGCAGGGCCCGAACGTCGAGCTCCTGCGCCAGGTGATGGACCGCACGCATCGCCCCGTCGTCGCCTCCGGCGGCATCTCGAGCCTCGACGACCTCGCCACGCTGCGCGAGCTCGTGCCGCTCGGCCTCGAGGGCGCGATCGTCGGCAAGGCCCTGTACGCCGGCGCCTTCACGCTCGCCGAGGCCCTCGACGTCGCGAGCAACTGAGCCGGCGCGCATGACCGCTGATCTCGGCAACGCTGCGGACGACGAGGATGCCTCGGGCACGACGCCCGGCGGCACCGCGAGGCCGCTTCCCGCGCATCTCGCGGATTCTGCGGGGGTACCGTGGGCGGGCCGGGCGTTCGACGAGAACCCGCACGCGGGCGACGACGGCTCGACCCCGGCCGCCCTCGGTGCCGCGCTGCGTGCATTCCACGACGGAGACGGCTCACAGGCCGGTGTCGTCGCCGCGTTCGGCGCCTCGAGGCTGCTGATCCCGCTGCTCGCCGAGCTCGGCGACGGGGGAGCGGAGACCGGCGCGCACGGCCACGCCGTCGACAAGAGCCAGGAACTCTCGATCGTGACGGTCGACGGGCCCGACGGGCGTCGCGTGCTGCCGGTGTTCTCGTCGGTGGATACGATGCGCGCCTGGAACCCGGTCGCCCGTCCTGTGCCCGCCGACGGCGTCCGGGTGGCGCTCGCCGCGGCCGACGACGGCACCGAGCTCGTCGTGCTCGACCCGGCATCGCCGGGCGAGTTCGTGCTGCGCCGACCCGCCGTGTGGGCGGTCGCCCAGCAGAAGCCGTGGACGCCGCCCTTCGACGACGAGGCCGTGCGCCGGGCGTTCGAGCGCTCGATCGGCAGCGAGCTCGCCGTGCTCGGCGTCGACCTCGCCGCGGGCGACCCGCTCGCGCGGCTCGCCGGGCCCGAGCTCGTCGTGACGCTGCGGCTCGTCGACGGACTCACCCGTGAGGAGCTCGATGCCACGACCGCTCGGCTCGCGCGGCGTTGGGCGGAGGACGACGCGATCGCGACAGGGGTCGACTCGCTCGCCGTGCGACTCGTCGGCGGTCGTCGCGACGCCTGAGCGTGCGGAAGCAGGCAGTGCCGCCTCAGCCGTGCGCGAGATCCCGCCCGAACTGGGCATTGACCGCGTGAGCATCGCGGAGCATCATCTGGAACGCGCACGTGTGCGCGGGAGTCAGGTGGAACATGGCCGAGCGACCGTCGGCCGCCGGAGCGCGGCGACCCGAATACGACCGACCGCTGGAGATCGCGTCCGACCGGGCGAGACGCTGGCTCGACGGCGTCGCCGAACGTCCGATCCCGCCCGAGATCGATGCCGATGCGGCGAAGGAACTGCTGGGTCGGGCGCTGCCGAGCCGCGGTGAACCGGCAGCACAGGTGGTCGAGCGGTTGGCCGACGGCGTCGAACCGGGACTGCTCGGCATCGGCTCGCCGCGCTTCTTCGGCTGGGTGATGGGCGGGGTGCAACCGGTCGCCCTCGCCGCCGACTGGCTCGTCTCGGCGTGGGACCAGAACACCGGGCTGCGGTTCGCGACGCCCGGCGTCGCCGCGGTCGAGGAGCTCGCAGGGGAGTGGATCGTCGATCTGCTCGGCCTGCCCGCCGGGTCGGCGGTCGGCTTCACCACCGGGGCCACGATGGCGCATTTCGTCGGGCTCGCGACCGGTCGCGACGAACTCCTGCGGAGGGCCGGCTGGGATGCGGCGCAGGACGGCGTCTTCGGAGCGCCGCGCGTGCGCTTCGTCGTGGGCGCCGAACGGCACGGTACGGTCGACCTCGCCGGGCGCTACCTCGGCCTCGGGGCACCGGTCGTCGCCGCCGCGGACGACGAGGGGCGCATCGACGTCGGCGCGCTCGGAGCGGTGCTCGCCGCCGATCCCGATCCGGCGATCGTCGTCCTCCAGGCGGGCAACATCCATTCCGGATCGTTCGACGACTTCGCCCGGGCGATCGGGGTCGCGCACGAGGCCGGCGCCTGGGTGCACGTCGACGGCGCCTTCGGGCTGTGGGCGGGAGCCAGCCCGCGCCTGCGGCACCTCGTCGCGGGGTACGAGGCGGCCGACTCGTGGTCGACCGATGCGCACAAGACGCTCAGCGTGCCGTACGACTGCGGCATCGCGATCGTGCGCGACGAGCACGCGATGCAGCGGGCGCTGAGCATGCATGCGAGCTACCTGCAGGCGAGCGACGCCGTCGCCGACCCGCACGAGCGGGTGCCGGAGCTTTCGCGGCGTGCTCGCGGCGTTCCGACGTGGGCGGTGCTGCGCGCCCTCGGGCGCGAGGGCGTCTCCGAGCTCGTCGAACGGCTCGTCGACTCCGCGAAGCGGATCGCCGTCGGCGTCGCTCGCCTGCCAGGCGTGGAGGTGCTGAACGACGTCGTCTTCACCCAGGTGTGCCTCGCGCTCGCCGACGATGCGGCGACGGAGGCGCTCTCGTCCCGGCTCTGGGAGGAGGGTGAGGTGCTCGCGATGACGTCGCGGTGGCGCGATCGCGCGGTCGTGCGGTTCTCGGTGAGCAACTGGGCGACCGACGCCACCGAGGCCGATCGCACGGTCGCCGCCGTCGCCCGCGCCCTCGCCGCAGACCCGCGCTGAGAACGGTTGTCGGCGGCATCGGATTGAATGGAGCCATGACCGATGCGCTTGCGGCCTTCTCGGAGGCGACGCGCACGTGGTTCGCCGAGGCGTTCCGCGCGCCCACCGCGGTGCAGCAGGGCGCCTGGCGGGCGATCGGGAGCGGCGCCCACGCGCTCGTCGTCGCTCCCACCGGATCGGGCAAGACCCTGTCGGCGTTCCTCTCGGCGATCGACCGGCTCACGACCGAGCCCGCCGCCGAGCCCGGTACCCGGGTGCTCTACCTGTCGCCGCTCAAGGCGCTCGGCGTCGACGTCGAGCGCAACCTCCGCGCGCCGCTCACCGGCATCGCCCGCGTCGCCGAGCGCCTCGGCGCCACGCCGCCGAGCGTGAGCGTCGGGGTGCGCTCGGGCGACACGCCCGCGAACGAGCGTCGGGCGCTGCTGCGCACGCCGCCCGACATCCTCATCACGACGCCCGAGTCGCTCTTCCTCATGCTGACCTCGCAGGCGCGTGAGACGTTGCGCTCGATCGAGACCGTCATCGTCGACGAGATCCACGCGGTCGCCGGCACGAAGCGCGGTGCGCACCTCGCACTGTCGCTCGAGCGCCTCGACGCACTGCTCGAGCGTCCGGCCCAGCGCATCGGGCTCTCGGCGACCGTGCGGCCCGTCGAAGAGGTGGCCCGGTTCCTCTGCGCGAGCGCACCGGTCGAGGTCGTCGCGCCGCCGGCCGACAAGCGATTCGACCTGCGCGTGGTCGTGCCCGTCGAAGACATGGCGCAACTGCCCGCGAACGACGATGCGACGGGCTCGATCTGG
This sequence comes from Agromyces sp. NPDC127015, assembly GCF_042725165.1. Taxonomy (NCBI): domain Bacteria; kingdom Bacillati; phylum Actinomycetota; class Actinomycetes; order Micrococcales; family Microbacteriaceae; genus Agromyces; species Agromyces sp. NPDC127015. The sequence goes on along the minus strand of NZ_JBHXDI010000004.1, from coordinate 25,555 downwards.
CCGCACGTCGAACAGGCGATCCTCGATCGCGTGCTCGAGCACCGCTCCTCGATCGTCTTCGCGAACTCGAGGCGGTTGGCCGAGCGGCTCACCGCCCGCCTGAACGAACTGCACCTCGACGAGCTCGAACGCGCCGAGCTCGTCACCGCGGCGGCCGCGGCCGGGCCCCCGGCGGCACTCATGGCGCAGTCGGGCCAGACCGTCGGTGCGCCGGCCGTCATCGCCCGCGCCCATCATGGCTCGGTCAGCAAAGAGCAGCGCGCCGACATCGAAGACGACCTGAAGTCGGGGCGGCTGCGCTGCGTCGTGGCGACCTCGAGCCTCGAGCTCGGCATCGACATGGGCGCGGTCGACCTCGTCGTGCAGGTCGAGGCGCCGCCCTCCGTCGCGAGCGGGCTCCAGCGGCTGGGGCGCGCGGGGCACCAGGTCGGCGAGGTGTCGCGCGGCGCCATGTTCCCCAAGCACCGAGCCGACCTCGTGCACACGGCGGTCGCGGCCGAACGCATGCTCGGTGGGCTCATCGAGACCATGCGGGTGCCGGCGAACCCGCTCGACATCCTCGCCCAGCAGACGATCGCGGCCGCAGCCGTCGACGAACTCGACGTCGAGGGCTGGTTCGCGACCGTGCGCCGCGCGGCCCCGTTCGCGACGCTGCCGCGCTCGGCCTACGAGGCGACGCTCGACCTCCTCGCGGGCCGATATCCGTCGGACCGCTTCGGCGAGCTCCGGCCGCGCGTCGTCTGGGACCGCGAGGCCGGCGTCGTGACCGGGCGCCCCGGGGCGCAGCGGCTCGCCGTCACGAGCGGCGGCACCATCCCCGACCGGGGCATGTTCGGCGTCTTCCTCGTCGGCGGCGACGAGACCACCGGCCGCCGCGTCGGCGAGCTCGACGAGGAGATGGTCTACGAGTCGCGCGTCGGCGACGTCTTCGCGCTGGGCGCGACGAGCTGGCGCATCCAGGAGATCACATTCGACCGCGTCAACGTCGTGCCGGCCTTCGGCCAGCCGGGCCGCGTCCCCTTCTGGAAGGGCGACGGGCTCGGGCGGCCCGTCGAGCTCGGCCGCGCGCTCGGAGCGTTCATGCGCGAGGTGTCGACGGCGACCGAGCCCGAGGCTCGCTCGCGCATCGCGGCCTCCGGGCTCGACGAGAACGCCACCACGAACCTCATCGCCTTCCTCGCCGACCAGGCGCGCGCCACGGGGGCGGTGCCGAGCGATCGCACCCTCGTGGTCGAGCGCACCCGCGACGAGCTGGGCGATTGGCGCGTCATCCTGCACTCGCCGTTCGGCATGCCCGTGCACGCGCCGTGGGCGCTCGCCGTCGCGGCGCGGGTGCGCGAGCGGCACGGGGTCGACGGCGCCGCGGTCGCGGTCGACGACGGCATCATCGTGCGCATCCCCGACACGGGCGACGAGCCTCCCGGCGCCGACCTCTTCCGTTTCGAGGCGGCCGAGCTCGAGCAGCTCGTCACCGACGAGGTCGGCGGTTCGGCGCTGTTCGCGAGTCGATTCCGCGAGTGCGCGGCGCGCGCCCTGCTGCTGCCTCACTACCAGCCCGGGCGCCGGTCACCGCTCTGGCAGCAGCGGCAGAAGGCGGCGCAGCTGCTCGAGGTCGCGAGCGCGTTCCCGACCTTCCCGATCATCCTCGAGACGGTGCGCGAAGTGCTGCAAGACGTCTACGACGTGCCGGGCCTCGTCGAGATCGCCGCCGACCTCGCCGCGCGCCGGGTGCGCCTCGTCGAGACCACGACCGAGTCGCCGAGCCCGTTCGCGAGCACGCTGCTGTTCGGCTACGTCGGCGCGTTCATGTACGAGGGCGACTCGCCGCTCGCCGAGCGCCGCGCCGCGGCCCTCGCGATCGACCAGTCGCTGCTCGGCGAGCTGCTCGGCCGGGTCGAGCTGCGCGAGCTCCTCGACCCCGGCGTCATCGAGCAGACCGAGCGCGAGCTCCAACGCCTCGATCCCGAGCGCCGTGCTCGGGGCACGGAGGGCGTCGCCGACCTGTTGATGGCGCTCGGCCCGCTCACCGACGACGAGATCGCCGTGCGAGTCGATGAGTCGACCGACCCGGCGTCGGCCGTGGCCGAGCTCGTCGCGGCGCGGCGAGCCGTGCGCGTCGGGTTCGCCGGTCGCGAGCACCTCGCCGCCGTCGAAGACGTGGGCCGCCTCCGCGACGCCCTCGGCGTTCCGGTGCCACCGGGCGTGGCCGTCGCGTTCGGCGAGCACGTGGCCGACCCGATGGGCGACCTCATCAGCCGGTACGCCCGCACCCACGGACCGTTCGCCGTCGACGAGGTCGCCGACCGGTTCGGAATCGGGGTGGCGGTGGCACGGGCCGCGCTACGCCGACTGGCCGACGAACGGAGGGTCGTCGAGGGCGAGTTCCGCCCCCACGGCACGTCGACCGAGTGGTGCGACGCCGAGGTGCTGCGGCGGCTCCGCCGGCGCTCGCTCGCGGCCCTCCGGCACGAGATCGAGCCGGTGCCCCAGCGCGCCCTCGCGCGGTTCGTGCCGGCATGGCAGCAGGTCGGCGGCGGGTTGAGGGGCATCGACGGGGTCGCGAGCACGATCGAACAGCTCGAGGGGGTGCGCCTGCCCGCCTCGGCCTGGGAGTCGCTCGTCCTGCCGTCGCGTGTCGCCGACTACAGCCCCGCCATGCTCGACGAGCTCATGGCGAGCGGGGAGGTGCTGTGGGCCGGCGCCGGAGAACTCGCCGGCGACGACGGCTGGATCACCCTGCACTCGGCCGAGACGGCACCGCTCACGCTGGCCCCGCCGATCGACACCGACCTCACGCCGCTCCAGCGCGAGGTGCTGGTCGCACTCGGGTCGGGCGGCGCGTTCTTCTTCCGTCAGCTCGCCGACGCCGTCGGCGCCTTCGGCACCGTGCCGTCCGAGTTCGGCGAGGCCCCCGTCGACGACGGCGCCCTCGTCGAGGCGCTCTGGGGCCTCGTCTGGGCGGGTCTCGTCACGAACGACACCTTCTCGCCCGTGCGGGCGCTCACGAGCGGCGGGCGCAGCGCGCACAAGGCATCGCGACCGGTACCCAGGGCGCGGATGCTGCGGGGCCGGTCCCTCCCGCGGGCGACGATGCCGAGTCGCACCGGCCCGCCGTCGGTCGCCGGTCGATGGTCGATCCTGCCGGTGGCCGATTCCGACCCCACCCGCCGCGCCCACGCGCTCGGTGAGATGCTGCTCGACCGCTACGGCGTCGTCACGCGCGGCGCCGCCGTCGCAGAGGGCGTGGTCGGCGGCTTCGCGCTCGTCTACAAGACCCTCAGCGGCTTCGAGGAATCCGGTCGCGCCCGCCGTGGGTACTTCGTCGAGCGCCTCGGCGCCGCCCAGTTCGCAGCGCCGGGGGCCGTCGACCGACTGCGGAGCCATTCCGACCTCGACACGCGCGACGCCGACGCGCCCAGGGTGCTCGCACTCGCCGCGACCGACCCGGCGAACGCCTACGGCGCTGCGCTGCCGTGGCCCGACCCCCCGGGCGAGAGCTCGCATCGGGCTGCGCGAAAGGCCGGTGCGATCGTCGTGGTCGCCGACGGCGAGCTGGTCGCCTATGTCGAGCGCGGCGGCAAGACCGTGCTCGTCTACACCGAGGACGACGAGCTCCTCGCGCTCGCCGCGGGGTCGGTCGCGAGCCTCGTCACGGCGGGGCGGGTGCGGCGGATCGCGGTGGAGTCGGTGAACGGCGCGTTCGTGCTCGGCACCCCGTTCGGGGCGGCTCTGCGGGCGGCGGGGTTCGGGGAGACGCCGAGGGGACTGCGACTCGATGCCCGAAGGTGACTCCGTCTTCCAGGTCGCCGCGATGCTGCGTCCGGTGCTCGCGGGGCACGAGTTCGCCCGAACCGACTTCCGGGTGCCCCGCTACGCCACGGTCGACCTGGCGGGCGAGCGCGTCGAGGAGGTCGTGAGCCGCGGCAAGCACTTGCTCATCCGCACGCCCGGGCACACCATCCGCACCCACCTCAAGATGGAGGGCGAGTGGCGCGTGTTCGCGTCGGGGGAGCGGTGGACGAAGCCGGCCCACCGGGCGCGTGTCGTGCTCGCCACGACCGAGGCGGAGGTCGTCGGATTCGACCTCGGCGAGGTCGAGGTCGTCCCGCGTGCGGAAGACGCCGCGATGCTCGCCCACCTCGGCCCCGACCTGCTCGACCCCGGCTGGCGGCCTCAGCACACGGCTGAGGCCGTCCGTCGCCTCGGCGAGCACCCCGAGGTGCCGGTCGCGGTCGCCCTGCTCGACCAGCGCAACCTGGCCGGGCTCGGCAACGTGTACGTCAACGAGCTGTGCTTCCTGCGGGGTGTCCGCCCCCACCGCCCGGTCGGCGAGGTGACCGACCCCGCAGGAGTCGTCGATCTCGGCCGCCGCCTCATCGTCGCGAATCGCGACCGGCGTGCGCGGGTGACCACCGGCGTCGACCGGCGCGGGCAGCGGCTCTGGGTCTACGGCCGTGGCGGCGAGCCCTGCCGGCGCTGCCGCACGACGATCGAGCGGGGCGAACTCGGTCGAGCACGAGCGGATTCGGTCACCGACCCGCAGGAGCGCGTCGTCTTCTGGTGCCCGAGCTGCCAGCGCTGACCGCGCGCGAGCTTCGGGCGCCGTCAGCTGACCGGGCCGGTCCACTTCTCGCCGGGACCCTGCCCGATCGCGTCGGGGATGGGCGACGCCTCGCGGAAGGCGAGCTGCAGCGAGCGCAGTCCGTCGCGGAGCGACCGCGCGTGCATGTCGCTGATCTCGGGGGCGCCCGCCGTGATGAGCCCGGCGAGGGCGTTGATGAGCTTGCGCGCCTCGTCGAGGTCGAGCTGCGAGTCGGGGTCGTCGGCGAGGCCGACCTTGACGGCCGCCGCGCTCATGAGATGGACCGCCGTGGTCGTGATGATCTCGACGGCCGGCACCTCGGCGATGTCGCGCGTCGCTCCCTCGACCTCGCCGGCGACCGTCTCGTCGTACGCGACGCGTTCGGCCGCGTGATCGTCGGCGACGATCCGCTCGGACTCGGGGGTGGACTCGTCGAAACCCGCGTCGGCGGGCGAATTCCAGGTCACAGACATCCTCTGCTAGACTACTTCGGGCTCCGGGGCTTCTCCCCGGTACGAAAGTGGAGATCCTCCCACCCGCGCATACCGCTTCATCAAGGTTACCGGGTCGATTGCACTCCGCTTCCACGCCGCCGATCGCGAGATCGACGTGTGGAAGTAGACAGGGTGCCGTATGAGCCGCGGTGAGAATCCGCGCGAATACGTGAATCTCCTCCTTCGGCGCATGAAACAGCTTGAGTAGAGGAGTACACGCATCAGCGATCCGCGTACCAACGACCGTATCCGTGTTCCCGAGGTCCGCCTCGTGGGTCCTGGCGGAGAGCAGGTCGGCGTCGTGAAGATCGAGGTGGCCCTGCGGCTCGCGCAGGAGGCCGACCTCGACCTCGTCGAGGTCGCACCGAACTCGCGTCCGCCGGTCGTCAAGATCATGGACTACGGCAAGTACAAGTACGAGGCTGCGCAGAAGGCGAAAGAGGCCCGGCGCAACCAGGCGAACACCATCCTCAAAGAGGTCCGGTTCCGCCTCAAGATCGACAAGCACGACTACGAGACCAAGATGAAGCGCGCCGTCGGCTTCCTGAAGGCCGGCGACAAGGTCAAGGCGATGATCCTCTTCCGCGGCCGCGAGCAGTCGCGTCCCGAGATGGGTGTCCGCCTCCTCCAGCGCTTCGCGGAAGACGTGGCGGAGTTCGGCACGGTCGAGCACAACCCCACGATCGACGGCCGCAACATGGTCATGGTCATCGCGCCCCTGAAGAACAAGTCCGAGGCCAAGGCCGAGGCGAATGCACAGCGTGCTGCGGCGAAGGCCCGGCCGGCGGCGGAAGCCCCGGCCGAGTCCGACTCGCAGACGGCCGAGCCGACCGAGGCGTAGGCCGAACACCCCGTCCGTCACCCGCGTGACGGCAGAACCAAGGAGAAACACGAGATGCCGAAGCAGAAGACCCACTCCGGGTCCAAGAAGCGCTTCAAGATCACCGGCACCGGCAAGATCAAGAAGCAGCAGGCCGGTATGCGCCACAACCTCGAGGGCAAGTCCTCGGTGCGCACGCGCCGTCTGAACCAGGACAAGGTCGCCTCGGCGCCCGACACCAAGGTCATCAAGAAGCTTCTCGGCCGCTGAGCCGCGAGACCCGCTAAGGAAGAAACAGAGTCATGGCAAGAGTGAAGCGCGCTGTCAATGCGCACAAGAAGCGTCGGGTCATCCTCGAGCGCGCCGAGGGCTACCGCGGTCAGCGGTCGCGCCTCTACCGCAAGGCGAAGGAGCAGGTCACCCACTCCCTCGTCTACTCGTACAACGACCGTCGCAAGAAGAAGGGCGACTTCCGTCGCCTGTGGATCCAGCGGATCAACGCGGCCTCGCGTCAGAACGGCCTCACCTACAACCGCCTCATCCAGGGCCTCGGCCTGGCCGGCGTCGAGGTCGACCGTCGCATCCTCGCCGAGCTCGCGGTGAACGAGCCCGCCACGTTCGCGGCGCTCGTCGAGACCGCGAAGAAGGCGCTGCCTGCCGACACCTCGGCCCCGAAGACCGCCGCGTAAGCGCGACCTTCCGTCTCGAACGGCCCGGCACCCCAGGTGCCGGGCCGTTCGTCGTCCGAGGGATGCCGCAGCCGGGGCATCCCCTTGAATAGACTGGGACCATGCTCGAGAACCCCCGCTCGCCACGCGTCCGCGCTGTCGCGAAGCTCGCCAAGAAGGCGGCGAGAGCCGAGAGCGGGTTGTTCCTGCTCGAGGGACCGCAGGCCGTCGCCGAGGCGCTCGAGTTCCGTCCCGAGCTCCTCGTCGAGCTCTTCGCCACGCCGACCGCGCTCGATCGGTACCCCGAGATCGCCGAGGCGGCCGTCCGCGCCGGGCTCACCGCCCAGTACGTCACCGAAGAGGTGCTCGCGTCGATGGCCGACACGGTCACCCCGCAGGGATTCGCCGCCGTGTGCCGGCAGTTCCCGACCGCGGTGAAAGACGTGTTCGCGGCGTCCCCGAAGCTCATCGCGATCCTCGAAGAGGTGCGCGACCCCGGCAACGCCGGCACGATCGTGCGCGCGGCCGACGCCGCCGGCGCCGACGCGGTCATCATGACGGGCCGTGCCGTCGACCTCTACAACCCGAAGGTCGTGCGCTCGTCGACCGGATCGATCTTCCACCTCCCGGTCGCGATCGGCGCCGACCTCGACGACGTGCTCGAACGCGCGCGCGCGGCCGGGCTCACAGTCCTCGCCGCCGACGTCAAGGGCGAAGACCTGCTCGCAGCACGCAACGACGGCGTCCTCGCGAAGCCGACCGCCTGGCTCTTCGGCAACGAGGCGCGGGGTCTGCCCGACGAGCAGCTCGCGCTCGCCGACCGGATCGTCACCGTGCCGATCTACGGGCACGCGGAGTCGATGAACCTCGCCACGGCGGCCTCGGTGTGCCTCTACGAGAGCGCTTTCGCGCAGCGCAGCTGATCATCGAGCCGGCCCCGTCTGGTCACGAATCGGTAAACGCGCCGCGAATGCTCTAGTGGCGAGGGCCGAAGTCTCCCTAGTTTTGGGGGTATGCAACCGAGTGATCAGTCCCCGCCGACGTCGAACATCTCGGCGCGGCGCGGTGAGCCGCTCGTGGTCGTCGACCACGTCGAGAAGCACTACGGCCAGTTCCACGCCCTGAAGGACGTGTCGCTCACGGTGCACAGGGGCGAAGTCGTCGTCGTGATCGGCCCGTCGGGGTCGGGCAAGTCGACGCTCTGCCGCACGATCAACCGCCTCGAGACGTTCACGACCGGGTCGATCCGCATCGACGGCGACGAACTGCCGCAGGAGGGCAAGGAGCTCGCGGCGCTGCGCGCCGACGTCGGCATGGTGTTCCAGTCGTTCAACCTCTTCGCACACCTGACCGTGCTCGACAACGTCACCCTCGGGCCGATCAAGGTGAAGCACCAGTCGAAGGCCGATGCCGAGCGGGCGGCGAAGGTGCTGCTCGATCGCGTCGGTGTCGGCGAGCAGGCCGACAAGCTGCCGGCGCAGCTCTCGGGCGGGCAGCAGCAGCGCGTGGCGATCGCCCGCGCCCTGGCGATGAATCCGAAGCTCATGCTCTTCGACGAGCCGACGAGCGCCCTCGACCCCGAGATGATCAACGAGGTGCTCGACGTCATGGTCGGCCTCGCGCAAGACGGCATGACCATGGTCGTCGTCACGCACGAGATGGGGTTCGCGCGCAAGGCGGCCGACCGCGTCGTGTTCATGGCCGACGGGCAGATCGTCGAGGAGTCGACGCCCGAGGAGTTCTTCACGAATGCGCAGAGCGCCCGTGCGAAGGACTTCCTCTCCAAGCTCATCACCCACTAGACGTCCGCGCTCGGCGCGGCGACCGTACCGGATTCGACACCAGGAGGACAAAGATGCGCAGGACAACACGAATCGCCGGTGCGCTGGCGGGCATCGCCGTCGCGGCGCTCGCACTCAGTGCGTGCAACAGTGGCAGCCCGGGCGACTCCGGCACCGACGGTGCGACGGACGATGCCGGCGGCGACACCGCACTGTGGGAGGTGGCCACCGATGTGCAGCTCGAGGGCAGCCCCACGTTCGATGCCATGACCGAACGCGGCAAGGTCGTCATCGGCGTGAAGAACGACCAGCCGGGCCTCGGCTACGAAGACGCCGCGTCCGGTGAGCGCAGCGGATTCGACATCGGCATCGCCCAGTGGATCGCGGCCTCGCTCGGCTTCGACGAAGACCAGATCGAGTACCAGACCATCCCGTCGGCGAACCGCGAGCAGGCGCTCGTGAACGGCGACATCGACTACTACGTCGGCACGTACTCGATCACCGACAAGCGCAAGGAGCAGATCGACTTCGCCGGCCCGTACTTCATCACCGGCCAGGGCCTGCTCGTCGCCGCCGACAACGAGGACATCAACGGCCCCGACGACCTCGAGGGCAAGATCGTCTGCTCGGTGACGGGTTCGACGCCGCTGCAGCGCATCCGCGACGAGTACAACCCCGGCGACACGGTCGAGTACGACACGTACTCGCAGTGCGTCGAGCAGCTGAAGGCCGGCGCGGTCGACGCGATCACGACCGACGAGGCGATCCTCGCCGGCTACGTCGCGCAGGACCCCGACGCGCTGAAGATCGCGGGCGAGCCGTTCAGCGAGGAGCGCTACGGCGTCGGCCTCCAGAAGGGCGACGCGGCACTGCAGGAGCACATCAACGCGCTGTTCACCGACGGCAACGACGTCTGGCAGGCGCTGTTCGACGAGAACCTCGCGCCGGCCGGCATCTCGGGCGAGCAGCCCGAGGTCGACCCGACGAGTTGATCACCCGGGGCGGGGGCGCCGAGCGCCCCCGCCCCGTTCCCGGCACCGCAACCGAAGCGTCCGATCCGCACTGAAGGGAGCACGATGGGCATCATCACCGACAATCTCGACCTCTGGGGCGAGATGATCGTCGGCACGCTCCTGCTGTTCTTCGCGGGGGGAACCCTCGCGCTCATCCTGGGCACCATCGTCGGTGCGATGCGCGTGTCGCCGATCCCGATCGCACGCGGAGTCGGTGCCTTCTACGTGAACACCGTGCGCAACACCCCGCTGACGCTCGTCTTCTTCGCCTTCGCCTTCGCCCTGCCGCCGCTGCTGGGGCTGCGGCTCACCGGTGCGGTTTCGATCACCCTCGCGATCTGTGCGCTCGGCATCTACACCGCCACCTACGTGGCCGAGACGATCCGCTCCGGCATCAACACCGTTCCGGTCGGCCAGGCCGAGGCGGCACGTGCGATCGGGCTGACGTTCGGACAGGTCATGCGGTTCGTCGTGCTGCCGCAGGCGTTCCGCTCCGTGATCCCGCCGATGATGAGCGTCTTCATCGCGCTGCTCAAGAACACGACCGTCGCCGCCGGGTTCTCGATCGCCAACCTCGGGTCGGTCCGCGCCTACCTCAGCGAGCGCGGCGAGAATCAGTTCGTCGCGATCCTCTGGGTGATGGCGATCTTCGTCGCCCTCGTGCTGCTGCTGTCATGGGCGCAGCAGACATTCGAGCGCCGTTGGAAGGTGGCCCGATGACCAGCGTCCTCTACGATGTGCCCGGCCCCCGGGCGATCGCCCGCAACCGCATCCTCGGCGTCATCACCGTCGTCGTGGTGCTGGCGATCCTCGGCTTCATCCTGTGGCGGCTCTGGGCGACGGGGCAGTTCACGGCCGAGAAGTGGAGCGCATTCACCTACACGAACGTATGGGTCCAGATCGGCATCGCGACCCTGAATACGCTCGCCGCGTTCGGCGCGGCCGCGGTGGGCGCACTCATCGTCGGATTCGTCCTCGCGATCGGCCGGCTCTCCGACCACGCGTGGCTCCGACGCCCGGTGGGTGCGGTCGTCGAGGTGCTCCGCGCCGTTCCCGTGCTCGTCTTCATGTTCCTGCTCTACTACGGGCTGCCGGTCATCGGCGTGAAGATGGACCCGTACTGGGCGGTGGTCATCGCCCTCATCGCGTACAACGGCTCCGTGCTCGCCGAGGTCATCCGCGCCGGTGTGGAGTCGCTGCCGAAGGGCCAGTCAGAGGCCGGGTACGCGATCGGCCTGCGCAAGGCCGGCGTGATGCGACTCATCCTGCTGCCACAGGCCATCCGCGCGATGATGCCCGTGATCATCGCCCAGCTCGTCGTCACGCTGAAGGACACCGCACTCGGCTACATCATCACGTACGAGGAACTGCTCTTCTACGCGCGCTACATCGGCTCGCAGTCGACCTACGGCTCGCCGATCGTCCCGGCGACGATCATCGTCGGCACGATCTACATCCTGCTCTGCCTGATCCTCTCCTACATCGCCTACCGGGTCGAGCGCCGGCTCCGACGCACGCACCGCACCGTGATCACCGTCGACCTGCTCGACGAGAACATCACCACGACCCGGGCGGTCGCCGTGCAGGCCGGCCTGGACTCGATCGGCGGCAGCGAAGGGACAGGTGGCGGCCTCCGGGGCTGAAATGCGACGAGCCTCGACGCGGCGTCGGCCACGAGGTGGCGCGCCACGCACGGTACCGTCGCGCCGGTAGACTCGGTTCTCGTGCCAGAGCCCCTCGAAATCACCGAGTCCGCGGTCCAGTCCGCCGTCGACGCGGCCCTCGCGGCCATCGCGTCCGCCGGCGACTCCGCCGCGCTGAAGACCGTTCGCACCGAGCACACCGGCGACAAGTCGCCGCTCGCGCTGCTGAACGCCGAGCTCCGCAATGTGCCCAACGAGCAGAAGGCCGCACTCGGCAAGCTCGTGGGCGGCGCGCGCGGCCGGGTAGGCCAGGCGTTCGCCGCCCGCGAGGCCGAGATCGTCGAGGCCGAGGCGGCCGCGCGGCTCGTCGCCGAGGCCGTCGACGTCACGGCCCTGCCCTCGCGGTTCAACGCGGGCGCGAGGCATCCCCTCGCCCTGCTGCAGGACCGGGTGTGCGACGTCTTCACCGGCATGGGCTGGGAGATCGCGGAGGGCCCCGAGGTCGAGAGCGAGTGGTTCAACTTCGACGCGTTGAACTTCGACGCCGACCACCCCGCGCGCGCGATGCAGGACACGTTCTTCGTCGACCCGCCCGAAGCCCACCTCGTCATGCGCACCCACACGAGCCCCGTGCAGATCCGCTCGATGCTCGAGCGCGACCTGCCGCTCTACGTGCTCGCGCCGGGCCGCGTGTATCGCACCGACGAGTTCGATGCGACCCATCTGCCCGTGTTCATGCAGTTCGAGGGCGTGGCGGTCGACAAGGGCCTGACGATGGCGCACCTCAAGGGCACGCTCGATCACTTCGTGAAGTCGATCTTCGGCGAGGAGGCGAAGATCCGCCTCAGGCCGAGCTTCTTCCCGTTCACCGAGCCGAGCGCCGAGCTCGACTTCTGGCACCCGACGTTCAAGGGCGGCGCGCGCTGGATCGAGTGGGGCGGCTGCGGCATGATGCACCCCAACGTGCTGAGGGCGGCGGGCATCGACCCCGAGGTCTACACGGGCTTCGCGTTCGGCATGGGCATCGAGCGCGGACTGATGCTCCGCAACGACGTGCAGGACATGCGCGAAATGGTCGAGGGAGACGTCCGCTTCTCCCAGCAGTTCGGAATGGTGGTCTAAACGATGACCGGCGCAGCCCTCTCAAACGGTGATATCTCCCAGCAGTTCGGAATGGTGGTCTAAACGATGCGAGTACCTCTCAGCTGGCTCGCCGAATACGTCGAGCTCGTCCCGGGAACGACGCCCGAAGACGTGCATGCCGCCCTCGTGAAGGTCGGCCTCGAAGAAGAAGACGTGCACACGTTCGAGCTCGAGGGCCCGATCGTCGTGGGCGAGGTGCTCGAGTTCGTCGAGGAGCCGCAGTCCAACGGCAAGACGATCCGGTGGTGCCAGGTCGACGTCGGCGAGGCGAACGGCGGGGTGCGCGGCATCGTCTGCGGTGCCCGCAACTTCTTCCCCGGCGACCAGGTCGTGGTGACGCTGCCCGGCGCCGTGCTGCCCGGCCCGTTCCCGATCGCTGCCCGCAAGACGTACGGTCACGTTTCCGACGGCATGATCGCCTCGGCCCGTGAACTCGGCCTCGGCGACGACCACGACGGCATCCTGCGCCTGTCGACCCTCGGTATCGACGCGCCCGTCGGCTCCGACGCGATCGCGCTGCTCGGCCTCGACGACGCGGCGATCGAGATCAACGTCACGCCCGATCGCGGCTACGCGTTCTCGATCCGCGGCGTCGCCCGGGAGTACGCGCACGCGACGGGTGCGGTGTTCCGCGATCCGGTCGAGCTGACCCCGGCGACCGATGCCTCGGCCGACGGCTTCCCCGTCGTCATCGACGACCGAGCGCCGATCCGAGGCAAGGTCGCGTCGAGTGCCTTCGCGACGCGCATCGTGCGCGGTGTCGACGCCTCGCGCCCGACGCCCGCGTGGATGATCGCGCGGCTGAAGCTCGCCGGCATCCGGTCGCTGTCGGTGCTCGTCGACATCACGAACTACGTGATGCTCGAACTCGGCCAGCCGATCCACGGCTACGACCTCGACACGCTGCGCGGCGGCATCGTCGTGCGCCGTGCCGAGCCGGGCGAGCCGTTCACGACGCTCGACGGCAAGCAGCGCACCCTGCACGCCGAAGACATCGTCGTAACCGACGACCGGGGCCCGATCGGCCTCGCGGGGGTCATGGGCGGCGCCGAGACCGAGATGAGCGACACGACGCAGAACGTGCTCATCGAGGCCGCCCACTGGGACCCGGTGTCGATCGCCCGCACGGCGCGCCGGCACAAGCTTCCGAGCGAGGCCGCGAAGCGCTACGAGCGCGGCATCGACCCGACGATCGGCGCCGTCGCCGTCGCACGCGTCGCCCAGCTCATGGTCGACCTCGCGGGCGGCACGGCCGACGCGGGAGGTTCGCTCATCCAGACGACGACCGACCGGGAGGCGATCGACCTCCCCGACGGCTTCGTCTCGCGTGTCATCGGCGTCGAGTACACGAACGACGAGGTGCACGACGCGCTCGCCGAGATCGGCGGCGTGCTCACGCGCGTCGAGGGCGGCTACTCGGTCGTTCCGCCGGCATGGCGGCCCGACCTCACGGGCCGCGAGGAGCTCGCCGAGGAGGTCGCCCGGCTCGTGGGCTATCACCGCATCCCGTCGGTGCTGCCCGTCGCGCCGCCCGGCCGGGGGCTCACCCGATCGCAGCGGCTCCGCCGCCAGACGGCCGATGCGCTCGCCGCGGCGGGTTCGGTCGAGGTGCTCTCGTTCCCGTTCGCGACCGACGACGAGAACCGCACCTTCGGCAGTGTCGACGGCGAGCCGGTCGCGTCGGTGCGCCTCGCGAACGCACTCGACCAGTCGACGCCGTTCCTGCGCCGATCGCTGCTTCCGGGGCTCATCGCCGCGGCCAAGCGCAACCGCTCGCGCGGGCTGCTCGACCTCGACCTCTTCGAGATCGGCCTCGTGTTCCTCCCCGAGCCCGGTCACGTCTACGGGACGGCCGAGCTGCCGGCCGGCGACGCCAAGCCCGGCGACGAGACGCTCGCCGCGCTCGACGCGGGCATCCCGCCGCAGCCGCGCCACCTCGGCGTGCTCCTCGTCGGCGACCGGGTCGCCAAGCAGCCGGGCGTCGCGGCCGAGCCGTACGGCGTGGCCGACGCCCTCGACGCGGCGCGGCGGGTCGCGCTCGCGACGGGGGCCGAGCTCGAGATCGTGCAGGGTTCGCACCACGCGCTCCACCCCGGCCGCACGGCGGAACTGCGGGTGGGCGGTCGCCCGGTCGGCTTCGCCGGCGAACTCCTGCCCGCGCTCGCCGAGGCCGACGACCTGCCGCGCGTCGTCGCGGTCGTCGAACTCGACCTCGACGCGATCATCGCGGCCGCCGACCCCGCGGTCGAGGCGTCCTCGATCGGCACCCTCCCCGCAGCGACGCAGGACCTGTCGCTCGTGGTGGGCGCCGAGGTGCCGGCGGCCGAGGTCGCCGCGGCCGTGCGCGAGGGGGCGGGCGAGCTGCTCGAGCACCTCGAGCTCGTCGACGACTACCGTGGCCAGGGCGTGACCGAGGGGTCGAAGAGCCTCACGTTCGCCCTGCGCTTCCGCGCGGCCGACCGCACCCTGACGGCGGCCGAGGCGAGCGCGGCGAAGCTCGCAGGGGCGTCGCTCGCGGGCGAGCGCACCGGAGCCGTGATCCGCGACTAGGCGGAGCGCGCCCGTGCATCCCTGACCACCGGGTCATCGAGAGTGCGGTCGTCGCCTGAAATGGGGCCGCGACTGCACTCTCGCTCGTCGTGCTCGCTCGTTGCGCACGCACACACGGCACACCCCGACCCGCGGGCGACGTCACCGCGCGACATCCGGCGACGCCCGGTTTGCAGGCGCCGTCGTCGCCTCGATAGGGTCGGAGCATGTCCATCACCCGGTTCGCCGCCGCACGCCACGCGCGTGTCGAGGTCGTGCGCAGCCGACGCCGTGGCGGGCGCCGAATCTCGGCGACCCCTGCGACGGCCTAGCGGGCTGTCGCGGGGCGTCGCCGGAACATCGCCCCGACCGCACAGACCCTAAGGTGGATTCCATGACGTACTCCGTCGCCGTCTCCGGCGCGTCCGGCTATGCCGGGGGAGAGATCCTTCGCCTCCTGGCCGATCATCCCGAGCTCCAGGTCCGCACCGTGACCGCCCACTCGAACGCCGGCCAGTCGCTCGCCGCGGTGCAGCCGCACCTGCGCACCTACACGCACCTGACGCTCAAGGAGACGACGGCCGAGACGCTCGCCGGCCATGACGTCGTCTTCCTCGCGCTGCCGCACGGCGCGTCGGGCGCGATCGCGGCAGAGCTCTCGCCCGACACGCTCGTGATCGACTGCGGCGCCGACCACCGGCTCGAGTCGGCGACCGACTGGGCCGAGTTCTACGGCGGCGAATTCCACCCCGCGTGGGAGTACGGCGTGCCCGAGCTGCCGCGTCTCACCGGCACGCAGCGCGACCGCCTCGCGAAGGCGAAGCGCATCGCCGCCCCGGGGTGCAACGCCTCGACGGTCGCCCTCTCGCTCGCTCCCGGCATCCGCGCCGGGGTCGTCGAAGACCGCGACCTCGTGTCGGTGCTCGCGGTCGGCCCGTCGGGGGCCGGCAAGAGCCTCAAGGCGCACCTGCTCGCAGCCGAGATCCTGGGCTCGGCGAACCCGTACTCGGTCGGCGGGGTCCACCGGCACATCCCCGAGGTGCAGCAGGCCCTCCGGTGGGCGGGGGCCGCCGAACCGACGCTCTCGTTCACCCCCGTCATCGTGCCCATGTCACGTGGGATCCTCGCGACCTCGACGGCCCGCATCATGCCCGGTACGGATGCCTCGGCGGTGCGCGCCGCCTGGGAGGACGCGTATGCGGGGGAGCGGTTCGTGCAGCTCCTCCCCGAAGGGCAGTTCCCCCGCACCGCCGACGTGCTCGGCGCGAACACCGCGCTCATGGGACTCGCGATCGACGAGCGCGCGGGCCGCGTCGTCGTCGTGACCGCGGTCGACAACCTCGTCAAGGGCACCGCGGGTGCCGCCATCCAGTCGGCGAACCTCGCGCTCGGCCTCACCGAGTCGACCGGCCTGCCCGTGAACGGAGTGGCCCCGTGACCGTCACCGCCCCCGCCGGATTCGAAGCCGCCGGCATCGCCGCCGGCATCAAGCGCACCGGCGCGCTCGACCTCGCCCTCGTCGTCAACCGCGGGCCTTCGCAGCAGGCGGCGGTCGTGTTCACGTCGAACCGCGCGCAGGCGAACCCGATCATCTGGTCGAAGGAGGCTGCGAAAGACGGCCTCGTGTCCGCCGTCGTGCTCAACTCGGGCGGCGCGAACTGCTTCACCGGGCCCGAGGGCTTCCAGGTCACGCACCGCACCGCCGAGGCGGCTGCTGCCGCGCTCGGCGTCTCGGCCGGAGACGTGCTCGTCTGCTCGACCGGGCTCATCGGCGAGCAGCTCGACGGCGAGATCCTCGAAGAGGGCGTGCTGAGCGCCGCCAACCGGCTCTCGGCAGATGCGGCAGCCGGCGACGACGCGGCACGGGCCATCATGACCACCGACACGACGCCGAAGACCGTCGTCGTCGACGGCGCGGGGTGGCGCATCGGCGGCATGGCGAAGGGTGCCGGCATGCTCGCCCCCGGGCTCGCCACGATGCTCGTCGTCATCACGACCGACGCCGACCTCGAGGCATCCGCGCTCGATCGTGCGCTGCGGCAGGCGACCCGGGTGAGCTTCGACCGGCTCGACTCCGACGGCTGCATGTCGACCAACGACCAGGTCACCCTGCTCGCGAGCGCTGCGTCCGGCGTGGCGCCCGACGAGACGGTGTTCACCGCGGCGCTCACCGAGGTCTGCCTCGACCTCGCCGCGCAGCTGCAGGCCGACGCCGAAGGCGCGAGCCACGACATCGCGATCGAGGTGCGCGGCGCGGTCAGCGAGGACGACGCGGTCGAGGTCGGCCGCGCGGTCGCCCGCAACAACCTCTTCAAGGCCGCGATCTTCGGCAACGACCCGAACTGGGGACGCGTGCTCGCCGCGATCGGCACGACGCGGGCGCCGTTCGATCCCTACCTCGTCGACGTGACGATGAACGGCGTGCGCGTGTGTCACGCCGGCCGGCCCGACCGGCCGCGCGACGAGGTCGACCTGACGCCCCGCGCCACGCACGTGCTCGTCGAGCTGCACGCGGGTGAGGCGTCCGCGACGATCCTGACCAACGATCTCACGCACGACTACGTGCACGAGAACAGCGCGTACGCGAGCTGATGATGGGCGATTTCGACGGAACGGATGCCTCCGGCGAGGCCGGAGAGGTCGCCGGCGCCGGTGAGAAGGCGCGGGTGCTCATCGAGTCGCTGCCGTGGCTCAAGCGCTTCCACGGCGAGACGATCGTCGTGAAGTTCGGCGGTAACGCGATGGTGAGCCCCGAGCTGCAGCGGGCGTTCGCCGAGGACATGGTGTACCTCCGCTACGCCGGCATCAAGCCGGTCGTCGTCCACGGCGGGGGTCCGCAGATCTCGTCGATGCTCGAGCGGCTCGGCATCGAGAGCGAGTTCCGCGGCGGCTACCGGGTGACGACGCCCGAGGCGATGGACGTCGTGCGCATGGTGCTCTCCGGCCAGGTCAACCGCGAGCTCGTCTCGCTCATCAACGAGCACAGACCACTCGCCGCGGGGCTCTCCGGCGAAGATGCGGGGCTCTTCACCGGCCGTCGCCGAGGGGCGGTGGTCGACGGCGTCGAGGTCGACCTCGGTCTCGTCGGCGACGTGGTCTCCGTCGATCCCGAGGCGGTCGTGGCGCAGCTGCACGCCGGGCGCATCCCGGTCGTCTCGTCGATCGCCCCTGACGGCGATGCGCCGGGGCAGTCGCTCAACGTGAACGCCGACTCGGCGGCCGCGGCGCTCGCCGTGGCGCTGCGGGCGGCGAAGCTCGTCATCCTGACCGACGTCGCCGGCCTCTACCGCGACTGGCCGAACCGCGACTCGCTCGTCTCCGTCATCGGCGTGCCCGAGCTCGAGGCCCTGCTGCCGTCGCTCGAGTCGGGCATGATCCCGAAGATGCGGGCCTGCCTCGAGGCCGTCGAGGGCGGCGTCGCGAAGGCCGCGATCATCGATGGCCGGGTGCCGCACTCGATCCTGCTCGAGGTCTTCACCCGGCAGGGCATCGGCACCGAGGTCGTCCCGGCAGGAGGCACGGCATGACCGACTGGCAGCAGCGATTCGACTCCCGCATCATGCGGTCGATCGGCATGCCGCTCGCGAAGCTCGAGCGTGGCGACGGCGCGTGGGTGTGGGATGACTCGGGCAAGCGGTACCTCGACTTCCTCGCGGGCATCGCCGTCAACGCCCTCGGCCACGCGCATCCCGTGTTCGTCGAGGCCGTGTCGGCCCAGGCGGCGAAGCTCGCGCACGTGTCGAACTACTTCACGACCGAACCGGCGCTCGAGCTCGCCGAACGCATCACGCGGCTCGCAGGCGCCGGCGACGAGGGCCGGGCGTGGTTCGGCAACTCGGGCGCCGAGGCGAACGAGGCGGCGTTCAAGCTCGCACGCCTGAACAACTCGGGCGGTGCCCGCACGCGCATGCTCGCGCTCGTCGACGGCTTCCACGGCCGCACGATGGGCTCGCTCGCGCTCACGGGCAAGCCGCACATGCGCGACCCGTTCGAGCCGCTGCCGGGTGGCGTCGAGCACATCCCGGCGACGATCGAGGCACTCGAAGCCGAGCTCGACGACGCGGTGTCGGCGCTCATCCTCGAGCCGATCCAGGGCGAGGCCGGCGTCGTCGAGCTGCCGCCCGGCTTCCTCGAGGCGGCGCGCGAGCTCACCCACCGCCACGGGGCGCTGCTCATCGTCGACGAGATCCAGACCGGCGCCGGGCGAACCGGGGCCTGGTTCGGGTTCCAGCACGCCGGCATCACACCCGACGCGATCACGGTCGCCAAGGGCATCGGCGGCGGCATCCCGATCGGCGGACTCGTCACATTCGGCCGCGCGTCGTCGCTGTACACGAAGGGCCAGCACGGCTCGACGTTCGGGGGCAACCCGCTCGCGACCGCCGTCGCGAACGCGGTGCTCGGCGAGATCGAGCGGGCCGACCTCGTCGGCAACGCCGCCCGGCGTGGTGCCCAGCTCCGCGAGCGCATCCTCGCGCTCGGCTCGTCGCTCGTCGCGGGGGTCCGCGGGCGAGGCCTGCTCGTGGGTGTCGGCCTCGACGAACCGGTCGCGGCGCGCGTCGTCGCGGCCGCGATGGACGAGGGGCTCATCGTCAACGCGGCGAACGACTCGACGATCCGCATCGCCCCGCCCCTCATCATCGGCGACGTCGAGCTCGACGAGTTCGACGCCCGCTTCGGCCGTGCCCTCGAGCGCGTCGCCGCCGCCTGACCTCTCCTCCCTCCGAACCGAACGGACCGCATGACCCGCCACTTCCTCCGCGACGACGACCTCACGCCCGCAGAGCAGGCCGAGGTGCTCGACCTCGCCGCACGTCTCAAGGCCGACCGTTACTCCGCGCGCCCGCTCGAGGGACCGCAGACGGTCGCCGTCATCTTCGACAAGACCTCGACCCGCACGAGGGTCTCGTTCTCCGTCGGCATCGCCGACCTCGGCGGCGTGCCCCTCGTGATCAGCTCGAGCGAGAGCCAGCTCGGCGGCAAGGAGTCGGTCGCCGACACCGCCCGCGTGCTCGAGCGGATGGTCGGGGCGATCGTCTGGCGCACGTTCGATCACGCAGGTCTCGAGGAGATGGCCGCCGGAACCGCGGTGCCCGTCGTCAACGCACTCAGCGACGACTTCCACCCCTGCCAGCTGCTCGCCGACCTGCAGACCATCCGCGAGCGGAAGGGCGCGCTCGCAGGGCTCACCCTCGCGTACTTCGGCGACGGGGCGAACAACATGTCCCACTCGTATCTGCTCGCTGGCGCGACCGCGGGCATGCACGTACGCATCGCGGCACCCGCGGCGTACGCCCCGCGGCCCGACATCGTCGACGACGCGATCCGCATCGCCGCGTCCACGGGCGGCTCGGTGCTCGTCACCGACGACGCGAGCGCGGCGGCGAACGGCGCCGACGTGGTCGTGACCGACACCTGGGTGTCGATGGGGCAGGAGGACGAGAAGGCCGAGCGGCTCGCGACGTTCGGCGACTACCGGGTGACCGAGGCGATCATGGCCGAGGCCGGCGACGACGCGATCTTCATGCACTGCCTGCCCGCCTACCGCGGCGTCGAGGTCGACGGGGCGGTCATCGACGGCCCGCAGTCCGTCGTATGGGACGAGGCGGAGAACCGCCTGCATGCCCAGAAGGCGCTGCTGACCTGGCTCCTCGACCGGAAGGACGCATGATGACCACCGAGCACGGTACGAACGAGGGATCGCTCTGGGGCGCCCGCTTCGCGACGGGCCCATCGCCCGAGCTCGCCCGGCTCTCGAAGTCGACGCACTTCGATTGGCAGCTCGCGGGATACGACCTCGCCGGCTCGCGTGCGCACGCGCGCGCGCTCGCCGCGGCCGGCTACCTCGACTCGGGCGAGCTCGCCGCGATGCTCGCGGGCCTCGACACGCTCGAGGCCAAGGTGATCTCGGGTGATCTCGTCGCGGCCGAGGGCGACGAAGACGTGCACGGCGCGCTCGAGGCGGCGCTCATCGACGTCGTCGGCCCCGAACTCGGTGGCAAGCTGCGCGCCGGTCGCAGTCGAAACGACCAGATCGCCACGCTCGTGCGCCTCTACCTGAAGGACCACGCGGCGACGATCGGGCAGCAGCTCGTGCACCTCATCGACGCCCTCGCGGCTCAGGCCGACGCCCACCGCGACGCGATCATGCCCGGCCGTACGCACCTCCAGCACGCGCAGCCGGTACTCCTCGCGCACCACCTGCTCGCCCACGCCTGGGCGCTCTCGCGCGACCTCGAGCGAATCGTCGACTGGATGAAGCGCGCAGACGTCTCGCCGTACGGCGGGGGAGCACTCGCCGGCTCGACGCTCGGCCTCGACGCGGCCGCCGTCGCCCGCGACCTCGGGCTCGCAGCGCCGGCCGAGAACTCGATCGACGGCACCGCGAGCCGCGACGTCGTGGCGGAGTTCGCGTTCGTCACCGCCATGATCGGCATCGACCTGTCGCGCATCTCCGAGGAGATCATCCTCTGGAACACGCGCGAGTTCGGCTTCGTCACGCTCGACGACGGGTTCTCGACGGGATCGTCGATCATGCCGCAGAAGAAGAACCCCGACATCGCCGAGCTCGCCCGCGGCAAGTCCGGTCGCCTCATCGGCAACCTGACGGGGCTGCTCGCCACGCTGAAGGCCCTCCCGCTGGCGTACAACCGCGATCTGCAGGAGGACAAGGAGCCCGTGTTCGACTCGGTCGAGACGCTCGAGGTGCTGCTGCCCGCGTTCACGGGCATGGTCGCGACCCTGACCTTCCACACCGACCGCATGGCGGAGCTCGCGCCCGCGGGGTTCTCCCTCGCGACCGATGTCGCGGAATGGCTCGTGAAGCGGCACGTGCCGTTCCGCGATGCCCATGAGATCACGGGCGCGCTCGTGCGCTACGCCGAGCAGCACGGTCTCGATCTCGACGCCGTCGACGACGCCGCGCTCGCGGCGATCTCGCCCCACCTCACGCCGGAGGTACGCGAGGTGCTCACGATCGAGGGCTCCGTCGCCAGTCGCGACGGCGTGGGCGGCACGTCGCCGGATCGTGTCGCCGATCAGTTCGCCCGCCTCGCGGAGCGGGTGCGTCATCTCGTGGCCGGACTGCCGGAGGCGTCGAACTGACGCAGCTGATCACGCCCGACCGGTCGTTCTTCGAGCAGGACCCGGTGCAGCTCGCGCCGCTCCTGCTCGGGGCGGTGCTCTCGTACCGGTCGTCCGACGGCGAGGTCGCGATCAGACTGTCGGAGGTCGAGGCCTACCGCGGCGTGGGGGAGGACCCCGGGTCGCACGCGTTCCGCGGACGTACGCCGCGCAACGCCGTGATGTTCGGCGAGCCGGCGCACCTCTACGCGTACTTCAGCTACGGCGTGCACGTCTGCCTCAACATCGTCGCGCGACCCGCCGGGACCTCCTCGGCGGTGCTCCTGCGCGGGGCGACCGTCGTCGCTGGCATCGACGTCGCGCGACGGCGTCGACCCGGTGTCAACGATCGCGACCTCGCTCGCGGCCCGGGACGGCTTGCGAAGGCGCTCGGCGTTCCGCTCGACGCGGACGGCAGCGACCTGCTCGCGGCGCCGTTCGGGCTGCGTCTGCCGGCGACCCCGCTGCACCACGTGAACGGTCCCCGCACCGGAGTGAACGGGGCGGGCGGCGGCAGTGCCTATCCCTGGCGGTTCTGGCTGCCGGGCGACGAGGGCGTCTCGCCGTACCGACGACACGCGGGCGCCGTCGATCCGACCGGCTGAGCCGTCGGTCGCGAGGGCCGGCGACGACGGGATGGCTCAGTTGATCGCGAGGTGCACGACGAGTGCGGCCGCACAGGCCCAGATGAGGCTGGCGAAGGTGCCGATGATGAACCGCTCGCGAGCCTCGGGGGCTTCGAGCTCGGTGAACCGGCCGACGCCCTTGACGGCCACGACGATCGCGAGCGCCTCCGGGAACCCGGCGATGATGGCGCCCGCCGAGGCGATGCGTTCGAGCACGCCGATCGTGAGGCCGCCGCGCAGCACCTCGCGCCGTCGTTCGGTCGTCTGCAGGCCCGGAGCGGCGCTCGGGTCGACACGGCGGTCGGTGACGATGATGCCGCCGTGCAACCCCGGCGAGACCGCGCCGCCCATCGCGAGCTCGAGGGCGGTGCCCGCCGCCGCGCTGCCGCCGAAGACCGCGATCGCGAGCCCGAGCAGGACGACGATCGGCGCGAGTCCGAACGGGGCGGTCGTGGTCGCGGTGGCTGCGGCGACGAGGGCGATGCCCAGGGTGCCGGTCGCGAACCAGATGTAGGCCCGCCTCGGCTTGAGCGAGGCGAGCACCGAGAGCACGGTGGCCGCGGCGAGCGAGATGAGCAGGGCCGACCAGGTGATGGCGTCGGCGAGGACGATGAGGTTCATGCGCGAGCTTCCGTCGAGGCATCCAGATGCTCAAGCAGCCTAGCGAGCGCAGGAGCCGCATCGAGCTCGGCGCGGATGTTCGCCGACTTCATGCGTGAGCTGATCGCGGGTGCGCTCACGCCGAGTTCGTCGGCGATGTCGGTCTGCCGCGCGCCGGCGACGATGCGGTCGTAGACCTCCCACCCCTGATCGGAACGGCGTTCGCGCAGCAGCAGGGCGAGGGTGAAGAGCGCCTCGACGTCAGCGGCGCTCGGCCCGCCGGTCACGTCGCCGCCGGCCTCGACGGCGATCCGCGGCGAGCTCTTCTTCGCTCGTTCGACGGCGTCGCGGGCGGCGAAGAACGCCTCGCCGCTCGCCTCCCTGATGTCCTCGGGCAGCGGTTCGCGCACCGGACCGCAACCGATCCCGACGCTCCAGCCGCCGTCGCGCGTGAGGTCGAAGACGACGTCGACGACCGTCCGCCCGTCGCGGGTGAGGAGCTGGATCTCGTCGCCGGCGTTGCGGGCGACCGGAAGCAGGAGCGCCGCGCCGTGCGCAGCTTGGATGCGGTCGCGGGCCGCTCCGGCGAGATCGGCTTTGGTCCGGCTGGCGACTTGGTCTGCGGTGACGACGATCATCTCGGCTCCTTCACCTTGAATCCTTCACTCGATACAAGATAAGCATACAGGGCTAATTCAGTGTCGCTTAGTGATGCAGCCTGATCCGGAGCGCTGATACTCTGACGGGGTGTCAGACCCCGTGATCCTCTCCACCCAGCAGAACGACGCCTCATTCGACGACGTCTGGGACGAGCTCGTCTGGCGCGGCCACGTGCACGTGTCGACCGACCAGGCCGCGCTGAAAGAGCTCCTCGCGGGCGAGCCGATCACGTATTACTGCGGGTTCGACCCGACGGCGCCGAGCCTGCACCTCGGCAACCTCGTCCAGCTCATCGTCATGCGCCGGCTCCAACTCGCCGGTCATCGGCCGCTCGGCCTGGTCGGCGGTTCGACCGGTCTCATCGGCGACCCGCGCCCGACCGCCGAGCGCACCCTCAACACGAAGGAGACCGTGGCCGAGTGGGTCGGTCGCCTGCAGGGGCAGGTCTCACGATTCCTCTCCGCCGAGGGTGAGAACCCGGTGCGTCTGGTGAACAATCTCGACTGGACCGCCGGGCTCAGCGCGATCGACTTCCTGCGCGACATCGGCAAGCACTACCGCGTCGGCACGATGCTCAAGAAGGACGCGGTCGCCTCGCGACTGAACTCCGATGCCGGCATCAGCTACACGGAGTTCAGCTACCAGTTGCTGCAGGGCTACGACTACCTCGAGCTGTTCCGGCAGTACGGCTGCCTGCTGCAGACCGGCGGAAGCGACCAGTGGGGCAACCTCACGAGCGGTACCGACCTCATCCACCGGGTCGAGGGCCGGAGCGTGCACGCGATCGGCACGCCGCTCGTGACGAACGCCGACGGCACCAAGTTCGGCAAGAGCGAGGGCAACGCGATCTGGCTCGACGCCGACATGTGCAGCCCGTACCGCTTCTACCAGTTCTGGCTCAACACCGACGACGCCGACGTGATCGCGCGACTCAAGGTCTTCACGTTCCTCAGCCGAGCGCGCATCGAGGAGCTCGCGGCCGCGGTCGAGAACGAGCCGTTCCGTCGCGAGGCCCAGCGCGTACTCGCCTCCGAGGTCACCACCCTGGTGCACGGGGCGGATGCCACGGCCGCGGTCATCGCCGCATCGCAGGCGCTGTTCGGACAGGGCGATCTCGCTTCGCTCGACGCCGCGACGCTCGAATCGGCGTTGCGCGAGCTGCCCAACACGACCACGTCGCCCGACGCGCCGATCGCCCAGGTGCTCGCCGACACCGGACTCGTCGCGAGCGCGAGCGAGGGGCGGCGCGCGATCGCGCAGGGTGGTGTCTCGCTCGACAACGTACGCGTCGACGACGAGAAGGCGACGCTCGCCGACTTCGTCCGTCCGGGGGCGATGGCGGTGCTTCGCCGGGGCAAGAAGACCATGGCCGGCGTCTTCGTCGTGTGACGAGTTCCGTTCGGCCGACGGCCCCGCATCGCAGCCCGCGATGCGGGGCCGTTCCGCATCCAGCCTGCGCCGGCTCGCAGGCCGGCTCCCGACCGCCGATGTCGTCATCGTCGTCGGGCGCGAGAACCGCGGATTTCCGGGCGACACGCCCGGGATGCATCGTCGAGTTGCGAGGGTGCCGCCATCTCCGTAAAGTATTCATTCGTTGCCCCACAGGAGCGGAGAGCGGAAAGGCCGAGAGCCCCCGCAGATCCTCCTCAAGCGGCACGATGATTCCGAGCCAGACAGTTTTCTACGCCTGGCTTGAAGCATCCGGGTGCGTCCTCATGGGATGACCGGGTGGGAACTACAACGAAGCTCCGGATGATCGGCCTGATCTTGGTCGTGAAGCGGGTGCGTCCGTTCCTTGAGAACTCAACAGCGTGCACTATGTTCAATGCCAATTTATTGAACCCCAGCCGGTCTTTGGATCGGTGGGATTCCTT
>NZ_JBHXDI010000003.1:20933-605886 GCF_042725165.1 Agromyces sp. NPDC127015 | reverse complement strand
GGGGGGCATCCTTCCGAGCGGGGGGCGATCCCCGAGCGCGGGGCGCCCGCCGGGCGCCGCGCCCACGCCCGGCCCGCTGGATGCGGGCCGGGCGTTCGCGCGGCGGATCAGCCCTTGCCGGGCTTGGTCGCCTCGATCGGGAAGCTCCACGCGTTGACGCCGTCGCCGCTGCCCGCCTCGATGCCGCCCTGCTCGGCGTACGAGACGAGGATGCGGGCGTCGTCGGCGAGCGCCGCGCGGGTGGCCGCGTCGATCGGCACGGCGAGCTTGCCCGTCCCGGCGTCGACGGCCTGCTCGAACGAGCCCAGCAGTCGGCCGCTCATGTCGGGCGCCCACGGCGGGGCCGCGCCGTCGGCCGGCGAGCAGGCCTCGAAGCCGTACACGTCGCCGGCGCAGCTCGTGGTCCAGACCGGGATGAACGTCGTATCGCCCTTCCAGAGGAAGACGCGCACGGTGCCCGCCTCCTCGGCGTCGTAGGAGATGCGCACGTTCTTCTGCTGGACCTTGACGTCGGTGACGCTCATCGCATCGCTCGGCTGCACCCCCGAGATCGTGCCGCCCCTGGTCGCCGACTGCGCGACCGTCTGCGGCGACTGCACGCCCTGCAGGGCGGTGTCGGGGATGATCGGCGCCGACGCCTCGGTCGACCGGTCGGCCGGCGGGGCGTACCCGTCGAGGTAGGCGTGACCCCAGCGGTAGGGCTCCGACTGCTGGCTTCCGAAGGCCGACCACGCGGTGCGGGTCTGGCCGATGAAGTCCTGCGTGTCGGAGTCGTACGGGGTCACGTTGAGCCCCAGGTACCGCGGGTCGACGTCGTTCTGCGCGGCGTCGCCCGAAGGCACGGCGCCGGTCGGGCCGACCGCGGCGGGCAGGGCCGCGAGCGGCACCTTCACCTCGAGGTCGTAGCCGCCGCCGGCGTAGGTGCCGTCGGCCTCGCGGGCGACCTCGACCGCCACCTCGACGCCGACGGCGTTGAGCCCGCCCTCGACGGTCTCGGCGAGCGGCCCCGTCGAGAATCCCTGGTGGTTGTCGGCGTCGCGCGACCAGCACGGGCCGTCCTCGCCGTTGCCGTTGGCGCCTTCGGCATCGTCGGTGAACGGGAACATGCCGAGCTTGAACGTCGTCGACGTGTCGACCGAGTCGCCGCGCGGGTCGAGCAGCAGCTCGACCGAGTCGACGAGCCAGTGGCCGAAGCACCGGTCGGGCGTCGCGGCGGCGCTCGCCACGTCGTCGGTCACGCGGATCTGCGCGTAGAGCGCGTCGTCGTACCAGCCGAGCTTCGCGAGGCTGCCGTCGCCGCAGTCGACGCCCTCGACGGCGCAGGCCGCGCCCTCCCACCGGGTGCCGATGTCGACCGGCTCGCCCGTGTAGACGTCGTCGGCGGTGCCGTCGACGGTCGGGGCCGAGGCGAGCTGCGGGATCACGACCGTCGGCACGAGGTACACCGTCTCGTTCTCGGTCGAGGTGCCCGCACCCGAGGTCGTCGTCGCGGTGAACGTCACCGTGCGGCTGCCGGGGTCGGCTGGGTCGGTGTGCGTGACGACGAACTCGACCGTCGCGGTGTCGCCCGCGGCGAGCCCCGTGAACGGCTTGGATGCCTCGTCGGCGACGAACCCGGCGGGCAGCGCGAGCGCGACCTCACCCGACTCCGTCGAGGCGGTGCGGTTGGTCACCTCGACCGGCACCGTCACCGTCTCGCCGGCGCCGATCTGGGCGACGGCGTTCGAGCGACCGCCCACGTAGGCGTCGTGGTCGCGGGTCCACTGCTCGTACTCGGCCATGTTGCCCCAGCGCTCGAAGCGGCCCTCGACGGGCGCGACGAGCGCGATGCGGGTGTCGTTGTACGCGGTGACCTCGCCGTCGAACGAAGCGGCGAGCTTGTAGACGCCCGCTGCCGCGTCGGCGGCCGGGGTGACGGTGAACGTCGCCGTCGAGGCATCCTCGTCGCCGATGCCGTCGAGCTCGACGGGGTCGGAGACCTGCCAGCCCGCGGGAACCGCGAGGCTCACGGTGCCGCCGCCGAGGTCGCCCTCGCCTGAGCGCGCCGAGACGGTGACCTCGAACGGCTCGCCGGCGGCCTCGTAGTAGTCGTCGACCGCGAGCGAGAACTCGGAGCCGAGCGGCATGCCGCCGGGGTCGGCGACGACGGCGCCGTAGAGCACCGCGTCGTCGTTCGCGGAGGCCGGCGAGCTGTTCGGCTGCATCGGCACGATCGACTGCGAGACGCCGTAGCGCTGGCAGGTGGGGTTGGTGAGGCCCTTCTCCATCACGCGCGCCTGCGTGGGGTGCGCCCGACCGCCCTCGCGACCGACCTGCGCCCACGACTTGGCGGTGCCCGCCTGCTGGCCCTGCACGTTGCCCTCGGCCCAGACGTACGGCGAGTCGTAGCCGGTCCACGTGCCGACGACCGTGAACGGGTTCGTCGCGGCCGGCGTGAAGCCGGTGTTGCAGTTCGGCGCGGCCGTGCCTCCCGAGCCGGTCGTGAGGCCGCCGGCGAGGATCTTCTTGACCTGCCAGGTGTCGACGGCGCCCGTGCCCTCGAGCTGTTCGGGGAACATCTCGGGATCGGCGGCCGCGGCCGCAGCCTCCCAGATCATGCGGCCCTGCGCGTACTGGTGGTTGCCGTGCCCGGCCGCGAGCGACGGCGTCGAGCCGACCAGGATCTCGGGCTGGGTCTCGCGGATGATGCGCACGGTGCGGCGCAGGGTCTCCTCGGCGTCCCACACCTGCGCGGTGAGCGCCGCCGAGGTGTTGTAGAAGAAGTCGACCCGGTCGAGGTTGAAGATGTCGATCGTGCCCGAGCGCACGTGGGAGGTGCGGTCCTCGTTCTCCCGGCGGAGGCCGAGGTCGGGGCCGGCCTCGGGGCCGACCGAGTTCGAGCCGCCCTCGCCGCGCGTGGCCATGATGATGCCGCAGCGCACGCCGTAGAGGTCGTGCCAGACGCCGCAGGGCGTCGTGAACCCGGCGTCGTCGTCGGGGTGGGCCCAGATGCCCATGATGTCGATCTTGCCGCGCTCGGTGTCGATCGCGATCGAGGGGTCGCCCGCCTCGAGCTTCGTGGCGGCATCGGCCGCCGGGGTTTCGGTGCCCATCGTCGCTGCCATCGCGGTACCCGGTCCCATGAGTACGGCGGCCGTGACCAGCGAGGTCAGCAGCATGGCGTGATGTCGTTTCATGCGGTCCTCCGTTGGACGCTCGGACGACGGACTGCCGCCCGATCTCCCATCAAGCTAGAGCAGACTCGATCGAACAATCAAGCAGTTTCACGCAGTTTCACGCATTAACGCGTGCGCGGAGTTGCGCACAGCGGGCACGCCGATGCGGGGTGCACGCCGAGACGACGCGCGCACCCCGCTCTGCGCCGGACGGCGCGCGGGCCTCACTCGCGCACGGCGCCCTCGATCATGCCCTTGATGAAGTGCCGTTGCAGGAACACGTAGAGCAGCACGATCGGCAGCGCGACCATGACCGCGCCCGCGGCGAGCAGCGCCGTGCCCTGCGTGTACTGACCCTGGAAGAACGCGAGCCCGAGCGGCGCGGTGCGCACCGACCCGCTCGGCGACATCACGAGCGGGATGAGGAACTCGTTCCACGTCCACATGAACGTGAGCAGCACGAGCGTCAGGATCGCCGGGCGCCCGATCGGCACGAGCACCTGCCAGAGGATGCGCATCGAGCCCGCCCCGTCGAGGCGCGCCGCGTCGATGAGCGCCCGGCTCGAGGTGCGGAAGTACGTGCGCATCCAATAGGTGCCGAACGCGATCGACATCGCGATCTGCGGCGCGGCGACGCCCCAGACCGTGTTCGTCAGCCCGACGACCCGCAGGTCGAAGTAGAGCGGCACGATGAACGCCTCGGTCGGCACCATGATGCCGAGCAGGAACACGTAGAACATGAGCGTCGCGCCGCGGAACTTCATGGTGCCGAGCGCGTACCCGGCGAGGATCGACGCGAGCACCGCCACGACGACCACGATCACCGCGACGATCACCGAGTTGAGCATGTACTGGCCGAACCGGCCGATCTCCCACGCCTCGGGGAAGTTCTCGGGGTGGAACAGCCCGCCCTCGCGTGCGGCCGACGCGCTCTGCGGCCCGAAGGCGAGCGAGACGATGACGGCGATCGGGCCGAGCACGATGAGCGCGAATGCGACGAGCACGACGTAGTTCGCGCCTCGTTCGATCGGGGACACCTTCACTTGCGGTCTCCGATCATGTTCACGACGCCGTTGATGGCGAAGACGATGATGGTGAGCACGACGCCCACCGCGGTCGCGACACCGACCTCGCCGAGCTCGAACGCCCGACGGTAGATCTCATAGCTCGGCACGGTCGTCGACGTGCCCGGCCCGCCGCTCGTCGTGACGTAGACGAGGTCGAACGTCTTGAGGGCGGCGACGATCGTGAGCGTGAGCGCCACGGTGATCTCGCCGCGCACCATCGGCAGCGTGATCGCGAAGAACTCGCGCACCGGGCCCGAGCCGTCGAGCCGCGCCGCCTCGTAGAGCTCGCGGGGCACGCGACTCATGCCGGCCATGAGCAGCACGGTCACGAGGCCCGTGCACACCCACGTGCCGATGAGTCCGACCGCGGGCAGCGTGAACGCGTAGTCGCCGAGCCACGGACGCGCGAGCGCGCCGAGCCCGATCATGCGCAGGAACCCGTTGAGCGGGCCGTCGGGCGCGTAGATCTGCCGCCAGGTGACGGCGACGACGACCATCGCGATGACCTGCGGCAGGAAGATCACGCTGCGGAAGAACCCGAGCCCGCGCACCTGGGCGCGGGTGAGCAGGCTCGCGAGCAGCAGGCCGATCACGAGCGGCAGCACCGCGTAGAAGAACACGAGCACGAGCGCGTGCCAGAAGGCCTCGCGCAGGCGCTCGTCGAAGATGATCTCGACGTAGTTGTCGAACCCCACGAAGGTGGAGGCTCCGAGCCCGTCCCACTCGAAGAACGAGAACTGCGCGGCCCGCACGAGCGGGAACAGCAGGAAGACCCCGTAGAGCAGGAGGGCGGGGGCCAGGTACGCCCAGGGAACCCACGCCGATCGGGCGGAGCGCCGAGAGGCGCTCCGCCCGACCGTGGTCGTGCCGTCAGCCATTGCTTTCGACGAACTCCGAATAGTCGGCCTCGAGGGTCTCGGTGAACTGCTCGGGTGTCGCCTGCCCGGCGAGCAGGTCCTGCAGCGCCTGTCCCATCGTGTCGCCGAAGGTCGGCGTCGCGTAGTCGAGGTAGGGCAGCAGGCTGCCGTTGCCGGTGACGTCGCCGAACACGGTGAACACGTCGGCCATCACGCCCTCGCTCGGGGCGAGCTCGGCGGTGCGGTTGACGGGCAGGTTGCCGGTCTCGGCGAGCACGTCCATCGCCTCATCGCTCGTGATGAAGTCGATGTACGCCGCGGCGACGTCGGTGTTGTCGGCCGCCGAGGTGATCGTGAACGGCAGGCCGGTTCCGCCCGTCGTCGCGGGCGTGCCGTCGCCGGTGTTCGGGATGAAGAACCCGACGTCGTCGCCCATCGCGTCGGCGAGGTCGGCGGCGAGCCACGAACCGCCGATGAGGAAGACGCCGTCGCCGGCCGCGAGCGACTGCCAGGCCGCGTCGTAGTCGGTGCCGTTCACGCCGTCGTTGAAATAGCCGGCCTCGACCCAGCCCTGCAGGGTCTCGGCGGCCGCGACGTTCTCGGGCGTGGTCCAGCTCTGGCCGGCGTTGCCGAGGCCGAGGTCGGTGATGACCTCGGCGTCGACGTCATCGCCCTGCACCGGGCCGAACACGTGCAGCGCGGGCCACTTCTCGATGTTGCCGAGCAGCATCGGCGTCTCCCCCGCCGCCTTCGCGGTCTTCAGGGCCGCGTCGAACTCGGACCAGTCGGCCGGCACCTCGAGGCCGAGCTCCTCGAGCTTGGACTTCGAGT
This sequence comes from Agromyces sp. NPDC127015, assembly GCF_042725165.1. Classification (NCBI taxonomy): domain Bacteria; kingdom Bacillati; phylum Actinomycetota; class Actinomycetes; order Micrococcales; family Microbacteriaceae; genus Agromyces; species Agromyces sp. NPDC127015. The sequence goes on along the minus strand of NZ_JBHXDI010000003.1, from coordinate 599,976 downwards.
AGAAGACGCCGACGACCTCGCCGACCTGCGGCAGGCCGTACAGGTTGCCGTCGCCGAACACCTTCGCGTCATCGCTGTACGTCGAGTACTGCAGCACCGACGGCGAGTACCGGTCGAACCAGCCGTACGCCTCGGCGTAGTCGTCGAGCGGGCGCAACTGCTCGGCGGCGACGAACTGGCCCATCGTGTTGCGGCCGTTGTTCGCCTGCACGACGTCGGGTGCGTCGGCGTCGGTGAGGGCGAGCCGCAGCGTGGTCGCGAGGTCGTCGAACGACTGCGAGTTGCGGTCGATCGTCACGTTCGGGTACTTCTCCATGAACGCGGCGTTGAGCTGCTCCATCTGCTCGTTCTGGCCGCCGCGCACCTCCTGGTCCCACACGGTCAGGGTGACGTCGCCGACATCCGAGATGTCGGTGCTGATGTCGCCCGTGGAGGCGGTGTTGCCGGGGCTCGCACCGGTGCCGGGGGCGCAGCTCGTGAGGGCGACGACGAGGGCGGCGCCCGTCAGCGCCACCGCGGTCAGTCGGGTGTTCCGTCTCATGATGTACCTCTCTTCTCGGGATTCGATCGCCGGGCCGCTGTGGTGCCGTAGTCGGCGAAGGGGAAGGTGAGCTCCGCTCTGCGGCGCCCGGATGCCTCGGGGACGGCGTCGCTCAGGAAGGCGAATCTCGTCGCGAGCTCGCGATCGTCGCCGCCCTGCGCACGACTCCACCAGTCGGCGACGTCGCCCCAGCCGGGGGCGCCGACCGCGCCGCCGGGGTGCTCGACGGCGAGCGCCGCGCAGAGCGACGCGAACGAGAGCCGCTGTTCGAGGTCCCAGTCGCGCAGGGTGCCGAACACGAGGGCCGCACCGAAGACGTCGCCGGCGCCCGTGGCGTCCCGTCCGCTCGTCGGCACCGCGGGCACGACGACCTCGTCGCCGCTCGCCGAGTCGATCGCGACGGCACCGTGCTCGCCGCGCGTGACGACGACGAGCGGCACGAGCTCGGCGAGCGCGCGGGCCGCGCCGGCCGCCGAGTCGGTGCGCGTGTAGGCCATGGCCTCGGTCTCGTTGGGGGTGAAGGCGTAGCAGTCGGCGAGGAGGCGCAGGTCGGCCGGGTCCCAGCGTCCGCTCGAGTCCCAGCCGAGGTCGGCGAAGATCTTCGTGCCCGAGTGGGCTGCGGCCCGCCACCAGGCGTCGACCTCCCGGCCCCCGCGCGAGGCGCCGAGGTCGACGAAGGTCGCGCGAGCGGCGGGTCGGTCGCCGACGAGCTCGCCCGCGGTGAACGGCGCCGGCTCCTCGCGGGTGACCATGCTGCGGTCGCTGCCGGAGGCGATCGAGACGGTGACGGGCGTGGGCCAGTCGGGCACGAGGCGCGAGCGGCCGAGGTCGATGCCCTCGCGGTCGGCGAGGAACTCCCAGCACCAGCGACCGTAGACGTCGTCGCCGAGCGTCGCCGCGAGCGCGGTGCCGAGGCCGAGGCGGGCGGTGGCGACGGCGAGGTTGGCGACGCCGCCCGGGCTCGACGCGAGGCCCTCTGCGTACACCTCGGTGCCCGGGCGCGGTGCCCCGTCGACGCCGGTGAACACGAGGTCGAAGAAGACGGGCCCGGTGAGGAGCACGTCGACGCCGTCGTCGGCAGCCCGTTCAGCCACGCATCCTCCTTGATTGCGATCGCCTGCGCGATCGTCGATCGGCTTTGACTGAACATACTCTCGAATGAACGGTGCTGCGTCAATTCATGCGCGAAATTGTCAATTCATGCTCGAAGTTGACTGCTAGCATCATGCTCATGCTCACAGCAACGCGACAGGCGCACATCCTGAACTCCCTGCGCACCGACGGTGAGGTCACGGTCGAAGAGCTCGCCGAGCAGTTCGGCGTCTCGCTCTCGACGATCCGTCGCGACCTCAACGCGCTGAGCGCCGAGGGCCTGCTGCGTCGCGTGCGCGGCGGGGGCAGCATCGAGCCCGACCAGATCCCGTTCACCGACGTCGAGCGCCAGCACGCGCCCGAGAAGTCGCGGGTCGCCGAGCGTGCGGCCGAGCTGGTCGCCGAGGGCGACGTCGTCATCATCGACATCGGCACGACGACGGCCCTGCTCGCGGCGCAGCTGCGCGGCCGGCGCATCACGGTCATCACCGCGAGCCTCGCGGTCATCGACGAGCTCCGCGACGACGACGTGGTGGAGCTCATCGTGCTCGGCGGTGCCGTGCGCAAGAACTACAACTCGATGATCGGCACGCTCACCGAGCAGGCCCTCGCCCAGATCCGCGCGACGACGTGCTTCCTCGGCACGAGCGGCATCCGCGCCGACGGCACCATCTCCGACACCACCGGCATGGAGGTGCCGATCAAACGGGCGATGATCGAGTCATCCCAGCGCACGGTCGTGCTCGCCGACGGCTCGAAGTTCCCCGGCGTCGGCGTGCTGAGCGTCTGCGGCCCCGACCAGATCTCGGCGGTCGTGACGAACGACGATGCGGATGCCTCCACCCTCGATCTGCTCCGCGAGGCGGGAGTCGAGGTGATGGTCGCGTGAAGCTCACCATCATCGGCGGCGGCGGGTTCCGCGTGCCGCAGGTCTTCGAGGCGGTCGCGGCCGACGACGCACCCGTGCGCATCGACGAGCTCGCGCTCTACGACGTGTCGGCGTCGCGACTCGAGACGATCGGGGCGATCGTGTCGCGCCTCGCGCAGGAGCGCCGGCACGTGCCGGCGATCACGACGACGACCGACCTGGAGGAGGCGCTGCGCGGCGCCGACTTCGTCTTCAGCGCCGTGCGCATCGGCGGCACGCAGGGCCGCATCCTCGACGAGCGCACCGCCCTCGACCTCGGCGTGCTCGGCCAGGAGACCGTCGGCCCGGGCGGCCTCGCCTACGCACTGCGCACGGTGCCGTTCATGACCCGCCTCGCCGAGACGATCCGCAGGGTCGCCCCCGACGCCTGGGTCATCAACTTCACGAACCCCGCGGGCATCGTCACCGAAGCGATGCAGCGCGTGCTCGGCGACCGGGTCGTCGGCATCTGCGACACCCCGATCGGCCTCATGCGCCGCGCCGCCGCTGCGACGGGCAGCTCGGCCGACGCCATCGCGTTCGACTACGTCGGACTCAACCACCTGGGGTGGTTGCGATCGATCACGGTCGGCGGAGACGAACTGCTGCCACGGCTGCTCGAGTCGGACGCCTCGCTCGAACGCATCGAAGAGGCGCGGCTCATGGGCTTCGACTGGGTGCGGGCGATCGGCGCCCTGCCGAACGAGTACCTGTACTACTACTACTTCACGCGCGAGGCGACGGCACGCATCCGTTCGGCGGCGGCGACCCGCGGCGAGTTCATCGACCGCCAGCAGTCGGCGTTCTACAGCGCCCCCGGCGACGACCCGCTCGAGACGTGGATGCGTGCGCGGCACGAGCGCGAGTCGAGCTACATGGCCGAGAGCCGAGACGACGACGAGGAGCGCCACGAGTCGGACGTCGACGGCGGCGGGTACCACCAGGTGGCGCTCGACCTCATGGCGGCGCTCGCGAGCGGGCGCTCGGCGACGATGATCCTCAACGTGCGCAACAACACGCTGGTTCCGCAGCTGCCCGACGACGCCGTCGTCGAGGTCGGCTGCGTCGTCGACGCCGACGGCGTGCACCCGTGGTCGATCGCGCCGGTGGCGGGCGAGATGCTCGGCCTCATCACGCAGGTGAAGTCGGCCGAGCGCCTCATCATCGGCGCCGTGCACGAGCGCTCGCGCGAGCTCGCCTGGCGCGGCTTCGCCGCGCACCCGCTCGTCGACTCGGTCGGCGTCGCCCGATCGCTCGTCGACCGCTACGGCCAGGCGTTCCCCGAGATCGGCGAGCTGCTCACGGCGTAGGCGCCCAGGCGAATCCGTCGGGGTCGACGAACGCCGCGGCATTCCCGTTGATCTCGACGCGGTGCGAGCCGGCGCCGTCGGCAGAGACGCCGACGGTCTTCGCGAGTGCGCGTCGCTTGTAGAGGCCGAACCCGATCGGACTGCCCGGCATCGCGAAGTCGACGTAGCCGCCGATGCTCTTCGCGACCGAGAGCCCGCGCTCGGAGTAGAAGCGCTTGCTCGCCGACACGTCGTCGGCGCCGATGAGCAGCACGACGTTCTCGATGCGGTGCGTCGCCGGCCCGGTGTCCTTCTTGGCTTCGCACGCCATCTGCCAGATCGTGCCGTCGGGCGCCTGCACGACGCCGCCGAACCCCCACAGCGACTTCTCCGCGGGCTTCAGCACGGTCGCGCCTGCGGCGACGGCCGCGTCGAACAGGTGCACGACGTCGGTCGGTTGGCCCACGATGAGCGACATCGTGAACCCGCGGAAGCCGCTCGTCGAGGCATCCGACGGCCCGAGACGCAACCGTTCGCCGAGCCCGAAGGCGCCGTCGTAGAACCGCGCGGATGCCTCGGGGTCGTCGACCTCGAGCGTCACCGAGTCGATCGACGTGAGCTGTTGCTGGTCGGTGTTCATGCCGCCGATGTTTCACGGGCGCGCGTCCGGCGTCAACCCCGGCGTACCCGCACCACATGACCACACGAACACACCCGGCACGGCCACACGACCACACCCCGCGCCACCGACGGCCGAACGGGCGAGAACCGCCTCCGCGAATCGGGGGTTCGCCCCCTGTCGGCACGATCGGCGCGGTCGTAGCTTGCCGCTGTGACCACCGACACCACCCAGAAGACCGCCGCTCCCGACCGCCCGAGCACACCGGGCGACACCTCCGAGGCCTCCCCGGCACCGCGCCCCACCGGCACCCGCATCGCCTGGACGTGGGTGCTGCTCTCGTCGTTCGGCATCGCCGCGTTCGCGGTCGTGCCGTATCTCACCGCGCCGCTGCGCGAGCTCGCCGAGTCGCCGTCGGGCGGGCTGGCGGGCAACTACGCCGAGCAGCCGCTGCCGATCCGGATCGCGTTCTACGCGCACATCGTGGCCGGCGGCATCGCGCTCGTCCTGGGACCGCTGCAGTTCTGGCGCGGCCTGCGCGAGCGGCGCCCGCGCGTGCACCGCTGGACGGGCCGGGTGTATCTCGCTGCGATCGGCGTCGGCGGCATCGCGGCGCTCGTCATCGCACCCGTCAACGATGCCGGACTCGTCGGTCTCTTCGGCTTCGGCGGGCTCGGGGTGCTCTGGCTCGTGACGGGATGGCTCGCCTACCGCGCGATCCGACGCCACGACGTCGACACCCACCGCGCCTGGATGATGCGCAACTTCGCCCTCACCTACGCGGCCGTGACGCTGCGCATCTGGCTGCCGCTGCTGCTGCTCGTGCAGCTGCCGTTCATCGCCGACGGTACCGATTTCGACGCCGTCTTCGCGAACGCGTACGCCGCCGTCCCGTTCCTCTGCTGGGTGCCGAACCTCATCGTCGCCGAGTGGCTCATCGCCCGCCGCGGACTGCCTGCGCTCTGGCGGCAGCCCGAGCGCGGCATCCGTCAGCCGTCGTCGTCCCGGCCACGGCCGACGCCCGGCGACCGACGACCGACGAGGCGGTCAGCGCGCGTGCGCGTCGGCCGAGACGATCGGAACTCCCGCCGCGGCGAGTCCGCTCAGCGTCCGGCTGCCCGGCTCGCCGTCGGTGATGATGCCGGCGACGGCGTCGAGCGGCACGACCGCGTAACGGGAGGCGGTGCCGATCTTCTCGGCGCTCGCGAGCACGTAGGTCTCGGCGGCGCGTGAGGCGAGGGCGCGCTTCATGGCCGCTTCGTCGGGGTCGCCGGTCGTCAGGCCGGCGGTCGGATGCACTCCGGTCACGCCGAGGAAGAAGAGGTCGGCGCTGATCGTGCCGGCAGCCTCGACCGCGGCTGCGCCGCAGGCGACGGCCGAGTGCTTGAACAGGCGACCGCCGATCAGGAACACGTCGGCCGCGTGGTCGAGCAGGCTGGCCGCGATGGTCGGGCTGTGCGTGATGATCGTGCACTCGAGCGTCTTCGGCAGGGCATCGACCATCGCGAGCGTCGTGGTGCCGCCGTCGAGGATCACGGTGGCGCCGGGCTCGATCATCGCAGCGGCGGTCGCGGCGACGCGCCGCTTGCTCTCGGGCGCCACCGATTCGCGGCTGGTGTAGTCGGCGACGGCCGGGGATGCGGGCAGCGCACCGCCGTACACGCGCACGGCCAGGCCCGCGGCGTCGAGTTCGCGCAGGTCGCGGCGGATGCTGTCCTCCGACAGCCCGAGCTCGACCGCCACCTCCTTGGCGACGATGCGTCCGTCGCGTCGAAGGCGCTCCAGGAGCAGGTCTTTGCGCGCAGCGGCGAGCATTCGGGTTCCTTCCTGTTTTTGCACGTTTCTGCTGTATTGTGCCCGATATGACCAAGCCTATGTTGATTCTGATCGCCGGACCCTACGCCTCGGGCACCGGCGGTGATCCCGAACTGATGGCGAAGAACCTGCGGCGGCTCGAAGAGGCAGCCTGGCCGATCTTCCAGGCCGGACACGTACCGATGATCGGCGAGTGGGTGGCACTCCCCGTGCTCGCGAGCGCAGGAGCGAGCGGCCCGTTCGATCCACTGGCGGCCGAGGTCATGTACCCGACCGCCGAGCGGCTCCTCCAGCACTGCGATGCGGTGCTGCGCCTGCCCGGAGCGTCGCGCGGGGCCGACCAGGACGTCGCGATCGCACGGGATCGCGGCATCCCCGTCTACTTCTCGCTCGACGAGGTGCCGGCCGCGATCCCGGCCGCGGCGCCGACCGCATGACGCGCCGGCCGGCGCGCTACCCGGCGGAGGCGCCGGCGCCCGCCGCCTGCCGGCGCGCGTAGAACTCGCGCACCCGGTTGCGGTTGCCGCAGTCGGAGGCGACGCACCAGCGCCGGTTGTGGCGCGGCGAGGTGTCGAGGAACACCCAGCCGCACTCGGCGTCGGCGCACTGCGCCAGCCGATCGAGGTCGTCGCGCAGCAGCAGCTCGACCGCGGCGAGCGCGAGGCGTCGGCGCGGGAGCGCCAGGTCGACGTCGAAGCTCCACCCCCATCCGTCGCCCCCGCGCGCGAGCATGCCGGCCGCAGCGGCCTCGGCGTGCTCGCGCGCGACCAGGTCGGTCGGCCCGCCCTCATAGCAGGCCGCGTAGAGCGCCTCGCGCAGTTCGCGCACCCGCTCCCACTCGGCGGCGGCCTCGTCCGGGTGCTGAACCGAGAGCCCGTGCAGCACCGTCTCCTGCGCGGCGTCGACGAGCCCCGACTCGACGGCGAACCGCACGACCTCGTCGTAGTCGACCAGGTAGTCGACGATGCGGTCGAGGGCGAGCCGCTCGGACATCGTGTTCATGAGGTCGAGCCCGACGGCGCCGCCGATCTGCGCGAAGGGGGTGTCGCGCCGGCGGTACGTGACCGGATTCGCCATGCATTGATTCTAATGCACACTTCGGGCTTTACGCATTCGATCATTTCTGCCAGTGTGTAATGCATGCTTGCACGATCATCCGTTAGCAGCCGCGGAGCTGCGGTCCGCGACATCCAGCGCCGCGCACCGCTGTCCGCCGACTTCTCGCGTCTCTGGGTCGCGCAGGGCGCCGGCGTCGCCGCCGCGCAGGTCGCCGAGCTCGCGCTGCCGCTGCTCGCCGTGCTCATGCTGAACGCGTCCGCGCTCGAGCTCGGCCTGCTCGGCGTCGCACGCTGGCTGCCGTTCCTGCTGCTCGCACTCCCCCTCGGCGTGCTCGTCGACCGGCACCGGCGGCGCCCGATGATCGTCATCTCCGACTGGGGCCGTGCGGCCCTGACCGTCGCGATCATCGCCTTGGCCGTCGCCGGCGTGCTGACGACGCCCGCGCTGCTGCTGCTCGCCGCGGCGATCGGCTGCTTCACCGTGCTGTTCGAGGTGTCGTACCAGTCGATCGTGCCGAGCGTCGTGCCGCCGTCGGGGCTCGAGCGCGCGAACTCCCGCCTCGCGGCGACCGCGGCCGCCGTGCAGGTGGGCGGGCCGGGCCTCGGCGGCATGCTCGTGCAGCTCATCTCCGCCCCGCTCGCCCTGCTCGTCACGGCGGTCGGCTACGTCGTCTCGGCGGTCTCGGTCACCGGCATCCGCGCGCCCGAGTCGCCGTCGACCAGCCGCGCCGGGTTCGCCACCGAGCTGCGCGAGGGCATGTCGTACGTGCGTCGCGACAAGTACCTCGTCGCCAACCTCGGCTTCTCGGCGCTCTACAACCCGTTCATCCAGTGGGTCATGGTGCTGTTCCTGCTGCACGCCGTCGAGCAGCTCGGCCTCGATGCCTTCCAGGTCGGCCTCATCCTCGCGATCGGCGCGACCGGCGCACTGGCCGGGTCATTGCTCGCGGGGCCGCTCGTGCGACGGTTCGGGGCGGGCCGCCCCATCCTGTGGACCGCGGTCGCCGAGTGCTTCGTGCTGCTCCTGCTTCCGGTCGCGGATGCCTCGTGGGGAGCGCCGACGCTCGTGATCGTGCTCGGCCTCGTGTTCGCGGTGGGCGACGCCGGCGCGACGCTCTCGAGCGTCATCCTCATCACCATCCGCCAGCTGCGCACCCCCGACCACCTGCTCGGCCGGGTGAACGCGAGCATGCGCTGGGTCTCGTACGGCACGATCGCGTTCGGCGCCGCCGCGGGCGGCATCGTCGGTGAGCTCGTCGGCACGCAGCTCGGCATCCTGATCGGCGTGCTGCTCACCTTCTCGGCCGTGATCTGGGTCGCGCTCGGACCGCTGCCGCGCGTCGGCGACCCGACCGACCTCGCGATCGCCGAGCGCCGCGAGCAGGAGGCATCCGCCCTCGCCGCCGGGTGAGGAGCGGGCGGGCGCCGGCCCTGCTCAACCGGCCGGGGCGCGCCGCTGCGCGCGTCGATCGCGCTTCGAGCGCCGACGCTGTTCGGCGAGCCGGCGGGCCGCGAGCGACGACTGATCGGGGTCGCCCGGCGAGAGCGCGGCGCGCAGCAGGTTCCGCTCGCGGGCTGCGGCACGCAGGTCGGCCATGCCGACCGACGTCGCAAGCACCGGCGCGGCCACGACCACGGCGAACGCGACCGCGAGCGCGACGCCGGGGCGGGCGGTCCCGAGGTCCGTTCCGGCGAGCCCCGCGATCACGAAGAGCGCGAGCGGCATGATCGCGGCGACGATCGCCGACGACGCCCAGCGCCCGGCGCGCGGATCGAGCAGGAGCGCGTCGGCCACCTCCTCGGGGGCACGCCTCAGGCCGCCGTCGGCGACCCAGCGCACCGCGGCCAGTTCGACGCGGCGCATCATCGCGAGCCGGGCGATGCCGAGGGCGGCCGTGATCACGAGCACACCGGCGATCGCGACGCCGCCCCAGAGGCTCAGCCCGTCGATGAACCGCTCGACCGGTTCGTCGAAGTAGCGTTCGTCGCAGCGCTTGCACGGCTGCCGCAGCCAGACGGAGACGAACCAGATCGCCCCGACGGCGAAGAGCGCGCACACGGCGATGACGAGCAAGCGGTCGACGCGTTCGAAGAACCCGGGGCGCAGCAGCGCGGGCGGGTCTGCGACCGGGGATGCCTCGCGCCGACGCTCCTCGGCGAGGTCGGCGGCGACGACCGAGCGCGCCCAGCCCACCTCGAGCTCGGCACGGCGGGCCTCCTGCCCCTCCTCGACGCCGAGCAGCAGCGACCGCACCACGAGCCATGCGACCACCAGTGCCGCGCTGACGCCGACGACCGTCCACACGACGGGGGTTCGTCCCTCGTCGTCGACGAGCGCGAACAGCAGGCAGAATCCGCCGACGGCCATGGCGATCACCGCGACGGCCAGCACCGCACGGCGGAGGTGCCGGGCCGGGAGGATCGCGAGTCGGCCGCGATGCGCCGCCGACGGCACCTGACCGGGATTCGCGGTCACGTGGCGTTCGAGCAGCCGCAGCGCCGTCGCGGCATCGAGGGCTCCGAGCAGCGGGATCGCGAGCGCCAGCACCGCGGCGAGTCCGAAGAGCGGCAGCACCGTCGCGCGGAGGAACTCGTCGAACTCGAGGGCGCGCGACAGGTCGCCCAGCGCTTCGTCGCCGACGATCGCGGCGACGAGCAGCAGCAGCCACGTCGCACCGGCACCGACCGCGAAGGCGTTCACGAGGCCGACCGCGGTGCGGGCGAAGGCCGACGCGCGCGTCTCGGGCACCTCGACGAACCTGAGGTCGCGCAGTTCGCGCCCGGCGCGGGCGCGCTGGGCGCGGCGTCGCACGGTGCGGTCCCTTGCGGTCATGCCCGTCAGGCTATCGGCTGCGGATCGGCGCGCTCGGGTCGATGGCGGCGAGCGCCGCTTCGAGCGCCTCGGCGAGCGCGTGCACGCCGTCGGCGCCGGCGGGCGCGAACTCGCGGTCGATCGCCGGCAGGTAGGCCTTCGCCCCGTCGAGGAAGCGCCGACGCCCCGCGGCGGTGAGCACCGCGTAGGCGGAGCGCCGGTCGTCGGGGTTCGCCTCGCGGGCGACGAGCCCCGCGTCGACGAGGTCGTCGACGAGCCGGCTCACGCGGGTGCGGCTCAGCACGACCCGCTCGCCCAGCTGGCCCATCGTGAGCGGCCCGCCCTCGTCGTGCAGTTCGAGCAGCACGTCGTACCAGCTGAGCGGCAGGCCGCCCTCGGTCGCGACCGCCCGCTCGAGCCGGGGCAGCACGGCGGCGTGCAGGCGCAGCAGGGACTCCCAGGCGCGTTCGGCATCACTCGGCTTGCTCATGTCCCGAACCCTACCACTTGCGTGCGTGCGCACACATATGCCAGACTCGCTCCCGTCGATTTATGTGCGCTTGCACACACTTGAAAGGATCGAGCCATGACCACGCTCCTGCACATCTCCGCTTCGCCTCGCGGTGAGGCCTCGCACTCGCTCGCCATCGCCCGGAGCTTCGTCGAGTCGTTCGCGGAGGCCTCGCCCGAGGCATCCGTCTCGCACTGGGACCTCTGGGACGGATCGCTGCCCGCCTTCGGCCCCGACGGGGCCGGCGCCAAGATGCGGGTGTTCGCGGGCGACGAGCCCGAGGGCGCCGAGGAGATCGCCTGGCACCGCGCGCGCCTCGCATTCGAGCGCTTCGCCGCCGCCGACCTCTACCTGTTCAGCCTGCCGATGTGGAACTCGGGCGTGCCGTACATCGCGAAGCAGTTCATCGACGTCGTGAGCCAGCCGGGCTGGGTGTTCGGCTTCGACGGCGAGACGGGGTACTCGGGCCTGCTCGAGGGCAAGCGCGCCGCAGTCGTCTACTCGAGCGCGGTCTACGGCGAGGGCCGTCCGCCGTCGTTCGGCGCCGACTTCCAGCAGCCGTTCTTCGACGGCTGGCTGCGCTGGGCGGGCGTGAGCGAGATCGACTCGATCGAGTTCCGTCCGAACCTCGCGATCGCCGACGCCGAGCCGGGTCGCCTCGCCGCGCACGCCGAAGCGCGGCGGCTGGGTGCCGAGTTCGGGCGCGACGCCCGGGCCGCGGCGGCCTGACGCGCCACGCGCGAGGCATTCGGGGGTTCACCCGATACCGCCCGCCCGCGCGGGTCCGCTTGGCTCGAGGCATGTCTCTCGTCACGTTCCTGCGCGGGTGGGCGGCGGTCGCCGTCGGCTGCCTGCCGCTCTTCGCCCTCATGCTCCTCCCCCAGCTCATGCGCAGTCGCGCGGGCAGCGAGTCGCTGCTGATGGTGGGGATGCTGCTGCTCGTCGCCCTGCTCGCCGCCGCGATCGTGTTCGCGCCCGTGTTGAACGCGATCGCCGCACCGATGGCCGGCACATGGGAGCCGCGCACCGCGCTGCGATCCGCCCGCGAGGTCTGGCGTCGCCGCACCGGGCAGGCGTGGCTCGCGTTCGGACTGCTCGTGCTCGTCTACGGCGCGGGCCAGGCGGCCGGCTACCTCGTCGGCGAGGCGGTGCCGTACGTGCACGACAACCCGGCGGCCGCGACCGATCCGACCGCCCCGCTGTGGATCATCGACTACCCGGCCTACGCACTGCAGGCCGTCGTGCTCTACGCCGTCACGACGCTCGCGATCGCGCTGTACGCGGCTCGCCTGCGCTCGCTCGCGCTCGGCCGTTCGGCGCCTTCGGCGGACGGCGCCCCTCGTGGCGCCGGTGTCGCCGCCGACTGACCGACGCCGGTACCGGTCGCGCTTCACGGCACGGTCGGTTGCGCCTCATCGCGAGGCGCAACCGACGTTGCTGGATCGGAGACCCACGCGAGTTTCCGACACGCGTTCGTCGCTTCGCGCCTCGGTCATTCGGCGGCAGGCGGCGCGTACACCGCGAGGCGCTCGCGCAGCGAGCCCGCGTGCAGCTCGAAGAGGTGCCCGTCGTCGTCGTAGAAGTAGACCGACTCGCCCTCGCCGTCGACGCGCGACCGCGGCGGGCGCACGTCGAGGCCGAGCCCCGTGACCGTCTTGCGAAGCGCGGGCAGGTCGGCGCGCTCGACCTGGAACGCGACGTGGTTGTAACTGCGCGGCAGCCCGCCGTCACCGAGCATCGTCGCCACCCAGGTCGCGGCGTCGCCCTCGCCGACGAGGAAGAACCGCTCCTCCGACAGCGAGAAGGTGTCGCGGCCGCTGTCGTAGACGCGCACCGCGCCGAGCACCTCGGTGAGGATGCGCTCCATGCGGTCGAGGTCGCGCACGATGAACGTCACATGGCTGAGTCCGCTGCTGGTCACCGGGTCAGGCTACGCGAGGCGCACCGCGCCCTTCGAGGCAACCTGCCGCCCCGAGCCCGATCTCCGTGCGCGCACGGATGCGGCGACGTCGCACCGCGCCGACACTCGCTCCTGTTGTCATCACCCGACCGAAGGAGCCCCCAATGACCGAATCGAACCCGACCACCTCCGCCGGCGTCGGCAGTGATGCCGACCGCGAACTCAAGTCCCGGCACCGCAGCATGTGGGCGTCGGGCGACTACCCGGCGGTCGCCGCCGACCTCGTCTGGCCGCTCGGCGCGAAGCTCGTCGACGCGACGGGCGTGAACGCGGGCGACCGCGTGCTCGACATCGCGGCGGGAACCGGAAGCGCCGCCATCCGGGCCGCCGAACAGGGCGCCGTCGTCGTCGCGAGCGACCTCGTGCCCGAACTCTTCGAGGCGGGCCGCCGCAACGCGGCCGACGCCGGCGTCGAGCTCGAATGGGTCGAGGCCGACGCCGAACGGCTGCCGTTCGACGACGCCGCCTTCGACGCGGCGATCTCGGCCATCGGCATCATGTTCGCGCCCCACCACGAGGCGGCGGCGGGCGAACTGCTGCGCGTCGTGCGCCCCGGCGGCCGCGTCGGCGTGCTCAGCTGGACGCCCGAGGGGTTCATCGGCCGCATGTTCCGGGCGATGAAGCCGTTCGCGGCGCCACTGCCCCCGGGCGCGCAGCCCGCCCCGCTCTGGGGCGACGAGTCGCACGTGCGCGAACTGCTCGGCGACGCGGTCGACGGCGTCGAGGTGCAGCGCGACTCGGTCGCGATCGACCGCTTCGCCACGGGCGCCGAGTTCCGCGACTACTTCAAGGCCAACTACGGCCCGACGATCGCGGTCTACCGCCGCATCGCCGACGACGCCGACGCGGTGCAGGCGCTCGACGACGCGCTCGCGGCGCTCGGCGACACGCAGTTGAAGAGCGACGGCGACGGCACGATGCGCTGGGAGTACCTGGTCGTCACGGCGACCCGTCGCTGACCCGCTCGTCCGGTTTCGAGACGCTTCGCCGCTCCGCGTCGGCGCTCCTCAACCAGCGGAGTCGCTCCGCGTCGGCGTCACTCGACCAGCGCAGCGACGAGCACGTCCGCCCCCGTGAGCCGTGTTCCCAACCGGCTCACGGGGTTGCTCCCGTCTCGGCTCGTCGGGCGCCGGCCTCGTCCGGCCACCCGAGGCCGAAGCTCATCATTGCGCGGTGCAGCTCGTGAAACCGGTCGTCGCCGGTGCGAGCAGTGTTCCGTTGACGCCGATGTTGCCCGACGCGCTCGCGTTCAGTCCGTTGACGTAGTTCTCGACCCCGGGTGTCCCGGTCACTCCGGCCGGCAGCCCGTCGATGCCGAAATCGTTCGTCGTGGGGCTCGTCGAGTTCTTGGCGAGGTGGATGCCGGGAGCGACCACGCCCCCTGTGCTGGTGCCGCCCTTGGTGGTGTTGCCCGAGATCTTCACGCAGAGTCGGGCGTCGTCCGACGCCGTCGCGCCCGACTCGGTCCGGATTCCACCGGACGCGCCCCCGGTCGGGGCCTGCACGGTGTTGTTGAGGATCTGGGCGGTGACTGCTGAGACGCCATACGCGTCGACTCGCACACCTGGTCCGCTGGTCGCGCCGACGTTGTTGTTCGTCATGCGCGCCGCGAGCGTCGCGCCGACGTTCTCGAACGACAACGCCGTCGCACTGATGCCGGCGCACCCGCCCGTGTTGCCCGCTGCGATGACGTTGGCATCGAATTCGGCGGTGACGTTCATGGGCCCGCCCGCCCGCAGGCCGATCCCGTCGCAGTCGAGGTGACGGATCGGCTCCGCGATCGTGCCGTTCTCCGAGACGTCGAGGTTGCCGTCACCGGCACCGAACAGCTGGACGTCGACGAATCGATCGGGCTGGTGCTCGAGCCCGCCGGCACCCCCGTCCATTCGGTTGCCGGTGATCGCGATGACGTTCGTCGAGTTGCCCGGCGTGCCGAGCACCGCTTCCGTCGGGCCGTTCTGGTTTCCACCGACCACGCGAACACCGTATCCGTCGCGGAAGTCGGTGATCACGTTGCCCGAGATCGTCGCCTTCGTGATCGTCGCCGCACCGACGGAACTGCCGGTCGCCGACACGAACACGGCCGAGCCCGGCGTGAGTTCGTCGCCGGAGTCCGCGATGCGGTTGCCGCTGATCGTCGCCCCGGAGATGGTGCCCCCGCGGTTGGCGATCGAGATGCCGGATGCCTCGTTCGAGGTGAGCACGTTGTTCGAGATGTCGACCGCGCCCGAGAGGTTCACCAGGTTCGCCCCGTCGAACGCGATGCCGTCTTCGCCGTCGCCGTCGCCTGCGCCGGTGACGGTGCCGTTCGTGAACGAGAACCCGTCCACGCTGGCGCCCCAGACGCCGTCGCCGGCGCTGTTCTCGATGCGCATGTTGCGGAGCGAGGCATCGACCGTGTTCTGCAGCGAGATGCCGTGGCCCGTGGCGGCCGCAATCGTGCCGCCCGAGGCATCCCCACCCTGAATCGTGCTGCCGCCGCCGGTGACGTGCAGGCCGCCCGCCGTGCCCGTGGCGGCGAGCACGATGCCCGAGGTCGCCCCGTTCGACGAGATGCGCTCGAACGTGACGTCGTCGGCCCCGATGCCGGTCAGCGCGATCGAGAGCGCAGTGCCGGTCGTGCTCGCGAGCTTGTTGCCCGTGCCGGTGACGACGATGGTGCCCGACGTGTACACGTCCAGCGCTCGACCGCTCGTCGTGGTGACGTCGAGGCCGCCGCCCGTGATCGAGAGGCTGTGCCCGCTGGAGGATCCGAACTCGACTCCATCGACGGCCCCGGTCTCGAGGTGCTTCGACGCCCCTGAGAGCACGGTGGCGCCGCCGGTGTTGTTCGCGACGATGATGCCGCCGCCTGCGTCGCTGCCGTCGGTGATCGACCCCGAGAGCGTGACGGTGCCGCCGGTGCGGTTCTGGACGTCGACGCTCGTGGCCGCCGCTCCGTCGGTGATCGAGCCGCCGTACGAGATGTCGCCGTCGCCGCCTCGCACTCTGAACGGCGTGAGCCCGGAGGGCCCCGCGGAGAGCTCACCGGTCGCCGCCGAGAACGTGCCAGCGCCGATCTGGTCGATGTTGATGCCGTACGGGCCGCTCTTCGTCGCGGTCACCTCGTCGAACGAGAGGTTCGAGCCCGACGAAGCGCCGACGTGGACGGCCGGACTGTTGGTCGCGACGATCTTCGCGGTCGCGCTCGCGGGCACGGTCACCGGGCCGGTCAGGCTGAGGCTGAATGCCGCTTGGCCCGTGCCGTTCGTGCGGATGTCGAGGTCGCCGAACGTGAGGGCGCCGGTCGTCTGCTGCAGGTTGACGCCGCCGCCGTTGGGCACACCGGCGGTGACGACCTGGTCGATCTGGCTTCCTTCGAGATTGCAGAGTCGCGCGAGGAAGGTCCACCCGGTCCCCGTGGTGCGGATCTTGACAGTCGATGCCGGGTCGAACACGACCTTCGGGGTGGAGTCGACGAACACGCCGAAGCCGACGACGTCGACTTCGAGGTCGCCGATCAGGTTCGTGCCGGTCACGCCCTGCAGCGCGAGTGCGATACCCCCTTCGACGGTGTCGACGATGCGCACGTCGTCGATGGTCGCGTCACCGCCCGGGTCGCCTGCGATGTCGACGACGCCGATGCCGCCGCCCGCAGTCGTGGGGTGCACCTCGATCCCGGCGATGCGGTTGCCGATGCCGAGTCCGACGACGTACATCCCCGAGGCCATGGTGATCGTCGGCCGCTTCGCCGGGTCGCCGGTGTGCAGGGTGCGGCCGCCGACGACGAGGTCGGATGCCTCGCCGATGAGCTGCTGGTCGTCGTCGAGCGCGATCGCCGTCGAGTACCCGGTCGTGGTGCCGTCGCCGTCGAACACGAAGATGTCGTCGCCCGCGCTGCTCGCCGCCGCAGCCTGCGCGATCGTGTCGAAGGGCCGGCTCACATGGCCGCTGTTGCCGTCGGCGGCGTTGTCGACGTACCAGACGCAGTCGCTGATGGCGATGGTCACGTGCCCGGTGTCGGTGAGCGCGCCGTCGGTGACGGTGTAGTCGAACCCGTCGGTGGTGGCGGTGCAGCCGTCGGGCGGAAGGTAGGCGACGTCGCCGTCGGCCTCGAGGGCGACGAGCCCGCCCTGCTCGGTCACGGTGACGCCGGCCACGATCGCGAGCTCGGTGCCGGGGTCGGCGTCGGTGTCGCCGTCGAGCAGATCGCCGATGACGACGAGGTGCGGGCGGGCGGGGTCGATCGCACCGTCGGTCGGGTCGTCGATGACGAGGAGGGTGTTGCCGACCGCTGCGCTCGAACCGTCGAAGGTCTCGTCGTCGGCATGCGGCGCGTCGGCGATGCAGGTCACCGTGACCGAGACCTGCGCGTTCGCGTCGCCCGGGGTGAGCGTGTAGCTGAACACGTCGGGGTCGCCGCCTGGAGCGGTGCAGTAGTCGGGGTCGGGCTGGTAGGTCAGCGCGGTGCCGGCGCCCGTGATGACGACCGTGCCGTGGTCGGGCTGCACGACGCTCGTGATGCTGCGGGGACCGCCGTCGGCGTCGGGGTCGTTCGAGAGCACGTCGATCGCCGTGGCGGAGGCATCCTCGTCGACCGTCGCCGCGTCGTCGACGGCGTCGGGCAGGTCATCGACGCACGTGACGGTCACACCGACCGTCGTGGTCGACCCGCCGGGCGCGAGCGTGTAGGTGAAGTCGTCGGTCGTGGTGCCGGGCGGGTCGTTGCAGAACGCGGGATTCGGTTCGTAGGTGAGCGACGCCTCGCCGTCGGCGACCTCGACGGTGCCGTGGTCGGGCTGGGTCACCTGGTCGATCGCGATGGGCCCGCCGTCGGTGTTGCTGTCGTTGGCGAGCACGTCGATGGCCGAGGCGCCGCTGTCCTCGTCGACGGTCGCGGTGTCGGCGACCGCCGTCGGCGGTATGTCTTCGTCGACGTCGCCGACGTGGATCGTGAACACCTGCTCGAGGCTGCCGCCGTAGCCGTCGGTGCCGCGCACCCGGATCGAGTAGCTCTGCTTCGCCTCGTAGTCGAAGCTCGAGGCGGTCTTCAGCGTCGAGCCGGTGATCGTGAAGCTCGCGTTGTCGTCGTCACCCGTGCCGCTCACGAGCGCGAACGCGGCCGTCGCGGCGGGGTCGCCGTCGACGAGGGCGAGCGTGCCGACGACGGTGCCCGCCGGCTCGTTCTCGAGCACGTCGTCGTTCGAGAGGGTGAGGGCGCTCGGGTCGTGGTTGCTGATGATCCAGCGCTGCTCCCCGGCGAGGCAGGCGGTCGAGGCATCCACCCGGCGCAGCACGCCCGAGCTCGGCGCGCAGAAGGAGATCGGCTCGCCCGTCGTGGTCGGCACGACGAGCTTGGTGCCGGCCGGCTTCGTGCCGGTACACGACTTCGCGGAGGTGAAGCGGCGCACCGAGCCGTCGGGCTGGACGCAGAGCGCGGTCGGCCCGGGCCAGATCGTGACGACCGTCTCCTGCTTGGGGCGGCAGTCGCCGGCGCCCGAGGCCGCGCGCAGCAGCCCGTTCGACTTCTGGGCGCACGCGTAGCGCAGCTGCGTCGCATCGTCGGCGGCGTAGGCGACCGACGGCGCAGCGAGCACGAAGACCATCGCAAGCACGGTGAACAGCACGAGGGCGAGTCGCGCCGGCCGCCGCGCCTCGAGGGTGAGCACCTCGACGGTGCGCGGGCGGGACGCGTGGGACATGGGTCCTCCTCGAGGCGGCGCCAGCGCCGTCCATCCGCGATCGTCGGGCTCGATGCGGAACTAGGGCCGATACTCGCCCCCGTGGGGCACGATCCGCTAGCCCCGAGAACGGGGGTCGCGGCTGACCACCGACACGCGGGCGCGCTGCTCGTTGTGCCGGGCCGCAGACCGGAGGATCCTGAGACCATGAGCGATCGTGAGGATTTCTTGATTTGGCTGCACGAGGACTTCGTGCGGGCCGAGCGGGCGATGTTCAACGGCGACGACGGGCCCCGGCGCGCGATCTGGGCCGAGGATGAACCCGTGAGCGTGCTCGGCGCCTGGCGCAACGCGACGAATCGCGCCGAGCTGATCGAGGCGTTCGAAGAGCTCGCGACGAGCTTCTCGGACTGCACCGACTACGCGTTCGACCTCGTCTCGTTCGACGTCGGCGGCGAGATGGCGTACACCGTGGGCTACGAACGCGTCGCGGGGTCGGTCGACGGCCAGCCGCGCACCTTCACGCTGCGCGCCACCCAGGTCTACCGGCGGGGCGACGACGGCTGGCGGGTCGTGCACCGGCACGCCGACAAGGTCGGGTAGCCGGGAGGGTCGCATGTCCACCCCGGTTGAGGCCGACTACCTCGTGGTCGGCGCCGGCGCCATGGGGATGGCCTTCGTCGACGCCCTCGTCGACCACGCGCCCGACGCGCGGGTGGCGCTCGTCGACCGACGTCACAGCGTCGGCGGGCACTGGCTCGAGGCCTATCCCTTCGTGCGCCTGCACCAGGCCTCGGCGCTCTACGGCGTCGCGTCGACGCTGCTCGGCGGCGGTCGCGTGCAGCACCGCGGGCCCGAGGCGGGGCTGCAGGAGCGGGCGACGAAGTCGGAGATCTG
The DNA here is from genome assembly GCF_042725165.1 of Agromyces sp. NPDC127015. Lineage (NCBI taxonomy): Bacteria > Bacillati > Actinomycetota > Actinomycetes > Micrococcales > Microbacteriaceae > Agromyces > Agromyces sp. NPDC127015. The sequence goes on along the minus strand of NZ_JBHXDI010000003.1, from coordinate 580,815 downwards.
CGCGTACTACGAGCGGATCCTCGCCGAGCGCCTGCTCGAGTCGGGCCGGGTCGAGTTCTTCGCCGGCTGCGAGCACCTCGGCGACCATACGTTCGTCTCGCGGGTCTCGGGCGAGCGTTTCGCGGTGCCCGATCGCTGCCGCGTCGTCGACGCGCATTACCTCGCTCCGCGGGTGCCGGCCGAGGTGCCGCCGCCCTTCGAGGTCGGCGACGGCGCGCGGGTCGTGCCGGTCAACGAACTCGCGCACCTCGACGAGCCGCCGAGCCGCTACGTGATCGTGGGGTCGGGCAAGACCGCGACCGATGCGTGCGTCTGGCTGCTGGGGCGCGGCGTCGCCCCCGACGCGATCACGTGGGTGCGACCCCGCGACCCGTGGATGCTGAACCGCGCCGTCGTGCAGCCCGTGCCCGAGGTGTTCCTCGGTTTCGTCGCCGACATGATGGAGGCCGCCGAGGCGGCGAGCTCGCTCGACGACCTGTTCCTGCGGATGGAGGACGCGGGCATCATGCTGCGGGTCGACCGTTCGGTGACGCCCACGATGGCGAAGGCTCCCACGCTCGCGCTGTGGGAGCTCGAGCTGCTGCGCACGATCGAGCACGTCGTGCGCCTCGGGCACCTCCGGCGCGCGGAACGCGGAAGCATCCACTTCGACGACGGCTCGATCACGATCCCTTCCGACGCGCTCGTGGTGCACTGCGCCGGCGAGGGCCTCGTCTACCGCCCGCTCGTGCCGGTCTGGTCGCCCGGCGCGATGACGCTCCAGCCGATCCGGGCGGGGTTCCCCTGCTTCGGTGCGGCGATCGCCGGCTACGTCGAGGCCACGCGTTCCGACGACGACGAGAAGAACCGGCTCTGCCCGCCGTCGCCCTACCCCGACTCGATGGCGTCGTGGGCGCGGATGACGGCCGTGGGCGCCCGCAACGCGGGATCGTTCGGGGCTGAACGCGACATCTCCTCCTGGGCGTCGACGGTCGCGATCAATCCGGCGCGCATCCCACGGGATGCCCCGCGCTCGGCCGTGCTCGACGACATCATCGATCGCGTGAAGACCCACTCGGGGCCGGGGGCGGCCCGCCTCGCGGAGTTGAGCGAGCACTCGCCTGAGTGAGTTCGTCGCGCGCCGCCCGGCCCGTCGGCCGTGATTGTTCGTGCGGCGGCCGCTGCACCCGCACGCCGAGCGTCCTGAAACGGCACGCGCGATACGGTCGACTCGACGCCCCGTCGCCTCGACCCCTCGAGAGGAAGCCCATGACCGCGAACGCCGCAGACCAGTTGAAGGTCCGCCCTCGCATCTGGATCGGCCTGGCGATCTGGCTCGCCTACGTCGCGATCATCTTCGCGATCCAGTCCGCGAGCGGCATCCGGTACGACACCTGGGGCGACAGCGCTGGCAACCTCTTCTTCGGCGGCGGCATCTCGCTGATCATCGCGACGGCGCTCCTCGCGATCACGACGACCCTGCTCGGCTGGTGGCGTCCCGCGATGTTCGACCGTGCGCCGAGCCGGCACCGCTGGCCGATCTTCGTGCCGATCCTGGCGGCGGTCGCGGCGGTGATGAACCTCGCGGGCACCGATTGGAGCGCATACTCCTTTGCGTTCTTCGGGGCGTCGCTCGCGCTGCTGCTCGTGGGCTTCACGGAGGAGCTCGTGAACCGCGGCCTGCTGCTCACCGCCCTGCGGGGCCGGCTCGGCGAGGGCTGGGTCTGGTTCATCACCACCGCGCTCTTCGCGCTCATGCACTTCGTCAACGTGCTGCTCGGCGCGTCGGTCGAGGCCACACTGCCCCAGGTCGGTGCGGCGTTCCTCGGCGGCACCGTGTTCTACATCCTGCGCCGCACGACCGGGTCGCTCGTCTGGGCGATGCTGCTGCACAGCCTGTGGGACTTCTCGGTCTTCGCGACCGGCGTCGGACATGCGGGCGACGTCGCCTCGATCGCAACGGTGCTGTACCTCGTGGCCGGCCTGCTGGGCCTTGGTTGCGTCGTGTTCGTCATCCGCGGCTCGAACGAGCGGCCGGATGCCGCCTCCGCTCCGACGTCGACTGCGGCGAGCGCGGCCGTCTGAACGAGGAGCGCCTGGCCCCGCGCGCCTGAGGCTTGGGCGCCGTCACCGCGAACGCGGGCCCTACGGCGATCCTGCTCCAGCCCGGCGAGCTCGGGTGCAGCCCGGGCACCGCGCTGTTTCCGGCCGAAGAACACCAGTCCCCGCACTGACGGCACGGCCGCTGATCGATTCGCGACTCCGACGTTCGCGCCGTCGGGGAGGGGACCCGGCGGCAACTGCGAACGGCGATCGCGCTCCGCGCAAGACCACGGCAAGCTTCCAGGTCAACGCGACGCCCGCCTACGTGAACGTCAACTCCTTCGACAAGTGAGGCAAGCCGCTCGCTCTCTGCACGCCGGCGTCGTCTGTACCGTCAACGGCATCGGTGGAGGAGCCGGCTCCTCGACGACCTCGGAGTCCGGCTCCGTCACGGAGGCGCACGCTGCCGCTGACGCGGCGAACACCCGGTCCTCGATCACGAGGGCCGGGTGTTCGATCGAGGTGGGGCGTCGCCGTGCCTATTGGGTGATTGACTGGGTCGGTGCCCGACATTCCCACCCATCTGAACATCGCCGGAACCGAGTTCGCACGCATCGACTCGCCCGATTCGATCGCATGCTGGACGGCGACCCTCGATTCCGCAGGCGGGGACGATGATCGATCGGTGAGCATCGTCATCGAGCCGGCTGCCTCGCCTGAGCAGGGCGTGTTGCAGCTCGCCGCTGTCGTGGTGGCGCGATTCGACGAGTTCACCGATCTCGCCGCCGAGTATCTGCAGCAGCGACTCGGTGAACCGGAATACAGGCTGAGCGACGTCGAGCTCCTGGCTCTGCAGGGCGCTGAACCGCCGTTCGGTGAACCCGAGGCGGTGATCTGGGCTGATGGCAGCTGGATGCTCCGGTTCGCGGAGTCACGGCTCGAGATCGCGGACCCGTACGGAATCGGGGTGCTCTTCGACGGGACGAGTCCGTGCGCGATCGAGGACCTGTCCGACGCCGACTCGGCCTAGCTTCTTCTGCTCCTGGAGTCGCGGCCGGTCGAGTAGCGAAGCGTATCGAGACCCCTCAGGAGGTCTCGATACGCTCCTTCGTCGCCACTCGACCGGCAGACGTGGTTAAGCCGCGAGCGGCACCACACCCGCTGCCGCGACGACGAACTCCCCGTCACGGGCGTCGACGTGCACCGCTCCCCCGTCGCCGAGGGCGCCGGAGACGAACAGGTCGCTGATGCGGTCGTCGACCTCGCGCTGGATGACCCGGCGCAGGGGCCGCGCACCGTATGGTCGCCGACGTCTTCGAGGCGGCCGAGTCGTCGGCCTCGCTCGACGACTTCTTCCTGCACCTGGAGGATGCGGGCATCATGCTGCGCGTCGACCGCTCGGTGATGCCCACGATGGCCCGGGCGCCGACGCTCGCGATGTGGGAGCTCGAGCTGCTGCGCTCGATCGAGCACGTCGTGCGGCTCGGCCACATCCGACGCGTCGAACGACGACGGATCGAGTTCGAGGACGGCTCGATCGAGACCGCCGACGACGCCGTCGTCGTGCACTGCGCGGGCGAGGGCCTGCTCAACCGGCCGCTCGTGCCGATCTGGTCGCCCGGCGAGATCACGCTGCAGCCGATCAGGTCGGGGTTCCCCTGCTTCGGGGCGGCGCTCGCGGGCTGCGTCGAGGCGACCCGCACCGATGACGACGAGAAGAACCGGCTCGCCGCGCCGTCGCCCTACCCCGACTCGATGGCCGCCTGGGTGCGGATGACGGTGGTGGGTGCCCGCAACGCGGCGGCATTCGGTGCGGCGCCCGACATCGCCGCGTGGGCATCGACGGTGGCGATGAACCCGGCGCGCATCCCGCCCGGCGAGCCGCACTCGTCGCAGCTCGACGACGAGCTCGAACGCATGCAGGCGCACGCCCGCCCCGGCATGGCACGCCTCGCCGAACTCACCGCCACCACCGCTTGAGGAGCGCCGCCCACCCGCTGGTTGAGCAGCGCCCGACGAAGTCGGACGCGTATCGAACCGCCCCCGCCGGTTGATTAGCGAGCGACGAAGGAGCACGCGTACCGAAACCATGTGACCCGTAGGCTCGCATCATGGCCGGCAAGTACCGCTACGACACCGAGGTCGTGCGAATCTTCTACGACTTCGCGGAATCGGTCGTGTGGTTCCCCGATCCCGTCGACTACGACGAGAGCCGACTGAGCAGCGCTCTGGTCGCCGACCTCCGTGCTTGGGGCAGCCTCCACGAGACCGGCCGCGATGAGGACTACGAGTGGCGATCGCCCGATCTTCGCCGCCAGGCGGAGCTCGCGCTGCGGGAGCTCGCGCGTCGGTTGGGTCGCGAACTCGGATCGGCCTTCGAGATCGAGTACGAGGTCAGTCGGGCGACGTATCGTTCGCCCCATGCGCCGACGAATCGCGCGGCGGCGGCAGCATTCGCGGCACGGGCGGCCGGCGCCGAATGGTGACGAACGCCCGGCCCTCGGGGAACGAGGGGCCGGGCGTTCGGTTCTGCAGATCGGGTCACCGGGTTTCGAGACGCGTCCGACTTCGTCGGGCGCTCCTCGACCAGCGGTGGCGGGTTACGCCGCCATCGGCACGAGGCCGGCGGCCGTGACGACGAACTCCCCGTCGCGGGCGTCGACGTGCACCGCTCCCCCGTCGCCGAGGGCGCCGGAGACGAACAGGTCGCTGATGCGGTCGTCGACCTCGCGCTGGATGACCCGGCGCAGGGGCCGCGCACCGTACTCGGGCTCGTAGCCCCGTTCGGCGAGCAGCGCGACCGCGGCATCCGTGGCCTCGAAGCCGACCTCGCGCGACGCGAGGCGACGCGCGGTCGCACCCAGCATGAGCTTCACGATCTGCGCGAGCTGCGGCTGGTCGAGCTTCTGGAACAGCACGATCTCGTCGATGCGGTTCAGGAACTCGGGGCGCATGGCCTCGCGCACCTTGCCCATGACGCGCTGGCGCACGTCGTCGGCCGAGCTGAAGCCCGAGGCATCCGCGCCGGCGACGAAGCCGAGCGCACCCGACCGCGACGCGAGGAACTCGCTGCCGAGGTTCGAGGTCATCACGACGACCGTGTTGCGGAAGTCGACCGTGCGGCCCTGGCCGTCGGTGAGGCGTCCGTCGTCGAGCACCTGCAGCAGCAGGTTGAACACGTCGGGGTGCGCCTTCTCGATCTCGTCGAACAGCACGATCGAGTACGGGTTGCGCCGCACGCGCTCGGTGAGCTGGCCGGCCTCGTCGTAGCCGACGTATCCGGGAGGGGCGCCGACGAGCCGCGACACGGTGTGCCGCTCGCCGAACTCGCTCATGTCGAAGCGGATCACGGCGGTCTCGTCGTCGAACAGGCGGTCGGCGAGGGCCTTCGCGAGCTCGGTCTTGCCGACACCCGTCGGCCCGAGGAACAGGAACGACCCGACCGGCCGACGCGAGTCGCCCATGCCGGTGCGGTTGCGGCGCACGGCCTTGGCGACCGCGGCGACCGCGTCGTCCTGCCCGATGACGCGCTGGTGCAGCTCGCCCTCGAGGTCGGCGAGGCGCTCGCGCTCGGTCTCGGTGAGGCGGTTCACCGGGATGCCGGTGGCCCGCGAGATCACCGCGGCGATCTCGGCCTCGTCGATGACGGTGGCATCGGATGCCGCGGCGCGGCCCTGCTCGGTGACCTCGTCGAGCTTCGCCTGCACCTTCGAGATCTCGTCGCGCAGGCGCGACGCCTCCTCGTAGTGCTCGGTGCGCACGGCGGCGTTCTTCTCCGCCTCGAGCTCGCCGAGTCGCGACTGCAGCGCGGAGACATCCACCTTCACGCCGAGACGCAGCCGGAGGCGCGCGCCGGCCTGGTCGATGAGGTCGATCGCCTTGTCGGGCAGCACGCGATCGCTGAGGTAGCGGTCGCTGAGCTCGACGGCGGCGCGGATCGCGGCATCCGTGTACTCGACGCCGTGGTGCTCCTCGTACGCGGGCTTCAGGCCCTGCAGGATGAGCACGGCGTCCTCGATACTTGGCTCTCCCACGCGAACGGGCTGGAAGCGGCGCTCGAGCGCCGGGTCCTTCTCGATCTTGCGGTACTCGTTGAGCGTGGTCGCGCCCACGAGGTGCAGCTCGCCCCGCGCGAGGCGCGGCTTCAGGATGTTGCCGGCGTCCATGCCGCCGTCGCCCGCTCCACCGGCGCCCACGACCGTGTGCACCTCGTCGATGAAGACGATGAGCTCGCCCGTGTTGGCGGCGATCTCCTCCATCGTCTTCGTGAGACGCTCTTCGAAGTCGCCGCGGTAGCGGGTGCCGGCGAGCATGCCGGGCAGGTCGAGCGCGATGACCCGCTTGCCGAGCAGTGCCTCGGGCACGTTCTCCTCGACGATCGCGCGGGCGAGGCCCTCGACGATCGCCGTCTTGCCGACGCCCGCCTCACCGACGAGCACGGGGTTGTTCTTCGTGCGGCGCGACAGGATCTCGATGGTCTGCTCGATCTCGTCGGCACGGCCGATCACCGGGTCGAGCTCGCCGTTCGCGGCGCGCTCGGTGAGGTCCATGCCGAACTTGTCGAGCATCGGAGTCTCCGACTCGGTCGGTTGATTAGCGCCCGACGAAGGAGGCCGCGTATCGAAACCACCTTCACCGTCGCCCTGGGTCTCGAAGTCGCCACGCATCCCCTGTGTCAGCGCCTCAGCCGTCACCCCAGCCCGAGCCAGCACCTGCCCCGCAGGCGCATCCTGCCCGAGCACGAGTGCGAAGAACAGGTGCTCAGGGTCGATGTACGTCGACCCGCTCGACCGCGCCACCTGGTAGCTGTGGAACAGCGCACGGCTGGCCGACGGCGTGATCGTCGCCGCATTGATGTCAGCGACATCGGATGCCGCGGGCAGACGCGCCTCGGTCGCCGTGATGATGCGTTCGGGGCTCGCCCCGACGCGGCGGATCGCCTGCTGCACGCTCTCGTCCTCGACGATCACGCGCAGGATGTGCAGGGCGTCGAGCTCGGTCTGCCCGCGCTCGAGGGCGAAGCGCCCGGCCTGCTGAAGAATGCTCTGGGTGCGCGCGGTAAGGAACCGGCTGAGGTCGATCGACCGCGCCTGTCGCGCCTGCTCACCCGCGAGGTATCGGGCGAGGAACTCGTCGAACGAGCTTGCGCCGGCCTCGTTGAAGTCGTTGGGCACCTGGCCTCCTGGTTGAAGTTGAGTGTGGTTCGCTCAAGTTCAACGCTCCTGAAACCTCTCTATTCCCGAGTGCCCCCGACGGCGAGGGGGTGCTTACGGAGGCGGTGTGCGAGGGGCTGACCGAGCCCACCACTCTTCTACAGGAGGCCGTTCGTCGCTAGGGAGAATCTCCGAGTACTGATTGGCGAAGAGGCTGTTCACGGGAGGGACGTTGAACGCGTTGTCAGCGTCAACCAGCCAGCGGTCGTGCCACTCACGCGTGGGATCAACCCGCCATTCCACCTTGATCCCCTTGGTCGTCATCTCCTCTTGGAATCGGAGATAGTCGCGGTAGCTCTTCGCGGACAATACATTTTGGGCGCTCCCCGAGATGATGCGGAGCTCCGCAACCTTGGACGGGTCCAGCTCATCAACGAGTTCCTCAAAGGCGCGGGCCCCGAAGTGCTGGTCCGCCCAAGTGACAGTCCCTGTCTGGCCCCGAAGAACTCGCCTAAGTCGAGCCACATTCGAGAACGGGGTTCGCGGGGAGATCATCGCGCTTAGCTTCGCGACTTCCCCTGCCTTAGCGGCCCCGGGGTCGTCGGGCACGAACCGCACAGTTTTCTTCTGACGTGAGTACACAACAACCCCCAGGTCATTCAGCCAACGGAAGGTGGACCTCGCGTCATCAACCGAGAAGTCGGCGTCAACCACACGGTGGAGCGCAAGCAGGCTAATAACACCGTCCTCGGGGATCGCGGCCGAGTTCCCGAGCTCCTGAGCGATCACTTGGATAGGCAATAGGGATCGAAGGGCCTGCCCCAGCAGCCGCTTGGTGGCTTGGGCGTCACGCACCACGAACGCAGCCCGGTACAGATCGAGCCCCGCCTCGGACAACTTCGAGTCGTCACCTTCAATCGGTTCGGTCAACCCGGACAGTTCGAGCAGTCGTGACAGGTCACCTTCGGCGACCGACCGGCCCGTACCGACCTCCCGGATCCCGGCGAGAACCTGCTCCTGCGCGTAGCTGAACAGCAGATAGCCATCAACGTCAGTCGGGCTCACCGGGCGTGCTCTCGTATCCAAGTGCCGCGAGGACACGAAGCACATCGTCAACAGGCCAGGCGCTCATGTCGAGCTTCACCGTCACTCCAACCGATCCAGAGCCAGAGCCGGAGCCCGGGATCACCTCCCGCGTCGGCGCTATCACGGGCGTCTGGATGACTGCGGGCGGTGGGGTTGGCGGAGCGGCCTCAGGTTCAGGCCCAACGGCGGGTGCCGCAGGCGGAAGAGACACAGGCCGGTAATCCGGAGTCGCCTGCGGCGAAGCCGTGATGGCTTCTTCCGTCTCCAGTTCAGGCAGTGCGACCAGCCCGCCCAAGTTGACTACGCCCTGTTCGTCGACGAGGCCCGCGTACGAAGCGCTGTCAATGAACAGTGTTGCCGCAGCAGATGCATCGCTCTTCCCCAACGCGTAGCTGTACTCGTACTCGCTCGCGATGATGCTTGCCTCCGGGAGAGGGCCGCCGTCGTAGCGAGTCAGCACGCTCGCATAGGCCGGAACGCCCAGCACCGCTTCCTTGAGCGCACGGCCGTGACCTGCTTCGTCTGCTGTATTCGAGAGCGCCATACCAAGGGGCGTGAGTCGGAGCGTCCCATTCGCGCCGTTCTCAACCACCCTGAACAGTCGGAGAGCGCCGATGCGAGTGTTCCAGGTGCCGCCACTCGCCTTTGAGTCGGGCCTACCGGTCAAAGCACGCGCAACGATTACCGGGGCGACTTCACTCTTCCGCGCCGACCCCCAGATCTTTTGCGCCTGGTCGTCGATGGCCGCGAGCCCCACCTTGGGCACACCGTTCTTAGAGCGCAGTTTTACGCTAGCGTCTGCGGTTTCTGCGCGCTCAGTTGCCTGTGCGTCCGTCATGATCCCATCCCCTCTCGCCCCGCCCCCCGGCGGATGCTGGAAAAACTACCAGTAGAATCCGACATTTTGGACTGACGAACGGAAGATTCTTCCATGTTCGCTCAAGGCGGACTGGCGGCCGGCACAAGATGCTCGCATCCATCGACATCGCACGTGCGCTACGTAGGCACCGTGCGCTTGCTCTCGCCGTTAGCCGTTGACGCACCACCCCCACCGGCGTAGACCTAAGGCATCCCGAGAAGGAGGTGCCGTCATGGCTAAGGATCTCTTGGTCACCCTCGAGGATCAGCCCGGCGAGGGGGCTCGACTCGGCGAGGCGCTCGGCAACGCGGGCGTCAACATCGAGGGCCTCTGCGCGCTCATGGAGGGCGGTCGGGGCGCCGTCCATATCCTCGTCGAAGACGTCGCGGGCGCCAGGGCGGCGCTCGAGAAGGCCGACATCGCGATCGATGCCGAGACCGACGTCATCGTCAGCCCGGCGCTGCCGGAGCCCGACCTCGACACACCTGGCGTGTTCGGTGGGATGGCTCGCGCCCTCGCCGAGGCGGGCATCAACATCTCGCTCGTCTACGTGGCATCCCGAAACCGCGTCGTGCTCGCGACGAGCGACAACCAGAAGGCCACGCAGCTGCTGCAGTCGATGATGTAGCGACGACTAGCCGTCTCGAGATCAGTCGCGAACGCCGCGGCGATCGGGATCGTACGCCCTGATCTCGAACTCGCTGGGCGGGGGCAGCTGCGTCATGCTGTCGCCCTCGTACCAGAAGCACTCGATACCGGCGAGCACCTCCTGGCCGGTGTGGGCGTGACGTGTGAAGAGAATGACCTCCCCGGTCCCGTCGCGGTGGATCGCCTCGGTGATGATCCGCATCCCGGGTCGGACAGCGGGAAGCACGAAGTCGACCGAGGCGCACCCACAGGCACAGCCACCACTGACCTCAACGGCTGCCGCCTGCCGACGGAGTTCGACTGCGCCGGGGAACTCGGGCTCGACGAGCGCGTCGAGGAAGGCACGCTCACGGCTGGTCAGCGAGCGCGGAATCGGATTCGCCACATCTCCCATCTTGCAGCCCCATGAGGCCCTTCGGGCTGACTGCGCTCAAGCTGCCGCACTACGCATTGATCCCGCCTCCTGAGTCGGCGACGCCACCGACGCCACCGGCGAACTGACGTTCCCTTCGATCCGCATCGGCCCGCGCTCACGGCGTTCGGTCGCGAGCGGAGGCACCGGCTCCCGAGTTGCTTCCTGCGCGACGCCGGTGGTCGACTCGGCGAGACGCTCGGCCACGAGCGTCCACATCGAGAGCCGACGCCCCCTCGCCCCCCGGCCCATGCCGGCACATCGTGACAGGTCATGCGGGCTCGTCGCCCTGATTCGTACTCCCGCGAACTGGGGAGTACGCCGTGAGAACGGCGTCGATAGGCTCACGTGAAGCCGACGTCTCCGCTTCGACTGACCCGGACCCTTCGCTTGAAGCGACGGTGGCGATGCTCGCTGCCGTCATCGTCGACGATTGAATGGAGAAGCGCCCTGTGTTCGTGATCGAACCGGATCCCGAGCGGCCTCGGAAACGCCGCGTCGTCGATCGAGAACGAGATGCCGCGCTCGTACCCCTCGGCATGCGCGCGTACGAAGCGATCCGGCTGATGAAGCTCGTGTGGGGCGAGCGGGTGATCCCGTTCGAATACGAGCTCGAGCCCGTCGCCGCCGAAGCCGGCAAGCGCTTCGTCGGTCGCGTCTCTGGCTTCGGCACGAGCCCGATCGCCGCTGAGCAGGCCGGCACCTCCCGATACCGCTTCGCCAATGATGAGGAACGACGCGCTGCCGAGCGACTCGTGGCCGAGGCGCTGCTCGTCTACGGGGACTTCTACGACGGCCTGGACCACCCCGACGGAGTCTTCACCGTCGAGGTGCCGACGGAGGCGTACGGAACCTTCGCCTACACCCCTTCTTCCTTCGGTTACATGACCAACGCGACTTCGCCCGGCACCACGGGTGGGAGCACCCGATGAGCGGCGAAGGATGCGATCATCGCCGACTCGCCTCCGAAGCGGGCGGATGCCGCTCCTGACCAGCCTCGGAGTCCGAGTGACGCTCGCACCCGGCAATCGCGTTGCAACGCCGAATGATGGATGCCACGGCGCGCGACTTCTCCTCCACAGGGCCACGTGTACGTCGATTATCCACAGGCAGAATCCCAGATCATCACTGATTTCCAGCGATCTCGAATGTCAGTGGGTGGGTACAGGATTGAACCATGGAAGAGACCTCGCCACCCGGGCACACCGCACCCGCGGCGCAGGCCGCGCTGCACGCGCTGGCCGCCCTCGAGCGCGAGGTGGCGAGTCTCCGTGAGGCGTGGACCGGCGCGATGCCGGCGTGGGGCGCGAGCTTCGGCTCGACGCAGTTCGACCTCGAGCAGATGAGCGACCCGGGTCTCATCCGGGTCACCGACGCCCTCGCGAAGACGCGGCGCGACATCGACGCCGTGCTCGCCCGGGTCGCCGCCGAGGTCGCGCGCCGCTCCGGGCCCGAGTTCGGCGAGACCGGGCTCGCGAAGGCGCAGGGGTTCCACAATCCGACCCGGCTCATCGCGGCATCCACCGGGGCATCGCGCACCGACGCGCAGCGGCTGATCGCGGTGGGCACCGCCACCGCCGAGCGGCACACCTTCAGCGGCGAGCGGGCGCCCTCGAGGCATCCGCACGTGGCGGCTGCGCTCGCGACGGCGGCGATCGGTCTCGACGCGGCATCCGCGATCACCTCGATGCTCGACCGGGCGTGGGCGAGGGCCGACGCCTCTCGAATCGATGTCGTCGAAGCGGCGCTCGTCGAGCTGGCGGCGCAGGTTCCGCTCGAGACCCTCCTGCGCGGAGTCCGCGAGGCTGAGGCGAGGCTCGACCCCGACGGCGTCGAACCCCGCGACGACGAACTCCGCACCGAGCGCTCGTTGACGATGCGCGAAGACCGCCACGGCATGGTGCACCTGCAGGCCCGGCTCGACCCAGAGAGCGCCGCGCCGGTCAAGGCCGCGATCGAGGCGCTCGTGAGCGATGCGCTGCGCCGACGTCGGCCGGTCGACGGCGACCACGCGCCCGTCGTCGACGACGACCGCTCGATCCCGCAGATCCAGGCCGACGCACTCGCCGCGCTCGCGCGCCACACACTCGGCTGCACCCAGACCCTCACGCCCCTCGCGAAGACCACGGTCGTCGTGCGCGTCGACCTCGACACGCTCGTGAGCGGCCTCGGGCACGCCAACATCGACGGGCTCGACCAGCCCGTCCCGGCGTCGACCGTGCGTCGCATGGCCGCCGACGCCGAGGTCATCCCGGCCGTGCTCGGCGGCGAGAGCCTCCCGCTCGACCTCGGTAGGGCGGCCCGGCTCTTCACCAAGGCGCAGCGTCTCGCCCTCGGCGAGCGCGACGGCGGCTGCGCCTCGTGCGGCCAGAACATCGCCTACGTCGAGGCGCACCACATCCGCTGGTGGGAGCGAGATACCGGCCCGACCGACCTCTCGAACGGCGTGATGCTGTGCAGCTTCTGCCACCACCGCATCCACCGCGACGGCTGGCGGATCGATGCGAGCCCGAGCGAGGTGTGGTTCATCCCGCCGCCGCACATCGACCCCGATCAACTGCCGCGGCTCGGCGGCCGGGCACGATTCGAGCTGCGCGACGGTCGGGCGGCCTGACCGCGCGCGCGGTGCGGTTCGTGGCGCCCGCCTCGCGCGGCGCATGGGTTGCCGCCCGCCCAGCGCCACCGGGCAGGCCTGACCGCACGCTGCGCGGCTCGTGCGCCCCCAGTCTGCACGACGCGTCGGCGGACCCCGGCCCGGCGCCACCCGGGCGGACGCCAACGCTCGCCCACCGCACAGGAGTCCCTCCTAGGCTGGAAGCGTGCCCCGTCTCCACGCTGAACCCGATCGATCCAAGTGGGTGCCCGTCACCGACTCCCTCGGATTCCGCGGCCGTCGCGCCCGCAAGCAGGCGATCGGCATGCTGCTGTCGCAGGCGAAGGGGCCGAGCGCCGAGCCTTCGAAGCGCGGCGGCGGCTTCAGCGCGTGGGCGTTGAGTCAGGCCGTGCCGTTGCTGATGCGCAAGGCGGCGGGGCGGGTGCTCGTCTGGGTCTGGAAGGCCGAGCCCGACCTGCTCGTGGTGATGGCCCAGGTTCAGGCGGCGACCCCCGAGATCCGCATCGCGCGGGCCTCGATGCCGATCGAGTACGACGACACCGAGGAGTTCCGCGGCACCTACCTCGGCCTGGGCGAGAAGCTCGCCATGCCGCTTCCGCCGGGCGGTCGCCCGCCGTTCGCCACGTACACCTGGGATCTCGGCACGCACCTCGTGACCGTCACCGCCGTGTGCAGCGACCGCGAACGGTTCGGCACCGTCATCGGTGCGGTCGATGACCTCGCACGCGACATCCGCATCGTCGACGACCTCACCGTCGGCGAATCGGCGCCGGTGCTGCGCATCGACCCCGCCTAGACCGCTCACGCTCGCGGATTGGCCGGCCTCCCGGTTCGAGCCCGACTGAACAACTGTTCGGTGGTGCCCAACGAAAGGTTCGGACGCTTATGGTTCTTCAATGAACGTCGTTGAAAACGGGCCCACTCGGGCTAGCCCGGTTTCCGTTTCCGTCGTTTCGGTCACCTTCGGCTCGTTGTCCCTTGTCGTGCTGTTCCTCGCCGCCCTGATCGCATCGTTGTATCTGGACGTGCACACGGACGTCGACATGACCTGGATCTGGATGATGATCGTTGTCGTAGCCCTACTGGTCTACGTTGTCGCCTTGCTACTTGCGATTACCGGTGTGGTGTTTGGGATCATTGCTGCGGTGCGTGATTCCCGATATCCGCTGGTTTGGGTGGGACTCGGGCTTGCGCTAGGAGGAGTCGCCGCGTGCGTCGCGAGCTTGAGCCTCATCACTCCATGATCGCTGTCGGCCGAGCGCGCGGAGCACGGCCGCGCCGTGGGCTGAGCCGCCCCGCGCCGGTTACGGCGTCGGGTTCGAACCCTCCACGACGACGTCCCGTTGCGGGCCGTACTCCAGCGGCGATGCAACGAAAGCGATCACCGCGACGAGCGAAAGGGCCGAGACAGCGACGCAGACGCGTGACATGACGACCGAGGTGCGTTCGCCTGCGACGCGGCGCACGGCGACGAAGATGCTCCAGCCGATGAGTGCGCCGGCGGTGTTGACGATGAGGTCGGTGGTGTCGAAGCTGCCCGTCGAGATGACGTGCTGCACCGTCTCGAGCACGAGGCTCGTGGCAAGCGCGGCGAGGCCGGTCTTCCACCACTTCCAGGCCGGCGCGAGGGCTCCGGCGAACAGCCCGAAGGGCACGAAGAGCGCGAGGTTGATCAGGAGCTCAGCCGGTTTGCTCGCCCCGTCGTCTCCGGCCGGTACGAACGGCACCAGCTTGATCGGCCGGGCCAGGCCTGCGGCTTCGCCGATCCACGGCACGTCGAGCTTCCACAGCACCACCCATGCGAGGAGCGCAAGGTACACCGCGAACGCGACGATGAGGATGCCGCGGCCTCGGTTCGTTCGCGGCTGGTTCGAAGAGGTCACAGGGCATTCTCTCGCTGCGAGCCTCGGGAACCGCCGAGCCCGGCGGTCGCAACCTCGCGCACCGCATCCAGCACCACCTGCAGCGCCGGCGAGTCCGCCTGGCTCCGCCGATGCACCGCCGACACCCCACGCGTCGACGCCGGGCGAACCGTCGGAATCGCCACGAGATCCGGGTGCAGCTCCGGCCGCCCCATCCGCGGCACGAGCGCGACCCCGAGTCCGGCCCGCACGAGCTCGAGGTGGTTCTCGAACTCCATCGACTCGTGCACGACCCGCGGCGCGTTCGAGACGCCGTCGAAGAGGCGCCGCAGCCACTGCCGGCAGATGGTCGAGTCGAACGTCGCGATCCATTCCTCGTCGGCGAGGTCGGCCGGCGTCAGTTCAGTGACCCCGGCGAGCGCAAGCTTGTGGTCGCGCCGCAGGATCACGTCCGCGACATCCGTGAACAGGGGTGTCTCGACGAGGTGATCGGGCATCGCGAGCGCGACCCCGCCCCACCGGTGCACGATACCGAGGTCGCGCTGGCCCGACGCGACGAGCGCGATGGTCTCCCACGGCTCGCTCTCGCGCATCGGCACCCGCAGCTCGGGGTGCTCCGCGCGCAGGCGCGGCAGCACATCGACGAGGATGCCTCGCACGGCGGTTGAGAACGCACCGATGCGCACTTCGCCCGTGACCCGGCGGGGCGCACCGTCGGCAGCACTCACCCCGCCGGCCAGGTGCAGGTCGGCCTCGAGGCGCTCGAGGTCGGCGAGCACGGTCGCCGACGACGTGACGAGGTGGCGCCCGGCGTCGGTGAGCACGACGCCGCGGCCGGCCCGCTCGAGCAGGGCGACGCGGGTGCCGCGCTCGAGGCGCTTGATCTGCTGCGACACGGCCGACGGCGTGAAGCCGAGCGCGTCGGCCGCGGCGGCGACGCTTCCGTTGGTGGCCACGGCGCGCAGCGCGACCACGGCTTCGAGATCGATCATGTACGGATGCTACCGAATCGAGAGCAGAAATGATCGCTGGTGTTTCCGGATGCCTCGGCGCGAAGCTGGTTCCATGACGAGACGCGACATGCTGCTGGCCGCCCTGGTGGCGACGATGTGGGGCTTCAACTTCGTCGTGATCGACTGGGGCATGGCCGGCATCCCGCCGCTGTTCTTCGTCGCCGTGCGCTTCGCGGTCGTGGCCCTCGCCGTGGTCGTCGTGCCCCGCCCGCTCGCGAGCTGGAAGACCGTCGTCGGCGTCGGCCTCTTCATGAGCCTCGGCCAGTTCGCCCTGCTCTACACGTCGATCGCGCTCGGGCTGCAGCCCGGCATCGCGGCGCTGCTGCTGCAGGCGCAGGTCGTGCTGACGATCGTGGTGGCGGCGCTCGCCCTGCGCGAGCGCCCGAGCCGCATGCAGACGATCGGCGTGCTCGTCGGCACCGTCGGGCTCGGCGTCGTGGCGCTCGGTCGCGGCGGCGATGCGCCGGCGATCGCGGTCGTGCTGTGCCTGCTCGCCGCGCTCTCGTGGGCGATCGGCAACGTCATCTCGCGCAAGGCCGGCCCGGTCGCGCCCGCGAAGCGCTTCGGCGCGCTGTCGCTGACGGTGTGGTCGTCGCTCGTCGTTCCGCTGCCGGCGCTCGGCCTGTCGGCGCTCATCGAGGGGCCCGATGCGATCGCGGCGGGCATCGCGGCGTTCGGCTGGCGGCCCGTCGTGTCGACGCTCTACACGGCCGGGCTCTGCACCCTCGTCGGCTACGCGATCTTCAACGCGCTGCTCGCGCGCAACCGCTCGGCGTCGGTGGTGCCGTGGGTGCTGCTCGCGCCCGTCGTGGCGATGGCGTCGGCGGCGCTGCTGCTGGGGCAGATCCCGAACGTGTGGGAGACCGTCGGCGGGCTCGTGCTCGTCGCCGGGGTGTTCATCGCGAATGCGCCGGTGCGGCGGCGCGCAGAGCGGGCGCTTGCCGCGCCCGAACCGGTCGCAGCATCCTCGTCGTCAGCCGTCAGAGGGCACGCGCACTAGGTTCTCGCGAGCCGAAGCCCCTTCTCGGTGAAGTAGCTCACTTCGCCATCGGCATCCTCGATCCCGAAGACGAACTTGCCCGAGGCGGTCGCGCGCACATCGACGACCTGGCCGCGTCCGCGCGGCGTGACCACCTCGGCTCCCGGTGTGAAGATCGTTTCGCTCATGCGCCCGATCATGCTGGCACGCCGCGGGGGCCGGCCTCCCCCGTGCGGCGGATCATCTCGCTCGACGATGACCCAGATCGCCGCTCGCGCGGTTGGTCTCGATACGCGCTCCGCGCTACTCGACCGACCAAGTGCTCCTCACAACCACCCGCGGTCGCGGGCGATCGTGAGCGCCTCGATGCGGTTGCGGGCGTCGAGCTTGCCGATCGCGTTCGAGAGGTAGTTGCGCACGGTGCTCGTCGACAGGAAGAACCGTTCGGCGATGTCGTGGATCGTCGCCCCATCGGCCGAGGCCCGCAGCACCTCGGCCTCGCGCGCGGTCAGCGGGTTGTCGCGCACGCCGAGCGCCTCGGCGGCCAGCTTCGAGTCCACGACCCGCTCCCCCGCTCGCACCCGCCGGATCGCCGCGGCGAGCTGCTCGACGGGGTCGTCCTTCACGAGGAATCCGTTCGCCCCCGCAGCGAGCGCCCGCGCGAGGTAGCCCGGCCGGCCGAACGTCGTCACGACGACGACGAGGCAGCCGGGCACCGCCGACCGCAGCGGCCCGATCACGTCGAGGCCGCTCGCGCCCGGCAGCTCGATGTCGAGCAGCACGACGTCGGGATGCAGGCGCTCGGCGGCGGCCACCACCTCGTCGCCGCGCTCGACCGCGCCGACGACCGTGAGGTCGGGCTCGAGCTCGAGCAGGGTCGCGAGCGCCGATCGCATCATGCGCTGGTCCTCGGCGATGAGGATGGTCGTCGCCCCGCTCACCGTCCCGCCTCCCCGGGGAGGGGCACGACAGCAGTGACACGGAACCACGGCGAGACCTCGACCGCGAACTCGCCACCGGCGGCCTCGACGCGCTCGCGGAGTCCGCGCAGCCCGTTGCCGGGCACGAAGGTCGATCCTGCCGCGTCCGTCGACGACACCGCGCGAACAGCCCGCCCGGGCCCGTCGTCCGAGACGTCGACGATCGCGCGGCCGTCGACCACCGAGACCGCGATCACGCACTCGCGCGCCACCGAGTGGCGCAGCACGTTCGTCGCACCCTCGCGCACGACCCACCCGAGCACGGCATCGACCGCGACCGGCAGCGGCCGGTCGGGCAGGGTCACGGATGTCGCGACCCCGGCCTGCTCGAGCGTGCGACGCGCGTTCGCCACCTCGTCGCCGAGGCTCGCCGACCGCGAACCGGCCACCACCGAACGCACTTCGCCGAGCGCCTCGCGCGCGATCTGCTCGACGTCCGAGATGTGCTCGGCCGCGGCATCCGGATCCGGGGTCATCAGGCGGCGCGCCGCCTCGGCCTTCACCGCGATCACCGACAGCGAGTGCCCCAGCAGGTCGTGCAGGTCGCGCGAGAACCGCAGCCGCTCCTCGCCGACGGCCGCGACGGCGAGCCGCTCGCGGGTGCGATCGAGCTCGTGGGCCAGCGCCACGTAGTACTGCACGAGGTAGTTGCCCGCACCGCCCGCGAACGCGGCGAACCCGACGAGCACGGCCGCCTCGAGCGACCACGACTCGAACCCCACGGCGAGCGCACCCGTCGCCGCGATCGAACCGACCACGCCCATCGCCCACCGCCGGCGGACGGCGAGCGAGGCGGCCACCGCGAGCAGGGGGAACAGCAGCGCCTGACCGCCCTGCTGGAGGAAGAAGTAGCCGGCGCAGAGCAGCAGCAGGGCGACGAAGGCGAGCTCCGTCGCGGCACTCGGGCGACGACCCGCCCCGAACGGGCGGGAGACCGCCAATCCGAACGCGACGCCGATGAGCACGACGTACGCGGCGCGCGCCGCATCGCCGGCGACGATCGCCGAGACGAACGGGGCGACCAGCAGCAGCGGCGCCGCGATCAGCGCGAGCCACGCGGCCGGGCGGTAGGCGAGCCACGCCGCGGTCCGCGGGGTCGGCTGCGGTTCATCGATCGTCGTCATCACGTCACGCATCCCGGTTCGACTCCGAATGGGGCTCGGTCCGTCAGCCAATCTACTCAGAGCTCCGTCGCGGTCGGGCGGCGCCGGGCGGCGATCGGCAGTCCGACCATGAGCGTCGCACCCGTGACGAGGTGCATCGCGATGAGCGCGACGATCACCGCCCCAGACCCGCCCGCCCCGATCGGGCCGAGCAGCGAGAGGGCGAGCATCGTCCACCCGACGATGCCGAAGATGCGGGCGCTGAGCCGGGTGAATCGCTCGAGCAGCGCGAGGAACCCCCACGCGGCGAGACCCGCGAAGAGGCCCGCGACGACGATCGACACCGGGGTGATCGTCTGCGCGGTCGTCCCCGAACCGGCGACGAGGTCGAGTCCGGCGAGCGGTACCGCGAAGACCCAGACGATGAGCGGCGAGACGATCGCGACGGCGACGGTCGCCGCCCGTGCGAGCCGGCGGCGGGATGGCGGGGCGTCGACACCGATGCGGTCGGCGACGGCGTTCGGCTGGACTGCTGGTGTGGTCGTGTTCATGCCTTCGACGCTACGAATCGGCGTCGGGCCTCGGCAGAGACGAATGTCACGACTGTGCGTGCGCTGCGGGCGGCTCGCTCGCTCAACCGCCCGAACGCGACGGGCGCCCACGCTCCGAATTCGCAGGGAGCGCTAGGGCTTCGGCCGAGTCGAGCGTAAATTGCGTTATATCGCGTTTGCGATGCGGTGAGGATGCCGCCTCGCAACTGGACGAAGGCGGGGGCCATGAACCTGAATCTCGAACGGCGCGGCACCGCGCCCGACCGCCACGACCATGCCGACGGGGGGTGGTGATCGTGGAGGTCCTGCTCGGCATCTTCATCGCGTTCCTGATTTTCGTCGCGGTCGCGATCACGACGGTCGCGCTCGTCGTGCGAGCCGTCTACCGGCGCATCCGCCGCAACAGGGCGGTCGCCGCCACAGCGCTGCGCACCCGTGCCGGCTTCAGCCACGGCCCGCGCCGCAAGGTGCTCGCCCTGCGCGTGCGACTCGGCGACACCCTCGACAGCGGACAGGCCGCGATCGACCTCGCCGCGCAGAGCGCCGGCGGGCACGGCGAACTGCCGCGGCTCTTCCGCCGCATCAAGACCGAGGGCGAGGCGCTCGGCCTGCAGCTGCGACTGCTCGAGAGCGAGACCGACCAGGCCGTGCTCGCCACCGAGCTTCCGCTCGCCACCGATCGTGTCGACCAGGTCGCGGGGCTCGTGCGCCGGCTGCGCTCGGCCGTCGCATCCGGTCTCTCCGGCTCCACCGACGACACGCTCAGCGCCCTGCACGCCGACATGGAACGCGAGGTCGCCGCCCTCGCCGTCGGCGTCGACGAGCTGCAGCGGCTCAACCGTCGCGAAGAACGCGTCGCCCCGACCCGGCCGCCGGGTCACCCCCAGAGCACGCCCGCACGCCGACCACGTCAGACGTTCGACCTGAAGGAGACCCGACCATGAGCGACAACACCTCGCGCGTCCGCACCATCTTCCGCAGCAAGACCAAGAAGGCCCTCGACAAGATCGAGGACCCGCGTGAGACCCTCGACGACAGCTACGAGCAGCAGGTGAAGCTGCTGCAGCAGGTGCGTCAGGCGGTCGCCGACGTGGCGACGGCGAAGAAGCGCATCGACCTGCAGGGGCAGGAGATGGGCGCCCGCTTCCAGCGACTCGGCGAGCAGGCCCGCGAGGCGATGGCACAGGGGCGCGAAGACCTCGCCCGGGCGGCCCTCGAGCGCCGTGCGCTGCTCGAGTCGCAGGTCTCGAAGCTGCAGGACCAGTACTCCGCGCTGCAGCAGCAGACCGCGCAGTTGCAGCAACGCGAGCGCCAGCTCTCCGAGCAGGTCGCCGCGTTCCGCGTCGAGAAGGAGACCATCAAGGCCACCTACACCGCCTCCGAGGCGCAGGTGAAGGCGAACGAGGCGGTCGCCGGCATCGGCGCGAGCATCAACGACGTCGGCGCCAGCCTCGACCGGGCGAAGGATCGAGTCGCGCAGATGCAGGCGCGCGCCGCCGCCACCGACGAGTTGCTCGCCAGCGGGGCGCTCAAAGACCTCACCGCCGCCCCCGACGCCGACATCGAGCGGCAGCTCGCGACGCTCTCGGCGAAGGCCGAGGTCGACCGTCAACTGCAGGCGATGAAGGATGGCTCGGGCGCGACCTCCTCGCAGCAGCATCGCGAAGGCCCCGACGGGTGGCTGGGCATCGGGCAGGGGTCGAGCACGAATTGAGGTAGCGAGGCGGCGCCTGCCGCTGCCATGATGCCGGTAGCCCGAACCGAGGGAGACCGGATGTCCGAGACGCTCGACCGAACACCCGCCGGCGTCGCTTCGCCCCTGCCGGGCGCGACGATCATCGGCCGCATCCGGGGAATGCTCCTCTCGGCCCTGGGCGCCGCGCTCGGGTACTCGATCCTCGGAACGGCGAGCAAGGGCGGCTGCTTCGACGCGGTGAGCGAAGAGGCCGCCGCCGACTCGGCGTGCGTGAACCTCACCCTGCATCCGAGCCCCATCGTGTTCATCGCGATCGCGGTGACGGTCATCGTCGCGATCACCCTCGTGCTGCGGCCTGGCCGCTCCGAGGCATCCGCCCTGCGCATCATCGACCGCGCGGTGGACATCATCATCGCCGGCACGCTCGCCTGGGCGGCGCTGACGATGGTCTCGTTCTTCGCGATTCCGCTCGAGCCGCCGGGCCCGGGCGAGCCCTTCACGATCCCGTTCACGTTCGGCAACGTCGACATCGACATCACGCCCTAGCCGGCGCGATTCGACCGACGGAGCAAGCCGAGGGTCTCGACGCGCGGCGCGCACCGGCGCATCATGTCCCCATGACGACGCCGTCCCTCACTGCGCAGCTCAGGCTCGACCTCAGGCATCGCCTGCGCCCCATGCGGGGCCGCAACCCCGACGAACCGCATCGTGCCGTCACCCCGCTCGAGCTGCTCTACGACCTCACGTACGTCATCGCGTTCGCCGCCGCGGCCGACGAGCTCGCGCACGCGCTCTTCGTCGGCGAGGTCGGACCGGGCATCGGCGCGTACCTGTTCGCGGTCTTCGGGGTGTCGTTGGCGTGGCTCAACTTCACCTGGTTCTCGTCGGCCTACGACAACGACGACGCGCTCGTGCGGGCCGCCGTCGTCGCGCAGATGGTCGGGGTCGTGATCTTCATCTTCGGCCTGCCCGTCAGCTTCGAGGATGCCGCGCACGGAGCCAGCCCGAACAACATGCTGCTCGTCGCCGGCTACATCGTCATGCGCGTCCCGCTGATCGCGCTCTGGCTGCGCGCCGCGCGCGAGGACCCGGCGCATCGGCGAACCTCCCTCGCGTACGCGGCCGTGATCGCGGTCGCGCAGGTCGGCTGGCTGCTCACGACGATCCCCGGCATCCCGACGGGCGCCACCATCACCGCGATCGTCGTGCTCGCGACCGCCGAGCTCATCGCGCCGGTCGTGCTCGAGCGCCGCTTCGGTCGGGCGCCGTGGAACGCCGGTCACATCGCCGAGCGATTCGGACTGCTCACCCTCATCACGATCGGCGAGGTCATCGCCGGAACGGTCGCAGCCGTCGGCGCTCTCGTCGCTGAGCAGGGATGGTCGATCGCGGCGGTCGCGATCGTCGCCGCAGGGCTCGTGATCGCCGCCGGGCTCTGGTGGGCGTACTACCTCGTCCCGTCGCGCACGATCCTCGAGCGCTGGCCCGAACGCACCTGGGGCTGGCGGTACGTGCACCTGCCCCTCTTCGGCGCGATCGCGGCGGTCGGCGCGGGACTCCACGTCGCCGCGGTCGGCGTCGAGCACCAGGAGCTCAGCCTGCTGCAGATCACCCTCGCGCTCGCGGTGCCGGTCGCGTGCGTGGTCGTGCTCGTCTTCCTCATCTGGAGCGTGCTGATGCACTCCATGGACTTCACGCACGTGCCGCTCTTCATCGCGAACCTCGTGCCGCTCGTGGCCGCGGTCGTCATCGCCACGGTCGTCGACGCCGGGGCGCCGATCGACCTCGAACCCGGTGGCGACCTCACCGCCCTCGTCACGGTCATCGGGCTCGTGTCGCTCTCGTGCGTGATCGAGGTCGTCGGGCACGAGCTCGTCGGGTACTCGCACACGCTGCAGGCCGCGAAGCGGCACCTGCTCGAGCCCGAGATCGCCGCCCGGCACGCCGAGGCCGACGCGGCCGAGGCATCCACCTGAACCTCGCCCGCCCCGGCGAAGGGGGCTACGCCCAGCCGAGCTCCCCGAGGCGCGCGTCATCCAAGCCGAAGTAGTGGCCGATCTCGTGCACGAGCGTGATGCGCACCCGGGTGCGCAGTGCGTCGAGGTCGGGGCTGTAGGCCTGCATGTTGTTCTTGAAGAGCGTGATGCGGTCGGGCAGCTCGCCGTAGCCGTAGACCCCGCGCGTCTTCAGCGGGCGCCCGCTGTACAGCCCGAAGAGCCGCGGCCGCTCCCCCGGCGGCTGGTTCGCGATGAGCACCGCGACGTTCTCGAGTCCGCGCACCATCTCGTCGGGCAGCGCGTCGTAGACCTCTGAGACCATCTGCTCGAAGTCGTCGTCCGAGATCTCGACCATGTACCGATTCTGAACCCCGAACGGGCTCACCCGACCGGAATGCGCAGATCCGAGGCATCCCGTTCGCTGTCGACGGAATCGTGCGGCGGGTCGGCCGGTTCGAGGCGGCTGTCGAAGAAGACCCGCGCGAGGCGCGCACGGAGCCGCTCGAGCGGGCGTCCGCGCGGTGCGGTCGTGGCCGCCGCGATGGCGGCCGTGGCGGGCCGGTCGACGTCGAGCAGGCGCCGGCGCTCGTCGCGGTCGAGCTCCTCGTGCACCTCCACGTACTCGCCGCCCGGCAGGCGCACGATGCGCCCCGTCTCGAACCCGTGCAGCAGCATGTCGCGGTCGCGTCGCTGCAGGCCGAGGCACACTCTCCGCGTGAGCGCGAACGCGACGGCCGGGCCCGCCAGCAGCAGGAGCTGGAACACGAGCACCACGCCCTCGATGCTGACGCTGAACGCGGCCGCGATGACGTCGGCGCTGGCCGCGCCCCAGAGCACGCCGTAGAACACGACGCCCGTCACCCCGACGCCCGTGCGCGTCGGGGTGTTGCGGGGGCGGTCGAGCAGGTGGTGCTCGCGGTGATCGCCGAGGATCCACTCCTCGATGAACGGGTACGCGGCGACGAGCAGGAGGTAGGCGGTGACGACCGCGAGCGGGGCGAGCACGGCGAGCGTCCAGGTGCGGTCGAACGCGACGAGCTCCCAGCCCGGCGGCACCAGGCGCAGCGCCCCGTCGAGGAACCCGGTGTACCAGTCGGGCTGGCTTCCGGCGCCGGCGTCGCCCGGTGACGCGGGCCCGTACAGCCAGATGGGGTTGATCGTGACCGTCGCCGAGATCACCATCAGCACCCCCATGACGATGAGGAGCAGGCCGCCCGCCCGAGCCGCGGCGGTCGGCAGCAGCGGCACGCCGGTGCGGCCCGGCCCGGCGAACCGCGGAGGGCGGTGCCGGAGGAGCAGCGCGGCGCGCACCGCGATGAGCACCGCCATGAGCGGCACCACGGCGAGGTGCAGCGGGTACAGGTGCGCGATGATCTCGCCGGGGAAGGCACCGCCGAACAGCAGGTCCTTCAGCGGGGTGCCGACGAACGGGATGCCGAGCACGATGCCCTCGACGATGCGCAGCCCCGTGCCCGACAGCATGTCGTCGGGCAGCGCGTACCCGCTCCAGCCGCCCGCGAGCGCCGCGACGAGCAGCAGGAACAGCAGCACCCACCCCGCGCGCCGCGGCCGCCGGAACGCGCCCGTGAAGAACGTGACGAGCAGCTGCGCGATGATCGCCGCCGGCAGCAGGAGGGCCGCCCAGTGGTGCGCCTGCCGAACGAGCAGGCCGACGGGCACCTCGAACGAGATGCGCATCGTCGACGCGTAGGCCTCCGAGACCTGCGCCCCGAGCAGCGTCGGGTAGGGCCCGTCGTAGGTGACCGTCGCGTTCGACGGCGTGTACCAGAACATGAGGATGACGCCCGTCACCGTGATGACCAGGAGGCACGCCATCGCGACCACCCCGAACAGGTTCGTCCAGTGCACCGGCACGACACGACCCCGCAGCTCCGCGACGAACGCCGCACCACGCCGTCCCGCGGTCGTGCGGCCCAGCCGCTCTGCCGCCCGCTCGGTGAATCCCGTTCGACGCTCCTGCGTTGCCGACACGTCGGTCTCCTCTCAAGCCCTCTGCACATACGACGCCGCAGCGGCCCGATTTGTGACAGGTGCCCTCGAGGAGCGTGCCGGTTCAGTCGACGAGCGCCCCCGCCGACAGGTTCGCGATCGCGCCGGTCATCGAGCCCGCGCGATCGGAGGCGGCGAACGCGAGGTACTCCGCGACGTCGTCGAGCACCGGCAGTCGGCCCAGCACCGTCATGCCCGCCAGCCCGGTGAGCCATTCATCGATGGGGATGCCTCCGGCCGCCGCGGTGCGGCCGAACATGTCGCCCGTGTACGAGGTCGCGAGCGCATCCGACATGGCGTGCGGGCGCACGCAGACGACGCGGACCCCGTCGGGCCCGAGCTCGCCCGCGAGCGCGCGCGAGAACCCCTCGAGCCCGGCCGACTGGGCCGCGTTGCCGAGCAGCCCGCGACCGGTGAGCCGGGCGCCCGGCGTCGAGATCGTGAGGATGACGCCGCCGCCCTGCGCGATCATGTGCCGCGAGGCGGCCTTCGCGGTCACGAAGTTCGTCTGCAGGTAGCCGACCACGGGGTGCAGGTAGTCGTCGAGCGAGGTCTCGGCGATCGGCAGGCCCTGCACGTGGTCGAAGCCGACCGCGTTGAGGGCGATGTCGATGCGACCCGCGATCTCGGCCACCTCGTCGACGTGCCGGTCGACCTCGGCCTGGCTCATCGCGTCGACGACGGCGATCGAGACGTCCGCGCCAGCTGCACGGGCGGCGGATGCCGCGGCCTCGAGCCGTGGCAGCGACCGGCCCGCGAGGAAGAGGCGTGCGCCCTCGCGGGCGAACACCCGCGCTGCCGCTCCCCCGATCGAACCGCCACCGCCGTGGATCACGGCCACCTTGTTCTCGAGCAGCATGTCACGACCTCCGAATCTCATTCCGAATTGTGCAACTTGATAGTTGCACTATTCCGAACAGAGTGCAACCTTTCGATTGCACTTCGGAAGCGAATGCCCGAGACGAGGGGTCGCTCGTCGCGGACCGATCAACCGAGCCCGGCGCGCTCCTCCGAGGCATCCTGCTCGCCCTCGACCGGGCGGCCCGACAGGCCGACCGATCCCTTGCCGGCCCCCGTCGAGAGCGCCGCGGCCACCGCCACCGACTCGTCGACGTCGGGGTACTGCGGCCGCAGCCGCACGGGCTCGCGGCGGCGCTGCTCGCGCTTCGCCTTGCGCGAAGCGGCGAGGAGGTTGAGCGCCTCGACGAGGATCGCGAACGCCATCGGCGCGTAGATGAGGGCCTTGTCGATGTGCACCCCGAAGCCCTCGGCGATCAGGAACACGCCGATCAGCAGCAGGAACGACAGGGCGAGCATCTTCACCGTCGGGTGGCGGTTCACGAACGTGAAGATGAAGCGCGCCGCGAACAGCATGATGCCGAACGAGAGCACGACGACCGTGACGATGACGAGCAGGTTCTCGGTCATGCCCACGGCCGTGATCACCGAGTCGAGCGAGAAGACGATGTCGAGCGCCAGGATCTGCGCGAGCACCGAACCGAACGTGATGCGCCTCGGCGCGGCACCGTGCTCCTCCTCCGCGCCCTCGAGCTTGTGGTGGATCTCGGTGACCGCCTTGTAGACGAGGAAGAGGCCACCGGCGATCAGGATGAAGTCCTTCACCGAGAAGCCCATGCCCCACAGCTCGACGACGTCTTCCTTCAGCGTGATGATCCAGCCGGCGAAGAAGACGAGGATGACGCGGATCACCATCGCGAGCGTCAGGCCGAGGTTGCGCGCCTTGGCCTGCTGCTCCTTCGGGAGCTTCGACGCGAGGATCGAGATGAAGATGACGTTGTCGACGCCGAGCACGATCTCGAGCACGAACAGCGTGACGAAGACGGCAATGAGGTCGGGGGTGAGGGCGAAGGAGAAGTCCACGCCGCCCATCGTAGGGAGCCGTGCGCGTTATGCGGCGCCATCCGTGCGGGGCGTGCGGCGTGGCGTCAGCCGGATCACGGGGATCTCCCGATCGGTGACGCGCTCGTACCTCGCGAAGCCGTGCGCCGTCGACGTGATCTGCGCCCACGCCGCCGCGCGCTCAGCACCGTGCAGCTGCTCGGCGGTGACGTCGATGCGCTTGCCCGCGAACTCGATGCGCACCCGGTCGGGATGCGCCGCGATGTTGTAGTACCACGACGGGTTCTTCGCGGCGCCGTTCGCCGACGCGACGATCAACCGTGCGCCGTCGCCCTCGGGAAACCAGCGCACGGGTGTCACGCGCTCCCGCCCGGTCTTGCGGCCGATCGTCACGAGCGCGAGCTTGTTGCCGCGCCGGTCGCCCTTGCGGCGGATGTGCTCGGCCATGCGCTGGTTGCCCCACCGCTCGAGCCGGGTGCCGGCCGGGCTGCGCGCGCCGCGGGTGCCGTTCGGGGTGTCGAAGGCCATGGGGATCGCCTCCTTCTGGTGGCGAGTGCTTCCCCTCAATCATCCCGCGGATCGGGCAGCGCAGGGGCCCCGAGACGCTCCTTCGTCGCTCCTCGACCACCGGGGTCGGCGGTCAGCGCGACAGCTCGGCCTCCTCGTCGAGGTGGCCGAGCTTGTAGGGGTTCGCGATCGAGAAGATGCGGGTGATGCGCCCGTCCTCGATCTCGAAGCTGATCGCCCCGGCGAGCGCGCCGTCGATCTCGCCGCGGATCGCCGGCTGGCCGTTCACCCAGGTCGGTCGCGCCTCGAACGGCAGGCCGAGCTTCGCGAGGCCGCCGATCAGGTACCGGGCGATCTTGTCGGCGCCCACGATCGGCCTGGGCGCCGCGCCGCGCACGAAGCCGCCGCCGTCGGCGACCGACACGACGTCGGGTGCGAGCACGTCCATGAGGCCCTGCAGGTCGCCCGAGTTGATCGCCGCGACGAACCGCGCGACCACCGCCTCCTGCTCGGCGCGGTCGACCGCCACCCGCGGCCGCCGGGCCGCGACGTGCGTCTTCGCGCGGTGGGCGATCTGGCGCACCGCGGCCGGCGTCTTGCCGACCGCGTCGGCGATCTCGTCGTACGACACGTCGAACACCTCGCGCAGCACGAACACGGCGCGCTCGGTGGGTCCGAGCGTCTCGAGCACGGTCAGCATCGCGATCGACACGCTCTCGGCGAACTCCACGTCCTCCGCGACATCGGGGCTCGTGAGCAGCGGCTCGGGCAGCCACTCGCCCACGTACGACTCCCGGCGCCGCGACTTGGTGCGCAGGTGGTTCAGCGCCTGGCGCGTGACGATCCGCACGAGGTAGGCGCGCTCCTCGCGCACCTCGGATCGGTCGACGGCGTTCCACCGCAGCCATGACTCCTGCAGCACGTCTTCGGTGTCGGCCACCGAGCCGAGCATCTCGTACGCGATCGTGAAGAGCAGGGTGCGGTGGGTGACGAACGGGTCGTCGGTCATGATGCCGAGCCTACGACCTCGGCCGCGGCATCCGTCGTCGTCGCCCTCGTCGCGAGCGGCGGCAGGGCGCACGCATCGGCGTAGCCCTCCGAGTGGATGCCGAGGGCGAGGTTCATGCGCGAGCTCATGTTCATGAAGGCGACCTTCGCCGTGAGCTCGATGAGCGCGGCCGGGCCGAGCTCGTCGAGCAGCGCCGCCGACAGCTCGTCGGTGACGGCGGGCGGGGTCTGGCTCATCGCCTCCGCGTACTCCATGACGTTGCGTTCGAGGGGCGTGAAGACGGATGCCTCGCGCCAGGCCGGCACCTGCCGGGCCTTCGCCTCGTCGAGGCCCTCGTTGTGCGCCTTGTAGTAGTTGAAGTCGAGGCACCAGCTGCACCCGATGTAGGCCGCCGTCGCCATCACGGCGTAGCTCGCGAGGTTGTCGTCGAGCTCGTCGAGCGCCTCGATCTTGCGCCCGATGCCCATCGACGCGCGCATGAGCGCGGGATGGTGCGCGAGCACGCCCATCGAGTCGGGCACCTGGCCGAGCATGCGGCGGGCCGCGACCTTCACGACCGTGCCGAAGACACCCGTGAGCTCGGTCGGCGGAATGCGGGTCTGGGTGGTCATCGTGTCCTCCTGCGGTGGTCGACGGCCGGTGTTCGGTTCCCGGAACATTCCGTCGATGCAGGTAAGACACCGGCCCGCGCTCGCGTGTGACAGGTGCGGCGAAAACTCCTCGTCGATCGTCGATCGTCGACCGGCGGCGGCCGGGCAACCGCCGCGTGCCTACTCGACCGGCGGAGCCGCCCGGTCGAGCACGATCGCCGCGGGGAAGCGGCCCAGCACCCGGCGGAAGGGCGCCTTCGCGAGGCGCTGCGCCACGGCGGCGTCGACGATGCGCGGGTGCACGAGTTCGACGTCGCGCGCCTTCCAGCGCAGTGATGCGCCGCCGGCGGCGACGACGTTGCGCGCCCAGTTCGTGTTGACGCCCCACGGCAGGCCGATCATCACGATCGCGGCGTCGATCGTCGGCACGATCGCGATCGGGGTCTCGTAGGCGGTGCCGCTCTTGCGGCCCCGGTGGCGGATCACCGCCCAGATCGGCATCCACCTCCGGCCGGCGAGCGCCCGGGCGACCGGCTCGGTCGCATGGACCAGGCGCATGGGCGGTCCGGCCGAGGCATCCTTGCCCGACCGTCGTGAGTCGGCCGGTCGTGCGGAGAGCATCTCGTTCATACCAGGGAGACGATCCAGGCCTGGCGAACGTGACATCGGCCCTTGCCGTCACACCGGGCGCGGGTGGATCGTCGTACTGACATGACCGAATTCGCAGAGCTGTGGACCGAGCACCGACGCGTGGTGCGCGACGTCGCCTACCGGGTGCTCGGCTCGGTCGCCGACGCCGAAGACGTCACGCAGGAGACGTACGTGCGCCTCCTCGCCCGCGGCGACGAACCGCTCGACGACCCGCGCGCCTGGCTCGTCACCGTCGCCTCACGGCTCTCGATCGACCGGCTGCGCGCGCACGAGCACTCGCGGCGCGCCTACGTCGGCCCGTGGCTGCCAGAGCCGATCGTGACCGACGGGCGCACCCTGCCCGAAGACCGCGTCACGCTCGACGACTCGGTGCGCATGGCGCTGCTCGTCGTGCTCGAGCAGCTGACGCCCGCCGAGCGGACCGCGTTCCTGCTGCACGACGTGTTCGACCTCGGCTTCGACCAGGTGTCGGAGGTGCTCGGGGTGAGCGTCGCGAGCGCGCGGCAGTCGGCGTCGCGGGCGCGCCGGCGCATCGCCTCGCACGGCGACGCCCGGTTCTCGGTCGACGCAGGTGTCGCCCGACGGCTCTCGGAGCGGTTCGCCCGCGCCGCCGCCGAGGGCGACCTCGACGGGCTCATCTCGGTGCTGGCGGGCGACGCGCAGGGGCACTTCGACTCGAACGGCTTCTATCCGGATGCCTCGACCGAGGTCGTCGTCGGCGCCGAGACGGTCGCGCGGCAACTGCTGCGCGGCGTCGGCGGGCGCGGCCTCGACTTCGAGACGGCCGAGGTGAACGCCGCGCCTGGCATCGTCGTGCGACGTCGCGGCCGAGTGGTCTCGGTGCTCGCACTCGAGTTCGCGGGCGACCGCATCGCGGCCATCCACGGCATCGGCAACCCGAAGAAGCTCGAGCACCTGCAGTGAGCGGCGGACCTCCTGCCGGCCCGTCCGCCTCCACCTAGACTCACCACGTGACCCACGCCTCCCCCGCACCCGCCGCCGCCACGCGATGAGCCCGGTTCCCCAGGCCGCCCGACGCATCGAGCTGACGCTGCACAAGCCGTGGTTCGCGCTCTACTGGGGCGTCAGGCCGACCGTCGTCATCGGCGGGCGCGGCCAGCCAAGCCAGTGGGGCGTCGGCACCTGGCAGGTGCCGGCCGACCGGGCGGCGACGATCGGGGTCTACCTCTACAACCGAGTGTGGCGATTCGGGTCGGCGGAGTTCGGGCTCGGGCCGGGGCATCCGGAATCGCTCGTGTACGTCGCACCGGTGCTGCCCTTCACGCGAGGGCGGATTCGCGCGCGGGAGTAGCTCGGACGGGCAGGCGGGCAGTCCGGTGCGGACTACCGCGTCGGGGAGACTGCCGAGGCGATGACCTGCGCAAGGTCTGCTGGCCGACTCCACATGGGCCAGTGGCCGGTGGGGAGGTCGACGAGATCGACGTGCGTCAGCCGGGCCACCTCGGCGAACATCGGATGCCCTGCGGCGGCCAGCTCCCGGATCTGGTCACTCGAGATGGAGCAGCACACGAGCGTGGTGGGGATGTCGAGGCGCGCGTCGTCGGTGAGGGTGACGGCCTGGCGCAGGACGGGCCCCGGCTCGGGCACGGCGCGGCGACGAAAACGCTCGAGGTCGTCGGGACTCAGCCCGTCGAGGCTGGCTTGCGCTGCGAGCGCCTCGAACGGGGGCAGGGCGAGCTCTTCGAGGTCGGCGGGGGCGTCGGGGGCGAAGACGCTGCCCGGTGCGAGCGGGCCGCTGTCGACCCAGACCACGCGGCGGACCCGTTCGGGGTGCCGGTCGAGCACCATGCTCACCGGCGCGTTCGCGCCGCTGTGCGCGACGATCACCGCCGACCGGTGGGCGGTCGCGGCCTCCTGCGCCAGCGCACGCTCGATCGCGTCGACCTGGTCGTCCAGGGTCCGTGACGACCGCTGCGCGTCCTCGGAATCGAGCCCGGGCAGGGTCATCGCGATGGCGCGGTGTCGGGCTGCACGCAGGTGTTCGACGACGTCGTCCCAGGCCCAGGCCCCCAGCCAGTGGCCGGGGATCAGGAAGATGGTCGGTTCCGTTTCAACACTCGTCATGCCTCCCACTCTCGCTGACGGCATGGACAGCTGGGTGTCACTGTTTCTGGCATGAATTGGGATGATTCACTGGTGAAGAGAGCTGAACGCCTGCATGCGCTCTCGGAGATGTTGCGCCGTCAAGGGTCTCGCGGTGCAACCGCCGACCGACTGGCTGCCGAGTTCGGCGTCTCGGTCCGCACCATCAAGCGAGACCTGGCTTCCCTCGAACGCAGCGGCGCGGCCCTGTGGTCCCGTCCTGGCCCCGGCGGCGGCTACGGGCTGTCTGAGATCGCCTCGCTTCGACCGGTGAGCCTGAGCCCCGCGCAGGCGGTCGCGATCCTGGCTGCGGTGTCCGCCGCCCCGGATGCCCCCTACTCCGACCTCGCCTCGTCCGGAATGCAGAAGATCCTCGACGTGCTCGATCCCGCCGCCCGGGCCAGAGCCCGACGACTGGCGGATCGCGTCTGGGTCGACGCGCCGGCCCCGCCGCGGCGGGCGGTCAGGTCGGCGCTCGAGGAGGCGATGACCGAACAGCGGGTGGTCCGCATCCGCTACACCTCGGCCGACGGCACGAACACCTCGCGCGACGTCGAACCGGTGCTGTTCGCATCGACCAACGGCCAGTGGTACCTGGTCGGCTGGTGCCGACTGCGCGACGCGATGCGCTGGTTCGTGGTCGCTCGAGTCCAGCAGGCCCGTGTCACCGCGATCCCGTGCACCGGACACACCGTCGACGAGATCGGCGTTCCGCCGGCCACGGCACGACCGGTGCACAGACGTGACGACTGACCGACCCGACCGACGTCTTCGGTCAGTGCACCTCACCGATCACCGGGGCGAGGCCTGCAGCCGGGCGCTCCGTCAGCGGCAGGGCGTCACCGAGGATCGGCGCGAGCGCCGAGCGCGCCGGGCCGAGGTACCGGCCGAGCTCGGGCCGGCCGTAGCGGATCGGCACGGGCGCGGTGCCCTTGGCCGGGTACATCTCGAACTCGTCGCGCACCGTGCCGAGGAAGTGCGGGCCGAGGGCGGGGGCGGCGCCGGCGATGACGACCTCCTGCGGGTCGAGCAACGCCGACATGATGCGCAGGGCACGAGACAGGGCGCGCGCGCCGAAGGCCATGCGCTCGCGCGACTCGGCGGTCGAGGCGAGCAGGCTCGTGTCGTGCTCGTCGAACTCGTCGGTGTAGGCGTCGCCGAGCATCGCGCTCATCGAGGCGGCCGACTCGAGGCATCCCGACAGGCCGCACCGGCACGTCGCCCGCGCGCCCTCGAAGACGACCCGCACGTGACCGATCTCGCCGGCCCGGCCGGTCGCGCCGGCCATGAGGGTGCCGCCGTTCGTGACGGCGGCGCCGACGCCCTCGCCGAGGTGCACGACGAGGCGGATCGCGCCGTCGGCAGCGTCGGCGGCCTCGGTCAGCGCCTCGGCATCGACGTCGTTCACGACCGAGGTCGGTGCGCCGATCGCCTCCTCGAGGAGGCTCGCGAGCGGCACGCCGAACCAGCCCAGCTGCACGCTGTCGACGACGACCCCGTCGGCCGTGACGCCGGGCACCTGCACGCACGCGGCGAGCACGCGCGACTCGGCCCCCTCAGCGCGCAGGAGCGAGCGCACGGCGTCGACGACCGCCGAGACCTCGACCTCTCCCGCGAGCTCGACCCGGTTGCTCGCGACCGTGCGCCCGGCGAGGTCGACGAGTGCGACGTCGATCGCGCGGGTCCGCACGACCGCGACCACGATGAGGTGCGTCTCGGTGTCGATCTCGAGACGGGTCGCGCGCTTGCCGCCCGTGCTCTCGGCAGGGCCGGTCTCGGTGACGAGCCCGAACTCGATGAGCTCGGCCACGAGCGACGACGCCGTTGCGGAGGTGAGCCCGGTGCGGCGCGCGATGACGGCGCGGGTGACCGGGGCCGGCTCGCGCGCGATCAGTGCGAGCGCCCGCAGCAGGTTCTCACGGCGGATCGCCGTCTGCGCGTCGAGTCCGCCCGTACTCGCGAAGCGGCGCAGGAGGTCGGACTTGCGCTGCGGGCCGGCGTTGCTCACGGTCATGGTCTCCTCGATCGGGCGAAGTGTGTCGCGGGCGGCACCCGTGATGCGGTCGCGCGGGTGACATCGGGGGGCACGAGATCATCTTGCCCCTTGACGCCTCGACGACGAATCGCATAGGTTCGAACCAACTTAGTTTACTAAGTCAACAAAGTGGGCCTGGTGCGCGGGATTTCTTCCCGTGGCGCGAGTCCCGCGGTCGGGGATTGGCCGCGGGACTCCGGCTCCGTCTGCGCGTTCCCTACCGCGATGCGTCGTGCTGCGCGCCGACGGCCGGCGGCATGCGCCGCGACATCCGAGGCCCCGAACCGTGTCACCCAGAGACAGAGTCGTCGAGAAGTTGGAGGCAATGATGCAATCGATCCGCAAGACGTTGGCCACGGCGGGAGTGTGCGCCGTCGCCCTGGCCGGGGTGCTCGTGCCGCTCCCGGCCGCGGCGGCCCCACCGGCCGGTGCCCTGCCCACGGTGAGCCCGACCCCGCAGTCGATCGATCGCGCCGGCTCCGACCTCAACGTGCCCGCGCGCGTCGAGGTCGTCGTCGACGGCGGCACCGACGCCGCCGCGCTCGCCGCACTGCGCGACACCCTCACCGCCCACGGCGTCGACCGCATCGACGAGCGCGCGAAGCGCTCGGGCACCGCCCCGCTCACGATCGAGTTGGGTGCGGCATCGCGTGGCGACATCCAGGCCGCGCTCGGCGAGACCGACGTTCCCGACCACGCAGAGGGCTACGCGATCCGCGCCGACGCCACGGGCGGTCCGCTCGGCACCGTCGCGCTCGGCGGCGTCGACGCGGCGGGCCAGTTCTACGCCGTCAAGACGCTCGAGCAGCTCTTCGTGCCGAAGGACGACGGCGGCTACCGCATCGCCGGCGCCTCGGTGAGCGACTTCCCGTCGATGCCGCTGCGCGGCACGATCGAGGGCTTCTACGGCAACCCGTGGACCCACGAGGAGCGCCTCGACCAACTCGGGTTCTACGGCGACGTCAAGGCGAACACCTACATCTACGCCCCGAAGGACGACCCGTACCACCGCGACAAGTGGCGCGACCCGTACCCCGCCGACAAGCTCGCCGAGCTCGGCGACCTCGTGCAGACGGCGACCGACAACCACGTGCGGTTCACGTTCGCCCTCTCCCCCGGCAACACCGTCTGCTACTCGAGCGACGCCGACTACCAGGCGCTCACCGGCAAGCTGCAGCAGATGTACGACCTCGGGGTGCGGGCGTTCAACATCCCGCTCGACGACATCGACTACGGTCGCTGGCACTGCGACGCCGACCGCACGAAGTTCGGTGCGCCGAGCGGCCGCACCGCCGGCATCGCACAGGCCTGGTTCCTCGACCGGGTGCAGAAGGAGTTCATCGAGACCCACGAGGGCGCGTACCCGCTGCAGATGGTGCCGACCGAGTACTACAACACGACCGACTCGGGCTACAAGACCGCCCTGCGCGCCATGGACGAGGACGTCGTCGTGATGTGGACCGGTGAGGGCGTCGTGCCGCAGGAGGTCACGGTCGCCCAGGCGCAGAAGGCCGCGACGGTCTTCGGCGGTCCGACCTTCCTCTGGGACAACTACCCCGTGAACGACTACGGCCAGACTTCCGGTCGCCTGCTGCTCGCACCGTACGACAAGCGCGAGGCCGGCCTCGGCGAGTACCTCTCGGGCATCGTCTCGAACCCGATGAACCAAGCCGCGGCGAGCAAGATCGCGATCTTCGGCGTCGCCGACTTCACGTGGAACGACGAGGCGTACGACGCCGAGCACAACTGGTCGCAGGCACTGCGATTCATCGCGAACGGGGATGCCTCGACCGCCGCTGCGCTGCGCGTCTTCGCCGACCTGAACCACCTCGCGCCGAGCTTCGGAGCGCCGTGGCAGCCGCAGTCGCCCGAGCTGAACGCCCGCATCGCGGCCTTCTGGGCGAGCTGGGAGGCCGGCGACAAGGCCGGCGCCGTCGCCGACCTGCGCGAGTACGCGGTCGCCATCGCCGAGGCGCCCGACGCGATCCGGAGCGGACCGACCGACCCGGCGTTCCTCTCCGACGCGAGCCCATGGCTCGACGCGACGACCCTGTGGGGCGAGGCGACCGTCACGCTGCTCGACGCCGTGCAGGCGAGGATCGACGGCGACGAGGCCTCCTCTGCCTCGCTCGCGACCGCAGCGAAGGCGACGGCCGCCGAGGCCGCCGCGATCGTGGTCGATCCGGCCGACAACACCTGGGGCAAGGCCAAGGTGCGCATCGCCGACGGCGTGCTCGACGTGTTCCACGGCCGCATCGGGTTCACCCTCGCGATGTGGGAGGCCGGTGACGTCGTGAACGTCGCGCCCAAGGGCACGGCGACCGCGTCGAGCGTCGAGGTGCCGCAGTTCGGCACCAAGAACGTGAACGACGACAACCTGTCGACGCGCTGGGCATCGGGCTACAGCGACGACTCGTGGGTGCAGGTGAAGCTCGCCGAGCCGACGGTCGTGCGCGGCATCACCCTCAACTGGGAGTCGGCCTGCGCGAACGCCTACGAGCTGCAGACGTCGAACGACGGCGTGACGTGGACGACGATCCGCACGGTCGACGACTCGACCTGCGCGCTCGACCTGTTCACGGTCGACGAGGCCGACCCGGTGCAGTACGTGCGCATGCAGGGCATCGACCGCAAAACCACGTGGGGCTACTCGATCTGGGAGTTCGGCATCTACGCGGCGAAGTAGCACTCCGGTCGGTCGAGCAGGCGCGCGGCGCCGTTTCGACACCGCCGGCTGAACCGGTGCCCTTCGGCTCGTGCGAGCGGAAGGGCACCGGTCGTCCGACCGCGGGTCGTCCACTCGAGCTGTGCCGGTTCCCCCTCACGATGAGGCGGAACCGGCACAGGTGGTCGGACCATGCCGGCGCCGACCTCGCGGGCCCACCGGGTCGGGAGCGGCGGCTCAGCGCGAGCGGGCGAGCACGGCTTGCAGCCGCGCCCGGCACTCCGCGACGAACTCGGGGAACGTCTCCCAGTAGTACGCGACGCCCGAGACGGCGACGCCGATCGCCCAGGCGCGGGCTCGCAGCCAGGTCGCCTCGTCGAGCTCTGCCGCCGCGAAGTAGGCGTCGCGGGCCTCGGCCGGCAGGTCCCAGACCGCCGCGTGCTCGGCGTCGGGTGCACCGACCGAGAGCGCGCCGAAGTCGATCACGGCGTGCAGGCGGCCGCCGCGCACGAGCAGGTTGCCCGGGCGCAGGTCCCCGTGCAGCCACACGGGGCCGGCCGTCGAATCGGGCAGCTCCACCGCCGCGCGCCACCATCGTTCGAGCAGGTCGATGTCGAGGTCGTGCCCGACGAGCGGTCGGCACTCGTCGAAGTAGCCGCCGATCCACCGGTCGGCATCGCGAAGGCTTCCGCCGCGGTACCAGCTGAGGTCGCCGTCTCGGGTGGCGCCCATCAGGTCGATCGCGTGCAGCTCGCGGACGAACGTCGCGAGGTCGGCGCCGAACGTCGCCCAGTCCTCGACGTTGTGCGCGTCGGGCACGGCGCCGTCGATCCAGCGCACGACGGCCCACTCCGACGGGTACTCGCCGCTCGGCTCACCCGCGTGCTCGGGCGACGGCACGCGAAGCGTCAGCCGCGGCGCGAGCCGCGGCACCCATTCCCGCTCCTTGCGCAGCGACGCCGCCTTGTCGCTCGTGCGAGGCATCCGCACCAGCAGGTCGTCGCCCAGGCGGAACATGCGGTTGTCGGTGCCGGCGCCCACCTCGACGATCGGCAGCTCGGCCCACGCGGGCCGGTCGCGGCGCAGCAGCGCAGCGACGAGCGCGGCGTCGATGTGCAGTTCGTCGTCGTGCAGGCGCATCCGCCCATTCTGCCGGTCAGCGCTCGTCGCTCGGCGCGGTCGCCTCGAACTCAGCGCAACGGCGCGTACTTCGCCGCGATGATGCCCGAGTCGTACACCTGCGTGTCGAGCAGTCGCAGGCCGACGGGATGCGGCGAGCGCAGCCGGTCCTCGGCGTTGCCGACGATGAACGGGTGGATTCCCGCGTGCACCTCGTCGACGAGCCCCGCATCGACGAGGGCGGCCGCGACATCGCCGTAGCCGTGCGAGATGATCGAGTCGTACCGGTCGAGGAGCCCGCGCACGTACTCGGCGACATCGCCCTCGATGAGGGTGCAGTTCCAGTCGAGCGGCTCGGTCAGCGTCGTCGACGCGACGTACTTCGGCAGCGCGTTGTAGTGCGCGGCGAATCCCCGTTCGTCGGTCTGCGCCGGCCAGTACTCGCGGAAGAACTCGTAGCTGCGTCGTCCGAGCAGCACGGCGTCGGCCCCGAACACGAGTTCGTCGCTCGCCCGCTGCAGCCCCGGATCGTTCTCGTCGAACCAGTGCTCCATCTGGTCGAAAGCCCCGTCGAGCGTCATTTCGAATGAGATCGTCACTTTGCCCATGCGCCCCAGCCTGCCCCGCACCCCGGTCGATGTCACGGACGGATGGCACTGAAGACCGCGACATCCCGAACGCTGTGCCGCGCGCCGGTGCCGGGATGCCTCGGACCCGCGCCCGAGGCATCCCGACGTATCATCCGGAATATCTCCCACACCGAGTCCGGCGAAGCCGTCACATTCGCACGAGGCATCCGGTCTCAGTCAGCGAGACGGCTGCAGTCCCACCCCTCCGACCGACGGGAGCCCGCATGGAGGCGAACCTCGACGACGCCCTGACCGCGTTCGAGCGCGTGCGCGGAAGGCTGTTCGGCATCGCGTACCGCATGCTCGGCAGCGCAAGCGAGGCCGAAGACCTCGTGCAGGACGCGTGGCTGCGCTGGCAGGGCACCGACCGCACGGTCGTCGACGATCCGGCGGCGTTCCTCGCGACCACGACGACGCGACTCGCGATCAACGCGCTGCAGTCGGCGCGCGCCCGCCGCGAGACCTACGTCGGGCCGTGGCTGCCCGAACCCGTCGACACGAGCGCCGATCCCACGCTCGGCGCGGAGCGTGCCGAGGCGCTCGGCTTCGCGGTGCTCGTCATGCTCGAGAGGCTCAGCCCGACCGAACGCGCCGCCTACGTGCTGCGCGAGGCGTTCGCGTACCCCTACGACCAGATCTGCGAGATCGTGCAGGTCTCGGAGGCTGCGGCGCGCCAGCTCGTGAGCCGGGCCCGCAAGCACCTCGCGGGCGACCGTCGCCGCGCGGTGCCGGCGTCGGAGCAGCGGCGGCTGCTCACCGCCTTCCTCGCCGCGGCGAAGACGGGCGACCTCGTCGCGCTCGAGCGACTGCTCGCCGAGGACGTCGTGTCGTACTCCGACGGCGGCGGAGTCGTGCGCGCATCGAAGGTGCCGGTCGTGGGGCGAGAGCGCGTGGCGAAGTTCGTGCGCGCGTTCCACACCCATTTCTGGGACGGCGTCGACCTCACCGAGGCCGAGACGAACGGTCAGCCGTCGGTGCTGCTCTCGAAGGAGGGCGCGACGTTCGCCGTGATCACGATCGTCACGGGTCGCGACGGCATCGACCAGGTGCTCTGGATGATGAACCCGGACAAGCTCGGCGCGCTGGCTTCCCGTGCCGCCTCGTGAACCGGCCGCCCGGCTTCTCGCGGCGCTGCGAACGGGCGATGACGTCGCGCTGACGGCCTGCCTGCACCGCGACGTGCGGCTCGTCGTCGACACGGGCGACGAGACGGGCGGTGAACTCGTCGGGCGCGGCAGCGTGGTGCGCGCCCTCGTCGAGCGGCTGACGAACGGGGTGGATGCCTCGCTGGAGGCGTCGCAGGTCAACGGCTGCCCGGGACTCGTGCTGCGACAGGTCGACGGCGAAGTGATCGGCGTGCTCGGCGTCGACGGCGGCGACGCGATCGACGGGCTGTGGCTGTCGACGGCGCCGTCGAAGCTCGCCCACTGGAACGGCCGGCCGACGGTCCGGTGAACGGCGCGGTCGACGGCCGGCCGACGAGATCGACCGATTCCGTCGACTCCGTCACAACCGCGCGGCGTGTCCGGTCAGAGCTGTGTGAGGGCGGCGGATCGGCCGCAGCCCGGGACGGAAGGCACCAGTCATGAAGATCGTCGTCATCGGAGGAACGGGCCTCATCGGCTCGAAGGTGGTCGAACTGCTCGCCGAGCACGGACACGAAGCGGTCGCCGCCTCGCCAGGCACGGGCGTGAACACCATCACGGGCGAGGGCGTCGCCGCGGCGCTCGCCGGCGCCGATGTCGTGGTGGACGTCTCGAACTCGCCGTCGTTCGCCGACGACGACGTGCTCGCCTTCTTCACGACCTCGACGAGCACGCTGCTCGAGGCCGAGCGCCGAGCGGGCGTCGGCCACCACGTCGCGCTCTCGATCGTCGGCGCCGAGCGCCTGCCGCACAGCGGCTACCTGCGCGCCAAGGTGGCGCAGGAGCACCTCATCGAGGAGTCGGGACAGCCGTACTCGATCGTGCGGGCCACGCAGTTCTTCGAGTTCGCGACCCGCATCGCCGACGAGGCGACCGTCGACGGCGTCGCGACCCTGTCGACGGGGCTGATGCAGCCGATCGCCGCCGCCGACGTCTCAGCAGCGGTCGCCCGCGTCGCCGCAGGCGCACCGTTGAACGGCACCCTCGAGATCGGCGGGCCCGAGCGCATCGGCCAGGACGAGTTCGTCCGCGCCGGCCTCGCCGCGAAGGGCGACGCGCGCATCGTCGTCGGCGACCCCGAGGCGCCCTACTTCGGCACGAAGCTGCGCGGCACCGAGCTCGTGCCCGAGAGCCCCGGCGCCCGGTTGTCGACCCTGACGTTCGCCGAGTGGCTCTCGGCCCAGGCGGATGCGCCGGCGCCCGCGAAGTAGCCGTCGGGCGCGGCGGCTGAGCCCGGACTCACCGATCCCGGCCCTCGTCGGCGCCCCCGGCGCCGTCGTTCTTCAGGAAGGCGAGCACCGCCGCCACCCGCCGATGCACGCCGGACTCGGGCAACCGCAGCTTCGTGAAGATCGCGTTCACGTGCTTCTCGACGGTCGAGGTCGAGAGGAACAGCGACTGCTCGATGCCGGCGTTCGTCTTTCCCGCGGCCATCTCGCGGAGCACCTCGAGCTCACGGGCCGAGAGCCGCGCCAGCGGGCTCGATGCCCCTGACGCCGTGCGGCGGCGCACGAGGGTGTCGACGATCTGCGGGTCGATCACCGAACCGCCGGTGCACACCTCTCGGAGCGCGTGCACGAGGTCCTCGAGGTCGCCGATGCGATCCTTCAGCAGGTAGCCGAGGCCGGCCGAGCCGTCGGCGAACAGGGCGAGCGCGTAGCTCTCGTCGGCGTGCTGCGAGAGCACGACCACCCCGGTCGAGGGCGACGACGCACGGATGGCGTGCGCGGCCTCGATGCCCTCCATGTGGTGGCTCGGCGGCATCCGGATGTCGGTGAGCACCGCATGCGGCGCGAGGCGGCGCACCGCATCGAGCAGCTCGGTGGCGTTGCCGACCGCGGCGACCACGTCGACCTCGCCCGAGTCCTCGAGCAGGCGCCGCAGTCCCTCCCGCACGAGGTAGTTGTCCTCGGCGATCACGACGCGCAGCACGCCCGGGTCATCCATGCACGCCTCCCTGCGCCGCGGGCGGCTCCTCGCCGGCCACCCCGTCGACCGGCAGCTCCACGAGCACGGTCGTGCCGGAGGGTTCGCGTGCCGACACGCGCACCGTCCCCCGGAGTGCGGCGACCCGGTCCCGGATGTTCGCGAGCCCGCCGTGCGACACCGGCTCGGCGCCGCCCGCCGGCGCCCCGATGCCGCGACCGTCGTCGCTGATCGAGATGCGCAGATGCCCGTTCGACCGTGCGAGCACCACCGTCGCGTGCATCGCGTCGGCGTGCTTCGCCGTGTTCGCGAGCGCCTCGCGCACGACGTAGTAGGCGGTCGTCTCGACATCCTCGGGGTACCGCTCGGCGCGCACCGCGGCGTCGGCGTCGACCGAGAGCGCGATCGGGTACCGCGCGACACCCGACTCGACGGCGGCGACGAGCCCGTTGTCGCTCAGCACGGGCGGGTGGATCCCTTGCGCGAGCTCCCGCAGGTCGGTGAGCGTCTCGCGGGCCTGGTCCTGCAGTTCGGTGAGCTCGGCCGGGGTGAGTTGACCGCGCTCCAACCGGTTGCGGGCGAGGCGCAGCCCCGCGATCTGCGCCACCACGTTCTGCTGGATGCCGTCGTGCAGGTCGCGTTCGAGACGCCGGCGCTCGTCGTCTTGCGCAGCCACGAGCCGCTCCCTCGAGGCGGTCAGCTCTTCGAGCTGCGCCGCGAGCTGCGCCGTGAGGCGCACGTTCGCCACGGATGCCGCGGCCTGGCCGGCGACCGTGCGCAGCAGTGCGCGCTCGGCGTCGTTGTAGTCGCCGTGGTGTCGCGGCCCGACCTCGATGCTGCCGAGGGTCTCGTCGCCGCGGACGAGCTCGGCGGCGAGCGCCGGCGAGGCGGCTCCCCCGTCCTCGCCGGCGACGCCGAGCGGTTCCGCGTCGAGCCCGCCGTCGCCCGACGCGAGCCGGATGCGCACCCACGAGGCATCGAGGCCGTCGCGCACCGCCTCGGCGAGCCGGTTCAGGAGGTCGCGGGGCTCGCCCGCCTCCTCGAGGCGCGCACCCAGTTCGCTGAGCAGTTCGAACTGCCGCTCGCGGTCGCCGAAGAGCCGGCGGTGGATCCAGCGCTGCATCCACGTGCGCACCGGCAGCAGCGCGATCGCGACGAGCGCGGTGATGAGCACCGCGGGCACGACGCGCAGCCGACCCGACAGCAGGATCGCCGGCGTCGCGACCGCGATGCCGTAGAAGACCGTGATGAGCAGGTTCGACGAACGCGAGACGGCTCGCCCGCGGTCGTCGGGGGCGACGTCGAAGGCGCCGTAGCGGAAGATGCCGTGCACGGCGACGATCGGGATGGCGATGAGGGTCGCGTAGACGATCACCTCGCCGACTCCGGGCCACGGCAGCACCGGCCACAGGAGGAACGCCGCAGCCGAGGCCACGACGGTGATCGCCATCGATCGAGTGCGGGCACGCACCTCGGGCGCGCCGAACAGCGCACGCGAGCCGAGCACCGCGAGAGCGAGGAGAACCGCGGGCCACGACTGGACGAAGACCGCGTACACGAACGGCGCCGCCCACTCGAGCCACGGCACGGCGTACTGGTTCGGGATGCCGTCGCCCGAGATGCCGATGTAGGGCGACATCACGAGGTGCGGCGAGGTGAGCAGCGTCAGCGGCCCCACGAGCATCGGCATCCAGAGGAAGGCGACGACGACGCGCTGCCAGCGCCGCTCGGGCACGCCGTCGGGGAACGTCGCGAAGACGATGAGGAACGCCGACGTGGCGGCCGCGTCGGCCGTCAGGCCGATCATGTTGAAGAGCGGGAACCACGGCTCCACGATGAGCTCGATGTTGCGCTGCACGAACGTCTCGTAGGCCGAACCGACGAGGATGGCCGTCGCCGCGAGCGCGATGAGCACCGCCGTGCGCGACCTCGAGACGGTGAGCAGCCACAGGCCCAGCACGAAGAGCGGCACGGCTCCGAGGATGGGCCATGCGAGCCCGTGGTCGGCGTCGGCCTCGACGAAGCCGCGCTGCACGACGATGTAGACGAGCGCGGCGACCCCGATCGGGCCGAGCGTCGCGAGACAGACCCACCTGCGGTTCACGGTTCCATCGTCCTCCTGTCGGGCATCGCGCGGGAGGGGGCGGTCCGTACCCGCCCTTGGGGGCCAGCCTCCATCCGGCGTGCGGTGCACCGCCACGAGGCATCCGGCCCGCCGTGTTCCGGCGCCGCCCGCACTCCGCGACC
This sequence comes from Agromyces sp. NPDC127015, assembly GCF_042725165.1. Classification (NCBI taxonomy): domain Bacteria; kingdom Bacillati; phylum Actinomycetota; class Actinomycetes; order Micrococcales; family Microbacteriaceae; genus Agromyces; species Agromyces sp. NPDC127015. Next base: position 537,344 of record NZ_JBHXDI010000003.1, on the reverse strand, counting down.
GTCGAAGGCGAGCGGATGCCGCGGACCGGCGCCGCACGAAGGAGAAGGCATCATGCGCAAGCTGTACTCGGGCCTCGCCTGGACCGTCGCGGGCGCCGTCGTCGTGCAGGCCGCGGCGATCGCGTTCGCGTTCGGCGGCATGCTCAATCTCATCGCCGAGGGCGGCGTCGTCGACAAGGCGCTGCTCGAGAGCTTCCAGGCCGGCGGCGTCGGCGAACTCGGCTTCATGATCCACGGGCTCGTCGGGGGCCTGCTGATCCCGCTCGTGGCGCTCGCCCTCGTGATCCTGTCGTTCTTCGTGCGCGTGCGCGGGGCGAAGCTGTGGGCGGCGCTCACGCTCGGGCTCGTGGCGCTGCAGGTGACGCTCGGCTTCGCGATCGTCGGCTCGCCCTACCTCGGACTCATCCACGGGGCGAACGCGCTCGCGATCGTGGTGGCGGCCTCCGTCGCCGCGCTGCGCGTGCGCCGGGCGCGACTGGCCGATCGGGCGAGTGCCGACGCCGCGTCGGGGTCTCGCTCCGAGGGGGCGAGCACCGATGCCGTCGCGGCGTGACCTCCTGCGGTGCGCCGTCGTCGGCGTCGCGGTCGCGACCGCGCTCGGCGCCGGTGCGCTCGCGTGGAGCTCCACGCTGCTGGGCGAGTATTCCGTCATGGGCATGGGCTCGGGAGGTACGACCGGCGGAGCCGGGCACGCGGGCCACGGCGGGCAGGGCGCCGCGGCGGGCGGCGCCGCCGAGGCATCCGGCCTGCTCGACACCGTGAGCGTGACCGACCTCGCCGCCGACCCCGACCGCCCGGCCGACGTGCGCGTCGAACTCGTCGCCCGGCAGGGCACCGTCGACGTGCCCGGCGGCCGGTCGATCGAGGGCTACACGGTGAACGGCACGTCACCGGGGCCCGAGATCCGCGCCAGGCAGGGCGACCTCGTCGAGGTCGTGCTCGTGAACGAGTCGGTGGCCGACGGCGCGACGCTGCACTGGCACGGCATCGACGTGCCGAACGCCGCCGACGGCGTCGCGGGCATCACGCAGGACGCCGTGCCCGTCGGTGGCCGCCACGTCTACCGGTTCGTCGCGGCCGACGCCGGCACCTATTGGTACCACTCGCACCAGGTGTCGCACGTGCAGGTCGAGCGGGGACTGCTCGGCGCGATCGTGATCGAACCGGCCGAGCCGGACGGGCGGATCGCCGCGCCGACCGACGGCTCGCCGCTCGACGTCACCGCGCTACTGCACATCTACGGCGGCCAGCACACCCTGAACGGCCGCGTCGCCGACGAGCGCGTCTCGGCGCCGCCCGGTTCGACGGTGCGGGTGCGCGTCGTGAACACCGACCAGGGCACCGCCGCCGTGTGGGCGGGAGCACGGTTCCGCGTCGTCGCCGTCGACGGCCACGACGTGCACGAGCCCGGCGAGATCGAGGGGCAGCGCGTGCTCGTACCGGCGGGCGGCAGGGTGGATGTCGCGGTGCGGGCGCCCGACCGCGGCGCTGTGCGGCTGCACGTGGGCGGCGCCCGCAGCATCGTCATCGGCGACGCGTCCGCCGAGGCATCCGCCCCGCCGGTTCGCCAGCCGTCGACGAGCCTCGACCTGCTCGCCTACGGAACGCCGGAGCCGCTCACCTTCGACGCGGCCTCGCCCGACCGCAGCTTCGACTACGTGATCTCACGCCGCTTCGGCATCATCGACGGCCGCCCGGGCATCTTCTGGACGATCAACGGCCGCATGTTCCCCGACGTGCCCATGTTCGAGGTCGCCGAGGGCGACGTCGTCGCGATGCACGTCCGCAACGACTCGGGCGACGTGCACCCCATGCACCTGCACGGCCACCACGTCGTCGTGCTCGCGCGCGACGGGGTCGCCGCCTCGGGCAGCCCGTGGGTCGTCGACACCCTCGACGTGCACCCCGGCGAGACGTACGACCTCGCCTTCGTCGCCGACAACCCCGGCATCTGGAGCGACCACTGCCACACGCTCCCCCACGCGGTCGACGGGCTCGTCGCGCATGTCATGTACGAGGGCGTCACGACGCCGTTCACGATCAACGGCGAGGCGGGCAACCGGCCCGAGTGACCGCGGGCGCGCTTCTCGCGTGCCCCGGGGTGCCGGGCGGCGGCGGGCGGCGCCTGGCGGCTGGCGGTGAATCCGTTGCGTGTCGCGGCCGACATCGCGGGCGGTGCCCCGGTCGACGGCCGCGGGCGCCGTGGGTTGCCGGCCCTACAGCGCTCCGGTCGCGGGCTTCTCGACGACGCGCCCGCCGCCCTCGAACACGAGCAGGCGGTCGGCGAGCTTGTCGACGAAGAACCGGTCGTGCGACACCACGACCACGGCGCCCGGGAAGTGCGTGAGCGCGCGCTCCATCACCTGCGTCGAGGTGATGTCGAGGTGGTTCGTCGGCTCGTCGAGCACGATCACGGCCGCGCCCGAGAGCAGGCACTGGGCGATCGCCACGCGCGCCCGCTGGCCGCCCGAGAGGTTGCCGATCTTCTGCTGCAGGTCGGCGTCGGAGAACTGCAGCATCGCGAGGAACCGGGCGACGCTCTTCTTCGTCGCCGTGAACGCGAGCGAGTCGGGGTAGGCGTTCACGGCGTGGCCCACGGTGTCGGTCAGGTCGAGCTCGGCGTAGACCCGGTTGTACGACACGAACCGCGCGCCCTTCGCCCAGCGCACCGAGCCCGCGTCGGCCGCGGCATCCTCGGTGAGCACGTCGAGCAGGGTCGACTTGCCCGAGCCGTTCGAACCGATGATCGCGACCCGGTCGCCGCGTTGCAGGTCGAACGACACGCCCTCGAAGAGCGGGTCGCCGCCGAAGCCCTTCGTCAGCCCGGTCACGGTGAGCAGGTCGTTCGAGACCTTGAGCCCGTCGTAGATCGAGGTGATGATCTGGTCGATGGGGCGGGGCGCCTGCCGCTTCTTGATGTCGGCGAGCCGGCGCGCGACGGCGTTCGACGGGTTGCGCGCCGCCTCGCGACGGGCGGACGCGGCGGCCTGCTCGTACGCGAGCAGCTCCTCTTCGTGCGCGAACTGCTTCTCGAGCATCTTGAGCCGCGACTGCTTGGCGTGCACGTAGGCCGAGTAGTCGCCCTCGTACTCCTGCAGTCGATAGTTCTCGATCTCGATGATTCGGTCGACGACGCCGTCGAGGAACTGCCGGTCGTGCGACACGACGAGCACGGCGCCCGCGAACGTCTGCAGCCAGTTCTCGACCCACTTGACACCGTCGAGGTCGAGGAAGTTCGTCGGCTCGTCGAGCAGCAGCACGTCGGGCGCCTGCACGAGGATGAGCGCGAGCGCCGCCCGGTTTCGCCATCCGCCCGAGAGCCGATCGACCGACAGGGCGCGCCGCTCGTCGTCGAAGCCGAGCCGGGTGAGCACCGTGTCGATCGTGGTCTCGTAGGTCCAGCCGCCGATGTGGTCCATGCGCTCGAACAGCTCGCCCTGCTCGGTGAGGAGGCGCGTCATCTCGTCGTCGCCCATGGGCTCGGCGAGCGCGAGCCCGATCTCGTCGAGACGGGCCTGCGTCTCGTGCACGTCGGCGAAGTGGGCGCTCAGGGTCTGCTGGATGCTCTGCTCGCCGTCGAGCTCGGAGAACTGCGAGAAGTACCCGATCGTCGTGCCGAGCGTGACGTCGCGCGTGCCGCCCGACGGCTCGCGGCGGCCGAGCACGACCTCGAGCAGGCTCGACTTGCCGGTGCCGTTCTTGCCGATGAGCCCGACGCGGTCGCCCTTCTTGAGCTTCAGGAACGCCTCTTTCAGCACGGGCCGCCCGTCGAACTCGATGCTCACGTCATTCAGGCGGATCAGGCTCACGAGGGTCCTCGGTTTCGGGGGTCGGGGTGCGTTCGGCGCGCTGCGGCCGAATGGCGAGACGGATGCCTCGAGCCGGCGTCGAGTCTACCGACGGTGCCTGCGCGCCCCGGATGTTCCGACGACTCGCGTCGACCGTTCGTCAACGTGCGAACGCGGCGTTGCGGGTCCAACTTTCGATGGTCGACTGAGTCCCACGCCGTGTGCAGCGCCGGCTTCGCGCCGCGTTGGCTAGCGTGAGCGGTGGCGGCCGCCCGGCCGCAGGCGGGAGTCGGAGATGAACATCGGCGACGTACTGCTCAACGTGGCGCTCATGGTCGCGCTCACGCTGCTGTTCCTGGCCGTGCTGACCGCGTTCGTCCGGCGCGTGCTCGGCGTGCGGGTCGGCCTCGTGCGCATCGTGATCGCGGGGTTCGTCGGCCTCGCCGCCGAGGTCGGGTTCGAGTCGCAGGTCGTCTGGGGCAAGCAGGACTACAGTGCCGCGCTCCTGCCGGTGCAGCTCGGCATCGTCATGTTCGCGGCGGTCGCGTTCCTGGTGATCGCCGAGATCATCGTGCCGCCCGGATCCATCCAGCGGCCTGACCAGTGGCTGCCGTCGTTGCGGCGCAGCGCCGCGCGCACCCGCCGCTACACCGAGATCTCGCGCATCGCCGTTCGACATGGACTCGTGCCCTTCCGGCCCAACGCCGAGCCGACGGCCGCCGGCCACGCCGAGCGCACCCGGCAGGCCATCGCCCTTCGGGCCGCGCTCGAGGACGCCGGTGGCGCGTTCGTGAAGCTCGGCCAGGTGCTCTCGACGCGCAGCGACGTACTGCCGCCCGAGTTCGTCGCCGAGCTCAGCCGGCTGCAGCAGCGGGTGCCCCCGGCCGAATGGGCCGAGGTGCGCGCCCTGCTCGAGGCCGAACTGCCGCGGCCGATGGGCGACGTGTTCGGTGCCTTCGACGAGACCCCGCTCGCCGCGGCATCCATCGGGCAGGTGCACCGGGCGACGCTCGCGTCGGGCGAGCCCGTCGCCGTGAAGGTGCAGCGTCCTGGCATCGTGCCGCTCGTCGACCGCGACCTCGACATCGTGCTGCGCCTCGCCGACCAGCTCGACCGGTCGACGGAGTGGGGCCGGTCGCTCGGCGTACGCGGGCTCGCCGAGGCCTTCGCCGCGAACCTCCGCGAGGAGCTCGACTACCGCATCGAGGCGGCGAACATGGCGGCGATGCGCGCGACGCTCGCGACGCATCTGGCGCGGGAGCGCGTCAGCGTGCCCCGCCACCACGCCGAGCTCAGCGGCGAGCGCGTGCTCGTGATGGAACTCGTCGAAGGCCGCACGCTCAGCGATCCGGCTGCCCTGCAGGGACGCTCCGGCGACGAACGCGCCGAACTGGCCGACCGTCTCTTCTCCTCGGCCATGACGCAGATCATCGACGACGGCGTCTTCCACGCCGACCTGCACCCCGGCAACATCGTGATCGTCGACTCGGGCGAGATCGTGCTGCTCGACTTCGGATCGATCGGGCGGCTCGACTCCGAACTCCGGCGCCAGATCGGGGAGGTGCTGCTCGCGTTCTACCGCGGCGACGCCCGCAGCTTCGGCGACGCACTGATCGGGCTGGTCGAGCTCCCCGACGACCTCGACGAGGTCGCCCTGCGCCGGCGGATCGGGGCGTTCATGTCGCGCCGGCTCGGCCCGGGCGGCACGGTCGATGCCACCGTCGTGACCGAGATGGTGCGACTTCTCGCCGAGAACCGCATCGCGGTGCCCGGCGATCTCGCCGCAGCGTTCCGCGCCATCGGCACGCTCGAGGGGACGCTCCGCCTCGTGAAGCCCGGGTTCGACCTGCTCACCGAGGCGGAGGGCTTCGCCAAGACCCGGGTCGCCGAGGCGACGCGCCCGTCGGCGCTCTTCTCGACCGCCGTCGACGAGATCGGCGGCCTGCTGCCGATGCTGCGCCGCATGCCCCGGCGCGCCGACCGCATCAGCGCGGCGCTCGCCGACGGACGCCTCTCGTTCAACGTGCGCCTGTTCGCCGACCGTCGCGACCGCTCGCTCGTGCGCGATCTCGTGAACCTCGTCGCCGTCGCGTTCCTCGCGGGGGTGTTCGGCATCATGGCGGCGATGCTGCTCGTCAGCGAGGGCGGGCCGGAGGTCGCGCCCGACTTCACGCTCTACCAGCTCTTCGGCTACCTCCTCGTGATCGTCTCGGGGCTGCTGACGCTCAAGGTGCTGTTCGACGTCTTCCGGCGGCGCACGCCCTGAGCGACGTCGATCGGCGGGGTCGGCGTGGAAGGATCGAACGCATGCCGACGCCCACCCCGATCGACCTCGACAGCTGGCCCCGCCGCGAGGCCTTCGAGCACTACCGGCACCGCGTGCCCTGCACCTACGCGATGACGGTCGAGATCGACGCGACCGCGTTCGTCGCCGCACTGCGCGCCTCGACCCGCAAGACCTATCCGGCGCAGATCTGGGCGATCGCGAACGTCGTCAACCGGCATCCCGAGTTCCGCATGACGCTCACCGACGACGGGGCACCCGCGACGTGGCCGGTCGTGCAGCCCGCGTTCACGGTGTTCAACCCCGAGCGCGAGACCTTCGCCGCGGTGTCGGTGCCGTACGACGCCGACTTCGCGCGGTTCCACGACGCGGCGGCCGAGGTGCTCGCGAGTGCGTCGTCGGCGACCGAGATGTTCCCGCAGGGCGGCCTGCCCGCGAACGGCTTCGACGTCTCGAGCATCCCGTGGGCGAGCTTCACCGGGTTCACGCTCCAGCTCGACGGCGGCTCGAACCACTTCGCGCCGATCTTCACGCTCGGCCGGTACGTCGAGCGCGACGGGCGCACGCTGCTGCCGCTGGCGGTGCAGATCCACCACGCGTCGGCCGACGGATTCCACACCGCGCGCCTCGTCGGCGAACTCGAGCAGCTGTTCGCCGACCCGTCGTGGGTCACCGCCTGAGCACGTCGCTCAGGCGGCGTCGAACGTCACGCGGGGTTCGAGCCCGAGGAAGGCGGCGTAGCGCGCGGCAGCGTCGTCGATCGCCTGCCGCTCGCGCGCGTCGAGCGCCCGATGCGGCCGCAGCGCGAAGGTGACCGCCTTCGCCGTGACCGTGCGCTTCATCGCCGCGACGAGCTGGGCGTCGACGAGGGCCATGCCGATCGCCGTCTCGCGCTCGCGCGGCACCACCCCCTCGGAGTCGATGACCCAACGCGAGTCCTGGTAGCCGCGGTACATCTCGTCGAGCACCTGCAGCAGGTGGCCGGCCGGTTCGAGCGCCGCCGCGGCCGGACCGCCGGGTGCGTGCCAGAAGGTGCGCCCGTCGTGCTCGAACGACTCGAGCCGGTCGGCGGCAGCGGCGATGCCGCGGCGCGCGTCGGTGACGGTGAGCGTCGCCCAGTACGCGAGATCGCGCTCGGTCGCCGGGCCGTGGGACGTGCAGTAGCGCAGCGCGAGTTCGGCGAGCGCCTCGTCGCGATCGAACGGACGCGCGGGCGGCACCCGCTCGCTCATGAGCGCGTACGTGTGCTCGCCGTCGCGCGGCGCACCGCTGCAGACGAGCCCGAGCATCTCGAGCTTGCCGACGACGAGCATGAGCTGCTGCCCCGTGAGCTCGGTTCCGCGTTCGGCGAGCGCGGCGCCGAGGTCGGCCCTGGTGCGATCGGATGCCTCGCCGAGCACCCGCTCGATCGTGTCGGCGATCGCCGTCATGCGATCGGCCACCTGCGTCAGCTGCTGGTCGAACACCGGCAGCACCCGCGGCGCCGTCAGCTCGAGGAGCCAGCGCACGTCGTCGGCGTGCACGTAGTGCCAGGTCGGCCGCAGCACATGGGTGCGGATGACGCGCCCCGACGCGAGCGCATCGGCGAGGTCGGCGGCCTCGGGCGCCGAGGTGCGCGTCGCGACCGCCCACGCCGACTGCGAGGCGTTCTCGGCCTGCAGGGCGAGCAGCGATCGGACGACCTGCTCGGCGTCGTCGCGGGGCGTGGCGAGCGACTGCGATCGCAGCCTCCAGCGGGCGATGTCGCGATCGGTCGTCATCTCTCGAGCGTAGGCCGAGCCGCCGTCATCCCGGCAGGCGGAAACCGTTGCGACCGCAACCGGTGCGCTGCCAACATGGGCTGACCGCAGAACGGAGTCCGATGACCGACGCAGCCGCGCCCGCGAACGCACCGACGTCGCCGCCCGCCCGGCAGTCCGAGCCGCCGAGGTGGGCGATGCTGCTGCTCCGGGTTCGCGGGCTGCTGCTGAGCGGCGCGTTCGCCGCGATCGTCTACGGCGCGCTCACGCACGCGAGCCGCAGCGCCTGCCCGACGCAGACCGGCGACGTCTCCGCCGCGCAGTGCCAGACGTACACGCTCGGTCCGAGCTGGATCGTGGTCGCCGCGATGGCCGTCGCCTTCTTCGTCGGGCTCGGGGCCGCCGCGCGGCGTCCCGATCCGCTCGCCGCGCTGCGCTCGCTCGACCGCACCCGGGTGGTCATCATCTCGATCGCGCTCGGCTCGATCGTCATCAGCCTGGTGTGGTTCTGGATGCTGCCGGTGCAGCAGGTGCTCGACCAGGGCGGCAGCCTCTGGTTCCCCTTCCCGTTCGGTGCGGTGACGAGCGACTTCACCACGACGGGCTGACGCGCCGCTCGTCACCGCGACGACGACAGGACGCGCCCGCTGGCGCCCAGCGCGAGCCGTCGGGGCATGAACCCGACGAGCCTGCTGGTCAGCGCGTTGGCCCGGCCCGAGACGACGCTCGCGGGAGTGCGGCGCCGGTCGAGGCGACGCAGGGCGAGCGAGACGACCTGCTCGGTCGTGCGGAAGCGGCCGACCGCCGCGTTCTCGGTGCCCACGACGTCGAAGAACTCGGTCCGCGTGGCTCCGGGGCTCAGCGCGAGCACGCGCAGGCCGGAGCTCCTCGTCTCGTACGCGAGCGCCTCGGTGAAGCTCAGCACGAAGGCCTTCGACGCTCCGTAGACCGCCATGTTCGGGCACGGCTGGTACGCCGCGGTGCTCGCGATGTTCACGAGCGCACCGCGTCCGTCGCGCACCATGTCGGGCAGGAACTCGCGGGTGATCGACACGAGCGTGGCGACGTTCACCTGGACGAGTTCGGCGATGCGCGAGGCATCCGCCTCGGCGAAGGCGCCCTTCATGCCGAAGCCGGCGTTGTTGACGAGCGTCTGGACGCGGATGCCCCGCCCCTCGAGTTCGGCCCGCAGCGTCGACGCGGCGTCGGGTCGCGCGAGGTCGAGCGCGATCGGCGTCGCCGTCACGCCGTGCTCGTGCTCGATGCGCCGGGCGAGGTCGCGCAGCCGGTCGTCGCGGCGGGCGACCAGTACGACGTCGGCGCCGCGGCGGGCGAGTTGCGTCGCGAACTCGGAGCCGAGGCCCGAGCTCGCGCCGGTGATGAGAGCGGTGGTTCCGGTGAAGTCGGTGGTCATAACCGCAAATGTAGACAGTGCCAGCATTGTTGTCAATGCCTACTTTCGGATAGGGTGCAGGGGTGACCGAACGCGCGTACCACCACGGCAACCTGCGCCAGGAGCTCCTCACCCGCGCTTGGGAGACGATCGACGCCGACGGCCTCGACGCCCTCTCGCTCCGGCAGCTCGCGCGCGACGTCGGCGTCAGCCACGGGGCATCCGCCCGCCATTTCGCCGACCGCACCGCCCTGCTCGACGCGATCGCCGTCACCGGCTTCGAGCGCATGAACGCGGCGCTCGAGGCCGCCGTCGCGACCGAGCCTGGCTTCGACGGGCGGCTGCGCGCAGCCGGCCTCGCCTACATCGGCTTCGCGGTCGAGCACCCGGCGATCCTCGACCTCATGTACAAGGCGAAGCACCACGCCGACGCCTCCCCCCGACTGCTCGAGGTCAGCCGCGCGAGCATGGCCGCGGTCGTGGCGCTCATCACCGAGGCACAGGCGAAGGGCGAGATCCGCGAGGGCGACGTGGAGCGCCAGGCGCTGGTCGTCTTCGCCGCTGTGCACGGCGTCGCCGCGCTCGCGACCGACGACCTGCTCGACGGCGTCGCCTGGCAGGACGCAGCCGACGCGACGATCGCGGTCGTGCTCGGGGCATTCACCGCTGCATGAGCCGACCGAGCCCCACGCGAATACTCTGGGACGCTTGACTGGGACGATCGACCCACAATACGCTGCGTGCCATCGAGCAAGGAGGCTCACATGGCGCACCACGTTCACTCGAGATCCGCCGCAACACCGCTCGCCGACCGTCGGCGACGACGCTCCATCCTCTCCATCCTCGGCATCGCCGCGATCGGCGCACTGCTCATCACCATCCCCGTCGCTCCGGCGGAAGCCGCCGAGAACTGGTGGGATGCCCCCGCCCGCCCGGCCGTCGACGTCGAGCTCAACGTCACCGGGGCCCCGATCACCGGCGCACCCGGCGGCGAAGTGCGCGGCTTCATCGACTCGCACACCCACCTCAACTCCAACGAGGGCTTCGGCGGCCGCATGATCTGCGGCGCCCCGTTCTCGCCGAACGGCGTCGCCGACGCCCTGAAGGACTGCCCCGAGCACTACCCCGACGGCAGCGGCGCCCTCTTCGAGAACCTCACGAGCGACCCCGACGGCCACCACGACCCGGTCGGCTGGCCGACGTTCGAGGACTGGCCGAAGACCACCTCGATGAGCCACCAGGCCTCGTACTACGCCTGGATCGAGCGCTCGTGGCGAGCAGGCCAGCGCGTGCTCGTCAACGACCTCGTCACGAACGGCGTGATCTGCTCGCTGCCGATCATGCCGAAGGACCGCTCGTGCGACGAGATGGGCGCGATCCGCCTCGAAGCGCAGAAGGTGCGCGAGATGGAGTCGTACATCGACGGCATCTACGGCGGCCCCGGCAAGGGCTTCTTCCGCATCGTGACGACCCCCGACGAGGCGCGGGAGGTCATCGAGAGCGGCCGGCTCGCCGTCGTCATCGGCGTCGAGATGAGTGAGCCGTTCGGCTGCAAGATGATCCTCGACGTCGCGCAGTGCTCGAAGGCCGACATCGATCGCGGCCTCGACGAGTTCAAGGCGATGGGCGTGTCGAGCATGTTCCTCTGCCACAAGTTCGACAACGCGCTCTGCGGCGTGCGCTTCGACACCGGCACGCAGGGCACGATCATCAACGTCGGACAGTTCTACTCGACCGGCACGTACTGGCAGACCGAAGCCTGCACCGGGCCCGCGCACGACAACCCGATCGGCAACGCCGAGGTGCCCGAGGAGCTGCCCGGCGCCGACCCGCCCACCTACCCGTCGGGGGCGCAGTGCAACACCCGCGGCCTCACCTCGCTCGGCGAGTACGCCCTGCGCGCGGCGATGTCGCGCAGCATGATGATCGAGCTCGATCACATGAGCGTGAAGGCCGCGGGCCGTGCCCTCGACATCCTCGAGGCCGAGGATTACCCGGGCGTGCTCTCGAGCCACAGCTGGATGGACGACACCTGGACCGAGCGCCTCTACCGGCTCGGCGGCTTCAAGACGGGCTACCCGCATGCGGCCGAGGGCTTCCTCGGCGAATGGCGCGCGAGCGCCGCGCTGCGCGAGCAGTACGGCAAGGGCTACGGTTTCGGCCTCGACTTCAACGGCGTCGGCAGCCACCCGGCGGGAGGAACCGCGCCCGTGCCGGTCTCGTACCCGTTCACCGCGGCCGACGGCCGCACCACGGTCGACCGGCAGGTGAGCGGCGAGCGCACGTTCGACATCAACACCGACGGGTTCGCGCACTCGGGCCTCACCCCCGACTACATCGAGCAGCTGCGGCTCGCCGGCGGCGGGCAGGCCCTCGTCGACGACCTCATGTCGGGCGCCGAGTCGTACCTGCAGACCTGGCAGGCGACGCTCGACCACGAGAGCACGCAGAATCTCGCCACCGGCAAGCCGGCGACGGCGAGCTCGAGCGAGTGGAACCCGTTCACGAGCTACGCCCCCGGGCGCGCAGTCGACGGCAAGGGCAGCACCCGCTGGGCGAGCGGCAACTGGGGCGTGAACCCGCAGTGGTTGCGCGTCGACCTCGGCGAGTCGCTGCCGATCAGCCGGGTCACGGTGAACTGGGAGCGTTCGGCCGCGAAGAAGTACGACGTGCAGCTCTCCGACGACGGCCAGAACTGGCGCACGGCGTGGTCGACGACGTCGGGCGACGGCGGACTCGACACGGCCGCCTTCGCACCGACGAGCGCCAGGTACGTGCGCGTGCTGTGCACCGAGCGTACGACCGACTACGGCTACTCGATCTGGGAACTCGGCGTGTTCGGCGGGTGATGCGGGGCCGTGCCGCGGCTCAGCGTCAGCCCGGATGCCTCGGCACGGCCACCCCCGTAGGCTCGCGCCCATGAACGCCCGGGCGCCGGCCACCGCCTCGCACGCGTACCTCGTCGCGCTCGCCGACGGCGGCGGCACCGTTCCGGTCGAGCTCGGGGTCGTGCGCCGACTCGTCGAGCGCGGGCACCGCGTCACCGCGATCGTCGACGCGAGCATGCTCGAGGCGGCCCGCGGCACCGGCGCCGACGTCCGCACCTGGAGCGCCGCGCCCGCCGGCCTGTACCGCGACTGGGCGATCCGCAATCCATTCGAGATGGCGCGCGGCATGGCCGAGCACTACCTCGCCGGCCCGGCGGCCGGCCAGGCCGACGACATCGTCGCGGCCATCGACGCGGCGCGCCCCGACCTCGTCGTCACCACGTTCTTCACGGTCGGCGCGATGATCGGCGCCGAGGCTCGAGGCATCCCGTTCGACGTGCTCATGCCGAACATCTACATCGCGCCCGCTCCGGGGCGCCCGCCGGGCGGTGCCGGCCTGAAGCCGATGGCCGGCCCGCTCGGCGGCCTGCGCGACCGGGTGGCGTCGAGCGGCACGACGCGGCTCCTCGACCGCTACACGCTCGCGGCGCTCAACGACGTGCGTGCGGTCCACGGCCTCGCCCCGATCGGCACCACGTGGGACCAGCTGCACCGCGCGCGACGCGAGCTCGTGCTGACCACGGCCGAGTTCGACTTCGCCGGTGCGTTCGGCCCGAACGTGCGGTTCGTCGGCCCCGTGCTCGATGATCCCGCCTGGGCGGCGGACCCCGAGTGGACGCCGCCGCCCGGTGACGCGCCGCTCGTGCTCGTCGCGATGTCGTCGACCTTCCAGAACCAGGCCGACTGCCTGCAGCGCATCGTCGACGCGCTCGGCGCGCTGCCCGTGCGGGGGCTCGTGACGACGGGGCCCTCGATCGAGCCCGGTGAGCTCCGGGCTCCCGAGAACGTCGTCGTCGAGGCATCCGCCCCGCACGCCGCGGCGATGCACGCCGCGAGCGTCGTCGTGACGCACGGCGGGCACGGCACCGTCATGAAGGCGCTCGCGGCGGGCCGCCCGCTCGTGATCCTGCACCACGGACGAGATCAGGTCGACAACGCCGTACGGGTCACGGAGCGGGGCGCCGGCCTCGCCGTGCCGCGTCGCGCCGCGTCGCCGCGCATCGCGAGGGCGGTCGCCGAGGTGCTGGGCGACGGGCGCGTCCGACTCGCGGCCGAGCGGCTGGGCGCCTCGATCCGGCGGGATGCCTCGAGCGGCGCGCTGCTCGACGAACTCGAGCGAGTCGACTCGGCGGGCGCGGGCACGGTCTCGACCACGCCCGACGGTTCGCCGACCCGGGAATACCCGGGGGCATCTGCGAGAAGCCGGAGAGCCGTCACAGCCCCTCCGCGATCTCCTTGATCGCGGCCAGGCGGCGCTCCCACTCGCGCCCCACCGCGTCGAGGCGTGCCGCCGTGGCGCTGAGCGACGCTCCGAGCACGCGGTAGCGCACCTCGCGCCCGACGCGCACGGGCTCGACCACCCCGACCTCCTGCAGCACGGCGAGGTGCTTCGCGATCGCCTGCCGCGACACCGGCAGGCGCGCGGCGAGGGCCGACGCCGAGGCATCCCCCTCGCCGAGTGCCGCGAGGATGCTCCAGCGCGTCTCGTCGCCGAGCGCCGCGAACACGGGAACCAGCGTCGCAGTGCTCATGCGTCGCCCTCGAGCAGGGCGACGAGCTTGTCGAGTTCGGAGACCCAGCCCTCGGCGTGGTCGGCCATGTTCGCCGCCGGGTCGCTCGTGCGGTCGAACCCGGTCTCGACGACCGTGAGCTCGGTGCCGTCGTCGACCTCGTCGAGGGTGAACGTGAAGACGGTCGTGGTCGTCTCGTCGATCGCGCCGCCCGCACGGCGCACCGCGTCGTCGTTGCCCCAGCGGTACGCCACGCTGCGCGGGGCGTCGATCGCCTCGACGCGGATCGGAATCACGCCGTACCCCTCGAACGTCATCGTTCCGGTCGCGCCGGTACCGGCGCCGTCGAGCACCGTCTGCCCGAACCACCGCGAGATGTGCTCGGGCTCGGTGACCGCGCGCCACACCTTCTCGATCGGTGCGGCGATGCGGATCGTGCGTCGCACCGTGAATGCGCCCTCGTCGACGACGGATGCCTCGTTGCGGGTCTGACTCACCATGGTCGCGCTCCTTCCAGCGGATGCTGCAGTGGATGTCTCGGCGATCGATCGATCACCTGCAACTTCATAGTTGCACAAGGTGGATCGGAGCGCAACCCCACGATTGCATGTCGCCGGCGGTTCAGCCCATGCGCAGCACGACGCTCCCACGCTTGTGCCCGCCGTCGACGTAGCGGTGGGCCTCGACGATCTCGTCGAGCGCGTACGTGCGATCGATGACGGGGCGCAGCGCGCCCGTCTCGGCGAGGGCGACGAGCCGCTCCATGCCGTCGGCGCCCAGCTCGCCGCCGCGATGGTCGACGACGAGCCCGCTCCGGCGCGCCTGCCGACCCGCCCTCAGCATGCCGGCCAGGTCGGTGATCACGAGCAGCAGCGCGCCGCCGGGACGCAGCAGGTGCGCGACGCGGCCGAACGGCGCGTTGCCGACGCATTCGACGATCACGTCGTGGCGTGCCGGCCCGCCCGACGCGGCCCCCGAGTCGACGTCGCCCGCCGCGAAGTCCTCGCGGGTGTGGTCGACGACGCGAGACGCCCCGAGCGAACGCACGAGCTCGGCGTTGCGTCCGCTCGTGACCGCCGTGACCCGGGCCCCGCGCGCCGTCGCGAGCTGCACGACCGCCGAGCCGACCGCACCGGAGGCGCCGTTCACGAGCACCTCGCTGCCCGGCCCGATCGCGACGCGGTCGAGGTAGCGGAGCGCCGTGTGTCCGCCGAACACGATGGCGACGGCCTCTTCGAACGAGAGGTTCGCGGGCTTGCGGGCGACCTCGCCGTCGGCCGCGATCGTGACGTACTCGGCGTGGCACCCCATGCGCGAGCCGCGCATGACGACGACCTCGTCGCCGACGGCGAATCGCACGACCCCCGCGCCGACCGCCTCGACGACGCCGGCGGCATCCATGCCGAGCACGCGCAGCCGTGGTCGGAAGAGCCCGATCGTCGGCGCCACGACGAGCGCGAGCCCGCGCGGCACCCGGCGGGTGCGCAGGCGGTGGTCGGCGATGCTCACGGTCGACGCCCGTACGCGCACGAGCAGCTCCCCCGGCCCCGGCTCGGGGCGGGGCACGTCGACGACGCGCGCGACCTCGGGCGCGCCGAAGCGGTCGATACGGGCGACCCGCATGGCGCCGCGAGTGGCGGCGGGTGCGTCGGACGTCGATCCCTGGCGTGATGCGGTGGACATGATGCACTCCCTTACGTCGTAAGTCTTACGTCGTAAGATACGCCGCCGCGGAGCCTACGTCCAGACCCTCCAGCCGATTACCTGACGTTGTACGGTGAACTATGGCCAGAACCGCGACGCGCAGCCCGCTCAGCCGTGAGCGCGTGCTGCAGACCGCGCTGCGCCTCGCCGACCGCGACGGCCTCGACGCCCTCACGATGCGGGCCCTCGCCGACGAGCTCGACGTCGAGGCGATGTCGATCTACTACCACCTGCCCAACAAGCACGCGATCCTCGACGGACTCGTCGAGCAGGTGTTCGCCGAGGTCGAGGTCGAGATCGGCGGCTTCGCACCGCCGACCGAGCTGGACGCCGCGGACTGGCCGACCGCGCTCCGCTCGCGGATCCTCGGTGCGAGGCGGGTGCTGCTGCGGCATCCCTGGGCGCCGAACCTCATGAACACGCGCGGTGCGCCGGGCGTGCTCGCCGTGCGGTACGCCGACGGCGTCGTCGGCATCATGCGGGCCGGCGGGCTCTCGCACGACCTCATCCACCACGGACTGCATGCGATCGGCAGCCGCATGTACGGCTACGTGCAGGAGCTCAACGACGACAACTCGGCCGACCCGCCCGGCGACCCCGCCGAATTCGCCGCACTGGCCCCGCACCTCGCCGCGATGCTCGCCGACGTCGTGCACGACGACCCCGACTCGACCCTCGGCTGGTGCGACGACCAGACCGAGTTCGAGTTCGGGCTCGACCTGCTGCTCGAGGGCCTCGAACGCCGTCGGGCGGCCGAGGCGTCCACGGCCTAGCCGCCACCCCCGGTATCGCGACCGACCCGACCGGCGTATCGTGGCCGCCGGAAGCAAGGGCCGAACAAGGGGGTTCCGACATGGCCGAGCTCGCACCCATCCAGCCGTGCCTGTGGTTCGACGACCAGGCACGCGAGGCGATGGAGTACTACGTCGGCGTCTTCCCGAACTCGCGCATCACGCGCATCGACGAGTATCCCGACGAGTCGCTCGACGAGCACTTCGCAGGCATGAGCGGCAAGGTGCTGAACGGGCAGTTCACTCTGAACGGGGTCGACTTCGTCTGCCTCGACGGCGGACCGCTGTTCACGTTCAACGAGTCGATCTCGTTCGTCGTCTCGTGCGCCGACCAGGCCGAGATCGACCGCTACTGGGCGGCGCTCTCGCACGTGCCCGAGTCGGAGCAGTGCGGCTGGTGCAAGGACCGGTTCGGCGTGAGCTGGCAGATCATCCCGGCGAACATGGGCGAGCTGACGAAGCGCCCCGAGCAGATCCAGGTGATGATGCGGCAGAAGAAGGTCGTGATCGCCGAGCTCGAGAACGCGTAGCGCGCACTGAGCAGGCGGCGGCCGGATGCCTCGGCGGTCGCTCGGCTCAGCGCCATGCCCGTCGCCGAGATCGTCCGCGCTCATCGCCGTGCTCGCTGCTGGGCCTGATCGTCGGACGCGGCTGAGCCGACTCCCCCGATCGGTGACCGGCCGGCCGGATGCGCCCGCCGAGGCATCCGGCCAGGGTCGCGCGACGAGCCCGCACGCGATCATGGGCGACCGGCCGCGTTCCCCCTCGCGGCCGGTCGCCCGAGCCCTCCTGGCGGCGCTCCCTAGCGCACGCTCTCCAGGAAGTCGCGCGTGCGCTGCCGCTGCGGCCGGTCGATCACGTCCTCGGGGCGGCCCGCCTCGACCACGACGCCGCCGTCCATGAACACGACCTGGTCGGCGACGCCCCGCGCGAACCCGATCTCGTGCGTGACGACGATCATCGTCATGCCGTCGTTCGCGAGCTCGCGCATGACGTCGAGCACGTCGCCGACGAGCTCGGGGTCGAGCGCCGAGGTCGGCTCGTCGAACAGCATGAGCTTCGGCCCCATCGCGAGCGCCCGGGCGATCGCGACCCGCTGCTGCTGCCCGCCCGACAACTGCGCCGGGTAGTGACCCGCGAAGTCGGCGAGGCCGACCCGGTCGAGCAGCTCGGTCGCCTTCGCGCGGGCCTTCGCCCGAGGCATGCCGGCGATGCCGACCGGTGCCTCGACGATGTTCTCGAGCGCCGTCATGTGCGGGAAGAGGTTGAACCGCTGGAACACCATGCCGATCTCGCGCCGCTGGCGGGCGATCTGCTTCGGCGTCATCTCGTGGATGTCGTGCCCGGCCTGGCGGTAGCCGATGAGCTCGCCGTCGACGATGATGCGGCCGCCGTCGATCGACTCGAGGTGGTTGATGCAGCGCAGCAGCGTCGACTTGCCCGAGCCCGACGGGCCGAGCAGCACGGTCACGGTGCCCTCGGGCACGGCGAGCGAGACGTCGCGCAGCACTTGGTGGGCGCCGAAGCTCTTGCGCACGCGGCGGATCTCGACGAGGGGGCGGGCGTCCACTGCGGCGTCCTGCGCGGTCCGGGTGGTGGTGATGGTGCTCATACGGCGCTGACCGCCTTCGTCTCCGGCGCGGGCGCGGGGCCGGGCCGGCGCGATGCGAACGCCTGGCGCAGGCGCTGGAACGGCGTCGGCGGCAGGTTGCGGCTCGAGCCGCGTCCGAACCGCCGCTCGAGGTAGTACTGCGGAACCGAGAGGATGCTCGTCATGAGCAGGTACCAGATGCTCGCGACGATGAGCAGCTCCACCTGCTTGAGGTTCTGCGACGAGATCACCGTCGCCTGCGTGTAGATCTCGAGCACGGCGATGACCGAGAGCAGCGAGGTGTTCTTGAGCATCGAGATCGTCTCGTTGCCCATGGGCGGGATGATCACGCGCATCGCCTGCGGCAGCAGCACCCGGCGGAACGTGTAGAGCGGCGACATGCCGAGCGAGTACGCCGCCTCGCGCTGCCCCTCGTCGACCGAGATCATGCCGGCTCGCACGATCTCCGACGAGTAGGCCGCCTGGTTGAGCGTGAGTGCGAGGATGCCGGCGACCATCGCGGTGATCAGCAGGTTGGTGTCGGCCTGCCAGAACACGATGTCGGTGAACGGGATGCCGATCGAGAGCTTCTCGTAGAGGAGGCCGAGGTAGCCCCACAGCACGATCTGCACGAGCAGCGGGGTGCCGCGGAACGCCCACACGTAGAACCACGCGACGCTCGACAGCACGGGGTTCGACGAGAGCCGCATCGCCGCGATGACGACGGCGAGCACCGTCGAGACGACCATCGCGACGAGCGTGATGAGGAGCGTCAGCCAGACGCCGTCGATGATGCGGGGGTCGACGAGGAACTGGCCGATGGCCGCGAAGTCGATGTTCGGGTTCGTGAGCACCGAGTACGCGAACCCGGCGGCGAGCAGCAGCACGACGGCGGCGCTGATCCATCGCCACGGACGACGGAGCGGGATGGCCCGGACGTCGTCGTCGGTGGCCTCTGGTGCGAGCGCGACGCCCCGCGCCTCCACGGCCGTCATCCCTCGCCGCCCTGGTTCACCTCGGCGGCCTCCACGCCGTAGTCGGCGAGGCTGTTGCGCTCGAGCACCTGCTGGTAGGTGCCCTCGTCGATGAGCGCCTGCAGCGCCTGGCGCACGGCCTCGACGAGCTCGGCCTCGTCCTTCAGGATGCCGATGCCGCTGTACACCGGGCTGAAGCCGGCGGGGTTCTCGGGGTCCTGCACGATGTCGAAGGCGTCACCGCCCTCGACGGTGTCGGCGACGTAGCCGGCGACGAGGGCGTCGGCGACGTATGCGTCGCTCTTTCCCGCGCGCAATGCCGTCTGGGCGTCGAGGTCGCTCGGCAGCTCGGTGACGTTGACCGGGTCGCCGTCGCAGTCCATCGACCGCAGGATCTCGCCCTGCGCCGTCGCCTTCTGGATCGACACCGTCATGCCGCACAGGTCCTGCTGGGTGCCGATGCCCTTCGGGTTGCCCTCGGGCACGACGATCGCGAAGCCGCCGTACGTGTAGTCGACGAAGCTCAGCGTCTCCTCGCGCTCGGGGGTGTCGTTCATGCCGCTCATGATGAGGTCGTTCTTGTCGGCCTGCAGCGACGGGATGACCGAGTCGAAGGCCTGCTTGTTGAGCGACACGTCGATGCCGAGCTTCTGGCCGAGGAGGCGCGCCAGTTCGGGGTCGAAGCCGATCTCGCGGTTGTCGTCGCCGTACATCGCCATCGGCGGGTAGGGAATGTCGACGGCGACGTCGATGCGGCCCTTCTCGACGATGTCGTCGGGCAATAGATCGGTCAGCGACTCGTCGACGGTCGTCGAGACCTCGTCGCCGGCCGGCAGGTCGGGGCCGGCTGCGGCCTCAGCCCCGGAGCCGGAGGCTCCCGAGCAGCCGGTGAGGGCGAGGGCGACGGCGACGGCCGTCGCGCCGAGCAGGAGGGTGGTGCGTGCGATCATCGGTGACTTCCTTGTCGTGGTGGGGTGATCGGTCGGGGATGCCTCAGACGAATGCGTCGGCCATGGCCGGCGCGTGCGTGGCGAGCAGGTCGTCGTAGGTCTCGCGGCGGGTGACGAGGCGGGCGTCGCCCGCGCTCGCGAACACGATCGCGGGCTTGAGGGCGCCGTTGTAGTTGTTCGACATCGTGTAGGCGTAGGCGCCGGTCGCCGCCATGACGACGAGGTCGCCCACCTGCGCGGCCGGCAGGGCGGCGCCGTCGACGAGGAGGTCGCCCGATTCGCACTGGCGTCCGACCAGCTGCGCGGACTCCGTCCAGGGCTCGAGCAGCCGGTCGGCGACGACGGCCTCGTAGCGCTGCTGGGTGAGCGCGATGTCCATCTGGTCGGCGAGCCCGCCGTCGACCGCGACGAACGTGCGGCCCGTGCGCTTGACGGTCGTCACCCGGTAGAGCGTGACGCCGGCGCGCGCCACGACCGAGCGGCCCGGCTCGATCATGAGCTTCGCGTCGGCGGGCAGGTGGGCCCGCGCTGCGGCGACGATCGCGTCGAGGTAGTCGGCGACCTCCGGCGCCTCCTCGTCGTACGTGTAGGCGATGCCGAGGCCGCCCCCGACGTCGTAGGTGCCGAACGTGCCGACGCTCGAGATCTTCTCGACCGCCTCGCCGAACTGCGCGACGTCCAGGATCTGCGAGCCGATGTGCAGGTGCACGCCCTCGAACTCCATCAGCGGGTGCGCCTGCATGCGCGCGATCGCCCGGGCGGCCTGGTCGATGGGCAGCCCGAACTTGGAGTTCAGTCCGCCCGTCGCCTGCGAGGCGTGCGTCTTCGCCTCGACGCCCGGGATGACGCGGAGCAGGAGCCGCTGTGGACGGTCGAGCAGTCGCTCGAGCCGATCGAGCTCGTCGTCGTTGTCGACGATGATCGCGCCGATGCCGGCGTCGAGGGCGAGCCGGAGCTCGGCGTCGGTCTTCGCGTTGCCGTGGAAGTAGAGGCGCTCGGGGTCGACGCCCGCGGCGAGCGCGAGCCGCAGCTCGCCGCCGCCTGCGATGTCGATCGAGAGGCCCTCCTCGTGCGCGAGCCGGTACATGCCGACGGCAGGCAGCGACTTCGAGGCGAACAGCACCTCGGAGTTCGGCCAGCGGTCTCGGAGCCCTTCGACGAACCGGCGGATCTGGCGGCGCAACCCCTGCTCGTCGTAGACGTGCAGCGGCGTGCCGAACCGTTCCGCGAGCTCGGTGACGGCGACCCCGCCGATCTCGAGCACGCCGTCGGCGCTCGCCGTCGACTCCTCCGGCAGGATGCGCCAGAGCTCCCCGAGGCGGGTGCCCGCAGGGGCTGGACGGTTCGCGGTCATCGTTCCTCCTTCGCGCGGCGCCGTCGCCGTCGCGGTGGCCAGCCTAGGAAGATCTCGTTCACCATTGGTTGTCGATCTCGGATAGCTTTGCAGTGTGGATGCAGGTATTTCTCCAATCGAGCGCCCACCGCACCCGCAGGTGACGCTCGCCGAGCTCGTCGACCAGCTCGGACCGCGCACCGTGACGCCCATCGGGCCGCCCGCACCCGGCATCGCCGTGACGGGCACCGAGTTCGTCGACACCGCCGAGGAGTTCGGCGATGTCTCGTCGACCCTGCTGCTCGCGCCGTCGACCGCGTCGCTCAGCACCTCGCGCATCGCCGCGCTCGCCACCGGCGCCGCCGAGCACGGCGCCGCCGGCCTCGCCCTCAAGTGCAGCGCCGAGCGGGTGCCCGCCCTCGCGGCGATCGTCGAGGCGACGGGCCTCCCCCTCGTGCGCATCGCCGACCGCATCAGCTGGCGGCTGCTCGATGCGCAGCTCACTCGCCTGCTCGGCGAGGCCGAGACGCCGCTCGCCGCTCCGCAGCGCGGCGCCGAACCGCTCTTCGCGATCGCCAACGAGCTCGCCGAGTTCTTCGGCGGCTCGGTCGCGATCGAGGACCTCAGCCGGAACATCCTCGCCTACTCGTCGGTGCCCGGCCAGCTCATCGACACGCTCCGCACCCACGGCATCCTGGCCCGGCAGGTGCCGGCCTCCCCCTACAACGACGACCAGTACCGCACCGTGCTGCGCTCCGATCGCCCGATCAAGTACCCGCGGCTCGGGGACGAGGAGCCGCGGGTCGCGTTCGCCATTCGTGCGGGTGCACTGCCCCTCGGCAGCATCTGGGCGATCGACGCCTCGGGCGAGGGACCGGTGAGCCCCGAGCAGGACGAGCGGATGCGGCGTGCGAGCGCCCTCGCCGGCGCTCACCTGCTCGACGACCTCCGCGCGCACGCGACCGACCAGCGACCGCGCGAGGACCGCTTGCGCACCCTGCTCACGGGCATCGACCTCACCGGCACCGAGTTCGCCGAGCTCGGCATCGACGAGGAGCGCGGCGCCGCGCTGCTCGCCTTCGAGGTGCCGAGCGCGGGCCCGACCGCGATCGCCCAGCTCCGTTCGACCGTCATCCGCCACCTCGTGCTGCACCGGCCCGACGCCGTGGCCGTCGCCCATCGCTCACGCGTCTACGCGCTGTTCGCCGCGCGCACCGTCGACGAGGCGACGGCCCTCGCCGAACCGCTGCTGCCGCTCGTCGACCGCCTCGTCGGCGAGGGCGCTCGCATCGCGGTCACGGGGCCGGCTCACCGATCCGGCGATGTCGCGGGGGTCCGCGAGCTCGCCGACCGGCTGCTCGACGTCGCGGGGCGCGACGCGGCATCCGGGCGCCGCATCGTCAGCGCGGCGAGCCTGCGGCCGCTGCTCGTCGTCGACCGCGTCGCCGAGCTGCTCGCCGACGGTGTCGAACTGCGCGATCCCGGGCTCGACGCCCTGCACGGGTCGGCGTCGACGCGGGCCGTCGCCGAGACCCTGCTCGTGTGGCTCGAGTGCTTCGGCAACGTCGCGCAGGCGGCAGAACGCCTGGGCGTGCACGAGAACACCGTGCGACATCGCCTGCGCCGGGTCGTCGAGACGCACGGCGTGCGACTCGAGAACGCCGACGAGCGGCTGGCCGCGTGGCTGCAGCTGCGCGCGCTCGCGCGCTGACCCGCGGACGCCTCGACGACGAGCGGCGCGCGCCGAGGCATCCGACCGCGGCTACCCCACCGACCGCATGAACGCGCCGAGCTCGTCGGCGACGAGCTCGGGCTCTTCGAACGCGAGGAAGTGCCCGCCGCGGCCCGGCGCGGAGTACTGCCGGAGGTCGGTCGCGGCGCGTTCGGCGATCGACCGCGGGAAACCCCGCATGCCCGGCTCGCTGCTGAGGGTGACCGCGACGGGCACGGTGATGTTCGGGCGCGTCGCGTTGTGCGGGTAGTCGAGGTACTGCCGGAACGAGGTGCCGATCGACCCGGTCGCCCAGTAGAGCGTGAGGATCGTGCAGAGCGCGTCGCGGTCGAACCGGGACTCGACGTCGCCGCCGCAGTCGCTCCAGTCGCGGTACTTGTCGACGATCCACGCGGCGAGCCCTGCCGGCGAGTCGGCGAGCGCGGCGGCGATCGTGTCGGGGCGGGTGGCCATGATCGAGCTGTAGCCCTCGTCGCCCTCGTCGTACGCCGCCTCGGCGTCGAAGAACGCCTGCTCGGCGGGCGTGATCGGCGAGGCGTCGAAGGCGGCCGGGAACGGCCCGTGGATCATGTGCAGGCCGGCGACCTCGTGCGGGTACATGGTCGCGAGCCAGCTCGACGCCGCGCCGCCGATGTCGCCGCCGAACGCGAAGTACCGCTCGTAGCCGAGCGTCTCGGTCATGAGCGCGTGGAAGGTCTCGGCGATCGCCGCCCTCGTGAGCGGGCCGTCGACGAGCTCGGAGTAGAGGAATCCCGGCAGCGACGGGATCACGACGTCGACGTCGAGCAGCTCGGCGAGCGGCAGCATCTCGATGAAGCTGCTCGGCCAGCCGTGGGCGAGGAGCACCGGCGGCCTGGTTGCGTCGCGCCGGAGGTGCACGAAGTGCTGCCCGCGGTCGATGAACTGCGGGGAGCGGTTGAGGTGCGCCTCGGCGGCGCGCCAGTCGAAGTCGTTCGCCCAGTAGGCGACGAGCGACGCGAGGTAGGCGGGGTCGACCCCGGCGCCCCACGCCGACGCGCTCGGGGTCGTGAAGCGCGTGCGGGCGAGCCGTGCGCGCAGGTCGTCGAGCACGTCGTCGGGCACGTCGATCGTGAAGGGTTGCATGAGCCCGACCGTATCGGGTCGGTCCGACGGGCGGCGGACCGGCCATGCGCTTCGCGCTACTCGGCCGGCCGGCGGTCGTCGATGACGACGTAGAGCTTGCGCACGGTCTCGTGCACGTCCCACACCCCACGCCAGCCGCTCGGGGTGATGAGCGTGTCGCCGGCGCCGAACGTCACCGGCTCCTCGCCGTCGACCTCGATCGTCACGCGGCCGGAGAGGAACTGGCACACCTCGGTGTAGCCCTCGCGGGTGGCGGAGAATCGGCCCGGGGTGCACTCCCAGTACCCGACGTCGACGCCCGGCACCTCCCACAGCGAGCCGGATGCCTCGAGCACGCCCTCCGTCAGGGCGGTGGGCTTCGGCGCGGCGGGGCCGAGGTCGCGGGCGAGCGGGGCGAGCCCCGCGACGGTCGACGTGGCGGCGGGCAGATCGCTCATGGTGTCCTCCTGTGGTGGTTCGTCGCGCCTCAGCGGCCGGCGACGAGGTCGGCGATCTTCGCGATCGGCGAGGTCGTGGCGCGTCCGCGCTGCTCGCCGCGGTCGGCGGCGTGGTAGGCCGCGTAGATCGCCTGCACGGCGAGCCAGCGCAGCGGCTCGACCTCCCACTTGCGCGCGCGGTGGCCGACCCACGGCAGGCGGGTGAGCTCGGTGTCGTCGCCGAGCACGAGGTCGCGCAGCGTGCGGCCGGCGAGGTTCGTCGCGGTGACGCCCGTGCCGACGTAGCCGCCGGCCCAGCCGAGCCCGGTCGCCCGGTCGTGCCCGACGGTCGCCGCCCAGTCGCGCGGCACGCCGAGCACGCCCGACCACGCGTGGTCGATGGCGGCGCCGGCCGTCTGGGGGAAGAAGCGGTTGAGCAGCGCGGTGAGGCTCTCGATCGTGCGCAGCTGGGTCTCGCCGTCCTGGTCGACGTGCGAGCCGTAGCGGTACGGCACCCCGCGCCCGCCGAAGGCGATGCGGTCGTCGGCGGTGCGCTGCGCGTACATGTAGACGTGGGCGAAGTCGCCGAGGGTCTCGCGGCCGTTCCAGCCGATGTCGTCCCAGACCGCCGGAGCGAGCGGCTCGGTCACGATGAGCGACGAGTTCATCGGCAGCCACGTGCGGTGCTCGCCGCGCAGGTCGGGCGTGAAGCCCTCGGTCGCGCGCAGCACGTGCGGCGCCCGCACGGTGCCGTGGTCGGTTCGCGCCTCGCCCGGCACGATCTCGGTGACGGTCGTGCCCTCGTAGATCGCGACGCCGAGTCGCTCGACGGCGCCGGCGAGCCCGAGCGCGAGCTTCGCGGGGTGGATGCGCGCGCAGTGCGGGTGCCAGATGCCGCCCTGCACGCCGGCGACGTTGATGCGGGCGGCGGCGGCCTTCGCGTCGAGCACCTCGACGTCGGTCGCGGGCCACGACTGCTCTTCGGCGGCGGCCGCCTTCAGTCGTGCGAGCTGCGCCGGGTTGAGCGCGACCTCGAACTCACCGCCCTTGTGGATGTCGGCGTCGATGCCCTCGGCGGCCGCGACGGCGATCACCTCGTCGACGGTCGCGTTGAGCGCGCGCTGCTGGGCGATCGCGGCGTCGCGGCCGTGCGACGAGACGTACTGGCCGCGGCCGCCCGTCACCGAGTTCGTGAGCCAGCCGCCGTTGCGCCCCGAGGCCCCGTACCCGGCGAACCGGCGTTCGAGCACCGCGACGCGGAGGTCGGGCTGGTCGCGCTTCAGGTAGTACGCCGTCCAGAGCCCGGTGTAGCCGCCGCCGACGATCGCGACGTCGACGTCGAGGTCGCCGGGAAGGGCCGGCCTGGGGGTCGGCACGCCGACCTGCTGCAGCCAGAACGAGACGCCGCCGTTGACCGTCATGCGAGGTGTGCTCCATCTCTCCGTCGAGGGTGCGGCCGCGAGCGGCGGCCGGCCGAGGCATCCCGTTCGAGGAGCGAGATATCGGCGTGTTGTACAACAGTGTTTTGAAACGTACCCTCGCCATGGCAGGCTGTCAAACGAGCATCGAGCCAGCGGAGGGAGGGCCCGTGCCGATCGAGGTCGACCACGACGAACGGCTCGCCGACATCGCCCGCGCGACCGTCGAGATCGCGCGGGAGCGCGGAACCCGCGCCGTGACCCTGCGCGCCGTCGCCGAACGTCTCGGCCGTTCGACCGCGTTCATCACGAACTACGTGCCGTCGCGGGCCCACCTCATGGCGAACGCCCTCGAGCAGGCGCGCGGGCAGTGGGACGAGGAGCGCGCGGCCCACCTCGGCGACCTCGTCGGCGTCGAGCGGCTCGCGGCGCTCGCCCGGTGGATGTGCACCTCCTCCCCCGAGGAGAACGTGCTGCGGAGCCTGTGGATCGAGGTCATCGCCGATGTGCGCGGTGCGAACCGCCGCGCCTACGAGGTCGTACGGGGCGTCACGGATGCCACGTACGGCAAGTTCCTCGCGGGCGCCGAGCACATCGCGCAGGGCGGCGAGCCGGTCGATCACGACGAGGCCGCGCACATCGCCGACATCCTCTACCTGTACTGCCGCGGCTACGAGGTCAAGGCGATCGAGGACCCCGGCGCGTGGACCGATGAACGCGTGCAGGCGTCGCTCGAGGTGCTGCTCGCGACGCTCGTGCTCGACCGGCGGCCCTCCTGAGCCGCCCGCCGGACCGGCTCACCCGACGCATCGGAGGAGCCGGCCTCGGAGAGAGGTCGCTCAGCCCTCGCCCGCGCCGACGGCGCGGATGAAGCCGAGCACGTTCTGGCGGAGCGTCTCGACGCGGCGTTCGCGGGCCGCCTCGACGTCGAAGCCGACGTAGGCGGTCGGCGGGCGCTTGCGGGCGTTCGCCGAGCACTGGAAGTCGGCGCAGACGAGCGTGCCGACCGTGTCGCCCTTGCGGCCGGCCTGGCCGGCTCGACGCGCGACGAAGAAGAGCACGTCGTTCGGCAGGTGCACGTCTTCGCACCAGGCGCACTGGGGCCGGGAGCGCATGCGACCCTCGGCGCGCCTCAGCATGACGCCGACGAGTTCACCGTCGACCTCGGCGACGACGTAGGCGACGTTCGGCAGCTTGCGGTCGCGCCAGCCGAGGAAGTCGCGGCGCTCCCAGTCGAGCTCGGCGAAATCGGCGGGCAGGGTGAGCGTGTTGCGCTCGCGGACGGTGGCGTTGACGAAGGACGCGCGGATCTGCGCGTCGGTGATGGGACGCATGGGAATCGGAACCTGTTCTGTTCGCCGCCCGCTCGGGCGGCCTGCTGACTCGAGACGACGACGGCCGCGGCGCTTCCGGGCGCGACCGTCGGCGGCCCAGGCGCCTGGCGCCATGGACCGCGGGCGGGGTCATCTCATCGCGGCGCGCACGGCGCCCGATACCCCCTCACGCCCGCGAGCGATCGCGGGCAGGTCAGCACGATTCACGGTCGCCGAGTCTACCCCCGGCCGATGGGACCGTCGTCGCCGAACGTCGGCGGCCTCTGGCACAGTGGAGCCATGGCGATCGAGGTGCGACCGGCGACGGTGTTCGACGACGTGGCCGCGGTCATCGGCCCGAAGAAGCCGACGTCCAACGTGTGCTTCTGCCTCAGCTACCGGCTGCTCTCGTCGAAAGAGAACGTCGCGCTGCGCGAGCCCGACCGCTCGGCCCGCGTGCGCGAGCTGTGCGCCGAAGATCCGGCACCGGGCGTGCTCGCCTACGACGGCGACGAGCCCGTCGGCTGGGCGGCGGTGCATCCGCGTGCCGACACGAGCTTCGCGAAGAACCGGCGCATCCCCCATGTCGACGACGTCGACGTCTGGTCGGTGTGGTGCTTCCGGGTGCGCCCGGGCCACCGCAAGCAGGGGCTCGTGCACCACCTGCTCGCCGGCGCGGTCGACTTCGCCCGCGCGAACGGCGCGCCCGCGATCGAGGGCTACCCGGTCGACAACCGCGGCGAGAAGGTCGACCTCACGATGGCCTACGTGGGCACTCGCGCGGTCTTCGAAGAGGCCGGGTTCACGAAGGTCTCCGACACGACCTCGGTGCTCTCGGGCCACCCCCGCGTGATCATGCGGCTCGATCTCGGATGACCGGAACGACGGGTGCCCCGCACCGACTCGACCCCACCACGGCGCGGCGCCTCGCGGTGCGGGCGCAACGGCTCGAGGCGACCCGGCCGACCGATCTCGTCGGCCTCGTGCGCGACCTCGACCTGCTGCAGATCGACCCGACCGCGGCGATCGCGCCGAACGCCGACCTCGTCGCATGGAGCCGGCTCGGCGGCTCCTACCGGCCGAGCGACCTCGTCGAGGCGCTCGAGCACGACCGCACGCTCTTCGAGCTCGACGCCCTCATCCGGCCGATCGACGCCCTCGAACTGCTGCGGCCCGAGATGGCGTCCTTTCCCGAGTGGCCGCGCTCCCGCACCTGGCTCGAGCAGAACGACGACTTCCGTCGTGACGTCCTGAAGCTCCTCGAGGGCGCCAGGGAACCGTTGCCGTCGCGCGACATCCCCGACACGTCGGCGGTGCCGTGGGAGTCGACCGGGTGGACCCACGATCGCAACGTCGGGCGCATGCTCGAGTTCCTCGCCCTGCGGGGCGAGGTCGCGATCGCCGGCCGGCGGGGCCGCGAGCGGCTGTGGACGCTCGCGGAGCGGGTCTACCCGACCGCCGGAGCGGCGAACGGCCGCGCGCTCACCGTCGAGGCGGCGACGGCCGAGCGCAATGCCCGGCGACTGTCGTCGCTCGGCATCGCGCGGGCCAAGAGCACGAAGATGCCGCTCGAACCGATCGACGTCGGGATCACCGGCGAGCCCGCGGTCGTCGACGGCGTTCCGGGCGAGTGGCGGGTCGACCCGGTGCTGCTGGAGGGACTCCGCGACGAGGCATCCGGCCCGCCGTTCGAGGGGCGCACCGCGCTGCTGTCGCCGTTCGACCGGCTGATCTACGATCGCAAGCGCGCTCTGCAGCTCTTCGGCTTCGAGTACACCCTCGAGATGTACAAGCCGGCTGCGAAGCGGAGGTGGGGCTACTACGCGCTGCCGATCCTCTCGGGCGACCGTCTCGTCGGCAAGCTCGACGCCAAGGCCGATCGTGCGGCCGGGGTGCTCGTCGTGAACGCCGTGCACGAGGACGTGCCGTTCGATCGCGCGACGCGGCGAGCGGTCGACGACGAGATCGCATCGCTCGCCGAGTGGCTCGGCCTCGAGGTCGCGCGACGCGACGTCAGTTGACGAGCGACAGGGCGCAGTCGGCCGGCGACGCCTCGACCGCATGGCCGGTGGCGTCGGCGCCCGTCGCCCCGCGCACGACCCGCAGGGTCGCGAGGGTCGGATCGACCGCGCCGCGCACGTACCCGCCCGGCGTCGCGGCGATGCGCTGCAGGAACTCGACGACCTCGGCCGTGATGACCTCGCCCGGCAGCACGTTGGGGATGCCCGGCGGATAGGCGGCGAGCGCGTCGGTCGACACCCGCCCGATCGCGGCGGCGACCGGTACCGGCTCGCCCTGCGCCAGGAACGCCTCGCGCGGCAGCATCGCGAGCGGTCCCGGTGACGGCAGCGCGACGATGGGCCTCGCATCCCGCACCTGCGCCGGTTCGGGGGCGCCGGTCGACGCGCCGACCGCGGCCGGCCCACCCGTGGCGACGAGCGGCTCGGATGCCTCGCCTGCGGCCCGCTCGGGCGCGATCGCATGCAGCGCCCCGGCGATGCGGTCGACGTCGGGCACCACGCCGGCCCCGAGCACTGCGACGACGCACGAGTCGGTCGAGATCTCGAACGAGACGCCCTCGCGCTCGAGGCGGTCGCGCACGGTGTGCCCGTGCAGGCCGCCGCGGGCGACGTCGATCGACACGCGCAGCGGGTCGGCGTCGACGATGTCGTCGAAGTCGCCGAATCCGTCGCTCACGATGCCGAACCGCCCGCGGGTCCGGATCTCGTCGCGCAGGCGGTCGGCCGCGGCGATCGAGGCGGCGATGCGCCCATGGCCCGTCTCGAGGGTCTCGCGGGCGAGGTCGAGCGAGGCGAGCAGCAGCGCGCTCGCGCTCGTCGACTGGGTGAGCATGAAGGCGCGCTCGACGAGCGGCTCGAGGTCGTCGGCGAACGGCCCGCCGGCGAGGTGCAGCATGGCCGACTGGGTGAGGCTGCCGCCGAGCTTGTGCGTGCTCGAGATGACGAGGTCGGCACCGAGCCGCAGCGGGTTCTCGGGCAGGTCGGGGTGGAAGCCGAAGTGCGCGCCCCATGCCGCGTCGACGATGAGGGGCGCGCCGGCGGCATGGGCGATGTCGGCGAGGGCGGCGACGTCGGCGACCGCGCCGAAGTAGCTCGGCGAGATGAGGTAGACGCCCTTCGGCGACTCGACGCCGGCGAGCGCGGCGCGCAGGGCGGCGGGCGACACCCCGTGGTTGATGCCGAGCCGCGGGTCGATCGCGGGCGCGACGAAGCGGGGCGAGAGCCCGGCGAGGATGACGCCGTCGATGAACGACGAGTGGGCGCTCCGCTGGCCGACGACCGGGGCCGCAGCATCGCGGTAGGCGCCGAGGGCGAGTGCGGCGATGCGGTTGCCCTGCGAGGCGCCGTTCGTGAGGAACCACGTCCGACGGGCGCCCCACGCGCGTGCGGCGAGCGCCAGCGACTCGGCCAGCGGGTTGCCGGGTCCCTTGTCGATGCCGGCGAGCAGCGGCGGCACGTCGCGGCGCAGCAGCTCGGCCCCGAACCATCCGGTGAGAGCGGGAGCGGCGTCGGGGTCGGCCGCGTGGCCGGGCACGTAGACCCGGGCGCGGTCGTCTTCGGCGTAGCGGGCGACGGCGTCGGCATAGGGCGTGGGCATGCTTCCATCGTTCCCGCTCGGAATTCAATACGGAATAGCGATTGTTCTGTAATCATCAATATGACGTATTGATCATCGAAGATCGGAGCGAGCGTGATCGACCTGCGCCAGCTGCGCGCACTCCGTGCCATCGCCGATCAGGGCTCGGTCGCCGCCGCCGCGCGCGAGCTCGGCTGGAGCCAGCCGACCGTCGCGCACCACCTCGGCGGGCTCGAACGGGCGACCGGCGCGCCGGTCGTCGCGAGTTCGGCGGCGGGCACCCGGCTGACCGTCGCCGGCAGGCTGTGGCTGCCGCACGCCGCGGCGATCCTCGAGCGCACCGACCGGGCGCTCGACGAGGTCCGAGGCGCCCTCGACGACGCCCGGCGGACCGTGCGATTCGGCGTGTTCCCCACCGCGGCCGCACGCCTGCTGCCCGCACTCGTCGCCGCGTTCGACGGCGCGGGCCTCGTCGCCCACGTGACCGAGGCCGAGCTCGACGTGGTCGAGGCGGCGCTCGACCGGCTCGACCTCGACGCGGCGGTCGTGTACACCGCCCCCGGGGAGGCGCCTCGTGCCGCCCCCGGCCATGCCAGCACCCCGCTGTTCACCGAACGCTTCTCACTCGTGATCCCGTCGCGACATCCCCTCGCCGCCGCCGACCGCGTGCAGCTGCGCGATCTCGCGGGCGAACGCTGGGTGATCGGCACCCACGACGACGATCCGATCGACGCGGGGTTCCGCGCCGCGGCGCTGCGGGCGGGCTTCGACCCGGCCATCGGGCCGCGCAGCGACGACTACCGCGTCGTCGTCGAGTACGTCGCGGCCGGCCTCGGCGTGGCCCTCGTGCCCGAACTCGCGCTGCCGCCCGAGCGCGACGACCTGGCCGTGCTCGAGGTCACGGGCCTCGAACTCTCGCGGGTCGTCTCGCTCGCGACCGCGCCGACGCTCGACCCGGCGCTCGTCACGCTGATGGCGCGGGCCCTCACCTGACAGCACTCGCTCGAACTCGTCGAAGAATCAGCGGCTATACATCGGATCTTTAATCGGGCAGGATGGGTCCAGTCTCACCGTTTGCGTCTGAACGTCGAGCACTACCCCACCAAACACCAGATCAATGATGCTCCGGAGGTTCCCCGATGCTCCAACGCGAGATTCCGCGCCGACGCGCCCTGCAGCTCGGCGGGCTCGTCGCACTGGCCCCGCTCGTGCCCCAGTTCCTCGCCGCCCAGCCCGCCGCCGCACTGATCGGCGGCCGAGCGGCGGCCGCCGCAGGCGGAGGCATCCCCGTTCCCGACCTCTCGCCCAAGGCGCTCTGGTACGGCACCCCCGCGACCGACTGGGAGACGCAGGCGCTTCCGATCGGCAACGGGCGCCTCGGTGCGATGCTCTTCGGCAACCCCGACGAGGAGGTCGTGCAGTTCAACGAGCAGAGCCTCTGGGGCGGGCTCAACGACTACGACAACGCCCTCGCCGGCAAGCCCGACGGCGCCTACGACACGAGCGTCACCGGCTTCGGCTCGTACCGCGACTTCGGCACCCTCACGATCGCGTTCGGCGCACGACCCAAGGTCACCGCGCCCGGCGGCCCCTACAAGATCTGGGGCGCCGAAGACGTCGACAAGAGCTACGACGGCAACCCGCAGACGAAGTGGTGCATCGACGGTCCGCCCGCGCACGTGCTCTGGCAGGCCGAACTGCCGAGCGCCGCCGTCGTCTCGTCGTACAGCTTCACGAGCGCGAACGACGTGCCCGCCCGCGACCCCCAGGAATGGCGGGTGCTCGGCTCGAACGACGGCGGCACGTGGGCGACGCTCGACAGCCGCACCGGCGCACCGTTCGAGCAGCGCTTCCAGACGAAGACCTACGAGTTCCAGAACACGACCGCCTACCGCTTCTACCGCGTCGACTTCGTGCCGAAGGCGGGGGTGAGCCACTTCCAGGTGTCCGAGATCGGGCTCGGCGGCGTCGAGCTGGCGGCGGGCGGCAGCGTCTACGTGTCGTCGCCGACGGGCCACGCCGATTCCCTCGTGGGCAGCGTCGACGGCGAGGCGTCCACCGTCTGGCAGGTCGCCGACGCCGGGTCGGGTGCCGCATGGCAGCTCGAGCTCGTCGCGAAGCGAGCCCTCACGGGGTATGTGCTGACGAGCGGACCCGACGCACCCGGAGCCGATCCGCGCGACTGGGTGCTCGACGCCTCGAACGACGGGCTCGCGTGGAAGACCCTCGACACGAAGTCGGGCGTCGCGTTCGCCGCCCGCGGCGAGGCGAAGGCCTTCACGTTCGCGAACTCGACCGCCTACACCCGGTACCGCCTCACGTTCACGTCGCCCGGGGCGTTCCGCCTCGCGGGCGTCGCGTTCACGGGCAGCGGCTACTCGACGCGCGGACAGCGCAACGTGGTCGGGTACCGGCGCGCACTCGACCCCACGGTCGGCGTTCACACCGCGCACTTCGCGACCGTCGGCGGCACCGTGCTGCGCGAGGCGTTCGCGAGCCGCGACGCCGACGTGGTCGTGCTGCGCTACACGAGCGACACCGCCGGCGCGCTGACGGGCACGATCACGCTCGCCTCCGAGCAGGAGAACTCGCCGACGTCGGTCGACGCCGCGGCACGGCGCATCGGCTTCGCGGGCACGATGGCGAACGACCTCAGCCACGCGGCGACGGTGCGCATCGCCGAGACCGACGGCGAGGTGACGGCCGACGGCGGGGGCTTGCGGGTGTCGGGCGCCTCGGTCATCACGCTCCACCTCGACGCGCGCACCGACTACAAGCTCAGCGCCGCCGACGGGTGGCGCGGCGCCGCGCCCCAGCCGGGCATCGACGCCGCCCTCGAGGCGGCGGGCGGGCGCAGCTTCGACGACCTGCACGACGAGCACGTCGCCCAGGTCTCGAAGCTCATGTCGCGTGCCGCGGTCGAATGGGGCGAGACGGAGGCCTCGGTGCTGGCGCTGCCGACCACGACGCGCCTCGCACGCTACGGGGCGGGCGAGTCCGACCCGACGCTCGAGCAGTCGATGTACGACTTCGGACGCTACCTGCTGCTGAGCTCGTCGCGGCCGGGCGGCCTGCCCGCCAACCTGCAGGGCCTCTGGAACAACTCGAACCAGCCTGCGTGGGCGAGCGACTACCACACCAACATCAACGTCCAGATGAACTACTGGGGCGCCGAGACGACCGACCTGCCCGAGGCGCACGAGGCGCTCATCGCGTTCGTGCAGCAGGTCGCGGTGCCGAGCCGGGTCGCGACGCGCAACGCGTTCGGCGAGGACACCCGCGGCTGGACCGCCCGCACCTCGCAGAGCATCTTCGGCGGCAACTCGTGGGAGTGGAACACGGTCGCGAGTGCCTGGTACATGCAGCACGTGTACGAGCACTGGGCGTTCACGCAGGACAAGACGTACCTGCGCGACGTCGCCTATCCGATGATCAAGGAGATCTGCGAGTTCTGGCAGGACCGCCTCAAGGAACTGCCCGACGGCAGCCTGGTGGCGCCCGACGGCTGGTCGCCCGAGCACGGCCCGCGCGAGGACGGCGTGATGTACGACCAGCAGATCATCTGGGACCTGTTCCAGAACTACCTCGACTGCGCCGACGCCCTCGACGTCGACGCCGAGTACCGGGCGACCGTCGCCGATCTGCAGTCGCGGCTCGCGCCCAACAAGATCGGCAGCTGG
Source organism: Agromyces sp. NPDC127015 (assembly GCF_042725165.1). Lineage (NCBI taxonomy): Bacteria > Bacillati > Actinomycetota > Actinomycetes > Micrococcales > Microbacteriaceae > Agromyces > Agromyces sp. NPDC127015. The sequence goes on along the minus strand of NZ_JBHXDI010000003.1, from coordinate 502,979 downwards.
GGCCAGTTGCAGGAGTGGCAGACCGACCGCGACAGCCCGACCGACATCCACCGCCACACCTCGCACCTCTTCGCGGTGTACCCGGGCCGGCAGATCACGGCGGCCTCGCCCGAGCTCGCGGCGGCGGCGCTCGTGTCGCTCAAGGCCCGCTGCGGCGAGAAGGAGGGCGTGCCGTTCACCGCGGCGACCGTGTCCGGCGACAGCCGGCGCTCGTGGACGTGGCCCTGGCGCACCGCGCTCTTCGCCCGCCTCGGCGACGCCGAGCGCGCCGGCGTCATGGTGCGCGGCCTGCTCACCTACAACACGCTGTCGAACCTGTGGTGCAACCATCCGCCGTTCCAGCTCGACGGCAACTTCGGCATCACCGGCGCGATCGCCGAGATGCTGCTGCAGAGCCACGACGGCGTCATCCGACTGCTGCCGGCGCTGCCCGCCGACTGGGCCGCGTCGGGGTCGTTCACGGGGCTGCGCGCCCGCGGCGGCTACTCGGTGAGCTGCGAGTGGAAGGACGGTGAGGTCGTCTCGTACGACGTCGTCGCCGACCGTGCGCCGAACATGTCGAACGTCACCGTCGTGGTGGGCGGCGAGCGCCGCAAGGTGAAGCCCGCGAACCCGACGGCCGGCAACCCGATGCGCGACCTCGGACCGGCCGCCTGACGTTTCGCTCCACCCGCAGCGATGAAGGATGCCTCGGGCATCGACCCGAGGCATCCGTCATCGTCAGGCCGAGGTGAACAACTTGAACCCGACGTGGGATGCCGCGAAGCCGAGCCGCTCGTAGAAGCGGTGCGCGTCGACCCGGCGGGCGTCGGAGGTGAGCTGCACGAGCGCCACGCCGCTCGCGCGCGCTTCGTCGACCGCCCAGCTGATCATCGCGCTGCCGACGCCGCGGCCGCGCAGGTCGTCGGCGACGCGAACGGCCTCGATCTGCATGCGGAAGGCGCCGCCGCGCGAGATCCCGGGGATGATCGTGAGCTGCATCGTGCCGACGAAGCGGCCGGCGGCATCGTCGACCGCGACGAGCGTGTTGGCGGGGTCGGCGTCGATCGCCTCGAAGCCCCGCTCGTAGCGCGCGAAGTGCTCGGGGTCGGAGCTGTCGTCGTCGCGACGCAGCGAATCGGCGGCGGTCATCGCGACGAGCGCCGGCAGGTCGTGACGGGTGGCGCGGCGGAGGGTGTAGCAGTCCCCGCGGACATCGAGGTCGACGGGAAGCGCAGGTGCGGCAGGGAGCATGCAGCCAGTCTCGCAGCGGCGCACCCCCGCCTTCGACGATGAGCCCGCCCGCGAGGCGTCCGCAACCGCTGGCGGCTGTCGGCGGTTGCGGCCAAGATGACCGCATGGACGTCATCGACTGGCTGCTCGACGCCGACCCGGCGATCCGCTGGCAGGTGCTGCACGATCTGCAGGGCGACGCCGAGGGCGCCGCCGCCGAGCGCTCGAGGGTCGCGACCGAGGGCTGGGGCGCGCGCCTGCTGGCCCTGCAAGACGACCGCGGGTACTGGAACGACGATGAGTACGGCGAAGACGGAGACCGCCGCAGCGTCATGTGGTCGTTGCAGTCGCTGCACCGTTTCGGCGTCGAACCCGAGGCACCGCCGGTTCGTCGTGCGATCGCGCGCGTGCGCGACGGCGTCACGTGGCACTACTGGGGTGACCTGCCGTTCTTCCACGGCGAGGTCGAGGAGTGCATCAACGGCGGCGTGCTCGCCGCCGGCGCGTACTTCGGCGTGCTCGGCGCCGGCAGCGACCGCATCATCGCGCGGCTGCTCGACGAGCAGCTGCCCGACGGCGGCTGGAACTGCGAACCCCGCGAGGAGTCCGAGCGGTCGTCGTTCGACTCGACCCTCTGCGTGCTCGAGGGGCTGCTCCGGTACGAGCAGGCGGTCACGGGCGGCACGGGCACGGGGGCCGTCGCCGACGGCGCCGCGGCGCCCACCGCCGACCTCGCGGCCGTGACCGCGGCCCGCCGTCGCGGCGAGGAGTACCTGCTCGACCGCAACCTGTTCCGGCGGCGTTCGACCGGCGAGATCGTGCTCCCCCGATACCGCAACTTCTCGTTCCCGACCTACTGGTTCTACGACGTGCTGCGAGCGCTCGACCACTTCCGTTCGGCGGGCGACGCGCCCGATGCGCGTGTCGCCGACGCCGTCGACCTGCTGCTCTCGAAACGCGGCGACGACGGCCGCTGGCTCGCCGGGCAGCCGTGGCACGGCGAGGTGTACTTCGCGCTCGACGCCCCCGAGGGCGAGCCGAGCCGCTGGAACACGCTGCGCGCCCTCCGCGTGCTCCGCTGGGTCGACGAGGCGGCCGTGTAGCCGCGGCTCAGAGCATCGCCCCCACGAGCGCCTCGCCGAGCGGCGTGCGCAGGTGCATCACGCGGGCGCCGTCGCGGGCGGAGGCGATGAGCCCGCCCTCCCGCAGCACGCCGAGATGATGCGAGGCGGTCGAGACCGCGAGCCCGACGTCGGCGGCGACCTGCGAGGTCGTGCGCGCGGTGTGCGCCCCGAGCAGGATCTCTGCGCGCGCGGCCCCGATGAGCGCTCCGAGCGCCGCCGCGGTCGACGCCGGGTCGCGCGCCCACGTCTCGGTGACGCCGCGCGCCGGGTAGAACACGGTGGGCTGCGCGGGCGGCTCGGTGAGCACCATGCACCCGAACGACGACATCACCGAGGGCACGAGCACGAGCCCCGACCCCCGGCAGTCGAGCGCCTCGCGATGCAGGCGCAGCTCGACCCGCACGGCGTCGTCGCTCCAGCTCACCGAGGGATGCAGCTCGCCGGCCATCGCCCCGACCCCGGCGGTCGCGATGCGCCGCGAACGCACCGCGATGTCGGCCCGCAGCAGCCGCTCGAGCTGCGTCCACACGGGCGCGAGCACCGCCGCCCACACCTCGCTCCACGCGTCGGCGATCATCGCACGCGCCCGCTCGGGCTCGTCGATCATGCGCCGGATCGCCTGCTGCCGCGCGCCTTCCGACCGCGCGACCATCTTGTTGAGGTCGACGAGCATCGGCTCGACGGGCGCGACGCGCATCCTGGCCGCCTCCTCCTCGGGTTCGAGGTCCCAGCCCGGCTCCGAGGTGAGGAAGTCGGGCATGTACCCGTCGACGCCGATCACCACGGCGAGCAGTTCGAACGCCTCTCGGGGCACGCGGCCGCGCACCGCGCGGAGCCATCCCCACTGCAGCGGGTGGGCTTCGGGCCGCTGCAGCACGCGCACCGCGTGACTGAGCTCGTGACCGGGCGAGATCCCGAACCGGATCGCCGAGATGTCGCCCGGGGCCAGCCGGAACTCGACGAAGTTTCGATCCACATCGAAACACTACAGCGATGGGATGCCGCGGGCCGAGGCTGTTCGCAGACGAACCGCCCGATCGGCCCGAGCACCGCCCCCGCGACTCGCGCCGCGGCATCCCAGAACCGGACCAACCGAACCGAACCGAACCGAACCGAACCGAACCGAACCGAACCGAGGAGCAGAGCATGAACGCCGCCGAGATCACCCTGACGCCCACCATGACCCCGCCCGTCACGCCCGTCGTCGTGCCGGCCGACGCACTCCGCATCGGCACCGGTCGCACGCGCCGATTCGTCGGCCTCGAGCACGGCGCCCGCATCTCGTACTTCTTCGTCGACAACGAGCCCGGCCAGGGCGCCGACCTGCACTGGCACCCCTATAGCGAGACGTGGATCGTGCTCGAGGGCACCGCGCGCATCACCGTCGGCGACACCGAGCTCATCGCCCGCGCCGGAGACACCGCCACCGCGCCCGCCGGAGTGTGGCACGGTTTCAAGAACGTCGGCGAGGGGCGCCTGCAGCTCATCGGCATCCACGCCGCCGAGACGATCGTGCAGACCTGGGCCGACGAATCGGACTGAGTCACCCCGCACGCCGACCACTCGAGAAGGAGAACCCCATGTCGTTCCAGGCCTACCTCGACAACATCGAGACGAAGACCGGCCTCACGCCGCGCCAGTTCGTCGAGCTCGCGCGCGAGCGCGGCTTCGACGAGACCACCAAGGCGACCCCCATCGTCACGTGGCTGGCCGACGACTACGGCCTCGGCCGCGGCCACGCGATGGCGCTCGTGCACGTCATCACGAAGGGCCCGCAGATCAGCACCAAGCACGTCGGCACCGACGGCGTGCATCGCGACACGACCGACACGCTCTGGCTCGACGGCAAGGCCACGAACCCCAACCCCTGAAGACAGCGCATCGAGTGTGCACTCGTCGCCCGGATTCGGGCCAGGAGTGCACACCCGGGCGGATGAGGCCGGCGCGCGGGCACGCGCGGGTCGGCTCAGCTCGAGCCGCTGCGATAGCGGTGCTCGGGTCGGCCGGCGCTGCCGTAGCGGAGCGACACCGTGACCGCGCCGCGCGCGGCGAGCTCGGCGAGATGCCGCTGGGCGGTCGCGCGGGAGACCCCCGCGCGCTCGGCGACCTCGACGCTCGACGCCTCACCGCCGTCGGCCAGGGCGTCGAGGATCAACTGCTGGGTGCCCGAGCGCGACGAGGTCGGCGCCGCACCGTGCAGCACGCCGAGCGCCCGATCGATCGTGTCCTGCGCGAGCGGCGACTCGACCGCGAGCAGGTTGCGGTACCGCAGGTACCCGTCGAGACGCTCCTGCAGGGTGCGGGCCTCGAACGGCTTCACGAGGTAGTGCAGCGCCCCCGAGCGCAGGGCACGACGCACCGTCGCCGCGTCGTTCGCGGCACTCAGCACGAACCGGTCGAGCCCGCTCTCACGGGCGAGCTCGATGCCGTCGCCGTCGGGCAGGTAGACGTCGACGAGCAGCAGCTCGGGCCGCCAGTCGCGGATCGCGGTGCGCGCCGACGCGATGTCGCGCACGGACGGCAGCGCCTCGAACCCGGGCCTGGCCGAGACGAGGTCGTGGTGGATCCCCGCCACCCTGAAGTCGTCGTCGACCACGAGCACCCGCACGTCTGCGGTCATCACCGCACCTCTCCTTCGTCTCCGTCGCCCGTCGGGCGCCGGTGCATGACGGCCGGCAGCCGGGCCGCGAACACGGCGCCACGACCCGCCCCGCCCGCATCGACGAGCCAGAGATCGCCACCCCGCCGGCGCGCGAAGCGTCGCGCGAGCGGCAGTCCGATGCCGCGGCCGTGCACCCGATCGGAGGCCTCGTCGGTGTCCTCCGCATCGTCGGCACCGTCGTCGGCGCGGCCGGCGAAGAGCCGCTCGGGGTCGGCGACGCCCCGGCCCGAGTCGCTGATCGTCACCGCGAGCGTGTCGCCGTCGTCGAGGAGCGAGAGCTCCACCCATCTCGGCTCGTCGCCCGCGACCGCGGCGGTGACCGCGTTGTCGACGAGGTTCCCGAGCACGGCGGCCACGTCCTCGGGCTCGTCGACGATGCCGACGAGGAGGGTGTCGTCGGCGACCCGCAGCTCGACGCCGCGCTCGGCGGCCTCGACCGCCTTCGCTCCGACGAGCGCCTGCAGGAAGGGGTCGTCGATCGCCTCGACCGCCGCCTCGGGCACGGCGCCGCGGCTCGACAGCTCGGCGAGGAACTCCTGGGCGTCGACGATCCGCCCGACCGCGAGCAGCCCCGACACGGCGTGCATGCGGTTCGCGAACTCGTGCCGCTGGGCGCGCAGGGCGTTGGTGGCCGTGCGCACCGCGTCGAGTCGCTCGGCGAGCGCGACGACGTCGGTGCGGTCGCGCACGACGGCGACGACCCCGAGGTCGCGGTCGCCGCGGCGCACCCGTCGCGCCTCGACGTAGCCGACATGGTCGGCGGTGACGAGTTCGCCGAGCGCGAGCGGCTCGCCGTCGAGTCCCCGGCGGATGGCCTCGACGAGCGCGGGCGGCAGCTCGAGCTCTGCGAGCGGGCGGCCGATCGCCGCCTCGTCGAGCGCGAGCAGGTCTCGCGCCGATCGGTTCACCGCGCGAACGACGCCGTCGCCCGAGACGGCGACGACCCCGTCGTTCACGCCGTCGAGCACGGCCGCCTGGTTCTGCAGCAGCGCGCCGAGCTCCTCGGGCTGCACGCCGAGCGTGAGCCGTTCGAGCCGGCGGCGGATGAGGAAGGCGGCGAGCGCGGCCACGCCGAACGCGAGCGCGACGGCCGCGGCGATCGCGGCGACGAGCCCCGGCACCTCGGCGAGGACGCTGGCCGGGGCGAACCCCACGCTCACCTCGCCGACGATGCCGGCGCTCCCGCCGCCGGGACCGGTCTGGCCGGCGCCCGGCCGGTACACCGGCACCTTCGCCCTGGCGGACTCGCCGAGGGTGCCCCGCTCCCAGGTGACGATCTCCTCGCCGGCGAGCACCCGCTCGTACTCGGTGCTCACCCGCTCACCGAGCCGTGCGGGATCGGGGTGCGCGAGCCGCAGCCCGTCGTCGTCGGCCACGACGACGAAGAGCGCACCGGTGCGCCGGGCGATCTCCGTCGCCTGCCGCTGCACCTCGCCGTCGGCGAGCACCGCGGCGTCCAGCTCGGCGTCGCCGGCGTACTCGGCGACCGCCCGCCGCAGCTGCGGGTCGGAGGCGACGGTTCGCGCGATCGCGAGCGCGGTCGACTGCGTCTCCGTGCGCAGCTGCTGCACGCCGATCCACGCGAACGCCGCCGCGCACACCGCGATCACCGCCGCCGCGGCAGCGAGCTGGGTCACGAGCATGCGGGTGGTGAACCTCATGCGGCTCCCTCCGCGCTCGTCGGCCCGATGGTGCGCGATCCGATGATGCATCGTCGGCCGACGAAGCACGCGCCCCGAGGCATCCGGCCCGGCACGTCGTGAGCAGAATGCGCAGAACCAACGCTACGCGCAGAACGCGGCGCAATGCGAGTTATCGGCCGGCCGGCCTCCGCAGTCCGTACGCTCCTCGAGACCCACCAGCCCCGTGCGGGCGCTCACTGACAAGGACGTCACCATGCTCGTGATCCTCGGATTCGCCATGATCCTCGTGTTCATGGCCCTCATCATGACCAAGCGGCTCACGCCGATGGTCGCCCTCATCGTGGTGCCCACGATCTTCGGCCTCTTCGCGGGCGCCGGGCTCGGCATCGGCGACATGGTGATGGAGGCGATCGGCGGCATGGCCCCGACCGCGGCCCTGCTCATGTTCGCCATCATGTACTTCGGCATCATGATCGACGTCGGGCTGTTCGATCCGCTCATCCGCTTCATCACGCGCATGCTCGGCAACGACCCGGCGAAGGTCGTGCTCGGCACGGCGCTTCTCGCGGGCGCCGTCTCGCTCGACGGCGACGGCTCCACGACCTTCATCATCACGACCTCGGCGATGCTGCCGATCTACCTGCGGCTCGGCATGAGCCCGGTCGTGCTCACGTGCGTCGCCGGCCTCATGAACGGCACGCTCAACATCGTGCCGTGGGGCGGCCCGACCGTGCGCGCCGCGACCGCGCTCAAGATCTCGCCGACCGACATCTTCGTGCCGATGCTGCCGTCGCTCGCCGTGGGCCTCGCGATCGCGCTCGCCTTCGCCTGGATGCTGGGCCTTGCCGAGCGCAAGCGCCTGGGCACGCTCGCCACCTCGAACGTCATGATCGATGAATGGGCGGATGCCGCGGCCGACGGCCGCACGAGCGCGGGTCGCTTCGGCATGAAGGTGCCTCGGCTCGTGCGCGGCGCGCAGGGCTCGGTCGGCGCGCGGGCGACCCTCGCCACGACGAACATCGTCACCGTGAGCGGGTCGGGCACGCCCGCGCCCGTCGCCGTCGCCGAGGACGAGCGCGACACGGCGATGGCCGACACGATGCTGCACCCCGACCGGCCCACGCTGCGGCCGAAGCTCATCTGGTTCAACCTCGCGCTCACCGTCGCGGTGATGGTGCTGCTCGTGCTCGACGTCATGCCGCTCGCGTTCGTCTTCATGATCGGGTCGGCGCTCGCGCTCATCCTGAACTTCCCGAAGCTCAAGGACCAGTCGGCCGAGATCGTCGCGCACGCGCCGAGCATCGTCGGCGTCGTGTCGATGGTGCTCGCCGCGGGCGTGCTCGTCGGCGTGCTCGACGGCACCGGCATGGTCACGGCGATGGCCGAGTGGGTCGTCGACATCGTGCCGCCGGCGCTCGGCCCGTACCTGGCGATCATCACGGGCGTGCTGTCGATCCCGATGACGTTCTTCATGTCGAACGACGCGTTCTACTACGGCATCCTGCCGATCCTCGCCGAGAGCGCCTCGACCTACGGCATCAGCGCCGCCGAGATGGCGCGCGCCTCGGTCATCGGCCAGCCCGTGCACCTGCAGAGCCCGCTCGTGCCGGCGATCCTGCTGCTCGTGTCGCTCGCGAGCGTCAACCTCGGCGATCACCACAAGAAGGTGCTGTGGCGGGCGACGCTCGTCTCGCTCGTGATGCTCGTCGTCGGCGTGCTCGTCGGGGCGATTCCCTTCGGCTGACGCCCGCGCTGCCGCCGCTCGGCCCGGTTCGGCTCAGCCGAGCCGGGCCGAGAGGCGCGAGCGGCGGAACTGGCCCGCCGCGACGAGCACGGCGACGACACCGGCGAAGACCGCGCAGGAGATGAGCCCGAGCGGCCCGGACAGCCAGGCGGGCGGCACTGGCGACCCGGCGGCCACGAGCAGCGCGCCGAGCCCGGCCGAGGCGTTGAACGCCCCGTGGCCGAACACGGCGGGCCACACCGAGCCCGTTCGCAGGCGCGTCCAGCCGAGCAGCACGCCGAACAGGGTGCACGAGAGCACCATGAGCAGCACGCCCGTGACGTCGGTGAGGCCGAAGTTGTAGCCGAGCAGGATGAGCGGGGTGTGCCAGAACCCCCAGAACGCGCCCGAGACGATGAGCGCCGGCCAGACGCCGAGCGGGCGCAGGGCGGGCAGCAGCCAGCCGCGCCAGCCTACCTCCTCACCGAACGCGAAGGGGGCGTTGACGACGGCGCCGACCGGGATCATCGCGAGCTGCAGGGCGACGACGAGCACCACCGGGGGCATGGGGGTGCCGGGCGGCAGCTCGCCGGCGAGCGCCTCGGCGAACCCCGAGAAGCCGACCGGGTCGAGCACCGCGAGCCCCGCGATCCACGTGATTCCCAAGCCGATCGCGACGATCAGGGGCATGGCGAAGACCATGACGACGCTCATCCCGATCGTGCGCCGCGCCGGACGCAACGGCCACATGCCGAGACCCCGCAGGATGTCGCGCGCCGGGCGCCGCCCGCGGGTCCGCCGGTCCACGACGAGCGCCGCGAGCGTCGCCACGGCCGGCGTCAGCATCATGGCGGTCGCGACCAGCGGCAGCAACGGGTCGGCCATGCCCTCGCCGCGCGCCCAGAGCGGCCAGGCCACGAGCCAGGCGAGCCCGCACGAGACGACGGCGAACACCGCGACCGAAGCCCAGTGCACGTGCCGGTCGGCACCGTCGACCCGCTCGGCGCCCTCGGCTTCCTCGGCACCGACCGCCTCCGCCATGATCCTCGGCTGTTCGCTCATCTTGGCCACGCTACCGAGTCGTGCGCAGCACCGGATCCGCCGCAGGACGGAGATCGCCGGCGCATGAGCGCCGCCCCGAGGCATCCGTGCGGCCGTCGGCCGGCCGGCCGGTCAGGCGACGAGCTGCCGCCAGGCCCCCGCCCGGGCGTCGATCGGCGTGCCGTTCGAGATGCGAGCCGTGCGCGCGGCCGGGTCGAGCTGCACGGTCGCGAGCGTCGCCCAGCGCTCGCCGAACGGCAGCGTCAGGTCGGGGCGGTGGCAGAGCAGCGGCTGGCCCGGATCGGAGTAGAGGAAGGCGAGCAGCTCCTCGTCGGTGCGCGGCTCGGGGTAGTCCGCGAAGCGGGCGGCGATCAGGCCGTAACGCTCGTCGGAGTCGGGCTGGTAGATCTCGGTCTTCTCCTGTGCCTGCGCCTCGCGACTCAGGAAGTGGTTCGTGCGCACGACCGTGCCGTCGACGGGCTCGACGACGAACACCCCGATCGGAGTGATGTCGGTCGTCACGACCGTGTCGGCGTCGAGCAGCGTGAACGAGCTCGACGCGCTGCGCGGCGCGTCGCGCACGAGCTCGACCGCCTCGTCGACCGAGGCCGCCTCCTCGAGCACCGTCGCCGACAGCACGTGCACGGGCACGCCGCCCGCACCGTCGGTGCGGTGTCCGAGGATGTTGAAGTGCAGGGCGAGCCCCGCGCTGTTGACGCCGATCTTGCCGAGCATGCCGTGCTCGGTGAGGCCCGCGACGTCGTACCGGCCGCCGCGCGTCTCGTGCGTGTGCCACTCGCCGTCGAGCTGGTGGTGCCAGTCCCAGGTCTGCAGTCCGAAGGTGCGCACCGAACCGTCGGCGAACCGCACCCGCCGGCCGATCGTCGAGCACTCGCCCGGCGCGGCGCCCACGCCCTGCGAGAGGATCTCGGTGCGCGCATTGAGCGCGTACACGTGCCACGGCTCGACCCCCGCTCCGGCGGCCAGCCCGTCCATCTCGGCGAGCCGGGCGGGCCGCCATCCGCCGACCGCGTCGGCGCAGCTCAGGGCGAGGTCGCGCACGACGGCCTCGTCGAGCTCGTACTTCGCGAAGAGCTCGAGATAGGTCCGCAGCCCTGCGGGCAGGGCGTCGCGGAGTTGCGCGCCCCGTTCACGACCGCGTTCGAGCGGATCGGCGCCGTTCGCGACGACGTGCAGGCGGTCGGTGATGCTGTGCAATGGATCGTTCCTTCAGCGGTTGCGGTGGAGATGGCGCGACGGGTTCCCGGCGCGGTTCAGAGCTGGTGGGCGAGCTGCTCGATGACGCCGCGCCGCGGCACCCAGCCGGGCTGGGGCGCGCACTCGAGCAGCAGTCTCGTGTACGGATGGGTCGGGCGGTCGAGGATCTCGCCGACCGTCCCACGTTCGACGATGCGGCCCCTGCGCATGACGATGACGTCGTCGGCGACGGCGCGCACGACGGAGAGGTCGTGCGTGATGAAGAGGTAGGTGAGCCCCTTCTCGCTGCGCAGCCGGGCGAGCAGGTCGAGCACCTGCGCCTGCACCGAGACGTCGAGCGCCGAGACCGCCTCGTCGAGCACGATGATCTCGGGCTCGGCGGCGAGCGCGCGGGCGATCGCGACCCGCTGCTTCTGGCCGCCCGAGAGCGCAGAGGGCTTCGCGTCGGCGTGCCGTTCGGTGAGGCCGACCTCGGCGAAGAGCTCGAGCAGCCGCGCCCGGCGCCCGGCGCGATCGAGGTCGGGCCGATGCACGCGCAGCATCTCGTCGATGGTCGCCGAGACCGGCAGCGACCGGTTGAGCGAGCCCTGCGGATCTTGGAAGACCATCTGCACGAGCTTCGACCGCGCGCGCAGGCGCGATCGCGACGTGGTCGGTCGCACCTCGTTCCCGTCGATGCGGACCGCGCCGGCCTCGGCCGTCTCGAGCCCGACGATCACGCGGGCGAGCGTCGACTTGCCCGACCCGGACTCGCCGACGACGGCGAGGCACGTGCCGCGGCGCACCGTGCACGAGACGTCGTCGAGCGCCGTGACGCTCGACCGGCGCCCGACATGGAAGGTGCGGCGGAGTCCCACCGCCTCCAGGATGAGGTCTTCGCTCATTCGTGCGCCTCCGTTCCGTTCGCGGGCACCGGCGCACGCCCCGCCGGGTGGAGCAGGGGTCGGGCGGCCATGAGCGCACGCGTGTACTCGGTCTTCGGCCGGTCGCGGATGTCGTCGGGCGTGCCGATCTCGAGGATCGCACCGTCCTTCATGACGGCCAGCCGATCGCACACCGCCGCCGCGAGGTCGAGGTCGTGCGTCACGAAGATCATCAAGAGCCCGTGCTGGCGGCGCTTCTCGTCGAGGATCGCCACGACCTCGGCCTGCGTCGTCACGTCGAGCGCCGTGGTGGGCTCGTCGGCCAGCAGCAGCTTCGGCTCGCCCGACATCGCCCCCGCGATCACGACGCGCTGCAGCATCCCGCCCGAGAGCTGGTGCGGGTAGGAGCCCAGCACCCGCTCGGTGTCGGTGATTCCCACCTGCCGCAGCAAGTCCGCTGCGCGGGCCTTCGCCGCCGCCTTGGGGATGCCGCGGGCATCGGCCATGCCCTCGACGAGGAACCGCTCGACGCGGAGCACGGGGTTGAGCGCGCCGTGCGGGTTCTGCGCGATGAGCGCGAGGTCGTTCGCCCGGATCCGCCGGAGCTGCTCGCCGCGCGCGGCGAGCAGGTCGGTTCCGTCGAGCTCGATCGATCCGCCGACGCGGGCGCCGCCCGGCTCGATGCCGAGGAGGCACTTCAGCGTCATCGACTTGCCCGAGCCCGACTCGCCGACGAGGCCGAGGGCCTCGCCCTGGCGGAGCGAGAACGAGTTGCCGCGCAGGATCTCGGTCTCCTCGCCCGTGTCGGGGTCGGCGACCGCGAGCGTCAGGTGCTCGACGTTCAGCATCAGCGCGTCCTTCCCGCCGCCCGGCGTCCGCCGAGCTGCTCTCCCACGTAACCGAGCGCGGCCACGGTGATCACGATCGCGAGGCCCGCGAAGACGCTCTGCTCCCAGTACCCCTGCAGCAGCGAGGCCTGGCCGTTCGAGACCATGAGGCCCCAGTCGGGCGTCGGCGGCTGCACGCCGAGCCCCAGGAACGAGAGCGCGGCGAGGTCGATCATCGCGTAGCCGAAGTTGATCGTCATGCCCGTGAAGATCTGGGTGCGCACGTTCGGCAGGATGTGGCGCCCCGTGATGACGAGTCCCGAGATGCCCTGCAGTTGCGCAGACGACACGTACGGCAGGTTGCGCTCGCGCAGCGCCACCGACCGGATGACGCGGGCCGAGTACGGCGTGAAGCCGATGGCGAGCGCGATCGAGGCGGTGAGCAGCGACGGCCCGAAGATCGCGACCGCGAGGATGGCGAGCAGCATGTTCGGGAACGCGAACAGCACGTCGAGGACGCGACCGATGAACGCGTCGACCCGGCCGCCGAACCACACCGCGGTCAGCGCGAGGAGCGAGGCCGAGACGGCGGCCACGAGCACGACGACCGTGGGGCCGATGAGGCTCGTGCGCGCTCCCCACACGATGCGCGAGAAGATGTCGCGACCCGACTGGTCGGTGCCGAACCAGTGCTCGAGGCTCGGCGGGAGGTGCCGGTCGACGATCGATCCGACGTACGGGTCGTACGGTGCGATGTACGGCGCGAAGACGGCCGTGAGCACGACGACGGCGAGGATGCCGGCGCAGACGAGCCCGAGGGTGCCGAGCCGCAGGCGCAGCCGCCGCCAGCCCGTGACCGGGCCGTCGAGTCGTTGCCGGCGGATCGCCTGCACCGCGACGGTGTCCTGGCCGACGGTGTTCGCCGGCGGCTCCGTGGTGGTCTGCCGACTCGTCATGCCGACACCTCCCTGGCGAGTCGTACCCGCGGATCGATGACGGCATAGAGCAGGTCGACGATGAGGTTGATGAGGCCGAACGCGAGCACCATGATGAGTGCGATCGCCTGCACGACGGCGAAGTCCTTCTTCTGCACGGAGTTGACGAGCAGCGATCCGATGCCGTCGAGCGTGAACGCGTACTCGATCACGAATGCACTCGCGAGCAGGCCCGCGATGTTCGTGCCGATGACCGTGGTCACGGGCAGCATCGAGTTGCGGATCGTGTGCCGACCGAGCACGATGCGCTTCGGCACGCCGCGCGCGACCGCCATCACGACGTGCTCGGCGCCCTGCTCCTCACGCACCGCCGTGCGGGTGATCCGGGCGACGACCGCGATCGCCGGGAACGCGAGGGCGATCGCCGGCAGCGTCAGGTGCCAGACGCGGTCGGCGAACCCCTCCCCCGATCCCGACACCGGGAACCAGCCGAGGTTCGCACCGAACAGCGCCATCAGCACGAGCGCGGCGAAGAAGGTCGGCACGGCGAACCCGAGGTTCGAGCCGAACACGACGACCTTCTCGAAGGCGCCCGAGCGCGTGGCCGCGAGGATGCCCAGCCCGACGCCGAGGAGCACGATCAGGATCGCCGCGTATGCCGCGAGGAAGAGCGTGGTGGGCAGGCGCGACTCGATGAGGGTCGAGACATCCTGCTGCGTCAGCAGGGACCGGCCGAAGTCGCCGTGGAGCACGTCGATGAGCCAGTTCCAGTAGCGCACGAGGAAGGGATCATCCAGCCCGTACTGCGCCCGGATCGCGTCGAGCACCTCGGGGCTGACCGTGCGCCCCTGCACGAGGAACTGCTCGGGACTTCCCGGAGCGAGGTACATCCCGCTGAACACGATGAAGCTGGAGACGAGCAGCACGAGCGCCAGTGCGACGAGGCGTTTCAGTACGTAGAGCATGGACGATCCCTTCCCGCGCGCACCCGGCTACTCGGCCGAGCCGAGGTCGGCGGCCCAGGGGTAGTACAGGTAGATGAAGGAGGCGGGAACCCCGGTCACCGACTGGTCGAGGTAGAGCCGGACCGCGAGGTCGTTGATCGGCACCCAGGGCTGCTGCTGCATGACGAGCGCCTCCGCGTCGACCGTGAGCTCTGCCCGCTTGGCGGGGTCGCTCTCCGCGTAGGCGGCGTCGATCGCCGCGTCGATCTCGGGGTCGGAGAAGCCCGCGTAGTTCTGCTGGCTGCCCGTGTAGGCGACGTTGTCGAGGTGCGCGAGCGGCGACGGGCTCGAGAGGTAGTTGGTGGTGACGAAGCCGTCGTAGCCCTTGCGCGCCTCGGGGTCGGAGAAGAACGCTCCGAACTGGGCGCTCGGCACGCCGGTCGGCTCGAGGGTGAGGCCGAGCTCCTTGGCACCGTTCGCCATCTCGTTGAGGATGTCGGCGTAGAACGAGCGCTCGCTCGGATAGGCGATCTTGATCGGCTGCGAGAGGTCGACGGTCGCGGCCTCGAGCTCCTGCTTCGCGGCGTCCAGGTCGTAGCTCAGGTCGGGCAGCTCGGCGTCGCGCTGCTCGGCGACGTCGGGGTAGTGGTTCCACGGTCCCTGCGGCACGATCGAGCGCGACGGCGTGCCCGTGCCCTCGTAGACGGTGTCGGCGATGGCCTGGCGGTCGGTCGCCCGGGTGAGGGCGCGCCGCACTGCAGGGTCGCCGAAGGTGCCGTTGCCGGTCGAGATGATCGCCATGATCTGCATGCCCTCGCCGTACGAGAGTGCGCCCGTGCTGCTCGTCGAGAGCTGTCCGAGTGCCGGCAGCGGAACGTCGTAGGAGCCCTGGATCTCACCGGTCGAGAGCCCCGTCGCGATGGCGGTGGGGTCGACGACGAAGCCGATCTCGACCTCCTTCGCCTTGGCGCGCTTCTCGGCGTTCCAGTAGTCGTCGTAGCGGTCGAGCGAGATCGACTGGCCCTGCTTCCATTCGCCCACCTGGAACGGCCCTGTGCACATGACGCCGGCCTCGGGGTTGCCGTAGTCCTCTCCCGCGGCCTCGCGCTGCTGCTGCTGCACGACCGCGCCGAGGTTCGTGGCCAGTTCCTCGTCGAGGATGGTGTTCGGCTCCGAAAGGGTGAGCGTGACCTCCCACTCGCCGGTCTTCTCGATGCCCGTGACATCGGCGAAGCTCGATGCGAGGTAGCTGCCCTCGGAGGGGTCGAGGTGGCGGTTCAGGCTGAACACCACGTCATCGGCGGTCATCGGCGTGCCGTCCCAGAAGGTGACGTCGTCACGGATCTGGAAGACGTAGGTCTGTGCGTCGTCGGAGACCTCGAAGCTCGAGGCGAGGTTCGGCTCGACCGAGAAGTCCGGCTGCATCTGGAACAGGGACTCGCAGAGGTTGGAGAGGATCGTGTTCTCCGGGTAGTTGAACGCCTTGACCGGGTCGAGCGTCGCGAGTTCGCCGTAGGTCGAGTTCCACGTGACCTTGTCGACCTCGCCGGTCGCGGCCGGCGTGAGCTGCAGGAGTTCGCCCTCGTCGAGCGTCGAGCCGGAATCGCCGCCTCGATCCGCCGTGCATCCCGCGAGCCCCAGGCTCGCGACCGCGAGGAGCGCGATCGATGCTCTTGTCATTGCGGTTTTCACTGTGTCCTCCTGAGCTTCTCCGTCGAATCTCACGCCGTCGAGTGCGATGAGCTACGGCGAAGCTACTAGAAGAATCGATTCTTGTAAATCGATTCCGTAAATCGATTCTCTTTGTGAGGATCCCTGCTGCGATCAGCGCAGTCCGCTTGCTACGCTGGCCGGGTGTCCATCGATGCGGCGAGACCGACGATCAACGACGTCGCCGAGCGCGCCGGCGTCTCGCGAACGACGGTCTCGAACGCGCTGAACGGCAAGGGCACGATCGGCGCCGAGACCATCGAGCGGGTCAAGCGCGTCGCAGACGAACTCGGCTACGAGCCCAACGCCATGGCCCGCGGACTCCGGCAGTCGAAGCTCGGGGTCATCTCGCTGCTGATCCGGCCGCTCGAGTCGCTCGACACCGCGATGCCCGAGGGGGTCGACTACTTCCTCCGGTTCGCCGGCTCCGCCGCCCTGGCCGCGATGGACCACGGGTACTCGCTCATGCTCATCTCCGACCCGACGAAGCCCGGCGCGCCGCCCTCGTCGCTCGCCGCCGACGGCTGCCTCGTCGAAGCGCCGATCCGCAACGATCCCGCGCTCACCCTGCTCGACCGCAAGCGCATCCCGTTCGTCGCGGTCGGCGTCGACCCCGCGCGCCCCGACGCCTTCCCTGCGATCGCGCAGCAGACCGAGCGCGACACGCGGCTCGCCCTCGACCACCTCCTCGACGCCGGGGCGCGACGGGTCGCGCTCGTGACCGGCACCGACGAGAACTCGTGGAACGCGCACGCACGGCGCGGCTACGAGCAGTGGGCCGCCGAGCACGGCATCGAGCCGATGATTCGCGCACGCGACGAGACGAGCGGAGTCGACGGCGGTCGCACGGTCGCGCATGAACTCCTCACGGGCGACGCCCCGCCCGACGGCGTGTACTGCCTGACCGGTCGTCATGCGGCGGGATTCGTCGCAGGGGCCCGCGAACTCGGCGTCGGCGTCCCCGACGACCTGCTCGTCGTCGCCGGCTCGGACGCGGTCATGAACCGCACCTCGACCCCCACCATCACCGCGCTCGACCTCCGCCCGGTCGAGACCGCGCGGCTCGCCGTCGACGCGTTGATCCGCCTGCTCGACGGAGAGCCCGTCGACTGGTCGAGCCTCGATCCGGCCAGTGAGCTCGTCGTCCGCGACTCGACGTCGCGGCGCAACGGCGACGCCGCCGTGACGGCCTGATCCCCGGGCAGACCCCCCGGGCGGCCGCTCGCAGCCGACTCACCGTTCGAGGCCGTAGGCTCGATACACCGCAAAACCCTGATCTGCAGAGGAGTCCGCCTGCCATGAGCGACGCCGCGAACCTTGACGTCTTCAACCGCCGCGAGTCCGAGGTGCGCGGCTACGTGCGCTCGTTCCCGACGGTGTTCGACCGGGCGACCGGTTCGACCCTCGTCGACGCCGACGGCCGCGAGTACCTCGACTTCTTCGCCGGGGCCGGCGTCTTGAACTACGGGCACAACAACCCGGCGTTCACCCGCGCGATCATCGAGTACCTCGAGCGCGACGGCATCATCCACGGGCTCGACATGGCGACCTCGGCCAAGCGCGCCTTCATCGAGGCGTTCGAGCGCCTCATCCTCGAGCCGCGCGGGCTCGACCACAAGCTGCAGTTCACGGGTCCGACCGGTGCGAACGCCGTCGAGGCCGCACTCAAGGTCGCCCGCCAGGCGACCGGCCGCCCGACCGTCGTCGCGTTCACGAACGCGTTCCACGGCCTGAGCATGGGCGCCCTCGCGGCCACCGGCAACAGCCACTACCGCGAGGCCGCTGGCGTCACCCTCGACGACGTCGTGCGCCTGCCCTACGACGGCTACCTCGGCGAGAACGTCGACACCCTCGACCTCTTCGAGAAGATGCTCGACGACCCGGGATCGGGCCTCGACCTGCCTGCGGCGGTCATCGTCGAGGCGGTGCAGGGCGAGGGCGGCATCAACGTCGCGAGCGTGCCGTGGCTGCAGCGCCTGCGCGCGATCACCGCCGAGCGCGGCATCCTGCTCATCCTCGACGAGATCCAGGCGGGCGTCGGCCGCACCGGTGCCTTCTTCGCCTTCGAGGCCGCGGGCATCGTGCCCGACCTCGTGACGGTGTCGAAGTCGATCTCGGGCTCCGGCCTGCCGATGTCGCTCGTGCTGCTGCGCCCCGAGGTCGACGTGTGGAAGCCGGGCGCCCACACGGGCACCTTCCGCGGCAACAACCTCGCGTTCGTCTCCGCCCGCGTCGCCCTCGAGGCGTACTGGGCCGACACGGCGTTCGTCGACGAGGTCGCCCGCAAGTCGGCGCTCCTCGCCGGCGAGCTCGAGCTGATCGCCGCCGAGAACCCGTCGCTCGGACTCACCGTGCGCGGGCGCGGCCTCATGTACGGCCTCGTCTCCGACGGCGACCGCGGCCTCGCGGGGCGCATCTCGAAGGAGGCCTTCACGCGCGGGCTCGTCATCGAGACCTCTGGCGCGTTCGACGAGGTGCTGAAGTTCCTGCCGGCGCTCACGATCACCGACGACGAGCTGCTGCGCGGCCTCGCGATCGTGCGCGAGAGCCTCGCCGCGGTGACGGCGACCGCGGTCGCGGCGAGCTGACCGGCCGGCTCGAGCGGCCCCTCGGCCCGCGGGAACACCCCGACTCATGACCGACGACGCGGCACGGCCGCCCCGCCGCGGGGCCGGCCGGCCGCGCGTCGCGGTGCTGAACCGCGAGCGCATCACCGACGAGGCGCTGCGCCTCGTCGACCGCAAGGGCGCCGGCGCACTCACGATCCAGGCGCTCGCCGACCGTCTGGGCGTCGTCCCGAGCGCCATCTACAACCACGCCGCATCGCGAGCCGTCATCCTCGGGTGGATCCAGGAGCGCCTCGTGCGCGAGGTGGATGTCTCGGGCTTCGGCCCGCTTCCCTGGCGAGCGGCGACCGAACGCTGGGCGTGGAGCTACCTTCGCGTGCTGCGCGCGCACCGGGAGTGCGTCGCGATCTACGCGCACCTGCCGATCCGCGACACCCCCGAGGCGACCCAGATGTACCAGCGCGTCATCGTCGGGTTCCAGGCTGCCGGTTTCCCGCCGCCCGAGGTGTTCGCGTCGATCTCGGCGATCGAGCAGCTCGTGTTCGGCGGCGCCATCGACTCGCTCGGCCCCGAGGACGTCTACGCCCCCGAGGCGCCCGGGATCGTCGCCCAGGCGTACGCACTGCACCGCCGGCGACTCGTCGAGGAGCGCGTGCTGGTCGCCGACCGCGCGTTCGAGCTCGCACTCGGACTGCTGCTCGACGGGCTCGCGGCGCGATACCGCATCGCGCCCGCACGCTGACGGCGATGCAGCACACTGCGCGCCCGCGCCCGCGCCGGCGCGCGCGGACGCGGATGCATCGCGCGAGTTCGGCACGCGGCCGAGCCATCCGCGCCGTCGCCGCCCTACCCCGCGGCCAAGATCCGCTTCGCCGTGTCGGCGCCGATGCGGATCGCGCCGTCGACGTGCAGGTAGCCGACGCCCTGGATGTCGCTCGACGCGAAGAAGATCGGGCCGACCGGCTCGTTCTGCAGGTGGCCCCAGCGGCTGAGCCCGCCCAGGTCGTAGCTGCACGCATAGGCGCCGCGCGTCCACTCCTCGTCGCCCCAGTCCGACATCGCGACCGCGACCGGGTTCCGCGCCTCGTCGCCGAAGTACGCGGCGAACGAGTCGAGCACCGCGGCCCTGCGCTCGGCCTCGGGCATCGCCCAGAGCCGCTCGGCCTCGACATCGACGACGAACCCGACGAGCATGCCCTGCGACGAATCGTGCGTCGAGTTGTCGTAGACCTCGCAGACGAACTCGTCGCGCCCGAAGCCCGTACCCGCGAGGCCCCGCTCGCGCCAGAACGGCGTGTCGTACGCGGCCTGCACCTTGACGACGAGGCCCATCGACTGGTGCTGCTGCGCGACCATGCGCTCGCGCGGCAGGTGCGGCTCGTAGCGGATGAGCGAGTACAGGTTCGGGGGCACGGCGACGACCGCGAAGCGCGCGCTGACCCGCAGTTCGTCGCTCTCGGCGACGACCGATGCCGCGCGGCCCGGTCCCTCGTCGGTCCAGTCGAGCCTCCGCACGGGCGACGACAGGAACACGACGTCGTCGCCGAGCTCGTCGGCGAGCTGCGTCGACACCGACTGCATGCCGCCCACGACGCGCCGGTCGAGCAGCAGGCCGTCGTCGACGAGCTCGTGCAGCGAGCCCGCCGACGCGGCCATGAGCATCGCCTGCAGCACCGAGAAGGTGTGCGCCGGCTTCGTCAGCATGCCGCCGGCGATGAAGTGGTCGAACGAGCGGATCGCCTCCTCGTCGTCGCTGAGGGTGCGCAGCCACGCGCTGAAGCTGATCGCGTCGAGCTCGGCGGCGCGCGGGTGCTCCCACGGCGCGGCGGGGTCGAGCTCGGCGGCGAGCGCATCGAGCGCGGCGATGAGGGTGTTCATCGCCGCGACCGTCTCGGGCGCGGTCGGGAAGTCGTCGCCCTCGAACTCGGTGCGGCGCCCGTCGGGCGCGAGGTAGACCGAGCGGCCCTCGCGGTGGCGCGGATAGCTCTCCTTGCCGAGCTCGCCGAGCAAGGACTCGAGGGCGTCCTGGCCGGCCGAGATCCACTGGCCGCCGAGCTCGAACCACTCGCCGTCGACGGTGTCCGACCAGGTGCGGCCGCCGACGCGGTCGCGGGCCTCGAGCAGCGCGACCGATGCGCCTCCCTCGACCAGTCGGCGGGCGGTCACCAGACCGCTGACGCCGCCGCCGATCACGACGACGTCCCGGGTGATCTCTCTCACGTTCATGCTCCTCATCGAGTCCTCGAACCGCTCGGTCGTCGAGCCGTCGACGGCGGCATCGATGCGGCCGTCGCGAGGGAGCCTACGAGCATGGGGCGCCCGCGGGTGAGCCGCCGGCGCGGCGGATTCATTTACGCACGCCCCCGCACGCCGCCCGGGCGGGGCGCGAGGATGCGGCCGTTCATTTTCGCGCCCCCGTGCGAGGGTCGGGACGTCCACCCCGAGGCCGTCGCGGGGCGGGTCGGAATCTGGCAGGGTGAACGCTCGAAACCGAGAGGTTCGAGGCCCGCGTGTGACCTTCGAGTGCTTCCGCGACATTCCTGCAGTGAGGAGGTACTCCGTGGAGGACGATGAACCCGGGGACGCCGAACTGCTCCGCAGCATCGGCGCCGGCGACCAGCGAGCCCTGTCGAAGGCGTTCGACCGGCATTCGAACACGGTCGCCCGCTATGCGTGGGCGCTCGCGCCGAGCCGCATGGATGTCGAGGAGATCGTCCAGGACACGTTCCTGGCACTGTGGCGACGAGGCCCCGAGATCGCGCTGCTCGATCGGTCGCTGCTGCCCTGGTTGCTCGTGACCTGCCGCAACATCGCCGCGAACGCGGGCCGCAAGCGTGCACGCGCCGCCGCCGACGCGTTGCCCGACGAGTGGATGCCGGCGCACCTGTCGATCGTCAGGGCGGACCAGGCGCGCGAGTCCGCCCGCGAGGAGTTGCGATGGGTGCTCGACGCGATCGAGCGGCTCGAGCCGGTCGACCGCCGCGTCTGCGAACTGTGCCTCCTCGACGGCCTGCCGTACGCGCAGGCCGCCACCGAGCTCGGCCTCAGCGTCGGCGCGGTCAAGCAGCGGGTCTCCCGCAGTCGGATTCGCTTGAGGAAGGCGGTGACCGTCGATGAGAACTGAACCACCGAACGGCGACGAGATGGCGCGCCTGCTGGCGTCCGCCAAGGGTGGACTCATGGCCGAGGCCCGACGAACGCCCCGACGGCGACCCCGCACCGAACTGCTCGTCGGCAGCCTCGTCGCGGCGGTGCTGCTCATCGCGCTCGTGACGGGCGGCGCGCTCGTGGCCTTCACCGGAGGCCCGGCGCCGTTCGCGGGCCCGGGGCCCACCCCGGCGACCTCCGCACCGCCGACCGACACGACGCCCGCACCCGACGAGCCCGGGCCGACGCCGACCGAGTCGGCCACCGAGCCGCCGGATCGGCTCGCGGCCGTGACGACGATCGTCGTGCGCGCCGAGGGCCTCGACTTCGAGGACGCCGCCGGCGAGGTCGTGACCTCGACCTCGTACGACGACGACACCGGCCTGATCGTCGGGACGCTCACGGCGGTGCTCGGCGAGGTGCCGACCGTCGAGGAGGAGGGTGCGGAAGAGTACCTCGCCTATGTCTGGCCGGGCATCCGCGTCAGCGACGATCTCGGCGAAGGACCGGGTCGCATGCCGACGAACGTCGCGGTGAAGTTCACCCTTCCGGTCGTCGGTGACGGCGTCGCCGTGACCACGCAGCGCGGGGTCGCGCCCGGCGACGAGCTCGCCGCCTACCTCGCCGACGAACCGATCTACCCGGGGTACCCCGAGACCATCGGCATCGTCGCGCTCGAGACGGGACCCGAACTCGGGCCGCCGTCATCTGAAGGGGTGCCGAACGCGTACGCGGTCGTGGCGTCCGACTCCGTGGAGGAGGACGGCATCCCCTCGGTGGTGAGCGCTCCCGTCAATCTCGGGACCGCCCAGCAGTTCGGTTTCTGAGCGGCGATCTTCGGGCACCGATGCGGGCCGTGCGCACGACGCTCGTGCCCGCATCGCGGCCGCGCGGATGCCCGGTGCCGATCAGTCGAGCCCGGTGCTCGCGAGGTGCCGCGCCCCGTGGCTCAGCACCTTGACGACGACCCCGCGCCGGCGAAGCTCGGCGAGCGTGCGCAACTCTTCTTCGACGTCGCGGCCGAGCGCGTGCACGTTCGCGACGACGAGCACGTCGCCGCCGTGCAGGGTGCCGAAGAACCGGGCGAGTCGTTGCTCCCACGACTCGCCGACGTTCTCGGGCGCCGGGTAGCGGAAGTCGAGGATCGCGACCCCGAACGCGAGCAGGTCTTCGCGCTGCTCGAGGATGGGGGGCATGTCGGCCCTGGCCACGACCAGGCCCACCAGACGCGACCCCTCGGGCCGCGCCATCCACCAGTCGCCGTCGCGTCGCAACTCGACGAAGCACTCGGGGCACTCGGTGGCGGCGTGGGCGTGCGTCGCCGACGACCCGCCCACCGTGGGGTGCTCGTCAGTCATCCGGTCGCCTCGCTCCTACCCGTTCCGTCCGGCATTCATCGTACGCGCTCGCGCCGACACCGGGGGTGGGGCCGGTACAGGCCGGATGCCCCGGCGTGCGCTCAGCGCGGACCCGACGCGGCGCGCCGATCGCGAGACCGGCCGAGCGCGTACGCGCCGGCGCCGGCCAGCAGCAGCGCGATCGCGGCGAGCATCGGCTGCAGCGCCTCGAAACCCGAGGCGGGCAGGGCCCCGGCGTCCGGCGGCTCGGGCGCGGGCGGCTCGGGCGGCTCGGGGGGTTCGGGCGGCTCGGGCGGCAGCACCTGCGAGTTCGCGAACGTGCACACGACCGTCTCGCCGAGCCCGAGCGCGATCACTGCGTTCGCGCCGTCGATCGTCGGCTCCGACGCCCCGCCGGTGCACGTGACCCCGTCGAGCGCCCACCCGGCGGTCTCGAGCTCGGTCACCCGATAGTCGCCGGGCGCGAGCGGCGCGGTGGTGAACGGCTCCGAGGCATCCGACAGAGCGAAGCCCGCTTCGTCGCCGCCGTCCGGCCCCCATTCGAAGCCGAACTCCTGCGACGAGCCTGGCGGTGTCGTCGACTTGTCGACGACGATAACGCCCCATTCGGTGTTCGTGAACGTGCAGGTGACGGTCTCGCCGGGGTCGAGCCCGATCGAGCCGACGAGGTCTGCCGTCGTCGACGGGGTGCCGTCGGCGGCGCCGTCGACGCAGGCGAGCCCGGTCGTCTCATAGCCGTCGCGCGCGCGCTCC
The DNA here is from genome assembly GCF_042725165.1 of Agromyces sp. NPDC127015. Taxonomy (NCBI): domain Bacteria; kingdom Bacillati; phylum Actinomycetota; class Actinomycetes; order Micrococcales; family Microbacteriaceae; genus Agromyces; species Agromyces sp. NPDC127015. The sequence continues at coordinate 479,252 of NZ_JBHXDI010000003.1, read as the reverse complement.
TCGACGGTGTAGCTGCCGGGAACGACCCCGTCGAACGCTGCCGCCCCCGTGCCGTCGCTCGTCGTGATCGTGAACTCGGGCGGTGACCGCCAGTCGCCGGTGAAGCCGAACTCGCCGTCGGCCCCGTCGACGGCCTTCACCACGACGATGCGGCCGTAGGCGGAGTTCACCGCACTGCAGGCGCCCACGTCGCCGGGGTTCACCGAGAAGTCGCTGAGATCGTCGAGCACGAACGGGGGGCCGCCGTCGCCCGGCGTGATCGTGCAGGTGAGCGCGCCCTCGATCCAGTCGGGGCGGTCGACCTCGACGAACGAATAGCGCACGCCCGGGATGATCTGCGGCAGCTCGACCTCCGCGCCGCCGCCCGCGGTCGTGACGCCCACGGTGATCGGGTCGATCGCGTGGTCGAGGTCGGTGAGCACGAACTCGAACTCGCCGTCGCCGCCGAGCGAGGTCTTGGTGAGCGCGCCCGTGCCGGCCGTCGCCCGGTTCGTCATCGTGCACTCGAGGTCCAGACCGACGGGCGCCGTGAACTGCAGCCCGGGCGCCTCGAGGTCCTCGTCCGCGAGCCCCGTGCAGGCGACGTCGCTCGACCAGCCCGACGCACCCGACTCGGTGATCGAGTAGCTGCGGCCGGGCATCAGCGCACCCCAGGTCACGATCTCGCCCGACTGCCCGACACCGCTGACGACCTTCGGGCTCGACTCGCCCGTCGGCACCGGATCGATGCCGAGGTCGAACGACCACGCGAAGTCGTCGCCGATGCCCGCGGCCACCTTCGCGACGCTGATCGAGGATGCCTCGGCGGTGTTCTCGACCGTGCACTCGACGGCCTGTGCCGGCGTCGGTGAGAACTGCAGTCCCGCCGTAGCGGGATCGAGGTCCTCGAGGCCGCAGACGGGTGCACCACGGGACCACCCCGCCTGGGCGGCGCCCGATTCGCGCAGAGTGTACGTCGCACCCGGCACGAGCTCGTCCCACTGCACGGTCGGCGCTGCCTCGGTCGCGGTCCGACCGATGGTGGTGCCGTCGGGTCCGACGAGGTCGAACGCGAACGACCACGCGAGATCCGCATCGGCGCCCGCGACCGTCTTCGTCAGGGTGAGCGAGGCCGTGTCGGCACGGTTGGTGAAGAAGCAGACCGCCGCGTCGGTGTCGGCGAGGTCGACGACGACGCCGCGGCCGTCCGCGCTCGGCTGCCATTCGGCGCCGTTGCAGTCGAGTCCTTCGAGCGTCCAGCCGTCGACGTCCGCAGGCTCCGTGACGGTGTACGACCCGGGCTCGAGCGACCCGAACGACCGGAGCGCGACGTTCGGCGGAGTCGAGTCGCCGTTGAGCTGGAATCCCGTCGGCGCCGCGTCGGGCGGCGTGAACACGAAGTCGAACAGCTGGTCGTACTCGACCGGCACGGTGCGCTTGATGACGGCGATCGAGCCCGGAAGGCTGTTCGTGAAGAAGCAGCGCACGGTCTCGCCCGGCAGCACGGTGAAGTCGATGCTGCGCGCAGCGGTGTCGCCCGTGTGATCGGTGCCGCCGTAGGTGCACGAGAGGTCGGCGAGCCGGGTCGGCGGATCGGCCGCGTCCGAGTCCTCGCTGAGCGTGTACTCGCCGGGCGGCACGCCCGTGAACGTCTCCTCGTAGAGTGTCCCGTCGCCGTTCGGCACCTCGATGTCGAAGGCCTCGCCACCGGGCAGGTCGCTGGCGAACGAGAACGTCCGCCCGTCGACCCCGTGCGCCTCCTTCGACACGATGACCGTGCCGAGCTGCGTGTTCGTGAACGTGCACGTGATGTTCTCGCCCGCCGCCGGCGTCACGGTCGCCGAGCGACCGTCGACCTCGGCGCCGCCGCTGTCGCACGCGATGTCGGGCGCGAGCCAGCCGTCGGCCGCCGCCTCGGTGATGGTCACGTCCTCGCCGACGGGCACGGCGAACGAGCGGCGATCGCCGTCGCCGAGCGTGACGTCGTCCTGGCCGGTCACCTCGAACCCGAAGGCACCGGCCGCCCCGTCGGGCAGCGTCTGCTTCTCGACCGTGACGACGGCCGCGGCATTCGTGATGACGCAGTCGGTCGTGTTCTCGGGTGAGACGAGGAACGCGTCGGACGGGTCGTCGATGACGAACTCCTGCGGCGGACCGCCGCCGAGCGGGATCGCCGTGCAGACGATCGACTGGAGCGACCACGGCGGTGGGATCGACGTCTCGGTGAGGTGGTACTGCGAGCTCACGAGCACGTCCTCGTACGTCTTCGTCTCGCCGGCCGCGAGCGTGTCGACGATCGAGTCGACGGGCGGCGGCCCCGGGATCACCGGTCCGCCCTCGCGGGTGATGGTGAACCCGAAGTCGTCGGTCGGCTCCACGTCGTCGGGCACGGTCGCCTTCGTGACCGTGAGCGCGCCGCAGTTCGAGAGGCTCATGGCGTCGGGTGCGTGGTCGGCGAAGTCCTGGATGTTCGCCTGGGCGGAGTTGCCCGTGCGGGTGAACATCTCCGACACCTCGAAGGTGCGGCACTCGGTCGGGGCGAAGATGCCGGAGGTGTTGAGGTCGATCGCGAACTCGCCGAACGTGTCGAGCGGCTGGTTCGTGAGCGGCGGCCCCTCCTGCCGGATGCCCGTCGCCCAGGTGAAGTCGGCCGTGCCGGGCTGTGCCACCCACGTGCCGGCGCCGAGTGGGTTCGCACAGGCGTCTCCCGCGGTCGGCGCCCAGCGCAGCACTCGCGCCGTGGTGCCCGACGACTCGTAGTCGAACTCGATCAGCACGTCGTTGCAGCGCCCGTTGCCGGGCCCTTCGAGGTGCTGGAAGATGCTGACCTCGCCGTTGCCGACGTAGCGGGTCCAGTACCCGTAGAGGATGGTGTGGCGGGTGCCCGCCGCATCGGTGACCACCTCGAGCCCGTACGCCGTCGAGCAGAGGTCGCCCTTCTCGTTCGGCTTCGCCGTGCCCGGCAGCCACGGGTTGGTGTTCGGGCTCTGGCTCGGCGGGGCGCCGGTCGGCTCGGCGCCCGCGGCGCAGGCAGCGGCCAGCGAGCTGTTGTCCCAGTCGAACGCACCCTCGATGATGCCGGTCGACGCCAGGCCCTGGGTCGTCGTGTACGGACCGGTCGGGGTGAACGTGAAGCTGCTGTCGGGCTGCACGCCGGTGATGAAGTCGCCCCAGTTGAAGGTGTTCGGCGGAGTGCCGGGGTCGACGGTGCCGTCGACGATCATGCCCGTCGCGAGGCCCGACGGCTCGAGGGTCGCGGCCGTCGCCGAGGTGGCCGCCCCGAACGGGGCGAACAGCGCGGCGATCAGCGCGCCGACGGCAACGGCCGCCCGCGCTCGCCCACCGCCGGATCGCCGCCGCGAGCGACTCGCCGCCACGTTCGACCTGCCCGTTCCCCCCGGACTGCGCACGCACTCACCGTATCGAAGTCGACCCGGCGACGGCACCCCTCCGACGATCGCGCGGCGCGGGGATCGGGTCGGCGCCGCTCCCGGCCGCGATCAGCCGACCGCGAGGAACTCCGCCGCCGCCTGCCGGAACACCCGCGATCCTGGCGTGTTGAAGTGGTGCCGCCGCGGCACCTCGACGAAGGTGCCGTTCGGCGTCGCCGCCGCCAGGCTGCGCGACTGCTCGACGATGGCATCCTCCGTGCCGGTCGCGAAGAGCACCGGCTGGCGCGGCGGGTCGGCCGGGTCGGGGTCGGCGTCGCCGAGTCGCATGCCCTCGGCGAGCGCGATGAGCGCGCGCAGGTCGTTGCCGGGCACGCGCTCGGCGAGGGCCACGTAGTTGCGGGTGACCTGGTCGTCGACGGGCGTGCCCTCGTCGACGTAGGCGCGCGCCTGGTCGATCTGCAGGCGGGCGAGCGGCCGCCCGTCGGGGATGCCGCCGAGCACCGCGCGTGACACGTGCTCGGGCGCCTGCACCGCGAGCTGCCAGCCCACGCGCCCGCCGAGCGAGTACCCGAGATAGCGCACCCCCTCGACCAGCAGGTACGTGTCGAGCACGGTCACGAGGTCGTCGACGAACGCCGACATGCGGTAGGCGGATGCCTCGTGCGGCGTGCCGCTCGCACCGTGGCCGCGCTGATCGACGCCGATCACCCTGAAGCCGGCCGCCGTGAGGTCGCGCACCATGCCGGTGTCGACCCAGTTGTCCTTGCAGCTCGAGGCGAACCCGTGCACGCACAGCACGGTCGGCGCGTCGTCGTCGCCCCAGGTGTAGGTCGCGATGCGGGTGCCGTCGGCGGCCATCACGTACTGCGGCTTCGGCATCACGGTTCGCGCCGGCAACGAGGCATCCATGCCTGCCATTCTGCCGCGCCGTCGCGCGCATCGCGCGGCGCGGCGCTCAGCCCTCGAAGTCCTCGGGGTCGACGTCGTCGAGGAACCGCTTGAACTCCTCGAGCTTCGACTCGTCGATCGGCATGGCGGCTCCGCCCGAGGCATCCCCGTGGTGCGACGACCCGGAGGGCTCGGACGCCGCCTCGCCGGCGAGCTCCGCCGGGATTCCTGCGTCCTCGAGCACCTGCTCGGCGATCCAGATCGACGCCTCGGACCGCACGGCGAGCGCGATCGCGTCGGACGGCCTGGCATCGACGATGCGCGGCCCCTGCCGGGTGACGAGCGTGAGCTCGGCGTAGAACGTGCCCTCGTCGAGCTTCGTCACCTCGACCCGCTCGAGGCGGGCGCCCAGGGTGCCGAGCAGCGTCGTCATGAGGTCGTGCGTGAGCGGGCGCGGGGTCGACTCGCTGCTGAGTGCGATGAGGATCGAGTTCGCCTCGTTCCGGCCGATCCAGATGGGCACGACGACCGGCCCGTCCGGGTCGTCGGCGAGCGGGCGCAGCAGCACGAGATGCTGCCCCGACTGGTCGAGCGCGATGCCGAGCACCCGCACCTGGATCATGCCGTCCTCCGTCCCGCGACCTCCTTCGAGCGTAGGCTCGTTCACCTGCCGGCACATCATCCGAGACCGAAGGAGCCGCCGATGACCGACTGGACCGCCGACGAGCTCGACCGCGTCGGCGCCGCCGAAGAGCTGCAGCTCGCGTCTCGGCGCGCCGACGGGTCGCTGCGCCCGTACGTCACCATGTGGGTCGCCCGCGTCGGCGACGACCTCTTCGTGCGCTCGGCGTACGGCCCCGAGGCCGGCTGGTACCGCCGCGCCGTCGCGAGCGGCACGGGCCGTGTCAGGGCCGGCGGTGTCGAACGCGACGTGAGCTTCGCGGGCGCCTCGGCCGAGGTGCAGCGCGACCTCGACGCTGCGTACCGCGCCAAGTACGCCCACCATGCCGAGCGCATCGTCGCCACGGTGGTGGGCGAGCGCCGCTACGACGTCACGATCCGGCTCGTCCCCGAGGCCGACGCCGGCTGATGCCCGATCTCGAGATGGTGCGCCTGCCCGCGGGCATGGTGGGCCTCCACGACGCGCGCCGGAAGGTGCGGTGGACGGTCGAGCTCGAATCGTTCGAGATCGGCCGCTTCGCCGTCACCCAGGAGCAGCTCGCCGAGGCGATCGGCGAGACCGCGAGCCATCCGCTTCGCCCGGCGGCCGATGTGAGCTGGCTGCGGGCGATCCGCTTCTGCAACGCCGCTTCCGAGTGGGAGGGGCTCGACCCGGCGTACGCGTTCGACGGGCTCGACGTCCACTGGGACGCGACGAGCGACGGCTATCGCCTGCCGACCGAGGCCGAGTGGGAGTACGCGTGCCGTGCCGGGTCGACGGGGCCCCACTACGGCCCGCTCGCCGAGGTCGCGTGGACGGCGGCCGACGGCGTCTCCGCGCCGCAGCGGGTCGGGCTCAAGCTGCCGAACCTCAACGGGCTGTTCGACACGCTCGGCAACACGTGGGAGTGGTGCTGGGACCTGCTCGACCCGGCGCGCTACGACGACTACCGCGTGTTCCGCGGCGGCGGCTTCGCCGACGACGCGTGGAGCGTGCGCGCGTCGACCCGGCGCGGCGGTGCGCCCGGCATGCGCCACGAGGACGTCGGCTTCCGCGTCGCTCGGGGTGGCTTCGACGAAGCGGATGCCGCGCAGGGGTGGTCGCTCGCGGCCGACCTCGAGCGGGCGACGATCGACGAGCCGCTGCCGCCGGGGTGGACGCCTCGGCGCTGAACGTCGCCGCGCCGCGCCGGCTCGACCCGGCGCCGCACGTGTCGGCGGCGCATGGCAGACTCACGGCATGGCGCAGCAGATCGGCACGCCGGGCGGCACGCCCGAACGTCCCGCGGTGTTCTTCTCCGGCCCCGACGAGTTCCGTGCGTGGCTCGAGGCGAACCACGACACCGAGACCGAGCTGTGGATGGGCCTCTACAAGAAGCACGTCGCCGACCGCCCGCTGACGTGGGAGCAGGCCGTGCCGGTCGCCCTCTGCTACGGCTGGATCGACTCGGTCGCCCAGCGCATCGACGACGACGCGACGCGCCAGCGCTGGTCGCCGCGCAAGCCCTCGAGCATCTGGTCGAAGGTCAACATCGCACTCGTCGAAGAGCTCACCGCGCAGGGCCTCATGACCGAAGCCGGCCTCGCCGCATACGCCCGCCGTCGCGAAGATCGCACGGGCGTGTACTCGCACGAGAACCCCGACCAAGAGCTGCCGCCCGAGTGGGCCGCCCGAATCGAGGCGAACCCCGCGGCATCCGCCTTCCTCGAGGCGGCGACGCCGACGTACCGCCGGCAGGTGACCCACTGGGTGCTGCAGGCGAAGCAGCAGGCGACCCGCGAACGCCGGCTCGCCCAGCTCATCGACGACAGCGCGGCGGGCGAGCTCGTGCCGTTCCAGCGCTACGGCGAGACGCCGAAGTGGGTCCTGCGCGCCGCCGAGGCGGCGCGCGCGGCCGGCGGGTCGAGCTGACGTGACGAAGGGGTGGATGCCTGGGCCCAGGCATCCGCCCCTTCGTCGCTCGGTCGTCGCGGCACGATGAGCCGCTCGCCGGCGTCAGGCCCGCGCGAGTCCGTAGATCGGGCTCTTCTCCTGCTCGGCCTCGTGGTCGGGGCCGAGCGGAATGCCCGAGCGGTCGCGCAGCAGCAGGGTCGCCACGAGGCCGATCAGCGTCATGCCCGCCAGGTACCACGTGACGGCGTCGGTGGAACCGGTCGTCTGCACGAGCCACTGGGCGATGGTCGGGGCGAACGCGCCGCCGAGGATCGCACCGATCGCGTACGAGATCGAGACGCCTGAGAAGCGGATCGAGGCCGGGAACAGCTCGGAGTACAGCGCCGCCTGGGGCCCGTACGTGAAACCGAGGCCGATCGTGAGGGTCACGAGCCCGAGCGTCAGCAGTGCGAGGTTCGCGGTGTTCACGAGCGGGAACAGCAGGAAGACGCCGACGAGCTGCAGGATCCAGCCGATGATGTACGTCGTGCGACGGCCGATGCGGTCGCTGAGCCAGCCCGCCACCCAGGTGAAGACGAGCCACGAGACGGCCGAGACCGTCACGGCGCCGAGCACGTCGGCGGTGGCGAGCCCGATCGGGCCCTTCTCGTCGGTCGCGTAGCGCTGGATGTACCCGCCCGTCGTCATGTAGCCGACGGCGTTGTTGCCGGCGAAGACGAGCGCGGCGATGAGCACGAGGAGCGCGTGCCTGCGGAAGAGCTGCACGATCGGCATGCGCGTCTGCTCCTTGCGCTCGGCGATCTCGGTGAAGACCGGGCTCTCCTCGACCTTTCGACGCACGTAGTAGCCGATGAGGATGAGCACGACGCTCAACAGGAACGGCACGCGCCAGCCCCACGCGAGGAAGGCGTCGCCGGGGGCGATGACCGCCATGAGCGCCATGGTTCCCGAGGCGAGCAGGAGCCCGAGCGGCACGCCGATCTGCGGCGAGGCCCCGAACATGCCGCGTTTCTGCTTCGGCGCGTGCTCGACGGCCATGAGCACCGCGCCGCCCCACTCGCCACCCGCCGAGATGCCCTGCAGGATGCGCAGGAGGATCAGCAGGATCGGGGCCGCGATGCCGATCGCCTCGTAGGTCGGCAGCACGCCGACGAGCGTCGTCGCCGCACCCATCAGGATGAGGGTCAGCATCAGCACGAGCCGGCGGCCGTACTTGTCGCCGAGGTGACCGGCCAGGAACGCGCCGAGGGGGCGGAACAGGAAGCTGATTCCGACGGTGATGAACGCCAGGATCTGCGCGAACTGCTCGCCGGCCGGAGCGAAGAACAGCTGTGCGAAGACCGTGCCGGCCGCTGTCGCGTAGATGAAGAAGTCGTACCACTCGACGGTCGTGCCGACGACCGTCGCGAAGACGACCCGTCTTCGGTCGCCCACCGCTGAGATCGTGCCGGTGGGGGTGAATCCGGGCTGGTCGGGTGCGCTCATCGTGCGACTCCTTCGTCTGGTGAGGGGCCCGGTGACGCGCGCGGCGCCTCACCGAGGAGGCCGCCGTGAAGGGTCGACGACGACCTGCGCTCGATCATATACGATTTCAGATCTGATTGGGAGATCCACGTGCAGGCCGATATCCGTCCACTCGCAGCAGGCACGGGCAGCGCCCGGCAGCCCCGTATCCTTGCCGAGTGACGACGACGGCTTCCCGGTTCTCAGCGGTGCTCTTCGACTGCGACGGCGTGCTCGTCGACTCGGAGCGGATCACGCTTCGGGTACTGCGCGAGATGCTGGGCGAACTCGGCTGGCGGGCGACCGAGGCCGACGTCGTGCGACACTTCCTCGGGCGCTCGCTGCGCGACGAGTGGCGCGTCATCCTCGAGCACACCGGCTTCCGCATCGACGATGCCTGGGTGCTCGGGTTCCGGGCCCGGCGCGACGCCGCCCTCGCGGCGGAGGTCGCACCGATCCCGCGGGTCGCCGACGCCCTGTCGGCGATCGCGGGCCTCGTCGGCGAGCGCATGGCGTGCGTCTCGGGGGCAGACCGCGGCAAGGTCGAGCTGCAGCTCGACACGACCGGGCTGCGTCCGTTCTTCGGCGAGCGCATCTTCAGCGGCATGGAGCAGGCGCGCACGAAGCCCGCGCCCGACGTCTACCTCGCCGCCGCCCGCTCGCTCGAGGTCGACCCGACCACGGCGCTCGTCATCGAGGACTCCGTCGCCGGCGTCGCCGCGGGCGTCGCCGCAGGCGCGACGGTCTACGGCTTCGCCCCGCTCGGGCCGACGCGCACCGACCCCGCGGCCCTGTCGGCCGCCGGCGCCGGGCTCGTGTTCACCGACATGGGAGAGCTCGCGGCGCTCGTCGCCGCCTGAATCAGCTCGAGCCGGCGAGTGAGCCGCAGCACGATCAGGAGCGGCACGATGCCGATCACGCCGAACGAGATGTCGATCAGCTGCCAGCCGAGCGGGATGCCTCGGATCGAGCCCGCGATCAGCGCGAGCGGCACGACGCCGAGGCAGGCGAGCATCCCCCACTGGGTGACCCAGACGTTGCGCACCGGATCGCGGTAGGGACCGATGAATGCCGCCGCGATGACGAGGTGCGCGAACGCGAGCCAGTCGGTGCCGTACGCGAGGAAGGGGTGAGCACGGTAGCTCTCGCGCAACGCCTCGTCGACGCGCTGCACCCACTCGACGACGCCCGGCGCCCAGTCCGCGGCACCGAGGCGTTGCAGCACCTCGGCACCGAACGCGAGCTCGACGTCGAGCGGGAAGGCGGCGACCCCGCTCACCACGAGCCCCGCGATCATGACGACCAGCCAGATCCGGATCCACCGCAGGAGGTGCCGCGATCCGGTCGGCGGAGCGAGGCGGCCATCGGTGAGGGCGGGCTGTTCCATGGGCGCGAGCCTAGTGCCGCCGGGGTCAGACCCGGGCGACCGGTGCGAGTTCGTCGATCGCGGTCAGGAGCGCCCGTCGGTCGTAACCGGCGGTCGGCAGCGTCGACCCGTGCGCATGTCGCACGAGCCCCGCGGCGTCGACGAGCACGGTGCCCGACTGCTGCATCGACCCGAAGACGCGCTTCGTGAGGCCGACCGCCTGGTGAGCCATGCCGTCGGCGCCCGTGACGACGGGGAACGGCACGCGGCGGCGATCCTTCCAGGCCGCCGCCTCGTCGCGATCCTCGGGCACGGCGATCAGCACCGAGATGCCGCGCGCCGAGAGCTCGCCGGCCCGGCCGACCAGGTCGCGCACGTGCGCGTTGCAGACCGGGCACGTCGTCGTTCGCATGAAGAACGCGACCATCCCGCGCTCGCCCAGGTGATCGAGCAGTCGAACGGGCTCGCCGGTGCTGCTCTGCAGTTCGAGGTTCGGCATCCGAGTACCTGCCGTGATCATGTCGTCTCCTCCGCTATTTATTCAGGTTGCCTGATCAACAGGCTACTTGAAGATTTACGTCTCGGCTACCGTTGAGCCATGGCCCACTCGCCGGCGTTGCCCCTCGGGATGCTCGCCGCCCGCCTGGCGAAGGAGTTCGAGGGCGAGGTCTTCGAGCAGCTCACGCGGGCCGGCTACCCCGATCTGCGCGTGCGCCACTCGGTGCTGCTCGGCGCGCTCGACAGCACCGGCCTGCGCCTGACCCAGCTCGCCGCCCAGGCGGGCATGACCCCGCAGGCGATGGGCGAACTGGTCGACGACCTCGAGCAGGGCGGTTACCTCTCGCGGCGCGCCGACCCTGCCGACCGGCGGGCGCGACTCATCGTCGCGACCCCGAAAGGCGAACGCGCGCTGGCCGACTGCCTGCGCATCGTCGCGTCGATCGAAGCGTCCTACGCGCGCAGGCTGGGCGCGGAACGCTTCGAGGCCGTGCAGGGGGCGCTCGCCGAGCTCCTCGAGCCCTGATCGGTCAGTCGCCGGCCTTCCCGTCGCCGAGCCGGGCGGTGAGCCGGTCGACCTTCGCGTTGAGCTCCTGCACGGCGGCGAACAGCTCGGCCCGCGTCGGGCCGTCGTGCTCGACGACGTGGACGAGCAACTGCCCGTTGGGCTCGAGCCGCGCTCGCTTCACGTCCTTCAGGCGTGGCACGCCGGCATCCTGCAGCGCGATCTTCAGGTCGGAATGCGTGAAGCGCTGCCGGCGGAGGGCCGCTTCGTCGGGCTTGCCGTCGCGCACCACGACCACGGCATCGCCGGCGACGAGCTTCTGCGCGCGCGGACTGCGGAACATGACGTAGGCGAGCGCGGCGTTCAGTGCGAAGAGCGCGACGGCCCCGATGATGGCGCCGCTCACGGTGTTGTCGTCGCCGATCAGCCCGTTCTGCACGGTGTTCGAGACGAGCAGCAGCAGGATGAAGTCGAAGGTCGTCAGCTGCGCCATGAGCCGCTTGCCGCTGAGCCTGAGGGCGACGATCAGGAACGCGTACAGCAGGGCCGTGCGGATGAGCTTCTCCCAGACCGACACGTCCAGTTCGAACATCGAGCTCCACATGCGACCATCATCGCCCCGACCGGGCGCTGCGGCTCGCAGCCCCCGCCCGGCAGCGTGGACCGGCGGCCTCGCGGGCCACGAGGCGTCCGTCGCCCCGTTCGGCCTACTCGACGGCCGCCGCCGCGTACTCGTTGGCGACGGTCGCGACCTTGTCGACGTAGTCGTTGTCGTGGTTGTACGAGTACACCGCGGCGCGCCAGCCCTCGGGGTCGGTCATCGCCCCCGAGGCGCAGAGGTACCGCGCGGTCGTCAACGCGGCGTCGTCGATCTGGTGCGGGTCGGCGACGTCGTCGCCGTTGCCGTCGCTCGCCCATTTCGACCAGGTCGTGGGGATGAACTGCATCGGGCCGACCGCGCGGTCCCAGGTGGTGTCGCCGTCGAGCCGGCCGCCGTCGGTGTCGGCGATGGCGGCCACGCCCTTGCCGTCGAGCGCAGGACCGATGATCGGCGGGTCGGCGTACCCGCTCGCGTCGAGCGAGCTCGCACCGTGTCTGCCGTGATCCGATTCGATGTCGCCGATCGCGGCGAGCGTCGCCCAGTCGACTCCGCAGTCGGGCGCCTCCTCGGCGACCACGATGTGCGCGGCCGCGTAGGCCGCGAGCGCCCGCTCGGGGATGCCGGCGTTGGCAGCGATGCGGGAGATCCACTCGGTGTCGACCGTCGGAAGCGGCACGACCTCGGATTCCGAGAGCACGGTGGGCCCCTCGGGGGTCTCGCCGTCGGTCGCCTCGGGCGTCCCGGGCTCGGAGTCGGGCTCGGAGGCGACCGGGGGCAGCGCCACCCTCGCGCCGTACGCGGCCGGTGCGGCGAACCCGCCCGGATTGGCCGCCGTGCCCATCACGTTGACCGCGAACACGACGCCGACCACCAGCGCGACGGCACCGACGACGCCCCCGACGGCGAACCCGGCGATGACGGCGACGCGACGGACGAGCCGCCATCCGGTCGCCCGCTCGCGCGGCGGCCGGTACTCGCTGCGGTCGTCGACGTCGGACTCGTCGCTCCAGGACATCAGGTGGTTCGCTCCGTTCGGGCGCTGGTTCAGAGGTGCCCGCCGGATCGGTCGTCGTTGCCTCGAGGCTCGGCGATCACGACCCGTCCTCCCACGGTACGCGCCTCAGCCGGCTCCCGCACGAATTCATCCACAGGAGGCACCGCCGCGAGCGGTGCCGGCGGTGCCGAGCCGCGTCGACGCGCGGGTGACCGATCAGTAGCCGACCGTGAACCGCTCGCGCCGGTGGTCGCCGTTCTCGACCTCGTCGACGACGGCGATCGCGAAGTCGGCGCCCGAGATGAACGACGAGCCGTCCTCGGCGACGACGACGACCTCGCCGCCGGTGCGGTAGGCACCCGTGCGCTCGCCGGGCTGCCACGAGCCGAAGACCTTCGGAGGGTGCACGAGGAACCAGTCGAGCCCGGGCTCGCTCGCCTCGAGCAGGTCGAGCGACTCGATGCCGACGGTGGCCTCGTGCAGGTACTGCTCGGGCACGCCGAGGTCGTAGAGGCGCGGTCCGCCCGGGGCGGAGAGGCTGCCCATCGCTCCCCCGACGACGCCGAGGCGGGTGGGCGTGCCGGTGAGCCGGTCGGCGAGGGCGCGCAGCGCACCGGGCACCTCGTCGGTCATGTCGCCGCGCGGGGCGACCGCCGAGATCACGGCATCGGCACCGTCGAACTGCGCCGCGAGTCCGTCGAGGTCGAGGATCGACCCGCGCACGTACTCGACGCCGGCGACCTTCTCGCTCGGCTCGTTGCGCGACACCGACACGACCTCGTGTCCTCGTGACGCGGCTTCGGTCGCGATGTGTCCGCCGGCGTAGCCGGTGCCTCCGATGACGACGATGCGTGCCATGCTGCTCTCCTCCTGCCGCCCCGATGGCGGCACACGATGAAATGCAACGCTCTGGTGCACCGGGCATTCCGGACTAGGCTCGGCCTCGGCACGTGGAAGGGCTGAGATGGCCGGGTCGAACGCATTCTCCGAAGATCAGCTGGCGATCGTCGACGCCGTGCGCGAGTTCACGGCGACCGAGCTCGCGCCCTTCGCGAACGAGCGCGACCGCACGAAGCACTTCCCGCTCGACACGCTCGAGCGGGCGGGCCTGCTGGGCCTGGGCGGCATCTACGTCGGCGAGGATGTCGGGGGCTCGGCGCTCGATCGATTGACCGCGACGCTCGTCTTCGAAGAGCTCGCCAAGGGCGACACGACGATCGCCGCGTACCTGTCGATCCACAACATGGTGGCGTGGATGATCGATCGGTACGGCGACGACGCGCAGCGGGAGCGCTGGCTGCCCGGGCTGACGTCGCTCGTCGACCGCGCCAGCTACTGCCTCACCGAGCCGTCGGCGGGCTCCGACGCCGCGGCGATCACCACGACGGCACGGCGCGAGGGTGACGAGTACGTGCTGAACGGGGTGAAGCAGTTCATCTCGGGCGCCGGCGTCTCGGCCGTCTACCTCGTCTTCGCCCGCACCGGCGAGCCGGGTGCACGCGGAATCAGCGCGATCGTCGTTCCGGCCGAGGCTTCCGGCCTGTCCTTCGGTCCCGACGAGCAGAAGATGGGCTGGCGCGCCCAGCCCACCCGGCAGGTCGTGCTCGACGGCGTCCGGGTGCCGGTCGGCCACCGCCTGGGCGATGAGGGCGACGGGTTCCCGATCGCCCTGTCGGGACTCGACGGCGGACGGGTGAACATCGCGGCGTGCTCGCTCGGCGGCGCGCAGTGGGCGCTCGATCGTGCCCTGCGGCACGTGCGGGAGCGCGAGACGTTCGGGCGCCCCCTCGCCGAGCACCAGACGGTGCGCTTCACGCTCGCCGACATGGCGACCGAACTCCACGCCGCGCGACTGCTCGTGCACGACGCCGCCGCCGCGATCGACGACGGCGTGCCCGACGCGACGGCGAGGTGCGCGATGGCGAAGCGCTTCGCGACCGATGCCGCATTCACCGTGGCGAACGCCGCGCTGCAACTCCACGGCGGGTACGGCTACCTCTCGGAGTTCGGCATCGAGCGCGTCGTGCGGGACCTGCGCGTGCACCAGATCCTCGAGGGCACGAACGAGGTCATGCGCATGATCGTCGCCCGACGCCTGCTCGGCGGCCGATGACTCGGAGCGGTCGCCGGCGCGGCCGCCGTGACGGTCAGTCGGCGAGCAGTCCCGCGTGCAGCAGCTCGAGGTAGTTCTCGCTGACGCTCGCCGCGGTGTGGCTGCCACCCGGCCGGTACCAGAACACCGTCGACCAGACCGCGTCGCGGATGAACCGGAACGCGAGCCGCGGATCGACCGAGTCGCGGAAGGCGCCGTCGGCCTGGCCGGCCGTGATCTGCTCGAGCCAGAGCTCCTCGATGCGCGCGGCCCCGTCGGCGAGGAACTCGAAGCCGGGCTGGGTCATCATGAACCCGGTCTCGTTCTGGTAGATGCGCACCTCGTCGGGGCGCTGTTCGATCGTGAGGAATGCGTGCTCGATGAGCTGGTCGAGGTGCTCGCGGTAGCTGCCCTCGCTCGCGACGATGCGCTCGAAGTGCGCGAGCGTGTCGTCCATGAACGCGCGCAGGATCTCCTGCAGCACCGCCTCCTTCGAGGAGAAGTGGTGGTACAGGCTGCCCGAGAGGATGCCCGCCTCGTCGGCGATGTCGCGCACCGTCGTCGACGAGTATCCGCGCGAGGCGATCAGCCTCGTCGCGATCGCGATGATCTCGTCGCGCCGCCCCGAACCGTCGCCCACGTCAGCGCCCGCTGACCTTGCCGAACAGGCGGGCGATGGGAGCGAGCACGAGCGGCCGCGCTGCGATCCAGGCGACCGCGATCACGACGAGCGAGGCGACGAAGATCCAGAAGCCGACCCAGTTCACGGCGTCCTGGCTGGCGTACATGTGGTTGAGGTTGCGCAAGATCCCGGTCGCGAACACGAGCCCGACGTGCACGATGATGAAGGCGACGAAGTACAGCATCACCGGGAAGTGCACGGCACGAGCCCACTCGACCGGGTAGATGCGGTTCAGCGTCTTCGCGTTCTTCGGCCAGATCCCCGACATGCGCACGCCCGTGATCACCGCGAGCGGGGCCGCGACGAAGACGGTCATGAAGTAGGCGATCTGCTGCAGGCTGTTGTAGTTCACCCAGCCGTTCTCGGTCGGCCAGTCGAGCGAGAGGTACTGCAGCAGCGCCGAGATCGCGTTCGGGAAGACCTCCCAGCTCGTCGGCACGATGCGCATCCACTGGCCGGTCGCGAAGAGCAGCACGACGAACACGACGCCGTTGACGAGCCACAGGATGTCGAGCGACTGGTGGAACCACAGCGCGAGGCTGATCTTGCGCTTCGCGTTCCAGCGCGGCGACCAGAACGCGGTCGGGCGCTTCTGCGTCCGCACCTGCAGGCCCGACCGGATGATGAGCACGATCAGGAACACGTTGAAGAAGTGCTGCCAGCCGAGCCACGCCGGAATGCCGACGGGCGCCGACTCGGGCAGGTGGTACTCGCCCGGGTAGCTCGCGATGAAGTCCTGCATCGGCGCGGTGGCGAGCAGCCAGTTGACGACGACGACGACCCCGGTGCCCGCGAGCAGCAGCCCGAACCCGCCGATGACGAGCACGGCGGCCCACTCGGCGCGCGAGTACGGTCCGTACAGCTTCGGCCATGGTTCGGCGACGGGCGGGGTGGATGCCGCGACGGAAGTCGCTCGTCGAGGCTGCGGCATCGGGGCGCGCCGGGGCGCGGCACCGGGCGCGGCGACGGGAGTGGGCGCGGGCGCGGGCGCGGGCGCGGGCGCGGGAGCGGGCGCGGGCGCGGGAGCGGGCGCGGGCGCGACGGTGGGCGTGGGCGCGACGACGGCAGCGGCCTCGACCGTCGGGGCGACCTCGGCGACCGGCGTCTCGACGACGCGCTCGGGCCGGGCGGGCGCCGTGCCGGCCGGGGGCCAGGGGTCGCCGTCGGGGGTGCGCGGCAGCCCGCGTCGCAGGGCGACCGCCCCGGCGACGGTGCTCGCGCCGGCGGGGGCCGCTGCCGGAGCCACCTTCGCGGCGGGCGGGGCCGTGGCGGCGGGGGCCGCCGTGGCTGGGGGCGCGGGCGCGACATCCGTCGGCGGCGTCGAGTCGACCGCCGCGGCCGGAGCCGACGACGCGGGGGGCCATGGCTCGCCGCCGGGAACGCGCGGGAGGCCGCGCCGCACGGGCCGCGGCGACGGCGCAGCGGGGACGACGACCGCCGTCGCGGGGGCTGCCGCGGTCGCCGCGACCGCGGTCGCCGGGGCGGCAGCCGCCGCGACCGCCGGAGACTCAGCGGTACCGGTCGCCGCCACGACACCTGCGGGCATCGTCGCCGCCTCCGCGACCTCGGACACCGGAGGCCAGGGGTCGCCGCCCGCGAAGCGAGGCAGGCCCTGCCGTGTCGTTCGCCCGTACGTCGCCATCGGGCGCTACGCCTTCCGCGCCTCGAGCGCGGCGATCAGCTGCGGCACGACCGTGAACAGGTCGCCGACGATGCCGAAGTCGGCGATCTCGAAGATGGGGGCGTCGCCGTCCTTGTTGATCGCGACGATCGTCTTCGCCGTCTGCATGCCGGCCCGGTGCTGGATCGCGCCCGAGATGCCGAGTGCGATGTAGAGCTGCGGCGACACCGAGACACCGGTCTGGCCGACCTGGTACGACTGCGGCACGTAACCGGCGTCGACCGCCGCGCGCGAGGCGCCGACCGCGGCGCCGAGCACGTCGGCGAGCTGCTCGACGAGCGCGAACTGCGCCTCCGAGCCGAGACCGCGGCCGCCCGACACGACCTTCGCCGCGCCGCGCAGTTCGGGACGCGACGACGTGACGACCGCCTCGTCGACGCGCCCGATGGCGGCGGCCCGACGACCGGATGCCTCGACCGCGAGCTGCTCGGTCGAGACCGGCTGCGCCTCGGCGCGGGCATCGACCGCGCCCTCGCGTACGGTGATCACCGGGGCGCCCCACGTGACCGCGGAGTCGACATTGTAGGCGCCGCCGTAGACCGAGTGATGGGCGACGACCCCCTCGGCGTCGCGCGAGACCGCGACGGCGTCGACCGCGAGACCCGAGCGCGAGCGGGCCGCGTAGCGGCCGGCGACCTCGCGCCCCTCGATCGAGTTCGGGACGAGGATCGCGTCGGGTCGCACGAGCTCGGCGGCCGCGGCGAGCGCGTCGGCCCCGGGCACCGTCACCTGCGCACCGGCCTCGGCGCCCTCGGCGACGAGCACATGGGTCGCCCCGAGTGCCGCGGCATCGGCCGCGGCCTGCTCACCGGCGCCGGCCGCGCCGACGATGAGAGCGACCGGAGTGCCGACCCCGGCGGCGGCGCCGAGCAGTCCTGCGGCGCTCTTGGTGAGCTCGCCAGAGGGGGTGAGGTCGAGGAGGACGAGGATCGAGTCGGCCTGGAAGTCAGTCATGTCGATCCCCTTACGCGAGCCGGTTCTGGACGAGGTACTCGGCGAGCCGCTCGCCGGCGTCGCCCTCGTCGACGATCTTGGTGCCCGCCGTGCGGGGCGGCTTCTCGGCGAGCGAGATCATGATCGAGCGCGACGCCTCGGTCGTCTCGGCATCGACGCCGAGGTCGGCGAGCGAGAGCGTCTCGAACGGCTTCTTCTTCGCGGCCATGATGCCCTTGAAGTTCGGGAACCGGGCGTCCGGCAGCCGTTCGGTGATCGAGATGACCGCGGGCAGCGCCGCCGTGACCTGCATCGTGCCGTGGTCGCTCGCGCGCTCGCCGCGCACCTCGCCGTCGGCGATCTCGACCGAGTTCAGGCTCGTCGCGTTCGGCACGTCGAGGAGCTCGGCGATCATCGCCGGCACCACGCCGCCGGAGCCGTCGGTCGACTCGTTGCCGGCGATCACGAGGTCGTACCCGATGCGCTGCACCGCGGCGGCGAGCACCTCGGCGGTGAGCCCGAGGTCGGCCCCGGCGAGCGCGTCGTCGACGACCTGCACGGCCGACGACGCCCCCATCGCGAGGCCCTTGCGCACGGTCGCCGCAGCGGACCCGGGCGACATCGAGAGCACGACCACCTCGGTGCCGGCGTTCGCGTCGGCGTACGAGAGCGCGACCTCCAGGGCGCGCTCGCCGATCTCGTCGAGCACCGTGTCACTCGCGGCGCGATCGGCGAGGCCGGTCTGCAGGTTCAGCTTGCGGTCCCCGTAGGTGTCGGGGACCTCCTTGACCAGGACGACGATCTTCATTCCGCTCCCTCTGTGCACGAGTCGCTCCATCCTAACCAAGCACTTGCTTGCCTCGACAGGGCACTCTTTTGTGGGATGCCGCCAACCCGGTGCGGCGCTCGACCGAGCACCTTCGTCGAACGTGCACAGTTCCCGGCTGCCGCGCGGGATGCCGGGGTTACGCTGCGGGCATGAGCGGATTCCGACCCCCTGTTGCAGATATCGCCTTCGCCCTCGAGCACGTCGTCGACTACGACGCCGTCGCGCAGCTGCCCGGTTTCGAGCACGCCGACCTCGAGACCGTCTCCGAGATCCTCGACGAGGTCGGCAGCTTCATGGCCGAGGTCGTGGCGCCCACCAACCGCGCCGGCGACCTCGAGGGTTCGACGCTGAACCCCGACGGCAGCGTGACGACGGCGACCGGCTTCAAGGAGGCGTACGCCGCCTACGTCGACGCGGGCTGGGGCTCGGTTCCGCTGCCCGAGGAGTACGGCGGCGGCAACTTCCCGCGCACGGTCGGCCTCGCCGTGCAGGAGCTCATGATGACGGCGAACATGGCATTCTCGCTGGCTCCGCTGCTCACTCAGGGCGCGATCGAGGCGCTGCTGCACTACGGCAGCGACGAGCAGAAGCAGCAGTGGCTGCCCAAGATGGTCTCCGGCGAGTGGGCCGGCACCATGAACCTCACCGAGCCGCACGCCGGCTCCGACGTCGGCGCGCTGACCACGAAGGCGGTCAAGCGCGAGGACGGCACCTACGGCATCACCGGCCAGAAGATCTTCATCACCTTCGGCGACCACGACCTCAGCGAGCAGATCGTGCACCTCGTGCTCGCACGCACGCCCGACGCCCCGGCCGGCACGAAGGGCATCTCGATCTTCATCGTGCCGAAGTTCCTCGTGAACGAGGACGGCTCGCTCGGCGAGCGCAACGGCGTGCACACCGTCGGCGTCGAGCACAAGATGGGCATCCACGGTTCGCCCACCTGCGTGCTGTCGTACGAGGACGCGACCGGCTACCTCGCCGGCGACGAGAACATCGGCATGCGCATCATGTTCGTCATGATGAACAGCGCCCGTCTCTCGGTCGGCACGCAGGGCCTCGCCGTCGCCGAGCGCGCCTACCAGCAGTCGCTCGACTACGCGCGCGAGCGCATCCAGGGCCGCGCGATCGGCGCGACGCAGGACAGCCCGATCATCGACTTCCCCGACGTGCGCCGCATGCTCATGACGCAGAAGGCATATATCGCCGCGATGCGTCGCATGATGCTCCTGAACGCGACCTACGTCGACGTGTCGACCCACCACCCCGACCCCGCGACCCGGGCTCGCGCGAACGAGATCGTCGGCCTGCTCACCCCGATCTGCAAGTCGTTCGGCACCGACCTCGGCAACGAGCTCACCTCGCTCGCACTGCAGATCCACGGCGGCATGGGCTTCATCGAGGAGACCGGGGCCGCCCAGCACTACCGCGACGTGCGCATCGCGGCGATCTACGAGGGCACGAACGGCATCCAGGCCGCCGACCTCGTCGGTCGCAAGCTCCCGGTCCGCGACGGCGCGTCCGCGCTCGAGTTCATCGCCACCATGCGCGAGCTCGACACCGAGCTGGCCGCGGCGGGCGAGGAGTTCGCCTCGATCCGCTCGCACCTGAGCGCACAGCTCGACACCCTCGAGCAGACGACGGCGTGGATGCTGCGCACCGGTGCCACCGACCCGAACGCGGTGCTCTCGGGGTCGTCCCCGTACCAGCGCATCTGGGGCCTCGTCGTCGGCGGGTGGCTCATGGCGAAGTCGGCGCTCGGTGCACGCGGCGTCGACGCCGACGGCATCGCCGAGACGCAGCTGCCGCTCGCCCGCTTCTACGCCGAGCAGCTGCTGCCGCAGGCCGCCGGCCTGGCCAGCTCCGCGACGGCCGGCTCGCGCGACCTGTTCGCACTCGACGCCGCCGCCCTCGGCGACCCCGCAGCTCGCGGGGCCCGCGTCTGAGCCGACCCGAGGCCTGACGATGCGCTCGCCCTCCGGGGCGGGCGCATCGTCGTCTCGCCCGAGTCCGTCAGGCGTTCCCCGGAGCGAGGCGCATGGTCTCGCCGGCCCGGTCTGCGAACGCCGTCGCCGTGGTCGCGATCGTGCGCTGCATCACCTCGACGGCGGCGGCGGGCGCGACATCGGCGGGCCGGGCCAGGCTGATCGTTCGGGTGAGCGTCGGTGCCTCGAGCCGCACCGATCGCAGGCCCGGGCGGTCGATGAGCACCATCGCCGGCACGATCGCGACGCCGAGGCCGCGCTCGACGAAGCGCAACACGGCATCCATCTCGGCACCTTCGAGCACGATCTCGGGCGTGAGGCCGGCCGCCGCGAACGCCGCGTCGGTCGTGCCGCGCAGGTCGTAGGTCGCGCTGAACACGATCTGCGGCAGCGCCGCGACCTCGGCGAGCGAGACGGCCTCGCCCGTCGCGACCGGAGGCATCCCCGCCGATGAGATCACGACGAGCTCCTCGACGAGCAGCGGGGCCAGCGTGAACCGCTCGGCCGAACGGCCGTCGGAGGTCGTGATGAGCGCCAGGTCGAGCTCGCCGCTCGCGAGTTCGTCGAGCAGGCGCCGCGACCCCTGCTCCGAGAGGTGCAGTTCGATGCCGGGATGCTCCGCGTGGAACGCGCTGAGCACCTCGGCGACGAGGCTGATGCAGAGGGTCGGGGTCGCGCCGAGCCGCACCCGGCCGCGTTCGAGGCCGGCGAGCTCGGCGAGGTCGCGGCGCACCGACTCGGCGTCGGCGAGCATGCGGCGCGCGAGCGGCAGCAGCGACTCGCCGGCGGGGGTGAGCGTCGAGCCGCCTCGGGCCCGGCGGAACAGCTCGGCGCCGAGGTCGTGCTCGAGCGCGGTGATCTGGCGGCTGAGCGTGGGTTGCGCGAGGTAGAGCTCTTCGGCGGCGCGGGTGAAGTTGCCGAAGCGGGCGACCGTGACGAAGCTCTGCAGCTGTTCGAGGTTCACATGCATACTCTATGCGCATCGTGGCGACACGATATATGCATTGGAGTAATCATCCAGACGCGCCTACCGTGGCTGCCATGACCACCCCCACGTTCAACGCTCCGACCACCGCCGAACGACAGATCTCCACGACCGTGCTCGTGATCGGCACCGGCGGCTCGGGGCTGCGCGCCGCCATCGAGCTCGCCGAGGCGGGTGTCGACGTGCTCGCGCTCGGCAAGCGCCCGAAGTCCGATGCCCACACCTCGCTCGCGGCCGGCGGCATCAACGCCGCCCTGGCGACCATGGACGCCGACGACAGCTGGCAGCAGCACGCCGCCGACACGCTCAAGGAGAGCTACCTGCTCGCCGACCCGCGCACCGTCGAGACCGTGACGAAGGGCGCGGCACGAGGCATCCAGGATCTCGAACGCTACGGAATGCCGTTCGCCCGCGAGGCCGACGGCCGCATCTCGCAGCGCTTCTTCGGCGCGCACACGTACCGCCGCACGGCGTTCGCGGGCGACTACACGGGGCTCGAGATCCAGCGCACGCTCGTGAACCGCGCGGCGCAGCTCGAGGTGCCGATCCTCGACACCGTGTACGTCACCCGCATCCTCGTGAACGACGACGGCGCGGTGTTCGGCGCGTACGGCTTCGACCTCGAGAACGGGACCCGCTACCTCATCCACGCCGACGCCGTCATCCTCGCGGCGGGCGGGCACAACCGCATCTGGCGGCGCACCTCGTCGCGGCGCGACGAGAACACGGGCGACTCGTGGCGGCTCGCCGTCGAGGCGGGCGGACGCGTGCGCGACCCGGAGCTCGTGCAGTTCCACCCGTCCGGCATCATCGAGCCCGAGAGCGCGGCAGGCACCCTCATCAGCGAGGCGGCCCGCGGCGAGGGCGGCATCCTCACCAACGGCCTCGGTGAGCGCTTCATGGACAAGTACGACCCCGAACGCCTCGAGCTGTCGACCCGCGACCGCGTCGCGCTGGCCTGCTACACCGAGATCAAGGAGGGCCGCGGCACCCCCAACGGCGGCGTCTGGCTGGATGTCTCGCACCTGCCCCGCGAGACGATCATGCAGCGGCTGCCGCGGGTGTACCAGACGATGCTCGAGCTGCAGATGCTCGACATCACGAAGCAGCCCATCGAGATCGCGCCGACCGCGCACTACTCGATGGGCGGGGTCTGGGTTCGGCCCGACGACCACGGCACCGACGTGCCCGGGCTCTACGCCATCGGCGAGGCATCCAGCGGCCTGCACGGAGCCAACCGGCTGGGCGGCAACTCGCTCATCGAGCTGCTCGTCTTCGGACGCATCGTGGGTCAGGCCGCCGCCGCGTACTCGCGGTCGCTTCCGGCGCAGCAGCGCTCGGCCGCCGCGGTCGAGACCGCCCGCGACGAGATCTCCGCACTGCTGGGGTCGGACGGCGCCGAGAACGTGCGCGCCCTGCAGCGCGCCATCCGCGACACGATGACCGAGCATGCCGGCGTCGTGCGCGACGAGGAGGGCCTGCGCGCCGGCCTCGCCGAGCTCGACGGGATCGAGGCGCGCATGGCCGACATCGGCGTGCACCCCGACATCGCGGGCTACCAGGACCTCGCGCACGCGTTCGACCTCAAGTCCGCCGCGCTCGCGGCCCGCGCGACGCTCGAAGCCGCGCTCGAGCGTCGCGAGACCCGCGGCTGCCACAACCGCAGCGACTACCCCGCCACGGATGCCTCGCTGCAGGTGAACCTCGTGTGGTCGCCCCAGACCGGGGTGACGCGCGAGGCGATCCCGCCGATCCCGGAGGAGATCGCGGGGCTCATGCGCGAGGTGTCGACGGTCGGCAAGCTCGTCGAGTAGGCGCGTCTCGACCGGCACGACGAAGGGCCGGATGCCCGAGGCATCCGGCCCTTCGCTCGATCAGTACGACGAGACGGCTCAGTACTTCGAGATGGTGATGTAGCCGGGCGAACCCGAGGCCGGCTTCTCGACGTAGCAGCCGGCGTCGTACGCCGCCTGCCACGCCGTGCGCTTCGCCGCGCTCGAGCTCGCGTACGCGAAGTTGACCTGGCCAGCGTACGAGCAGAGCGTGTTCCACGTGTTGCGTCCGACGATGCCGTCGGAGGTGATGTAGACCCAGCTCTGGAACTTGCGCACCTGCGACTCGGTCGCGGGACCGAACGAGTTGTCGACGGCGAGCGCGCTGCCGAGGCCGTAGGCCGACTGGACCCCGTTCAGCATGCGCTGGATCTGCCCGACGCACGTCGAGTACCCGCCGCGCGAGTAGACGTAGGCGGTGCAGCCCTTGCCCGAGGTTCCGCTGTACGCGTTCGCCGCGGTTGCCGGTGCGATCGCGCAGAGCCCTGCGACCGCGAGCGCGACCGCTCCCCCGGCGATCCCTCTCCTGAGCTTCTTGATCATCTGCGTGCGTCCCCATTCGTTGTTCGGCGGGTGGCTCGACGCCCCCCGGTCTGGTCGGCGCATCCGCGCACGGACCGATCAGACCACGGCCGGGGATGCCTGCAGAATGGGCAGCACTCCCCATCGCCGGGTTCGGCCGGTCGAGACGTCGGCCCATACGATGATCGGATGGGCCTCTTCGATCACATCGGCATCTCCGTCGACGACCTGACCCGTTCGACCGCGCAGTTCGACCCGGTGATGCAGGCGCTCGGCTGCACGCGGCAGGACGCCGACAACGGGGTGTCGTGGTACCTGGGCGAGGAGGAGCTGATCCTCTTCCCCGCCCTCGAGCCGGGCACCGGACCGCACCGCCACGGCCGGGTCGGCTGGCAGCACCTCGCCTTCCCCGTCGAATCGCGCACCGAGGTCGATCGGCTGCACGAGATCGCCGTCGGCGCGGGGTGGACGGCGGTGCGCGACCCGAAGCCGTACCCGCGCTTCAACGAGCGCTACTACGCCTCGTTCGTCGAGGACGACAACGGCATCCGCCTCGAGTTCATGCACAACCCGCCGCGCGAGCCGGTCACGGACTAGCTGCCGCCGCGCCATCGCTCCGGGCGTGGCGAGAGCGGCTGGCAGCGCTTCGCGCCGATGAACGCGGCGAGATCATCAACTGACGGCGTCGGGCGCGCATCGCGGCCGAACGCGCATGCCGCACCCGCGAACGGTGACGACCTCGGCGCTGCTCAAGCGCTCAGCGCCGCCGCGACCGCAGCACGCAGCGCGGGAACCGTCTCGGCCTCGAACCACGGGTTGCGCTGCTGCCAGGCGATGTTGCGCGGCGACGGGTGCACCACGGGGAGGACCTCGGGTCCGTAGTCGCGCCAGTGGCGAACGGTCTCGGTGAGCGTCATCCGCCGGTCGGGCAGGTAGGCCCGCTGGGCGTACGCGCCGACGAGGACGGTCAGCCGCACGCTCGCGAGCTGCTCGAGAAGCGGCGGATGCCACGTCGCCGCGAATCCTCGGCGGGGCGGAAGGTCGCCCGAGGCGGCCTTGCCCGGGAAGTAGAAGTCCATCGGCACGATCGCGAACGCCGCCGGGTCGTGGAACGTCTCTCGGTCGACGCCGAGCCAGCGAACGAGGGTGTCGCCGCTGGCGTCGTTCCACGGGATCCCCGACTCCTGCGCCCGGCGGCCGGGAGCCTGGCCGATGAGCAGGATGCGCGAATCGGGCGCAGCGGCGAAGACGGGCTGCCAGCCGCGGGCGGTGAACGGCGCGTTCTGCTCGTCGGCGATGATCGCGTCGCGGATCCGCTGGATCTCGTCGGTCATGGTCGCACCAGACTATGACGTGACCTGAAAATAATCATTGACTTATATAAGTGATGATGCAATCATTGCCCCATGCACGCGCTCGATGTCCTCGGAGATCCGGTCAGGCGCCGCATCCTCGAGCTGATCGCCGACGGTGAGGCGTCGGCCGGCGACGTCGGCCGTGTCATCCAGGCCGAGTTCGGCATCTCGCAGCCGGCGGTCTCCCAGCACCTGCGCGTGCTTCGCGAGTCGGGGTTCGTGACCGTGCGCCCCGAGGGGGCGCGGCGGTTGTACGCGGTCGACCCCGCGCCGCTCGCTCAGGCCGACGCCTGGTTCGACGCGTTCCGCCGGTTCTGGGAGCCCAAGCTCGACGCCCTCGGCACCGAGCTCGCGCGCGGTCGGCTCGCGCAGCGGAAGGCGGCAGAGAAGCAGCGCCCTGCTGGGGCATCCCCGCCCGCCCGGCCTGACGACGACACCCGCACCGATCCGCACGACGACTGAACGAAGGAGTACCGACATGGTTGACGTGAACGCCCAGCTCGACGCCGTCACGCGCAGCATCGAGACGAAGGAGGTCGACGGCGAGCGCACGTACGTGCAATTGCTCACCCAGACCTACCCCTCCCCCATCGACGACGTGTGGGACGCGGTGACGAGCGCCGAGCGCATTCCGCGTTGGTTCCTGCCGATCTCGGGCGACCTGCGACTCGGCGGCACGTACCAGTTCGAGGGCAACGCGGGCGGCGAGATCAGGAGCTGCGAGCCGCCGCGCGACGGCACGGCCGGCTACTCGGTCACGTGGGGCATGGGCGTCGGCGAGCCGGCCATCGTGAGCGTTCGCCTCATCGAGGTGGATGCCTCGCACACCCGTTTCGAGCTCGAGAACGTCGCCACGGCGACGAGCCTGCCCGACGGCATGTGGGAGCAGTTCGGGCCGTCGGCGACCGGCATCGGCTGGGACCAGGGGCTCCTCGGCCTCGCGCTGCACTTCTCGGGCGGCGACGACGGCATCTCGCCCGAAGAGGCCCCGGCCTGGGTCGCGTCGGATGAGGGGAAGGCGTTCATGCGCCGCTCAGCCGACGCATGGGCCGCGGCTCACGAGCGCGACGGGGTCAGCGCAGAGGTCGCGAAGGGTGCGTCCGATCGCACGTATGCGGCGTACACCGGTGATGCCGCGGGGGCCGAGATGGGGTGACGGCGGCGGGGCCACCGGCTCGAACGCGATGAGGGGTGGATGCCTCACGGCTTCCACCCCTCACGGAGCCCCTCAGACGTGCTACTTCTCGACGACCGTCAGCGGGATACGCCCCTCGCTCCCGAGTCCGGAGGTGAGGACGACGTCGTAGGCCCCGGGCTCGACCGACTTTGGCACGCGCCACTTCACCATCGCGGTGCCGTTCCCATCGGCCACGAGCCTGTCGATCTCGACCTCCGACCCGTTGCCGCGAAGGGTCAGGGCGATCTGCGCGCCGACAGGCAGCTCTGTCGCCGTGATGGTCACCTTCTTGCCGGCCCGCACCTCGTCGTCCGACAGCTGCAGGGCTCCGACGGCGACGGGGGGCTCGTAGACGTCGACTCGGAACGGCACCGTCTGCGAGAGGCCTTCAGGACCGGTCACGGTCACGGTCGCCGAGGCGCCGGTATCAGCACCGAGAACGTGGGTGCCGGTCACGTCGAAGACCGTCGCAGCGTCTGCACCTGCCGCATCGGCCCCGCTGATCACACCGTCGGTGACGGCACCGTCGGGCCAGGTGATCGTCGCCTGGAGCTGCGCCAGCGGTACGCTCGGGCTCGCGATCCGTGCGACCACGCCGGCGACCTCGCCGCTCTCCACCTGCGGGACTTCGCGCCCGACGACCGCGGTCTGCCACGGGATCTCAGGATCAGCCCAGAAGTTGCCCCCGAGCAGCTGGAGCCGAGCGCCATGCGAGCCGGCTCGCTGCGCGAACGTCTCGAACGAGGAGCTGTCGAACTGCGTCGCCCACCCCTTGTCGGCGATGCCGAGCGTGCGGGGCCACGCCATGTACTCGAGGTCCTCGCCGCCTCGACGGAATGTCTCGCCCCATGCGGCAGCCTCCACACCCTGCACGTCGGCCTCGGTCAGCCCGAACGAGGCGTTCAGATTCTTGCGCGTGGTGGCATCGATCACCGCGGTCGGGTCCCACGCGTACTGGTACTTGGTCGAGTAGATCGGTTCACGGAATCCGAGCGGCGCGCCGGGGAACTTGTAGTCCATGTACGCGTGGTTGACCGGAGAGAGGATGACCGGGCGCCCCTCGAACCAACCCTTTGCGAGATGGTTCTTCCGGTCCGCCCAGTACTGGTGCACGGCGTCCTTCGACGTGCCGGCCTGGGGCATCGGCGTCCAGCCGATGATCTTCTTGCCGTTGTCGGCGGCGACCTGCTCGACCATTCGGATGAATTCGCCGTACTGCGTCGTCGTGATGCCCTCGACTTCGTCGGCGCCGACGTGAATGTACTCACCGGGTGTGAGCTCGGCGACCTCGCGGATGACGTCGGAGATGAATCGGGTCACCTCGGGCTTGCCGACGCACAGCGAATTGGTCGAGATGCCGCCGGTCGTGCGGATCGGGATGATTCGCTCCTGGCAGTCGAGCACGGGGTACGACGAAAGTGCGGCATCGGAGTGGCCGGGAACGTCGATCTCGGGAACGACGTCGATCTGACGGGCGGACGCGTACGCGACGATGTCCCGGAAGTCGTCCTTCGTGTAGAACCCGGACTGTCCGCCCGCCATCGACGACGACGCGCCGTGCGCGGTGAGGTTCGGCCAGGAGTCGATCTGGATGCGCCAGCCCTGGTCGTCGGTCAGATGGATGTGCAGGCGGTTCATCTTCACCAGCGACATCTGGTCGACGAGGGCTTTCACGGCGTCGACGGTGAGGAAGTTGCGGGCCGGATCGATCATCAGGCCACGCTGAGCGAAGCGGGGATAGTCCACGATCTCAGTGGCGGCGACGCTCCACGCCTGGACGACGTCGCTGTCGTCGCCGAGCGCCCAGACCGGCAGCAGTTGCAGCAGCGTGCGGGTTCCGTTCCACGCGCCGCGCAACTCGCTCGCGGTGATCTGCACGCCCGTCGGCGCCGACACGAGGCGGTACGCCTCGGCCTTCTGATACTGCTGCTCCGCGCCGGACGCGGGGTCGCCCTGGACCAGCACGATGTCGCCGTCCGCGGCGCCCGCCTCCACGATCGGCAACTCGAAGCCGGTGCTCGCGCGCAGCGTGTCGGCGAGGAGCCCCGCCGCCTCGGAGAAGGCCGCCGGGCTCACGATGCGGCTGTCCTCGGTGATCTCGTACGGCGCGCCCTCGGCGTCGGCCCGTGACACGGGCTGCGGGGTGATGTCACCGGTGGGCGGCAGCTCCGGGGCGGGCTTCTCGGCTCCCCAGACCTCGAAGGCGAACAGCGAGTAGCCGTAGATGCCCGCCGTCTCGACGCCCTGCATACGCACGAACTTCCACGCCTCTGCGGTGTCGACGACGATGCTCTGCGCGCCCGCCCCTGTTGCGGCGCCATCGTGCACCGTGGTCCACGAGGTGCCGTCGTTCGACACCTGCAGGAGGTACTTCTTGCCGTAGGCCGCCTCCCAGTTGAGGACGACCGTGTGGATGCGCGATGCCTCGGCGAGCTCGACCTGAATCCAGTCGGCCGTGTTGTCGTAGATCGGCGCCGTGCGCGTGTACTTCGATCCCCAGCGAGTGGTCGAGTCTCCGTCGATCGCGTTCGCGGCGACGAAGCGGTCGTCGTAGAACGACTTCGCCGTCGCCGTGCCGTCGCGGGCCAGGTCGCGCGCCGCTCCGGGGGGCGTGTCCGAAGGCTGGTTCCAGACCTGGAACGAGTACAGCGAGAGACCGTACTTCGTCGCCGTGGCCTGCGACACGACGCGCACGAACGACCATGCATCGGAGGTGTCGACCACCTCCTCCTGCACGAGGTGGCCGCCGGCTGCCTGACCGGTCGGCGTGGTCACCCGGCGGAGACTCGTCCACGTCGCCCCGTCGTTCGACACCTGGATCTCGTAGTCGGTCGAGTAGGCCGCCTCCCAGTCGAGCACGACCTTCAGGATGTAGGTCGGCTCGGCGAGCTCGATCTGAGCCCACTCCCCCGTCACGTCGTACGTGTCACTGGGGCTGGTACGGGTGTACCGCGAGCCCCAGCGCGTCGTGGAGTCGCCGTCATTCATTCGAGCAGGCTCGAAGCTGCCGCTCAGCGTGTACGTCGAACGGGCCGTCGCCGTGCCCTCGCGGGCGACATCCCGGCTCGCCGCCGCGGAGGCGGGACCAGCGGCGAAGACCAACCCGCTCACGGTGACGACCAACGCGATCAGCGCGGCGATGCCACGACGGAGGGCGGGCGGGCGGCGGCGGTCTCGGAGGCGGGCGTCGTTGCTCATCTTCATCTCCGTCGAGAAAGTTTGTTGACTATCTAAAGAAAGTAATTGAGAGGACACTAGCGCCCCGCGCGTCGTTCGACAAGGCCCACGCCGCCGCCGCTCGCCGAACCGAGACTCTACCTCGGCGACGATGGTGGCGCACGCACACGCCTCGAGCTCGGCATGATCGCCGGAGGAGGGTGCGGAGCCATCGCCGGAGGCACGATCATCGGCCTGGCAATGGAGGAGATCGCCGGTCGCATTCTGCGAGTCGACGTGTGTGTCGGTTGCTGTGCGTAGGCTCGCATCGTGCCCGACCTCGACGATGTGCGCCGCGCCGCCGCCCGGCTGCCGGGCAGCGAAGAGCGGGCGACGACCGGCGGCGCGGCCTGGTTCGTGCGCGGCAAGCTCTACGCGTGGGAGTGCCACCCGTGGCCGAGCATTCCCGACGACCTGCGCGAGATCATCGCGGCCGAGCTCGTGGTCGGGGTGAAGGTCGCCGATCCGGTCGATGCGCTGGCCCTCCGCGAGATGGCGCCAGACGTCTTCCTCGGCCCGACCACCCGGTGGGGCGAGCCGAAGATCGCGTTCCGCATGGCGCGCATCGACGCCGACCACCTCGCCGAGCTCGTGACCGAGGCGTGGCGCGTGCAGGCTCCGAAGTACCTGCGGCGCGAGTTCTTCGGCGACGACGCGTAGTCGAGCCCCGCGGGGAGCTGACTCCTCCGAGAGCTCCAGTCGTTGTCTTGGGTGAACTCCGTGCGGGATCGATCAGCCGAGCGGGACGCGGAAGTAGAGATCCCAGTGCAGTTTGCATCCGGGGTTGAACGGCGCCGCGCAGGACGGACATGCGTGCGCGTCGGCATACTCGGCGATGGTCAGCAGTGTTCCGCACACCCCGCAGAGCACCGCCCGTTCCTGAAATTCCTCGGTCCGCCACTGGGCAGCCGGATGATCAACGGCCTCGCTGTGACAGAGATGACAGGGATAGAAGTCGCCGCAGCACGCGAACTCGATGGCGATGACGTCGAGATCGGTTCGGTAGTGAACGCAGCGGGTTTCAGCATCGACGACCGCCCCGCGCACCAGCGGCCTCACGGCGACCCCGAACCGTGTTCGAGCTCGTCGGCGTCTGGCCGCACGTCCTCGATGTAGCGTCCGCCGATCGTGGCGATTCCGAAGGTGGCGGGCTTGCCTCGCAATCGGAGGATCACTTCGACGATCATCATGGTGCACATCGTCAGGGTGCCGAGGATCCATACGACGACCGTCACCCACATCGGCGGGTACACCCAGTCGGGTGCGCCGAAGATGACGCCGAAGACGATGATCTCGAGCAGGATGAGCGCAAGTCCGATGAGGAACACCGCGCCCGACACCAGATAGATCGACCGCGCGGGGTCGCCCTTGTAGATGAGTTGGAAGCGGGGGCGCCTCACGGGCGCGCGGTTGACCGCGGCTGCGGCTCGCTTCGTCCGCTTCTTGCGACGACGAGCATTCGATCTCCCCACAACTCCCTCTCCTCGATCGGCCCTCGCGGCATCCGACCCTCGTCGTCGGTGCTGGTCGTGTGTATTGAGTGCTCCGACGATAACCCGTCGCGTGGAAGCCGGAGCACGCTGGCATCAGGTCACGCCAGATCCGACCGCATCGCATCCAAGGTGCGCTTCATCGCCGCGTCCGAGAGTGGATGCCGCAGTCGCTCACCGCGCGGGGTTCGACGGTCCCGTCGCAATGCGCGGGCCCGCCATGCCTTCGTCATGTGCCCGCCCGCTTCAGCGCGCGCACATTTGACGAGTTCACGATAGGCCTCTGCGACATGCGCGGGAGCCTGGATTCCAAGCAGCGACTCGTAAAAACGAAGCCGGGATTGGATCTCGCTGATCGTCGAAGACACCGCCATGCGCGCGGTGGCTGATCCGTCCCTGCGTATGACGAGGTATGGAGCTTCGAGGTAGTCGTGCACGGCGCGGATCGCTTCGGCGTAGTTTCGAGCTCGTCGATCAGAGCGGGCCTTCCGCTGCTGGACGACGTAGCCGACAACTACGACGACAGCCGCGATCACCGCCGCCAGTACGGTCGCGCCTGCTCCGATCCAAGCGTCGGCGGTGATCGTGTCATCTGGCGTGACGGGCCAGTAGATGATCATCGCTGGAATCCATGTGGTGCGTCAGGGACAGGCCATTTGCCGCTGTCTCGCCAGATGTCTTCATAGAAGAGGTGGTCAGCGACCATCACAAGCAGCGACTGCAAGCCCTTCTCAGAGGTCCACCGCTTCTCTGCCGGATCGCGGACGTCGTAGAGACAGAGGGCGTCGTCTGTCGGCATGCGATGTTTCGATCGCGCTCCGGGGTCGGCGAATACCCGCGGATAGTCACTCGGGTCCAGACCGAACGTGTCATACAGGGGATCCCGGTAGAACTCGATCCGGACGGGCACCCGTGCAGCTCGCGCTGGGACGTGAATGCCCGTGTGGTGGTACGTCAGCTTCACGGTGTTTTCCTCGATCACGAGTCGTCGACCGTGCAGCAGCCGTGCCTTCGCCTCGAGAGCCGATCGCCATCGTCCGTCGACTCCGTACCAGTGCGCGGTCGACGTCCCGAAGCTACCGCTCACGGCGCCCACGCGCGCGCCGGAATCGGCCTCTTGGCAGTCGTTGCGCTGATCATCTCGGTCGGTTTCCGCCCGTCGTTCATCGCCGCCCCCTCTCGCTTTACGTCGGCGGACGGGGGGAATGGAAGCATCTCCGGGTCATAGAACAACTGAGCGAGCTTGTCGATCGCGGTCGCGGGGTAGCCACGCCGCTCGAAGCTGATCGCCGCATCGAGAAGAGCGAGCGCATCGCGCAACTCGGCGAGAACCTCGGTTCGGGTGAAGCCCTCGCCAAGCTTGATCGGCTGCTCCGCGACACCAGCCGGGTCCGGTGTGAGGCCATGTTCGAGGCTGCGGATCGAGCCCGCGAACCAATCCCGCAACCCGGGAAGAATCGCACCGGGCTGTACGACCGAATCGAATGCGAGCGCCTTGATGTTCCAGGAGCACAACGGCTTGTCATGTCGGCGACTCCAGTGCTTTGCGAGCCGGACGACGCGCGCGAATCGGCTCGCAGTGTTCGCGTTCGCCTCGCGTACGAGTCGAGTATGCTCCTCCGGGTCAGAGCGATCCCAAGCGTCCCAGCGTGGGATGAACAGCCCCTTCGCGCCTGGGTTGTCGATGGCGACGATGACGTCGGCGGTGAAGTCGCGCTGGCCCTCAGTCACGGGCTGACGGAACCGTACGAGGATCGAGCGCTTGTGCCCGTCCACCTCGACACGGAGGTCGTCATAGTCGGGACCGAGTTCCCGGCGGATGGATTCTGCTGCACGTTCTTTCAGATCGGCAGGCCCCCGTCGTCCCGGGCCGTACTTGTTGTCGGGGTCCGGGATCACGACACCCAAGTCGACATCGTTGAGCGGGTTGAGGGCGTCCCCATGCGCGACGCTGCCGTTGTTGTAGGTGCGAGAGCCTGGGAACTCTTTCTTGAGCGCGGTCGCGATTCGGTTGCGTCGATGGCGGGCCTCGTCGAGCTCTTCGTCGTTGACCTCAATGCGGTGACGGGCTGCCTCGAGGGCGGCTTCCAGAACCGATGTCTGGAGCTGGGGGTCGGTGAGGGTCAAGGTGACTATCCGTTCTGCCGGCTTCACCGGCGGTCGGCCCGATTCGGACGCCGAGGGAGTTGAATCCATTCGGCGTCCGGGCTAGAGTCGACTGCGTTCTGACCAAGAATGCGCGAGCTCTGCGGGCTCCTCCCCTACGGGCGGGTGCCAGCAGGGCTTTCGTGTTTAAGCGTACGTGCGGCCTCTGACAAGGGTGCTAGGGACGAACCGGACTTCCGAGCCGAAAGACGCGCGGCGAGCCCTTCCTCCAATCGAGCGATGGTTCTAAGGTCCGGCCACACCCGGCCTGCGAGCAGCCCGCGGAGCGTTTCCTGTTGAAGTCGCACTCAGCGGCGGCTTCCCGAATACTCCGGCCGCCTACCGCGGCGGCGACGTTCTGAGCGAATGCCCCGCCACCGCCGCGGCATGATCCGTTGTCTCACGGTCGGGCCACACGGAGAGACGAGATCTACAGGACGCTCACGTGGTCTGCCGACCACGAATCCGGCCTTTCACCACTTCAGCTGATGTCCGTGCAGAATTGAAGCCCTAGATGACTGCAAGAAATGTAAGCGGGTCATTTGAAGACTTACGTGACATCCGACAACGCGACTAGAAGTCCCAGTCCTCGTCTTCGGTGACCACGGCCTTGCCGATCACGTACGACGACCCCGACCCGCTGAAGAAGTCGTGGTTCTCGTCGGCGTTCGGCGAGAGCGCCGAGAGGATCGCCGGGTTCACGTCGGTGACGGTCTTCGGGAACATCGGCTCGTAGCCGAGGTTCATGAGGGCCTTGTTGGCGTTGTAGTGCAGGAACTTCTTGACGTCTTCGGTCAGGCCGACGCCGTCGTAGAGGTCTTGCGTGTACTGCACCTCGTTGTCGTAGAGCTCGTAGAGCAGCGAGAACGTGTAGTCCTTGAGGTCGTCGCGCGTGGCCTGGTCGACCAGCTCGAGGCCCTTCTGGAACTTGTAGCCGATGTAGTACCCGTGCACGGCCTCGTCGCGGATGATGAGGCGGATGAGGTCGGCCGTGTTGGTGAGCTTCGCACGGCTCGACCAGTACATCGGCAGGTAGAAGCCCGAGTAGAACAGGAAGCTCTCGAGCAGCGTCGAGGCGACCTTGCGCTTCAGGGGTTCGTCGCCACGGTAGTACTCCATGACGATCGCGGCCTTCTTCTGCAGGTTCTCGTTGTCGACCGACCAGCGGAAGGCGTCGTCGATCTCCTTCGTCGAGCACAGCGTCGAGAAGATCGACGAGTAGCTCTTCGCGTGCACCGACTCCATGAACGCGATGTTCGTGTAGACCGCCTCTTCGTGAGGGGTGATCGCGTCGGGGATGAGCGAGACCGCACCGACCGTGCCCTGGATCGTGTCGAGCAGCGTGAGGCCGGTGAACACCCGCATCGTCAGCGTCTGCTCGTCGGGCGTCAGCGTGTTCCACGACTGGATGTCGTTCGACAGCGGCACCTTCTCGGGCAGCCAGAAGTTGTTCACGAGGCGGTTCCAGACCTCGAGGTCCTTGTCGTCCTGGATGCGGTTCCAGTTGATGGCGTTGACGTGGTCGACGAGCTTGAGCTTGCCGCCGGTGTGCGCCGGGTCGTTGCCGGCCGCGTT
This sequence comes from Agromyces sp. NPDC127015, assembly GCF_042725165.1. NCBI lineage: Bacteria > Bacillati > Actinomycetota > Actinomycetes > Micrococcales > Microbacteriaceae > Agromyces > Agromyces sp. NPDC127015. The sequence goes on along the minus strand of NZ_JBHXDI010000003.1, from coordinate 444,473 downwards.
GACCGGATCGGTGAGGGTCATGTCGGTTCCTTCGAGAAGAGGGGTTGGATGTCGCGGGGCCGGTGGTCTCGATACGCTTCGCCACTCGACCGACCGAGCAATGCTCAGAGCATGCAGCTGACGCACTCGTCCAGGTTCGTGCCCTCGAGCGCGAGCTGACGCAGGCGGATGTAGTAGATCGTCTTGATCCCCTTCTTCCATGCGTAGATCTGCGCCTTGTTGATGTCGCGGGTCGTCGCAGTGTCCTTGAAGAAGAGCGTGAGCGAGAGGCCCTGGTCGACGTGCTGCGTCGCCGCGGCGTAGGTGTCGATGACCTTCTCGTAGCCGATCTCGTACGCGTCCTGGTAGTACTCGAGGTTGTCGTTCGTCATGAACGCCGCCGGGTAGTAGACGCGCCCGAGCTTGCCCTCTTTCCGGATCTCGATCTTCGAGGCGATCGGGTGGATCGACGCCGTCGAGTTGTTGATGTACGAGATCGAGCCGGTCGGCGGCACCGCCTGCAGGTTCTGGTTGTAGATGCCGTGCTCCTGGATCGAGGCCTTGAGCTCGAGCCAGTCCTGCTGCGTCGGGATGTGCACGCCGGCGTCGGCGAAGAGCTGCGTGACCTTCGCCGTCTCGGGCACCCACGCGGCATCCGTGTACTTGTCGAAGAACTCGCCCGATGCGTACTTCGAGTCGGCGAAGCCGTCGAAGACCTCACCGCGCTCGATCGCGATCCGGTTCGACGCGCGCAGCGCGTGGAACAGCACCGTGTAGAAGTAGATGTTCGTGAAGTCGATGCCCTCTTCGGAGCCGTAGAAGATGCGCTCACGGGCGAGGTAGCCGTGCAGGTTCATCTGGCCGAGGCCGATGGCGTGGGACTTGTCGTTGCCGTCCTCGACCGAGCGCACCGAGGTGATGTGGCTCTGGTTCGACACCGACGTCAGGCCGCGGATCGCGGTCTCGACGGTCTTGCCGAAGTCGGGCGAGTCCATCGTGAGCGCGATGTTCAGCGAACCCAGGTTGCAGGAGATGTCCTTGCCGATCTCCTTGTACGAGAGGTCCTCGTTGTAGGTCGTCGGCGTGTTCACCTGCAGGATCTCGCTGCAGAGGTTCGACATGTTGATGCGGCCCTTGATCGGGTTCGCCTTGTTCACCGTGTCTTCGAACACGATGTACGGGTAGCCCGACTCGAACTGGATCTCGGCGATCGTCTGGAAGAAGTCGCGCGCGTTGATCTTCGTCTTCTTGATGCGCGGGTTGTCGACCATCTCGCGGTAGTGCTCGGTGATCGGCACATCGCCGAACGGCTTGCCGTAGACCTTCTCGACGTCGTAGGGCGAGAAGAGGTACATGTCCTCGTTGTTCTTCGCGAGCTCGAACGTGATGTCGGGCACGACGACGCCGAGCGACAGCGTCTTGATGCGGATCTTCTCGTCGGCGTTCTCGCGCTTCGTGTCGAGGAACCGCATGATGTCGGGGTGGTGCGCGCTGAGGTACACCGCACCGGCACCCTGGCGGGCACCGAGCTGGTTCGCGTAGCTGAACGAGTCCTCGAGCAGCTTCATGACGGGGATGATGCCCGACGACTGGTTCTCGATCTGCTTGATCGGGGCGCCCGACTCGCGGATGTTCGAGAGCAGCAGTGCCACGCCGCCGCCGCGCTTCGACAGCTGCAGGGCCGAGTTGATGCCGCGGGCGATCGACTCCATGTTGTCTTCGATGCGCAGCAGGAAGCACGAGACGAGCTCGCCGCGCTGCGCCTTGCCCGTGTTGAGGAAGGTCGGCGTGGCCGGCTGGAAGCGGCCGCCGATGATCTCTTCCACCAGGTCGATCGCGAGCTGCTCGTCGCCCTGCGCGAGCCCGAGCGCGGTCATGACGACGCGGTCCTCGAAGCGCTCGAGGTAGCGCTTGCCGTCGAACGTCTTGAGCGTGTAGCTCGTGTAGTACTTGAACGCCCCGAGGAACGTCTCGAAGCGGAACTTCTTCGAGTAGGCGAGGTCGTTGAGCTTCTGGATGAACTCGAACGAGTACTGCTCGAGCACCTGGGGCTCGTAGTACTCCTTCTCGACGAGGTAGTCGAGCCGCTCCTTCAGCGAGTGGAAGAAGACCGTGTTCTGGTTGACGTGCTGCAGGAAGTACTCGCGCGCCGCCTCGCGGTCTTTGTCGAACTGGATCTCGCCGTTCGGACCGTACAGGTTCAGCATCGCGTTGAGCGAGTGATAGTCCATCGCCGTGCGCGGGGCCTCCATGAGCGCTACGCCGTCTGCTGCAGTTGACTTGACCAAAATGCGTCCAATCCATCGTCGACGGCGCGAACGTCGTCAGGGGTTCCGAATACTTCGAAGCGGTAGAGGTGCGGCACCTTGCACTTCGCGGCGATGATGTCGCCGGCGAGGCAGTAGGCCGACCCGAAATTGGTGTTGCCGGCGCTGATCACGCCGCGGATGAGCGCGCGATTGCGCTCGTCGTTGAGGAACTTGATGACCTGCTTCGGCACGGCGCCCTTGCCGTCGCCTCCGCCGTAGGTCGGGACGACGAGCACGAACGGCTCGTCGGCGTGCAGTGCCTCGTCGCGGGCGTGCAGCGGAATGCGCTCGGCCGGGCGGCCGAGCTTCTCGATGAAGCGCTTCGTGTTGCCCGAGACGCTCGAGAAGTAGACCAGGTTCGTCATGATCGTCTCCCTTCGCGGTTCCGGTTCACTCCCCCGAGCTCACCGGACGCGACTAGGCGAGACGGGCGGCGAGCTCGTCGATCTTGTCGGGGCGGAAGCCCGACCAGTGGTCTTCGTCGGTGATGACGACCGGGGCCTGCAGGTAGCCGAGCTCCTTGACCTGCGCGAGCGCGCTCTCGTCGACAGAAAGGTCGAGCACTTCGTACTCGATGCCCTTGCTGTCGAGGGCGCGATACGTCGCGTTGCACTGGACGCAAGAAGGCTTGGTGTAGACCGTGACCGTCATTGTTTTCCCCTCGTTCTCGGGCCCTGGAGGAGCCCGTCCCCCGTGTTGCTATTTGGTACTTCAATACTACATCTAGTGTCTGCCGAACTGAACCGCCACAACATGCTGTAGTTACATTCGTGTAGTTATCCACGGGGTTTTCCACCGGTTGTGAACAACGGAAGTCGCGATGATCGGCCTGTTTCCGGGCTTCGGCGCGAGGTTCTCCACAGCTGTGCCGAATCGAGATTTCTCGACTGTGGATGAATCCCCGGCGTGTCGCGCTGCACGACACTTTGGGGCCTTTCGGCACCGATACCCCTACATATGGTGTTGTGCCTCCACCATGCCACCGACCACCGACATCGGGCCGGCGACGCGCGCGCGTCTCGAGCCCGACTCATGAATTCCGTCAACCGGCGTCATGATCCGGCCGCGGGCGCATCTCTTCAGTAGGGACGGTACCCGGCGTCCCCCCAAGCGACGAGCCGGGTACCGTCCCGCCTTCATCGCCCGCGTCGGCGCATCGTCGCCGCGACCGGTGGAGTCGACCGGCCCCGCGGCGTAGCCTGTGCGCGAGCATGGGAGGCCGCATGACCGAGTTCGTGACCTCAGCCGACGGCACGCGCATCGCCTACGACCGAGCAGGCTACGGGCCGCCCGTGATCCTCGTCGGCGGAGCGATGCAGTATCGCGCATTCGACCAGACGACGGTCGAAATGGCCGCGGCCCTCGCCGCCCACGGCTTCGACGTCGTGAACTTCGACCGGCGCGGGCGCGGTGAGAGTCCCGCCGCTCCCCCGATCACCCTCGCCCAGACCGTCGACGACCTGCGGGCGATCACCGACGAACTGCGACGCGATGCCATCGCCGACGACGTCGCACTGTTCGGCAACTCCTCCGGCGGCGCGATCGCGTTGGCCGCGGCCGCGGCGGGCCTGCCCGTCTCGAAGCTCGTGCTGTTCGAGGTGCCGCTCGACGAGGAGCTCGGCGGTCAGGGCGACGAGTTCCTCGCGGGCCTCCGCGAGCGGATCGCGGCCGGCGACCCCGCCGCCGTCATCGAGCACTACATGGCCGACATGCCGCCCGAATGGCTCGCCGCCGCGAAGCAGAGCCCCGCATGGCCGCTCATGCTCGAGCTCGGTCCGAGCCTCGAACCCGACGCCGAGTCTCTCGCCTGGAGCCAGTCGGCACCGCGCGCCGAACTGTGGCGGGGCGTCACCGCGCCCACGCTCGCCCTCGTCGGCGAGGAGACCCTGCCGATCATGACCGCCGCTGCCGCCTCGATAGTCGCGTCGATGCCGAACGCCGAGTCGCGCAGCATGCCCGCCGTGAACCACGCGTGGGAGCCGTCGACGATGGCGCTCGCGATCGCCGGGTTCCTCGTCGGCTGACCCGCATCGCGGATGCCTCGGGGCCGGCCCCGAGGCATCCGCCGTGTTCGATGGTTCAGGCCCTGGCGGCCTTCGCCGCCGCCTTCATCGCCTGCTTGTGGGCGCGCACCTTCGCCAGCGACTCGGGGCTCACGATGTCGGCGACCGACGAGAACGAGCCCTCGTCGCCGTAGGCGCCCGCCGCCTCGCGCCAGCCCGGCGCCTCGAGGCCGCACTGCTTGCCGAGGAGGGCCAGGAAGATCTTCGCCTTCTGCTCGCCGAAGCCCGGCAGCGCCTTCAGGCGCTTCAGCACCTCGGCGCCCGACGGGTCGCCCTGCGTCCAGACGGCGGCGGCGTCGCCGCCCCACTCGTCGCGCACCGCGGCGGCGAGCGCCTGCACCCGCCCGGCCATCGAGCCGGGGTACCGGTGCACCGCGGGAGTCTGCCGGAACACCTCGACCAGCGCATCGGGGTCGGTCGCGGCGATCGCCGCGGGCTCGATCGTGCCGAGCCGCTCGCGGATCTTGGCCGGGCCCGAGAACGCCGTCTCCATCGCGACCTGCTGGTCGAGCAGCATGCCCGTGAGCAGCGCGAACGCGTGGGTCGAGAGCAGTTCGTCGGCGGCCGGGTCGTCGGTGATGTGCAGAGCCATGCGATCCATCCTCGCACCGGGGGCCACGAGCGGCCACCGGGATGCGGATGTCGGCGCCCGGTGCTGGAATGGGGGTCGAGCCCGCAGCCCGCGTCGCGAGACCCGAGATCCTTCAACGATTCAGCATCACCGACGATCAACGGAGAAGAGCCATGGCCATCGAGATGGACGTCAAGATCGAACTCATCCACGTGCCCGTCACCGACGTCGACCGCGCGAAGGCGTTCTACGCCGACCGGTGCGGCTTCAACGTCGACTACGACCAGCGCGTGAGCGAGACCCTGCGCTTCGTGCAGATCACCCCACCCGGTTCGGCGTGCTCGATCGCCATCGGCGAGGGCATGGGCGCGACGATCGAGCCCGGCAGGCTCGACGTGATCCAGGCGGTGATCCCCGACGCCGACGCCGCCCTCGCCCAGCTGCGCGCCGCCGGCGTCGACGCGCAGGGCGTCGACGAGCAGCCGTGGGGCCGGTTCGTCACGTTCGCCGACCCCGACGGCAACAAGTGGACGCTGCAGCAGCTGCCCGAGTGGTCGCAGCAGGCGCGGGCCGAGTGACCCCGGCGCGGCCGGGTCGCCGCCGACGGCCCGCCGCCCGCGCATGACGACGGCCCCCGCTCCCGAAGGAGCGAGGGCCGCCGTCAGTGCGTCGTCGTCCGGAGCGGTCAGCCCGCCTGGTTGACGATGTCGAGGAGGTTCGGGTTGTTGGCGTACGCCTCGGCCGCGTTCTCCTTGGTCACGATGACCGGGTCGAGCAGGTACGCGGGAACGACCTTCACGCCGTTGTCGTACTGCTCGGTGTCGTTGACGTCGACCTCTTCGCCGGCCTGGAGCTGCTTGATCATGTTGATCGTCTGCTCCACGAGGAGGGTCGTGTCCTTGTTGATGGTCGAGTACTGCTCACCGGCCATGATCGACTTCACCGACTCGACCTCGGAGTCCTGACCGGTGACGGTCACCTTCGAGACGTCCTTGCCGGCCTGCTTGATCGAGGTGAGGATCGCGCGGGCGAGGTTGTCGTTCGGCGAGAGCACGCCGTCGATGTTCGCCGACGCGTAGTTCGCCGCGAGCAGCGAGTCCATGCGGCTCTGCGCGTTCTCGGCCTCCCAGCCCTGCGTCGCGGTCTGCGCGATGTCGGTCTGGCCCGAGGTCACCACGAGGGTGCCGTCGTCGATCTTCGGCTGCAGCACCTCCATCGCGCCGTTGAAGAACACGGCCGAGTTCGCGTCGTCGGGCGAGCCGCTGAAGAGCTCGATGTTGTACGGCGCCTCGTGGCCCGAACGTGCGGCGAGACCGTCGAGCAGGGCCTGGCCCTGCAGCTGGCCGACCTTGAAGTTGTCGAACGCGACGTAGTAGTCGACGTTCGGCGTGTTCTCGATGAGCCGGTCGTAGGCGATGATCTTGACGCCCGCGTCGGCGGCCTGCTGCAGCTGCGTGCCGAGCTGCTTGCCGTCCTTCGCGCCGATGACGATGACCTTCGCGCCGTTGGTGACCATGGCCGAGATCTGGTTCTGCTGCTCGGCGACGGTGTTCGAGGCCGGGGCGTACTGCACGTCGCCCTTGAAGCCGGCCTCCTTCAGGCCGTCCTCGAAGAGGCCGCCCGCGAGCACCCAGTTCTCACTGGTCTTGTCGGGCAGGGCCACGCCGATGGTCGAGTCGGCGGCGAAACCGGCCGAGGTGGTCTCGTCGCCGCCGCCCGACGAACCGCCGCGGTCGCCGGAGCAACCCGTCAGCGCGAGGGCTGCGATCGCGGCCACGGCGGTGGCTGCGAGAGTGAGCTTCTTCATTGATCAATCACTTTCTGGTTGGGATATTCGGACTTCTCTTGGAGGGGAAGGTCTCTGGGGCGGGCGAGGGTGCCCGTGGATGCCTCGGCGCGGCGCCGAGGCATCCGTTTCGTCACCGCGGCAGGTCGGCCGGCTGGGACGACTCGTTCGACACGTTGGTGGGGGCGACCGCAGGGGGTTCGGTGGGACCCTGCGACTCGAGCCTCGCCTTGCGGCGGTTCGACCAGATGCCGAAGATCGAGGCACCGCCCTGGCGCTTCGACCAGACGTCGACCGCGACCGCCAGCAGCAGCACGAGGCCCTTGATGATCTGCACGACGTCGGCGCCGGCGCCGATGAGCTGCAGGCCGTTGTTGAGGAAGGCCATGACGAGGCCACCGACGATCGACCCGATCACGGTGCCGATGCCGCCCGAGACCGCCGCGCCGCCGATGAACACGGCCGCGATCGCGTCGAGCTCCCAGCCGTTGCCGTCCTGCGGACCTGAGGCGGTCGAGCGGGCGACGAAGATCATGCCCGCGAGGGCGGCGAGCACCGACATGTTCATCATGACGAAGAAGTCGACCCTGCGGTCCTTCACGCCCGAGAGGGTCGCCGCGAGGCGGTTGCCGCCGACTGCGTAGATGTGGCGGCCGAAGATCGTGTTGTTCGTGATGAACGAGTACACGATCACGAGGACGACGAGGATGATGCCCGAGATCGGGAAGCTCGTGCCGGGGCGACCGGTCGCGAACAGCCACGCGGCCCAGAGGATGACACCCGCGAGCACGACGACCTTGACGACGCTCACCCAGACGGGCGCCATCTCGGAGCCCAGCTTCTTCTGCGTGCGGCGCAGGTGGATCTCGTTCCAGACGATCCAGGCGGCGCCCGCGAGGCCGAGCAGCATCGTGAGCACGTTGAAGTCGAGCGGCACCGAGAGCTCGGGCAGGTAGCCGGCGCCGATGAAGCTGAACTCCTGCGGCACCGGCGTCGTCGTCGACTGGCCGATGAACTGGTTGCCGCCTCGGAACACGAGCATGCCCGCCAATGTCACGATGAACGCCGGTACCCCGACGAACGCGACCCAGAAGCCCTGCCACGCACCGATCGCGATGCCGACGGCGAGGCCGAGCAGGATGGCGAGCGGCCACGGCATGTTCCATTCGGCCATCGCCTTCGCCACGACGATGCCGGTGAACGCCGCGACCGAGCCGACCGACAGGTCGATGTGGCCCATGATGATGACCATCACCATGCCGATCGACAGGATCAGGATGTAGGAGTACTGGTTGACGACGTTGATCAGGTTCGTCGGCGAGAGCGTCAGCCCGTCGGTCCAGATCTGGAAGATCAGGATGATGACGATCAGGCTGCCGAGGATGCCGAACTGGCGCAGGCTCGACTGGCCGCCTCCGAAGACCTTCCGGATGTCGGAGAGGCCGCCCTTCTTCTGGGGGCTCGCAGGGGTGCTCGCGGTGCTCATGCGTTCGCCTTCTTCTTGGCCGAGGTCATGCTGCGCATGAGCGCCTCGGGGTTCGCCTCTGATGCGGGGATGTTGTCGGTGATCTGGCCTTCGAAGACCGTGTAGATGCGGTCGGCTATGCCGAGCAGTTCGGGCAGCTCGCTCGAGATGAGGATGACGCCCTTGCCCTGCGCCGCGAGCGCCTGGATGATCGTGTAGATCTCGTACTTGGCGCCGACGTCGATGCCGCGGGTCGGCTCGTCGAGGATGAGCAGGTCGGGGTCGGTGAACATCCACTTCGCCAGCACGACCTTCTGCTGGTTGCCGCCCGAGAGCTTCGAGACGCCGACGTCGACGCTCGGGGTCTTGATGCGCAGCTGCTTGCGGTACTCCTCCGCGATGCCGAACTCCTGCGAGTCGTCGACGACGCCGCGCTTCGAGATCTTGGAGAGCTTCGCCGCGACGATCGACCGCTTGATCGTGTCGAGCAGGTTGAGGCCGAGCTGCTTGCGGTCCTCGCTCACGTAGGCCAGGCCGTGCTCGATCGCCGACTCGACGTCCTTCAGGACGATCTCCTTGCCGTCCTTCACGATCGTGCCGGCGAGGTAGTTGCCGTACGAGCGGCCGAAGATGCTCATCGCGAGCTCGGTCCGGCCGGCGCCCATGAGGCCCGCGAGGCCGACGATCTCGCCGCGGCGCACGTTGAAGCTCGAGCCCTTCGCGACGAGGCGCTCGGGCACCTGCGGGTGCTGGATCGTCCAGTCCTTCACCTCGAAGAACACGTCGCCGATGTGCGGGGTGCGGTCGGGGAACCGGCTCTCGAGGGAGCGGCCGACCATGCCGCGGATGATGCGGTCCTCATCGACGCCGCCGGCCTTCACGTCGAGAGTCTCGATCGTGTGGCCGTCTCGGATGATCGTGATCTCGTCGGCGATCTCCTCGATCTCGTTGAGCTTGTGGGAGATCATGATCGAGGTGATCCCCTTGCCCTTGAGGCCGCGGATCAGGTCGAGCAGGTGCTCGGAGTCGTCCTCGTTGAGCGCCGCCGTCGGCTCGTCGAGGATGAGGAGCTTCACGTCCTTCGCGAGCGCCTTCGCGATCTCGACGAGCTGCTGCTTGCCGACGCCGAGGTGCTTGATCTGGGTGTCGGGGTCCTCCTCGAGGCCGACGCGGGCGAGCAGGTCGAGGGCGCGGATCTTGGCCTCGGCCCAGTCGATGCGGCCGCGCTTGGCGATCTCGTTGCCGAGGAAGATGTTCTCGGTGATCGACAGCTCGGGGATGAGCGCGAGCTCCTGGTGGATGATCGCGATGCCGGCCGCCTCGCTGGCGCGGATGTCCTTGAACTGCACCTCCTCGCCGCGGAAGTAGATCTCGCCCGTGTAGGTGCCGTGCGGGTAGACGCCCGAGAGCACCTTCATGAGCGTCGACTTGCCGGCGCCGTTCTCGCCGCAGATCGCGTGGATCTCGGCCGGCATCACGGTGAGGGTGACCTCGGAGAGCGCCTTGACGCCGGGGAATTCCTTCGTGATGGAGCGCATCTCGAGGATCGGCTGCGCGCTCATCGGCGGCCTGCCGGTGCTGCGGTCATCGTCGACGGGTTCATCACGACCTCTGTGTCAGGATCCAGGACTCGATGTGACGCGTGTGACCGTTCACATCGGAACCAATGGTGCATCCGAGATCGGCCGGTGTCAAGCGGGGCCCCGGACGGGGGTCAGACCCGCGACCGTCGGCCCGGTGCGCCCCCCGTGGCGTCCCCCGCCGCGCGGACGACGGGCGCCTCGGCCGTCGAGCCCCGGACGACGAGCCGGGGCACGACCTGCTCGACCTCGAGCACCCGCTCGCCGTGCACCTGGTTCAGGAGCAGCGCCACCGCGCGCCGGCCGGTCTCGCGGTAGTCCTGGTAGACCGTGGTCAGCGGCGGCCACACGTGCTGCGCGACCGGGGTGTCGTCGAACCCGACGACGCTGATGTCGCCCGGCACGTCGAGGCCCATGTCGCGCACGGCATGCATGAAGCCGATCGCCATCTGGTCGTTGGCCGCGAACACCGCGGTGAAGTCGCGATGCCGCAGCAGCTCGCGCCCCGCGAAGTAGCCGAAGTCCGCGCTCCAGTCGCCGAGGATCGGCGGGCGCAGGTCGAGGTCGGCGTCGCCGATGGCGTCGAGGAACCCGCGCATCCGCGCCTCGGCCTCGATCCAGTCTTGCGGGCCCGCGAGGTGCACGATCTGGCGGTGGCCGAGGTTGATCAGGTGCTGCGTCGCGCGACGGGCGCCGGTGACCTGGTCGACCGACAGCGCGAGGTGGTCGCTGCGCCCCGTGGACTGCAGGCTCACGAACGGCACGCCCACCGGCGAGGCGGCCAGCACCTCGAAGACGCGCACCTGCGGCGCGATCACGACGAGCCCCTCGATCGCCTGCAGCATCAGGTGCTCGAGCGCGTCGGCGATGCCCTCGGCGGACTGGTCGGCGATGTTCGCGGTGTTGACGTAGTAGCCGTGCTCGCGCGCCGCGTCCTCGATCGCGGCGATGCTCGTCGCCGGGCCGTACTCGGTGCTCGTCGAGGCGAGCACGCCGATCGTGTGCGAGCGGCTCGTGACGAGCGCGCGGGCCGCCCGATTCGGCCGGTACTGCAGCGTCTCCATCGCGGCGAGCACGCGCTCGCGGGTCTCGGGCCGGATGCTCGGGTGATCGTTCAGCACCCGCGAGACCGTCTGGTGCGAGACCTCGGCCAGGCGCGCGACATCGCGGATGCTGGGCGCCCGCCCCTTGGGTGTCTCAGGATTCACTGCCAGACCGTTCTGGAACCGATGTGCACGGTCACATCGAAGCTGGTTCCATTATGCACACCCGGCCGCGTCGCGGACAGGCGAATCATGTGACAGTCACATGGCGGGGTCGAATCGTATCGACTTCCGGTGGTCGTCGCGCCGCGGCATCCTCGTCGCCGGGGTCGCGCTCTCACGGCCCCGTGGCACCCGGGGCAGGAGGACGCTTACGAGACCCCGGATGCCTCGGGTCGGACCCTCGGCGCGAGCAGCAGCGCGACGACGGCGATGACGAGCGTGACGGCGAAGTCGGCCGAGAAGCCGCCGACGACGACCGCGCTCGAGACGAGCGCGGTGACCGCGAGCGCGACCGACGCGCCGAGCGATTCGGCGATCGAGAGGGCCGCGCTGTTGAAGCCCTGCTCCGACACCTTCGACATGCCGAGCACCGAGACCGAGTGACGCGGGTACATGAAGCCCATCGCGCCGCCCGCGAGCGTCCACGCGACGAAGGCGACCGCGGGCGGCAGGTGGAACGCGGCCACGGCGAGCACGACGGCGAGCGCCACCACGAGCAGGCCCGAGCCGATCAGGACGGCCCGGGCGTTCGAGACGCGGTCGCCGAGGCGGCCCTGCAGCCACGAGGCGGCGGCCCAGCTGATGCCGGCACCGGTGAGCACGGCTCCGGCCGCGCTCGCACTGAACTCGTAGTCCTCCATCAGCAGGTAGGGCAGGTAGATCTCGCTGCCGAAGAACGCACCGGCGACGACGAAGCGCGACAGCACGGTCGCGGGAAGCCCGCGAGCGGCGCGGACCGCGCCGGCCGGCAGCAGCGGCCGCACCGCCACGACGACGAGCACGATCGCGACGGCGGCGACGATCCAGCGCCACGGGTCGCCGAACTCCTTCGCGAGCGAGATCCCGAGGGCGCCGACCGCGGTGAGCACGGCCCAGCCCACGCGGCCGAGGCTCCACGGCACCGACGGGTCGCCGGCGATCTCGCCGCGCACCCGGAGGATCGGCGGGAGGATCATGGCCGCCGCCGGGACGAGCAGGCCGATCACTCCGAGGAAGACCCAGTGCCAGCTCCAGGTCTCGGCGATCACGCCCGCGACCGCCGGCCCGACCATCGACGGGATGACCCACGCCGCCGCGAATCCGGCGAAGACGCGGGCGCGCAGCGCCTCGGGATACACCCGCGCGACGATGACGTAGAGCGGCACGATCACGGCGGCGCCCGACAGGCCGTGCACGAACCGGCCCACGATGAGCACGTTCATGTCGGTCGCGGTGCCCGCGATGACGAGTCCGACGACGAAGAGCCCCGCGGCCGTCACGAGCGACGGCAGCGGGCCCGACCGGTCGGTCCAGTTGCCGGCGATGACCATGCCGATGATGCCCGCGGCGAGCGGCACCGCGAATGCGAGCGCGTAGAGCGCCTCGCCGTGCAGGTCGCTCGCGACGAGCGGCATGATCGTCGTGACCGCCATGGCCTCGAACGCCGCGAGGAAGATGAGCGCGAACATGCCGATCGACAGCCACCGGTACGGCGGGGACAGCGGGCTGCGGGCCTCGATCGGCGTGGCCGCCGGTGCGTCGATCTCCCCGTTCTCGCGGGTCGGCATCGGGGTCTCGGCGGTCGGATCACTCACCCGGTCGAGCCTACGACCTCAAGGGCACTTGAACTCAAGCCGCGGCGTGCCGACGCGCCGGGGACGGCACGCCCATGCCCGTGCGGCGGGCGGTCACCAGGTCGACGGCGCCCGGACCACGAGGCGCATCGGCAGCGACACGCGCTCGGGGGCGCGGGACCGATCGATCAGCCGCGTCATCGCGAGCCCGGCGGCTCGCCGGCCGAGGGCGTCGACATCCCCCGCGACCACCGTGATGCCGAGCACGCGAGCCCACTCGACGTCGTCGAATCCGACCAGCGTCGGGCGGGCGGCACGGTCGCGGGTGGCGAGTTCCTCGACCGCGCCGAGCAGGATGCGGTTGTTGCCGGCGACGATCGCCGTGGGCGGCTCGCGGAGTGCGAGCAGCTCGGCGGTCTGGGCGCGTGCCGATGCCACGTCGTGCGCGTCGGTGCGCAGCAGTGCGCGCCAGTGCGACACCGCGCCCTCGTCGAGGACGTCGCCCATGCCGGCCAGGCGCTCGACGTGGGTGGGCAGCCAGCTGTAGTCGCCGATGAACGCGATCCGCCGATGGCCCGCCCCACGGAGGTGCTGTGCGGCGATCCGGCCGCCCGCCCGGTTGTCGAACACGACCGAGTCGGCGTCGAGGTGCTCTGCCGGGCGGTCGACGAACACGACCGGGATGCCGCGGGCCTGCAGGCGCGCGTACTCGGAGTGGTCGGGCATGGCGGACACGACGATCAGCGCCTTCGTCTTGCGATCGGCGAGATCCTGCACCGTCCGTCGTTCCTGCTCGGCCGACTCGCGCGAGTTCGCGACCGCGAGGTGGATCCCGTGCGGCCGCAGCTCGTCCTCGACGGCCTGCGCGAGTGCCGAGTAGAACGGGTTGCTGAAGTCGCCGGTGACCAGCCCGATCGAGTCGGCCAGGCGTCCGCTCGCGAGCAGGCTCGCCGCGGTGTTGCGCTGGTAGTCGAGCTCGCGCGCGGCCGCGAGCACCCGGGCGAGCGTCGCCTCGCTGACGTAGGACTCTCCCCCGAGGGCCCGCGACGCCGTCTTCAGGCTGACGCCGGCGCGCTCCGCGACCTGCGCGAGCGTCGCGCGAGCCGCGGGCGACGCGGGCGGCCCCGCTGGTGATTCCATGGCGCTCCTCGTGACCGATCGGTAGGCCCATTCTCCCGGTCCGGAGCGATCCGTCCACTCGTGGCACTCGGGTGCACCACGGTCTTCCGGACGGGACGGCAACCGTGGTAGCTTCCATCAGTGTATGACAGCGGTGTCATAACTTCGCAGTGCAGCGAGAGGGAGCGACGGTGAAGCAATTCATCCGGTCGGGCAACGCCCGCCGAACGCGGGCGACCGCAACAGCAGTGATCACGTTGGCGATGGCCGCGGCGGCGTTGACGCCGATCTCGGCCGCAGCGGCGCCCGGGGAGGTGACGTTCCAGTCCTCCTTCGAGGCGGGCGACGCCGTTCCGGCCCTCGCCGGAACCGGCGAGTCGGTGAACGTCAGCGGCGATCGCAACGTGCCCGGCAGCCTGCTGCCGCAGGTGGCGGCGGTCACCGCCTCGGGCGAGAACCCGCCCAACGAGACCGCCGGCAACCTCGCCGACGGCAATCCCGGATCGAAGTGGCTGGTCTTCAGCGCCACCGGCTGGGCGCAGTACGAACTGGCCGAGGCGCAGCCGATGGAGGCCTACACGCTCACCTCCGGCAACGACGCGCCCGAGCGCGATCCCCGCGACTTCCGCGTCCTCGGCTCGAACGACGGGTCCGACTGGACCGTCGTCGACACGCGCAGCGGCGAGTCGTTCTCCGCGCGCGGGCAGACCCGGAGTTTCGCGCTCGCCGCCCCGAGCGCCCCGTATCGCTACTACCGCCTCGACATCACCGCGAACCACTCGGGCGGCCTCATCCAGCTCGCCGGCTGGGAGCCGATCTCCGACGCCGACGCCGAGCCCGTCGCCTCCGACCTCGCACTCGAGGTCGACTCGGGCCCGACGAGCTCGTACACCGCGAAGACCAACGTCGGCTTCTCGGGCACGCACGCCCTCCGCTACGCCGGCAGCCACCTCGGCGCCGGGCCCGCGGCGTCGACGTCGGTGCTCTACGACGACCTCGACATCGCCATCCAGGCCGACAGCCGACTCTCGTACACCGTCTTCCCCGTGCTCGACTCGGGGCAGACGTACGCATCGACGTTCGTCGCCGTCGACCTCGTGCTCGACGACGGCACGACCCTCGCCGCCGCCGACCTGACCGACACGTACGGCTACGGCGCCGACGCGCGCTCGCAGGGTCTCGCGAACGTGCTCTGGCCCGACCAGTGGAACAAGGTGACCGTCGACCTCGGCTCGCTCGCCGGACGCACCGTCACCGGCGTCCTGCTCGACTACGACCACCCGGGCGACGGCGTCACCGGCGTCGAGACGCCTGCCGCCGGCACGACCGTCCTCGGATGGCTCGACGACATCAGCATCGAGGAGGCCGAGCCGCTCGACACCGCAGCCGGTCTCGTCTCCTACGTCGACACGCGCCGCGGCACGAACTCCACCGGCGGGTTCTCACGCGGCAACAACATCCCGGCGGTCGGCTGGCCGAACGGCTTCAACTTCATCACCCCGATGACGAACGCCGACAACACCGGCACGATCTACCAGTACCAGGGCGCCAACACCGCGCAGAACCTCCCGGCACTGGAGGGCATCGGCTTCTCGCACCAGCCGAGCATCTGGATGGGCGACCGCAACCAGCTCGCCGTCCTGCCCGCGGTGGGTGCGAACCCCACCTCGACGCTCGACGACCGGCGCCTCACGTTCCACCACGAGAACGAGCTCGCGCGGCCCGACGTCTACGGGGTCGAGTTCGACAACGGGATCACGACCGAGGTCACCGCGACCGATCACGGCGCCATCTACCGGTTCGGCTTCACCGGGGACCGGAACTCGGTGATCGTCGACCAGCTGGTGAACTCCTCCAAGCTCACGATCACCGGCGACACGGTCACCGGCTGGGTCGACGGCGGCTCCGGCTGGCCGGGCCGCACCCGCATGTTCGTGTACGGCACCTTCGACGCCCGGCCGACGACGGCCGGGCCGACGACGCAGGGCAATCGCAACGGCAGCGCACGCTTCGCCGCCTTCGACACCTCGGGCGACCGCACCGTCGAGCTGCGCATCGCATCGTCGTTCATCTCGCAGGAGCAGGCGCAGCGCAACCACGGGCTCGAGCTCGACGGTGTCTCGTTCGAAGACGCCCACTCCGCCGTGCAGCAGGCCTGGAACGACCGCCTCGGCGTCATCCACGACGTCGAGGGGGCGACCGAGACGCAGCTCGTGACCCTGTACTCGAGCCTCTACCGCCTGAACCTCTACCCGAACTCGCAGTTCGAGAACGTCGGCACGGCGGGCGACCCCGAGTACCGGTACGCGAGCCCCGTGTCGGCCACGACCGGCTCGGCGACCGACACCACGACCAACGCGAAGATCGTCGACGGAAAGATCTTCGTCAACAACGGGTTCTGGGACACGTACCGGACGGCGTGGCCGCTCTACTCGCTGCTCTACCCCGACGTCACCGAGGACCTCGTCGACGGCTTCGTTCAGCAGTACCGCGACGGCGGATGGATCGCCCGTTGGTCGTCGCCCGGCTACGCCGACCTCATGACCGGCACGAGCTCGGACGTCGCCTTCGCCGAGGCCTACCTCGCGGGCGCCCTCGACACCGAGACCGCGCTCGAGGCCTACGACGCCGCGGTGAAGAACGCCACGGTGCTCCCCGTGTCGAACGCCGTCGGCCGCAAGGGCCTCGCGCAGTCGATCTTCCTCGGCTACACCGAGGAGAGCACCCACGAGAGTGCGTCGTGGGGCCTCGAGGGCTTCATCAACGACTTCGGCATCGGCGAGATGGCGGCGGCGCTCGCCGACGACCCGAACACGCCGGCCGACCGCGTCGAGCGGCTCCTCGAGGAGGCCGACTACTTCGCGGCACGTGCCGGCCACTACGCCGAGATGTTCAACCCGGAGGCCGGAACCTTCACCGCCCGCAACGCCGACGGCACCTGGCCGGTCGGCGCCGACTTCGACCAGAAGGCCTGGGGCGGCGCGTTCACCGAGGCGAGCGCGAAGACCTTCGGCTTCCACGCGCCGCACGACGTCGCGGGGCTCGCCGCGCTGTACGGCGGGCGGCAGGGGCTGATCGACGAGCTCGACGAGTTCCTCACGGTCCGCGAGAAGGCCGACTACTCCGGCATCCACGAGGCGCGGGAGGCGCGCGACGTGCGGCTCGGCATGCTCGGCATGTCGAACCAGGTCGCCCACCACATCCCGTACGTGCTCGCCGAGGCGGGCGACCCCGCCGAGGCGCAGGCGCTGATCCGCGACATCCAGCAGCGGCTCTTCGTCGGCTCCGACATCGGCCAGGGCTACCCCGGCGACGAGGACAACGGCGAATTCTCGGCCTGGTACGTCTTCTCGGCCCTCGGCCTCTACCCGCTCGAGGTGGGATCGGGCGACTACACGATCGGCACGCCGCTGTTCGATCGCGCCACGCTCCGCATCGGCGACCGCGACCTCGTGATCTCGGCCCCCGGCGCCTCCGCGGGCAAGACGTACGTCTCCGGGGTCTCGCTCAACGGCGCGCCGATCGACGAGACCACCCTCGACGGCGACCTGCTGCGCGACGGGGGCGAGCTCGAGTTCGCGATGAGCGACGAGCCGAGCGACTGGGCGGCGAAGGACCTCGGCGAGGAGCTCGACGTTCCGCGCACCCTGGTCGACGCCACCAAGGTCGGCCGCGGCACGCTCTCGGCGGGCGACGCGACCTCGACCGCCGCGCTCGTCGACGACAGCATGAACACGACGACGACCTTCGACTCGGGCAGCGCCGAACTGACCTGGACGTCGCAGTCCGGGCCGGTCACGGTCGGCCAGTACACGCTGACGGGCGCCGCGCTCGACACCGCACCCGCGGCGTGGACCCTCTCGGGCTCGACTGACGGGGAGAACTGGACCGAGCTCGACCACCGCGACGGCGAGGCCTTCGACTGGCCGACCCAGACGCGCCCGTTCTCCACCGACGCCGATGGCGTGTTCACGAGCCTCCGTCTCGACGTGGAGTCCGGCGGCGGCCCGCTGACCCTCTCGGAGGTCGAGCTGTTCGCCTCGGCCGGCACGGCCGAGGGCCTGACGGTCAGTCCGGCGGCGGCGCAGTCGGTCGCGGTGGGCACCGAGTTCACGGGCGCCGTCGCGACGATCGTCGGCACCGAGACCTCCGCCTCCGGGTACCAGGTCACCGTCGACTACGGCGACGGCACCGGCCCGGTCGAGTCGACGCTCACCCGCGACGACCTCGGCAGCTGGCGCGTCTCGGCACCGCACACCTTCGCGGCCCCCGGCGTGTACACGGCCGCGGTGATCGTGCAGGACTCGACCGGGGCCGTCGCCTCGGCGGCCTCGAACGTCGCGGTCGCCCGTGACGAGTCCCTGGTCGGCTCGTTCGGCTCCGTCTGCATCGGCGACCTCGGCACGACGGCCGCGAACTGCGACGGCCAGGGCTTCGGGTACTTCCGCGACAAGCTCGCCGCCGACGGCTTCGTGCAGGGCTCGACCCTCGCGATCCCCGGCACCGAGCTGACCTACGACCTCCCCGCGGTGGCGGCCGGCGAGGCCGACAACATCACGGGCGAGGGGCAGACCGTGCGCATCGACCTCGGCACCGGCGCGACGCAGCTCGCGTTCGTCGGCACGGCGACCGAGAGCGCGCGCCAGCCCGAGGCGGTGCTGCACTTCACCGACGGCACGTCGCAGACCGTGCGGATCTCGTTCGGCGACTGGGTCGGTGCCTCCGGCAACCCGGCCTTCGGCAACACCGTGCTCGCGATCTCGGAGGGCCGGCTCTCCGGTACCGCGGCGGAGTCGCAGGTCAAGAACACCGCGATCTACGCGACGGCGCCGATCACGATCGACACCGATGCCGATGGTGCCCCGAAGGTGGTCGAGTCGCTGACGATGCCCACCGAGGAGGGCACGCTCAGGGACGGCCGGGTGCACGTGTTCGCCGTCGCCTCCGACGGCGACCGCTCCGCAGCGACGCCGCTCGAGGTGCAGCCGCAGGCGGTCGACGCGCAGGTCGCGGGCGAGCCGTTCGAGGCGACGCTCGCGACCACGACGGGCGGTGCGCCCGACCAGACGGCCATCGTCAACTGGGGCGACGGCACCTCGGTGTCGTCGGTGCCGGTGGTCGGGGGCGACGTCGTCGGCGAGCACACCTACGCCGTCGCCGGCGAGTACACGGTCTCCGTGACGGTGGACGACGGCATCCGATCAGCGACGACCACGCTCGAGATCGTCGTGGAAGAGCCCGCGCCCGTGTACACGCCAGAGATCGCGGTCGAACCGACCCAGTCGGCTCCGGGCGGCACGATCCGCATCACCGGCGACGGGTTCGCCCCCGGCGAGTCCGTCGAACTCCGGTTCGCCGACGGTGCGCCGGTGCAGACGACCGCGAGCGGCGAGGGCGCGATCGATGCCGAGCTCATCGTCCCGGGCGACGTCGTCGACGGCGAGTACCCGGTGACGGCCGTCGGAGCCGTTTCGGCGGTCGAGGCGTCGGCCACGCTCACCGTGCTCACGCCCGCGGTGGCCACCACCGTGACGCTCGGCTCCGATGCCGCCGAGCCGGTGGCGGGCGACCTCGTGCCGTTCACCGCCACCGTCGCGCCGGCCGAGGCCGGGGGCCTGGTGGAGCTGCTCGAGGGCGACGTCGTCGTCGGCACCGCGACCGTCACAGCGGGCACGGCGACCGTGGACGTGCGTGTGGAGACCTCGGGCACCCACACCTACACGGCGCGCTTCACCCCGGACAACCCGGGAGCCTACCTCGGGTCGGTCTCGGAGCCGTTCTCGATCGAGGTCGGCGACGCCCCGGTGGCCGAGGCCGAGCTCGTGCTGGGCGACGACCACGTCGTCCAGGGCGGAACGCTCCAGATCACCGGCCGCGGCTTCGGCCCGGGAGAACTCGTGACGGTCAGGCTGCACTCGGAGCCGATCCGGATCGCTGAGATCACCGCCGACGAGGAGGGCGCATTCGAGGCCGTGGTCACCATCCCGGCGACCGCGGAGCTCGGCGACCACACCCTCATCGCCGAGGGCGCCACCTCGGGCCTGAGCGCCCAGGCGACGCTGACGGTCACGCGCGCGACCGTCGAGGTCCCGACCATCGCCGTCGGTGCACCGAACAAGCTGCTCGCGAAGTCGGGGTCGACGATCCGGTTCGTGGCGAAGGTCGTCGCGCTCGACGGCAGCTCGCCGCTGGGCACGTTCACGGTGTACGACGGCGACGACGTGATCGCCGAGGTCCCGGTGACCGCGGCGGCCGACGGCAGCGTGAGCGTGAAGCTGCCGAAGCTGGGTGCCGGGCTCCATCTCGTGCACGGCGAGTTCACGGGCGACGGCGGATTCGGCGATTCGGGGACCGTGACGGTGCCGCTGATCCTCTGGTGACGCTTCGGCCCGGTGGCCCCGTCGGGGGCACCGGGCCGGACACCGTCGAGCACCTGCGGGATGCCGCGGCCGGGCGCCGGTCGCGGCATCCCGCTTCGCTGCCCGAGTCCGCGGAGGCCGCGGCAACCGGCGGACCCCGCCCTAGAACTCCTCGTGCGTCGCCGGGTCGGCGCCCCAGATGCGCCCCCGCTCGAGCGCCGAGATGGCGTCGACCTGGTCGGCGCTGAGCGAGAAGCCGAAGATGTCGAGGTTCGCGCGGCGCCGTTCGGGATCGGACGACTTCGGGATCGGCACGCTCTCGAGCTCGACGTGCCAGCGCAGCACGACCTGCGCCGGCTCGACGCCGTGCGCGGCGGCGATGTCGACGATCACCGGCTCGCGCAGCAGGTCGGTGCGGCGGGCGAGCGGGCTCCAGCTCTCGGTGCGGATCTCGTGCTCGTCATGGAACGCGCGGAGCTCGGCCTGCGGGAAGTACGGGTGCAGCTCGACCTGGTTGACGACGGGGGTGACCCCCGTCTCGTCGATGAGCCGGCTGAGCATCTCGGGCGTGAAGTTCGAGACGCCGATCGAGCGCACGAGCCCCTTCTCGCGCAACGAGATCATCGCCCGCCAGCTCTCGACGTACTTGTCGATGCGCGGCAGCGGCCAGTGGATCAGGTAGAGGTCGACCCACTCGAGCCCGAGCCGCTTCCGCGACTCCTCGAAGCTCGCGATCGTCTCGTCGTAGCCGTGGTGGCGGCCGGGCAGCTTCGTCGTGATCACGAGGTCGCTGCGGTCGACCGCGGTGCGTTGGATCGCCTCGCCCACCGCGTCTTCGTTGCCGTAGTTGTAGGCGGTGTCGATGAGGCGGTAGCCGTCGGCGATCGCCGAGACGATCGCGTCGATGCCGAGCTGGTCGTTGAGGCCGTACGTGCCCAAACCGATCGCGGGAATCGTGTTGCCGTCGCGAAGGGAGTAGGCCGGTGCGCTCATCCCCCAATACTCACGCACACCGGGCGCGTGCGCCACAACCCGCGCGGCTCAATCGGCGGAAGCGATGGGCAGTTCCGCGAACGCGCGCACCGGGAAGGTGCCGAACCCCTCGACGCGGGGCGGCACGGCGGTGAACCGCGCCCCGCGCGGCGGCACCTGCTCGAGGCCGGTGAGATGCTCGACGACGTGCACCCCCGCGTCGAGCAGGATCGAGTGCGCCGGCCGCTCGCCGCCCGACTCGGTGTCGTCGATGTTCAGCGCGTCGATGCCGACGATCGCGACCCCGGCGTCGGCGAGGTGCCGCGCGCCCGCCTCGGTGAGGAACGGCGAGCCGTTCGCGTACTCGGGTCGGCCGAAGTGGCGGCTCCATCCGGTGTGCAGCAGCACCGCGGAGCCCGCGAGGTCGCGGTCGAAGAACACCTCGGCCGGGATGCCTCGCTCCGAGGCATCCGCCAGCCTGAAGACCTCGGCGGGGACGCCGGCCAGGGTGTCGAGCGACAGGCTCGCGAGATCGCCGCCCTCGGCGTACCGGTGGAACGGGCTGTCGAGATAGGTGCCGGTGTTGCCGATCATCGAGATCACGTCCATCGCGAACTCGGTGCCGGGCGCGTAGCGCTCGCGCGAGGCCTCGCGCGTGAGGAACGGCGTGATGGCGGGCGCCGGCAGCCCCGGGTAGGTCACCAGCCCCGCCGAGATCGTGTGGCTGAGGTCGACGAGGCGGCCGCGAGCGGCCCCGGCCGACCGACCGCCGTCGCCCTCGCCGGCGACGTCGACGCCGCGCGACCCGCGGTGCGGCTCTTCGACGACGGCGAGGTTCGACAGCTTCACGCTCGCGACGAGCGCGAGGCCCAGGTGCCGCACGAGCAGTTCGGCGATCTCGGCCTCGGTCACCTCGTTCGACGGCAGGTCGAGGCGGAAGCCCGTCGTGCGGAGATCGCCCCCGTTGGCGAAGGCGATCTCGGCGTCGAAGTGGGCGCGGTACTCGGTCATGCGGGTTGCTCCTCGGGGATCGTCAGGTGGTCGGTGGCGGTCTCGGTGCTCGACTCGGACGCCCGGCCTGCACGCCGGTCGCGGGCACGGCGCACGACGGTGACGGCGACCGCGGCGAGCGCGAGCAGCGCGGGAACGAGCAGGTTCGACCACGCGAGCACGAGCAGGGCGACGGTCATGATCGTGGCGACGACCGCGAGCCACCACCCGAACGACCAGGTGCGCAGCAGCAACGTCGCCGCGAGCATGCCGGCGGCGTAGATCGCGACCATGTTGCTCGTGTGGATGAGGATGAACCCCGTGAGGTCGAGGTCGTTGAGCAGCATGAGCCCGTAGTAGGCCAGGATGAGCACGCCCGTGAGCGCGAGGGCGCGACGCGGCACCTCGCCGTCGGCGGCGCCCTTGGCGAGGAAGCGCGGCAGGTCGCCGTCGCGGCCGAGCGCGGCGCCGAGCTTGCCGAAGGCGGGCAGGTAGGCGTTCATGACGCCGACGGTGACGATCGCCGCGATGATCGCGACGAGCACTGGCCCGATGCCGGGAGCGGTCGTCTCGACGAGGTCGAGCAGCGGCACCTGGCCGTCGCCCGCACGGTCGCCGAGCACGGCGACCGTGACGAACTGCAGCGCCAGGTACCCGATGCCGACGACGACGACCGCGATCGCCGTGGCGATCGGGATGGTGCGCCGGGGGTTCTTGAACTCGCCGGCGATGTGGGTGCCGACCTCCCACCCGGCGAAGGCCCACACGAAGAGGCTGATCGCCACGCCCACGCCCGCCCAGCCGTGCGGCAGGAACGGCTGGAAGTTCGCCGCGTCGGCCGCCGGGAAGGTGACCGCGACGACGCCGACCACGACCGCGATGAGGAGCCCGGTGAGCACGAACTGCACCCAGCCCGCGACGCGCACGCCGAACCAGTTGGCGACGAACGGCGGCACGAACACCGCGAGGCCGATGATCGGAACGGCCGACCGGTCGACGCCGAGCACGGCGACGACGTACTCGCCGCCGAGCACGGCGAGCACCGGCGCCCCGATGCACACGCCGAAGTAGAACCAGTAGCCGGCCATGCGCGCAGCCGTGTTGCCGAGCGCGCGCCGCACGTAGCTCGCCACGCCACCCGCGTCGGGGTAGCGGGCTGCGAGCGCGGCGAACGTGCCGGCGAGCGGGATCGAGAGCACGAGCACCGCGGCGACCGCGACGATCGAGGCCGGGCCGGCCGCCTCGGCGGCGAGGCCCGGCAGCACGAGGATGCCGGTGCCGAGCACGCTCGCGATGTAGAGCGCCGTGCCCTGGCCGAGGCCGAGCGTGCCGTGCGGCTGTTCGGTCTCGGGTACGAGCGCGGGAGTCGGGGTCGAAGTCACCCGCCCATTCTGCTGGATGCCTCGGACACCCGCCGCTGGCAGTCAGGACACCGTTCGTCGATATCCTGCCGCATCGCGCGTCACCGCATTCGGGCGAGCGCCGCCTCGCGCTCGATGAAGGTCGTGAGGTCGCCGATCGACCCCATGAGCGGCGCCGGGAACAGCACGAGCGTGTTCTTGTCGACGCCCACCTCCACGAGGGTCTGCAGCGTGCGCAGTTGCAGGGCGAGCGGGTGCGCCATCATCGTGTCGCTCGCCACGCCGAGCTGCGTCGCGGCGAGCGACTCGCCCTCGGCGGCGATGATCTTGGCCCGCTTCTCCCGCTCGGCCTCGGCCTGCTTCGCCATCGCGCGCTTCATCGAGTCGGGCAGGAGGATGTCCTTCAGCTCGACGAGCGTGACCTCGACGCCCCAGTCGAGCGTCGTGACATCGAGGATCTCGCGGATGTTCGCGTTGAGCGCGGCCGTGTCGGCGAGCGTCTCGTCGAGATGGTGCTGTCCGACGACCCGGCGCAGCGTGGTCTGCGCGATCTGCTCGATCGCCGCCTTCACGTTCTCGATCGCGATCACCGACTTCACCGCGTCGGCCACCCGGTAGTAGGCCACGGCGGACACCCCGACGGTGACGTTGTCCTTCGTGATGATGCCCTGCGACTGGATCGGCAGGGTCACGATGCGCAGCGAGACCTTCGTCATCACGTCGACGATCGGGATGATGAAGCGGAGCCCGGGGTCGCGCACGCTGTGCAGCCGGCCGAATCGCAGCACCACGCCGCGCTCGTACTGCTTCACGATCTTCACCGACATGAAGAAGAGGACGATCGCGAGGATGGCGACGACGATCAGGGTGATCCAGAGCCAGACCATGGGAATCATCTCCTGCGGCGCCGGTGACGTGCCGTGCGTCACCTCCATTGTCCCACCGCGAGGACGTCGACGGCCGTGCTCGCGATCCGCGTCACCCGACGGGCGTCGGGGTCACAACCGGTCGAGCGTCTGATCGATGTCGGCGAGCAGGTCGTCGACGTCCTCGATGCCGACCGAGAGCCGCACGACCGACTCGGGCACCTCGGCCTCGGTGCCGCGCACCGAGGCGTGCGTCATCTCCGAGGGGTAGTTGACGAGCGACTCGACCCCGCCGAGCGACTCGGCGAGCTGGAACAGGGTGGTCGACTCCGCGAAGCGGCGTGCCGCCTCGCCGCCGCCGGTGAGCGCGATCGACAGCATGCCGCCGAACCCCGACATCTGGCGCGCGGCGAGCTCGTGGCCCGGGTGCGACTCGAGCCCCGGGTAGAAGACCTGCTCGATCGCCGCATGCTCCTCGAGACGCCGGGCGATGGCGAGGGCGTTCTGGCTGTGCCGCTGCATCCTGACCCCCAGCGTCTTGATGCCGCGCGAGGTGAGGAACGCGTCGAACGGCCCCGACACGGCACCCGCCGCGAACTGGGTGAACTTCACGCGGTCGTGCAACTCGTCGCGACCGGCCGCGAACACGAGCGCACCGCCCACGACGTCGGAGTGCCCGCCGAGGTACTTCGTCGTCGAGTGCACGACGACGTCGGCGCCGAGCGCGAGCGGCTGCTGCAGCGCGGGCGAGGCGAACGTGTTGTCGACGACGACCACGAGTCCTGCCTCGTGGCCGAGCTCGGCGAGCGCCGCGACATCCGAGATCTTCATCAGCGGGTTCGAGGGGGTCTCGATCCAGAGCACCCTGGTGGCCGGCTCGATCGCTGCGCGCACGGCGTCGAGGTCGCTCGTGTCGACGGTGGTGTCGCGCACGTCCCATGCGCCGAAGACGCGGCGGATGAGGCGGTGCGTGCCGCCGTAGACGTCGTTGCCGATGATGACGTGGTCGCCAGGCGCGAGCACCGTGCGCAGCAGCGCGTCCTCCGCGGCGAGGCCCGAGGCGAACGAGAGGCCGTGGGCGCCGCCCTCGAGCGCCGCGAGCTGCGCCTCGAGCGCATCGCGGGTCGGGTTGCCGCCGCGCGAGTACTCGTAGCCGCCGCGGAGCCCGCCGATGCCGTCCTGCACGTAGGTCGAGGTCTGGTAGATCGGCGGGATCACGGCGCCCGTCGTCGGGTCGAAGGCCTGGCCGGCGTGGATCGCGCGGGTGTCGAAGCGGGCGTGGTCGGTGTTCATGGGGTGGTGCCTTACGTGAGGGGAGGTCAGTGGGAGAGGTAGGTGAGCAGGTCGGTGCGCGTGATCACGCCGAGCGCCTTGCCCCCGTCGGTCACGAGCATCGCGGGCGCGTCGGTGAAGGCGGTGCGCGCGGCGGCGACCGGCTCCT
Organism: Agromyces sp. NPDC127015; assembly: GCF_042725165.1. Taxonomy (NCBI): domain Bacteria; kingdom Bacillati; phylum Actinomycetota; class Actinomycetes; order Micrococcales; family Microbacteriaceae; genus Agromyces; species Agromyces sp. NPDC127015. The sequence continues at coordinate 418,794 of NZ_JBHXDI010000003.1, read as the reverse complement.
GCACGCCGATGAGCGGCAGCGGCTCGCCGACCACGCTGCCGACCTCGTCGGTCAGCTTCGCGACGCCCGTGAAGACCTGCTCGAGCAGCACCTCTTCGTGGAGCGCCCCGAGCACCTCGCCCAGCACGACGGGCGGCTCGTGCCCGACGACCACGAGCTGCGAGACGCCCGTCTCGGTCATGCGGTCGATCGCCTCGCGCACGGTGTCGTTCGGGTGCACGTACACGAGCGGCGCCGTGCGGTCGGCCTTCGCCGCGAGCAGGTCGGCGATCGTGTGACCGGAGGGCGCGTTGCCGAAGCCGTACGCGCGCATCCATTTGTCGTTGAAGATCTTTCCGAGGTAGCCGCGGCCGCCGTCGGGCAGCAGCACGACGAACACGTCGTCGGCCGTGACCCCCGGCGCGGAGGCCGCGCGCAGGGCTGCGACGACGGCCATGCCGCTCGACCCGCCGACGAGGATCCCCTCCTCGCGCGCGAGGCGACGGGTCATCGCGAACGAGTCGGCATCGCTCACGGCGATGATCTCGTGCGGCACCGCCGGGTCGTAGGCGTCGGGCCAGAAGTCCTCGCCCACACCCTCGACGAAGTACGGGCGCCCGGTGCCGCCCGAGTACACCGATCCCTCGGGGTCGGCGCCGATGATGCGCACCCGGTCGCCCGAGACCTCGCGCAGGTACCGTCCGGTGCCGGTGATCGTGCCGCCCGTGCCGACGCCCGCGACGAAGTGCGTGACCCGTCCGTCGGTGTCGCGCCAGATCTCGGGCCCCGTCGTCTCGTAGTGCGACCGCGGCCCGTTCGGGTTGGCGTACTGGTTCGGCTTGAACGCACCCGGGATCTCGCGGGCGAGCCGGTCGGAGACGCCGTAGTACGACTCGGGGCTGTCGGGCGCGACCGCGGTGGGCGTGACGACGACCTCGGCACCGTAGGCGGTGAGCACGTTGCGCTTGTCTTCGCCCACCTTGTCGGGGCAGACGAAGACGCAGCGGTAGCCGCGCTGCTGCGCGACGAGGGCGAGGCCGACCCCGGTGTTGCCGCTCGTCGGCTCGACGATCGTGCCGCCCGGCTTCAGCAGGCCGTCGCGCTCGGCGGCGTCGATGATGCGTCCGGCGATGCGGTCCTTCGACGAGCCGCCCGGGTTGAAGTACTCGAGCTTCACGAGCACGGTCGCCTCGGTCACCCCGGCGGTGACGCGGTTGAGCTTGACGAGCGGGGTGTCGCCGACGAGGTCGACGATCGATTCTGCGTACTTCATGCGGTGTCCTTGCGAGTCGGCCACGGCTCTGCCGGGGTGCGGCGAACGATCGGGCGTGCGTGCGGGGTCGGTGGAGGACGTCAGCGACAACACAGCGAGAGGAGCACGGCTCAACTCTAGCCCGCCGGCGCGCGGCATGTCACGGCGGCAGGGTGCATGTGACCTTGGTCCCGGTGGTCGCCGACGGATCGCCCGAGAGTCGGAGCATGCAGGAACGACGAAGCAGTGATCGCATCCTCGTCGGCGTCGACGGCTCGGCCTCGTCGGTCGAGGCGCTCCGGTATGCGGCGCGCATCGCGGACGCGTTCGGCGCGCCGCTCGAGGCCCTGACCACTTGGACCTTCCCGCCGATCGCCGGCGCGTACGTCATCGACGGCTGGTCCCCCGAGGGGGATGCCCGGAGCGCCCAGGACGCCGCGATCGAGGAGGCGTTCGACGGCGAGCCTCCCGCCGGACTGCGGCGCGCCGTGCTCGCGGGACCGGCCGCGCGCACGCTCATCGAGGAGAGCCGTCGCGCGGGCATGCTTGTGCTCGGCAGCAGGGGGCACGGCGGCTTCGCGGGTCTCCTCCTCGGCTCGGTGAGCGCGACCTGCGCCGAGCACGCGCGCTGCCCCGTGCTCGTGGTGCGCTCCGGCGGCGACCGACCGGAGGGCGCCTGAACCGGCGGACACCACCCCATCTCCCAGATCGGAGCACGCATGCTGGCATGGAGGACGGGCGCTCCAGGTGAGCTGGCCCGCGTGGACGCACCCGCGCCCGAGCCGCTCGACGACGAGGTGGTCGTGCGGGTCGAGGCATGCGGCGTCTGCCGGACGGACCTGCACGTCATCGACCGCGAACTGCCGGTGCACCGCCCCGGCGTGATCCCCGGACACCAGGTCGTGGGTGTCGTGACCGGCACGGGTGCCTCGGTCCGCCGGCTCAGGCCAGGCGACCGGGTCGGCATCGCATGGCTGCGACGCACGTGCGGCGCCTGCCGATGGTGCCGCGAAGGGCGGGAGAACCTCTGCCCGGCTTCCGAGTACACCGGCTGGGACGCCGACGGCGGGTTCGCCGAGTCCGCCACGGTTCCCGAGTCGTTCGCGTACCCCCTCCCCGCGGGTGCCGACCCCGTCACCACGGCGCCGCTGCTCTGCGCGGGCATCATCGGCTACCGTGCGCTGACCCGCGCGAACCTGCCGGCGGGAGGCAGGCTCGGGATCTACGGGTTCGGATCGAGCGCGCACCTCACGGCGAAGCTGGCACTCGCCGGCGGCGCCGAACTGCACGTCATGAGCCGAGGGCGCGAGAATCGCGCCCTCGCCACCCGACTGGGCGCCGTCTTCGTCGGCGACGCCACCGCGACCCCGCCGCAACCGCTCGACTCGGCCATCGTCTTCGCACCCGCGGGCGAGCTCGTCCCGCTCGCGCTGCGGGCGACCGCGCCCGGCGGCACCGTCGTGCTCGCGGGCATCCACATGACCGACGTTCCGGCCATGAGCTACGGCGAGCACCTGTTCGGCGAGCGGGACCTGCGCACCGTCACCGCCAACACCCGCGCAGACGGCGCCGCGTTCCTCCGGCTGAGCGGAGCGCTCGACCTCGTGCCGAGCGTCACCCGCTACGACCTCGCGCGAGCCGACGCCGCCGTCGACGCGTTGCGTGCCGGCGAGGCATCCGGATCGATCGTGCTGGTGCCGTGACGCGACGGCGCACGATGTGACCTATGGCCCAAGCGGCGAAGCCCGGCACGACGAGGCTGTCGGCATGAACGCGACGCTGCGATTCCTCGGTGCTGCCGACACCGTCACCGGCTCCCGCTACCTCATCGACACCGGGGCGGCCCGCGTCCTCGTGGACTGCGGGCTCTTCCAGGGCTACAAGGTGCTGCGCGAACGCAACCGCGCCCCGTTCCCGGTGCCGCCCGAGTCGATCGACGCCGTCGTCCTCAGCCATGCGCACCTCGACCACACCGGGTACTTGCCGGCGCTCGTTCGCGACGGGTTCGCCGGCCGGGTCTATGCGACCTCGGGCACTGCCGACCTCAGCGAGATCATGCTGCGCGACAGCGCCCACCTGCTGGAGGAGGAGGCGCGACACGCCGCGCACGGGCACTGGTCGAGGCACACCGACCCGAGGCCCCTGTACACCGTCGCCGATGTCGAGCGAGCCCTCGACCGGCTCCGGCCGGTGGGCTTCGACGAGGAGATCGACCTCGGCGATCGGTTGTCGGCGACGCTCGTACCCGCCGGGCACATTCTCGGTGCCTCATCCGTGCGGATCGCCGTGGGAGGTCGCATCACCCATTTCACCGGCGACCTCGGTCGCGACGACGACCCGCTCATGCGACCGCCGCGCCGGTTCGCCGGCGCCGCGGTGCTCGTCACCGAGTCGACGTACGGCAACCGACGACACGCGCCGATCGATCCCGAGGCGCCGCTCGGCGAGATCATCCGCCGGGTGAGCGCCCGGGGCGGGGTCACGCTCATTCCGGCCTTCGCCGTCGGACGGACGGAGAGCATCCTCCTGCACCTCTCCCGCCTTCGCGATCGAGGCGAGCTCCCCGACGTGCCGATCTACCTCAACAGCCCGATGGCGGTCGACGTCAGCGCGGTCTACCAGCGCCATGCAGAGGAGCACCGGATGCCGCCCGACGAACTCGCGAGGATGTACGCGATCGCCACGCCGGTGCACGAGGTCGACGACTCGAAGCTGCTCAACCTGCGCGGCGGCCCGATGGTCATCATCTCGGCGAGCGGCATGCTGACCGGCGGCCGGATCCTGCACCACCTCGTCGCGTACGGCCCGGACCCCCGCAACGCCGTCGTGCTGACCGGCTTCCAGGCCGGCGGCACGCGCGGCGCCGCACTCGTCGCCGGCGAACGCTCGCTGCGGATCTTCGGCGAGGACGTCCCGATCCGGGCCGAGGTCGTGAACATCGACACGATGTCGGCCCACGCCGACGCCGATGGTGTGATCGCGTGGATGCGCCGGGGGCCGGCGGCCCCCGAGCAGGTGTACGTCACCCACGGCGAGCCGGCTGCGGCCGATGCACTGCGAGTGCGCATCGAGCGCGAACTCGGGTGGCCCGCCCGTGTGCCGGAGCACGGCGAGCTCGTCGGGCTCTGATCCGTGCGCCGACCGGTTCACCGTAACGGGGGCGCCGTGGCCGTTCACTCGACGCGGTGCGTCGTCTCGCCGCGCGCGAGCTGGTAGACGGCGGCCTGGGTGCGTCGCTCGAAGCCGAGCTTGCGCAGCAGCCCCGAGACGTAGTTCTTCACCGTCTTCTCGGCGAGCGACAGCCGGTCGCCGATCTGCCGGTTGGTGAGGCCCTCGGCGATGAGGCCCAGGACCTGGCGCTCGCGGAGGTTGAGCGAGCCGAATCGGGGGTCGTTCCGGTCGTCGGCTTCGACGGGAGGGCGCAGCCGGGCGGCGACGGTCGGGTGGATGAGCGACCTGCCGGCGGCAACCGCCCGGACGGCATCGACGAGGCCGGAGCCGGCGATCGTCTTCAGCACGTAGCCCGAGGCACCGGCCATCACGGCCGCCGCCGCCGCGGCGTCGTCGTCGTACGCCGTCAGCATGAGGCACTGGACCTCGGGATGCCTCGACCGGATCTCGCGGCAGAGCGCGATCCCGTCGTCGTCCTGGAGGCGCACGTCGAGGACTGCGACGTCGGGCAGGAGCGCGGCGATCCGCACGAGCGCCCGATCCGCGCTCGGCGCTTCGCCCACCACTTCGAGGTCGTGCTCGCGCTCGAGCAGCTGCGCCACCCCTCGGCGGACGATCTCGTGGTCGTCGACGAGGAACACCCGGGTCATGGGGCCTCCCGTTCGAAGGGCGCCCGCCAGGCGGCCGTCGTCCGTCCGGCGATCGAATCGATCGCGAATGTGCCCCCGCGTGCCCTCGCCCGGGCCGCGATGTTCTCGATGCCGCTTCGACGCCCGCCTTCCGGCAGGCCCACCCCGTCGTCCTCCACTTTCACGCCGACCCCGAGGTCGTCGGCCGCGACGGCGACGCTCACGCGATGGGCGGACGCGTGCCTGACCGCGTTCGTGAGCAGCTCGCGCACCGTGGCGGTGACGTCGTCGGCGAGCGCCCCGTCGACCGTCAGGTCGACCGGCCCGTCGAAACTCACGGTGATCGGCTGCGACAGCCCGGGCGAGCACTCGGAGGCGATGTCGAGGACTCGGTGCCGCAGCGACTCGTCCTGCCCGGGCCGCGGGGTCATCGCGAAGACGATCGTCCGGATCTGCATGATGTCCTCGTCCAGCGTCGCCACCGCCTTGCGGATGCGCTCGGAGAGACGGGCGTCGTTGATGGTCTCGGCGATCGACTGGAGCTCGAGCCCGGTGCCGAACAGCTGCTGGATCACGTGGTCGTGCAGGTCGCGCGCGATCCGCGAACGGTCCTCGACGAGGAGGGCGCGCTGCTGCCGCTCGCGAGCCCTGGCGAGTTCGAGCGCGAGGGCGACCCGGTCGACGAGGTCGGCGGCGATGTCGAGTTCCGCGGCGCTGAACGCCGGGCGGCTCGGATGCCTCGCGACCGCGAGCACGCCCCAGGTGCCGGAATCGCTGCGGAGCGGCAGGAACATGACGGCGCCCGCGCTCGAGCCGTCGAGGATGGCGAGCGCGTCGGGGGCGGGATCGTGCCGGCCGCCCGGTCGGACCGCCGGCTCGCCGCGTTCGAACACCTCGCCGGCGCCGGTGGTCGCGGCGGGGACGACCCGCCCGGTGACCTCCGCTGCGCCGTCGCCCCGTGCCTCCGCGACCCGAACCGTCGGCGGCTCGTCTCCATCGGGCAGGATGACGCAGACGCGGTTCGCCGTGGTGCGCGTGATGAGCTCGTCGGCGAGCATCGCCGGCGCCGACCCGTCGACGGACTCGAGGAGTGCAGCAGTGATGTGCGCCGACGCGGCCATCCACCGCTGCCGCTGGCGGGTCTCCTCGAGCAGGCGGGCATTCGCGATGACGAAGCCCGCTGTGGCTGCGAGCGCGGTCACGAGCTGCTCGTCCTCCTCGGTGAAGAGTCCGCGCCGCGGGTTCGAGAGATAGAGGTTGCCGTACACCTCCGCTCGCACGCGGATCGGCACACCGAGGAAGGCGTCCATGCTCGGATGCCCCGCCGGGAACCCGACCGACCGCGGGTGATCGGAGATGTGCTGCAGGCGGATCGGGCGCGGGTCGTCGATCAGGGCCCCGAGCACGCCCCGGCCTTCGGGGAGGTGCCCGATGGCCGCCGCCGCGTCGTCCGAGATCCCGACATGGATGAACGCCTCGAGCCCGTCGCCGTCGGCGGCGATCACGCCGAGCGCGCCGTACTCCGCGTCGACCAGCTCGACGGCCGACTGGGCGATGCGCTCGAGCACCACCGGGAGCTCGGCATGTTCGACGACGGCCTGCGTGGCACGGAGCAGCGCTTGGAGACGGCCCTGGGTGTGGACCATGGCATCGGCCCGCTCGGCCAACTCGCGCATGGCGCGATCCAACTCCGACCGCGGCCGGTCGGCGAAGGGCAACGACGACCGGTCCGACATGGCTCCTCCGTACGGATGGCGGCAGGTTACCACTCGGGCCCGACGACGGACACCGCGCGACGGGACCAATGGCCCGGCCGCGTACGACTCCCGTCCGCGAACCTGAGAGGGCCGGTCCCGGATGTGCGGGGCCGAGGAAGGGGCGGAGCGGGTGAAGCCGGTGCTGGTCGGAGTCGACGGCTCGATCGCGAGCCGGGCGGCCGTGAGCTGGGCCGTCGAACGCGCCCGCGCGGACGGCCGCGAGGTGGAGTTGCGCTTCGTCGTCGACGACGAATGGGGCGTCGTCGGGGCTCCTGCGCGCGATGAGCTGCGTGCGGGCGCCGAGGCCCTGGTCCAGCGCGAGCTGGCGTTCGCACGCGGCCCCGCCGGCGCGGTCCCCGTGCGGGCCGGATTCTCCGTCGGGCCGCCCATCCTCACCCTCGCCGATGCCGCTCGCGACGCCGACGTCGTCGTCGTCGGCACGCACAAGGTCGGTGTCTTCCACGGAATGGCGCTCGGATCCCGCTCACTGCAGCTCGCCGCGATCTCACCGGTGCCGGTCGCCATCGTGCCCGCACCGTCCGGCGAGTCCCGGAGCGGCATCGTCATGGGCGTCGGCGGCGGCATCGACGAAGACGTGGTCGTTCGAGCGGCGGTCGCCGAGTCGAATCGGTCGGGCGAGCCGTTGGTGCTCGTGCGCTCCTTCACCGACCGCGTGGCCCTCGGCGAGCAGGCGCTCGACCACGCGACGCGGCTCGCCGAGACGCTCGCACCGTCGGCGGGAGTGTCCCGGCGACGGTCGAGCACATCGGCCGGGGAAGCCCTCGCGGTCATGTCCGGCCAAGCGGTGCTCACGGTGGTCGGGCGGCCGACCGCACCGGGCCAGCACGGGTACCGGCCGCTCGGACGCGCCGTCTCCGACCTGCTCATGAACCTCCGCGGCCCCGCCCTCGTCGTCCCGTTCCCGCACACCGACGAACGGCGCGAGCGATCGACTTTCTCAGCGCACCACGATGAACGGAGACCCCATGCGATCCCTGGTCCTGTATGAATCGATGTTCGGCGTCACCCGTCGCGTCGGAGAGGCCATCGCCGACGGGCTGCGGGCCTTCGGCGACGCCGACGCCGTGCCCGTGTCGACGGGCGCCGGCGAGGCGGACGACGCGGATCTGGTCGTGATCGGGGTGCCGACCCATGCGCACTCCATCCCCGGGCCGAGATCGCGCGCGGAAGCCGCCGAGTGGGCGGCAGATCCCGAACGCGGTCTCGCACTCGAGCCCGGTGCGACCGGGCCGGGCGTCCGCGAATGGATCAAGGCGCTGGACGCACCGCCGCGGCACTGGGCCGCGTTCGCCACGCGCGCCGATCTCCCGCGGATCCTGGCCGGCGACGGTGCGGTCGGGATCGAGCGGCGCATGCGGCGCTTGGGCGTTCCCCCGCTGCACGACGGCGAGTGCTTCATCGTGTCCGTCGACAACGCGCTGCTGCCGGGCGAACTCGACCGCGCCCGAGCGTGGGGCGGCACCCTCGGTCGCGCGGCGGCCGAGGCGGATCGTGATCGCCGGACCGACGCCGGCTGAGCGGAAGGAAGAACGACATGTTCGACCGAATCGTGGTCGGTGCCGACGGCTCCCCCGCCTCGGCGGCGGCGGTCGACTGGGCGGCCGCCCGAGCCGGCGAGGCCCAGCTCGTCCTCGTCCACGTCGAACGCGACCGCGAGCGGGGCAGCGAGTACCTGAGCGCCACCTCGGAGCGCGCGGGAGCGAGAGTCCGGCTGATCGACGAGGCGGAACGCGTGCGCGAGGCCCACCCGGGCCTGCACGTCGTGACGTCGACCGAGACCGGACCGGTCGTCGACGTGCTGCGATCGTTCCTGCGACGAGGAACCCTCGTCGTGGTCGGCCGCGACTCCGATCGGCCCGGGCGCTGGTCGGCCGGCGTCCGACTCGCGGGCTCGCACGGCGGCGGCGGCGTCGCCGTCATCCCGCCCGGAGGTCGGCCCGGCGGCGGCGAGCTCGGCGTGGTCGTCGGCATCGACGGCTCCGCGCTCGGCGACGCGGTCGTCCGCGTCGCCGCCGACCTCGCGGCGATGACCGGCGAGCCGTTGACGCTCCTGCACGCGTGGACTGCACCGGCGATGTGGGAGGCGGACCTGAAGCAGTTCGCCGGCGAGTTCGGCGAGTACGAGCAGATGCATCGCGACACGCTCGCGGCCGCGATCGATGCGAGCATCGCCTCGGGCGCACAGCCGCATGGCCGGCTCGTGCACGGACGTCCCACCGACGAACTGCTCGAGGCGGCCGAGCGCGCATCACTGCTCGTCGTGGGCAGCCACAGCGGATCTTCGGTGGCCCGCTTCCTCCTGGGGTCGGTCAGTCACGAGCTCCTGCTCCGAGCCACGATCCCCGTGCTCGTCGTGCTCCCCGAATGACGTCTGCGCCACGCGCTCACGTGATGCATGCATCACGTGAGCGCACCGTCATGCGTCGTGCTCCGTTGCGGCAGTCGGCTCCGACTCCGCCGACGGAACGACCTCCGTCACGACGAGGACCGGGCACGGCGGGTCCAGCAGCAGCATCACGCTCACGGACCCGAGGAAGAAGCGCCGGATGCGTCCATAGCCGTGGCTCGCGACGACGACGGCCGATGCAGAAGCCCCGAGTTCGTCGAGCAGCTGCGCCGCATCGGCGCGGTGCAGGCGACCGCTGCACTCCGCACCGAGTTCTCGGGCGCGCCCGACCGCCTCGTCGAGCGCACGCCGATGCATCGACTCGAAGACCTCGAGGTCGTCGGTGACCTCGCCGAAGACCGGCGTCCACGTCGACGGCGGGTGCCAGGCATGGACGATCTCGAGGGGCGCTCCGCGCAGACGGGCCTCATCGGCGGCGACCTCGACCGCGGCGAGCGCCGCCGCCGACCCGTCGATGCCGATCACGACCGGTCGCCCGTCCTCGGGCGGCGGTCCGGGCGGCACGACCGCCACCGTCCCTCCCCCATGACGGCCCGCCAGCCGGGCGGCGAGGCTCCAGCGCGATCCGCGCTTGTGCGCAGGCGCTCCGACGACGACGAGCGACCCGGGTCGCACCTGTTCGGCGAGCACCTGCTCGGGCGCCCCTTCGACGACCCGCGTCTCGACGTTCCAGCGCTCGCGGGAGCCATGGCGGGCGAGGACCGCTTCGACGCGCTCCTCGTTGAATCGCGAGTCGGGGTCTTCGAGCACGTGGAGGAGCACGATCGGAAGCCGGTCTCCACGACGCAGCGCCCAGTCCAATGCCGCTTCGGCCTCGGGCGCCCCGTTCCAGCCGACGATGATCCTGGTGAACATGTGCCACAGCTTCGCGCGTCGCCGCGAGCGACGGCGGGTCGAAAGTCACATCGGATCAGGGACCGTTCCTCGCCGCGGGCGGTGCGGCGTGCTTTGATTCGGCTCATGGACGACATCGAGGGTGGCGGCCCCGCTCGGGCCGAACGCCCGCTCACGAACTGGCACGAAGAGAACGCCCGAGGGCTGTCGCGCGGGCAGCGGTCGGCCGACCTCCTCCGCAACGGCATGGGAAGCTGGCCGTTCGTCGCCGGCTTCCTGGCGTTCATGGGGGTGTGGGCGCTGCTCAACATCACGGCAGCGGCCTGGGATCCGTACCCCTACATCCTGCTCAACCTCTTCCTCAGCATGCTCGCCGGCCTGCAGGGCGCGATCCTGCTCATCGCCGCGAAACGGCAGGACGCCGTGGCGGCCGCGCTCGCCCAGCACGACTACGAGACCAATCTCGCCGCGAAGACCGAGATCGAGGAGCTCATGGCCCTCAACCGCACCCAGCTCGCGCTGATCGAGGAACTGCGCGAGCTCTCGCAGGAGCGCGTGGTGCCGGCGTCCCCCCGCCGTCGTCTCCGCCGGTCGCGCGGCTGATCCCGCGGGACCAAGGTCCCCGCGGTCGCCGGTCGGGTCGCCGCACGCTGGGCTCATGGAAGACCACCCTCGGATCCGTCTCGCTCTGGTGTGGACGCAGGTGTTCGTCGCCGTGACCGCGGTCGCGGGCGGCGTCGCCCTCGCGATCGGTTCGCTCTCCACCGAGCTCATGACGTTGTTGAGCCCACCCGCCGAGTACCTCGCCGGCTCGCCCTTCGGCAGCTATCTCGTCCCCGGTCTGATCCTCGCCGTCGTCCTGGGCGGCGTTCACGTCGCCGCATTCGTCGCCGTGCTGCGGCGCAGCGGCTCGGCGCTCGTGCTGTCGGCCGCCGCAGGCTACGCGACGCTCATCTGGATCTTCGTGCAGATGATGTTCATCCCGTTCAGCCCGTTGCAGCTCCTGTATTTCGCGGTCGGTTCGTTCGAGCTCGGCCTGGTGATGCTCCTGCTCGGCCTCCTCCCCACCCGTGGGACCCTCCATCGCGCGGCGGATGCCCGGGCGGACCGCGGACTCGGAGGGTCGGCCGCGTTCGAGCGGTAGGAACCGCGGGTCCGGCGTGTCGCCGCGACGATGCGGCGTTCTCCCAGCCGCATGCATTCGTATTGGTATCGGCGCCGGCGCACGGCACCGCCCCCGACGACCCCATCGAGAGAGGCCCCGCGTGAGCGCGACCCCGCCCGTTCCCCCGAAGGCGAAGCAGCAGGCACAGCAGCAGAGCGCGAAGCAGCAGCGCGCGGCCGAGCGGCAACGGCAGCTCAAGGAGTTCAAGAAGCGCGAGGCGCGCTCGAAGCGCAACCGCCGCATCCTCACCTGGGCGGGCGTCGCCGTCGGCGTCGCCGCGGTCGCGCTGCTCATCACCGCGATCGTGGTCGCCCCGAAGGACACGTCGCCCGCGGCGGGCGGTGAGGGCGGCTCCGGCACGGGCGCGATCGAAGGCGTGCAGACCTTCTCGTACCAGGGCGGCGGGCACGTCGAGGGCGAGGTCGACTACGCCGAGACGCCGCCGGCGGGCGGCGACCACAACGCGGTGTGGCTCAACTGCGGCGTGTACGGCGAGCCGGTGCCGAACGAGAACGCCGTGCACTCGCTCGAGCACGGCGCCGTGTGGGTGACGGTCGACCCCGACCTGCCGGCCGACGAGCTCGGCAAGCTCACCGCCGAACTTCCGACGTCGTACGTCGTGCTGTCGCCGTACGACGGCCTGCCCTCCCCCATCGTGCTCAGCGCCTGGAACGCGCAGCTGCAGGTCGACGACGCCGCCGACCCGCGCATCGCGCAGTTCATCGAGCAGTACTGGCAGAGCTCGGCGGCCCCCGAACCGGGCGCTCCCTGCTCGGGCGCCTACGACGCGCCCGGCAAGCTGTCGTGAGCGCGCCGGCCGACGCTCCCGCCGGCTCGGTCGCGTCGGCCGACGCCTTTCCCTCGGCCGACCGTGCCGGGCTCGACGGCGAGCGACGCGGCAGCCGGATCGCGGCGGTGGTCGCGGCATCCGTCGCCGTCGTGGTGGTCGCGATCGCCGCGTTCTCGATCGGGCGGCTCTCGGCCCTCGGCGACCCGACGCCGACCGGCACGAGCGCCGAAGCCGGCTTCGCGCGCGACATGCAGGTGCACCACCAGCAGGGCGTCGAGCTCGCGATGATCGTTCGCGACGCGACCGACGACGACGAGGTGCGCCTGCTCGCGTACGACATGGCGACGACGCAGGCGCAGCAGGCCGGCCAGATGTACGGCTGGCTGAGCGCGTGGGGCCTCCCGCAGGCGGGCGACGAGCCGTCGATGACGTGGATGACGCGTGCCGCGCCCGGCGGCGTGCACGACGGGCACTCGGCCGGGGCGGACCACGAGCCGGGCGCGCCGATGCCCGGCCTCGCGACGAGCGAGCAGGTGGCCGAACTCCGTACGCTGTCCGGCGCGGCGGCGGAGCGGCGGTTCCTCGAACTCATGATCGCGCACCATCAGGGCGCCGTCGAGATGGCCGACGCGCTGCTCGAGCGATCGTCGAACGAGGCGGCGACCGCACTCGCGCGCTCGATCGTCACGAGCCAGACGAGCGAGATCGAACTCATGCAGCAGATGCTCGCCGACCGCTCCTGACCCTCAACCCGCTCGCGTCGCGCGGCGCTTCGCCGAACCCTTCGGCGGGAACAGGGTCTCGGACTGCTCGAGCGACATGCCGTTCGTCTCGGGCACCTTCGCGAGCACGAAGAAGAACGAGAGCGCGGCGAACGTCGCGTACATGCCGTAGGTGAACACGAGCGAGTAGTCGCTCAGCACGGGGAACGTGACCGTCACGAGGAAGTTCGCGATCCATTGCGCGGCCGCGGCCAGCCCGAGGGCGCGCGCCCGGATGCTGTTCGGGAAGATCTCGCCGAGCAGCACCCACACGAGCGGACCCCACGAGAACCCGAAGGCGACGACGAACACGTTCGCCGCGACGAGCGCCGTCGGACCCCACCCGCCCGGCAGCGACAACGCCCCGTCGACCGTCACGGCGTTGCCGAACGCGACGGCCATGACTGCGAGCGCGACCGTCATGCCGACCGAGCCGGCGAGCAGCAGCGGCCGCCGCCCCACCCGGTCGACGAGCGCGATCGCCACGAACGTGACGGCGATGTTCGTCACCGAGGTGAGCACGCTGATCAGCAGCGAGTTCGACTCGTCGAAGCCGACGGCGCTCCACAGCGTCGTCGAGTAGTAGAAGATCACGTTGATGCCGACGAACTGCTGGAACACCGACAGCAGGATGCCGATCCACACGATCGGCCGGAGCCCGAGCACTGGGCCGCGGAGCGCGCCCTTGCGGGTCGAGAGCTTGTCGTTCGCGATCGAGTCGTGGATCTCGCGAACCGACCGGTCGATCTCATCGGCGGGCTGGATCTGCGCGAGCACGCCGCGCGCGACCTCCTCCTTGCCCTGCTTCACCAGGAACCGGGGCGACTCGGGCAATCGCAGCGCGAGCAGTCCGTAGACGACCGACGGCACGATGCACGCGAGGAACATCCAGCGCCACGCCTCGAGCCCGAACCAGAACGGCTCGCTCGCTCCGCCCGCGGCGGTCGCGAAGAGCGCGTCCGACAGCAGCGCCGCGAAGATGCCGAAGACGATCGCGAGCTGCTGCAGGGAGGCGAGCCGCCCGCGCACCTTGCGCGGCGAGATCTCGGCGATGTAGGCGGGCGCCACGACCGAGGCGATGCCGATGCCGACACCGCCGATGATCCGCCAGATCGTGAGGTCCCAGCCCGAGAACGCGAAGCCCGAGCCGATCGACGAGATGAAGAACAGCGCCGCCCCGAGCAGCATCACGGGGATACGGCCGAACCGGTCGGCGAGCCGACCGGCGAGCTCCGACCCGAGCGCGCAGCCGAGCAGCGCGCTCGCGATCGCGAAGCCGGTCGCCGCCGCCGAGAGCCCGAACTGCTGCTCGATCGCGTCCACCGCGCCGTTGACGACCGACGAGTCGAATCCGAAGAGGAACCCGCCGACGGCTCCCGACGCCGCGAGTGCGACGACCCTGCGGTTCAGGGCCCGTGCGGTCGGAGAGGTCGCGGTCGCCGACCCCGTCGCGGTGCTCGCCGCGGCATCCATGCCCGTGCTCTCGGCCCCGGTCGGCTGGCGCCCTCCGGTGCTCGAATTCTGCTCCGCCCGATCGTCCATGATCTCCCCCTCGGCGTCGTGCGACCACGCTACTGCGCGGGTCGACCGACGGTCGAGAGGCGGTGAGGTCAGTCGGCGGCCTCGCCGACCTGCACCGGCCGCTCCTCCTGCTGCCGGTAGAGCGATGCGTAGACGCCGCCCGCCTCGACGAGCTCGGCGTGCGTCCCGCGCTCGACGACGCGGCCCGCGACGACGACGAAGATGACGTCGGCGGCGACCACGGTCGAGAGCCGGTGCGCGATCGCGATCGTCGTGCGGCCGCGCGCGGCATCGTCGAGCGCCTGCTGCACGACCCGCTCGGAGATCGTGTCGAGCGCGCTCGTCGCCTCGTCGAGCACGAGCACCGCCGGGTCCTTCAGCAGCACCCGCGCGATGGCGATGCGCTGCTTCTCGCCGCCCGAGAGCCGGTACCCCCGCTCGCCGACGACGGTGTCGTACCCCTCGGGGAAGGAGGCGATCGTCTCGTGGATGTTGGCGGCCCGGGCCGCGGCCTCGAGCTCGGCGTCCGAGGCATCGGGGTTCGCGTACCGCAGGTTGTCGGCGATGGAGGCGTGGAAGAGGTAGGTCTCCTGGCTGACGATGCCGATGTGCGACATCAGGGAGTCGCGGCGGAGGTCGCGCACGTCGACGCCCGCGAACCGCACCGCACCGCTCGTCGCCTCGTAGAGCCGTGGCACGAGGTACGACACCGTCGTCTTGCCGGCGCCGCTCGGCCCGACGAACGCCGCGAACTGGCCCGGCTCGATCGTGAAGCTCACTCCGTCGAGCGTGGGACGGGGCTCGTCGCCCTCCGTGCGCACGGCATCGGGGTAGTGGAACGAGACGTCGTCGAACTCGACCCGGCCGAGCGCCCCGTCGGTCGGCACGTCGCGCGCATCGGGCGCGTCGGTGATCGCCGGTCGCAGGTCGAGGTACTCGAAGATACGGGCGAACAGTGCGCTCGAGGTCTGCAGGTCGAGCGCGACGCGCATGAGCCCCATGAGCGGGAACAGGAGGCGAGCCTGCACCGTCGTGAAGGCGACGATCGTGCCCGCGGTGACGTCGGTGTTGCCGCCCGCGATGAGCCAGCCCGAGACGAGGTAGACGATCGCGGGGATCGACGACATGAAGATGTTCACCATCGCGAAGAACCACTGGCCGGTCATCTGCTGCCTGACCTGCAGGCCGATCTGGTTGCGGTTCTCGTCGGAGTACCGCTCGATCTCGCTCTGCTGGCGGCTGAAGCTCTTCGACAGCAGGATGCCCGAGACCGAGAGCGTCTCCTGCGTGATCGCCGTCATCTCCGACAGCGACTCCTGCGTCCGCCCGGCCAGCCGCGCCCGCACCTGGCCGACCCGCCGCTGCGCGATGACCATGAACGGCATGAGCACGAGGGCGACCACCGTGAGCTGCCAGTTGAGCAGCAGCATCGCGACGAACGCGCTGATCACGGTGACCGTGTTGCCGAGCACGCTCGACACCGTGTTCGTCAGCACGCCGGCGACGCCGCCGACGTCGTTCTGCAGGCGCGACTGGATGATGCCCGTCTTCGTGCGGGTGAAGAAGCTCAGCTCCATCGCCTGCAGGTGGCTGAACAGCCGCACCCGCAGCGCGCCCATGACCTTGTTGCCGATGGTCGAGGTGAGCCAGGTCTGCCAGACGCCGAGCAGGGCGGCGACGACGAAGACCGCGATCATGGCGAGCACGAGGGTCGTCAGCACGGGCAGGTTCGGCGGGGATGCCTCGCCGCCGGCGCCCGTCGGGAAGAGGCCGTCGTCGAAGGCCCGCTGGGTGAGCAGCGGGGGGATGACGCTGAGCGCGGCGCCGATGAGCACGAGCACGACCGTCGTCACGAGGGCCGCCTTGTGCGGGGCGAACAGTTCGGAGATGCGGCGCAGGAGGTGCGGGATCTTCGGAGCGTCGGCGTTCTCGGCCCGCTGGGCCGCCTCGTCGGCCGAGGCGATGCGCGTGCGCGCCTTGCCGTAGCGGCCGACCTGCGCGCCGCCGCCTCCCCCGCCGTGCATGGTCATGGGTTCACCCTACGGCGGCGCGCCGACGAGCCCGCGGGCGTTCGCCCCGGGCGCATCGGGTACTGCGCGCCGGTCAGCCCTTCGTCGAGCCGGCGAGCAGGCCGCGAACGAAGTACCGCTGCAGGCTGAAGAAGACGATCAACGGGACGATGAGCGAGATGAACGCGGCCGCGGTCAGCCGCTGCCACGTCTGTCCGCGCTGGCCCGCGAGTTCTGCGAGGCGCTGCGTGAGCGGCGCGACGTCGGCGGTGCCGCCCGAGAACACGAGGGCGACGAGCAGGTCGTTCCACACCCAGAGGAACTCGAAGATCGCGAACGAGGCGAGGATCGGCACCGAGAGCGGCACGACGATGCGCATGAAGATCTGCCCGTGCGTCGCCCCGTCGACGCGCGCCGCCTCCATGAGCTCACGCGGAATCTCGGAGATGAAGTTGTGCAGCAGGAAGATCGCGAGCGGCAGGCCGAAGATCACGTGGGCGATCCAGACCTGCACGTACGTCTCGTCGGGGATGATCGGCACGAGGCCGTGGACCCATTCCTGCGCCGGCTTGAGGGTCGAGGTGAAGATCTGCAGCAGCGGGATGAGCGCCATCTGCAGCGGCACGATCTGCAGCGCGAAGATGCCGATGAACACCCAGTCGACGAAGGGGAACTTGATCCACGCGAGCGCGTAGGCCGCCATGGCCGCGAGCACCGTGCAGAACACGACGACGGGGATGGTGATCGCGAGGGAGTTCACGAAGTACGACCCGAGCTGCGGTGCGCTGGACGACGCCGAGAGCAGCACCTCGCTGTAGTTGTCGAGGGTCCAGCCCCAGTTCTGGAAGACCGTCCACCAACCGGTGGTGTTGATGAGCTCGGCCGGCCGGAACGAGGAGATGAGCAGCCCGAAGGTCGGGAGCGTCCACAACACGGCGATGAGCAGCGCGAAGACCGTCGCCGGGCGCGAGGTCAGGCGCCGTTTGACCCTCATCGCCTTGGTGCCGTCGAGGTTGTAGCCGCGACGCGCGGCCGCGTCGAGCTCTTTCACGATCGCCTTGTCGGTCGAGCCGGTGGCCTGGCTCATCGGATCTCCCTCTGCTTGCGGAGCACGCGGATGTTGTAGACCACGATCGGCACGACGAGCAGGAACAGCACGAGCGCGAGCGCGGCGCCGCGCCCCGCCTCGGCGGCTCGGAAGGCCTGCGTGTACATCTCGTTGGCGATCACGCTCGTGTTGAAGTTGCCGCCGGTCATGACGCGCACGATGTCGAACACCTTGAGCGTCGCGATCGTGATCGTCGTGACGACGACGACCAGACCGCCTCGGATGCCGGGCAGCGTCACGTTGCGGAACCGCTGCCAGTTCGTCGCGCCGTCGAGCTCGGCGGCCTCGAGCTGCTCGGACGGGATGCCCTTGATCGACGCGGAGAGCACGACGACGGCGAACCCGACCTGCACCCAGATCATCACGACGATGAGCAGCAGGGTGTTGATGAACGGCTCCTGCAGCCAGAGCACGGGCTCGCCGCCGAACCAGACCACGATCTGGTTGAGCAGGCCGATCTGGGGGCGGCTCGCCGGGCGGTACTCGTAGATGAACTTCCAGATGATGCCGGCCCCGACGAACGAGATCGCGACGGGCATGAAGACGAGCGACTTGTAGATGCGTTCACCACGCGAGCGGTCGATGAACACCGCGTACGCGAGCCCGATGCCGGTCGAGATCGTCGGCACGAGCACGACCCAGAGGATGGTGTTGCCGAGCGTCAGCAGCGCCTCGGGCTGGGTGAACATCCAGACGTAGTTGTCGATTCCGACGAACTCGCCCGCCCGGTTGGTGAACGAGGTGAAGGCGGTGCGCACCGCCGGGTAGAGCAGCCCCACCGCCAGCAGGATGCAGGCGGGCGCGAGGAACAGCACGAGCTGGTACCACTCTCGGCCGCGCTTCGGCGCGCGGTCGATGAGGAACAGGATCAACCCGATCACGGCCGCGAAGATCGCGAGCCCGAGCAGGATCTGGAAGATCTTGCCGATGAGGTCGGCGGTGGTCACGTCGATGGCCTCCGATCGCAGGGGATACAGACGGGCCGGCGCACGGCGCGGCAGGGGTGGGGAGCGGGAAGCCTCGGGGCCGCGCGCGGCGCGGCCCCGAGGCATCCATCACTCCTGCGGCCAGCTCGCCTCGATGAAGTCGAGCGTGTCAGCCGTGCTCTTGCCGCCGATCCAGTCGACCATCCCCGTCCAGAACGTGCCCGAGCCCACCGCGGCGGGCATCACGTCGGAACCGTCGAAACGGAACGTCGTGTTCGGGTCCTGCAGCAGGGCGACCGACGCCTTCAGCAGTTCGCTGCCGGCGTTCTCGGGGTCGAGCCCGGTGTTGGCGCTGATGACGCCGCCGAGGCTGACGCGCGAGTTCGCCCACTCGGGGCTCGACAGGTACGTCTGCGTGGCCACGACCTCGTCGCTGTCGGCGAACGCGGCGACGATCTCACCGCCGCCCGTGACCGCGTTGGCCCCGGCCTCGGTGCCCGGCAGCATGAACGCCCAGACGTCGCCGTCCTCTGCGACCGTCGTGCCCTCGGGCCAGAAGCCCTCGTAGAACGAGGCCTGGTGGTGCAGCGCGCACGCGCCGTCGAGGATCGGCAGGCCCGCGTCACCGAAGTCGGTCGTCGCGATCGAGCGCACGTCGCCGAGCCCGCCGTTGACGTTGTCGTCGGCGCGGATGTAGTCGCCGACCGAGTCGAACGCCTCGGCGATCTTCGGGTCGTTGAACGGGATGTCGTGCGCGACCCACTCGTCGTACACGTCGGCGCCCTGCTGGCGGAGCACGAAGTCCTCCACCCAGTCGGTACCGGGCCATCCGGTTGCGACGCCCGAGGCGAAGCCGACGCACCAGGGCTTGTCGACCGCGCCCGATTCGCGGATGTCGTCGGTCAGCGTCGCCAGCTCGTCGAGCGTCGTTGGCACCTCCCAGCCGTTCTCCTCGAACATCGACGGCGAGTACCAGACCCAGCCCTTGATGTTCGCCATCAGTGGCGCACCGTAGAGCGTGTCGTCGACGGTGCCGTAGGCGGCCCAGTCTTCGGACCAGTACTCGGCGACGTTGTCGGCCACCGCCTTCGGCGCCGGCAGCAGGTCGCCCTGCTGGGCGAGACGGGCGATGAGGCCCGGCTGCGGCGTGATGCCGAGGTCGGGCGGGTTGCCGCCCTCGATGCGCACGTTCAGCTGTTCTTCGTACTGGTCGGAGCCCTCGTAGACGATGTCGATGCCGGTGCAGTTCTCGAAGTCGACCCACGACTCGTTCAGGAGGTCGGCCTCGGCGTCGAGGATCGTGCCGTAGACGTTGACCTCGGTGCCGTCGTCGAAGGTGCCGTAGGTCTCGTACGGGCCGCAGTCGCCCGTGGCGGAGTCGTCGTTCGCGATGTCGCCCGTGCAGGCCGTGAGCGTGAGGCCGACCGCCGCGGCCACCACGACGGGGGCCATCAAACGGCGATGCCGTGTGAATCTCATGTCTTCTCCTCGTTGAGTGTGGTGCAGGGCGGAGCCGGAACCGGTTCCAGATTCCACGCTATGGCAGGGCGAGCGGCTCCCACAAGGGGGCGGCCGGTCACGATCCGGCACCGATCGCACCGCCTGCGAACATTGCGAGAGAGCGCTCCCCTGCGGCTCGAGACGGATGCCTCGGGGCGGGCGCCGAGGCATCCGCAATCGGTTCCAATCACGGGTCGGCCCGCAGTATGCTCGGCACCGGGACTGCCCGACGGAGGGGGTTGCTGATGGCGGCGATCGGCGATGTCGCCCGCCTGGCCGGAGTGTCGAAGGCGACCGCGTCGCGAGCACTCTCGGGCCGCGGTCACGTCGCGGTCGCCACGCGCCGGCGGGTCGAGGCGGCTGCAGCCGAGATCGGCTACATCGCCTCGCCCGATGCGGCGAGCCTCGTCACCGGCCGCACGAAGAACGTCGGCGTCGTCATCCCGTTCGTCAACCGCTGGTTCTTCGGCGAGGTGCTCGAGGGCATCGAGCGGGCGCTCCTGGCCGCCGGCTACGACCTCACGCTCTACAACGTCGGCGACACGGGGCCGGTGCGCGACCGCGTGTTCGAGTTCTTCCTCGCGCGCAAGCGCGTCGACGCGGTCATCGCCGTCGGCGTCGACCTCACGAGTCGCGAGGCGGAAGGGCTCGAGCAGCGGGGCAAGCCGCTCGTGCGCCTCGGCGGCGGCGAGCCGGGCGGCGCCAGGCTCTCGATCGACGACCGGGCGGTCGGCGCGCTCGCGACCGAGCACCTGCTGCACCTCGGCCACACCCGCGTCGCGCATCTCGCCGGCGCGGGCGCGGCCGCAGCGCCGTGGAGCGTGCACGGCCAGCGTCGGCTGGGCTATCTCGACGCCATCGCGGCGGCCGGGCTCGGCGATGCGGTCGCCGGGAGCGCCGCGGCGGGCGCCGGGTCGGGCGCCGCGGCGACGCTCCTCGAAGGCGAGATGACCATGCCGGGGGGTTACACGGCCGCGCTGCAGCTGCTCGGCAGGCCCGGGCCGCGCGCGACGGCGGTGTTCGCCGCCTCCGACGAGATGGCGTTCGGGGTGATCCGCGCCGCCGAGCGGCTCGGCCTCTCGGTGCCGCGCGACCTCTCGGTGATCGGCGTCGACGGCCACGAGTACGGCGAGATGTTCGGTCTCACGACGATCTCGCAGTCGCCGGGCGACCAGGGCCGGCTGGCCGTCGACGTCGTGCTGCGGCTGCTCGGCGAGGGCGAGCACGCCGACCCGCTGCCCGATTCGGGTGCCCCGCTGCCGACGCGCCTCGTCGTGCGCGCGAGCACGACCGCCCCGGGGCGCTGACACCGGCCGGCTCTCCGCGCCTCGTCACGGACGGGATCGGGTCGTGGCGCGGTTCACGCCGCGTCGCCGACCGAGATCGCCTCGGCCTCGACGAGGGATGACTCGGGTTCGGACTCGACCCGGTCGACCCGGCGCAGCGCGCGGTGCCCGGCGACGACGATCACGAGCGCGACGCCGACCGAGATCGCCGCCGCGTAGTACGGCGCGTCGGGCGAGATGAGGTGGGCGAGCTCGGCCGCCGCGGGCGGGGCGACCGCACCGCCCAGGAACCGCACCGCCGAGTAGGCGCTCGACGCGACCGAGCGCTGCAGGTCGGTCGCCTCCATGACGCACTCGGTGAGCACGGTGTTGAGCACGCCGAGCACGAGACCGCCGACGACGATGCAGACGACGAGCGCCGCGGGGTCGGAGATGAACAGGCCCGCCGCGACGAGGTCGAGCGAGAGCAGCGGCAACGCGATCCAGAGCACGCGGGTGCGCGGCATCCTCGCCGTGAGCAGGGGCGCCACGAAGACCGAGGTGATCGCGAGCGCGAGGCCCCAGCCGAAGAACGTGAAGCCGAGGCCGAGCGCGTCGAAGCCGAGCGGGAACGGCGAGTACGCGAGCAGCACGAAGAAGCCGATGTTGTAGAACAGCGCGGCGGCGGCGAGCACGGCCAGTGCGGGCTGGCGCAGCGCCCTGATGGGCGCCGACAGCCTGGTGGGCTCGGGCCCGGCGGTGGCACCCGCGTCGTCCTTCAGGAACGCGACGATCGCGATGAAGCCGACCGCCATCAGCGCGGCGGTGCCGAAGAACGGGCCCCGCCAGCTGACGTGCCCGAGCAGTCCGCCGAGCAGCGGGCCGATCGCGATGCCGAGACCGAGCGCCGCCTCGTAGAGGATGATCGCCGAGCCGGTGCCGCCCGCTGCGGCGCCGACGATCGTCGCGAGCGCCGTCGAGATGAACAGTGCGTTGCCGAGTCCCCACCCGGCGCGGAACCCGATGACCTCCTCGACGTTCTGCGAGAGGCCGGCCGCCGCGGCGAACACGATGATGAGGCCGAGCCCGATGAGCAGCGTCTTCTTCGCGCCGATGCGGCTCGACAGCCAGCTCGTGCCGAGCATCGCGAGCCCCGTGATGAGCAGGTAGCTCGTGAAGAGCATCTCGGTCTCGGTCGGGGTCGCCTTGAGGCTCTCGGCGATCGCGGGCAGGATCGGGTCGACGAGGCCGATGCCCATGAACGCGATCACGCACGCGAACGCGACGGCCCAGACGGCCTTCGGCTGCTTCAGGATCGATGCGGATGTCTCGTGGCTGGCGTGGCTGGTCACGCGGTCGCTGCTCCATTCCGCGCGGTGTCGTCCGCGCGCTCGATTCGGGTACGGATGACGGCGACCGCTCGGGCGAGCGTCTCGCGCTCGTCGATCGAGAGGTCGTCGAAGTAGGGGGCCATCGCGCCGACGAGCTCGTCGCGCCACGCGTCGAGCGCCTCGAGGCCCGACGGGTCGGCCGAGATGAGCCACGCGCGAGCGTCGTTCGCGTCGGCGATACGGCGGATCCACCCCCGGTCGTCGAGGGTGTGCACGAGCTTCGTCATGGTCGGCTGGCTGACCCGGCTGACGCGGGCGAGTTCGCCGAGGCGCATGGGGCCGAGGTCGCGCAGCACCGCGATGGTGCGCCAGACGGCGGGTGACTCGGCGGACGCCGTCGACGCGGCGGCGAGGCGGGTGAGGCGGTGGTTCACCGAGACGAGATCGCCGATGAGCGCGGTCAGGCTCGACGTGTCGGCGGAAGAATGCATAGCCCAACTATATAGCTAGGCTAAGCAATTGTCGAATGCGTTGCTCCCCGATTGGGCCCGAGAACGACGGATGCCCCGTGGTCGATGATCGACCACGGGGCATCCGTGTGTTCAGGTGACGCGGTCACCTCAAGCAGCGCGCCCGAAGCGGGCGCCCTGATTACTTGAGGGTGACGGTTGCGCCGGCTTCCTCGAGGGCAGCCTTCGCCTTCTCGGCGGTCTCCTTGTTCGCGCCCTCGAGCACGGCCTTGGGAGCACCGTCGACGACGGCCTTGGCCTCGCCGAGACCGAGCGAGGTGAGCTCGCGGACGGTCTTGATGACCTGGATCTTCTTGTCGCCGGCAGCTTCGAGGATGACGTCGAACGAGTCCTTCTCCTCCTCGGCCTCAGCGGCACCGGCGCCACCGGCAGCGCCGGCGACGGCGACCGGGGCGGCCGCGGTGACTTCGAACTTCTCCTCGAACGCCTTCACGAACTCGCTGAGCTCGACAAGCGTGAGACCAGCGAACTGCTCGAGCAGCTCTTCGGTGGTGAGCTTCGCCATGATGTTTCTCCTAATGGGTGGGGTTTGTAGAACGAGATCGTCGGGCGCTTACGCGGCCTCGGCGGTCTCCAGCTTTTCGCGAAGCGCGTCGATGGTGGCGGCAGCCTTGCCCATCGTCGCCTTCATCATTCCCGCAGCCTTCGCAAGCAGAACCTCACGGCTCTCGAGCGAGGCGTACTTGTTGACCTCGTCGGCGCTGAGGGTCTTGCCCTCGAAGACGCCGCTCTTGATCACGAGATGCGGGTTCGCCTTGGCGAAGTCACGCACGGCCTTGGCGGTGGCGACGAAGTCGCCGTGCACGAAGGCGACGGCGGACGGACCGTTGAGGTCGTCGTCCAGCGTCGTGATCCCCGCGTTGTTGGCGGCGATCTTGGTCAGCGTGTTCTTCACCACGGCGTAGTTCGCGTCCTGACGGATGCTGTTGCGCAGCTCCTTGAGCTGTGCAACCGTCAGGCCGCGGTATTCGGTCAGCAGAACGGCAGTCGAGCTCTCGAACAGGTTCGTGAGTTCGGCAACCGAGGCTTCCTTGTTCGCCATGGCCACTCCTTGTGTACTCAACGCGCATCGCGGAGGCGATGCACGGCCTGGGAGCGCTGGAAGCATGGGGAGAAAGAAAAAAGCTCCGGCGCAGTTGCGCGGAGCTCGGCCGATCACTCGGAAGTCTTCGTCACACCTGCGCGGGCCCTTGCTTTCGCAAGACTTCGGTCGCATGCGCCCGCTTTCACGAGCGCGCACGACAACCAGCGGTCTTCGGCTTCGTCAAGATTAGCGGATGCCTCGGCCCTCGCCAAATCGGCGGGGCGCACCGGCGCACGCGGAAGGGGCACCCGGGGCCCTTCGGCCCCGGGTGCCCCTGCGCGATCATCCGGACGAGGATGCGCCGATGCGGCGCGTCAGCCCGTTCAGGGGCGCACCTCGACGGTGAACGCCTCGACCGGACCGATGTTGCCCGCGGCATCCGTCGACCGGTACTCGACGCGGTGCTCGCCGTAACCCGGCTCGCGCGCCTGGAACGGCGAGAGCGACATGCCGCCCGTGCCGAGGTTGCCGTAGATGAGGTCGTCGACGTTCGTGCCGGTCGGCGTGAACAGGAACGGCGCATCCGCGTCGGTCGGCCAGCCGTAGTAGTTGTGCCACCCGTCTCCGTCGAGGCGGAACTCGGTCACGAGCGCGCCGGCCTGGTCGTCGCTCGCCGTCAGCTTCATCGTGAACGACTCGTCGACGACGTAGTGCGGCTCGCCGTTCGCGCCGGTCGAGGTCTCGACCGGGGTTCCGACGACCGCCTCGACGGTCGGACCGGTCGCGTCGACCGTCCAGGCGCGGGTCTCGGTCGCCGCGGCGGCCCGCTTCGAGTCGCCGACGGACGCGGTGACCGTGTGCGTACCGGCGGAGAGGTCGAGGTCTGCGAGCTCGAGGGTGCGCGCGTTGTGCGGATTCGGCTGACGCTCGCCGTCGACCGTCCAGATCACGTCGAACACCCGGTCGGGGCGATGCGTGGTCTCGACGTAGAGCACGTCGTCGGAGCCGACGGGGCGCTCGGTCTGGGTCGACTCGGTGAACGCCGGCTCGACGTCGGTCGCCGCTGCGCGGCCGGTGCCCACGGTCCACGAACGCGTCTGGGTCATCGACGCCGAGTCGCGCAGCGCGGGGTCGCGCACGAACGGCGTGTTGTCGACGACGGTGACGGTCACCGTGTCGCCGGGCTTCGCCCTGGTCTTCGCGAGCTCGAGCTGCGTCGTGTTGTGCGGGTTCGGCACCGCCTTGCCGTTGATCGCCCAGGCGACGTCGAGCTCGTGGTAGACGGGGTGGGCGACATCGATCGAGATCACTTCGTCGGCCGCGACCGGCGTCGCCTCGTCGGGCGCGTCCGCGATGAGCGGGATCTTCGACGAGATGCGCTCGGTCATGATCTCGCGGGAGACCTGGTCCATCTGGTATCCGAGGGTCTTCATCATCGAGTGGCGGCTCGGACGGAAGATGCCGGTCGAGTAGTACTGGCCGCCCTCGTAGGCGCCGATGATGCCGCCGGCCTCGCTCGGCTCGCCGAGCCACCGCCACCACTTGGCCTGCTGCGCGGCCATCTCCTCGACGGTCATGATCGTGTGGTGCTTCGAGCGGGGCTCGCCGCCCGTGTAGTCGCCGGTCGTGATGCCGCGCGTGTAGTAGTCGTACTCGTCGGCGAGGCCGCCGAGCGAGTGCCCGATCTCGTGCGGCGAGATGAGGGCCGAGAGCGAGTTGCCGCCGCTCGCCGTCGCATAGCTGCCGCCCGCGCCGCCGTAGGTGTCGCTGTTCGCGAGGGCGAGCACCTGGTCGACCTTGGGCGCGGCCTTCGCGTACTCGCGGGCCTTCGCGCCGTCCATCGTGATCAGCCGCTGCACGCTGTTCGGGTTGCAGCCGCCCCAGAACGACATCTTGAGCGGAGTGTTCCGTCGGGGCGAGTCGAGCGACGAGTCGCAGCTGATGCCGGACTCGCCCGAGATGATCTCGACCGCGTAGACGTTGAAGTAGTTGCGGTAGCTCTTGTACGGTTCGATGCTCCACATCGTCTCGAGGTGCTTCTCGACCTGCTCGCGGAAGAGCGGCTGCTCGTCGGCGGTGTAGCCGTCGCCGAGGATCACGAGCGAGAACCGCTCGGAGGGGTCGCCCGTCACCTGGATCGGGACGAGCGTCGAGCTGCCGACGGCGGGCTCGTCGGCGTTCGCGGACTGGGCCGTGGCGACGGTCAGGCCGGTGGCGAGCACTGCGGCGAGCGCGAGGGCGCCGGCGCGACGACGCGCCGGGCGCGACGTGACGGCTCGCGGCAAGGCCGGCGGGGCGAGCGGTTGGGCGTTCATGCGATGGTTCCCTTCATCTGGATGTCCCGCGGCGCGACGTTGCGTCGCGGTCGGAAGATCGGCGCATGGGTGGCGCGACGAACCGCTCCCCCGCCGCGGTGACGGCGGGTGGTGCTCTCCTCGTCGGGCGACGCGGCCGGCCTTCAGCCCGTGCTGGATCCGCCGCGTGCCCGTTCTTGCCCGTGTCAGGTGACTCACAGCCTAGGAACCCCTCGGCGCCCGGTCATCGATCAACTGTCGAGCAACCACGAGCTCCGGTGCGACGATCGTCGTACGAGACCGGCGACGGATCCCGTCAGGCCGTGAGGTTCGGCTCGATGGCCGCCGCGACCTCGATGCGGCGCAGGAGCAGCGCGAGATGGAGCCCGAGGTGCTCGAGCCCGTCATGCAGGTCGATGCCGAGGATGCGCTCGACGCGGGCGAGCCGGTGGTAGACCGTCGCCCGGTGCACGTTCAGCCGTCCCGCGACGTCGCGGAGCCGACCTCCGTGCCGGAAGTACGCCTCGAGCGTCTCGAGGAGCACGTCTCCGTCGCGCTCGTCGAGAAGGCTCGCGAGTCCGGTCGAGAAGTCCGCCGAGCGCACGCCCAGCGCGGCCGCGGACTGCAGGCCGCGGTACACGCCGAGCTCGTCCCAGGCGACGGCGGGCCCCCGCAGTCGGAAGGCCGTGGCGATCGCGAGCGCGCGCTGCGCCTCGCGGTGGCTCCGGGCCGAGTCGGGCAGGTGCACGACGGCGCCGCCGATCGCGACGAGCGGGTCGCCCAGGGGGCCGCCGCCGCGCGCGGCGGCCGACCGCAGTCGCTCGACGACGGCGTCCACGGCCGGGTGCAGCCGCCCGCCGTCGTCCGGCACGATGAGCACCACGCCGCCGGCGGTCACGAGGGTGAGCGGGCCGAGGTCCGCGAGCGCCCGGCGGATGCGGCGCTCGGCAGCCTCGAGGTCCTCGCGGCTGAGCGCGCCGGGATCGCGGGTGGTCAGGAGGTAGGCGCGGAGGGCGCCCGAGGCGTCGATGTCGCCCGACGCGACCAGCTCGTCGGCCGCGAGGAGGCGCTCGCGCGCCTCGCCCATGAGAAGCACGCGAGTGCGCTCCGCCCTGCGGGCCGACTCGTCGTCGCGCAACGAGAGCACGCGGGCCCATTCCTCGGCCAGGCGCACGGCGAGCTCACCGGCTCGAGCGACCTCCTCCGGCGACATCGCGTCGGGCTCCTCGATGAGCCAGAGATGCGCGCGCGCACCGTCCTGGGTGCGGATCGGGACGTAGAGCCGCTGCAGCATGCCGAGGCCGGGATTGCGCGGCACGTGCATGGCCTCCTCGGAGCGGTAGACCCCGAGTCCCGCGAGCCAGGAATGCACGCCCGGACCGGCGTGGTGCTCGAGGATCGAGCGGCGCCGCACCTCGTCGATGACCTCGGACTGCGGGCTGAAGGCGACGACGCGATACCGGCCGTCCTCGAGGAGCGCCGGCCGGCCGAGTTCGCGGGCGATGAGATTGACGAGCTGACTGACGGTCACCGGCTGCCTCCGAGGTGCACCGCGCAGGGGGATTCCCACGGGGGTACGCGACGCATCTGGGATCTCAGGATACCGGCCGGATCCTGAGGAATAGTTGACCTGAGTCGATAGTTGATAAAGATCAACGAAACGCATATAGTTGACCGTAATCAACTTTCTGTGAGGATCTCCCCTTGACTGCAACACTCCCGAACGACACCGAGGCGCAGCGCTCGCCGCGCGAGGTGTTCACGGCCCTCTCGGGCCTCATCATGGGCATGTTCGTCGCCGTGCTCTCGGGCACGGTCGTCTCGACCTCGATGCCCGTCATCATCGCCGACCTCGGCGGCGACCAGGCCGCCTACACCTGGGTCATCACGGCGAGCCTGCTCGCCACCGCCGTCTCGACCCCGATCTGGGGCAAGCTCGCCGACCTCGTCGACCGCAAGATGCTGCTGCAGCTCGCGCTCGGCCTCTTCGTCGCGGGCACCGTCATCGCCGGCTTCTCGCAGGACACGGGCATGCTCATCGCCGTGCGCGTCGTACAGGGCCTCGGCGCCGGCGGCCTGATGTCGCTCGTCATGATCGCCGTCGCGCTCATCATCTCGCCGCGCGAGCGCGGCAAGTACATGGGTGTCGTCGGCGGCATCATGGCGCTCGCCACGATCGGCGGGCCGCTGCTCGGCGGCGTCATCACCGACGCGTTCGGCTGGCGCGCCAACTTCTTCATCGGCGTGCCCTTCGCCGTGCTCGCGATCATTCTCATCCAGCGCACGCTGCACCTGCCGAAGCCGAACCGCGAGCGGGTCAAGATCGACTACCTCGGCGCCATCCTGCTCACCGTCGGCGTCTCGCTGCTGCTCATCTGGGTGTCGATGGGCGGCAACCAGTTCGACTGGGACTCGGTCGAGAGCTTCGTCGTCATCGGCATCTCCGCCGCCGCGATCATCGGCTTCGTCATCGCCGAGTTCTTCGTCGAGGAGCCCATCGTGCCGATGAGCCTCTTCGCGAACCGCACCTTCACCCTCGCCGTGATCGCGTCGATCTCGGTCGGCGTCGCGATGTTCGCGACGAGCGTCTTCCTCGCGCAGTACTTCCAGCTGGCGCGCGGCGCCACCCCGACCGAGTCGGGCCTCATGACCATCCCGATGATCGTCGGCCAGATGGGCGCCTCGATCGGCATCGGCGCGCTCGTGAGCCGCTTCGGCAAGTGGAAGGGCTGGATGCTGCTGGGCTCCGTGCTCGTGACCGCCGGCGTGACCGCCATGGCGACCCTGCAGTACGACACCGAGTTCGCGCTCGTCTCGGTCTACATGTTCGTGCTCGGCGCCGGCCTCGGCATGGTCATGCAGAACCTGACCCTGATCGTGCAGAACGACACGCCCGCCTCGCAGCTCGGCGCCGCGAGCTCGAACGTGAACTTCTTCCGCTCGATCGCCGGCACCATCGGCGTGACGGTCATGGGCTCGGTGCTCGCCACCCAGGTGACGACGCACATCACGAGCAGCCTCGCGAAGTTCACGCCGACCTCGCCCGACGAGATCGACGCGCTCAAGTCGCTCGCGACCGGCGACCTGCCCAAGGTCTCGGAGCTGCCCGACACGATCCGCGTGATCGTGGAGAGCTCGTACGGCCAGGGCATCGCCGACGTGTTCATCATCGCGATCCCCCTCGCCGTGCTGAGCCTCATCGCGATCGCGTTCCTGCCGAACAAGCCGCTGTCGACGAAGAATGCCGCGCAGACCCTCGCCGAGGAGGCGGAGCAGGTCGCCATCGACCTCGCCGAGGCCGAGATCGGCGCGCCGGTCACCTCGTCGCTGCAGGTCGTCGAGGGCTCGGATGCCGCGACCGTCGCCGACCGCGAGGCATCCGCCCGCTCGTCGGCGACGGCCACGGCGCAGGAGGCGCGCAAGTAGCATGATCGCCATGACCTCCCCCTCCCTCGACGAGGCCATCGCCCGCGTCGAAGAGCAACTCGGCCTCGTCTTCAACCGTGCCCGCACGGTCTGGAAGGAGGCGGCGCAGCAGATCCACCCCGAGCTGAACCCGGCCGGGTACAAGCTGCTCTCGACGATCGTGCGACTGGGCTCGTCGAACGCGCATCAGCTCGCGGAGCTCTTCGACATGGACAAGAGCGTCGTGAGCCGCCAGGTGCGCATCCTCGAGGAGGACGGGCTGGTCGTGAGCCGCCCCGACGAGCGAGACGGCCGGGTGCGGGTGCTCGAGCCCACCCCGTTCGCGGTCGAGCGGGTCGCGGCCCTGCGGGTGAAGAACCAGGCACGGCTGCACGAAGCGCTCAGCGAGCGCTCCGTGTCCGAGCTCGAGACCTTCGCCGAGATGCTGAAGGTGCTGTCGGAGGCCTGAACCTCCGGGCGGACCTCCCCCCGCCGCCCGGACCGCGCCGGACGGACTCCCCCGCCGTTCCGGCCGCGACGAAGGAGCGTATCGAGACCCGCCGGGGTCCCGATACGCTCCTTCTGCGTCTCCGTCGCGCTCAGCCCGCGTGCAGCGACGCCTGCAGGGCCTCCATGCCGCCGACGAGCGGCAGGTGCACGGTCGACTTCGACGGGTCGAGCGTGAGCGTCGTGCCCGGCGCCGGGCGCACCGTGTACTCCTGGTCGCTCGAGAGCACGACGACGCCGATCTGCGAGCCCGCCGAGAACACGTAGTCCTTCGGCTGCAGGTCGAACGCGAAGTCGTACGCCACCCCGGGAGCGACGGGCGTCGTCACCGCGTCGGAGTCGCGGTTCTCGACGTCCATCCAGCCCCGCGTGATGATCTTCGGGGCTCCCGTCAGCGGGTACTCGACGAGGAGGGCGGTGAGGTTCGCCTTCGGCCGGTCGACCGCGATCCGCAGCGAGACCGTCGGCGTGCCCGAGAGCCGCAGCGGCTCGCCGAGCGCCGCCGTGCGGTACGCGAGCCGGTTCGGCGACGATGCGGCGGCGGCCAGGTCGGCGGCGCGGATGCCCGCGTCGTCGACGAGGTCCTCGGTCGCCTTCGATCCGTTGCGCGACGCGGCGAGCGCGCCGACGCCGTCGGCCTCGACGGCGGGCGCGAGCTTGAGCTTCACGTCCTCCGTCGCCGGGTCGGGCCACTCGGGGTACTCGGTGAGGGTGCGGTCCTCGCGCACGACGTACGCCTTCGGCAACTGCTCGACGCCGTTCTCGACGTCGTACAGGTACCGCGTGAACCAGCGGTTGAGCAGCGTGTCGTTCGGGTTGCCGCCGTGGCCGCCCTGGTGCAGGTAGATCTGGTGCGGCACGCCGTTCGCCTTGAGCTCCTCGTAGAGCGCGGAGGCGTTCTTCGTCATGACGTTCCAGTCGTTGAGCCCGTGCGCGACGAGGGTCGCCGCGCTGATGCGGTCGGCGTTCGCGAGGTAGTTCCGCTCCTCCCAGAACGCGCTGCGGTCGCCGGTCGCGCGGTCCTGGTTCGCCCGCAGCTCGTCGATGACCGGCTGGCAGATCTCCTGGTCGAACCGGGTGTACACGTAGTCGGCGAGCACGTCGAGGTCCTCGCCCTGGTATCCGCCCGGTGCGCGGACCGCGCCGTTCGCGCGGTAGTAGTCGTACCAGTCGGAGATCGCCGAGACGGGCACGATCGCGTCGAGTCCCTCGACGCCCGTCGACGCGACGCCGATCGGCAGCGTGCCGTTGTACGACGTTCCGATCATGCCGACGCTGCCGGTCGTCCAGTCGGCCGCGACCTCGGTTGCGCGGTCGGGCTTCGTGTACGCCTTCGCGCGGCCGTTCAGCCAGTCGACGACGGCCTTGCCGGCGAGCGACTCGTTCACCCCGCCCGAGGTGGGGCAGCCCTCCGACCAGCCGCTGCCGAAGCCCTCGGCGTGCACGACGGCGAAGCCGCGGGGCACCCACGTGTTCTCGAGCGAGCGAGAGATGGTCGGGCTCGTGCGGTTCGTCGGCTGGTACGCGGGCCACGGGTCCTTCGTCGAGGGCGGATCTCCGATCTCGTGGTCGACCGACCAGTTCGTCACCTGCGAGCCGCCTGCGTAGTACGGGCTCAGCTCCATGATGACCGGCACGTCGAGGCCGTCGGTCTCGGTCTCGGGCACTCGGCTGACGTCGATGTGCACGAGGTCGGGCCGCCCGTCGCGGTCGGAGTCGACCTCGCTCTCGACCCAGGCCTCCTCGTTGACCCACTCGGCCGAGTTCTTCGTGAAGACGGCTTGCGAGAGTCCGTCGACGAAGGTCGGATCAGTCGGGTCGGGGCTCGCGTACGCGGGCGAGGCGGCCGCGAGGCCGGCGCCGGCGATCACGGCGGTGAGCAGGGCTGCGGTGCGGATGGTGCGTCGTCGTGCGGTGGTGGGTACCGCTGAAGACATGCGGATGCTCCTTCGGTCATGCCGGGGCCACGGCCTCCACCCGCGTCTCTGCGCGGTGCCACGACCCCGTGGCTCCTCCACACGCTAGGGGTGCGGGCGCGCGACACGCCAGAGATGGTCGGATGTCTGTCCGGCGGCCGCACCCGTCGCCTCCGGTCCTCGTGTCGCGACGGGCACGTGCGCACGACACCCGTCGCACGGCGCCCGCACGCCGTGTTCCGGTGAGGACTGCCGGTCGTTCGATCGGGCTACGACGCGGGCGTCGCCCCGGCGAGCGGCAGATCGACCGTGAAGACCGTGCGGCCGGGCTTCGACTCGACCGACACCGTGCCGTGCTGCGCCTCGACCACCGCGCGCACGATCGCGAGCCCGAGGCCGGTCGACCCGGCGCGGCGCGAGCGCGAGGCATCCCCTCGTGCGAAGCGCTCGAACAGGCGGTCGCGCAGCCCCTCGTCGATGCCTGGGCCGTCGTCGGCGATCTGGAGCCTCGCGCGCCCGTCGACCTCGGTGAGGGTCGCCGACACGGCGGTGCCGGCGGGCGTGTGCACGCGCGCGTTCGCGAGCAGGTTGGCCAGCACCTGGCGCAGTCGTGCGTCGTCGCCCGAGACCTCGACGGGCGACTCCCCCGCGTCGACCGACCAGTCGTGATCGGGTCCTGCGGCCTGGGCGTCGCCGACGGCGTCGACGACGATCGCCCGCAGGTCGACGGTCGAGTGCACGAGTTCGCGCCCCTCGTCGAGCCGGGCGAGCAGCAGCAGGTCCTCGACGAGCTCGGTCATGCGCACCGACTCCGACTCGATGCGCGAGAGCGCATGCATCACGTCCTCGGGCAGCTGGCCGCCGTGCAGCCGCGTGAGCTCGGCGTACCCGCGGATCGATGCGAGCGGCGTGCGCAGCTCGTGCGAGGCGTCGGCGACGAAGCGGCGCACCTTCTGCTCGCTCTGCTCGCGCGCCGTCAGGGCGGATGCCACGTGCCCCAGCATGCGGTTGAAGGCGGCGCCGAGCCGGCCGACCTCGGTGCGCTCGTCGCCGACGTCGACCCGCTCGGCGAGCGCGACGTCGCCGCGGTCGAGCGGCAGCTCCGACACTCGCTGGGCGGTCTCGGTGACGCGCGCGAGCGGGCTGAGGGCACGGGTGACGATGAGCGAGCCGAGCGCGAGCGCGGCGGCGAGCCCCGCGAGCGCGACGATCGTGATCGTGATCGCGAGCTGCGAGGTCGCGGCGCCGACCTCGGCGAGGGGCAGTGCGAGGACGATAGAGACGCCGTCCCACTCGGCCTCCTCGACGGCGAGCGCACGGTAGTCGCCGTACTCGCCGACCTTGATCGAATGGGGCTGCCCGTCGGCCGGCACCGCCGCGAGGGCGTTCGCCACGTGGTCGGGAAGGTCGAGCACGCGACCGCCCTCGGTGATGTAACCGGCCCGTGCCTCGCCCTCGCGCGGCACGAGGGCGGCGAGCGTGCCGGCCTCCTGGCCGGGAACGTTCAGCACGAGTCCCGGTGCGGCGTCGGGGTCGCCGGGGAACCCGGGCGGCTGCCCGGCGATGGCGACGTTCGCGCGCGAGATCGCCGAGTCGAGGTTCGCGTCGAGCCGGGCGACCGACGAGCTGTGGAACACCGCGACGCTCACGACGCCGACGACGGCGCTCACCGCGACGAGCAGCGATGCGACGATGACGAGGAGCCGGCGACGCAGGGTCCAGGGGCGGCGGTGCGCGGCATCCGCGTCGTTCGTCGCCGTGTCGTCGCCCTGGCCGGCCGACCCGCCGGCGCCGTGGTCGCGGGCGGTGGCCTCCCGGCGAGCCGCCGCCGCGTATCCGGGATCGCCGGGGCGCGTCATCCCGCCGCCTTCAGCATGTAGCCGGCGCCGCGAACCGTGTGGATCATGGGTGCCCGGCCCGCGTCGATCTTCTTGCGCAGGTACGAGATGTAGAGCTCGACCACCGTCTCCTTGCCGCCGAAGTCGTACGACCACACGCGATCGAGGATCTGCGCCTTCGAGAGCACGCGGCGGGGATTGCGCATGAGGTAGCGCAGCAGCTCGAACTCGGTCGCGGTGAGCTCGATCGGCTCTCCCGCGCGGGCGACCTCGTAGGAGTCCTCGTCGAGGGTGAGGTCGCCGACGGTCAGCACCGGGTCCTTCGCCTGCGCGAGGGTGAGCGTCGAGCGGCGGATGAGCCCGCGCAGCCGGGCGACGACCTCTTCGAGGCTGAACGGCTTCGTGACGTAGTCGTCGCCGCCCGCGGTGAGCCCGGCGATGCGGTCGTCGAGCGAGTCCTTCGCGGTGAGGAACAGCACGGGGGTCTCGGTGCCGTCGGCGCGCACCCGCTGCAGCACCTCGAGCCCGTCGATGTCGGGCAGCATGATGTCGAGCACGATCGCATCGGGACGGAACTCGCGCGCGATCCGCACGGCGCTCTGGCCGTCGGCGGCGGTGCGCACGTCCCAGCCCTCGTACTTGAGCGCCATCCTGAGCAGCTCGGTGAGCGAGTGCTCGTCGTCGACGACGAGAACCCGCACCATCGACCCGTCGCCCTTGGCGATCGCGGGGGCACGGTGCGGGGCGGCGGGCGTCGAGCTCATGGTTCCAGTATCCGCACCGAGCTATGCGATTCCTATGGCTCGCCTGTGCGATTCCGGATGCCTCGGCCCCGGCCGATGCATGGCCGACGCATAGCGGCGCCAAAGCGACGCCACAGCGCGCGCTCCTAGCGTCGGTCCCGACCCCATCGACGAGAGGACCCCCATGTTCTTCACCTACCTCCGGCGCGAGCTCGCGGGCCGCCGCAGGCAGACCGCGATCATCGCGATCGGCATGGCGCTCGCCATCGCCCTCGTCATGATCGTGAATGCCGTCTCGACGGGCGTGCGCGATGCGCAGGCCCAGGTGCTGCAGTCGGTCTACGGCGTCGGCACCGACCTCACGGTGACGGCGACCCCCGCCGCACCGGGCGAGGGGGACGGGCCGCAGCGCTTCGAGTTCGGCGCCGACGACGGCGAGACCGCCGACGGCTCGACCTCGATCAGCCAGTCGCGCCTCACCTCGGGCCCGGGCTCGCAGACATTCGACGCGTCGTCGCTCGACACCGTGCAGGGCCTCGGCGGCGTCTCGGCGGCCGCGGCGACGCTCGCGCTCGAGAACGTCACGTTCTCGGGCGAGCTGCCCGACTTCTCGGCGCAGCAGGACGGCACCGACCGGGTGGCACCGGGCGACGGCACCGGCGAGCAGCCCCCGCAGGGCGGGTTCGACGGCGCCGGCGGCAGCGCCTTCGACGTCGACCGGGTCAGCGTGCTCGGCGTCGATCCGGCCGGCGCCGCGGTCGGCCCGCTGTCGTCGGTCGAACTGGCCGACGGCCGCGGCCTCGAGTCGGGCGACACCGGTCAGGCCGTCGTCGTGCTCGACGCGACCTACGCGACGAGCGCCGAACTCGCGGTCGGCGACACGATCGACCTCGGGGGCACGGACTTCGAGGTGGTCGGCACGGTCG
Organism: Agromyces sp. NPDC127015; assembly: GCF_042725165.1. Taxonomy (NCBI): domain Bacteria; kingdom Bacillati; phylum Actinomycetota; class Actinomycetes; order Micrococcales; family Microbacteriaceae; genus Agromyces; species Agromyces sp. NPDC127015. Next base: position 383,185 of record NZ_JBHXDI010000003.1, on the reverse strand, counting down.
CCTCGACGTCGGCCGACGCGACGACCGCGTCGAACGCGTACATCCCGCTCGACCTCGCCCAGTCGATCTCGGGCCAGGACGGCATGATCAGCGACCTCTACGTGCAGGCGGACTCGTCGGATCGGATCGACGCCGTGCAGGCCGAGATCGAGGAGGCGCTGCCCGACGCCACGGTGTCGACGCAGGCCGACCTCGCCTCGCAGGTCTCGGGATCGCTGTCGACCGCGTCGAGCCTCATCTCGAACCTCGGCCTGTGGGTCTCGCTCGCCGTGCTGGTCGCCGCGTTCCTCATCGCGATCCTCTTCACGATCCAGGGGGTCACCCGGCGCACCCGCGAGTTCGGCACGCTCAAGGCGATCGGCTGGCGAAACGGCCGGATCGTCGGGCAGGTCGCGGGCGAGTCGCTCGTGCAGGGCCTCATCGGCGGGGCAGCGGGCCTCGTCATCGGCCTCGCCGGCATCTGGATCGTGAACCTCATGGGGCTCACGCTCGGCGGCAGCGCCGGCGGCATCACGGCCGGAGGCCCGGGCGGTGCGGCGATGCAGGGGGCGGATGCCTCGGGCGCGATGCCCGGCGGCATGGCCGGCGGCCCGTTCGGCGCCGCCGCGGCGACCCAGACGACCACCGAGGTCGTGCTGAACGCGCCGGTGACGGTGGGCGTCATCGCGATCGCGATCGGCCTCGCCGTGCTCGGGGGCCTCGCCGCCGGCGCGATCGGCGGCTGGCGGGCCTCGCGCCTGCGCCCGGCGGAAGCGCTGCGGAGCGTCGCATGACCGCCGTCGAGACCGGGGCCGTGCACGCCGCCGGCGCCGAGGCATCCACCGAAACCGGGCCGGCGACGCCCGCCCGACCGAAGGGAACCCACATGTACGTGCTCGAGAACGTCACGAAGCAGTACCCCGGCAAGCGCACGGTCACCGCGCTGCAGGACGTCAGCCTCGAGATCGCGGCCGGCCAGATGGTCGCGATCCAGGGGCCGACGGGCGGCGGCAAGTCCACGCTGCTGCAGATGCTCGGCGCGCTCGACCGGCCGACCTCCGGCCGGGTGCGGCTCGGCGAGTCCGACATCTCGCACCTGCCCGACGCGAAGCTCGCCCGGGTTCGCGCGAAGGAGGTGGGCTTCGTCTTCCAGGGGTTCAACCTCATTCCGACGCTCACGGCGCAGGAGAACGTCGAGACCGCCCTCGAGCCGCTCGGCGTGCCGGGGCCGGAGCGGCGCCGGCGCGCCGCCGAGGCGCTCGCCGCCGTGGGGCTCGCCGACCGCGCGACGCACGTGCCCGGTGAGCTCTCGGGCGGGCAGCAGCAGCGGGTCGCGATCGCCCGCGCCCTGGTGAAGGAGCCCGACGTGCTGCTCGCCGACGAGCCGACGGGCGCGCTCGACGAGGAGACCCGCGACGAGATCCTGGGCCTGCTCGAGGGGCTGTGGCGCGACCGCGGGCTCACGCTCGTCATCGTCACGCACGACTCGGCCGTCGCGCGGCGGGCCGAGCGGCGCCTGCACATCAAGCACGGCACGGTCACCGAGCGCTGATGCGACGTCCGTCGAAGCGCGGATGCCTCGCCGGGAGCACTCCCGGCGAGGCATCCGCGCACTCGTCCGTTCGGATGGAACGCGGAGGAAGACCGCCTACGGTCGAATCGATGTCGCAGCCACCGCACCCCCGCGCCCTCCCCCGCCGAGCCGTGCTGATCGGCGGCGGCGTCGCCGCCGTCGCGGCCACCGGCGGCGCCCTCGCCTGGCTCTTCGGGCAGTCGCCCGCCCCCTCGGCCGTGTCGGCCGACTCGATCGACGCCGCGACCGCCCGGCCGACGCCGGGCGCCGACGCGAGGGCCGACTCGACGGTCGCCGCGGCCGCGGTGAGCCCCGCGGTCGCGGCCCAGCTCGCCTACCTGCGCGCCCACTGGCAGGACACGTCGAGCGAGGAGTTCGGCTACATCGACGAGAACGACTGCGTGAACTTCGCGAGCCAGGGGCTGCTCGCCCGCGGCTGGACCGAGGACGACGAGTGGTGGTACTCGGCCGACGGCGACCCGTGGGCCTCGAGCGACGCCTGGATCAGCTCGACCGTGCTGCGCGACTACCTCGAGCTGCACCCCGAGCGGGCGACCGCCCTCGACGACACGCAACGTTCCCTCGTGAAGCCCGGCGACCTCGTGCAGTTCGACTGGGACGGCACCGGCGACCGCGATCACACGGGCACCGTGACGGCCGTCGTCGTCGGCGCCGACGGCGCGGTCTCGATCGAGTACGCCGGCCACACCGACGCCACCTGGGACCGCACGGTCGACGAGGCGATCACCGAGATCCATCCCGGCGGCGTCGCGTACTACTGGAGCATCCCCGAGTAACGCCCGACGATGCGCGTGCCCTCCGGCCGACCGTCGACGCACGACGTAGCGTGGAACCGATGAGCCAGCCGACCCCGCGACCCTCTCCCGGCGTGTACCTGCGCCGGCGCCTCGTCGTGGGCGGCGCGCTGCTCGTCGCCGTCGGGCTCGTCGTGTGGCTCGTGGTGGCGATCGTGACCGCGGCGGTCGCCGCCGCCACGCCGCCCGGCCCGACCGGGCCGGGAACGCAGGGCGGCCACGGCAGCCGTCCGAACGCGGCGGCGCTCGAGCTCGACCCCGAGCTGCCGGCCCCCGTGCTGCGCCAGCTCGAGTACGTGCGCGAGCACTGGGACGGCGCGAACGAGCAGTACGGCGTGCTCGGCGACGACGACTGCGTGAACTTCGCCTCGCAGTCGCTCGTCGAGCGCGGCTGGCAGCCCGACGCCGAGTGGTGGTACTCGGCGGACGGCGACCCGTACGCGTCGAGCGACGCGTGGCGATCGTCGACCGTGTTCCGCGACTACCTCGCGGCGCACCCCGAGCGGGCGACGCCGCTCTCCGACGCGCAGCGAGCGAAGGTGAAGCCCGGCGACATCGTGCAGTTCGACTGGGACGCCTCGGGCGATCGCGACCACACCGCCATCGTCACGGCCGTCATCGAGGACGAGGACGGCGACGTGCACGTCTACTACGCGGGGCACACCGACGCGACGTGGGATCGGTCGGTCGACGACCACCCGAAGCACCCCGAGACGAAGGTGTACTTCTGGAGCGTGACGGGCTGACGCCCGCCGGCGGTCGCGACCGCCGGTCAGGCCGGTTCGAAGTCGAACTCCTGGAAGTCGGCGACCTCGGGCACCCAGCGCTCCTCCACGAAGCCGACGTGAGCGGGATGGCGGTTGTAGGCGTCATACGCCGCGGCATCCGCGAACACCATGCGGAACTGGTGGGTGAACGGGCTCCCGGGGCTGACCTGACGCATGACCGCGAAGCCCGTCACCCCGGGGATCGCCGTCAGCGTGTCGCGGCCGGCGCGCAGGAACGCCGACTCCTCGTCGGAGCCGGCCTCGTGCACGAGGCGGAAGACGACGGTGTGCTCGATCGGCATGCGAGCCCCTACTGGTTCGAGAACGCCGCGTCGAACGAGGCGGTCGGGCGCGGGAAGAGCTTCGAGCGGATGAACCCGACCGCCTCGGCGGCACCGTGCAGCCGGTCCATGCCGGCGTCCTCCCACTCGACCGAGATCGGGCCCGTGTAGCCGATCGCGTCGAGCGCGCGGAACGCGTCCTCCCACGGCACGTCGCCGTGCCCCGTCGAGACGAAGTCCCAGCCGCGCCGCGGGTCGCCCCACGGCAGGTGCGAGCCGAGGATTCCCGGCCGGCCGGTCGCGGGCCGCATCCTCGTGTCCTTGCAGTCGACGTGGTAGATCCGGTCCTGGAAGTCCCAGATGAAGCCGACGGGGTCGATGCCCTGCCACATCATGTGCGAGGGGTCCCAGTTGAAGCCGAACGCGGCGCGGCGGTCGATCGCCTCGAGCGTGCGCACGCTCGTCCAGTAATCGTAGGCGATCTCGGAGGGGTGGACCTCGTGGGCGAAGCGCACGCCCTCGGCGTCGAACACGTCGAGGATGGGGTTCCAGCGGTTCGCGAAGTCCTCGTAGCCGGCGTCGATGACGCTCGCCGGCACGGGCGGGAACATGGCCACGTACGGCCAGATCGCCGAGCCCGTGAACCCGACGACGGTGTCGACGCCGAGCGCGCGGGCGACCCGCGCCGCCCGCTTCATGTCGTCGGCGGCACGCTGCCGCACCCCCTCGGGGTCGCCGTCGCCCCACGTGTACGGGCGCACGATCGCCTCGTGGCGGAAGTCGATCGGATCGTCGCAGACGGCCTGGCCCGTCAGGTGGTTCGAGATCGCGTGGACCTCGAGCCCGTGCCGCTTCAGGATCTCCTGCCGCTCGGCGAGGTAACCGGGCTCCTCCTCCGCCAGTTTCAGGTCGAGGTGGTCGCCCGAGCAGGCGATCTCGAGCCCGTCGTAGCCCCAATCGGCGGCGAGGCGCGCCACCTCGGCGAACGGCAGGTCGGCCCACTGGCCGGTGAACAGCGTGACGGGATGGGTTGCGGCGGTCATGCGGGGTACCTTTCGTCGTTCAGGGCGGTCAGGTAGCGGATGCTTCGTGCCGCCAGCTCGTCCTGCGAGGGCGCGAGCGGCCGCCAGACCGAGGCGGCCACCGCGATCGTGGCGTTCTCGCCCGTGAAGCTCTCGAGCCCGAGCGCCCCGGCGTACCCGACCTCGTCGAGTGCGTCGAGGAACGCCGGCCAGTCGAGGTGGTCGTCGCCGACGGCGCCGCGGTCGTTGCCGCAGACCTGCACGTAGGCGAGGTTCGGGCCGGCCGCACGGATCGCGTCGCCGATCGACTTCTCCTCGATGTTGAGGTGGTAGCTGTCGAGCGCGAGCCCGAGGCCGGGGCCGAGCAGCGGCCCGAGCGCCTCGAGCGCCTGCTCGACCGTGTTCACGAGGCTCGTCTCGTACCGGTTGAGCGGTTCGATCGCGAGCCGGATGCCACGAGCCTCGGCCTGTCGCACGAGCGGCGCGAGCGCCGTGCGGAGCTCGCGGTACCGGGCCTCGCGCTCCTCGGCGTCCATGCGCCAGGCGCGGCCGGTGGCCGCGGTGAAGGGGCCGGCCACGACCGGGGAGCCGAGGCGCTCGGCGACGCCGAGGCAGTGCACGAGGTAGTTCTGGGTCGCCACGATCTCGGAGCCGGGCGCGGCGACGAGGTTGCGGCCGGGGCCCATCGCCCCGATCACGATCGGGGCGAGGCGGTGCTCGCGCAGGATCTCCGCCGCGGCATCCGCCGACCAGTCGCCGGGGTTCTCGACCGGCAGCTCGATCGCCCCGAAGCCGAGCGCCGCCGCCTTCGCGGCGAGCGCGGGCAGGTTCTCGTCGGTGAGGGGCGAAGCCCACACCCAGGTGTTCACGCCGATGGTGCGGCGCATGCTGCCTCCTTGCAGAACTCCGTCGGTCGAGTAGGGAGCGAAGCGAGCGTATCGAGACCCGCCGCCGGTCGACGAGCGCAGCGTATCGAGACCACGATCGTGCGTGTGGTCCCGATACGCGCTCCGCGCTCCTCGACCGACGGATCAGGGTTTACGGGATGATCCGGTCCTCCCAGACCTGCGGGTAGCCGGGCAGGTCCTCGCCGCCGAACTTGGCGTAGTGGCCGTCGGGCATGTTCTCGTTGAGCGCGAGGTACTCGTCGACCTCCTCCGCGGTGATCGGCGACTGCGGCAGCACCCACTCCTGGGGCACCTCCTCGCCGGCGAAGATCTTCTGCGCGGCGAGCAGCGGCGTGCGCCACTGGAAGTTCGAGTACACCGGCGCGAGGCCCGTGAGCCCGGTCTCCTTCCACTTGCGGAGGAAGCTCATCTCGTCCTCGCCCGTCATCACCGGGTAGTCGGCGCCGGCATCCTCGAACGCCTCGATGGCGGCGACGGCGCCGTCGCCGGCGTCCATCCAGATGCCCTGGACGTCGCCCTTGGCGAGCTCGTCGGAGATGATCTTCTTGATCTCGGCGGGGTCGGCGCCCGTGAAGTAGTCGACGGCCTCGATGCCGGCCTCGTCGAACAGCTTCTCGGCCGCGGCCCAGCGCTGCTCGAGCACGTCGACGCCCGGCAGGATGCGGAGTGCCACGACCTTGTCGCCCTCGTCGAGCTCGTCGATGAGGAACTCGGCCGTGTCGATGCCCCACGCGAATCCGCCGATGGGGTGGATGAACGTGACGGGGCAGTCGGTCTGCACGCCGCGGTCGAACACGACGACGGGCTTGCCCGTGTCGCAGGCGCGCTCGACGGCCGGGGTCATCGCCGCCGTCGAGTTCGGCGAGATGAGGAAGATGTCGCAGTTGCCCTCGTTGATGAAGTAGTCGATGTCGGCGATCTGCGTGTCGTCGGAGTCCTGCGCGTCGCGGGTCTCCATCTCGCTGATCACACCGGCGTCCTGCAGCACCTTCAGCTGCTGGTTCATCGTGATCCAGCCGGTCTGGCGCCACGGGTTCGAGATCGAGGCGTTGGCGAAGCACGCCTTCTTCGCCCCCTCGCTCGCGAACTCCGAGGTGTCGACCATCTCGGCGTTGATGTACTGCAGCCACGGCTGCCCTTCGGGGCCCTCGGGCACGACGTCGCGTTCGGCGTCCTGCTTGTCGAAGAGCTCCTGGTCGAACCACTCGACCGCTTCCTCCGTGGCGCCGGCGTCTTCCGTCGGCGCGGCCACGTTGGGGTCGGTGGTACAGCCGGCCATCGTCAGCAGCGCGAGGGCGCCGACCATTGCGGATGCCACCGCATACTTGCGTCGCATCACGAACCTCCCTTGGTTTCGTTGTCAGCCCTCGACGTCGAGGGAATGGATGCAGGGCGAGCGGATGCCTCGGCATCGCGCTCCTCCGCCGGTGCCGGCGAAGTCTGGGTCGCCGTGTCCGGCGAGGTCTGGGTGGCGGTCCCGGGCGAGCCGCCCGATGCCGCGTCGGATGCCTCGGCCGAGGCATCCGGAATCGTCGTCGATGCCGCGGGTGCCGGGTCGATGCCCTTGCCGCGGCGTCGTGCGCGGAAGGTGGTCGCCGAGTAGGCGACCGCGATGATGATGATCGCGCCCTGCACCGCGTCGCGGTAGGTCGAGGGCACGCCGGCGAAGTTGAGCAGGGTGAACAGGGCCTCGAGCGCGAACGCGCCCGCCGCCGCCGCGACGACCCAGCCGCGCCCGCCGCCGAGCACCACGCCGCCGAGCACGACCGCGGTGATCGCGATGAACTCGTAGCCGCGACCGACCGACGGGTGGACACCGGCGTAGCCCACGAGCAGCACGCCCGCGATCGTCGCGGAGAGCGAGGAGATCATGAAGGTCGACGTCTTCACCCACCAGCTGCGGGCGCCCGCGAACCGCGCGGTCGTCGGGTTGTCGCCGAGCGCGATGATCGTGCGGCCGAACGGGCGCTTCGAGAACCAGATCGCGACGGCGAGCACGACGGCGAGCACGAGGACCGACCACGGCAGGATGTCGATGACGGGGATGCCGCGGATGCCGCCGCGCCCGATCTCGCGGAACCCGTCGGCGGGGTTGCCGGTCGCGGCGCCGCCCGTCCAGTAGAGGGTGCCGCCGAGCAGCGCGAGCATCATGCCGAGGGTGACGATGAAGCTCGGCACCTTGAGGAACGAGACGATGAGTCCGTTGACCAGCCCGATGAGGGCGCCGAACGCGAGCATGAGCGCGAGCACGGGCAGCGACTTCGCCTCGTCCTGGCCGATGAGGTTGCCGGCGATCACGACCTGGGCCGTGACGACCGATCCCATCGACAGGTCGAACTCGCCGCCGACGATGACGAAGTACTGGCCGATCGCGACGATCGCGATGGGCGCCACGCGCTGGATGAAGCGGATGAACTGGCTCGGTTCGGCGAACGACGGGTTCAGGACGGTGATCGCGACCAGCAGCACGATGAGCAGCAGGAACACGGCGCCGCGCGGGCTCACGAGGGTGCGGCCGAGGTCGGCCAGGCGGCTGCCCAGGTCGCGGCGGTCGGTGCTGACGGCGGTCATGCGCGGGCCTCCTCTCGTGCGTCGTTCCCGTCGGCGTCGCCTCCGGCGCCGTCGGGGCCGGTCGGCGGTGCCGAGGCGTTCGCGAACCTCGGCCTGCGCCGGTCGACCGACCGGCTCGTGTAGACCGCGACGGCCGCGACGATGACGACGCCGCGCACGACGTCCTTCAGGAAGGGGTTCACCTGCATGACGCTCATCACGTTGTCGACGACGGCGAAGATCGCGACGCCGCCGATCGTGCCCCAGATCGAGCCGCGGCCGCCCATGAGCAAGGTGCCGCCGAGCACGACTGCGGCGATCGAGAGCAGGTCGTAGCCGCCCTGGGTGCCGACGACCGGACTGCCGACGCCGAGCCGGCTCGCGAGCAGCAGCCCGGCGAGCGCCGCCGTGATCGAGCACAGCATGTGCGCGACGATGAGCGGTCGTGCGGTGCGGATGCCCGACAGGCGCGCGACCTGCTCGTTGCCGCCGACCGCGAACATGTGGTTGCCGGTGCGCGTGCGGGCGAGGAAGAACGCCCCGGCGAGCGCGACGAGCAGCATGAGCAGCGTCGAGACGGGGATCGGTCCGATGCCCGTGGCGCCGATGAGCTGGAACTCCCACGGCACCTGGCCGCTCGTGCCCTTGTAGTTCGTGTCGAGGTAGCCCTTGATGATGAGGCCGGTGCCGAGCGTCGCGATGAAGCCGTTGACCTTGAGCTTCGTGACGATGAGCCCGTTCGCGAGCCCGATGACCGCGGCGACGACGATCACGGCGACGACGGCCATCGGGATGTTCGCGGGGTTGCCGGCCATGAGGTCGGCCGCGATGAGGCTCGACAGGCTCACGACGTAGGGCACCGACAGGTCGAGGGACGCGCACAGGATGACGAGGGTCTGGCCGATGGCGACGAAGCCGAGCACGCTCATTCCGGTGAGGATGTCGCGGATGTTGCCGGCGCTGAAGAAGTTGCGGCCGACGGAGGCGACGAGGACGGCGCCGATCGCGATGACCGCGACCAGCGCGATGCCGACGATGAGGCTCGAGTCGAGCCGGCGACGGCGCGGTGTCGCGCGCCGGGCGGTGGGGGTCGTCGCGCTCATCGCAGCTCCTCCCCGCCGACGCGCAGGGTTCCCGTCGCGGCGCCGAGGATCGTCGCCTCGTCGCTGCGAGCCGGCAGTTCGGCCGAGGCCCGGCCGTCGTGCATGACGATGATGCGATCGGACATGCCGATCACCTCGGGCAGTTCGGACGAGATCATCAGGATGGCGACCCCTTCTTTCGCGAGTCGGCGCATGAGCGTGTAGACGGCGACCTTCGCGCCGACGTCGATGCCGCGGGTCGGTTCGTCGAGGAGCACGACGCGGGGCTTGGTCGCGAGCCATTTCGCGAGGACGACCTTCTGCTGGTTGCCGCCCGAGAGGAACTGCACCTCCTGGTCGAGGCCGCGCGACGACAGCTCGAGCGAGGAGAGCACGCCCGGCAGCTCTCGCCGCGTCTCGCGGGTGCGCCGTGAGAACACCGAGCGGATCACGAGGAGCGCGTTGTCGGCGATCGACTGGTTGAGCGCGAGGCCCTGGGCCTTGCGGTCCTCGGTGATGAGGGCGACGCCCCGCCTCACCGCCTGCCGGGCCGAGGAGATCTGCACCGGCCGGCCGTCGAGGCGCAGCTCGCCGCGCGTGAACGGCGCGATGCCGAACACGGCCTCGACGAGTTCGGTGCGACCCGAGCCCTGCAGGCCCGCGACACCGACGATCTCACCGGCGCGCAGCTCGAGGTCGACCCCGTCGACGTAGGCGTTGCCGGCGGCGCGGAGCTCGAGCCTGGGCTCGCCCCTCACGGTGCCCGGCTCGGGGTCGGGGAAGTACGCGGAGATCGGCCGGCCGACCATCCGCCGCACGAGCTCGTCGGTGTCGAGCTCGGACGCGGGCCCGCTCGAGACGAGCGCACCGTCTTTCAGCACCGTGATCGTGTCGCAGAGGTCGAAGATCTCCTTCAGCCGGTGCGAGACGTAGATGATCGCGACGCCGCGCGCCTGCAGGCGCCGGACGATCGCGTAGAGCAGTTCGACCTCGTGATCGGCGAGCGCGGCGGTCGGCTCGTCCATCTGGATGACCCGGGCGTCGACCGAGAGCGCCTTGACGATCTCGACGATCTGCTGCTCGGCGACGGTCAGGGTGCGGACCGGCGCGTCGGCGTCGATCGAGTCGATGCCGAGCTCGGCGAGCAGCGCCCGCGTCTCGGCGAGCATCGCCTTGCGGTCGACGAGGCCGCGCCGCTTCGGCTCGCGACCGAGGAAGACGTTCTGCGCGACCGTGCGCTCGGGCAGCAGGTTGAACTCCTGGAAGACCGTCGCGAGGCCGGCCCGCGCGGCCTGCACGGGGTGGCTGAACGCGACCTCCTCGCCGCCGAGCCGCACACTGCCCGCGTCGCGCTCGTAGACGCCCGCGAGGATCTTCATGAAGGTCGACTTGCCGGCGCCGTTCTCGCCGACCAGGCCGTGGACCTCGCCGGCGCGCAGGGTCAGCCCCACGCCGCGCAGCACGGTCACGCCGAAGAACGACTTCTCGAGCCCCTCGGCGACGAGCACCGGCTCGCCGGCCGCTGCGACTGCGCCGGGCGACGACGATGCGGGGGTCGCGGCGCTCATGCGGGCACCTCCGTCCAGTCGCGGCGTTCGGCCGAGGCGAGCACGGCCTCGGTGACCTGTGCGGCGCGCAGCCCGTCGGCGAAGACCGGGAGCCCGTCGGGCCGCGCGCCGTCGATCGCCGCGTAGGCGTCGGCGACGAAGGCGTTGAACGCGTCCTGGTAGCCCATCGGGTGCCCGGCGGGCACGAGCGAGAGCCGGGCCGCGTCGGCGTCGAGCCGCGCCGGATCGCGCTCGATGATGCTCGAGGCCGCGGTGCGGCCCACCCAGAGGGTGTCGGGGCGCTCCTGCTCGAACCGGATGCTCGCCTCGGTGCCCGCGAGCTCGATCGAGAGGGCGTTCTTGCGACCCGGAGCGACCTGCGAGACGAGCAGCGTGCCGAGTGCGCCGGAGGCGAACTCGACGACGAGCGCCACGAGGTCTTCGGTCTCGACGGCGACGTGGTCGGCGCGCTCGGCGTACGCGGTGCTGGTCGAGGCGGTGAGCCTCGCGATGCGCTCGCCCGCGACGAACTCGACGAGGTCGACGAGGTGGGAGCCGATGTCGGCGAACGCCCGCGACGGCCCTCCGAGCGCGGGGTCGACGCGCCAGTCGTCGTCACCCGGCGTCGAGAGCCAGTCCTGCAGGTAGGCCCCGTGCACGCTGAGCAGCCGGCCGGTCTCCCCGGCGGCGACCCGGGCCCGCGCCTCGCGGACCATCGGGTGGAAGCGGTAGACGAACGGCACCGCGGCGACGAGGCCGCGCTCGTCGGCGAGCCGCACGAGTTCGACGGCGTCGGCCGCGGTCGTCGCGAGCGGCTTCTCGCAGACGACGTGCTTGCCGGCCTCGAGCGCGGCCCTCGCGAAGCGGGCGTGCGTCGTGTTCGGCGTGCAGATGTGCACCACGTCGATGTCGGGGTCGGCGAGCAGGGCTTCGAACGAGTCGTAGGCGGCACCGAGACCGAGGCGCTCGGCCGCCGCGGCGGCACGACCCGAGGTCGACGAGGCGGCGCCGACGAGCTCGGCTCGGGCGGCGCGGGCGGCACGCGAGTGCACCGCGGCCATGAAGCCGCCACCGATGAAGCCGGCACGTCGTGTGCGGGTCGGGGCGATGACGTCCGTTGTCATGGGGACATCGTGACACACTCATGGCAACTTTTGCTAGCACTCCGTCAAAAGTTGTTCTCCGGACAACAGGTAGTGGCTGTGCCATACGTCGAAGACCTTGTGCTTTACTCAGTTGCATGGTGGACATCAGCCGAGGATCCGCGCTCGGCACATCGGGTGCCAGTGAGCTGTTCCAGCTCCTGCGCGACGGCGTGCCGCGCACGCGCGCGTCGCTCGCGCAATCGACCGGGCTCGCCCGTTCGACGATCGCGGCGCGGGTCGACGAGCTCATGCGGCTCGGACTCGTCACACCGGTCGCCGACGCCGCCTCGACCGGGGGGCGCCCGCCGTCGCAGTTCGCGCTCAACCCCGCCGCGCGCATCGTGCTCGCGGCCGACCTCGGCGCGTCGCACGCGACGCTCGCCGTCACCGACCTCTCCGGCACGGTGCTCGTCGAGCGCTCCGAGCCGAAGGACATCGCCCTCGGCCCCGAGGCCGTGCTCGGCTGGATGGTCGAGCAGGGACTCGCACTCATCGAGGGGCTCGGCCGCGACCGCCGCGAGCTCGTCGCCATCGGCATCGGCGTTCCCGGCCCGGTCGAGCACTCGACGGGGCGGCCGGTGAACCCGCCGATCATGCCCGGCTGGGACCGCTTCGACGTGCCCGGCTGGGTGCAGCAGCACCTCGAGGTGCCGGTGCTGGTCGACAACGACGTGAACATCATGGCCCTCGGCGAGCAGGCGCTCGCCTGGCCGCAGATCGAGCACCTCATGTTCGTGAAGGTCGCGACCGGCATCGGCTCGGGCATCATCTCGGGCGGGCGGCTGCAGCGCGGCGCGCAGGGCATCGCGGGCGACATCGGCCACGTGCGGGTGGCGCGCGGCAGCGACGTGCCCTGCCACTGCGGCAACCGCGGATGCCTCGAGGCGCTCGCCTCGGGGCCGGCGATCGCCCGCGCGCTGCGCGAGCAGGGCGTCGACGCGGCGACCGGCGGCGATGTCGTCGAGCTCGTGAAGCGCGGCGACATCGACGCCATCCAGGCGGTGCGCCAGGCCGGTCGCGACATCGGCGAGGTGCTGACCGCGTGCGTCAGCCTCGTGAATCCCTCGGTCATCGCCATCGGCGGCTCGATGGCGCGAGCCGGCGAGCACCTCATCGCCGGCGTGCGCGAGGTCGTCTACACGCGCTCGATGCCGCTCGCGACCGAGCACCTCGCGATCGTGCAGTCGGCCGCGGCCGAGAACGCGGCCGTGCTCGGCGCGAGCATGCTCGCGATCCACCACGTGCTCTCGCCCGAGGGCATCGACGCGCTCGCCGCGCGCTGACCGCGAGGCATCCCCGGCGGTACCGGTGTCCCTGAGGTGCGGCAGCCGGGGGCGCGCCTGCCACGACGCGCCCCCGACCGCGACACCGTCAGAACCGCAGCTCGCGGAGGTAGTCGTACCCGACCTCCGCGGTCTGCAGCGGGGTGACGTCGGGAGTGTCGTTCTCGACGATGTACTCCTCGACGGCGTGCGCCCGGAAGATCCGCGCGAAGTCGATCGTGCCGGTGCCGAGGTCGGCCATGTCGCCTCCCACGTGACGGTCCTTGACGTGGAACTGCCGCACCCGCTGCGGCGCCGCGTCGATCACGTCGATCGCGAACTGCTCGGGGTCGGCGGCGCCGTCACCGCTCTGGATGCCGCCGGTGACGGCCCAGTAGAGGTCGACCTCGAGGTGCACGAGGGCGGGGTCGAGCCGCTCGGTGAGCACCTGCCACGGGGTGAGCCCGCCGCCCAGGTCGGTCGTGAACTCGTGCGCGTGGTTGTGGTAGCCGTAGGCGATGCCGTACGAGGCCGCGGCCTGCGCCTCGGCGTTCATCGTGTCGGCGAGCTGCTGCCACTCGGCGAGCGCACCCGAGGCGAAGTACGGCACGTTGAGATAGCGCTGGCCGAGCGTCGCCGCGTTCTCGAGCTTCTGCTCGAGGGCGGCCGCGTCGGACGAGGGGCCGTCGTGCGACGACGACGCCCAGACGCCGATCTCGTCGTAGAACGCGCGCAGTTCGGCGGCGGTGCGGCCGAAGTAGCCGAGCGCCTGCTCGACGCGCGGGTAGCCCATGTCCGCGATCGCGCCCAGCGTCGTGTCGTAGTCGCCGGGACCCCATGGTGCTCCGAGCGCCTCGCGCACCGTCCACAGCTGGATGCTGATCTTGCCGGGCGGCACCCGCTTCCACGGCTTCGTCGCGACGTCCGCCGCGGCGGGGATCGCCCCGGCGGAGAACGTCGCGGCCGCGGCCGTCGCGCCCAGTGCTCCGAGGAGGAGGCCGCGTCGGCTCACCCCGCGCCCGGCGAGCGATTCGCGCAGCGCCCCTCGTCCGTCACGTCCGTAACACATGCTGGTTCCTTCCGTCTCGTCGTCGAGAGTCCGTGCGGAACACTGTCGCCTACTTTTGTCGTCGCGTCAATCGAAAGTTGTTTGTGATGGTCACAGAAGTCGCAACCACGTCACCTGAACGGTGCGGCGCCGGTCATACGGCGGCCGTGCGGGCGGGGCGACCGCCCGCACCCGTCAGACGAGTGCGATCGTCGCGCACAGCAGCAGGATCGACAGGCCGAGCAGCACCGCACGGAGCACGATGATCGACTCCCATCGCGACTGCAGCGCGCGAGCGTCGGCCGGCACGTCGCCGGCCAGGGCCGCCGCGGTGAGCACCTTGTTGATCGGCGCCGAGATGCGGGCGAAGAGTCCGAGCCAGGCGAGCAGCAGGGCGAGCGCGATCGCCGAGAGCGTCGTGGTGACGGCCGTTCCCCAGCCGACCGCGAGCGCGACCGTGATCGCCGCCAGCACCGTGCCGAGGATGCCGACGACCGGCAGACGCCGATCGCCGTAGTAGTGGCCCCGGCCGACCACCTGCACCATGGTGCGGTCGTCGACCTCGGCATAGACGGGACGCAGCACGACCGCCACGACCACGTCGGTGCCGAAGATCACGGCGAGGTTCAGCACTGCAAGGGCCGCGGCTGCGGCGATGACGATCGACATCTCGACTCCTTCGATTGGTGTTAGCGCTGCTAACTGTTACCGCTGCTAACATAGCGACATGGCACGCACCCCGCAAGAGGCGGAACGCTTCCGCGAACGCGAACGCCTCATCCTCGACACCACGCGTCGGATCGCCGAGGACGAGGGCTGGGCCGCAGTCACGGTGCGCCGGCTCGCCGACGAGATCGGGTTCAGCCAGCCGATCCTCTACCGTCACTTCCCCGGGGGGCGCGACGAGATCATCGAGCGACTCGTCGTCACCGGCTATACCGAACTCGCCACCCGGATGGCGTCGCCCGACGACGACCTGCGCCACCTGATCACGGCGTACCTCGACTACGCACGCACGAATCCCGCCCTCTACGAGGCGATGGCGTCAGCACGCACGAGCTTCGCCTTCGCCTCCGGCGAGACGCCCGAGGTCCTCGTCTCGGGCTTCGCCGTCGTCGAACGCGCCGCGGGCGGACGCGACGCGCACGATCGAACGGTCAGGGCCGAACTGCTCTGGAGCCTGCTGCACGGGGTCAGCGGGCTCTCGGCCGGCGGGCGACTCGACGACGCGCTCGGCGCCGACCGCGAACGGCTCATCGCGACGCTCTTCGCGACGCCAGTCGACGGGTGACGCCTACCGTGCGAGCCAGGCGAGGAGCGCGCCGAGCGCGAGCACGTTGACGACGACGCCGACCCAGAACACGCGGCGGAAGCTGCGCTTGCGCGTCTTGTGCCGCAGCCGCTGCTGCGCGACGATCGCACCGGGCCAGCCGCCGACGATGTCGAGGAGGTGCAGCGTGCGTTCGGGCACCCGCTGCGAGCCGCGCCTCGCGGCGAGCTTGTCGAGCCCGTAGGCCGCGAACGCGACGAGCGACACCGCGCCGTACCACGCTGCGATCCACCACGGCGCGACCCCGGCCACCACCGTCGCGGCGACGAGCAGTGCGAAGGCCGCGAGGACGCCCCAGCTCAGCGCGGCGGGCAGCGGGCGCGACAGGTCCCTCCCGGCGGGCGACGTCGGCGCGGTGGCGGGGCGACCGTTCGGACGGGATGCCGCGGGGCGGGCGCCGCGCGCGGCGGTCGTCGAATCACGGGCCATGCCGTCGATCGTACGATGCGCGGGTCTCGAGACGCTCGCTCGACAACCCGCTCGACGACCGCACGCCGCGCCGCATCCGACGGTGGCGGCGGGTACGCTCGGAACGTGCCAGAACCGTTCGCCCTCTTCGACCTCGAGGGCGACACGTGGGCTCCTCCGCCCGAACCCCGGCCGAGGCATCCGCACGAGACCCGCGTCGTCGCCGACTCGAGCGACCGCGTCGCCTGGCTGCGCGCCCGGTCGCAGGGCATCACGGCGACCGACGCGGCGAAGCTCGCGACGCGCGAGTCGGTGCGCACCGCCGCCCAAGAGAAGCTGCACGGGTCGCGGCACAGCTTCGGCGGCAGTCGCTACACCGACCACGGCCGCGCCCGTGAGCCCGTCATCGCCGAGTGGGCGAAGCAGACGCACGGCCTCGAAGGCTCGACGCTGCTGTTCCACGCCGAGACCGAGCGGCGGCACCTCGCGACGCCCGACGGGCTGCGTGTGGCGCCGAACGGCGCACTCGAGCTGTGCGAGATCAAGACGACATCGAAGCCCTGGCGCGGCATCCCGCGCGGGTACCTCAGACAGGTCTGGTGGCAGCAGTACGTGCTCGGCGCCGAGCGCACCCTCGTCGTGTGGGAGGAGCACGCCGACTTCGTGCCCGTCGACGACGAGCCGAAGTGCCGCTGGGTCGACCGCGACGACGACCAGATCGCGATCCTCGTCGGGCTCGCGAACGAGCTGCTGGCCGCGATCCGGCCGAATCCGCGCGCCGCCGACCCGCGCGCGTTCTACCGTCCGGGCGCCCTCGCGTGACCACGCTCCTGCTGCACGGGCTCGGCGCCGACCGCCGCCAGCCGCTCGAGCTGTTCGCCCCGGCGGTGCGCGCCGCCGCCGGCGACGACGAGCTCGTCATCGCCCCCGACGTCCGCGCCCACGGCGGCTACCTCACCGTCGGCGAGCCGGCCGACTTCGCGATCGACCGACTGGCTGCCGAGATCGCGGCGACGACGCGGGCGCAGGTCGAGAAGACGACCGGGCGACCGGTCGACGACGACGGGCCGCTGACGGTCATCGGGCTCTCGATGGGCGCCGCGATCGCGATGCGGCTTCTGCTCGGCGGCATGCTGCCCATCGACCGGGCCGTGTTCGTGCGCCCGGCCTTCGACGACCGCTCGCTGCCCGACAACCTGCGGGCGTTCCCCGTGATCGGACAGCTCCTCATCGACGCCGGCCCGGCGGGCGCCCAGGAGTTCCGCGAGCGGGAGCTCTACCAGCGGGTCGCCGACGAGTCGCCCGCCGCGGCGAAGGGGCTGCTCTCGCAGTTCACCTCCCCCGACGCGGCGCGGCGGGCCATGCGCCTCGTCGAGATCCCCCGCAACCGGGCGTTCGCGAACGACGCCGAGCTCGCCGCCCTCGGCGGACGCGGCGTCAGCACCTTCGTCATCGCGGCGCCCCGCGACCCGGTGCACCCCGTGCCCACCGCCGAGCACTGGGCCGGAGCGCTCGGCGCACCGCTGGCGATGCTCACCGAGCGCGACGCCGGCCAGGCCCGGCAGAACGCGGTGCTCGCCGAGCACCTCGCGCGGTGGCTCGAACGCGCGCCCCGCACCTGACCGGCACGAGCCCCGCTCAGCGTGCGTCGACGCGGTCTGCGTCGGAGGCGGCCTCCGGCGCCACGACCGGGGATGCCTCGGCTGCGCCGCCGCGGTACGGCCACGCCGTTCGGCTGATCGCGATGACCCCGGCACCGACGAGCAGGATGAAGGCGGCGATCGCGACGACGTACACGAGCACGCCGTCGTAGCCGACGCCGGGCTTCACGGCGGGGTCGAGGAACGGGTACGGGTACCAGCCGACGATCGCGCCGCGGAGCATCGTGTACGCGGCCCAGGCGAGCGGGAAGAGCGCGACGGTCCAGAGGCGCCGCCACGGCACCGGACGACGACCGGGCGCGAGCACCCAGTCGGCGAGCAGATAGAGCGGCGCCCAGACGTGCAGGATCTCGTTCGACCAGGGCACCGTCGTCGCCTGGTCGAGCGAGATGTCGCGCAGCAGCGTGTTGTAGACCACGAGGGTGGTGGTCATGTAGGCCGTGGCGCAGACCCGCACGACCGTGAACCCGGGGCTGTCGGTCTCGCTCCGGAACGCGAACCACGCGGCCGCGAGCAGCACGACGGCCGCGAGCGCGTTCGAGAGGATCGTGAAGAAGCTGAAGAAGTTCACCACGAAGGACCCCGGGTCCTCGACCATCGAGAGGCTCTTCACGAACTGGCCGACGATCGCGGTGATGATCAGCGCGGCGGCCAGCACCCGCAGTACCCCGAAGACCCGTCGCATCGCGCTCCCCTCGTGCCGTCGTGCGGCGCAGTCGGGCCGAGCCCGTCGCGACGCTGAGTGCAGCCTAGCGATGACGGCATGATGGAGGTGGGAGGACGACGCATGACGCAGACGACGCAGGCCCCGACGATGCACGCACTCGTGATCGACCGCACGGGCGACCCCGACGAGTTCCACCTCGCCGAGGTGCCGCGGCCACTGCGGGTGAGCGACGAGGTGCTCGTGCGGGTCGTCGCCGCGAGCCTCAACCCGATCGACGTGAAGACGCGTGCCGGCCGCGGCACCGCGGCGGCGATCACGGGCTTCCCCGTCGTGCTCGGCCACGACTTCGCGGGAATCGTCGAGCAGGTGCCCTACGCGGCGCATCCGCTGCAGCCGGGAGACCGGGTCTACGGCATGGGCCGGGTGCCCCGCACCGGCGGCAGCTTCGCCGAGCTCATCAGCGTGAGCTCGATGAGCGTCGCGCGGATGCCCGCCTCACTCGACTTCGCGCACGCCGCCGCCGTCCCGCTCGCCGCGCTCACGGCGTGGGGCGCGGTGGTCGACACGGCGCGGGTGCACGACGGCCAGCGCATGCTCGTGCATGCGGGCGCCGGCGGCGTCGGCCATTTCGCCGTACAGTTCGCGGCGTATTTCGGCGCGAACGTCACCGCGACCGCATCGGCCCGCAACGCCGAGTTCGTCCGCGACCTCGGCGCCCGCCGCGTCGTGGACTACACGACCGAGCGCTTCGAGGAGGTCGCCCGCGACCAGGACGTCGTGATCGACCTGATCGGCAACGTGAAGGACGACACGGGCGTGCGCTCGCTCGACGCGCTGCGCCCGGGCGGACTGGTCGTGAACGTGCCGACCGGCTCGTGGCCGACCATGGGGGAGGACGCGGAGGCCCGCGGCCTGCGCGCCACCGGGTACTCGGTGTCGCCCGACGCCCGCACGCTCGCGGTCATCACCCGCCTCATCGACGACGGGGCCGTGCGCGTGCACGTCGACCGCGAGCTGCCGCTCGCCGACGGCGCCGAGGCGAGCCGGCTCGTCGAAGCCGGGCACGTGCGCGGCAAGATCGTGCTGCGGGTCGCGCCCGATCCCGCCTGACCGGCGGGAGGTCGCTCACCGCCCGGCGGCGAGCAGCGACGAGCCGAGTTCGCTGCGCAGGTAGAGCATGCTGTGACCGTACCGGGTCGAGACGACGAGCCCCGCGTCGCGGAGCACCCGCAGGTGCTGGTTCACCGCCGACGCGGTGACGCCGAACCGCACCCCGAGCTCGGTCGACGAGGCGGGGTCGCCGAGCGCCGAGAGCAGGCGGGCGCGCGTCTCGCCGAGCACCGCGGCGACGGCCGCCGGGTTCGCGACGTCCTCGGCCTCCCACAGGGCGCCCTGGCCGCGGGCCGGGTACATGAGCATCGGCGGGCCGTCGCCGACCGGCGCCGAGGCGCGACGCGTGAACATCGTCGGCACGAGCGTGAGCCCCGAGCCGCCGACGGCCCGGGTGCGCTCGATCGGATGCCGCAGTCGCACCGCGAGCACCCCGTCGGCGAACTCGACCGTGCTGGTCAGGCCGTTCAGCATCGTCGCGACGCCCGACTGCGCGATCTGACGGCCCCGGTGCACGACGTCGGCCTCGAGCACCGCGCGCATGCGCGGCCAGTACGGTGCGAACGACGACTCCCAGAGTTCGTCGAGCGCGGCGACGATGCGCCGCAGCGCCGCCCGGTGCGAGCCCGCGAACACCGCGGGCACCGCGCCGTGCACCGCTTCGAGGTCGCGGCGGAACACCTCGGCCGGCGTCTCGAGCAGCGCCTCGAGCTCGTCGTCGAGGCGGGTGAGCGGCGACTCCGGCCTCGGGTTCAGGAAGTCGGGCGTCCACAGGCGATCGTCGATGAGCGCCGCGAGCACGGCGTGGTCGAGACCCGCCCGTGCCGTCTCGGTGCGGGCGACCCAGGGCAGCTGCAGCGGAAACCGCGACGGGTCGCGCACGGCGCGCAACGAGAGGCCGAGCTCCGAGAGCGGCGAGATGCCGAAGCGCACGGCTGCGACATCGTTCTCGTTCAGCACGTAGCGCAACATGAAGGCATACGCTACATCAATTTCGTGGCGCCTCGGCCTCTGCCAGAACTGAACCGTGAGCCCTACCTCCCCGACCGACACCGACCCCGCTCCCGGCACCGGCTCGACGCCGGCCGTCGGCTCCGAGGCATCCCCGCCTCTCGAGACGCCGGGCGCACGCCCCACCTGGCGCGCCCGCCTCGCCGCCTCGGTCGCCGACCCGGTGCTGCGCATCCTCGTCGGCGCGACCCTCATCTCGCGGATCGGCCGCGGCATCTTCCTCGCCGTCACGGTGCTGTACTTCACCCTGATCGTCGGCCTCGCGCCGGGAGAGGTCGCGATCGTGCTCGCCTCGGCGAGCGCGGCCGGGGTCGTCGCGTCGTTCGCCGGCGGATGGCTCGCCGACCGGTTCAGCGCGAAGCGGCTGCTCATCCTCTTCACCGCGGTCGAGGGCGTGGCGCTCATCGCGTACGTCTTCGCGGGCGACTTCGCGACGGCACTCGTGATCGCCGTGGTCTGCGGGTTCTTCGAGCAGGGCGCGAACTCGACCCGCTCCGCGATCATCGCGCGCGCCTTCGAGGGCGAGTCGCGCGTGCACGCCAGGGCGGTGCTGCGCACCGTCACGAACGTCTCGATCGCGGTCGGCTCGGGCCTCGGCGCCCTCGCCCTCGCGCTCGGCACCGCCGAGGCGTACCGGGGGCTCATCATCGGCGCGGGCGTGCTCTACCTGCTCGGCCTGTTCCAGCTCGTGCGGCTGCCCGCGCGCGTCGATGCACCGGCACGGCCGACGGTCGCCGACGTGGTCACCGCCACGGGTTCCGTGGATGCCGCGGCCACCGCCGACGCGATCGCCGAGGAGCGCCGCAACTGGCGCGCCCACTCGCCGTGGCGCGACCCGCGCTACCTCGCCCTCACGGTGCTCAGCGCGATCTTCGGCATACAGTTCGGCGTCGGCGAGCTCGGCGTGCCGTTGTGGATCACCCGCGACACGTCCGCGCCCGAGGTGCTCATCGCCGCCCTGCTCATCCTCAACACGGCGATCGTCGTCGTCTTCCAGGTGCCGATGTCGCGCGGCACGCACGACCTGCGGGTCGCGGGTCGCGTCTCGGCGATCGCCGCGTGGCTCATGGCCGGGGCGTGCCTCGTGTACGCCGCGGCCGCAGGGCTGCCGACCGGGTTCGCCGTCACCGTGCTCGTGATCGCCGCACTGGCGCACGCCTTCGCGGAGGTGCTCTCGCAGGCGGGCGGCTGGGGCCTCAGCTTCGAGCTCGCCGACCCCGTGCGCGCCGGCACCTACCAGGGCGTGTTCGGCATGGGCTACTCGGTCGGTGCGCTCGCGGCACCCCTCGTGGTGAACGCCACCGCGATCTCGAACGGGCTCTGGGGCTGGACGGTGCTCGCCGTGATCTTCCTCGTCTCGGGCCTCGGCACGGCCTGGATCGCCCGGCGCGCGGCTCGCGCCGCGGCATCCCCCTCGCCCGCCTGAACTCCCGGTGACCGCTCGCGGCGCGGCGGCTCAGCCGAGCGGCTGCGCGAGCACCCAGTCGTTCTCGAGGCGGCCGCCGACGGTGAAGTGCTTGCGGCCGGCCTTCGCGAAGCCGTGCTTCTCGTAGAAGCGGATCGCCCGGGCGTTCTGCTCGTTCACGCCGAGCCAGCACGCGATCGCACCGGTCGCCCCGGCGGCGTCGAGGGTCGCCGCCATGAGCGGCGCGGCGATGCCGCCGCCGTGCTCGTCGGCACGCGTGTAGAACTTGCTGAGCTCGATCGCCGGGCGGGCGGCGACCGCGGCGGCGGCATCCGCGTCGCCTGGCTCGCCGCCCACGAGCATGCTGTATCCGACGAGCCGGGCCGACGTCCCGTCGCTGCGCTCGGCCACGAGCACGATGCGATCGGGGTCGGCCAGGTGGCTCGCGAAGTGCTCGGGCAGGAAGTTGCGCGCGACGAAGTCGGCGACGGCCTCCGCCGTCGTGTGCGGCGGGCACGCGAGCGGGAAGGTCTCGGCGGCGAGCTCCGCGAGCGGCTCGACATCGGTCGCGGCCGCCGGGCGGATGAGGAGTTCGGTCACGGCGCTCACGCCGCGATTCTGCCAGAGCACGACCCGCAGCGCGCCGAACGTGACGTCGGCGATCGCCCGCAGCGCGCCGAACGTGACGTCGGCGATCGCCCGCGACGCCGCGGTGCGCACGGCGGCCATGCCGGCGCGTCGCCGGGAAGTCCTGTCGCCGGTCGGACCCGCCGTGCCATGATCGGCGCATGGCCGACCGCAGCTCGCCGCTCCTCGCCCGCTCCGACGACGGGCGATCGTTCACGATCGCGGATGCCTCCGGCACGCCGTTCACCGCCGGCACCCTGCTGCTCGTCACGGCCGACGACCGGCGGCACCTCGCGATCGTCGAGGAGCGCGGAGCGGCCGGCGGCGAGCCCGACGCCGTGCTCGGTCGCCTGATCGGCATCATCGACGGCACCCGGTTCGACCCTCGGGGCGGCTCGCCGTTCTCCGACGCCGTGGTCGAGATCGCCGACGCCGACACCATCGACCTCGTGCACGCGGCGATGGGCGCGACGCTCGAGATCGGCGTGAACCTCAGCCCGCCGATCCGCCCGGCGCGACTGCTCAGCCATCGCTTCAACCGGCACACCTTCTGGTGCGGGCAGAGCGGGTCGGGCAAGACGTACGCCCTCGGCGTCGTGCTCGAGCAGCTCGTCGCGCACACCGCGCTGCCCGTCGTGGTCTTCGACCCGAACTCCGACTTCGTGCGGCTCGGCGAGCTCAACCCCGGCGCGAGCGGGCCAACGGCCGAACTGCTGGGCCAACGCGACATCCGCGTGCTGCGCCCGAGCACGCCGGGCGCCGAGCCGTTGCGCGCCCGCTTCCCCGCCCTGAGCCTCGAGGCGAAGGCCGCGGTGCTCCGCCTCGACCCGGTCGCCGACCGCGAGGAGTTCAACGCGGTCGTGCATCTCGGCGACACGCTCAGCGCCGACGAGCCCGACGAGGTGCTGCCCGAGCTGCTCGGCTCCGACGATTCCGTGCGTCGTGCGCTCGGCCTTCGCATCGAGAACATGGGCCTGCTGAACTGGGAGGTGTGGGCGGGCCACGACCGCGAGGCGACGCTCGTCATCGACGAACGCGCCGACGCGACCGTGCTCGACCTGGGCGGGTTCTCGACGCCCGACCAGCACCTCGTCGTCGCGCTGTCGGTGCTCGAGGAGCTCTGGGAGCGGCGCGAGGAGCGGCGGCCCACCCTGCTCGTGATCGACGAGGCGCACAACCTCTGCTCCCCCGCGCTCACGTCGCCCCTCGCGATCGCGGTGCGCGACCGCATCGAGCAGATCGCCGCAGAGGGCCGCAAGTACGGCCTCTGGCTGCTCATCTCGACGCAGCGACCGTCGAAGGTGCACCCCGGCATCGTCTCCCAGTGCGACAACCTCGCCCTCATGAAGATGAGCTCGCCGATCGATCTCGCGGGCATCGCCGAGTACTTCGGGTATGCGCCGGCCGCGCTCGTCGCGCGCTCGCCGTGGTTCCGCCAGGGCGAGGCGCTCTTCGCCGGCGGTTTCGCCCCCGCGCCGACCCTGCTCGCGATGAACCGGCGTCTCACGCCCGAGGGCGGAAGCGACGTGGGCGTGCCCCTGCGCTGACCGCGGTCGCTCGGTGATCGGCGTCGGTCGGTCGAGCGGTCGAGCGGTCGAGCGGTCGAGTGCGGCGTCTCGAGACCACCGCGGCACAGCAGGATGCCTCGGCGGGATCGTGTCCCGCCGAGGCATCCCCTCGATCAGCCCGTCACAGGAACCGGGCGTAGGCCCCCAGCGTGAGGAACGTGGGGAACTCGGGCTCGAGCGCGACCGAGCGGAACACCTGGATGGCGTCGTCGAAGCGGTCGCCCTCGAATCGGGGCAGGCTGCGCACCGCCTCGCCCATCGCCCCGACGATGTACGTCTGGTCGATGCGGGTGCCCTCTGCGGTGACGGTGTTGTCGTGCAGCCACTGCCAGATCTGCGACCGCGAGATCTCGGCCGTCGCCGCGTCCTCCATGAGGTTCTCGATCGCCGCGGCGCCGATGCCGCGCAGCCACGACTCGATGTAGCGGATCGCGATCTGGATGTTGTCGATCACTCCCGCCTCGGTGACGGCGCCGCCCACCGACGGGATGTCGAGCAGCTGGGCACCGGTCACCTCGACGTCCTCGCGCAGGCGGTCGAGCTGGTTCGGCCGCTCGCCGAGCACCGCGTCGAACTCGGCCCGTGCCGTCGGGATGAGGTCGGGGTGCGCCACCCAGGTGCCGTCGAACCCGTCGCCGGCCTCTCGGCGCTTGTCGGCCGACACCGCGGCGAGCGCACGCTCGGTCACCTCGGGGTCTCGGCGGTTCGGGATGAACGCGCTCATGCCGCCGATGGCATACGCACCGCGCTGGTGCGCCGTCGAGACGAGCAGCTCGGTGTAGGCCCGCATGAACGGCACCGTCATCGTGATCTGCGTGCGGTCGGGGAACACCCAGCGGCGGCCCCGGCTGCGGAACGTCTTCACGATCGAGAAGATGTAGTCCCAGCGACCGGCGTTGAGGCCCGCGCAGTGGTCGCGCAGCTCGAAGAGGATCTCCTCCATCTGGAAGGCGGCCTGGATGGTCTCGATGAGCACCGTCGCCCGGACGGTGCCCTGCGGGATGCCGACGTAGTCCTGCGCGAACACGAAGATGTCGTTCCAGAGCTTCGCCTCGCGGTGCGACTCGAGCTTCGGCAGGTAGAAGTACGGACCCCGGCCGAGCTCGATGAGCCGGCGTGCGTTGTGGAAGAAGTAGAGCCCGAAGTCGACGAGCGAGCCCGAGGCGTGCATGGCGCGGCCCGAGCGGTCGTGGAACTTCAGGTGCTTCTCGGTGAGGTGCCAGCCGCGCGGGCGGAACACGATCGTCGGGGTCTCCGTGATCGGGCGCTCGAGACGGTACTGCCGGCCCTCGGGGCTCGTGAACTCGAGCCGGTCGCGCAGGGCGTCGAACAGGCTCAGCTGGCCCTCGACGACGTTGCGCCAGGTGGGGCTCGTCGCGTCCTCCTGGTCGGCGAGCCAGACCTTCGCGTCGCTGTTGAGCGCGTTGATCGCCATCTTGCGGTCGGTCGGGCCGGTGATCTCGACGCGGCGGTCCTCGAGGCCGGGGCCGGCGCCGGCGACGCGCCAGCTGCGGTCCTCGCGGATGCGGGCGGTCTCGGGCAGGAACTTCGGGTCGCGCCCGTTCGCGGCGTCGACCCGGGTCTGCAGCCGGGCGGCGAGCAGCTCGTGCCGGGTGTGCGCGAACCGGTCGTGCAGCTCGGCGATGAACTCGAGCGCCTCGGGCGTGAGGATCTCGTCGTACCGCTCGCCGAGCTGGGCGGTGATCTCGATGCGCGGGTCGACGACGGCGAAGCTGCCCGTCGCGGTGCGCGGTTCGGTCTCGGCGCGTTCGAGGGTGATGGTGCTCATGGTTTCGTCTCCTTGCGACGTGCCGGTCGAGGAGCGCGGAGCGGGTGTCGAGACCGGTGTGGTGGTCTCGATACGGCGCTTCGCGCCTCCTCGACCGACGGATGCGTCAGTGGTTGAACTGGTCTTCCTCGGTCGATCCGACGAGGGCGAGCGTGGCGCTCTGCGGGTTCAGCGCGGTGGCGATCTGGTCGAAGTAGCCGGTGCCGACCTCGCGCTGGTGGCGCGTGGCGGTGTAGCCGGCGGCCTCCGAGGCGAATTCCGCCTCCTGGAGCTCGACGTAGGCCGACATGTGACGCTCGTTGTAGTCCTTGGCGAGCGTGAACATGGAGTGGTTGAGGGCGTGGAAGCCCGCGAGGGTGATGAACTGGAACGCGTAGCCCATCGACGCGAGCTCCCGCTGGAACTTGGCGATCTGGTCGTCGTCGAGGTGGCGCTTCCAGTTGAACGACGGCGAGCAGTTGTACGAGAGGCGCTTGCCGGGGAACTTCGCGTGCACGGCCTCGGCGAACCGGCGGGCGAGCTCGAGGTCGGGCTCGGCCGACTCGACCCAGAGCAGGTCGGCGTACTCGGCGTAGGCGAGGCCGCGGGCGATGACCGGCTCGATGCCGTTCTGCACCTCGTAGAAGCCCTCGGCGGTGCGCTCGCCCGTCACGAACGGGCGGTCGCGCTCGTCGTGGTCGCTCGTCAGCAGCGTCGCGGCGAGCGCGTCGGTACGGGCGATGATGATCGACGGCACGCCCGCGACGTCGGCCGCGAGGCGGGCCGCGTTGATCGTGCGGATGTGCTGCGAGGTGGGGATGAGCACCTTGCCGCCCATGTGCCCGCACTTCTTCTCGCTCGCGAGCTGGTCCTCCCAGTGCACGCCCGCGGCTCCGGCCTCGATCATCTGGTGCATGAGCTCGTAGGCGTTGAGCGGTCCGCCGAAGCCCGCCTCGGCGTCGGCGACGATCGGCGCCATCCAGTCGGCGATGCCCGTGGCCGAGGCATCCGTCTCGATCTGGCCGGCCCGGAGGAGCGCGTTGTTGATGCGGCGCACGACGGCCGGCACCGAGTTCGCGGGGTAGAGCGACTGGTCGGGGTAGGTCTGGCCCGAGAGGTTCGCGTCGGCGGCGACCTGCCAGCCGCTCAGGTAGATCGCCTTGAGGCCCGCGCGAACCTGCTGCACGGCCTGGTTGCCGGTGAGGGCGCCGAGCGCGGCCGACCACTCGGGGTCCTCCATGCGCTCGAACGCGTTCCCGGTGTTCTTCTGGATGTTCTCCCAGAGCTTCTCGGCGCCGCGCTTGGCGAGCGTGCGCTCCTCCCGCACGGGGCCGCGGAGCGCGATGACGTCTTCGGCGGTGTAGTCGCGCTTGACGCCCTCCCAGCGCGGGTCGGCGTCCCACTCGAGCTGCAGCTCGGCAGCGGTCTGGGTCTGGTCGCCGGGGCGGGTGGGGGTGCTCATCGTCGTGCTCCTTCGGTCGTGCGAGGTCGTGATGCGGGATGCCTCGTGGCGGGGCGTCCGCTCGTCGTGAAACCCATGCTGCGCCCGCCGGGACGGGCCGCATCGACGATCCGGGGGGTGAACTTCTGCGGTATTTCTGCGGCACGGAAGAAGCGCCACCGGTTGGCCGCCGCTCGCCTCCACCGGCGCCGTCGTGGTACCTTGCAGTTCTAGGTATCTAGCAGCTCAAGGTATGGAGACGGTCATGCGCATCGGCAAAGACCTGGTCGCGGCGGCCGCGACGCCCGTCGTGCTCGGCATCCTCGCCGAGGGAGAGTCGTACGGGTACGCGATCCTGCAGCGGATCACCGCCCTGTCGGGCGGTGAGCTCGAGTGGAGCGACGGCATGCTCTACCCTCTCCTGCACCGGCTCGAGCGACTCGGGCACGTGCACTCCGAGTGGCGTCAGAGCGACTCGGGCCGGCCGCGCAAGCACTACCGCCTGAGCGAGCAGGGTGAGGCGGTGCTCGCCGAGCAGCGCCGGCAGTGGTCGGTCGTCGGCGACGTGCTGAGCAAGGTGTGGCCCGACGACCGCCCCCGGCTGCGCCTCGCGCTCGGGGAGGTCTGACGTGCCGATCGACGCGCCCCACGACCTGCCGACCGACCTCGACGCGCTCGTCGCCTCGTGGCGGCGATGGATGCAGCGGCACGATGCGATGAGCGCGACCGACCTCGCCGAGCTCGAGAGCCACCTCTACGACACCGTCGACCACTTCGTCGCCGCCGGGCTCACCCCCGACGAGGCGTTCCTGGTCGCGGTGAAGCGCCTCGGCGCGACCGACGATCTCTCCCGCGAGTACGCACGAGAGCACTCCGAGCGGCTCTGGAAGCAGCTCGTGCTGACGGGCGACGGCGGCACCGACGCCGTCGATGAGGAGGACGCCGCCCGTCCCCTCCCGTTCCACCGCCGGGCGAACGGGCTCGCCGTCGCGCTGGCACTCGGCGCCGGCGCCGGCCTCGCCGTGAAGGCCGTGGACCTCGCGACCGACGACCCCGCCCAGGTCGTGCTGAACAGTGCCGTGATCGTGCTGCCGTTCCTCGCGCTCTGGTTCGCGTGGCGCCGCCGGCCCTCCCTCGGGGTGCTCGCGACCGTGGGCGCCGTCTTCCTCGTCACCGGGCTCGCGCTCAACCTCTACCCGTTCACGGTTCCCGACACGGCCACCGCCGGATCCGAGGTCGCCGGGATCACCGCGGCGACGGAGATCATCGCGATGATCGGCTCGTTCGTCGTGCTCTGGCTCGCGGTCGGCATCGCCTACGCCGGCAGCGGCTGGCGCGACGAGCGCACCCGCATGGACGTCGTGCGCTTCAGCGGCGAGTGGTTCGTCTACTACCTGCTCATCGCCCTCGGCGGTGGCGCGCTCTCGGCGCTGACGGTCGCGGTGTTCGCCTCGATCGGCGTCGACGTGATGCAATTCGTGGGCGAGTGGGTGCTGCCGCTCGGCGCGGCGGGAGCGGTGCTCGTCGCGGCGTGGCTCGTCGGGGCGAAGCAGCGCGTGATCGAGAACATCGCCCCCGTGCTCACGAAGGTCTTCACACCCCTGTTCACCCTCTTGCTGCTCGCGCTCGTCGTCGCGGCGCTCGTGCAGTGGAACCTCGTCGACGCGAGCCGCGACCTGCTCATCGCCTTCGACGCCGTGCTCGTCGTGGTGGTCGGCCTCCTCGTCTACTCGATCTCGGCGCGCGACCCGCTGCTGCCGCCCGGGTGGTTCGACCGACTGCAGGCCCTGATGCTCGCGAGCGCCCTCGTGCTCGACGTGGTCGTCCTCATCGCGATGCTCGGGCGCACCGGCGAGTTCGGCTTCAGCGCGAACAAGACCGCGTCGCTCGGCCTCAACCTCATCCTGCTCGTCAACCTCGCCTGGGCGATGCGCCTGCAGGTCGGCTTCCTGCGGCGTCGCACGGGCTTCGGCGCGCTCGAGCGCTGGCAGACCGCGATGCTCCCGGTGTACTTCGCGTGGGCCGCGATCCTCGTCGTGGTCTTCCCGCCGCTGTTCGGCTTCGCCTGAGCTATCCGCCTGCCGCGTGTTCGCCGGGTCGCACGAGCCCCGACTCGTAGGCGGCGACGACGGCCTGCACCCGGTCGCGCACACCGAGCTTCACGAACAGGCGGGTGATGTGCGCCTTGACCGTGGCCTCGCTGAGGAAGAGCTCAGCGCCGATCTCGTGGTTCGAGAGCCCGCGCGCGATGAGCGACCACACCTCGCGCTCGCGTGGGGTGAGGTCGACGGATGCCGTCGCGCGCGCGTCGGGCGGCGGCGCCGCGAGGTAGCGCTCGATCAGCCGCCGGGTGAGCGAGGGCGCCAGCAGCGACTCGCCCCCGGCGATCGTGCGCACGGCGTCGACGAGCCGGTCGGGCGGTGCGTCCTTCAGCAGGAATCCCGAGGCGCCGGCCTGCAGTGCGCGGTACACGTACTCGTCGAGGTCGAAGGTCGTGAGCACGAGCACCCGCGGCGCTCCCGGCGCCCCGGCGATCCGACGCGTGGCCTCGATGCCGTCGAGGCCGGGCATGCGGATGTCCATGAGCACGACGTCGGGGCGGAGCCGGCGCACGAGCTCCACGGCCTCGATGCCGTCGCCCGCCTCGCCGACCACCTCGAGATCGGCCGCCTCGAGCAGACCGACGATGCCCGAGCGTACGAGCGCGTGGTCGTCGACGACGAGGAGCCGGGGGCCGCTCACGCGTGCGATCCGATCGGCAGGGGGCCGAGCGGAAGGCTCGCGGCGACGCGCCAGCCCGCCCCGGATGGGCCCGCCTCCAGCGACCCGCCGTACACCCGCACGCGCTCGCCCATGCCCGGCAGTCCACGCCCGCTGCCGGGGGCACCGGGGCGGACGACCGTCGGCGCCCCGTTCACGACCGCCACCACGACCGCCCGCTCGTCGCGCGAGACCCGCACCTCGACGGGCGCTCCAGCGGCGTGGGTGCGGACGTTGGTGAGCGACTCCTGGACGATGCGGTGCACCGCGAGGGCGTGGCCGTCGGGGATGTCGCGCGCCGGCTCGTCGACCTGGAGGCGGCACTCGTGCCCGGCGGCCTCGGTCTCCGCGATGAGCTCGGGCAGGCCCGAGAGACCCGGCTGCGGCGCGTAGACCGCCCCGTCCTCGCGGAGCACGCCGAGGAGGTGCCGCATCTCGTCGAGGGCCGACTGCGCGGTGCCTCGCGTGAGGGTGAGATGGCGTCGCGCACGGTCGAGGTCCTTGTCGAGGAACTGCTCGGCGGCCCCGGCCTGCAACGCGACGATCGAGAGCG
This sequence comes from Agromyces sp. NPDC127015, assembly GCF_042725165.1. Classification (NCBI taxonomy): domain Bacteria; kingdom Bacillati; phylum Actinomycetota; class Actinomycetes; order Micrococcales; family Microbacteriaceae; genus Agromyces; species Agromyces sp. NPDC127015. The sequence goes on along the minus strand of NZ_JBHXDI010000003.1, from coordinate 352,897 downwards.
CGTGCGCGACGATGTCGTGGAGCTCTCGTGCGATGCGCACGCGCTCGGCGGCGACCGCGTCGGCGGCCAGGCGATCGGAGCTGTCGCGCGTGCGTTGCAGGGTGAGCGCGCGATGGCGGACCACGCGACCCGCCGTCCAGGTCGCGCCGACGAAGAACACCAGGAAGACGGTGCCGGCCGTCTCGATGCCGGGCGAGCCGAAGTAGCCGAGGACGTGGGCGCCGAGCATCGCCGCGATCGGCACGAGGCCGAGCAGCGCGGCCCGCCACCACGCCGCGATGCGCTCGGCGACCGTGAAGGTGGCGACGAGCAGGCTCGGGAACGGGTTGAAGGTCGCGTCCGGCCCGCTCGTCGCGGCGTGCAGCAGCAGCGCGCAGGCGACCGCGAGCATCACGAGCGCCGGAAACCGGCGCCGCACCACGAGCGGCAGCGAGACGGCGAGCGCGAAGCCGAGCTGGGCGACGACGTTCGCCGAGGGAACGAGCAGCGCCTCCAGCACCGCCCAGAGCGCGATACCGCCCGCGAGCGCGAGGTCGAACGGCGTGGTCCACGCGCGCCAGCCGCGGGCGCCGGGCGCGATCGGGCGGAGCACCTCGTGCTCGTCTCGCGCGCGCTCGCTCGTGGGGTGCCGGCTCGTCACGCTCCGATGCTAGGCCGAGGAACGGCACCCACGACAGCGACGAAGGTCGGCATTCGGCCCCGATCCGAGTCGTATCCGGGGCCGCCCGCGAGTCGAGCCGCCCGTCGACCCTCGGACGATGCCGGCGCCTGCTGGCCGTCCGTAGCGTCGCATCGCCGGCCGATCGTGCCGGCCTCGAACTCGAACGGAAGGCCGACCATGGCATCCCTCACCGAATCCGGATCAGCGCCCGACCGGGAGCTCCGCCCATCGCCGCGTCCCACGGCCGGCACGCGGCCCGCCGGCGCCGCCTACCCCCGGCCCGGCCGCGTCGGCCACCGCCTCGCGGGCGCCGCGGCCCTCACCGCCGGAGCCCTGTCGATCGTGATCGGCACGTTGCAGATCCTCTTCCCGCAGGACGAGGATCCGACGATCGATCCGCGGACCCGGGTCATCCTCGCGATGTTCACGGTCAGCCTCTGGGCGCTCGCGGTGCTCTTCCTCGGACTGGCCCGGTACGCCGGATCGAGCTGGGGCGCGATCGTCGCCGCCGTCGGCACGGTCCTGCTCACCGTCGGCACCATCACGAGCGCCGTGAACGGCGTCGACCTCGAGTTCTTCCCGATCGTGGCGATGGCGGCCAATGCGCTGTGGCTCATCGGCTCGATCGCACTGTGCGTCTCGCTCGTACGCGCACGCCGGGTCGGCCTCTGGCTCGCGATCGCCCTGCCCTTCGTCCAGGTGCCGCTGCTCTTCCTCTCGCAGCTCGGCGGCGGCACGGTCGCGGGCGCCTACCTCGTGGCGGTGGGCTGCGTGCTCCTCGCGGGCCGCGTCCAGCAGCGTGCGCGCCGGCGCGAGCTCGAGGAACGCAGCGCGACGCCCGGCGCCTGAACCGACGGCCCGGGCGGCACGGTGCGCGGATCACCGCGAGCACCGACGCCGCCCGGGCATTCCGCACCACAGACCGTCCGGGCGCCGACCGGACGGTCTGTCCGATGCCGGTCGCGGGTTCGTCTGGTTCGTCCAGTTCGGGCGTCGCGCGTTTGCGTCCGGTCGGGTGCGCGGATTGAATGGCGACGAACGCGACGAGGCGTCCGAGTGAAAGAGGTGCCGCACCGTGACCAGCGCAGCCACGATCGAGTCCAAGCCGACCACTTCCACGACCGGCGAGGCGCCCGGCACGGTCGTCGTCGATGCCGTCACGAAGCGCTACGGCAACGCGACCGCGGTCGACGGCATGTCGCTCACGATCGAACCGGGCGAGTTCATCTCGCTGCTCGGCCCCTCGGGCTGCGGCAAGACCACGACGCTGCGCATGATCGCCGGGTTCGAGCAGCCCGACGCCGGCGACATCCGCGTCTCGGGCCGTTCGGTGCTCGGCGTGCCGCCCTACCGCCGCGACGTGAACACGGTGTTCCAGGCCTACGCGCTCTTCCCGCACATGTCGGTCGCGGAGAACGTCGCCTACGGCCTGCAGCAGCGCCGCACGCCGAGGTCGGAGGTGCGCGACCGCGTGGTCGAGGCGCTCGACCTCGTGCAGATGCGCCGATTCGCCGACCGCAAGCCGACCCAGCTCTCGGGCGGACAGCAGCAGCGCATCGCGCTCGCGCGCGCACTCGTGAACCGTCCGTCGGTGCTGCTCCTCGACGAGCCGCTCGGTGCGCTCGACCGTCAGCTGCGCGAAGAGATGCAGCTCGAACTGAAGCTCCTGCAGTCGCGCCTCGGCATCACGTTCGTGTTCGTCACCCACGACCAGGGCGAGGCCCTCTCGATGAGCGACCGCATCGCGATCATGCGCGACGGCCGCATCGAGCAGCTCGCCGACGCCGACACCGTCTACGCGCGGCCCGCTTCGGCCTACGTCGCGGCGTTCGTCGGCCAGCAGAACTTCTTCCGCGGCGAGGTCGCCGAGGGCGGCGCGGCCGTCGCATCGACCCACGCGCTCGTGCGCGGTACGGCGTCCGAGCTCGCGGGGCTCGCGAACGGCCAGGCCGCGGTGCGGCCCGAGTTCGTCGAGATCGCCGCGGCCCGGTCGGATGCCTCGGCCGAGGTCAACCTCGCGCGCGGCACGCTGCTCGGGGTCTCGCACCTCGGCGAGACCATGCAGTACCTCGTGCGGCTCGGCGACGACCAGAGCCTCATCGTGCGCCGCCCCACCCCCGAGGCGCCGAACCTCACCGTCGGCGACCCCGTCGAGTGCTCGTGGCGCGCCGAGAGCGTGCTGCTGTTCCCCGCCGACGATGCGGCGAGCGCGGGCGGCTACGTCGCCCCGCCGACGGCCTGAGCCGGCCCGCAGCGCCGGCCACGGGGCATCCCGTCGCCGTGCGCACGTCTGCGACCTCCACCCCTGAACCGCGATCCCTTCCCATCACCAGGAGACTCCGATGACCGATTCCCTCCCCACCGTCCGCATCCTCGCTCACGAGAGCGCCGCGAAGGTCATCGGCCGCGAGCTCAACCGCCGCCGGTTCCTGAGCTTCGCCGCGGCCGCCGGCGCGACCGGCTTCCTCGCCGCGTGCTCGACGGGCGGCACCCAGGCCGCCCCCGTCGCGACCGGCGGCCCGCTCGAGTCGAAGCTCTCGATGTACACGTGGGGCGACTACGACGCGCCCGACGTGCTCGAGGCGTTCACCTCGGAGCTCGGACCGAAGATCACGCTGAGCTCGTTCAACTCGAACGAGGAGATGATCTCGAAGCTCGTCGCCGCGAAGGGCACGAGCGGCTTCGACATCGTCGTGCCGACCGGCACGTTCATCCCGCAGATGGTCGAGAACGGCCTGCTGCAGAAGCTCAACCACGACCTCATCCCGAACCTCGAGCACATGGACGCCGCCTTCGTCGGCCGCGCATGGGACCCCGAGAACGACTACTCGATCTGCAAGGCGTGGGGCACGACCGGCTTCGTCTACGACAAGACCGTCATCACGCGCGAGCTCAAGGACTGGAACGACTTCCTCGACGCCGCGCAGAACGAGGCGAGCGGCAAGACGTCGCTCCTCGACGACCCCGCCGAGCTCACCGGCCTCTACTTCTGGGCGAACGGCGTCGACTGGAACACGACCGACCCCGCCGAGCTCGACGCCGCCGAGGACTACCTCGTCAACACCCTCGCCCCGCACGTGTCGGCCTTCGACTCCTACCCGGGCGGTGCGGCCATCCCGCAGGCGACGCACGCACTGCTGCAGGCGTGGAACGGCGACGCCCGCATCGGCATCCTCGAGTCGGGCGACCCCGACCGCTGGCAGTGGGTGCTCGGTTCGCCCGACACCGAGATCTGGATGGACAACTGGGCGATCCCGACCGGTGCGCCGAACCCCGAGGCCGCGCACGCGTTCATCAACTACGTGCTCGACCCCGAGAACTCGCTCGCCGAGCTCGACTACATCGGCTACCACACGGGCGTCGCCGGCATCGAGGAGGCGGCGCAGGCCGCTGAGCTGCCGATGCTCGACCTCGTGTTCTTCACGCCCGAACAGATCGAGACCATGAACGAGGGCGCGGTCACCGAGGCGCAGGCCCGCATCGTCGAGATCTGGAACGCGACGAAGGCGGCGGCGGGTGAGTAAGAGGTCCGGCGCCGCCCTCGCGATCCCCGCGTGGGCGTGGCTGCTGATCTTCTTCGTCGCGCCCGTCGCGATGGTGATCTGGTTCAGCTTCGGCTACAAGCCGGGCATCTTCGGCACGCACGCGAACGACGTGCTGTCGTTCGACCGCTACGCCGAGGCGATGTCGCCGACCTTCTTCGCGACGTTCCAGAACACACTGTGGGTCGGCATCGGGGGCACGCTGCTGTGCCTCGTGGTCGGCCTGCCGGTCGCGTACTGGATGGCGGTCAAGGCGTCGCCCGCCCGGCGGGGCCTCCTCGTCGCGCTCGTGATGGTGCCGTTCTGGACCAACTTCCTCGTGCGCACGATCGGCTGGCAGGTCATCCTCGCACCCGAGGGGTGGCTGTCGACGACGCTGCAGCAGGTCGGGCTCATCGGCGGCCCGCTCGACATCCTGTACACCCGCGGGGCCGTGCTGCTCGGCGTGGTCTACAACTACCTGCCGCTCATGATCCTGCCGCTGTTCGTCGCGTTCGACCGGGTCGGCCCACCGCTGCGCGAGGCCTCGAAGGACCTCGGCGCCGGCAAGTGGACGACGTTCTTCCGCGTGACCCTGCCGCTCGCCCGGCCGGGCGTCGTCGCGGGCGTGCTGCTCGTGTTCATCCCGCTCATGGGCGACTACATCACCGCGACCGTGCTCGGCGGTGCGAAGGGCAACATGGTGGGCCAGCTCGTGGCGAGCCAGTTCCAGACCGCGCAGAACTGGGCGCTCGGCTCGGCGATGGCGGTGCTCCTGATCATCGTGATCATGCTGACCGTCGCCGTCGGCGCGCTCGTCGTGTGGCTCGTGACGCTGCCGTTCCGCTCGCGCAACCGGCTCGTGATCGGCGACGCGGCGCACGCCGCACCGGCTCGCCCGGTGACGACGGCGATCGCGGCGATCCGCTCCCGGCCCGCGCCGGCCGACGAGGAGGTCTCCGCATGACCGTCCAGCAGTCCCAGCCGCAGCAGCAGGCCCCGGCGCCGGAGCAGTCGAAAGGCCCGGGCATGACCCCGGCCGCGGTGCGGCAGCACCGGCGACGCCGCCCGTGGTCCGACATCGTCCTCAACGTGTGGGGCGTCGCGGTCTTCGCGTTCCTGTTCGCGCCGATCGTCGTCATCATCCTGTCGTCGTTCAACGTCGGCCGCCTCCTCGTGTCATGGCAGGCCTTCGGCTTCGACTCCTTCCTCGCGATCGCCTCGAAGCCCGCGATCCGCGACGCCGTCTGGATCTCGGTGCAGACGGGCTTCATCGCGGCGATCGTGGCGACGCTGCTCGGCACGCTCGCCGGCATCGCGATGGCGAGGCATCCCGGCAAGTGGGTCTGGTGGTTCCTCGGGTTGCTGCTGCTCGTCTCGGTGACCCCCGAGATCGTCGACGCCGTCGCCCTGCTGCCGTGGATGGTGTTCCTCGGCCAGGATCTCGGCCTCGCGATCTTCAACGACGGCATCGTGCGCCTCGTGGTCGGCCATTCGCTGTTCTCGGTCGCGGTCGTGTCGTACCTCGTCCGGGCCCGCCTCGTCGGCCAGGACGCGCAGCTCGAGGAGGCCTCCGCCGACCTCTACGCGAAGCCGTTCAACACGTTCCGCCGCGTGACGCTGCCCCTCGCCATGCCCGCCGTGCTGGCCGGCTTCCTGCTGTCGTTCACGTTGAGCCTCGACAACACGGTCATCGCCGCGTTCGTGCAGGTGTCGGGCACGACGCCGTGGCCCGTCTACGTGCTGAGCGCGCTGCGCAGCGGCCTGCGGCCCGAGATCGCCGCGGTGTCGACGATCATGCTCGTGCTCACGCTCATCGCGCTCGGTCTCGTGGCGTACGTGCTGCGCCGGGCCGGCGACTCGGCCGCCGACATCGCACGCACCATGAGCGGCGGCTGATCCGCCGCACCGCACCGACGAGGGAGCGCGACGAGACCATCGCGGCTCGTCGCGCTCCCTCGTCGTCCGCCCCGATCACCCCACCGCCGCCACGAAAGGACTCGCCCATGCCCCACGCCGACCTCGTCTTCACCGGCGGCCCCGTCTTCACCGCGAACACGGTGCGTTCGCGCGCCACGGCCGTCGCCGTGCGGGCCGGCCGCATCGTCGCCGTCGGCACCGATCACGACGTGCGCGACCTCGTCGGCCCGGGCACCGAGGTCGTCGACCTCGGCGGGCGCCTGCTCGTGCCCGGCTTCCAGGACGCGCACGTGCACCCCGTGTGGGGCGGCCTCGACATGCTGCGCTGCGACCTGCGCGACGGCGAGAGCGAGGCCGACTACCTCGAGACGATCGCGGCGTACGCCGCGTCGCACCCGGATGCCTCGTGGGTGCAGGGCGGCGGATGGTCGATGTCGGCCTTCCCGGGCGGGACGCCGACCGCCGCGGCCCTCGACCGGGTGCTGCCCGACCGTCCGGCGTTCCTGCCCAACCGCGACGGCCACGGCGCCTGGGTGAACTCGGCGGCCCTGCGTCTAGCCGGCATCGACCGGGGCACGCCCGACCCCGCCGACGGCCGCATCGAGCGCGACGCCGCCGGCGAGCCGACCGGGACGCTGCACGAGGGCGCGATGGACCTCGTTCGCCGCCACCTCCCCGAGACCACGCCGGCCGAGCTCGTCGACGCCGTGCTCGAGGGGCAGCGCTACCTGCACTCGTTCGGCGTCACGGCCTGGCAGGACGCGATCGTCGGCGACTACGGGGTCGGCGACGACCCCGGGCTCGCCTACCTCGCCGCGGCCGCCGCGGGCACCCTCACCGGCCGCGTCGTCGGCGCCCTCTGGTGGGACCGCACGCGCGGCCTCGAGCAGATCGACTCGCTCGTCGAGCGCCGCGAGCGCTACCGGGGCGGGCGCTTCGCCGCGACGAGCATCAAGGTCATGCAGGACGGCGTCGCCGAGAACTTCACGGCCTCGATGCTCGAGCCGTACTGCGACGGCCACGGCCACGCGACCGACAACTCGGGCATCTCGTTCGTGCCGCCCGAGATCCTGAACGAGGCGGCCCCGCGGCTCGACGCCCTCGGCTTCCAGCTGCACTTCCACGCGATCGGCGACCGCGCGGTGCGCGAGTGCCTCGACGCCGTCGAGCACGCGATCGCGCGCAACGGCCGCAGCGACCACCGCCACCACATCGCGCACCTGCAGGTCGTGCACCCCGACGACGTGTCGCGATTCCGCGAGCTCGGCGTGGTCGCGAACATGCAGTCGCTGTGGGCGGCGCTCGAGCCGCAGATGGTCGATCTGACGCTGCCGTTCCTCGGCTCGCCGCGCGACGCGTGGCAGTACCCGTTCGGCGACCTGCTGCGCGCGGGCGCCGTGCTCGCGGCAGGCAGCGACTGGTCGGTCTCGACGCCGAACCCGCTCGCCGCGATCCACGTCGCGGTGAACCGGGTGTCGGCGCCGGGCGAGGAGGAGGGCGAGTACCCGCCGTTCCTCCCCGAGCAGGCGATCGACCTCGCGACCTCGCTCACCGCGTACACGGCGGGGTCGGCGTACGTGAACCACCTCGACGAGACCGGCACGATCGAGGTCGGCAAGCTCGCCGACCTCGCCCTGCTCGACCGAGACCCCTTCGCCGGGCCCGCCGACGCGATCGGCGCGACGCGCGTGCTGCAGACCTTCGTCGAGGGCGAGCGCGTCTACGCGGCAGGCGACGCCTGATCGGGATGCCGCGGGCGTGCGCTTCGTCGTCGTGGCATCGCCCGACGACAGGGGCCCGGCACGAGGCATCCCTGAGATGCGGGAAGCGGGGGCGCACCCGAAGGTGCGCCCCCGCTCCGCAATCCGTGCGTTACGCGCAGATCGTGGTGAGCTCCGTGATGCTCGTGGTGAGCGACTCGAGGTGGTCGCTCATCGCCGAGATGTCGGCGTTCGCCGGGTCGGCGAGCATGCCGTCGACGTACTCGACGTACTCGTTCATGGCGGTCGCGGCACCGTCGAGCGCGGGCTTGACGTCGGCGTTCGAGACCTGGTCGGCCGCGTCACCCACCTTGGCCTGGGCACCCTTGAACGCCTCGAGCGCGGCGGTCGGGTCGCTCGCGTCGACCGACGAGAGCGACTGCAGGTCGGTGAGGGTGCCCTCGACGATCTCGCACGCCTCCTCCTTGCTCTGGTCAGCGGCGGGTGCAGCCTCGGCGCTGTCGGCCTTCGAGTCGGACTTCGCGTCGTCGGCGGAGCCGGTGGCGGCACAACCCGTGAAGAGCAGCGCGAGCAGCGCGAACGAGGCGGCGGCGAGCGGACGTGATGCAGTCATCTGTGTGATTCCCCTGGATTTTCGGTACCGAGTCGTTCCCGGTCCCCCGCTCCATCCAAGCAGGAGGCACCGACAGCGCGAAATGGGGACCCGTCCCCATCGCCGGCCGACCGCCGTCGAGCGCCGCCGGGTCGGGGGTACCGCGCGGTGAGGGCGACGCCGACCTGGGCGAGTCGTCCACGGAGTCCGACGGGTGCGACGACCTCGATCTCCGCAGCCCAGCCCGCGAGTCGTCGAACGAGGACCGTCTCGCTCTGGGCGACGACGCGCACCCGCACCCGCCCGTCGCGCACGTCGCCGGGGCCGTCGACGTCGTCGTGGACCTCCTCGTCGACGAGGCCCCCGACCCAGCCGCGGAACTCGTCGGCCGCGGCCGGGTCGACGAGCACGACGGCCTCGACGCGGCGGCGAGCGCGCTGCGCGGCGGCGCGCAGGTCGGCCCAGGCGACATCGAGGTCGAAGTCCGCGGGCGGCTCGAACCGCTCGGCGAGCGCCTCGACGTCGGCCATGCGATCGACGCGGTAGCTCCGTTGATCGGCGACGTCGGGCGCCACGTCCGCCGAGTCGTGCGGCACCCGGTCGGCGATCAGGTACCACGTGCCGCGCGTGTCGATGAGACCGAGCGGGCGCACGGTGCGCGACGCCGGCTCGCCGCCCCAGCGCGTGTAGGTGAAGCGCACGACACGTCGCTCGACCACCGCCGCCTGCAGCACCTCGACCCGGTGCGACGGCCGGGTCGCCGGCGCGTCCCACCCGCCGGAGTCGACGACGATCGACTCGGCGGCGGCCTCGGCCTCGGCGCGGAACGTCGCGGGCAGGGCCCGCAGCACCTTGCGCAGGGCCGAGCGCGCCTCCTCGCTCTCACCGGCGCGAGGTCCGAACAGGAGGAACAGCGCTCGCGCCTCGGCCGCCGTGAAGCCGCTGAGGTCGGTGCGGCCCTCGCCGAGGAGCTGCCAGCCGCCGCCCCGGCCCGGCTGCGGGTAGACGGGGATCCCGGCCGCCGACAGCGCCTCGAGGTCGCGGCGGGCCGTGGCGACCGAGATCTCGAGCTCCTCGGCGAGCTGCCTCGCGGTGACCCTGCCTCGCGCCTGCATGACGAGGAGGGTCGCGACGAGTCGGTCTGCACGCATGTTCCGATTCTCGTCGCAAAAGTAGTCAAGAGGTGAGCACTTCTGCGTTCGATCATGGATTCATCAGGGCGACGACCGGTCGCCGAGGACGAGGAGAATCCCATGCTGCGAGGCATCGCCACCATCAACTGCTACGTCGACGACCCCGCCGCGGCCGCGGCCTGGTACACCGAGGTGCTCGGCATCGAGCCGTACTTCAGCCGTCCCGGCCCCGACGGGAGCCCGGCCTACGTCGAGTTCCGCATCGGCGACCACCAGCAGGAACTCGGGTTCATCGACCGGCGGTTCGCGCCGGCGGGGCTCGGCGCCGGCACCGGCGGCGCGCTCGTGCACTGGCACGTCGACGACCTGGAGCGGGCGGTCGCGCGGCTCGTCGAGCTCGGCGCGACGCCCCTCATGCCGATCACGGAGCACGGCCCCGGTTTCGTCACGGCCTCGGTCGTCGACCCGTTCGGCAACGTCCTCGGCGTGATGACCAACGTGCACTACCTCGACATGCTCGGCGGGCCGGCGCCCGTGCTCGCGCGCGAGGGCTGAGCCGGCCGGAGCCGCAGGCGGGTGATCGGCCGCCCGGGTCCCCGACCCGGGCGGCCCGTCCGTCAGGCGACGGATGCCTCGTCGGCGACGATCTCGTCGATCACGCTCGTGCGCTCCGGAACCCAGCCGAGTGCGCGGGCCTTCGCGCCGAATGCACGCTGGTCGAGGAGCAGCGCATCGGCGAACGCCTCGCCGAGCCGCGAGCGCGAGCGCCCGGCGCCCTCAGCGACGACGCCCGTGGCACCGCCCCGACCGACGACCGCCTCGGCGACCTCGCGCACGGTCGTCGGCGATCCGTCGCTGCCGACGACCCGGCCGAGCCCTGACTCGTGCTCGACCGCGAGCCGGTACAGGCGCGCGAGGTCGTCGACGTGCACCCACGTCCAGTGCTGGTCCCCGTCGCCGATGAGCTCGAGGCGGCCGGCGGCGTCGCGCGGCGCCTCCACGACCAGCCCGGAGAGCCCGCGACCGCGCCCGTAGACGACGCCCGGTGCGATGACCGTCACCGCATCGGATGCCGCGAGCAGCCGCTCCTCGATCGGCACCCGCCACGCGACCAGTTCCGGCGGGTTGGGCACGGCGTCGTCGTCGAGGTCGTCGCCCGCGCCGTACGCCCAGATGCCGCCGGTGTGCACGTACCGGCGGCCGGTGCCCGCGAAGGCGTCGAGCACCGCCTCCGCGATCGCCCTGTCGAACGCGGCCGCATCGGCGGCGGGCGCCGCGGTGTGGATCGCCGCGTCGACGCCGTCGAGCCGACGCGCGAGCCACGAGGCATCCGTCAGTTCGCCGATCGCCGCGGTCGCACCGCGCACGGTGACGTCGTCGGCCGCGCGCTCGCTGCGCACGGCCGCGACGACGTCGTGTCCCGCGCCGACGAGTTCGTCGAGCACGGCCGATCCGATGTATCCGGTCGCCCCGGTCAGTAGAATCCTCATGCCCGAGACGCTACGGACGCGTCGCCGGTTACTTCAACGGAAGTTCCCTCGGGGGAACCGCACCTGCACGGGGGTCCGATGTCCGAGCCGAACGCCATCACCGCAGAGCCGTGGAGCGTGCTCGCGCCCGACTGCCCGAGCCGGGTCATCTTCGGGCGCATCGGCGAGCGCTGGACCATGTTCGTCATCCTCGCGCTCTCGCGCGCCGGCACCCTGCGATTCACCGAGCTGCGCGCCCGCGTCGGCGAGGTCACGCCGAAGGTGCTCACCGAGACGCTCCGGGCGCTCGAGGGCGACGGGCTCGTCGAGCGCCGCGCCTTCGCCGACTCGCCGCCCCGCGTCGAGTACTCGCTCACCCCGCTCGGCGAGTCGCTGCTCGAGCCGATCGGCGCGTTGCGCGACTGGGCCGAGCGGCACGTGCCCGAGGTGCTCGCGTCGCGCGAGCGCGCGCTCGGCTGACGCACGCCGCGCACACGCGAGCACCGCGTGTCGAGAGCACCCACCCGTCGCGCTACGGTGGGCGGGTGACCCGCGTGCTGCTCATCATCGACATCCAGCAGGACTACTTCCCGGGCGGGCGGCACCCGCTCGTCGACCCCGATGCCGCGGCCGCCGCAGCGGCGCGCCTGCTCGCCGCGTGGCGCGAGCGCGGCGAGCCGGTCGTGCACGTGCAGCACGTCTGGGACGCGCCCGACGCCGCGTTCTTCCAGCCGGGCACGCCGGGCGTCGAGATCCATCCGGTCGTCGCACCGCGCGCGGACGAAGCCCTCGTCACGAAGTCGAATCCGAACGCCTTCCTCGAGACCGACCTCGCCGAGCGCCTCGACGAGCTGGCCCGCAGCGCCGCGACGCCGGGCGACCCGATCAGCCCGGTCGACCTCGTCGTCGCGGGCATGATGTCGAGCATGTGCGTCGACGCGACCGTGCGCGCCGCCGCCGACCGCGGTCATGCCGTCGCCGTCGCGCACGACGCGTGCGCCGCACCCGACCTCGAGTTCGACGGCGTCGTCGTCCCGGGTGCCCAGGTGCACGCGGCGTTCATGGCGGCGCTCGCCGACGGCTACGCCGCGGTCGACCTCGCCGACGAGATCATCGCGCGCATAGCGTAGTTTCGAGGTTATTCCGGCGCGCGACATCCAAATTGAGCCCGAAGCGGGGCTGAAGTCCCGAATCTCGCAGAACTTCGCAATTTCTTCCGTTTGCGGGAACGCCGCGCGCGTGTGACCATCGATGGCATGATCACCGCCGATCGCGCGCACCTCGCCCCCGTCGAACCGGCGGGCGCGCCCGCCGCCGCGCCCGAAGGGGCCGGTGAGCTCGACGCCCTCACGCTCGGCCGCCGCATCCGTGAGCGCCGGGTCGCACGAGGGATGACGCTCGGCGAACTGGCCCGCGCGATCGACCGGGCGCCCAGCCAGGTGTCGGCGATCGAGAACGGCAAGCGCGAGCCGCGACTGTCGATGCTGCGCACGATCGCCCTCGCGCTCGGCACGAGCGTCGACGAGCTGCTGCGCACCGATGCGCCGAGCGAGCGGGCCGCCCTCGAGATCGCCGTCGAACGCGCCCAGCGGGGCCCGGTCTTCTCGGCGCTCGGACTCGACCCGTTCCGCGTGGCGAAGTCGATGAGCGACCAGACCCTGCAGACGATCCTCGCGCTGCACAACGAGATCGACCGCCTGCACCGCGAGCGCGCCGCGACCCCCGAGGAGGCGCGCCGGGCGAACGCCGAGCTGCGCGCCGAGATGCGCGCCCGCGACAACTTCTACCCCGAGCTCGAGCAGAAGGCGGCCGAGCTGCTCGAGGCCGTCGGCCACACCGGGGGCCCGGTCTCGCACCAGCTCGTCGCCGACATGGCGACCCACCTCGGCTACTCGCTGCACTACGTCGGCGACCTGCCGCACTCCACCCGCTCGGTGACCGACAAGCGCAACGGCCGCATCTACCTGCCGACCCAGCAGTCGCCGTCGCGCGACTCCCGCTCCCCCATCCTGCAGGCGCTCGCGAGCCACCTGCTGGGTCACGAGGAGCCTGCGAGCTACGGCGACTTCCTGCGCCAGCGCATCGAGACCAACTACCTGACCGCAGCGATCCTGCTGCCCGAGCAGGCCGCGGTGCGCTACCTCACCGAGGCGAAGAACCTGCGGCGCATCTCGATGGAGGAGCTGCGCGACCACTTCGCGGTCTCGTACGAGACGGCGTCGCACCGGTTCACGAACCTCGCGACGGCCCGCCTCGACATCCCCGTGCACTTCATGAAGGTGCACGAGTCGGGCACGATCATCAAGGCGTACGAGAACGACCGGGTGCGGTTCCCCTCCGACGCGCTCGGCGCCGTCGAGGGCACCACCGTCTGCCGCAACTGGACCGCTCGCACGGTCTTCGACGTCGACGACCGCTTCAGCCCCTGGTACCAGTACACCGACACGCCGTCGGGCACGTTCTGGTGCACGTCGCGCATCGAGAAGGCCAAGGAGGGCGAGTACTCGGTCTCGGTCGGCGTGCCGTTCGAGCACGTCAAGTGGTTCCGCGGCCGGGAGACACCGCATCGTGCGGTTTCTCGCTGCCCCGATCCGTCGTGCTGCCAGGCTCCCGCGGGCCTCGCCGAGAAGTGGGCGGATGCCTCGTGGCCGGCCGCGCGCACTCCGACATCGCTGCTCGCGGCGCTGCCGACGGGCACGTTCCCCGGCGTCGACCAGACCGAGGTGTACGAGTTCCTCGAGCAGCACGCACCGGCGCTCGGCTGACGGCCGAACGACGAAGGAGCGCACCGGGGCCCTCACGGGGTCCCGATGCGCTCCTCCGGCCGGCGCCGGCGTCGACTCAGCGCGCGGCGGCCTTCAGCTCGCGTCCGTGCACCGTCAGCGCGTAGATCACGAGGATGTCGAGCACGATCAGGATGATCGACAGCCAGGGCTGCGCGGGAATCAGGAAGAGCTGCCCGATCGCGTTGACGATCGCGAGGATGATCGCGATGACCCGTGCCCAGGTGGCGCCTCCGAAGAGCGCGAGCGACGTGATGATCAGGAAGGCGCCGATGATCAGGTGCCACCAGCCCCACCCGGCGACGTTCATCATGAACAGGTTCTCGCTCGTGAGGAAGTAGGCGCTGTCGGGGCCGATGATGGCCATGAGTCCGTAGATCGCGTCGAAGATACCCGCGATCAGCAGCACGATCGCAGCGAAGTATCCCCAGCCGACCCAGCCGGTGGTTTCGGTGTCGCTCATTTCGGTTCCTCCCTGTGGGGTTGGACGGGCGCCCGGGAGTGAACCCGCGCGTCGCCTCGGTTGCCGTCACGGTACCGAGCCGCGACCCGCACAGGCATCACTCAGGTTGCGTGATTCGCAGCCCCGGCGAGGTCTCGCGGGGTCAGAGCCGCCCGATGCCCGAGACGATGACGAACACGCCGATCACGACGAGGATCAGGCCCGTGATCGACCGGCTGTTCCGCGACATCCAGTCGCGCATGCTCGTGAGGCGGGGGGCGGTGCGCCGGGGCGCGACCTTCGCCGAGACGATGGGCACGGCGACGGTCGAGGCCCCGATGACGACGAAGCACGCGATCACCACGACCGACTCCACGGCCGTGAGCCCGGCGCCGCGGATGGAGAGCGCCGCCGCGACGACGAGCAGCAGGCTCTTCGGCCGGATGTTGAGCACCGCGCCGAGCGTGAACGCCTCGCCCGGGCCGAGCCGGCTGATGCGCCCGAGCCACTTCGGCGGCTGGTCGGCGGGCGTGCGCGGAGCGCGCAATCGTCCCACGATGGCGACGACGATGATGAGCGCGCCGACGATGATCTCGGCGATGCCGACGGCCTGCTCGGGCTCGCGCTGCGACCCCTGGCGCGGCAGCACCTGCGCGAGCGCCGTGCACCCGATGACGAGCGCGGTCATGCCGACGAGCCATCCCGCGAGGAACGGCCCGGCGACCCGGTCGCCGTTCGGCGACAGCAGGATGGAGAGCGTGACGAGGATCGGCACGGAGCTCGCCGCGACCGCGACCGCGATCGGCACGACATGCGCGAATGCCTGAAGCGTTCCGCTCATGCCGCGCCGATCGCGGACTCGTCAGTTCTCTGCGTGTTCAGTGGGACTCAAGCCTTCGCCGGCAGGTGGTACGCGACATGGACGCTGTCGATCGTACCGTCGAAGGCGAAGGGCATCTTGTCGAAGTACGCCCGCGAGACGGGTCCGCCGTACGCGCGGCCGATGTCGAGGCAGTCGTTCGCCGAGAACAGCAGCGGCGCGCTGACGGGCACCGTGCCCGAGCCGACCTCGGCGCCGTTCACCTTCAGCGAGACCGAGAGCGGTCCGCCGGGCCGGGGCTCGAGGTAGTCGGTCACGATCTCGATCGTCGCCTCGCCCGCCGCGAGCGGCTCGGCCGAGGCGATGATCGTGCGCTGCACCAGGAACAGGTTGTACTCGTAGTGCAGCACGCCGTCGACGAGGTAGGCCGTGAGCCCGCCGCCGGCGCCGCCGAGCTTGTAGAGCACGCCGTTCGCCTGCTCGGGCAGGTCGACCTGCATCGAGACCGTGTTCGGCTTGTTGCCGAGCGCCGGCGCGCAGAACTCGGGGATGCGGACGGTATCGCCCGACAGCTCCCACTCGGTGTAGGCCGGGCCGAGCCGGAACTCGGGGTGGTAGACCGGCACCCAGAGCCCGCCGCCGACCGGCAGCACCTCGTTCTTGGCCGCCTCGATCGCGAACAGCTCCTTCAACTGCGCGAGCTTCTCGGGATGCTCCGCGGCGAGGTCGCGCGCCTGGCTCCAGTCCTCGTCGAGGTGGTAGAGCTCCCACTTGTCGGCGTCGGGAGTCCAGGTCGCGATGCCGGGAGGCGCCCCGGGCACCCACGGCAGGCGCGGCCCCGTCGCAGACGCGATCCACCCGTCTGAGTAGATCGATCGGCTCGCCATGATCTCGAAGTACTGCACCCGGTGCCGTCCGTCGGCCGACGGGTCGTCGATCGCGTACGCGAAGCTCGTGCCGTCGATCGGGTCCTGCGGGATGCCGTTCACCATGTCGGGGTGCGAGATGCCGAGGATCTCGTAGATCGTCGGCACGACGTCGATGACGTGGTGGAACTGGGTGCGCGGCTCGGGGTCGTGCGCGATCCGGCCGGGCCACTGCACGAACATCGGGTTGCGGGTGCCGCCGAGGTGCGAGGCCATGAGCTTCATGCCCTGGTACGGCGTCGACCCCGCCCACGCCCACGCCGCGTGGTACTGGTTGTCGGTCGCAGGGGTGCCGAGCGCGTCGAGCCCGCCGAGCTCCTCGAGCGCGGCGATGTGCTGGTCGATCGTCGTGGGGATCATGTTCTGCGCCAGCAGCTCGCTGATCGTGCCGTTCTGGCCCTCGCCCGACGACCCGTTGTCGCCCCAGATGTAGACGATGATCGTGTTGTCGAGGTAGCCGAGGCGCTCGATCTCGTCGATGAGGCGGCCGGCCTGCACGTCGGCGTGCTCGCCGAAGCCGGCGCACACCTCCATCAGGCGCGCCTGGAACGGCTTCTGGTGATCGGGGATGTCGTCCCAGCCCTGCAGGCTCTCGGGTCGCGGGGTGAGCTCGGCCGAGTCGGGGATCCAGCCGGACTCCTTGGCCCCGGCGAACGCCGTCTCGCGGTAGGCGTCCCAGCCGTCGTCGAACTTGCCCTTGTACTTGTCGGCCCACTCCTTCATGATGTGGTGCGGCCCGTGGATGGCGCCCGTCGCCCAGTACATGTAGAAGGGCTTGTCGGGCGCGTTCGCCTTGTGGTCGCGCAGCCAGTGCATCGCGTCGTCGGCGAGGTCCTCACTCAGGTGGTAGCCCTCTTCGGGCGACTTGGGCGGCAGCACGCCGGTCGTGTTGCGCACGAGGTTCGGTTCGTACTGGGATGCCTCCCCCGCGAGGAACCCGTAGAAGTACTCGAACCCGTAGCCGGTGGGCCAGCGGTCGTACGGACCGGCCGACGTGGTCTCTTCAGCCGGCGTGTTGTGCCACTTGCCCCAAGCGCCGGTCGAGTACCCGTAGTTGCGGAGGACCTCCGCCATCGTCGCACTCGACTTCGGGATGTGGCCCGAGTAGCCGTCCCAGTCGTTCGCGAGCTCGGCGATCTGACCGCTGCCGACCCGGTGGTGGTTGCGGCCCGTGAGCAACGACGCACGGGTGGGCGAGCACATCGCCGTCGTGTGGAACCGGTTGAACCCGATGCCGCCGGAGCGGATGCGGTCGAGGGTCGGCGTCTCGACGACGCCGCCGAGCGGCTTGGGCAGCGCGGGCCCCGCGTCGTCGATGAGCACGACGAGGACGTTGGGCGCCTGCTCGCCGAGATGGCGCTCGGCGGGCAGCGGCGCGTACGTCGATTCGCCGAGCGTGCGTCCGGCGATGCTGCCGGACGCCTTCGGGGCGAAGGGCAGCGTGCGAGCCGGTGGGAGCTGTGCCCCGATCACGGAACGAGATGCGGTATCGGTCATTTCAGCTTTCCTGTCTCTTCGTTCTCAGCCGAGCAGCTTGGCCTTGGCGGCCTCGAACTCGGCGTCGCTCAGCACGCCCTGCTCCTTGAGCGTCGCGAGCTGCTGCAGTTCGGCGACGACGTCGGTGCCGCCGGCCGCCGGTGCCGCGGCAGGTGCCGGGGCGGGCGGAGGCGGAGGCGGCGCCTGGTACATCGCGGCCTGCTGCTGCATCTCGTACTGCTGGGCCTCGTACTTCTCGTCGGCCTTGCGCTGCTGGTGCCGCATGACCCCGCCGCTCACGGCGGTCGCCGTTCCGGCGACGACCGCGGTGCGCGCGGCCATTCCGATCAGACCCGGTCGACCGAACCTTCTCAACAGTGGCATCGTCGTTTCTCCCCCTCTAGAGCGCGTCGCGCGCTTCCGCGACCACGGCATTGACCACCGGTGCGGGGATCCGCACCGAATCGACGACGACACCACCGGCCGCGAGCAACCTGCTCGCGAGGTGCCTCGCCCAGACCAGTTCGACGACGAGCAGGAGCGCCGATGCGCCGACCGGAAGGCGGCCGCCGAGCTCGTTCACGTCGTCTTCGCCGACGAGGCCCTCGCCGGCCAGTTCGATCTCGCCGAACTCGATGCCCGTCTCGTCGAGCTCGAGGAACTCGATGCCGTCGGCCGTGCGCGCGACGTGCACGAGGTCGAGGAGCCGCACGGTACCGGCCTCGACGAGGTCGAGCACCGCCTCCACGACGCCCGCATCCGGCGCATCGCCGTCATATGCGGCGAGCACCAGCTCGACCGGTCCGAATTCGAGATCTTCCATGGATCGCGCCCCCTCGGCAGTTCGGCTCGGAGCGCTTCGCTCCGGCGGTCGGGCACGCGGAACCGCACCCGCTCCCATCGTGCTGACGCCACCCATCACCTGCATCACGCAGATCGTGTGATGACCACCCGCCGACGCGATCGCGTGATCTGCGTGATGCGGGCGGAGCCGAATCGCGGTGTGATCGAAGGCATCGATTGGAGCACCCGCCATGGACCACATCGAAGCGCTGCGCCGACTCGCCATCGCCGACGAGCGGCTCTCGAGCGAGGTCTTCGGCGAGCCCGACACCAGCTCGCTCACGGCGAAGTCGCTCGCGCTCTCGCGCCTCGGTGCCCTGGCGGGCGTGGGGGGCACCGACGCCTCGTTCGCCGCAGTGGCCGACGCGGCCGTCCGGGCGGGAGCTTCGACGGCCGAGCTCGTGCACGTGGTCGTCGGCGTGGTCCCGATCGTCGGGGCGCCGCGAGCGGTCGCCGCCGCGCAGCACCTGGCGGTCGCGCTCGGGCTCGACCTCGAGACGTTCATCACGGGTGACGCGTGATCGTCGACCGCCGTCCCAACGCTCAACCGAGGAGGCCGAGTTCGCCGGCACGCTCGACGGCGGCGCCGCGCGTGGTGACCTGCAGCTTGCGGTAGATCGAGCCGACCTGCGAGCTCACCGTGTTGCGCGAGACGAACAGCCGCTCGCCGATCTCGGCGATCGTGAGGTGCGTCTGCAGGTAGGGCAGCAGTCGCAGCTCGGCCGGCGTGAGCGGCGAGCTGCCGAGCACCTCGCGCGAATGCTCGAGCGAGGAGCGGAGCTCGTCGACGGCGTCGACCAGGGTGCCGAGGTCGGGTCTCGCGCGCAGCAGTTCGTCGATCTCGTGCAGCAGGTGGGCGGCCGTCGGGTTCCGGCCCAGGGCGGCGAATGACCGGGCGAGCTCGAGCCGCACCTTGA
The DNA here is from genome assembly GCF_042725165.1 of Agromyces sp. NPDC127015. NCBI lineage: Bacteria > Bacillati > Actinomycetota > Actinomycetes > Micrococcales > Microbacteriaceae > Agromyces > Agromyces sp. NPDC127015. The sequence continues at coordinate 333,673 of NZ_JBHXDI010000003.1, read as the reverse complement.
CGGCGAACACCGGCATGACATGCGTGCAGAGCCCGCGATCTCGCATTGCGCTCACGAGCAGGCGCTCGGCGGTCGCGAGGTCGCGCCGGCGGATCGCGATGCGGGCGCTGACCGCGAGCGCGAGCATCGTCGTCGCGTAGCCGTGCATGTTGCTGGACTCGATGACGTTCATCGCCCGGTCGGCATGGCCTGCGGCCTCATCGATCGCACCCCGATCGAACGCCATGACGGCGAGCTCGGCTTCGCTCAGCAGGATCGTGTCGGCGTTGCCGAACAGTTCCGCCTGAGCCGTCGCCTGCTCGAAGGCGCGCTTCGCCCCGCCGTCATCGCCGGCGAGCTGCTTCGTCCAGCCGAACAGGTGCAGCGCCTGGTCGCGCCACAGGCTCGACGGCGACTCGGCGCCGAGCGCGTAGGCGGCGTCGTCGGTGGCCGAGGCGAGTCCCTCGCGCCACATGATGACCCGCACCATCGCCCGCGCCGAGTGGTATTGCGGAAGCCCGAACTCGGGCGGAGCGTCGTACTCGATCGCGTCGAACATGCGCGCCCATCGATCGGCCTCGGCCGCCTGCCCCGCGAGGATGGCTCGGAGCCCTGCGTGCACGACGAGGGGAGGGAACGAGGCGATCGCCTCGTCGCCGAGCTCCTGCATCCAGCGCGTCAGGGCGGCGAGCTCGCCGGCCTGGTAGGCCGTGAGCCCGCGCTCGGCGACGAGCCGCACCGACTGCGCGCGGTCACCGGCAGCGAGCAGGTGCTCGATGGCGAGGTGCACGTGATCGTGCTCCTCGCACCAGCGCGCGGCCCGACGATGCAGCTCGGTGTCGGCGCCGGGCTCGACTCGGTCGAGTTCCGCGAGCAGGAACTCCCGGAAGAGCTGGTGATAGCGGTACTCGCCGCGGCGGCGGTCGATCGGCACGAGGAAGAGTCCGCGTCGTTCGAGATCCCGTAGTCGCGCACGCGAGTCGTGGCGTTCGAGCACCGCGTCGCAGCATCCGGCCGAGAGGTGCTCGAGCAGGGCGGTGCGCCGCAGGAAGGACTGGTCGTCTGGCTCGAGCCCGGCGTAGCAGGCGCGGTACAGGTAGTCGGCGACGAAACGGTCGTCGCCGCCGACGTCGACCGGGTCGCCGCCGTCGCGGGCGACCAGCGCGGCGAGCGTGATGCCCGTCGGCCAGCCCTCGGTGTGCTCGACGAGCCGTCGGAGCTCGGCGTCGTCGGTGCCGGCGTCGAGCAGCTCGAAGACCTGGCGGGCGTCGTCGACGTCGAGCCGCAGGTGGTCGGCGCCGATCTCGACGATGTCACCGCCGAGCCGGAGCCGCGAGAGGAACGGCGGAACGCGCCGGCTCGCCATCACGACCTGGGACCCCTCGGGCACGCGCGCGAGCGCGACCTCGAGCACGTCCTGGCAGTCCGGCGAGTCGGCCTCGTGCACGTCGTCCAGCACGAGGACGAACGGAACGCCGAGCCGCTCGATCGCCGAGGCGAGGAGCGGGGCCGCCCGGCCCAGCACTCCGGGACCGGTCATCGGCAGGGCGGCGACGCCCGCGATCCGCTCGTCGCCCGGCAGCGCATGGTCGAACGCCTCCGCCAGCACGTTGACGAGTGCCGCCGGGTCGTCGTCGAAACGGTCGAGCGAGACCCAGACGAGCAGGCGCTCGTCGAGCTCGGCCCACTCGCGCAACATCGTCGACTTCCCGTACCCCGCCGGGGCCACGAGGCTCACGAGCGCGGCCCGCGAGGTTCGCGCGCGCTCGATCAGTCGTCGACGGCTCACGGTGGCGCCGCGCGCTCTGGGCGGCGCGAACTTCCGCTCGTGCCCGTCTGGCACGGACAGCCCGTCGATCGTCGTGATCGGGTCTGCACCCGATCCCGACGACGCGTCCCCCCGCACGGCCGTCATACCGTCCATATGGTGGAGTTTATTCACGGATGAGGGATCCTCCGGCACGACATCTCGCACCAATCCGGGCCATGCCCCACGAACGGGGGGTACGTTCCAGGAGTGCGTTGCGACAGCGGCTGCAGCCGATCGGACAAGTCGTTCGGTCGCGAGCCCAGATCGCGACACCCGCCGCTGGCGACCTCGACCCGCCGCCGTCAGGATGGATGGCAACCAATCGCATCGGAGTGATACCCCGTGGGCACCACCGTCTTCGAACGACGCACCCCCCGTCCATCCGTCATCGAGCACTCGCTCGCCACCACCGATCACGCGGTGTTCTGGCGCGACGACCTGCCCGCAACCCTCACGCCGAACCGGCCGAAGCTCGCCGGCACGAAGGTCGCCGAGCTCGTCGTCGTCGGCGGCGGGTACACCGGCCTCTGGACGGCGCTGCTCGCGAAGGAGCGCAACCCCGACGCGCGCGTCGTGCTCGTCGAGGCGAAGCGCATCGGCTGGGCGGCCTCCGGCCGCAACGGCGGCTTCTGCGAGGCGAGCCTCACGCACGGCGACGAGAACGGCAAGGCCCGCTGGCCGAAGGAGATGGACCTGCTCCACCGCCTCGGCATGGAGAACCTCGACGCCATCGAGGCGAGCGAGGCGAAGTACGGCATGGACTTCCAGTTCGAGCGCACCGGGCAGCTCGCCCCCGCGATCGAGGAGCACCAGGTCGAGTGGCTGCGCGAGTGGGCCGACGAGGCGGCGTCGAACGGCGAGGCCGACGACGTCGTGTTCCTCGACGAGGCCGCGGTCCGGGCATCCGTGGATTCGCCGACCTTTCTCGCCGGGGTCTGGGAGAAGCGCACCAACGCCATGGTGCACCCGGCGCGCCTCGCGGCCGAGCTCGCCCGTGCGGCCGAGGAACGCGGCGTCGAGATCTTCGAGGGCTCGCCCGTGCGCAGGCTCGAGACTCCCGGGTCGACGGGCGCGGTGAGCATCGTCACCGATGGCGGCCGCGTCGACGCGAAGCACGCGGTGCTCGCCACGAACGTCTTCCCGTCGCTCCTGAAGCGCAACCGGCTCATGACGGTGCCGGTGTACGACTACGTGCTCATGACCGAGCCGCTGTCGGCCGAGCAGCTCGCCTCGATCGGCTGGAACGACCGCCAGGGCATCGGCGACATGGCGAACCAGTTCCACTACTACCGCCTCTCGAAGGACAACCGGATCCTGTTCGGCGGCTACGACGCGATCTACCACTACGGCCGCAAGGTGCGCGAGCAGTACGAGAACCGCCCCGAGACCTGGCAGAAGCTCGCGAGCCACTTCTTCACGACGTTCCCGCAGCTCGAGGGGCTGCGGTTCAGCCACCAGTGGGCCGGTGCGATCGACACCTCGACGCAGTTCACGGCGTTCTTCGGCACGGCGCGCGACGGCCGCGTCGCCTACGCGCAGGGCTTCACGGGCCTCGGCGTCGGATCGACGCGGTTCGCCGGCGAGGTCATGCTCGACCTGCTCGAGGGGCGCGAGAACGAGCGCACCTCGCTCGAGATGGTGCGCAAGCGCCCCCTGCCCTTCCCGCCCGAGCCCGCGGCGGCGATGGGCATCAATGCCACGCGCTGGTCGCTCGACCGAGCCGACCACAACCGCGGCAAGCGCAACGTGCTGCTGAAGACGCTCGATGCGCTCGGCCTGGGGTTCGACTCGTGACCGCCGACGGGCAGGGCGACGTGCTGCGGCTTCTCGCCGGTGCGGTGACGGATGCCGCGGGGCTGGCGCTCGAGCACGAGGCGGTGCCGGCCGACCAGGTCGTCGCGGGCAGCCCGACGACGGCGTACCTCGCCCTCGACGAGTCGGAGGCCGGCGAGATCGGCGTCTGGGAGATGTCGGTCGGCGCGATGCGCGACGTCGAGGTCGACGAGGTGTTCGTCGTGCTCGCGGGCGCCGCGACGGTCGAGTTCGAGCACGTGCCGTCGACGGGCCGCCCCGGCGACCCGATCGTGCTGGCGCCGGGAGCCGTCGTGCGACTCGAGGCCGGCATGAAGACCATCTGGACGGTCCGCGAACCGCTCCGCAAGGTGTTCATCTCGCGCTGAGGCGCGTTCTACGTTTCAGGATTCAGGTTTCAGGAGGAGCAGACATGGCCAAGTACCGGGTGCAGAACCCCGCGACGGGGGAGATCGTCGAGACGTTCGAGTCGGCGACCGACGCCGAGATCGAGCAGACGCTCGCGGCGGCCGAGGCCGCCTACCGCGAGTGGCGCGAACGCAGCGTGCAGGAGCGCGCCGCCGTGGTCAAGCGCGTCGCCGAACTCTTCGACGAGCGTCGAGACGAGCTCGCCCGCCTCATCGCCGTCGAGATGGGCAAGTCGATCGCGGAGTCGCTCGACGAGGTCGAGTTCGCCCGCTCGATCATCGAGTACTACGCGGTGTACGGCCCGAGCCTCATCACCGACCACGAGATCCCGTCGACCATCCCCGGCAAGGCCGTCATCGAGCAGCTGCCCGTCGGCGCCCTGCTCGGCGTCATGCCGTGGAACTTCCCCTATTACCAGGTCGCCCGCTTCGCGGCGCCGAACCTCGTGCTCGGCAACACGATCATCCTGAAGCACGCCGACATCTGCGCGCGCTCGGCCCTGACCGTCCAGGAGATCATGGAGGAGGCCGGCGTTCCGGTCGGCGGCTACCAGAACGTGTTCGCCTCGCACGACCAGATCGCGACCATGATCGCCGACCCGCGCGTGCAGGGCGTCTCGCTCACGGGCTCCGAGCGCGCCGGCGCCATCATCGGCGAGCAGGCGGGCCGCCACCTCAAGAAGGCCGTGCTCGAGCTCGGCGGCATCGACCCGATGGTCGTGCTCGACGCCGACGACGTGGCCTCCGTGGCGAAGGCGGCTTGGGACTTCCGCGTCTACAACGGCGGCCAGGTCTGCAACTCGAACAAGCGCATGATCGTCATGGACGACATCTACGACGAGTTCGTCGCCGAGCTGACGAAGCTCGCGACGGGCCTCGAGCCGGGCGACCAGCTCGACCTCGGCGAGGGCCAGTACGCCCCGCTGTCGACGCGCACCGCCGCCGAGACGGTGCACGCGCAGGTGCAGAAGGCGATCGCCGAGGGTGCGAAGCTCCAGGCGGGCGGCGTCCTCGCCGACGGCCCCGGGGCGTATTACTCCCCCGCCGTGCTCACCGACGTTCCGCGCGACTCGGAGTCGTACCGCGAGGAGATCTTCGGACCGGTCGCGACGGTCTACCGGGTGCACAGCGACGAGGAGGCCCTCGAACTCGCCAACGACTGCGCGCTCGGCCTCGGCGGCTCGGTCTTCTCGACCGACGAGGCACGTGCCGCCCGCGTCGCCTCGCGTCTCGAGGTCGGCATGACGCACGTCAACACGATCGCCGCCGAGGCCGCCGAGCTGCCGTTCGGCGGGGTCAAGCGATCGGGCTTCGGCCGCGAGATGGGCCCCATCGGCATCGGCGAGTTCTCGAACAAGCGGCTCTCGTTCGTCGCGAAGTAGCCCGCCCGAGCGGGCCGGGTCCGGCGATGTCGTCTAGCCCCAGAGCGGCACGTCGCCGGGCCCGGCCCGCTCGATCTCGACCTCGATGCCGGATGCGGCTGCGAGCTGCTCGGCGAGCGCCGTCGCCGAGTCGAGGTCTGTGACCGTCACGAGGAGGCTGACCTCTCCCTCCCTGATCCGGCCCGCCTCGACCGGATACGAGGCCCGCACCTCGTCGAAGACGTCGAACTCGGCCTCGAGGGAGACGCCGGGGTCGGCGACGGCCTCGAACCGCGTCGGCATCCCGTATCGCCCCTGCATCAGGACCTGGTCATAGCCGTCGGCCGGTTCACCCTCGACGGGCACGAACGCGCCGACCTCCGCAGTTGAACGGACCTCGAGCGAGTCATGGGCCGCGAGCGCCTGGGAACGGCGTGCCGCCGGCTCGAGCCCGTCGGCGTCGACGGCCGACATCAACACCTCCGACGCGCTCAGCACGCCTTCGACGCCGCTCTCCCACATCGGACCCGCGATGGCGAGCCGCGTGTCGTTCAGGGCGCGATCGTCGGTGATCTCCACCGTGAAGCTCTCGTACTCGATCGCACCCTTCCACGACACGGCGCCGCCGCCGTCGTGCGCCATGAACGCACCGAGCTCGTGACCGAGCTCGACGGCGCGCTCGGGCGACGCTGCGTCGTCGACGCGGAGCACGACGTTCGCGGACCCCATGAACGGCAGGTTGTTCGAACCGCTGACTGCGACCTCGTCGACGTCGGCGACGCCGCTGAAGCGCTCGGACGCCCGCGAGGTCGCGGCGCCGCCCGCGTTGATCGCGCAGCCCGAGCAGGCGGCGAGCACGGCAGCGACCGCGAGCGCCGCGAGGACTCCTCTGGCTCGGCTCATGGTCGGCACGTTCAACCGCAGAACTCCTTCGGAATGCCGGCGCGGTCCTGGACCCCGATCATCACGACGACATCGTTCTCGACGAGGAAGTTGAGGTACCCGCTCGCCTCGTCGCCGGCGGCGTAACCGTACGACTCGGCACCCGTCTGGTTCGACGGCGCGAGGTCGGGGTAGGCGGCTGCGAGCTCGTCCATGGTCGACCCGAGCGCTACACCGGTCTCGGTCTTCGGCGACGCGGGCACCACTCCCTCGGCGTCGGCGCGGCCGTTGGCCCACACCCCGCCGATCGCGTCAGCGCCCTCGGGGTGGGTCAACAGCATCGAGGCCGAACCCTCCGTCGAGAGCTGCACGATCCCGGGGCAGTACTCCTCTGACTCGAAGGCCGTGAGCTCGGCGATGGCCGCCTCGGCCGAGGCTCCTCGCTGGATCGGCCCGATGCCGCTCGTCGTGATCGTCCAGGTCGACACATCAGCCGGATCGACGGCGACCGGCGCGACCGTCGGTGTGGCCGTCGGTGTCTCGACGGGTGTCGGCGCGGCCGTGACCGCGGCCGTCGGCTCGGGCTCGGTCGCGTCGCCCGACGTCGCGCACCCGACGAGCACGAGCGCTGTGCCCGCTGCGAGAACCGCTCCGGCCCACGATCCGACGAAAGATACGTTGCGAGGCATGGATCTCCTTCATGCACGTGGCCCCCGGCCGTGTCCGATCAACTACCGGCCCGCTCCCGTCCGCAGGAAGGAGTTCTCCGTATCGCTTGGATAACGCCCGCCTCACGCGACCGCCGCGTCGGCCGCCCCCTGCGGCGGCCCCGCCGGCTCGATGCGGAACGTCTCGCTGAACCGCGCGAGCAGCTCGGCGTCACCTGCGAACGACTTCGACACGGATGCCTCGCCCGCCAGCAGTGCTCGCAGCCGGCCTGGTGCGAGCTCGAGTTCGAGCACGGCCTGCGGCACGGGCTCGAACGCCGATCGCCGGGGTTGCGGCAGGGCGCCGGGGCCGACGGGCGCGACGTCGAGCGTGCTGCCCACGACGATCGCCGACACCGAGACGACCACCGCGTCGGGAGCACTCTCGTCGGCCAGGTGCAGCACGTATTCCGTGGGCGGCATCGACGCCGCGGCATCCGGCCGGAATGCCGATCGCAGCGCGAAGGCGACGGAGTCGGCGCTCACCGTCTCGCCGTCTCCGGGGTCGCCGAGCACCGCCCAGCCCCAGCGTTCGAGCGCGGCGACGACGGGCGCGAGCTCACGCCCGAGGGGCGTGAGCTCGTAGCCGCCGCGCACCATCGGAACGCGCCGGATCACCCCCGACTCCCCGAGCTCGCGCAGCCGGTCGCTCAGGATGTTCGTCGGGATGCGCGGCAGCGACGCCTTGAGGTCGCTGTACCGCCGCGCGCCCCCGAGCAGGTCGCGGACGATGAGCAGCGCCCACCGTTCGCCGACCCGCTCGAGGGCCCGTGCCACGCCGCTGTACTGGCCGTAGCCGCGCGCGGCGCGCGTCGCCATGCGGGACGCCTCAGGCCGAGGCCGCGCCGCCGGCCGACGCCTGCTGCGCCAGGTACGCGTCGGGGCCCTGCTCGACGGCCGCCTGCTCCATGAAGAGGAACCCGAGGATGTTGCCGTCGGGGTCTTCGAGGTCGCGCGAGTACATGAACCCGTAGTCCTGCGCCTCGCGCGGCTCCGACCCGCCCGCTGCGAGGCCCTTGGCGAGCACCGCGTCGACTTCGTCGCGCGAGTCGCGGGTGAACGAGATGCTCGTCTGCGCCTGCGTCTTCGGGTCGATGATCTGCTTGTCGGTGAAGGTGCCGAGGTACTCGCGGGTGAGCACCATGAAGTAGATGTTCTCGTCGAGCACGACGCACGCGGCGTTCTCGTCGGTGAAGAGCGGGTTGATGCTGAAGCCGAGGGCCTCGTAGAACGCCTTCGAGCGGTCGAGGTCGGTCGTCGGCAGGTTCACGAAGATGCTGGTCGTGGTCATGATCTCCTCCATCGGGATCGTCGTTCGTTCGTGGGTTGCGAGACTCAGCTTGCTCTTAACAAGTTCACTTGTCAATAGCAAGTGAACACCGGTTCGCCGGTGCTCAGCGCGTCCCGCTGCGGCGCACGAGCAGGGCGAGATGCAGGGCCGTCAGCGTCTCGCCGTCGTCGAGGTCGACGTCGAGCAGGTCGCCGATGAGCGCGAGCCGCTGGTAGAAGACCGACCGCGACAGGTGCGAGGCCGACGCCGCCGCCGTGCGGTTGCCCGGGTGCGCGAGCGTCGCGCCCAGCACGTCGAGCAGGTCGCCGCCGCGGGCGAGGTCGTACTCGATGAGCGGGGCGAGCATCTGCTCGCTGTGCCGCTGCAACCGATGGTCGTCGCGCAGCGACGTCACGAGCCGCACGAGCGGACGGTTCTCGGCACGCCGCAGCACCGGCCCGCGACTCGGCCGGGCGCCCGGCGCCCGCGCCAGGTCGAGCGCCTCCTGCACCGAGCCCAGCAGGCCGTCGAGCCCGGTCGAGCGCGATCCGATGGCGATCACCATGCGTTCTGCGGATGCCTCGGAGCCGACGATCGCGCGCGCGAACCCGCGTGCCGCCTCGTCGTCGAGCACCGCCCGCTGGGGCAGGGAGACGAGCACGATCGTCGCGGGTGCAGCGCCGGTGGCCGTGCCGGCGAGCGCCCGCCCGCCGAGTTCGCGCGCCGCGGCGTCGACCGCGCGCGCCTCGATCGGGGCGCCGGTCGCGACGAGCCCGTAGAGTGCCGCCTGCTCGACGGGGAAGCCCGCCGCGACGAGCCGGCCGGCCGCGGCCGGCAATCCGGCGAACCGGCCGTCGAGCAGCGCGTCGATGAGCCGTTGACGCCCCGCTCGCACCCACTCGTCGACCTCGATGCCGTCGGCGAGGCGACCGAGCGCGAGCGCGATCGCCCCCTGCTCGAGCACGCCCGTACGGCCGGCCGGATGCGGCGGGCCCGGCAGCGCGATGAGCCGCCCCCACCTGATGCCGCGCGCCTCGACCGGCACGATGAGCAGGGCGTCGTCGTCGTGGGCGTGCCGCGAACGGGTCTCCCAGTTCGCGAAGAGCTCGGCTTCGTCGCCGCCCGGCACCTCGGCGGCCACGACCTCGTGCGCAAGGTTCTCGAGCACGACGGGGGCGCCGAGGGTCTGCGCGAGCTGCTGCACGATGTAGTCGGCGGGCGAACCGCGAAGGCTCAGCGCCGTGAATCGCTCGCGCACCTCGTCGCGCGCGCGGAGTGCGGCGGTCTGCTCGGAGATGATGCGGCTGTGCACCGCCTCGGTGAGGGCGACGAACTTGACTTCGCGATGCAGCGCGACGAGCGCGAGGCCGTGCTCCTGCGCCGTCTCGACGACGACGGCCGGCACGTACCGGTAGTGCGCGCCCAGCTCGAGCACGAGGCCCGAGAGTCCCGCGTCGACGAGCCCGCGCACGAAGGCCGAGAGCTCGTCGGGCTCGGTGGGCCACCCGGAGCCCGTCGACAGGAGCAGCTCGCCGCCGTCGAGGAGTCGCGCCACTCCGGCGCTGTCGGAGACGTGCGCCCAGCGCACGGGGGCCTCGAGGGCCTCGCCGCCGACCAGCACCTCGGGCACCCCGTCGGCGAACGCCTGGAGCCCGACGATCTCGCGAACGGTCGGCATCGCCGCCCCGTCGCCGACCGCCGGCATCACCGGGTTCTGACCCGTCGGACGATCCGTTCGGATCGCCTCATCTTCGCGACGAACTGCCATCGCTCCGCTCACTTCGCCTCTGCAACACTTGGAAACAGAAGCTTAGCCGAGCATCGGGCATTCTGTCCGACCCGGCCCCGCACGACCAGCTGAAGGAGCTGCGATGAGCATCACGGAGACGGCCTCGTCACCCACCACGACCCCCGAATCGCGCGTGATCGGACACTGGATCGACGGCGCGCTGCGCACCTCGACCTCGGGCCGCACCGCACCGGTGTACAACCCCGCCACGGGTGCCGTGCAGGCCGAGGTCGCCCTCGCCGACCAGGCCGAGATCGACGCGGCGATCGCGTCGGCCGTCGCCGGCTTCAAGGTCTGGTCGGAGTACTCGATCGCGAAGCGCCAGGCGGTGCTGTTCTCGTTCCGCGAGCTGCTCAACTCGCGCAAGGGCGAACTGGCCGCCATCATCACCGCCGAGCACGGCAAGGTCCTCTCCGACGCCGCGGGCGAGATCGCCCGTGGGCAGGAGGTGGTCGAGCTCGCGACCGGCTTCCCGAACCTCATCAAGGGCGCGTTCAGCGAGAACGCCTCGACCGGCATCGACGTGTACTCGATCAAGCAGCCGCTCGGCGTGGTCGGCATCATCAGCCCCTTCAACTTCCCGGCCATGGTGCCGATGTGGTTCTTCCCCATCGCGATCGCCGCGGGCAACGCCGTCGTGCTGAAGCCCTCCGAGAAGGACCCGTCGGCTGCGCTCTGGCTCGCCGAGCTGTGGAAGGAGGCCGGCCTGCCCGACGGCGTGTTCACCGTGCTGCAGGGCGACAAGGAGGCCGTCGACGGCCTGCTCACCTCCCCCGACGTGCAGTCGATCTCGTTCGTCGGGTCGACGCCGATCGCGCAGTACATCTACGAGACGGCCTCGAAGCACGGCAAGCGCGTGCAGGCGCTCGGCGGGGCGAAGAACCACATGCTCGTGCTGCCCGACGCCGACCTCGACCTCGCCGCCGACATGGCGATCAACGCGGGCTACGGCGCCGCGGGCGAGCGCTGCATGGCGATCTCGGTCGTGCTGGCCGTCGAGCCGGTCGCCGACGAGCTCATCGAGAAGATCACCGAGCGCATCGGCAAGCTGAAGATCGGCAACGGCGCGGGCGTCGACGGCGTCGAGCCCGACATGGGCCCGCTCATCACCGACGTGCACCGCGACAAGGTGTCGTCGTACGTCGACATCGCCGAGGCCGACGGTGCCGCGGTCGTCGTCGACGGCCGCGGATTCACCGTCGACGGCCACGAGGACGGCTTCTTCTTCGGCCCCACCCTGCTCGACCGCGTGCCGACCACGTCGCGCGCCTACACCGAGGAGATCTTCGGCCCGGTCCTGTCGATCGTGCGCGTCGAGACCTTCCAGGAGGGCGTCGACCTCATCAACTCGGGCCAGTTCGGCAACGGCACCGCGATCTTCACCAACGACGGCGGTGCGGCCCGTCGCTTCCAGAACGAGATCGAGGTCGGCATGATCGGCATCAACGTGCCGATCCCCGTGCCCGTCGCCTACCACTCGTTCGGCGGCTGGAAGCAGTCGCTCTTCGGCGACTCGAAGGCGTACGGCGCGCACGGCTTCGACTTCTTCACCCGCGAGAAGGCCATCACGAGCCGCTGGCTCGACCCGGCCACCCACGGCGGCATCAACCTGGGCTTCCCCCAGAACCACTGAGTCCCGGCGAACGACTGAACGAGGCATCCGAAATGACCGACACCCTCACCGACGGGCCCGCCTACACCGACCGCCAGGGGTCCGTGCACCAGCTCCCCGACCCCGCCGCCGACGCGCAGGTGCGCGCCGACGACCGGGCCCACGTGTTCCACTCGTGGAGCGCGCAGGCCCTCATCGACCCGCTGCCCGTCGCGGGCGGCGCCGGCGCCACCTTCTGGGACTATCAGGGCGACGAGTACCTCGACTTCTCGTCGCAGCTCGTGAACCTGAACCTCGGCCACCAGCACCCCGACCTCGTGACGGCGATCCAGCAGCAGGCGGCCCGCCTCGCGACGATCCAGCCGTCGATGGCGTCCGACGTGCGCGGCGAACTCGCGCGCCGCATCGCCGAGGTCGCCCCCGGCGACCTCGACAAGGTGTTCTTCACGAACGGCGGCGCCGACGCGAACGAGTACGCGGTGCGTCTCGCACGCGGCGTCACCGGTCGTCGCAAGGTGCTGTCGATGTACCGCAGCTACCACGGCGGCACCGCGACCGCGATCTCGCTCACGGGCGACCCGCGCCGCTGGGCGAACGAGCCGAGCGACGGCAGCGTCGCGCACTTCTTCGGCCCGTACGAGTACCGCTCGTCGTGGGGCGCGACGACCCCCGCCGAAGAGGCGCAGCGTGCGCTCGCGCACCTCGAGCAGGTCATCGTGCTCGAGGGCGCGTCGACGATCGCCGCGATCATCATGGAGACGATCGTCGGCACCAACGGCGTGCTCGTGCCGCCGCCCGGCTACCTCGAGGGCGTGCGCGCACTGTGCGACAAGTACGGCATCGTGTACATCGCCGACGAGGTCATGGTCGGCTTCGGCCGCGTCGGCGAGTGGTTCGCCGTGAACCACTTCGGCGTCACTCCCGACCTCATCACCTTCGCGAAGGGCGTGAACTCGGGCTACGTGCCGCTCGGCGGCGTCGTGATCTCGCAGAAGATCGCCGCGCACTTCGACACGGTCGCGTTCCAGGGCGGGCTCACGTACTCGGGCCACCCGCTCGCGTGCGCCCCGGGCGTCGCGACGTTCGAGGTGTTCGAGCGCGACGGCATCCTCGAGCGCGTGCGCGACCTCGGCGAGCGCGTCGTCGGCCCGCGCCTGCGCGAGATCGCCGCGAAGCACCCGTCGGTCGGCGAGGTGCGCGGCCTGGGCCTCTTCTGGGCGATCGAGCTCGTGAAGGATGCCTCGACCCGCGAACCGCTCGTGCCGTTCAACGCGGCCGGGGCCGACGCGGCGCCCATGGGCGCCGTCGCAGCCGCGTGCAAGCAGGCCGGACTGTGGCCGTTCATCCACTTCAACCGCATGCACGTCGCACCGCCGCTCGTGATCAGCGAGGAGGAGCTGGTGCGCGGCCTCGACATCATCGACGAGGCGCTCACCGTCGCCGACGGCTACGTCACCGCGTGACCGAACCCGGTCGGTCGAGGAGCGAAGCGCATCGAGACCACCGCCCCGGATCGCCCGCATCTGCATGGATGCGGGCGATCCGTCGTTCTGCGGAAAGTTGCAGGACCATTCGGCCGGCACCGCCCACGAGCGGGGTGGTCGTCTCCTGATCCTGTGATCCTGCAGCTTTCGGCGAGCACGTCTCCGCACGCGTCCTCCTTCGTCGGGCGCTCCTCGATGAGCCGACACCCGGATAGCCTGAGAGCATGCGTGAGCGAGGCGGCGGGGGCGGCGTGAGCCGGCGCGGGTTCCTCGCCGCGGCGCTTTCCGGCACCGCCGCCGTCGTGCTCGCGAGCTGCACCGGGCCCGAGCCGAAGCCCTCCCCCACTCCCACTCCCACTCCGACGCCGACGACGCCCGCCCCGACCGCGACGCCCGGCGGCGTGCCGCTGCCGACGGCGATGCGCCGCTCGCGCTGGGCGGCCGACCCGTTCGCCCGCGGAGCATTCGGCTTCCGCGCCGTCGACACCACGCCCGAACTGCGCGAGGCGCTCGCCGAACCCGTCGGCGACCGGCTCTGGTTCGCCGGTGAGGCCTGTTCGCCCGATGCCCCCGGCACCCTGCACGGCGCACTGCGCTCGGGCGTGGATGCGGCAGCCTCCCTCATGGCCGTGTCCGAGCCCGGCGAACGCGTCGCCGTGATCGGCGCCGGCCTCGCCGGTCTCGCCGCCGCCCGCGAACTCGATCGCGGCGGTTTCGAGGTCATCGTGGTCGAGGCGCGCACGCGGATCGGCGGACGCATCGAGACCGTCGGCGACGACGCCTTCGGGCGGCCGGTCGAGCTCGGCCCGCTCTTCGTCGGCGACAACGCCGCGCTCGCGCGGCTCCTCGACGAGGCATCCGTCACGACCGTGCCGTTCACCGCACGCACCGAGACGCGCTCGCTCGACGGGCGCACCGTCGCGGTGCCCGCGACCGGCCCCGACGCGGTGGCCGCCGCGCACGCGTGGGCGGCTGAGCAGCCCGACGACGTCTCGCTCGCCGCCGCGCTCATGGGCGCCGGCGAACTCCCGCCGAAGGACGGCGACACCGACGGCGTCGACGCCGGCGAGTGGCTCAGCCACACGGTGCGCACCGGCGTCGAACCCTTCACCGGGGCCGGCTCGACGGTGGTCTCCGCGAACACCGATTTCGCCGCGCTCGCCGAGACCCCGCGCAGGCTCATCACCGGGCGGCTCTCCGACGTCGCCGACCTGCTCGCCGAGGGCCTCGACATCGCCGTCGGCAGCGCGGTCACCCGCCTCGCCGCGACCGATCGCCGCGTCTCGCTGCGGCTCGACTCGGGCGAGTCGGTGTCGGCCGACCGGGCCGTCGTCGCCGTGCCGCTCGGCGTGCTGCAGTCCGACGCGTTCGCGTTCGACCCGCCGCTGCCCGCGGGGCACCGCCGCGCGCTCGACGAGCTCCGCACGGGCGCGGTCGACCTCGTCTGGCTGCGCTTCGACGAGGCGTTCTGGCGACCCGAGCAGCCCGGATCGGGCGAGACGACGGGCGACGCCTCCGCCTCGGCGCCCGACCTCTACACCGTCGTCGGCGTCGGCACCCAGGTCTCCGCCTGGATCGACCTCGGTGCCGCGAACGGCTATCCGAAGCCCGACCCTGCCGAGGTCGACGGCGGCGAGGCGACCAGCCTCTTCGGCGGCGGCCCGCCCGTGCTCGTCGGCATCATCGCTGCGGCGCAGGCTCGCCTGCTCGACGACCTCGACGACCAGGCGTTCCAGTCCGCGGTGCTCGACGACCTCGCTCCCTTCGCGACCGCCCCGCCCGCTGCAGCCACCGGTTGACCGCGACGAGCCCCGCCGTGAGCGTCACGAAGATCACGAGCACGAGGGCGCAGTAGAGCGCGACCCCGACCGGTCCGCCGACCTGCGCCTCATCGAGGAAGAAGTACGGGTACCAGCCGACGTCGGCGCCGCGGGCGAGCGCGTAGACGAGCCACGCCGACGGATACACCAGCACCCACCCCACCGTCGACCACGGCACGGGCGGGTTGACCGCGATGATGCTGTCGGCCGTCCAAGCGATCACGGCGAGGGCGGGCACGACGAAGTGCAGCAGCGTGTCGGACCAGGGCACGTCGACCCGGTAGTCGTGCGTCGACGCCTGCGTCACGATGAGCGCGAACACGATGCCCGAGACGAGCACGTACACCGTCACCATCGTGCGGACGATGCCGAGCCACGGCGGGTCGCGCGGCGCGAGCAGGGCGAACGCCCCGGCCACGCCGAGCGTCGCGACCGCCGCGAACGCCGACTGCACGGTGAAGTAGCTGAAGAAGTTCGCCGTCGCGAAGAAGCGGAAGCCCAGCACGTACTGGAAGTTGCCGATGAGCGCGATCACCTCGAGCGCCGCGATGAGCAGCCGGAAGACGCCGAGCGCGCGACGCGCGCGCACCACCCCCGGTCCGTTCGGGGCGGGCGAGCCGGGCATGCCTCCACGCTAGCCCGCCGTCGCCCGACCGGCCGACGCCGGCTCAGTCGAGCGGCCGCAGGATGCGCTCGAGGAACCGCTTGGTGCGCGGCTCGCGCGGGTTCGAGAACAGCTCCTTCGGGGCGCCGCGCTCGACGACGACGCCGCCGTCCATGAACATGACCTCGTCGGCGGCATGCCGGGCGAAGCCGAGCTCGTGCGTGACGACGACCATCGTCCAGCCCTCGTCGGCGAGCTCCTTGATGACCTGCAGCACCTCGCCCACGAGTTCGGGGTCGAGCGCGCTCGTCGGCTCGTCGAAGAGCAGCAGCTGCGGCTTCAGCGCGAGCGCGCGCACGATGCCGACCCGCTGCTGCTGCCCGCCCGACAGCTCGAACGGGTAGGCGTCGCGCTTCTCGGCGAGGCCGACGCGTTCGAGCAGTGCGGATGCCTCGGCCACCGCCTGCTCGCGCGGCACCTTCTGCACGCGCAGGGGCCCCTCGATGACGTTCTGCAGCACCGTCATGTGCGGGAACAGGTTGTGCTGCTGGAACACCATGGCCGAGCGGTCGCGCAGCGCGTACCGCTCGGACTTCGAGATCGGCTTCGAGAAGTCGAGCGAGGGTCCGCCGGCGATCGACACGGTACCGCCGTCGGGCGTCTCGAGGCCGTTGAGCGAGCGCAGCACGGTCGTCTTGCCCGAGCCGCTCGGGCCGATGAGCACCACGACCTCGCCGCGGCGCACCTCGAGGTCGATCGAGCGCAGCACCTCGTTGTCGCCGAACGACTTGCGGATGCCTCGGGCCTCGAGCAGCACGCTGTCGTCGGGCGTCTCGACGGGGGCGAGCGGGTCAGTGGGCGACATAGCGGTCCAGCCTCTTCTCGACGAGGTTCTGCGCGCCCGAGAGCACGAAGCAGAAGATCCAGTAGATGAGCGCCGCCTCCATGTAGATGAGGAGGAACTTCTGGCTGAACGCCGCGATCTCCTGGGCGACCCGGAACATCTCGGTCACGAGGATGGTCGAGGCGAGCGACGTGTCCTTCACGAGCGAGATGAAGGTGTTCGAGAGCGGCGGCACCGAGACGCGCGCCGCCTGCGGCAGGATGAGCCGCCGGAGCGTCGTGCCGGGCGACATGCCGATCGTGTACCCGGCCTCCCACTGCCCCTTCGGCACCGAGAGGATCGCCGCCCGGATCACCTCGGCAGCGTACCCGCCGACGTTGAGCGAGAACGCGATGATCGCGCTCGGCCACGGGTCGATCGTGATGCCGACCGACGGCATGCCGTAGAAGATCACGAAGAGCTGCACGAGCAGCGGAGTGCCGCGGATCGCCGAGATGTAGAACCGTGCGATGCCGTTCAGCACCCGGTTCTTCGAGATGCGCATGAGCGCCATGCCGAGCGCGATCACGAGACCGAGCGCGAACGACGCCAGCGCGAGTGGGATGGTGCCGGTCAGCCCTCCGAGCAGGAGTGGCCAGAACGAGTCGAGTACGAGCTGCCAGTCGGGCATCGCTTCACCGCCTTCGAAGTACGGCGGATGCCGCGTCACCCCATGATTCCACTCGGGAACCGGGGGCGGAACGCGACATCCGCCGGATCGTGCAGAGCGTCGTTACTGCGAGACGTCCTCGCCGAAGTACTTCTCGCCGAGCTCGGCGAGCACGCCCTCCTCGCGGAGCTCCGCGAGGGCGCCGTCGACGGCCTTCACGAGGGCGGTCTTGTCCTTGGTGAACGCCAGCGCGCTCTCGCTCGGGTCGGTCTCGGCCGCGACGGCGAGCTTCGCGTCGGGGGTCTGCTTGACGTAGTCGAGGTAGGTGAGCTTGTCGTTCACGGTCGCGTCGACGCGGCCCTGCTGGAGGAGGGCGACGGCCTGCGCCCAGCCCTCGACGGCCTCGACGTTCGCGCCCGCGTCGACCGCGAGCTGGTAGAAGTTGCTCGTGAGCGACTGGGCGGTCGTCTTGCCCTTCAGGTCGTCGAAGCTCGTGATCGACGTGTCGCCCTCGTTCACGACGACGACGCTCGGCGAGACGGTGTACGGCGTCGAGAAGAGGTAGCTCTCCTCGCGCTCGGGGTTGATCGAGACCTGGTTCGCGATCACGTCGAAGCGGCCCGCGTCGAGGCCCGCGAAGATCGCGTCCCACTGGGTCTCCTGGAACTCGACCTTCAGGCCGAGCTTGTCGGCGACGGCCTCGGCCACCTCGACGTCGTAGCCGACGAGGTCGCCGGCACCGCCCTCGTGGTAGGTGAACGGCTTGTACGTGCCCTCGGTCGCGACCGTGAGCGTGCCCGGGGTCACGAGCCCGTACTCGTCGCCCTTGCCCGAGGCGTCGTCGCTCGACGCCGGGGCACCGCTCGAGCACGCTGCGAGCGCGACGACGGCGAGGGATGCGGCCGCGAGGCCGAGCAGGGTGCGGGCGCGAGGGGCGCGTGACATGTGGTGCTCCGTTCGTGGGGAGGGGTGCGACCGCGAGTCTGCGGCGTCGATGCGGTCGAGTCCATCACGACACCGACCGCAAGGTGAAACGGCGTTACCCCACGTTGCATTCCCACCCGGCGTCGGGCGAGCAGCGTGGGACGAAGGCGGGCGCCACTCGGGACCACGCGCCCGGTGGTCTCCATGCGATCCTTCGTCGCTGGGTTCGATCGGGCGCTGCGCGCCTACTCGACCCGGCGCTCGACCGACGAGCTCGGAACGACGAGCGCACCGTCCTCGCGGCGCGGCACGCCGAGCGGGTTGCCGTCGACGAGCTCGGGCGGCAGCACCGATGCCGGGGCGTCCTGCCAGGTCGCGGGCGTCAGCCAGCGGCGGATCGCGGTCGCCCCGACCGACGTGTGCACCGACGCGGTCGTCGCGGGCCAGCCGCCGCCGTGGTGCTGACCCCACGCGATCGCGACGCCAGTCGGCCAGCCGTTGAAGACGAGCCGGCCTGCGACGCGCACGAGGCGGTCGGCGAGCGCGGCGACGTCTTCGCCGGGCGCGTGCTGGATCGACGCGGTGAGCGAGCCCTCGAGCACGTCGATCGCCGCGGCGAGCTGCTCGTCGGACGCGTAGCGCACGAGCACCGTGAGCGGCCCGAAGCACTCCTCGAGGAACGTCTCGTGCGCGGCGACGAACGCACCCGCCGTGGTCGCGACGACGACCGGCGCCGCGACATCGGCGGCACGCTCCCCCGCGAAGACGAGCTCGGCGTCGTCGCGCTCCGCGAGCGCGCCCGAGCCCCGGTCGAACGCGGCGGCGATGCCGTCGGTGAGCAGGCGCTGCGGAGCGGCCGCGCCGAGCGCGTCGACGAGCGCCGCCTCGAACCCGGCGCCCTCGGGCACGAACACGAGGCCGGGCTTGGTGCAGTACTGCCCGCCGTCTCGCGTGAACGAACCCGCGAGGCCCGCCGCGACGCCCGCGACCTCGGCAGGCGTCGCAACCGCGGCGCGCGTCACGACGACGGGGTTGATCGAGCCGAGCTCGCCGTAGAACGGGATGGGCGCGGGCCGACCGTTCGCGAGATCGAACAGCGCCCGACCGCCGCGCGTCGAGCCGGTGAAGCCGACCGCGGTCACCCGCGGGTGGGCGACGAGCTCGGTGCCCTGCTCCATGCCCTCGACGAGCTGCAGCGCGCCGACGGGCCCGCCCGCCGACGAGAGCGCCGAACGCGCGATCTCGGTGATCCGGCGCGAGAGCCGCGGGTGCCCGGGGTGCGCCTTCACGACGACGGGGCAGCCGGCCGCGAGCGCCGAGGCGGTGTCGCCGCCGAGCACCGAGAACGCGAACGGGAAGTTCGACGCCGCGAACACGGCGACGACGCCGAGCGGCCGCAGCATGCGCCGAAGCTCGGGCCGCGGCGGCACGAGCGACGGGTCGGGCGAATCGATCGTCGCCTCGAGGTACGACCCCTCGTCGACGACGTCGGCGAAGAAGCGCAGCTGCGTCGCCGTGCGGGTGACCTCGCCGTTCAGGCGCGCCGCCGAGAGGTGGGTCTCCTCCGCGGCGAGCGCGACGAGCTCGTCGCGGTGCGCCTCGACGCCGTCGGCGACCGCGCGCAGCCAGCGGCCTCGATCGGCGCGGGTCGCGACATCCAGCCCGGATGACGCGGCGAGCGTCACCGCCAGCTCGACCTCGTTCGCCGCCGTCAGTCCGACCCGGTCGTCGCCGAGCGCCCGCTCGCCGCGCGGCGCGATGCCCGACGCATCCGTGTTCGTCATCGCCGGCCCCTAGAACGCGTTGAGGCCCGTGAGGGCGCGACCGAGGATCAGCTGGTGGATCTCGTCGGTGCCCTCGTAGGTGCGCACGGACTCGAGGTTGGCCGCGTGCCGCATGACCGGGAACGCGTTCGTGATGCCGTCGCCGCCGAGGATCGTGCGCGCCTGATGGGCGATCTCGAGCGCCTCGCGCACGCTGTTGAGCTTGCCGACCGAGATCTGCGCCGGCGTCAGCGTGCCGGCCTCCTTGAGGCGGCCGAGGTGCAGGGCGAGCAGCGTGCCCTTCTCGACCTCGAGGAACATGTCGGCGAGCTTCGCCTGCGTGAGCTGGTTGGCGCCGATCGGCTTGCCGAACACCTCGCGCGTGATCGACCGGTCGAGGGCGACCTCGAGACACGAGCGCGCGGCGCCCATCGCACCCCAGACGATGCCGTAGCGGGCCTCGTTGAGGCAGCCGAACGGGCCCGACAGCCCGGCCGCGCCCGGCAGGATCGCGTCGGCCGGCAGGCGTACGCCGTCGAGATCGATGTCGCACTGCACGCTCGCACGCATCGACAGCTTGCCGTCGATCGCAGTGGCGGTGAAGCCGGCGGTCGAGGTCGGCACGATGAACCCGCGAACCGCGCGCGCGCCCTCGCCGTACTCGCCCGACGGGTCCTCGACGCGCGCCCACACGACGGCGACGTCGGCGAGCGCGGCGAGGCCGATCCAGCGCTTGGCGCCGTCGATGACCCACTCGTCGCCCTCGCGGCGGGCGACCGTCGACATCGCGGCGGGGTCGCTGCCGCCCTGCGGCTCGGTGAGCGCGAAGCATCCCACGAGCTCGCCGGCGGCCATGCCGGGCAGCCACTGCTGCTTCTGCTCCTCCGAGCCGTACTTGTAGATGGCGCTCATCGCGAGCGAGCCCTGCACCGACACGAAGGTGCGCCAGCCCGAGTCGGCGGCCTCGAGCTCGAGGCAGACCAGGCCGTACGCGACGGCGCCGGCCCCGGCGCATCCGTAGCCCTTCAGGTGCATGCCGAGGAAGCCGGCCGCGCCGAGCTCGGGGATGAGCTCCTTGCGGAAGTGCTTGTTCTCGAAGTCCTCCTCGATGATCGGCAGGATGCGCTCCTGCGCGAACCCGCGGGCCTTCTGCTGCCAGCCGCGCTCCTCTTCCGTGAGCAGCGCGTCGAAGTCGAAGACCTGGTCGATGCGGGGTGCGGTCGTCATGGGGGTTCCTCTCGGTGGGTCGCGGTGGTCGGGCAGCGCTCGCGCGCTGGGGCTATTCGGCGGGCCCGCGCCAGTCGGCACCGGAGTGCTCGTCGAGCGCGGGCGGCGGGGTCAGGTAGCGGGGGGATGACTCGGCGAGCCCGATCGGGTTCGCCACGGTGCGGCTGTGCCCGAGCTCGACGACGGGGTCGAGGCCGAGCGCGTCGGCGAAGGCGATCGCCTCGGCGACGTCGTTGACGAGCCCGGCGGGCACTCCGGCGGCGCTGAACGCCTCGACCCAGTGCGCGGCCGGCGCGGTCGCGAGGGCCGCCTCGAGCTCGGCGCGCAGGTGGTCGCGGTGGGCGACGCGCGCCTCGTTGGTCGCGTACCGCACGTCGGCGGCGAGCGACGCCGCCTGCGGGGATGCCTCGGCGAGCAGCCGTACGAGCGCGCCGAACTGCTTGTCGTTGCCGACGGCGATGACGAGGTCGCGATCGGCCGCCGGGAAGACGGCGTACGGCGCGATCGACGGATGCGCGTTGCCGAGCCGGCGCGGTGCCCGCCCGGTCGCGAGCGTCGAGCCCGCCTGGTTCGTGAGCGCGGACAGCAGGCTCTGCAGCAGGTTCACCTCGACGAGCTGGCCTCGGCCGGTGCGGTCGCGCTCGCGCAGCGCGAGCAGGATGCCGGCGAGCGCGTTCTGCGCGCACAGCACGTCGACGAGCGCGACACCGGCCTTCGCGGGCTCGCCGTCGGGCTCCCCCGTGATCGACATGAGGCCGCCGACTGCCTGCACGAGCAGGTCGTAGCCGGCGAGCGCCGCCCCCTCGCCCGCGCCGAAGCCGGTGATCGAGCAATAGACGACGCGGGGGTTCAGGGCGCGCACCTCGTCGTAGGAGAGCCCGAACCGCGCCATCACGCCGGGCCGGAAGTTCTCGATCACCACGTCGGCCGATGCCGCGAGCCGGCGCGCCTCCGAGGCATCCGCCTCATTCGTGAGGTCGAGCGCGACCGAGCGCTTGTTGCGATTGACGCTGCCGAAGTACGTGGCCATGCCGCTCGCGTCGACGGGCGGCCTCCAGTGCCGGGTGTCGTCGCCGGCCGGCGGTTCGATCTTCACGACGTCGGCGCCGAAGTCGGCGAGCATCATGGTCGCGTACGGGCCGGCGAGCACGCGGGAGAAGTCCGCGACGCGCAGCCCGTCGAGCACGCCTCGGGTCGTCGCCTCGGGTCGCTCGCTCATGATCCATCCGCCTTCGCATGTGCCCGGCCGGTCGGCCGCACGTTCATTCATCCTATAGTGAATCTTTTTTGCGCGCGCCGCCACTCGGCCGCCGCACCCTCGACTATCGTGAACCCCATGGAATCGAGGGTGGGCCCGGGCGCACGCGAAGCCGTGTTCGCCCAGCTCGCCGATGCGGGTCGTGCCGAGCAGGTCGCGCAGCGCCTCACCGACGGCATCGTGCTCGGAGTGCTCGACCCCGGTGAGCGCCTGCCGAGCGAGCCCGAGCTCGCCCGCCGCTTCGGCGTCGCCCTCATCACCGTGCGCGAGGGCCTCGGCATCCTCCGCGAGGCCGGGCTCGTCGAGACCCGCCGCGGCCGCGACGGCGGCAGCTTCGTCGTGCACGACGACGCCGAGCACCGCACGATCATCACCGCACGCCTGCGCGCGCTCGCGCAGGTCGAGCTCAGCGACATGACCGTGTACTTCGGCGCGATCCTCGCGGGCGTCGCCGAGCGGGCGGCCGAACGCGCCTCCGACGCCGACGCCGAGCGCCTCGCCGGCTGGCTCGACGCGGCCGACTTCGGGGCGGCCGCGTCGGCCCGCACCAATCAGGGCGGGTTCTTCCTCGAGCTCGCCGTGCTCAGCCAGTCGGCGCGGCTCGTGCGCGAGCAGATCCGCCTGCAGGCAGAGTTCGGCCCCCTGCTGCTGCTCGGTCTCGACGACGACCGGGAGCGCGTGGACGCCTCGGCGGCGAACCGCCGCATCGTCCGCGCGGTCGCCGCCCACCGGCCCGCGAAGGCGCGCGAGGCGGCCGGCGCCCTGGTCGGCTCGCTCGCGACCCACCTGCTGCAGGCGAAGGCCCGCGTCGAACGAGGAGGTGCCCTCGATGAGCGCTGACCACGACCGCTCGCCGAGCCCGTCGAGGCGCGGCGCCCGCGAGGCCGCCGACGCCGTCGCCCGGCTCTTCGACGGCGCCTTCACCCTGCTCGCCGAGTGGCGCTCGCCCATCGAGCAGGCGATCGCGCCCGGCATCCGCGCCGTCGCCGACCGCACCGCGCTGGAAGCCGAGCGCGCCGGCCGGCCGGGCGAGCGGCCCGCCGCCGACGCCGCCGTCGGCGAGGTGCGCCCCGCCGAGCTCGACCAGGTCGTGGCCGGACTCGTGCTGCCGCGCCTGACCGAGCCCGAGGCCCTCCTCGTCGGCGCCGGGTTCATCGCCGACGGCGAGATCGTGCGCGGGCGCGACGTGCACTTCGCGTGGTGGCTCGGGCCGCTCGACGACAACCCAGTGCTCGGCTCGACCGACGCCCCCACCCGCCTCGACCTGTCGACGCGCGGGTACACCGAGTACCTCCGCGACTTCCGCGCGCTCGAGTGGTACCGCATCCCGGCGACGACGCGGCACGCGCACGTGACCGGCCCCTACGTCGACCACCTGTGCACGTGCGACTACATCCTCACGCTCACGATGCCCGTGCACGCCCCCGACGGCGAGCGCATGGTCGGCGTCGTCGGCGCCGACATCTCGGTCCGCCGCCTCGAGCAGGAGCTGCTCCCCCGCTTCCTCGCGGTCGACGCCCCGCTCGCCCTCGTGAACGCCGACGGTCGCGTCGTGCTGTCGACCGACCCCGCACTGCAGGTCGGTCAGCTCGCGGATGCCTCCGCCGCGGCATCCCTCGAATGCCCGGGCACCCCGTTCCGGGTGCTCGTCGGCGACTAGCCCCGTCAGGCGCCCGATCGCGAGCCGTCGCCGACGGCGCCGTCGGGCGCGGCCGGCAGGCGCACGACGACCCGCAGGCCTCCGCCGGGTCGCGCCTCGATCGCGAGCGCTCCGTCGTGCGCCTGCACGATGCTCTTGACGATCGCGAGCCCCAGCCCGACGCCGGCGTGGTCGTCGCGGATGCGCTCGGTGCCGCGCTGGAACGGCTCGGTGAGGGTCGCCACCGACTGCGGGCTCAGGTGCGGGCCGGTGTTCTCGACCGTGAGCGCGACCGAGTCGGTCGCGGCGGCCGTGTCGATCCGCACGGTGCCGCCCTCGGGGACGTTGTGGACGATCCCGTTGTGCACGAGGTTCGTCGTCAGCTGCAAGAGGAGCGCCGGCGACCCGAGCGTCGGTGCGACGTCGCCCGCGGCCTCGATGCCGACGCCGCGCGCCTCGGCGATCGGGAGGAGCGTCTCGACGGCCTCCTCGGCGAGCAGCGACAGGTCGACCCGCTCGCGGCTGAACGAGCGGCGGTCGGCGCGGGTGAGCAGCAGCAGCGCCTCGGTGAGGTCGATCGCGCGGGCGTTCACGATGCGGAGGCGTTCGAGCAGCACGTCTCGGTCGGCCGCCGGATCGTCGGCGACGTCGAGCAGGGTCTGCGTGATCGCGAGCGGCGTGCGCAGCTCGTGCGAGGCGTTCGCGGCGAAGCGCTGCTGCTCGGCGACGTGCGCCTCGAGCCGGGCGAGCATGTCGTCGAAGCTGTCGGCGAGCTCGCGGAACTCGTCGCGGCGGCCCTCCATCTCGATGCGGTGGCCGAGCGCCCCGGTCGCGGTCTTGCGGGTCGCCCTCGTGATGCGCGTCAGCGGCGCGAGCATGCGGCCGGCGAGCACCCAGCCGCCGAGCAGCCCGAACACGAGCAGGAAGAGCAGTGCCCAGCTGACCGCGGGTGCGAACGCGCGCACGAGGTCGTCGCGACCCGGCATGAACCCCTCGCGCGTCGCGACCGCGTCGGCGGGCACGTACCGCAGCAGGTAGGCCCACACCACCGCGAGCAGCAGGGCACCGGCGACCATGAGGAAGCCCGCGTAGCTGAGGGCGAGCTTGAGCCGGACGCTCATGCCCGGTGCGCGCGTCACGATCGCCGCTCCCCCGCCCCGGTCCCGCCGGTATCGTCCGCACCGCCGCCGACGTCGATGCGGTAGCCGACGCCCGGCACCGTCGCGATGACCCACGGTTCGCCGAGCCGCTTGCGCAGCGCCGAGACGGTGATGCGCACGGCGTTCGTGAAGGGGTCGGCGTTCTCGTCCCACGCCCGCTCGAGCAGCGCCTCGGCACTGACGACGCCGCCCTCCGCGGCGACGAGCACCTCGAGCACCGCGAACTGCTTCCTCGTGAGTGCCACGTACCGTCCGTCGCGGTAGACCTCCCGGCGGAAGGGGTCGACGCGCAGGCCGGCGATCTCGCGCACCGGCGGCCTGGCGTGCGCGCGCCGCCGGTCGAGCGCCCGCAGCCTGAGCACGAGCTCCTTCAGCTCGAAGGGCTTCGTGAGGTAGTCGTCGGCGCCGAGCTCGAAGCCGGTGGCCTTGTCGTCGATGCGGTCGGCCGCGGTGAGCATCAGGATCGGCATGCCGCTGCCCGAGGCGACGATGCTCCGGGCGATCTCATCGCCCGAGGGCCCGGGAACGTCGCGGTCGAGCACGGCGATGTCGTAGGCGTTGACGCTCAGCAGCTCGAGCGCGGTGTCGCCGTCGCCCGCGAGGTCGGCGGCGATCGCCTCGCGGCGGAGCCCGTCGCGGATGGCCTCGGCCATGAAGGGCTCATCTTCGACGACCAGTACCCGCATGCCCCCATGCTAGGAGCGAGCGCATATCGCCGGCGTATCGGATTCCGCAGACGCTCTCGCAACACCGCGCCGCCTTGACTGGCCGCATGCACTCCCAGCGATCAGCTTCAGCGCGTCGGCGCCGCGTCCGGCGGGCCCGACGTGCCTTCGCGGCGCTCGTCGTCGCCCTCGCAGTCGTCGCCGCCGCAATGGCCGGCAGCCTCGTCATGCAGTCGATCTCCTCATCGGCCCAGCCCGTCGGCGGCGGGCACGACGCGGCATCCACGGGCGACGGCGGCGACGCGACGGGCGAAGCCGCCGGCGACCTCCCCGACGGCGCCACGCCCTTCGACGAGTACCCGGCGATCACCCGCCTCGACCCGGCGCTCCTCGACGCCCTGCGCCGGGCCGCGACGGATGCCGCGGCCGAGGGCATCGAGTTCCGCGTCAACAGCGGCTGGCGCTCACCGGCGCATCAGGACCGCCTGCTCGACGAGGCCGTCGCCGAGTACGGCTCGGAGACGGAGGCGGCGCGCTGGGTCGCGCCGCCCGAGAAGTCCGCCCACGTGTCGGGCGACGCCGTCGACCTCGGCGACTACGACGCCGTCGACTGGCTCGCCGAGCGCGGGGAGGCCTACGGACTGTGCCAGGTGTACGACAACGAGGCCTGGCATTTCGAGCTGTTCGCCGATGCGCCGGACGTCGGCTGCCCCGCCAAGTACTTCGACCCGACCGAGGATCCGCGCATGCAGTGAGCGCGAGGCTGGGCATCCCCTGCGACCGGGTCGAGAAGAATCATCCGTTGTTATATCTTTGACGACGAGCGTCTGCACCGCGGCATGCGCCCAGCCTTCGACAGGCCAGGACCCTCCGACAAGCTCAGGGAACATCCCGCGGTGCACCCGAGAAGGAGAAACCCCATGCCCTATGCCGTGACCAATCCCGCCACCGGCGAGGTCGTCAAGAGCTTCGACACCATCACCGACGACGGTCTGCAGGCCGCGATCGCCTCGGCCGCCGAGGCGCACCGCACCTGGTCGAAGAACTCGACGGTCGCCGAGCGCGCCGCCCTCATCCGCCGCGTCGCCGAACTGCACAACGAGCGCGCGCAGGAGCTCGCCGAGATCATCGTCCGCGAGATGGGCAAGCCCATCGAGCAGGCCGTCGGCGAGGTCGAGTTCGCCGCCGCGATCTACGAGTACTACGCCGACAACGCCGAGTCGCTGCTCGCCGACGAGAAGATCGACCTGCTCGCGGGCGAGGGCTCGGCCCTCATCCGCCGCTCGTCGCTCGGCGTGCTGCTCGGCATCATGCCGTGGAACTTCCCGTACTACCAGGTCGCCCGGTTCGCCGGCCCGAACCTCATCATCGGCAACACGATCCTGCTGAAGCACGCCGAGCAGTGCCCCGAGTCGGCCGCCGCGATGGAGCAGATCTTCCTCGACGCCGGCTTCCCCGAGGGCGCCTACGTCAACATCTACGCGTCGCACGCGCAGATCGAGACCGTCATCGCCGACCCGCGCGTGCAGGGCGTCTCGCTCACCGGCTCCGAGCGCGCCGGTGCGATCGTCGCCGAGATCGCCGGTCGCCACCTCAAGAAGGTCGTGCTCGAGCTCGGTGGTTCCGACCCCTTCATCCTGCTCTCGACCGACGACCTCGACGCGACCGTCGACGCCGCCGTGCTCGCCCGCGTCGACAACAACGGCCAGGCCTGCAACGCGGCCAAGCGCTTCATCGTCGTGGAGGACCTCTACGAGCCGTTCCTCGAGAAGTTCACCGCCAAGATGAACGAGGTCGAGGAGGGCGACCCCTCGAAGGAGGGCACCGCCCTCGGCCCGCTCTCGTCGGCCAAGGCCGCCGAGGGGCTCGCCGAGCAGGTCTCGCGCGCCGTCGCTCAGGGTGCGACCCTGCACTCGGGCGGCACCAAGAACGGCAACTACTACTCGGCGACGATCCTCACCGACGTCAAGCCGGGCTCCGACGCCTTCCACGAGGAGTTCTTCGGCCCGGTCGCGCAGGTCTTCAAGGTCGCCGACGAGAACGCCGCCGTCGAGCTCGCGAACAACACCCCGTTCGGCCTCGGCTCGTACGTGTTCACGACCGACCAGGACCAGGCGCTCCGCGTCGCCGACAAGATCGAAGCCGGCATGGTCTTCGTCAACCTCGTCGCGGCCGACGGCGCCGAGCTCCCCTTCGGCGGCGTGAAGCGCTCGGGTTCGGGCCGCGAGCTCGGCCGCTTCGGCGCCGACGAGTTCGTCAACAAGAAGATGATCCGCATCGGCTGATCACCCGATTCGCATGAAATCCGGATGCCTCGGGGCCACGTGCCCCGAGGCATCCGTCGTCTCCCGCCCGGGTGTCGCTAGGATGCCGAACGGCGGTCGCCTTTCGCGTCGCCGCAACGCTGCACGAACTGGGGGAACTGTGAGCATCGACGGCCTGGTCAACTTCCGCGACACGGGCGGCATGCCGCTGCAGGGCGGCGGCACGACGCGAAGCGGCGTGCTCTTCCGCTCCGCCGCACTCTCCGCGCTGAGCGCGCAGGGGCTCGACGAGCTCGCGGCGACGCAAGTCGGCGTGATCGTCGACTTCCGCACGCCCGCCGAGCGCGAGTCCGCACCCGACCTCGTGCCCGACTCGCGCCCGTTCTCGGTCGTCGACCTCTCGATCCTCGAGGGCGCCGTCGCCGATTCGATGCAGCAGCTCATGAAGGGCGGGGCCCCGTCGGCCGCCGAGACGACGGCCGCCATTCCGTCGCTCGGCGACCTGTACATCGGCATGCTGCAGCACGGCGGCGCGGCGTTCGCGCGCGTCGCCCGGCTCATCGCGGCGTCGAACGACGCCGCACCCACGGGCGTGCTCGTGCACTGCACCGCCGGCAAGGACCGCACCGGCGTCGCGACGGCGCTCATGCTCGACGCCGTCGGGGTGGAGCGCGACGCGGTCGTCGCCGACTACGCGGCATCGCAGGCCAACCTGTCGGGCGCGTGGGCCGACGGCATGCTGCACATGGTGGCCTCGTTCGGCATTCCGCTGACCCCCGAGCTCGAGACGCTCGTCACCGGCACCCCGCCCGAGGCCATCGAGGCCACCCTCGGCTGGATCGACCGCGAGCACGGCGGCGCAGCCGGATATCTCGGCGCCGCGGGCCTCGCCGACGACGAACTCGGCGCGCTGCGCGCCCGCCTCACCGCGGAGGTCGCCGAGGCCGCGTAGACGAGGTCGACCGACCCCGCGGAGACGGGGTCGACCGACCCCGCAGAGACGGGGTCGACCGACGGATGCCCGGGCGAGCGCCCGGGCATCCGTCGTCTCAGCGCCGCTTCTTGTCGAGCTGCGCGTCGATCTGCGCGATGCGCTCGCCCAGGATCCGGCGCAGCAGGTCGTCGGGCACGGGATGCTGCGCCGTGAACTGGAGCGCACCCGGCGACCAGTTCAGTCCGGCGGCGTCGAGTTCGGTCGCGAGGCCCGGCAGGATCTGCCCGCTGAACGGGTAGAGGCCCAGGTGCTTCTTGGCCTCGAGCGCCGCGACGAGCGCCTTGCCGCGGTGCAGCAGGGCCGGCATGCCGTAGCTCTCACCCTCGGTCGCGTCGGGCGAGAGCCCACGCGCGACGGCGATCACGTGCTCGAGCGCAACGCGGTTCTCACCGTCGATCGCGGCCAGGTAGTCGGTGACGGTTCCCATGTCGGCATCCTGCCACGGCGCCCCGCCGGAGGCATCCCGATTAATCATCTAGTGCTATAGCTTTACTGCCGCAGGTATGGCTAAGCTGTCCCGGTACCGTGCGCCCGAGGGGGGCGGGCGCGAGATCAGCGTCGATCGAAAGGGCGACATGTCGCAAGAAACCACCCCGCCGAACCACCTCGGCGACGACGAGCACCTCGGGGTCCTCGGCTACGAGGGCTCCTTCAACCGCTCGATGAGCCTCTGGGCGAACTTCGCGCTCGGCTTCACCTATCTCTCTCCCCTCGTGGGCGTGTACTCGCTGTTCGCGCTCGCCCTCTCGGTCGGCGGTCCGCCCTCGATCTGGTGGATCGTCATCGTCGGCGCCGGGCAGCTGCTCGTGTCGCTCGTGTTCGGCGAGGTCGTCTCGCAGTACCCGATCCACGGCGGCATCTACCCGTGGGCCCGGCGGCTCTGGGGTCGTCGCTACGCCTGGATGGCCGCATGGGTCTACATCTGGGCCATGATCGTCACGATCACCGCGGTGTCGGAGTACGGCTCGGGCTTCCTCGCGAGCCTGCTCGGCATCGAGATCACGCCGATGTCGACGCTGCTGCTCACGCTCGGCCTGCTCGTGCTCGCCCTGGTCTTCAACTTCTCGGGCACGAAGACCCTCGCCCGGGTCGCGCAGATCGGCCTCGCCGCCGAGCTCGTCGGCGTCATCGGCGTGGGCCTGTACCTCCTGATCTTCCAGCGCAAGCAGGAGTTCAGCGTGTTCTTCGACACGATGGGCGTCGAGGGCGACGGCAGCTACGCGGCGGCGTTCCTCGGCGCCGCGCTCGCGGGCCTCTTCCTCTTCTACGGATTCGAGGCCTGCGGCGATGTCGCCGAAGAGGTCGCGAACCCGGCCCGCCGCATCCCCAAGGCGATGATCATGACGATCCTCGTCGGCGGCGTCTCGGCGCTCTTCTCCTTCGGCGGTTACGTGCTCGCCGCGCCCGACCTCGCGTCGATCGTCGCGGGCGACGACATGGACCCGATCCCGGGCATCCTCGAGGCGACCCTCGGCCCCGTCGGTGCGAAGGTCTTCCTCGTGGTCGCGGTCACTGCGTTCATCAGCTGCGTGCTGAGCCTGCAGGCCGCCGCGAGCCGTCTGCTCTACTCGTTCGCCCGTGACGGCATGATCCCGGGCCACCGCTGGCTCTCGAAGGTCTCGCCCCGCAGCAAGGTGCCGACGAACGCCCTCATCGTCGCGTGCACGATCCCGGTCATCCTCGCGGTGCTCATCTACTTCGAGGCGACACTGCTCACCGCCGTGACCTCGTTCGCGGTGCTCGGCATCTACGTCGCGTTCCAGATGGTCGTGCTCGCGGCCCTGCGCCAGCGACTCAAGGGGTGGAAGCCGGCCGGCCCGTTCTCGCTCGGCGGACTCGGCCTGATCGTGAACATCGTCGCCCTCGCCTACGGTGTCTTCGCGATGATCCTGCTCGCGACGCCGGGAACGAGCGGCACGTTCTTCACCGACTGGATCCTGCTCATCGGCCTCGGCGTCGTCGTCGTGAGCGGCCTGCTGTATCTCTTCATCGCCCGCCCCGACCGCAAGTCCGACGCCCCGGCGGGCGATGCGATCGCGGTCGCCGACGAGATCCGCGCCCGCACCGGCGCCGTCGCCGCGGTGAACGCCCCGACGGCGGGCTGACCTCCGCCCGCTCCTCCACTCCGGGGGTGCATCTCCGCCGTGCCCAGGCCGTTCGAGGGCTCGAATCAGCGGGAAGCACCCCCGGAGTGCGTTCGCTCACCGCGCGTGTATGGTGAGCGGGTGATCCGTCGGCACGTCATCGTGAGCGGCGCCGTGCAGGGCGTCGGCTACCGCTACCTCGCACGCAAGCACGCCGAGCGCCTCGCGATCACCGGCTGGGTCCGCAACCTGCCCGACGGCACCGTCGAGGCCGAGGTGCAGGGGCCGTCGCGCGCGGTCCGCGAGATGATCCGGCGGCTCGAGCAGGGCCCGCCCGGCTCGCAGGTGACCGGCGTCGCGGTCGACGAACTCGAGCCCCGCGACGACGACGAGGGCTTCCTCATCGTGCGGTGACCCACGATCGAGCGGGCCGAGCCCGCTCGTCGAGGGCCCGACGCCGAGCCGGGGTGTCCTGCTCGCGGCCGGCGCCGCGCACGAGGAATCCCGGGGCGTCTCGACTCCGCTCGAGACATATTGACCGGACGATCGGTCGGGAATACCGTTGAATCGACCCCCTGATCGGGAGCCACCACCTTGAGGAGGCTGGTTTCTATGAAGAAGTGGACTCGCTGGGAGGACTGGGTCGCGATCGCCGCGGGTGCAGCCGCGATGATCTCGACGCTGTTCGTTCCCCCGATGGGCGCCTCGGTCGCCCTGATGCTCGTGCTGGGCGCCCTGCTGGTCGTCTCCGGAGTCGTGAACCTCGCCGCACCCGGCCTCGTCGCGATGGAGTACATCCAGGCGGCACTCGGCGCGCTGCTCCTCATCTCGCCGTGGATGGGCGGCTACGCCGACCCCATGACGTTCGGGGCCGCCTGGATGTCGTGGATCTGCGGTGCGGTCGCGCTCGTCGCCGCCGTGCTCGCCATCCGGCCCAGCATGCAGGCGCACCACGACGCGCTCCCGCACTGACCCGACCGCTCCCGAGAGGGAACGACGAAGGCCCCGCCGGCGAACCGGCGGGGCCTTCGTGGATCTCGAGACGCGCCGTGCGCTCCTCGATCACCGAGTGGGTCAGATGGCGTTGACGTCCAGCGGGATGCCGGGGCCGAACGTGGTCGACACGGCGCCCTTCTGGATGTAGCGGCCCTTCGAGCTCGACGGCTTGAGACGCATGACCTCTTCGAGGGCGGCCTTGAGGTTGTCGTCGAGCTGCTCGGCCGAGAACGACGACTTGCCGACGACGAAGTGCACGTTGGCGTGCTTGTCGACGCGGAACTCGATCTTGCCGCCCTTGATGTCGGAGACGGCCTGGCCGACGTTCGGGGTGACCGTGCCGGTCTTCGGGTTCGGCATCAGGCCGCGCGGGCCGAGCACCTTGCCGAGACGGCCGACCTGGCCCATGAGCTCGGGGGTCGAGACGGCCGAGTCGAACGCGGTGTAGCCCGCGGCGACCTTCTCGATGAGCTCGGCGCCGCCGACCTCGTCGGCGCCGGCCGCGATGGCGGCCTCGGCCGCGGGGCCCGTCGCGAAGACGATGACGCGGGCGGTCTTACCGGTGCCGTGCGGGAGGATGACGGTGCCGCGCACCATCTGGTCGGCCTTGCGGGGGTCGACGCCGAGCTTCAGCGCGACCTCGACGGTCGAGTCGAACTTCGCCGAGCCGGTCTGCTTCGCGAGCGCAACCGCGTCGGTCGGGGTGTAGTACTTGCCGGCCTCGATCTTCTCGGCCGCGGCCCGGTAGGCCTTGGACTTCTGTGCCATGTTGGTTCTCCTTGCGAGAGTGTGGTCATCGCGCCTGGCGGGCGCTGCCACGAATGAGAGTTCTGAAGACGGATGCCTCGGCCGAGGCATCCTGCCCCGGTGGTCGAGTCGCGCGAAGCGCGGAACGAGACCCCGGGACGACCGGCCTTATTCGACCGTGATGCCCATCGAGCGAGCGGTGCCCGCGATGATCTTCGACGCGGCGTCGAGGTCGTTCGCGTTGAGGTCGACCATCTTCTGCTCGGCGATCGCGCGGACCTGGTCCTGCGTGAGCTTGCCGACCTTGGTCGTGTGCGGGACGCCCGAGCCCTTGGCGACGCCGGCGGCCTTCTTGATGAGCTCGGCGGCGGGCGGGGTCTTCAGGACGAAGGTGAAGGAGCGGTCCTCGTAGACCGTGATCTCGACGGGGATCACGTTGCCGCGCTGCGACTCGGTCGCCGCGTTGTAGGCCTTGCAGAACTCCATGATGTTCACGCCGTGCTGACCCAGCGCCGGACCGATGGGCGGTGCGGGGTTGGCGGCGCCGGCGTTGATCTGAAGCTTGATCAGACCAGTGACCTTCTTCTTCGGTGCCATGATTTCTCTCTTTCTGTTCGAACGCCCTGGCGGGCACTCTCCCGTCGCTCCGGCGGTTCCGGAGGGCGGTGGTTCGTGCGGGTTCGGCGGGGCCGAACGCAGCACAACCCTCCGAGTATACCGGAGGGTCGGCTGTGGAGCTTCTGGGGATCTTAGAGCTTGGTGACCTGGTCGAAGCTGAGCTCGACGGGGGTCTCGCGCTCGAAGAGCGAGACGAGCACGGTGAGCTTGCCGCTCTCGGGCTTGATCTCGCTGATCGTGCCGGGCAGGCCCGCGAACGAGCCGTCCTTGATGGTGATCGTCTCGCCGATCTCGAAGTCGACCTCGGCGGGGATCTGACGGGCTGCGCCGGACGCGGCACCGGCCTTCGCACCCTTGGCGGGCGCGACGTCCTTGGGCTCGACGAGGCTCTTCAGCATGCCGAAGGCCTCTTCGAAGCGCAGCGGGGTCGGGTTGTGCGCGTTGCCCACGAAGCCCGTGACGCCCGGAGTGTGGCGGATGACCGACCAGCTCTCCTCGTTCAGCTCCATGCGGACGAGCACGTAGCTCGGGATGCGCACGCGGGTGACCATCTTGCGCTGGCCGTTCTTGATCTCGACCACGTCTTCCATCGGCACTTCGACCTGGTAGATGTAGTCGGCCATCGCCATCGACTCGCGGCGCTGCTCGATGTTCGCCTTCACGCGGCGCTCGAAGCCCGCGTACGAGTGGATGACGTACCACTTGCCCGGGAGGAAGCGCAGCTCGTTGCGGAACTCCTCGTACGGGTCGAACTCGCTGTCGGCCTCTTCTTCGACCGCCTCGAGTGCGGCCTCGGCCTCTTCGGGCGAGTCGATGTCGAGGGCGTCGTCGACGACGGCGTCGGCCTCGGGGTCGCCCGCCTCGGCGATCGCGTCGAGGACCGCCTCGAGGTCGATGTCGTTGCCCTCGTCGTCGACGAGGTGCACGGCACGGTGCTCGGCCGGCTCCGAGGACTGCTCCTCGTGCTCGTTGACGCTGCCCGTCTGCGCCTCGTCGTCTTCAGCCGACTGCTCGGCAGCCGTAGCCCAGTCGACGTCGTCGCGCTCAGTCCTTGACACTTCTCGATCCTTCTCTTCGTGCGCCCCCGGCGCCCAGCGGGTCGTGCGGCCGAAGGCCCGATCAGACCCCGGTCGTTCCGAAGACGTACAGCACCAGCCATCCGAACAGCTGGTCGAGGCCCCAGACGAGCGCCATCATGATGATGACGAACACGAGCACCACGACCGTGAAGCTGACAAGCTCCCTCCGCGTGGGGGTGACGACCTTCTTCAGCTCAGCGATGACCTGCCGGATGAACAGGGCGATGCGCGAAAAGGGGTTCCGACGCGCTGCGCGATCGCGCTTCGCGTTGGCGACGACGTCCTCACTGGGTTCGTCGATAACTTTTCGTGCCACCTCGTACACCTTTCGTGGGCCGGCAATCACTGCCGGCTCGCAGGGCGGACAGGACTCGAACCTGCAACCTGCGGTTTTGGAGACCGCTGCTCTACCAATTGAGCCACCGCCCTAGGGCCCCGCTTGCACGGGACGCCTCGGAATCGCCAGCCCGGCTCCGCTTCACACGACCGCAACGAAACTCGATTCGATCGAGTCGCGATTTCGGGCGCAGTGAATCTTTGCCGAGGCGAGCAACCTCCATCAGTGTAGGCGACGCGAGCGCCTCGCGCGAACCGACGCCTACATTGGGACCATGAGCCCCGACCGCGCCGCCCGCCGCACCCCCGAGCCGAGCTCGAGCGTCGAGGTCGTCGGCGAGCACTCGCAGTTCCGTCTCGACCTCGAGCGCATCCGGTTCTCCCCCTACTTCTCGCGGCTGTCGGCGGTCACGCAGGTCATCGCGCAACCGGGCGCCGGCCCCCTCATCCACAACCGGCTCACCCACTCCATCAAGGTCACCGCGGTCGCACGCGCGATCGCGGTCGGCTTCGCGGACGCCTCGTCGCCGGCGCACGCGCTCGCGACGGAGCACGGCTGCGACGCTGTCGTCGTCCAGGCGGCGGCGAGCGCGCACGACCTCGGGCACCCGCCGTTCGGGCACCTCGGCGAGCGCGTGCTCGACCGCCTCGCCCGCGAGACGCTCGACCTCCCCGACGGATTCGAGGGCAACGCGCAGAGCTACCGCATCATCGCCACCCTCGACGTGTGCGCGGCCGCGCCGCACGGCCTCAACCTCACGTCGGCGGTGCGGGCGGCCGTCGCGAAGTACCCGTGGACCCGGTTCGCCTCGCCGGCGCCGTTCGCCGACGGCGGGCTGCCGCGCGGTTGGCGCCGGAGCGGGGAGAGCGTCGAGGCGGCGAAGTTCTCGGCGTACGACCTCGACGCGGCCGACCTCGCCGAGGCGCGCAGGGGCCTCGCGCCGATGGTGCAGTCGCTCGAGTGCTCGATCATGGACACCGCCGACGACATCGCCTACTCGATCCACGACGTCGACGACTTCTACCGCGCCGGCCTGCTCAGCCAGGGCGCGGTCGCCCGCGAGTTCCGCGGGTGGATGGAGGACTCGAGCGCCCTGCGCGAGCTCGACGACGAGGCCCTCCTGCAGCGCAGCGCGCCGGCGGGCGCCGCCCTCGAGGCGCTGCGGCGCAAGCTGCGTCGCTCCGACGCGTGGATCGCCGACGACGACGCGTTCGCGGCCGCGGTCGACGTCGTCGCCGACGACCTCGTCGACGGCCTGCTCGCGACGCCCTTCGACGGCTCGATCGCCTCGGAACGCGCGCTGTCGTCGTTCACGAACCGCTGGATCGGTCACCTCCAGACCTCGGTCGTGCCCGCACCCGACGGCGTCGCCCGCACGGGCCTCGTGACGCTCGACCGGGGCGCCTGGCACGAGGTCGAGATCCTGAAGTTCGTGCACCGGCACTTCATCCTCGACCGCGCCGACATCGCCATGTACCAGCGGGGCCTCAGCCGCGTGCTCACGCGTGCCGTGAAGGGGCTGACCGCCTGGGCGACCGACGAGTACGACCGGCACCGGGTGCCCCAGCGGCTGCGCGAGCTCATCGAGATCGCGACCGACGGCTACGCGCAACTGCGCCGCACGCGCCCCGAGGGAGTGCCGGTGCCCGAGTCGGCCGACCTGCTGCGGCTCGGCGTCGGCCGCGGTGTCGTCGACTACGTCGCGTCGCTCTCCGACGACCAGGCGCTCGCCGTCTCCGAGGCGATCGACGGGCGACCCGACCGGCTCTGGGACATCGGCCAGAACCTCTAGCCCGAGATCTCCGCCACCGCCCGAGCCACGGACGCGAGGCCGCGGCACGGGGCATCCATTCACACGAGGCATCCGTTCACCGGGTCGTCGCCGAACGGTCGCCTGGCCGACACGGGGTCGCAGACCGGGGCCGGTTGGC
Organism: Agromyces sp. NPDC127015; assembly: GCF_042725165.1. NCBI lineage: Bacteria > Bacillati > Actinomycetota > Actinomycetes > Micrococcales > Microbacteriaceae > Agromyces > Agromyces sp. NPDC127015. The sequence goes on along the minus strand of NZ_JBHXDI010000003.1, from coordinate 296,957 downwards.
TCGCGGCATGAGCCGAAACCTCACGCGACGCGCCCTGCCGCGCGCCATCGCCGTCACCGCCGCGACCGCCACGGCGGCCGCCCTGCTGCTCGCCGCACCGGCCGCCCAGGCCGTCGGCAACGGGCAGACCACCCCGACCTCGCCCATGCAGTCGTTCGAGCCCACGCTCGTCGCCCGGGCCACCCTGTCGGCCGACTTCCTCGCCGAAGGTCCTGCCTCGGGCGCGCTCGCCTCCGCCGCGAACGGCCGTCAGGGCCCGTGGGACGGCCAGGTCATCCCCGGATTCTCCGCCGTGATCGAGAACGGCGACGGCACGTTCTGGGCCCAGCCCGACAACGGGTTCGGCTCGAAGGGCAACTCCGCCGACTTCCTGCTGCGCAACTACCTCGTGCGACCGGCCTGGCAGACCGCCGAGGGCGGCGACGGCGCGCTCGAGGTGGAGCGCTTCATCTCGTACAACGACCGCAACGGCGTGCTCGACTTCCCGATCGTCAACGGCGACACCGACGAGCGGCTGCTCACGGGGGCCGACTTCGACATCGAGTCGGTCGTGCGCGCGAAGGACGGCAGCTTCTGGGTCGGCGAGGAGTTCGGGCCCTTCCTGCTGCACTTCGACGCCGAGGGCACCCTCCTCGAGAAGCCCTTCTCGCTCGACGGCGCGAAGTCGCCGCAGAACCCGTACCTCGCCGCAGGAGAGACGCCGCGGGTGCGCGCGAGCCGCGGCTTCGAGGCGCTCGCGGGCTCGGTGAACGGGCGCTACCTCTACCCGATCGTCGAGGGCTCGTACGCCGACGACGCCGACCTGCGCCGGCGCGAGGTGCACGAGTTCGACACCAAGCGCGGCGCCTACACCGGGCGCACGTGGAACTACCAGACCGACCAGGAGGCGAACGTCGTCGGCGACGCGTTCACGGTCAAGAACGGCGTGCTGCTCGTCGTCGAGCGCGACGACTTCGAGGGCGAGCAGTCGGTCACGAAGCGCGTCTACCAGGTCGACCTGAAGCGCGCCGACGCCGAGGGCCACCTCGAGAAGACGCTCGTGCTCGACGCCCTCCGCATCGCGAACCCCGACGGCATCGGCGCCGGCGACGGCTACGGCACGGGCGAGGTGTTCTCGCTGCCCGTGCAGTCGTTCGAGACGATCGTGCAGCTGAAGGACGGACGCCTGCTCATCGGCAACGACAACAACTACCCCGGCAACGACGCCCGCGTGCCGGGCACGCCCGACGACACCGAGTTCGCCGTGATCGACCTCGGCCGCACGAAGATCGAGCCCGAGCAGGTGACCGTCATCGGCCACCGGGGCGCGAGCGGCTACCGCCCCGAGCACACGCTCGCCTCGTACGAGCAGGCGATCGTGCAGTGCGCCGACTACATCGAGCCCGACGTGGTCTCGACGAAGGACGGCGTGCTCGTCGCCCGCCACGAGAACGAGATCAGCGGCACCACGAACGTCGCCGCCCGCCCGGAGTTCGCGGGCCGGAAGGCCACGAAGACCATCGACGGCGCGAAGGTCACCGGCTGGTTCACCGAGGACTTCACGCTCGGGGAGCTTCGCACCCTGCGGGCGAAGGAGCGGCTGCCGCAGACCCGCCCCGCCAACACCGCGTTCGACGGGCTGTACCAGGTGCCGACCCTCGACGAGGTCATCGACCTCGCCCGCCACTCGATCAGCTGCGACGGCCGGCAGGTCGGCGTCTACCCCGAGACGAAGCACCCGACCTACTTCGACTCGATCGGCCTCTCGCTCGAGGAGCCCCTCGTCGCCGCCCTGCAGGCGAACGGCGTCGACGACGCCGACGCACCCGTGATCGTGCAGAGCTTCGAGGTCTCGAACCTGCAGGAGCTCGACGGCATGACCGAGGTTGCCCTCGCCCAGCTCGTGAGCGCCTCGGGCCGCCCGTACGACTTCACGGCCGCGGGCGACCCGCGCACGTACGCCGACCTCGTCACGCCCGCCGGGCTCGTGGAGATCGCCGGCTACGCCGACGGCGTCGGCCTCGAGAAGTCGGTCATGATCCCGCGCACGGCGGCGGGCACGCTCGGTGCGCCGAAGCCGGTCATCGCCGATGCCCACGCGGCCGGGCTCGCGGTGCACGGCTGGACCTTCCGCCTCGAGAACCAGTTCCTCCCGGCGGAGTTCCGCTCGTCGGCCGACCCGATCGCGCCGGGCGACCTCGCGGGCGAGATCGCGGTGTTCGTCGGTGCCGGCATGGACGGCATCTTCAGCGACCAGCCCGACATCGCCGCCACCGTCGGCTGACGTCGAGGAGCACGGGCGGATGCCTCGGCGCGGCGCCGAGGCATCCGCTCGCCCGTGCCCGGGCAGACCGTCCGGAGGGCCGGACGACACCGATCGAAACGCCCCTCACGGCCTCGCGGCCACGCGATTAGACTCACCCCTGTGACCGAGAAGCCGCGCCTGTCCGCCCGTATCGCCGCCATCGCCGAGTCCGCGACCCTGAAGGTCGATGCGAAGGCGAAGGCGCTCCAGGCCGAGGGCCGCCCGGTCATCTCGTACGCCGCCGGCGAGCCCGACTTCGCGACCCCCGAGCACATCGTCGAGGCCGCCCTCGCGGCCACGCGCGACCCCAAGAACTACCGCTACACGCCTGCCGCGGGACTGCCCGACCTGCGCGAGGCGATCGCGGCGAAGACCGCGCGCGACTCGGGCCTCGAGGCATCCGCATCGCAGGTGGTCGTGACCAACGGCGGCAAGCAGGCCGTCTACCAGGCCTTCCAGGTGCTGCTCGACGAGGGCGACGAGGTGCTCGTGCCCACCCCGTACTGGACCACCTACCCCGAGGCGATCAAGCTCGCGGGCGGCCGCCAGGTCGACGTGTTCGCGGGCAGCGACCAGGGCTACCTCGTCACGGTCGAGCAGCTCGAGGCCGCGCGCACCGAGCGTACGAAGGTGCTGCTGTTCGTCTCGCCGTCGAACCCGACCGGCGCGGTGTACGCGCCCGAGCAGGTGAAGGCGATCGGCGAGTGGGCGCTCGAGCACGGCATCTGGGTCATCGCCGACGAGATCTACCAGAACCTGACCTACGGCTCGCTCGACTCCGAGGTCGGCAGCCCCGCCCCGCGCGCCGTCTCGATCGTCGAGGCCGTGCCGGGGCTCGCGAACCAGGCGATCCTCGTCAACGGCGTCGCCAAGACCTACGCCATGACGGGGTGGCGCCTCGGCTGGATGGTCGGCCCCGCCGACGTGATCAAGGGCGCCGCGAACCTCCAGTCGCACCTCTCGTCGAACGTCTCGAACATCTCGCAGCGCGCCGCGATCGCTGCCCTCACCGGCCCGCAGGAGCCGGTGGAGGAGATGCGCCGCGCCTTCGACCGCCGACGCCGCCTGATCGTCGCCGAGCTCTCGAAGATCGACGGCATGACGGTGCCGGTGCCCGAGGGCGCGTTCTACGTCTACCCCGACGTGACCGGCCTCCTCGGCCGCGAGTGGGGCGGCGTCACGCCGACCTCGTCGCTGGAGCTCGCCGACCTCATCCTCGACCAGGCCGAGGTCGCCGCCGTTCCCGGCGAGGCGTTCGGGCCGTCCGGGTTCCTCCGCTTCAGCTACGCGCTCGGTGACGAGCCGCTGCTCGAGGGCGTGCAGCGCCTGCAGCGACTGTTCGGCTAGGCGGGATGCCTCGCGGCGACGCCCGGCTCGCACGCCTCGCAGCACGCAACAACGCGGAGTGGTGCCGAGCGGTCGCCGCGAGCCACGGGATCGCATCGGGCTTCGCCCTCGGCGGCGCCCTGTGGGTGGCTGAGGCGCCGACGCCGCTCGGCTATCCCGAGGCGGTGACCGTCGAACCCGGGCTCGACACGGCGACCGTGCTCGCGATGCTCGCGCCCGACGCGACGAGCCTGAAGGACTCGTTCGCCGACCTCGATCCGGGCGCCGCCGGCTGGGCGCCGCTGTTCGACGCGACCTGGATCGTCGCCGACGCGCACGACTCGTCGTCGAACGGCACCGATCCCGGCGACCCCGCACTCGTCACGGTGACGACGGCCGCCGGGCTGGCGCGGTGGGCGGGCGCCCACGGCCTCCCCGACGCGTTCGCCGAGCCGTTGCTCGGGGCAGCCGAGGTGGTGGTGCTCGGGTCGGCCGGGCCCGGGTCGAGTCGGGCGTCGGTGCAGGCCGCGGTCACCGCGGGCGGCGTGCTCAACCGCACGGGCGAGGTCGTCGGGCTCTCGAACGCCTTCGGCGGTGGCCAGGGACTGTACCGTGCGTTCCGACGCGAGGCCGGAGGACGGTGGCCGGGGCTGCCGGTCGTCGGCTACGAGTCGGATGGCGCCCTCGACGATGCGCTCGATGCGGGCTTCCGGCGCGTCGGCCCGCTGCGCGTCTGGGCGCGCCCGGCTCAACCCGGCCCGAGCACGACGTCGACGTTGCGCAGGTAGATGGCCCGCTCGAGGCCCACGACTCCCGCGGGGCCGGCGACACCGGCATGCAGGCCCGGCGGCTCCCGCCCGATCGGAGCCGCACCCGACGCTCCGGCCTGCACGCCGGCGAGCATGCCGACGCCGTAGGCGGCTGCGATCGCGGCGAGGGTCGCCGCTGCCACCAGGGCGGCGACCTCCCAGGTCTTCATGGGCCCCTCCCAGCCCCCGGTCGCACGCGACGCTAGCGGAGCCGCCGCCCCGGCCGCATGCGTGCCAGCACTGGAGAACGCCCGGGCGGCTCAGCCGAGCGCACGCCGCGCCTCGACGGCGAGCGCGTCGGCGACGGCGTCGAGCAGGGGCGAACTGAGGTTCCACTGCTGCCAGTGCAGCGGCACGTCGACGGGCGCCCCGCCGAGTCGCACGAGCTCGCCGCGGTCGAGTTCGGCGGCCGACTGGAACTCGGGCAGCATGCCCCAGCCGAGCCCGAGCTTCACGGCGTTCGCGAAGTCGTTCGAGGCCGGAACGTAGTGGCGCGGGGCGCGCTCGGGGTCGAGGCCGGCCGCGCGCAGCGCGTCGTGCTGCAGGTGGTCGCGCCGGTCGAAGTCGACGAGTGGCGCACGGGCGATCCAGTCGGGCAGGGCGGATGCCTCGTGGCGGGCTCGGTCGCTCCAGCGGCCGACGAACCCCGGCGTGGCCACGGCCTCGTATCGCATGACGCCGAGCGGGCGCACGAGGCATCCCGCCACCGGGGTGGCCTGCGAGGTCACCGCCCCCATGACGGTGCCGGACTCGAGCAGCCCGGCGGTGAAGTCCTGGTCGTCGCGGTGCAGGTCGAAGACCACGGGATGCGTCTCGGCGACGCGCGCGAGCGCGGGCAGGAACCACGTGGCGAGCGAGTCGGCGTTGACCGCGAGCGGGATCGGAACGGGACGGAACGCCGTCGCGCCCGTCTCCCCGTCGGCCGTGGCGACGTCATCGGCGTCGAGCCCGAACTCGGCGAGCGCGTCGTGCTCGAGCAGGGCGAGCTGGCGCGCGAGCCGCACGACGGCCGCCCCGGCATCGGTCGCACGGGCCGGCTTCGAGCGCACGACGAGCACGCGACCGAGCTGCTGCTCGAGCGTCTTCACGCGCTGCGACACGGCCGAGGGCGTGAGCCGCAGCCGACGGGCGGCCGCGTCGAAGGTGCCCTCGTCGATCACGGCGGCGAGGGTGCGGGCGAGGTCGAGTGGAATGTGCATCTGAAGCGATGCTAATGGTTCTGAAGGATCTTGAGCTGGAATACAGCCTGACGCCGACGTACCGTCGAACGGTGATCGCCTCCTCAGTGCTCGCGGGCCTCGGCCTCGGCCTCTCGCTCATCGTCGCCATCGGCGCGCAGAACGTGTTCGTGCTGCGCCAGGGCATCCGGCGCGAGCACGTGTTCGCCGTCGCCGCGATCTGCGCCGTGAGCGACCTCGTGCTCATCGTCGTCGGGGTCTCCGGCATCGGCCTCGTCATCGGCCAGGTGCCGTGGCTCATCGACGTGGTCCGGTGGGCGGGCGCGGCATTCCTCGTCGGCTACGGCGTGCTCGCCGCCCGCCGCGCGCTGCGCCCGACGGGCGAGGTGCTCGTCACGGGCGACGGCGGCGACTCGGCGGCGGACGTGCCGGGGCCGTCGGCGGACGGTGTGGGGACGCCCTCCGCCGACGGCCGCGGTGCGCCCGTCGCCGTCGAAGCACGACCGGCGATCGCCACGCGCGCCACCCTCGCGAGCGCCGTGCTCACGTGCCTGGCCCTCACCTGGCTCAATCCGCACGTGTACCTCGACACCGTCTTCCTGCTGGGATCGGTGGCGAACAGCCACGGCCCCGAGGGCCGCTGGTGGTTCGCGCTGGGCGCCGGCGCGGCATCCCTCATCTGGTTCTTCGCCCTCGCCTACGGGGCGCGCCTGCTGGGCCGCGTGCTCTCGACCCCGCGCGCCTGGCGGGTGCTCGACGGCGTCATCGCCGTCGTCATGCTCGCCATCGCGGCCTCGCTCGTGCTGCCCCACTGATGGGGAATAGCCGGTCGCCGGCGACCGTGCTACCGTTTCGGACATCGTGAGCACCTTCACCTGTCGCTGCTGTCGCCGCTAGGCGGTCGTCTCCCCGACGACCCCAGGGCGCGATTCCCCGCGCCGCCGACCGCAGCCCCGTGCTCACGCCGCATCCGACGCGTCCGCGTCAGCTCCGCGGCATCCGCCTCGAACCGATCTCGAATCGATCTCGAACACCGGATGCCACGCAGCCGACGTCAACGGATGCCGGGGCCGCCGCGTCGTCGGCGCACCACCCGGCACTCGAAAGGACCATCCCATGTCCGGCATCCCCGTTCTCGACCTCTCACTGCTCAACGGCACGACCGAGCAGCAGGCGCAGTTCCGCGACGACCTCCGCTGCGCGACGCACGAGGTCGGCTTCTTCTCGCTCATCGGCCACGGCGTGCCGACCGAGCTCGTCGATCGCGCGTATGCGGCGGCGCGGGCGTTCTTCGCCCTGCCCGAGTCGCACAAGCTCGCGATCGAGAACGTCACGAGCCCGCACTTCCGCGGGTACACCCGCATGGGCGGCGAGCGCACGCTCGGTCGCGTCGACATCCGCGAGCAGATCGACCTCGGCGCCGAGCGCCCGGCCGTGACCATGACGGCCGACACCCCGGACTACTGGATCCTCGAGGGGCCGAACCTGTGGCCCGAGGCGCTGCCCGAGTTCCGCGCGGTCGCCGAGGAGTGGATCGCCCGGCTCGACGAGGTCGGCACACGCCTCCTTCGCAGCTGGGCCGAGGCGCTCGGGGCCGCGCCCGACACCTTCGACGCCGCCTTCGAGCGCCCGTCGCCGTACCTCAAGGTCGTGCGCTACCCCGGCGTCTCGGCCGAGCAGCCCGCGCAGGGCGTCGGCGCCCACAAGGACCTGGGCGTGCTCACCCTGCTCTCGGTCGAGGACGGCAAGGCCGGCCTGCAGGTCGAGAAGGACGGCGAGTGGATCGACGTCGTCGCCCCGTCGGGCGCGTTCATCGTGAACATCGGCGAACTGCTCGAGATCGCGACCGACGGCTACCTCAAGGCGACGAAGCACCGAGTGGTCTCCCCCGCACCCGGCACCGAGCGCATCTCGATCCCGTACTTCCACGGGCCGGCACTCGACGCCGTGATCCCGACGATCGAGCTCGCACCCGAGCTCGCCGCCGAGGCGCCCGGCATCACCAGGGACCCCGCGAACCCGCTGCACGCCGTGTTCGGCGAGAACTGGCTGAAGAGCCGGCTCCGCGCCCACCCGAACGTGGTCGAGGCGCAGTACCCGAGGCTGCTCGTCGGCGCCTGACCGAGGGGCGGGTGCGCATCGAGCACGCCCGAGTCGGCGTGACCTGTCGAAAACGGTTGTCGCCGTTCGTCGTACCTGCGTAGCGTGACCGAGAGAGAGGATTCCGCCATGGAATACGCGCTGTTCTACGCCGCGGGCGCCGATGCGCTGCCCTACGTCGCCGCCGACGACAACATCGGCGAGTGGGTCGACGACGTCGTCGCACGCGGCATCGCCGAGTTCGGCATGCGGCTGCGGCCCGATGTGGATGCCACGACCGTGCGCGTCCGGAAGGGCGAGCTGCTCGTGAGCGACGGGCCGTTCACCGAGTCGAAGGAGTCGGTGGGCGGCTTCGACATCATCGACGCCCGCGACCTCGACGAGGCGATCGAGGTCGCGTCGCGGCATCCGGTCGCCGCGTTCGGCCGGGTCGAGGTGCGGCCCTTCAGGCACTGGTCCGACGCCGAGCCGGGCGGGCGGATCGTGCCGGCGGGCCTCCACGAGCGCGCCGCCGAAGCTCGGCAGTACGTGCTCTTCGTGATCGCCGACCCCGACGGCGAGCGGCTCGACGACGGCGCCGACCCCGCGGCGTGGGTCTCGGAGATGGACGGCCGCGGCGTGCGGCTCTTCGGCGAGGCGCTGCGCGGACCCGAGGACGCGACCTTCGTGCGCCGCCGCGACGGCGAGGTGCTCGTCGCCGACGGGCCCTTCGCCGAGGCGAAGGAGTGGCTCGCGGGCTTCGACCTGCTCGAGGTGCGGGATCTCGCCGAGGCGATCGAGGTCGCCTCGAAGCACCCGATGGCTCGCGGCGGCACGCTCGAGCTCCGCCCGATCTGGCCGTTCGACCCGCACGAGGACCACGCCGCCCGCGACGAGCGGGAGGCGGCCGAGTTCGGGGTGCGGCTCGAGCCGCACGCCGCCGACGTCGTCGGCGCGATCGCGGGGGCGAGGACCTGACGGAGCCCGGCACCGCGCGCGAGGCGGCTGCGCCCGACCACGGCGGGGCCGCCTCGGGTGGCGCGCCGGGCGACGGCCCGGACGAGGTCGGCCGCGCCCTGCGCGAGGCGTTCGAGGCCGAGTGGGCCCGCGTCGTCGCGACGCTCATCAGGGTGACCGGCGACTGGGACGTCGCCGAGGAGGCCGCAGCCGCGGCGTTCGAACGGGCGACCACGACGTGGCCGCGCGACGGGGTGCCGCGGAATCCCGGCGCGTGGCTCACGACGCCCGCCCGCCGCCTCGCACTCGACCGGCTGCGCCGGCGGGGCGTCGAGACCGAGAAGGTGAGGGAGTGGCTCATGGACGCCGACGCCGACGGCCGCACCGCCGGACCCACCGATCCGGCCGAGCTCGTCGCGCAGGGCGAGGACCCGGCGTGGGACGACCGGCTCCGACTCGTCTTCACGTGCGCGCACCCCGCGCTGCCCCTCGAGGCGCGCGTCGCGCTCACGCTGCGCACCGTGGGCGGGCTCGAGACGCGCGAGATCGCACGGGCGTTCCTCGTGCCCGAGTCGACGATGTCGCAGCGCATCGTTCGGGCGAAGCAGAAGATCCGCAACGCGGGCATCCCGTACCGGGTGCCGCCGGCCGACGCGCTGCCCGAGCGACTCGGCGGGGTGCTCGCCGTGATCTACCTCATCGCGAACGAGGGCTACCTCGCGTCGTCGGGCGAACGGCTGCAACGGCTCGACCTCGCGGCCGAGGCGATCAGGCTCGCGCGGCTCGTCGTGTCGCTCATGCCTCGAGCCGACGAGGCGCGCGCGCTCCTCGCGCTGCTCCTCCTGCAGCACGCGCGGGCGGCGACGCGCGTCGACGCGGCGGGCGACCTCGTACCGCTCGCCGAGCAGGACCGGTCGCGGTGGGACGCGCGGGAGATCGCCGAGGGGCTCGCGCTGCTGGGCGTGCCGGGCGCGCCCGGGGCGACCGTCGGCCGTCGCGCGGCCGATGCCCCGCGCGCGCCTGCCGGCGCCTATCGCCTCCAGGCCGAGATCCAGGCCGTGCACGCCGGGGCGACGACCGCCGACGCCACCGACTGGCGCGCGATCGTCGCCCGCTACGACGCGCTCGCGGCGCTCACCGACTCGCCCTTCGTGCGGCTCAACCGGGCGATCGCACTCGGCGAGGCGATCGGTCCCGACGCCGGACTCGCCGAGCTCGCCGGCCTCGAGGCCGAGGGACGCCTCTCGGGCTACCACCTGCTGCCCGGCGCGCAGGCCGAGTTCCTGCGCCGCGAGGGGCGCGCGGCCGAGGCATCCGGCCGCTATCGCGCGGCGATCGCCCTCGCGCCGACGGCCCCCGAGGTGCGGTTCCTCGAGCGCCGTCTCGCCGAGCTCGCCTGAGCGCGGGCGGCGCCGCACCCGATCCGGCGGAACCGGGTTCGACCACGCGAACCACGAGCGGATCTGGTGCTGGCGGCGCAACCTGGTTCGGGCGTCGCCGCGCCGGCATCAACCGATCGGTGGATGCCGCAATCGAACGGCCGGACGCTGCCGCCCGCTCCCGATCCGGGCCACGCTCGAAGCATGGTGAACACACGAACGGATGCCTCGAGCGGAGGCACCCCGGACATCGCGGTACGGGTGCGCGGCCTGCGGAAGCAGTACGGCGACCGGGCCGCCGTCGACGGCATCGACCTCGACATCGGCCACGGCGAGACCTTCGCACTGCTCGGCCCGAACGGGGCGGGCAAGTCGACCACGGTCGAGATCCTCGAGGGGTACCGCTCGCGCACGGCGGGCGAGGTGTCGGTGCTCGGCGTCGATCCGGCCCGCGGCGGCCTCGACTGGAAGGCGCGGCTCGGCATCGTGCTGCAGTCGAGCGGCGAGACCGGCCAGTACACCGTGCGCGAACAGCTGCGTCAGTTCGCCGGGTACTACCCGAACCCGCGCGACGTCGACGAGGTGATCGCGGCGGTCGGGCTCGAGGCCCAGGCCGGCACGCGCCTGCAGAAGCTCTCGGGCGGCCAGCGCAGGCGGGTCGACGTGGCGCTCGGCATCGTCGGCCGCCCCGAGCTGCTCTTCCTCGACGAACCGACGACGGGCTTCGATCCGGCGGCGAGGCGCGAGTTCTGGGGGCTCGTCCGCGGGCTCAAGGCCGAGGGCACGACGATCGTGCTCACGACGCACTACCTCGACGAGGCGGCGCAGCTCGGCGACCGGGCCGGGGTCATCATCGGCGGCCGGCTCGTCGACGTCGCCCCCATCGACGTGCTCGGCGGCGAGGCCGCCCGGGTGCCGATCGTGCGGTGGCGCGACGCCCGGGGGCTCGTCCGGGAGACGCGCACCGACGCGCCGGCCCGGCTCGTGGCCTCCCTCGTCGCAGAACTCGGCGGCGAGCCCAGGGAGCTCGAGGTCATCCGCCCGAGCCTGGAGGACATCTACCTCGACCTCGTCGGCGACGCCGACGCGGCCGACGCCGACGGCGCGGCCGGCCCGGCGACCGAGACCGCGCCCGAGGAGGCACTGGCATGACCACCGTCACCACCCGCCCGATCGGCATCGCCCGCGTCGGCGGCTCGCGCGTCGCGTACGAGACGCGGGGCTACTTCCGCTCGCTCGACACGGTGTTCTTCACGTTCCTGTTCCCGCTCATCATGCTCGGCATCTTCACGACGGCGTTCAGCGCGTCGGGCGACGTCGGGCCCGTGGGCTCGCAGATCAGCGTCGGCGCGTTCTACCTGCCCGGCATGCTCGCCGCGGGCCTGCTGCTGTCGGGCCTGCAGAACCTCGCCGTCGACATCGCGACCGAGAAGGGCGACGGCACGCTCAAGCGGCTGGGCGGCACCCCGCTGTCGCCCGTCTCGTACTTCCTCGGCAAGATCGGGCAGGTGTTCGTCACGGGCGCGCTGCAGGCCGGGCTCATGCTCGTCGCCGCGGCGACCGTGTTCGGCATCGCCCTGCCGACCGACCCCGCGCAGTGGTTCACGTTCGCGTGGGTGTTCGTGCTCGGCCTCACGGCCTCGGCGCTGCTCGGCATCGCCCTGTCGTCGGTGCCGCGCAGCGGCCGGTCGGCGACGGCCGTCGTCATCCCGATCGTGCTCGTGCTGCAGTTCATCTCGGGCGTCTACCTCTCGTTCAACCAGCTGCCCGAGTGGATGCAGAACGTCGCGAGCCTCTTCCCGCTGAAGTGGATGGCGCAGGGCATGCGCGCCGCGTTCCTGCCCGAGGAGTTCGCCGCGCTCGAGCAGCACGGCGCCTGGGACCTCGGCTGGGTCGCGGTGGCGCTCGGCATCTGGCTCGTGGTCGGGCTCGTGCTCAGCCGGCTGACGTTCCGCTGGATCCGCCGCGATGCGTGACGTCGCAGCGTACGCGTCGCCCACGACCGGTGCGTGAGAGCATGGCGGCATGCTGAACCGCCGGTGGTGGGATGCCGCGGCGATCGCGGTCGCGGTCGTCACCGTGCTGTTCGGCCTGACCGATCCGCCGTACGGCCCGCCCGACTACGGGGCGTGGGCGGTCGCGGGGGTCTTCCTCGTCGTCTACTTCGCCTACCTGCGCGGCCGCCTCGACCACGAGGATCCGACGCAGCACGTCGTCATCACGATCGTGCTCTCGGCCGTCGTCGGCGTCGGCGTCGCGTTCGACCCGGGCGCCTCGATCCTGCAGGCCTTCGCGTACCCGTTCCTCTGGGTCACCGCACCGTCGACCCGGCGCGCGATCGTCGCCAACGTCGGGCTCGCCATCGCACTGCTCGTCGGCTACGTCGTGCACTTCGGGTGGGGCGGGGTCGTCGCGGGCGTCGCAGTCGCCGGGCTCTCGCTCGGGTTCAGCCTCGCGCTCGGGCTCTGGATCACCCACATCGCCGCGATCGGCGAGGAGCGGGCCCGGCTGCTCGTGGAGCTGCAGTCGGCGCAGGGCCAGCTCGCCGCGCTGCACCGCGACGCCGGCGTCAACGACGAACGCGCCCGGCTCGCCCGCGAGATCCACGACACGATCGCGCAGAGCCTCACCGGGCTCGTCATGGTCGCGCAGCGCGCGGGCAACCGGCTCGACGGGTCGGACGACGCATCGCAGGGCACCGCCGCCGCCCGCGCCGACATCGAGCTCATCGAGCAGATGGCGCGCGAGGCCCTCACCGAGGCGCGAGGGCTCGTCGCGACGCTCGCACCGGTCTCGGCCGACGGCGGCCTCACCGCCGCCCTCGGCCGGCTCGGCGCCGCGTTCGAACGCGAGACGGGCGTGCGGGTCGCCGTCGACGCGGATGCCTCAGGGCTCGACCGCGAACTCGAGGTCGTGCTGCTGCGGAGCGCCCAGGAGGGGCTCGCCAACGTGCGCAAGCACGCCGGTGCGAGCCGGGTGGCGATCACGGTCGCCGACCGCGGAGCGCACGAGGTCGTGCTGACCGTGCGCGACGACGGGGCGGGACCGTCGCCCGCCGCCCCGGGCGCGTCGTCGCCGGCCCCGGCCGGCTTCGGGCTCGCGGGCCTGCGCGACCGGGCGGCGCTCGTCGGCGGCACCCTGGAGTTCGGCCCCGCGAACGGCGGCGGCTCGCTGCTGCGCGTCACGGTGCCCAGGAAGGAGACCGCATGAACCCGATCCGCGTCGTCGTCGCCGACGACCACCCCATCGTGCGCGCCGGCATCGTCGGGCTCCTCGACACGGCGGCGGGCATCGAAGTCGTCGGCGAGGCGGCGAACGGCGCCGAGGCGATCGAGCTGGCCCGGTCGCGGCATCCCGATCTCGTGCTCATGGACCTGCGCATGCCGGGCATCGACGGCGCGGCCGCGACGGCCGAGATCGTCGCGACGGTGCCGGGCACGCGCGTGCTCGTGCTGACGACGTACGAGACCGACGAGCACATCCTCGCCGCGATCGAGGCGGGCGCCGGCGGTTACCTGCTGAAGGCTGCGCCGCAGGACGAGATCGTGGCCGGCATCACGGCGGTCGCAGGCGGCGAGACCGTGCTCGCCCCGTCGATCGCTGCGAAGCTCGTGTCGCGGGTGCGGGCCGAGGCCGCGGCGTCGGCCGCCCCGCCGTCGCCCGCGCCGTCGCCGCGCGAACTGGAGGTGCTGCGGCTCGTCGCGGCGGGCCGGTCGAATCCCGAGATCGCCGCAGAGCTCTTCATCGGCGAGGCGACCGTGAAGACCCACCTGCTGCACGTGTTCGAGAAGCTCGAGGTCAACGACCGCACGCGCGCGGTCACGCGCGCGATGGAGCTCGGGCTGCTGTAGCGAACCCGCCCGCACGACGATTCGCAACCGGTCGACGGTACGGCCGCCCGCGCCTACGATGACGGCGTGGGAGTTCGCGACGTGCGGGTCGCCGTGCAGCGCACGAGGATTCTGCCCGCCTGGGTGCGGCGAGCGGATGCTTCGGCGACGCGTCGCGTGAACGCCCGCCGCACTCACCCGCTCGTCGACCGCTTCTGGTCGCGCGTCTCCGGCTTCGCCGACCGCGGCGTGCTGTGGTGGACGATCGCCGGCGTGCTGGCCGTGACCGGGCGACGGCGGATCGCCGCGCGCGGGCTCGGATCACTGCTCGTCGCGAGCGCGCTCACGAACGTGATCGCGAAACGCGTGTTCGGCGGCGACCGGCCGCTGCTCGCGGACGTGCCGATCGCCCGGCGACTGCCGAAGCCGCCGATCACCCCCTCGTTCCCGTCGGGGCATTCGGCGAGCGCCGCGGCGTTCGTCACCGGCGTCGCGATCGAGTCGCCCCGACTCGGCGCCGCGCTGGCTCCGGCCGCCCTCGGCGTCGGCTACTCGCGTCTCCACACCGGGGCGCACTGGCTCTCCGACGTCGTCGGCGGGCTCGCCCTCGGTGCCGCCGTCGGCGGGCTCGGCGCGGTCGTCGTGCACCCGCATCGCCGGGCGGCAGGCGAGTCGACCGCCGCGAGCGGCACCGACCGCCGTCTTCCCGCGTCTCCCGACGGCGAGGGCGTCTTCATCGTGGTCAACCGGTCGTCGGGGACGAGCGTGCTCCGGAGCGATCCCGTGCGCGTGCTCGAGCGCCGGCTGCCGCGCGCCGAGCTGCACGTGCTCGAGGACGCCGCCGGCGACGATCCCGGCGCCGCCGCCCGCAGGGCACTCGCCCGCGCCGAGCCGCCGCGAATCCTCGGCGTCTGCGGCGGCGACGGCTCGGTCGCGGCGGTGGCCCACGAGGCGCGGGCCGCGGGCGTGCCGCTCCTCGTCGTGCCGGGCGGCACCTTCAACCACTTCGCGCGGGCCGCCGGCGCCGCCACGGTCGACCTCGCCGTCGACGGCCTGCAGCGCGGCGAAGGGGTGCGCGCCGATGTCGCCGAGCTCAGCTTCGCGGGCGGCCCGCCGATCACGGTGCTGAACACCGCGTCGGTCGGGCTCTACCCGGACTTCGTCGCCGAGCGCGAGCGCCGCGAGCACCGGTTCGGCAAGTGGCTCGCCGCGGTCATCGCGGCGAACCGGGTGCTGCGCCGTTCCGCCCCCGTGAACGTCGTCGTCGGCGCCCGTCGCGCCCGCGTCTGGAGCCTCTACATCGGCGTCGGGCCGAACGACCCGGGCATACCCGCGCCGATGCGCCGGAGCAGGCTCGACGGCGGCGTGCTCGACGTGCGCGTCCTGCACGCGGGCTCGCGGTTCCGTGCAGCGGGCACGCTCGCCTTCGGCCGGCGCACGAGCGCGGTGCTCCGGCGAATGCGGCTGCTGCCGAAGCGCTTCGAGTCGTACACGACCGAGTCGATCGACGTGCTCGTGCGGCCCCGCCACGGACAGCCGCCGGGCTTCGCGCACGACGGGGAGGTCGCGATCGAGGCGACTGCCGACGCATCCGCCCGCACCGCCGCGCCAGGCTACCGCACGACGGTACGGATCGTCCCGGAGGCGCTCGACGTCTACCGCCCCGGCCGCGCGCACGAGAGCTGACGCCGGCTGCTCGGCGCAGGCGGCGGCCTCAGAGCAGGCGGCGGGCGTTCGCCCAGGCGGTGAGCTCGTGCCGGCTCGAGAGCTGCAGCTTGCGCAGCACGGCCGAGACGTGGGTCTCGACGGTCTTCGTCGAGATGTAGAGCTCGGCCGCCACCTCCTTGTAGGCGTAGCCGCGGGCGATGAGGCGCATGACCTCCTGCTCGCGCGCCGACAGCCGGTCGAGCTCGTCGCTCGCCTGCGCCGTCTCGCCGACGGCTGCGCCGAAGGCGTCGAGCACGAACCCCGCGAGCTTCGGCGAGAACACGGCATCGCCGCTCGCGACGGCGTGCACGGCACGGCTCACGTCGGCGCCCGACGAGCCCTTCGTGATGTAGCCCCGCGCGCCCGCGCGGATCACGCCGACCACGTCCTCGGCCTTGTCGGAGACCGAGAGCGCGAGGAACCGCGTGCCCGGCACCGCGGGCGCCGACCGCCGGATCACCTCGGCACCGCCGGTGGACCCCGCCGGCACGGCGGTTCCGGGTAGGTGAACGTCGAGGAGCACCACCTCGGGCGCGGCATCCGTGACGATCGCGACGGCGCTCTCGACGTCGTGGGCCTCGCCCACGACCTCGACGCTGTCGTCGAGGTCGGCCTTCAGGCCCGACCTGAAGATCGAGTGGTCGTCGACCACGACGACCCGCACCCGTTCAGCCATGCAGCGCCTCCGCTCCGTTGCGCTCGCCCGGGAAGCCGCGTTCGCCGGGGAACCGCAGTCGCACCTCGGTGCCGACGCCGCCCGCACCCGGGACGACCGTCGCCGAGCCGCCCGCCCGGCGCATGCGCCCGATGATCGACTGCCGCACGCCGAGCCGGTCGTCCGGCACCTCGGCGAGCGCGAACCCCGGTCCGCGGTCGCGAACGAACACCTCGACGGCCGCGGGCGTCGACTCGACGTAGACCGAGATCTCGCCGCCGGCGTGCCGGGCAGCGTTGAGCATCGCCTCGCGCGCGGCCGCGGCGAGCTCGCCGCTCGCCCGCTCGCGCTGCTCGCCGACCACCACGACGTCGACGGTCACGGGGAAGTCGATCTCGAGGTCGGCGGCGAACCCGCGCAGGTCGGTGCCGAGGTCGCTGTCGGCCGGCGCGTCGCCGGCGAACAGCCAGTCGCGCAGCTCCCGCTCCTGCGCACGGGCGATTCGGGCGACCTCGCTCGTCGCGCCGGCCCGGTTCTGGATGAGTGCGAGGGTCTGCAGCACCGAGTCGTGGAGGTGCGCGGCGATCTCGCTGCGCTGCTCCTCGCGGATGCGCTTGGTGCGCTCGTCGGTGAGCTCGCGCCACTTGGCGATGAGCGTCGGCACGTAGACGAGCAGGATGCCGAGCACGGCGGCGAGCGCCGCGACGAAGACGGCGACGGTGCTCATGCGTCCGTTCGCCTCGGGGTTCACCACGAAGACCAGCTCGAGCGCGGTCGCGGCGAGCACGACCGTGGCGATGCTGCGGATGACGAGTTCGTGGCGGGGGCCGCGTGCCGGGTCGGGACGATCGATGAGGGTTGCCCACGCCGACGCCGCGACCGCGAGCCCGATGCCGACGTAGGTGGCGGCGTACCACTGCCACCAGCTCGCCGCCGCGGTGAAGTACCACTGGCCGCTCTGCGTCCAGACCGCGACGAGCACCACCGTCGACGCGACCACGAGCAGCCATGCGACGGGCGCGCGGCGGGTCGGCCGGGCGTCGCCCTCGTCCCACGGGGTCAGCGCCCACAGCCAGAGGTAGAGCAGCAGCCCCGCGCCCCATGCGAAGCTCGTCACGACGAACGCGGCGCGCACGAGGGCCACGGGCCAGCCGAGGTGCGCCGCGAGCCCCGCCGCGACCCCGGTCGCCGCGCAGGCGCGCGGGCGGGTCATCCGGGGCGTCTCCATGCCAGCCATCAAACCAGACGAGGATGCCTCGGCCACGGGCCGAGGGACCGGCTCAGGGTCGAATCAGGGATCCACCCCATGGCGGGCGCCCCCGGCCGACTGCCAGCATCGAAGCCATGGAGACGAATCAGACCGCCCCTGAGGCGGACTCGGAGACATCCGGGTCCGGCCCAGTGCCGGAGGACGCGATGGGCCCGGAGAACGCTGCGGGGGCGGCGGACTCGACGGGTCGGAGCGCGGCCGCCGGCCCGCACGCCGACGGGGCGGTCGGTTCGGCTCCTGACCCTTCGAGAGATGCGCACGGCGGCGACCCCGCCGATCGGGCTGCGGGGCCGGGCTTCTACGCCTGGCTCCGCCGGCTCGGCGTGCCGCGTCGGGCCGGATGGCTCGGCGGCGTGTGCGCCGGCGTCGGCGCGAGGCTCGGCATCGACCCGATCGTCGTTCGCGGCATCGTGGTCGTGATCGCCGTGCTCGGCGCCCCGTTCGTGCTCGTCTACGCCGTCGCGTGGCTGCTGCTGCCCGACACCGAGGGCGAGATCCACTTCGAGCGGCTCACCCGCGGAATCGTCGACCCCGCCGTCGTGGGCATCGCGGTGATGGGCGTCATCGGCTTCATCCCGCTCGTGCAGGGCGGATGGCTCGGCTGGCGCTGGTGGCCCGAGTGGCCGGCGTACTCGTGGGCCGGCATCGACCTCGGCGGAGTGTTCCGCACGATCTGGGGCCTCATGATCGCAGCTGCGATCGTCGTCCTCGTCATCTGGCTCGTTCGCCGGGCCTCCCAGAACGCCCCGGCCGGCGGCGCGTCGCGCGAGGCTTCCGCGCCCGTCGCCGGCCCGGGGTATCCATCACCCGAACCGGACGGCGCGGCGAGTGCCGCGGGGTCCGCCGGCGCGACCGGCGCGACCGGCGCCGCCGCGTTCACCGCCCTGGCTTCGACCCCGGTGTCCCCGGCTCCGGCTTCCGCCACGGCATCCCCGGCGCCCGCCGGTGAACCGCCGGTGCCCGCCGAGGGCGCCGACGCGGCGACGATCGCCGAGTGGCGCGCCCAGCATGAGGCGTGGCGCGAGTCGCACGCCGAATGGAAGGCCGGCCAGGCGGAGGCCCAGCGCGCCGCGCGCCAGCAGGCCGCCGAGGAGACGCGGGCGCGGGCGCTCGAGTTCCAGGCCGCCGCGGCGGCGGCACGTGAGGCACGGCGTGCGGCGCGCCCGCGGGCGAGCGCGGCGTTCGTGTTCACGATGCTCGGCCTCGCGCTCGTCGCCGGCGCGGGCGCCGCGATCTGGGCGCTCGGCGTTCCAGATGCGGCGCAGTACGCCGTCGCGATCGCCTTCGCCACGGCGACCCTCGTGCTCTCGGCGGCCATGATCGTGGCCGCCCTCTGGCGGCGACGCAGCGGCGCGCTCGCGACGCTCGCCTCGGTGAGCGTCGTCGCGATGCTGATCGCCACCAGCTCATCGGCGATGGCCCCGTTCGGCACGCTGCTCGCCCCCAGCGCGAGCGTGTCGCTCGGATACCCGCAGCAGCTCGTGCAGCCGGTCGGCGACGCGTGGATCTCGATCGGTGCGTACGACGGCTATCCGGACGAGGCCCAGACCGTCACCTTGACCCAGGTCCTCGGGAACGCCTATGTGACGATCGACCCGCACACGTCGATCGTGCTCGACGCGACCGACGCCGGCGACGTCACCGTCTTCACCTACGATGCCGACGGCTACGGGAGCGCCGAGGAGCTCACCGACTCCGACTCGCGGGTCTACACGATCACCTCCGAGGGGATCACCCGATCGGAGAGCGATGACGCCGATGCGCGCCTCGTGCTGCGGCAGACCTCCGGCTACGTGGAGGTCAACGTCTGGGAGGGACAGGAATGACCGGGAACGACGAGAACGTCGGCGCGCTGCCCGAGCGTGCCGGTGCGCCCGCCATCGACACCGAGGTCGTCGAGGCCGAGCTGCTCGACACCGAGGTGGCCCGGAGGGAGCCGGCCACCGGCCTCGAGCCGCCCGCACCCACCGAGGTGCTCACCCCGATCGCCGGGCCGGGCGACGACGACCGGCCCGCCGCCGCTCCGACGGCGCCGGCGGCCGCCGCGACCGCACCGCGTCCGACCATCCGCTGGGGCGCACTCGTCTGGGCGTTGATCTTCGGCTCCGTCGCCGGGCTCACCCTCTGGGTGCTCTCGAATCTGCAGCACCGCGACGACGCGCTCGCCTGGCTCGAGTCGATCCCGCTCGGGCTGCTGCCGCTCTACGGCCTGCTCGTGGTCGGCGTCATCGTCGCGCTCTTCGGAGGGGTCGGGCTCATCCGGCGCGGCGAGCGCAGGCGCCGAGCCGCCCGCGGGTGACGCGCCGAGGCATCCGCCCGTTCCGCCCCCTCACCAGGCGGGCAGCTCGCGATCGCCGAGCGGCGTGAGCTCGGGCGGCATCGGCCACCCGAGCTCGAACCGCATGAGCGGCACGTCGATCGCGCCGAAGTCGTCCTTCTTCACGACGATGCGGTCGGCGCTCACCTCGGTGATGCGCACCCGCAGCTCGGTGCCGTCGCCGAGCAGCAGCACGTACGGGTCGGCGAGATAGGCCAGACCGCGCGCTTCGAGCTGCTCCTCGCCCGTGAGCCAGTCGACCGAGTCGCCGAGCTCGCGGCCGAGCAGGTCGACCGGCACGAAGCCCTCGCCCTCGGGGCGCAGCCAGCCGACGAGCTCGCCGTCGGGGCGGCGGTGTTCGATGAGGTCGGGGCGGTTCACCCGTCCGACCCTAGCGCGGCGAGCTGTCACCGGCCCAGTACGATCCGGCGCGCGGAATGTAGGAAGTTCCTCCGCTTGCACGGCGCGTCGCGGAGCGGTCGGCGGCGTGTCGGGCGATTCTTCCTACATTGCGTGAACGTCGCCGAACGCGCACAGCCGGCTGCTCGACCACGCGGCGGACTCCGGGTTCGTCGATGCCCGCAACCCGGCTACAGCTCGACGCCGACGAGCACCGGCTCGGGGTGCAGCACGATGCCGAACTCGGCCTGCACCCGCTGCTGCACGAAGCGCGCGAGCTGCACGAGCTCCTCGGCGCTCGCTCCCCCGCGGTTCGTGAGCGCGAGCGTGTGCTTCGACGAGATCGCCGCGCGCGAGCCCGGCAGCGCGAAGCCTCGCCGGATGCCCGCCTGCTCGATCAGCCACGCCGCCGAGAGCTTCACGAGCGGGCCCGGCACCGAGGCCTCCGCCGGGTTCTCGACCTCGGATGCCTCGAGCGAGGCCTGCAGCTCGAGGAACGCGTCGAGCGGGGTGCCCGAGGCGAGCGTCGACAGCGGCGTCACCTCGTCGGGCTCGTCGGGCTCGACGTACCAGCGCGGGGCGGCGGCGGGCATCGTGCGTGCCACCCGCTCGGTCACGATCGGGTTGGTGAAGAACGAGCCCGCGCTCACCGAGTCGGCGTCGTCGGGGTCGAGCACCATGCCCTTCGACGCGCGCAGCGCGAGCACCGTCTCGCGCACTCGCGCGATCGGCACGCGGTCGCCGAGCTGCACGCCGAGCGCGCCGGCGAGCTGGGCGTATGCGATGGGCTGCCCGATCGACTCGCCGAGCACCGCGTGCTCGGCCGACGTGTCGTGCAGGTCGAGCTCGACCGAGACGACGATGCCGCGAAGGCCCTGCTTCAGCACGGAGGTGCGGTAGCCGAGCTCGAGCTCGTCGGCCGCCATGCGGCGCGGGGCGTCGGCGCCCTCGTCGAGGAACTCGATCGCGACGAGCACGGCCTCGAGCTCCTGGCCGTAGGCGCCGATGTTCTGCACGGGCGCCGCCCCGACCGAGCCGGGGATGCCGGACAGCGCCTCGATGCCCGAGTAGCCCTGCTCGACCGTCCACGCGACGAGGTCGTCCCACGTCTCGCCGGCCTGCACGCGCAGGCGCACCGATCCCTCGGCGGGCGGGTGGTCTATATACGCCCCTTCGTCGCTCCTCGACCCGAGCCTCGACCGACCGGTCGGCAGCACCTCGATGCCGCGCGTCGCGACGCGGATGACCGTGCCCTCGAACCCGCCGTCGCCGACGAGCAGGTTCGATCCGCCGCCGAGCGCGAGCCACGGGTCATCCGACTGCCAGGCTTCGCGCGCGAGGTCGACGAGGTCGCGCTGGGTCGTCGCGGTGACGAGGCGGGCGATCGGCCCGCCGACCTGCAGGGTCGTGAGCTCGGAGAAGCGGGGGGCGTCGGTCATGTCAGCCGAGCGCGACGCGGACCTGGGCCTTGCCGAGCACCGTCGCGCCGTCGTACGTCACGGTGAGATCGATGCGAGCAGCGGATGCCTCGGCGTCGAGCTGCCCGACCTTCGCGACCACCGACACGGCGGCGCCGTGATCGGGGTCGACGACGACGGGGCGCGTGAAGCGCACCTGGTAGTCGACGACGCGGGCGGGGTCGCCGACCCAGTCGACGACCGGCTGCACGGCGAGGCCCATGGTCAGCATGCCGTGCGCGAGCACGCCCGGCAGGCCGACCGACGCGGCGACGTCGTCGCGGTAGTGGATCGGGTTGAAGTCGCCCGAGGCGCCGGCGTAGCGCACGAGCGAGTCGCGCGTGAGGTCGAAGGTCCGCTCGGCGACGACGTCGCCGACGGCGAGGGACGCGAGGTCGGGGGTCGGCATCAGTCTTCTCCTCGGATGACGAGCGTCGAGATCGCGGTGACGACGTGCGCGCCGCCTTCGTCGGTGATGACCGACTCGGCCGTGACCATCGAGTGGGCGCCGAGCGTCTTCACGCTCGAGACGGTGAGGGTCGCGGTGAGCAGGTCGCCCGCGACGATGGCGCGGGTCGACGTGAAGCGCTGGTCGCCGTGCACGACCCGCGAGAAGTCGATGCCCGCGTCGGGGTCGGCGAGCAGCTGGGCGAGGGTGTGCTCCTGCACGACGACGGCGAAGGTCGGCGGGGCGACCACGTCGGCGTGGCCCGCGGCGCGCGCAGCCTCGGGGTCGAGGTTGATCGGGTTCGTCGCGAACACGGCGCGGGCGAACTCGCGCACCTTCTCACGACCGACGAGGTACGGCTCGGTGGGCGGGAAGACCCGCCCCTGCAGCTCGGGGTTCACAGACACCCCGTCAGTCTATTCGGCGTGCGCGGTCGGGCTCGGCGGCGTCAGTCGTCGCGCAGGCGGGCCAGCCGCAGGCGCAGGGCGTCGAGCAGGAGCTCGAGGCCGAGCTCGAAGACCCGGTCGGAGCGCGCGTCGCCGCGTTCGGCCGAGGCGATGAGTCGGCCGAGGCTCTTCGTCGGCACGCCGGGCTGCCAGATGTCGTCGGGCGAGGCGTAGTCGAGCCCGAAGCCGAGGGCGAACGAGTCGAGCACGGCGACGACCGGCAGCACCTCGTCGTCGGGGAATCCGCCCTCGACGAGCGCCGTCGCGAGCGAGTCGTAGCCCGCGATGACGGTGTCGTCGGTGATCGTCTTGCCGACGAGCAGCGGCACGATCGCCGGGTGCTCGGCGTAGAGCCGTCGCATGCGCTGCATCGTGGCGACGACGACCTCGTCCCAGGTGCCGCCCGGCGTCTCGAGCAGGTAGCGGCGGCCGAGCCGACCGCGCATGAGCTCGATGATGCCGTCGCGCCCGTCGACGTGGTTGTACAGCGACGACGGCGTCACCCCGAGGCTGCGGGCGAGCGCGTTGACCCCGAACGGGGCGCCCGAGTCGACGAGGTCGATCGCCGCATCGGCGATGCGGTCGGCCGACAGGAGCGGCACCTTGGGCCTCGCCATGCGCTCCTCCTCGGGTCGGTCGTCCGTGATCGGACGTCATCGGGCAATCAGGTCAGCCTACGCGGATGCCTCGGGCCGAGGGTTGCGGATCGGGCCGCCCCGTGCATAATAAACGAACACCATTCATTTAAGCGGCTGCCCCCGGCCGCGTCATCCCGGCACGCCGAAGTGCCCCGACCCCCCACCGGAGCCCCGATGTCGCACTCCGACCTCAGCGCACGCGTTCCGCTGCGCCCGCCCACCGCGACCGCGACCTTCGCGATCGCCATCGCCGGCTACCTCGGCGTCAACCTCTCGCCCTACATGATCACGGCGCTGCAGTCCGCGCTCGACGCCGACGTGCTCACCGCGAGCTGGATCGTCACGGGCGCCCTGCTGGCGACCGCGATCGTCGGCCTCGCTGCGGCGCCGCTCTGCGCCGGACCGCGCCGGCTGCTCGTCGCCCGCGCCGGGCTCGTGCTGGGCGTCGTCGGCTTCGGTGCAGCGGCGCTCGTGCCCGAGCCCGGCGTCGTCGTCGGCGGACTGCTCGTCGGCGGCGCCGGCGCCGGCGGCGCGGTCGCCGCGGCGGGCGCGGCCGTCGCGGCCTTCCGCAACCCCGACCGGGTCGCGGGCTTCAACGGCCTCGCGAACCGCGGCGTCATCACGATCGTGCTCCTCGTCCTCCCGCTCGTCGGGCTCGCCCCGATCGACGTGTTCGGCGCGCTCGCGCTCTTCAGCCTCGCCGCACTCGCGGTGAGCGGCTGGCTGCCCGCCGCGCCCGTGCACGCGCCGCAGGCCGGCGCCGCGGTCGCCGAGGCGGTGCCCGTCGAGGTGCCGCCGACCGGCGTCGTGCGCGCCCTGCCCGAGCGGAGCCCCGCGACGACGCGCCTCGTCACGATCGCCGGGTTCGTGCTGCTCGTGACGTTCGCGCTCTGGGCGGCGAGCGAGGACTCGCTCTGGGCGATGGCCGGCGTCATGGGCGCCGAGCAGGCCGGGCTCACCGACGCCGGTCTCGGCCTCGCACTCAGCGGCGCGACCGCGGGCGGGCTCGTCGGGTCGGTGATGCTCATGATCGTCGGCGACCGCTTCGGACGCGCGCTCCCGCTCGGCATCCTGCTCGCACTCGGTGGCATCCTGAAGATCGTGGAGGGCTTCACGACCGACGAGACGAGCTTCATCGTCGTGTTCATCGCCTGGAACACGGTCTACGCCCTCGCCTTCATGTACTTCGTCTCGACCTCGGCCGCGCTCGACGCCGACGGCCGGTGGTCGGGACCCCTGCTCGCCGTCTACCTCGTCGGCTCGAGCCTGACCCCGGTCATCGGGGCCGCGCTCGTCGAGGCGCTCGGCTACCAGGGCTTCGTCGTCGCACTCGGCGTCGCGAGCTTCGTGCTCGCGGTTCCGGCGGTCGCCGTCGCCCGCCTGTCCACCCGCCTCCAGCGCGCAGAGGCCGGCCCGCCGGCCGGCGCGTCGCCCGAGGCATCCGCCCAGACCCAGGAGGTCACCGCGTGAGTCGCACGCTCGTCACCAATGCCCGCATCTTCACCGCGAACCGCCCCGGCGACGGGGCCGAGTGGGCCGAGGCGCTCGTCGTCGACGGCGAGTCGCTCGCCTTCGTCGGGGATGCCGCCGCAGCGGCCTCGGCGGCGGGCCCCGACGCCGAGGTGCAGGATCTCGGCGGCCGGCTCGTCGTGCCCGGCTTCCTCGACGTGCACACCCACCTCCACATGCTCGGCGACGCCCTCGGCCGAGTGCAGCTGCGCGACGCCCGCGACCTCGGCGAGATCCAGGCGCGGCTGCGCGCTGCACGGGATTCCGTGCCCGACGCCCCTCGCCTGCTCGGCGTCTCGTGGCTGTTCGACTCGGTACCGGGCGGCTCGCCCACCCGGCAGATGATCGACGAGGTCGTCGCCGACGTGCCCGTCTACCTCGACGCGAACGACCTGCACTCGACCTGGGTCAACTCGGCCGCCCTCGCCGAGCTCGGCATCACGCGGAACACGCCCGATCCGCTCGGCGGCCGCATCGGCCGCGACGCCGACGGCGAGCCCGACGGCATGCTGTACGAGACCGCCTCGCAGTACTACGTCTGGGCCCACCTCGCCGAGGTCGCCACCGACGCCGACCGCGACGACGCCGTCGAGCGCGCGCTCGACGCCTACCTCGCGACGGGCGTCACCGGAGCGGCCGACATGGCGTTCGGGGAGCGCGAGCTCGCGTCGTTCGAACGCGTCGTCGCCCGCCGCGGCGGGCTGCCGTTCCACCTCGTCGGGTACTGGCTCATCGACAACACGGGCGACGACGCCGAGAACCTCGCGCAGGTCGCCCGCGCCGTCGAGCTCGCGCAGGGCGGCGGCACCCCGTGGCTCCGCATCGCCGGCATCAAGCTCATCACCGACGGCGTGATCGACGCCTGCACGGCCGCCATGCAGTCGCCGTACGCCGACGGATCGAACGCCGACCCGATCTGGCCCTACGAGCAGATGGCCCCCGTGGTCGCCGCGGCCGACGCCGCGGGCCTGCAGGTCGCACTGCACGCCATCGGGGATGCCGCGAGCTCGTCGGCGCTCGACGCGATCGAGCACGCGATCGAGGTCAACGGCGACCGGCCCGGCGACCGCCCGCGCCGGCACCGCGTCGAGCACCTCGAGTACGCGGCGCCCGGCACGGCCGAGCGGATGGCGCGGCTCGGCGTCACCGCATCGATGCAGCCCGTGCACTGCGACCCGTCGATCATGGACAACTGGATGGCCCGCCTCGGCGACGACCGCGTCGACCGCGGCTTCGCGTGGCCCGAGTACCGCGACGCGGGCGCCCTGCTCGCGTTCTCGACCGACGCGCCGACCGCGCCGCACCTCGCGCTGCCGAACCTCTACATCGCGACGACCCGCAAGTCGGCGCTCGACCCGTCGCTGCCCGCGTACGCGCCCGAGTGCGCCCTGCCGCTCGCCGAGGCCCTCGGCCACGCGACGCGCGACGCCGCCGCGTCGATCCGCGAGGAGGACGAACGCGGCCGGCTCGCCGCAGGGCTCGCCGCCGACTTCGCCGTGCTCGACCTCGACCCGTTCGAGGCCGGCGCGCCCGCGCTGCTCGACGCCCGAGTCATCCGCACCGTCGTCGCCGGCCGCACCGCCTACGAGGCGTAGGGCGAACAGAACGAGGCCGCACCCTGGTGTCGCAGGGTGCGGCCTCGTCGTGCGCTCGGAGGAACCGGCTCGAGGGCGAGTCGAGTCAGTCCTCCGCGACCGCGCGCGAGAGCGTCTCGCCGCGGAAGTAGGCCGGGCGCTTCCAGCGCTGCCAGAACATGACGACGACGCCCGACAGCAGGATCACCATGCCGAGCACGAACACGAGGCCGAGGCCGAAGATGTTCGAGCCCGAGCCGTAGGCCGGGTCCATGCTGTCGATGAGCGTCGTGAAGAAGAGCACCGCGAGGATCGTGCCGCCGACGAGCGGGGCGATCAGCCGGAAGAACACGTTGCGCGCACTCGCGAAGAGCGTCCTGCGGAAGAACCACACGCACGCGAACGCCGTGATGCCGTAGTAGAAGCAGATCATCATGCCGAGCGTCTGGATCGTGTCCCACAGCACCTCGTCGCTGACGAACCGCATGATCGTGTAGAACACCGCCGCGACGATCGCCGCGACCACGGTCGCGTAGCCGGGTGTGAAGAAGCGGGGGCTGACGGTCGCGAACTTCTGCGGCAGTGCGCCGTAGTGGCCCATCGCGAGCAGCGTGCGCGCGGGCGAAACGAAGGTCGACTGCAGCGAGGCCGCCGAGCTCGACAGCACGGCGATCGACATGAAGATCGCGAGCGGGCCGAGGACGGGCCCCGCGAGGTAGAAGAACGCGTTCTCCTGGATCTCCTCGTTGCCGAGGCCGACGCCCGAGGTGCCGACACCGGCGAACGCGAGCGCGCCCATCGCCACGAAGAGGTAGATCGCCACGACGATCGAGACCGTGAGGGTCGCCGCCTTGCCCGGCGTCGTTCGCGAGCCCTTCGTCTCCTCGTTCATCGTGAGCGTGACATCCCAGCCCCAGAACACGAACAGCGAGACCGAGAGGCCCGCGACGACGGCCGAGAACGACCCGACCTCGAACGGGTTGAACCAGCTGAGCTCGACCGGGGTCGCATCGAACGCGGTGCCGTTCGCGACATGCCAGAACGCGGCGACGCCGAAGGCGATCATCACGAGCAGCTGGAAGCCGACGAGCCAGTACTGCACCTTCTGCGTCGTCTGCATGTCGCGGTACGAGATGAGCGTGGCGCCGAGGATGAACACGAGGCAGGTCGCGACGTTGACGAACGGGTTGCCGACGAGGTCGGCGACCGCCGCGGCGTCCCCGCCGAAGAAGCCGACCACCTGCGAGACCGCGAGGTAGAAGAACTCGACCGCGATGCCCGCGAGGTTCGAGAGCACCACCACCGTCGCGGCGATGAGGCCCCAGCCGCCCATCCAGCCGAGCCACGGCCCGAAGGCCCGGGTCGCCCAGGTGAACGAGGTGCCCGAGTCGGGCATCGCGCTGTTGAGCTCCCGGTAGCCGAACGCGACGAGCAGCATCGGGATGAACCCGAGCAGGAAGATCGCGGGCAGCTGCGTGCCGACCTCGGCGACGGTCGGACCGAGCGCGCCGGTCAGCGTGTACGCCGGGGCGATGCACGAGATGCCGATGACGATCGCGCCGATGAGGCCCACCGAGCCGGCCGACAGGCCCTTCTTCGTGAGGCCCGGGTCGGTGCCGTCGACCATCGCGCTCGCGGTCGTGAGCGGCGCGTGCGGTTCGGTGTGGTGCTCGTGCGGGTGGGTGCTCGCGTGTGCGGGCGTGGCCGCCTGCGCTGCACGCTCGTGCTGTTGGTGTTGCGACATACGGGGTCTCTCAGTCGGTGGGGCGCGGCACGACGATCATCGGCACCGGCAGTTCGCGGAGCATCTTCGAGCCGGTCGACCCGAGGAAGAGGCGGCTCGGGGTCGCGAGCCGGCTCGATCCGACGAGCACGATCTCGCCGGCGTGCCACTCGAGCGCGCGCACCGACTCCTCGATGCTCGAGCCCGTCGCGGTCGAGACGGTCGCGTCGACGCCGGCGGGCAGCGCCCGCTTCGCGGCGAGCAGCACCTCCTCGGCGTGGGCGGTCGACGTGAGGTCGGCGAGCTCCTCGTCCATGCCCGAGGGCAGGTCGATCGGCACGAGCGACACGAGGCGCAGCGGCGCGTGCGCGGCACGGCCCAGGCGAACGGATGCCTCGAGCACGGCGCTCGCCCCGGCGCGCAGACCGATCGCGGCGGTGATGCGGGTGATGCCCTGGGCGGTCGCGACCTCGCGCGAGCCCGAGGGTGCGAGCGCGACGGGCACGTCCGACGAGTGCAGCAGGGCGCTCGCGACCGAGCCGATGCGCGAGCGGCCGAGGAGGCCCCCGCGCGCGGCCCCGACGACGATGAGCGCCGCGCCGAACTCGTGCGCCGCGGCGAGCAGGCCCTCGGCGAACGAGTCCGCGTAGCGGATGTGCAGCGACTGGGCGATGTCGTCGCCGAGCCGCGCACTCGCCTCGGCGAGCCAGCCCTGCGACCGCTCCTTGACGTGGCGCTCGTACCCGGGGTCGCGGGGCACGACGCCGCCGCGGGCCTCGATCGGTAGCACCATGACGACCTCGAGGAACGCCTCGGTCGCCGCGGCGATGCGTGCGCCGAGCGCGAGCGCGTCGGCGCCCGAGTCGTCGGCCGTGTAGCCGACGACGATGCGCAGGGATTCGGTCATGCGGGTCTCCGCTTC
The DNA here is from genome assembly GCF_042725165.1 of Agromyces sp. NPDC127015. Lineage (NCBI taxonomy): Bacteria > Bacillati > Actinomycetota > Actinomycetes > Micrococcales > Microbacteriaceae > Agromyces > Agromyces sp. NPDC127015. Next base: position 268,050 of record NZ_JBHXDI010000003.1, on the reverse strand, counting down.
AGTGTTGCTGCACTCCGGGGCCTCGCGGCCCCGGAGCACGGGACGGCTCGGCGCTCAGGCCGCGAGGATCTGCTCGGCGACGAGGCGGCCCATGCGGATCGCGCCGTCGACGTGCTGGTAGCCCTTGCCGGCCAGGTCGGAGCACGCGAAGTGGATCGGCCCGACGTTCTTGCGGAGGTCGGCGCCGTAGCGGGCGAGACCGCCCATGTCGAAGCTCGCCGCGTAGGCGCCGCGGGTCCACTCCTCGCTGCCCCAGTCGCTCTCGTAGTAGACGACGGGGTTCAGGGCCTCTGGGCCGTAGTAGTGCGACAGCGACTCGAGGATCGCGGCCTTGCGCTCGTCGGCGCCGAGCTTGAACACGGCGTCGGCCTCCTCGTCGGAGACGAAGCCGACGAGCGTGCCGCGGGGGTCGCCGTGGTTCGTGTTGTCGTACGCCTCGTGGCACAGCTCGTAGGGGCTGAACGCGGTGCCCGACAGGCCCTGCTCGCGCCAGAACGGGCGGTCGTAGACGGCGTGCACCTTGATGACGAAGCCCATCGAGATGTGCTGGTGCAGCTGGTGCTGGCGACGGGGCAGCGGCGGCTCGTACGAGATGCGGCTGTAGAGGATCGGCGGCACGGCGAGGATGACGCGCTTCGCGTGCACCTCGAGCGAGTCGGTCACGGCGACGACGCCCTGGTCGGGGTGCTCGGGGTTCCAGCGCAGCGTGCGCACGGCCTGGTTCAGGCGAACCCGGTCGCCGAGCTTCGCGGCGAGGCCGATCGGCACCTGCTGCAGGCCGCCCACGACGCGCTGGTCGAGGATGAAGTCGGCGTCGACGAGGTGCGAGAACGAGCCGGCCGAGGCGGCCATGAGGAGGGCCTGGAGCGCGGAGAACGCGTGCGCGGGCTTCGTGAGCATCGCACCGGCGATGAACATGCCGATGTTGAGCTTCGCCTCCTCGTCGTCGGTCTGGGTGCCGAGCCACTCGGCGAACGAGACCTCGTCGAGCTCCTTGGCGCGCGGGTGCGCCCACGGGGCGTCGGGGTCGATCTCGGCGACGAGCTCGTCGAGCTTCTCGATGAGGCCGACGATCTCGCCCTCGGTCTTCGCCGGCACGGGGAAGATCTCGCCCTCGAAGAGGCGGCGCTCGCCGTCCTCCGCGATGTAGACGTTCTCACCCTCGCGGTAGCGCGAGTAGGTCTCGAGGCCGAGCTCCTCGATCGTCTCGATCAGGGCGTCCTGGTCGGGCGAGACCCACTGGCCGCCGATCTCGAGCATGGCGCCGTCGATGTCGTCGGTCCAGAGGCGGCCGCCGATGCGATCGCGGGCCTCGAGCACGACGACCGACTCGCCGGCGTCCTTGAGCCTGTTCGCGGCGGTGAGGCCGGCCGCGCCGGCGCCCACGATGACCACGTCGGTATCGATGCGTTCCATGATGCTTCTTTCTTGCTCGCGCGAGACTCGCGCTGTGATCGCTGTTCAGAAGGAGGTGCGGGCACGCAGGGCGGAGACGCCCGTTTCCGGGCGCGGCTACGCCCACCTTCCCACACACGTCGCTGAAAAGTGAGGAAAATACGAAGGCGGATGCCGCAGCGCGAGGCCGCGGCATCCGCCCGCGTCGCTCAGCCCACCGGGATGAGCGTGTACTTCGTGTCGAGGTACTCGTGGATGCCCTCGAGGCCGCCCTCGCGGCCGATGCCCGACTGCTTGATGCCGCCGAAGGGGGCGGCCGCGTTCGACACGAGGCCCGTGTTGAGGCCCATCATGCCGGTCGCCAGGCGGTCGATCATGCGGTGGCCGCGTGCGAGGTCCTGCGTGAACACGTAGGAGACGAGGCCGTACTCGGTGTTGTTGGCGAGGTGCACCGCCTCGTCCTCGGTCGAGAACGTCGTGATGCCGAGCACCGGCCCGAAGATCTCCTCGCGCAGCAGTCGCGCGTCGGCCGACACGTCGCCGAGCACGGTGGGCGCGTAGAACGAGCCCGCACCGTCGATGACGGTGCCGCCGGTGAGGACCTTCGCGCCCTTGCCGACCGCGTCCTGGACGAGCTCGTCGGTCGAGGCGACCGCCTTGTCGTCGATGAGCGGGCCGATGCCCACGCCGTCCTCGGTGCCGCGGCCGACCTTGAAGGCGGCCACGCGCTCGGCGACGCGCTTCGAGAACTCGGCGGCGACCGACTCGTGCACGATGAAGCGGTTCGCCGCGGTGCAGGCCTGGCCGATGTTGCGGAACTTCGCGAGCATCGCGCCGTCGACCGCCTTGTCGAGGTCGGCGTCCTCGAAGACGACGAACGGCGCGTTGCCGCCGAGCTCCATCGAGGTGCGGAGGATGCCCTGGGCGGCCTCCTTCATGAGGCTGCGGCCGACCTCGGTCGACCCCGTGAAGGAGAGCTTGCGCAGGCGCGGGTCGGCGATGATCGGGCCCGAGACCTTCGACGAGGTCGACGTCGCGATGACGTTGACGACGCCGGCCGGCAGGCCGACCTCTTCGAGCAGTTGCACGAACGCGATGGTCGTGAGCGGCGTGAGTGCCGGGGGCTTGATCACGACGGTGCAGCCGGCCGCGAGCGCGGGCGCGATCTTGCGGGTCGCCATCGCGAGCGGGAAGTTCCACGGCGTGATGAAGAACGACGGTCCGACCGGGCGCTGCGAGACGATCATGCGACCGGTGCCCTCGGGGTTCAGGCCGTAGCGGCCCGAGATGCGCACGGCCTCCTCGCTGAACCAGCGGAGGAACTCGCCGCCGTAGGCGACCTCGCCGCGCGCCTCGGCGAGCGGCTTGCCCATCTCGAGCGTCATGAGGAGCGCGAACTCCTCCTTGCGCTCCTGGAGCAGGTCGAAGGCGCGGCGCAGCAGTTCGCCGCGCTCGCGGGGGGCGGTCGCCGCCCACGCGTCCTGCGCGGCGACGGCCGCGTCGAGGGCCTTCTTGCCGTCGGCGACCGAGGCGTCGGCGATCTCCTTGATGGTCTCACCGGTGGCCGGGTCGGCGACCGCGAGGGTCTTGCCGCCCTCGGCCTCGACCCACTGGCCGCCGATGAAGAGCCGGGCCTCGACCTTGTCGAGCACCGAGGCTTCGAGCGTTGCGTTCGTCATGTGTGTGCTTTCCGTTCGATGATTGCGTGGCGTGGGCGACGCATCGATCAGGGGTAGAGGCCGCGCAGCTTGTGCGCTTCGGCGACGCGCTCGACCGCGAGGGCGGTGGCGGCGGTGCGAAGCGACAGGCCCCGCGAGGTCGCGTAGCCGAGCACGTGCTGCCACGCGCTGAGCATCCGCTCCTCCAGTCTGGCCTCGACCTCGTCGACGCGCCACCAGTACGCCTGGTTGGCCTGCACCCACTCGAAGTACGAGACGATGACACCGCCCGCGTTCGCGAGGATGTCGGGGACGACGAGGATGCCGCGCTCGCGCATGATGCGGTCGGCCGCCGGGGTGGTGGGGCCGTTGGCGCCCTCGACGATGACCTTCGCCCGGACGTCGGCGGCGTTGTTCTCGTGCAGCACGCCCTCGACCGCGGCGGGCACGAGCAGGTCGACCTCGAGCTGCAGCAGCGCCGAGCCGTCGAGCTCCTCTGCGCCGGCGAAGCCGACGACCGCACCGGTCTCGCGCACGTGGGCGCTGAGCGCCTCGATGTCGAGGCCGGCCGCGTTGAAGACCGCGCCGTACTGGTCGCTCACGGCCTGCACCTTGACGCCCGCCTCGGCGAGGAAGCGCGCCGCGTCGGCGCCGACCTTGCCGAAGCCCTGCACGGCGCCGGTCGCCTGCGACGGCGTGATGCCGGCGTGACGGAGGGCGGCGAGCGCGATGTGCGTGACACCACGGCTGGTCGCGCTCGCACGCCCCTGGGAACCGCCGAGCGCGATGGGCTTGCCGGTCACGATGCCGGGCACCGTGTAGCCGCTGTTCACGGAGTAGGTGTCCATGATCCAGGCCATCGTCTGCTCGTCGGTTCCGATGTCGGGCGCGGGGATGTCGCGCTCCGGGCCGATGATCGGCAGGATCTCGCTCGTGTAGCGACGGGTCACGCGCTCGAGCTCGGCCTTGGAGTGCTCGCGGGGGTCGATCGCGATGCCGCCCTTCGCGCCGCCGTACGGCACGTCGAGCAGGGCGCACTTCCAGGTCATCCACATGGCGAGCGCGCGCACCTCGTCGATGTCGACGTTCGGCGCGTAGCGCAGGCCGCCCTTGGCGGGGCCGCGGCTGAAGTTGTGCTGCACGCGGTAGCCCGTGAAGAGCACGGTCTCGCCCGAGTCGCGGCGCAGCGGCACGCTCACCGTGAGCTCGCGACGCGGGGTCGCGAGCATCTGGTGGGTGCCTTCCGAGAACCCGAGCAGCGCGATGGCCTCGGCCAGCTGCGAGCGCGCGTCGGTGAGGGGCGTCGCGATGGGGGCGGATGCCTCGTGCGAGACGGGGTGGGCGACGGCGCTGTCGATCAAGGTGCTCATGCCTGCTTGAGCCCCTCGGCCACGACGCCCAGGCCCTCGACGAGCAGCTCGTCGGAGATGGTGAGCGGCGGCAGGAAGCGGATCACGTTGCCGTAGGTGCCGCACGTGAGCAGGATGACGCCCTGCTCGTGCGCGAACTTCGCGACCTTGTTCGTGAGCGCGGCGTCGGGGGCGCCGGTGGCGGGGTCGACGAGCTCGATCGCGACCATCGCGCCGCGGCCGCGGACGTCGCCGATGCGCGGGTCGGCCGTGCGCAGCGCGTTGAGGCGGCCGATGAGCACCGAGCCGATCTCCTTCGCGCGCTCGACGAGACCGTCCTGCTCGTAGGTCTCGATCGTCGCGAGTGCGGCGGCGCAGGCGATGGGCGAGCCGGCGTAGGTGCCGCCGAGGCCGCCCGCCATGGCAGAGTCCATGATCTCGGCGCGGCCGGTGACGGCCGAGAGCGGCAGGCCGCCCGCGATGCCCTTGGCGGTGACGATGACGTCGGGCACGATGCCCTCGTGCTCGCTCGCGAACCAGGCGCCGGTGCGGGCGAAGCCCGTCTGCACCTCGTCGGCGATGAAGACGACGTCGTTCGCCGTCGCCCACTCGACGAGCGCGGGGAGGAACCCGGCGGCGGGCACGATGAAGCCGCCCTCGCCCTGGATGGGCTCGATGATGATCGCGGCGAGGTTCTCGGCGCCGATCTGCTTCTCGATCATGGTGATCGCGCGGGCCGCGGCCTCTCGGCCGTCGAGGCCGCCGTCGCGGAAGGGGTAGCTGAGCGGGGCGCGGTACACCTCGGGGGCGAACGGGCCGAAGCCGTTCTTGTACGGGATGTTCTTCGCGGTGAGCCCCATGGTGAGGTTCGTGCGGCCGTGGTAGGCGTGGTCGAAGGCGACGACGGCCTGCTTCTTCGTGTAGTGGCGCGCGATCTTGATCGCGTTCTCGACGGCCTCGGCGCCCGAGTTGAAGAGGGCCGAGCGCTTCTCGTGGTCGCCGGGGGTGAGCTCGTTGAGCTTCTCGGCGACGGCGACGTAGCCCTCGTACGGCGAGACGGTGAAGCAGGTGTGCGTGAAGGCGCCCAGCTGCGCGCTCACGGCCTCGACGACGCGGGGGGCCGAGTTGCCGACGCCGGTCACGGCGATGCCCGAGCCGAGGTCGATGAGCGAGTTGCCGTCGGCGTCGACGACGACGCCGCCGCCCGCGGCGACGACCGAGATCGGCAGGGTGTGGCCCACGCCCGCGGCGACGGCCGCGGCCTTGCGGTTCATCAGCTCCTGCGAGCGGGGTCCGGGGATGGCGGTGACGAGGCGGCGCTCCTGGGTGAGGGCGGGGCCTCCGGTCGTGGTGGCCGGGGTGTCGACGAGGGTCATGTCTGCTCCGATGCAAGTGACGACGGTGGCGTGATGCGTCGATGCTAGGTCGAGAGCCGTGGATGCCTCAGGGCCGCGGTGTACGGTCAGGGGCACCTTCTTCGCCACGACGTACAAGTGAGCGACCTCACGCAGAGGCATCCGCCTGAATCCGGAATGCAGGAACTTCCGGGCGCCGTGCGGCGCGCCGAGCCCCGACACGCCGCCGCGCCCCCGAAAGCTCCTGCACACTCGTCCGGGGCCTCGCCGAACGTGCCCTCGCAGCCCGTTGACGGGCGGGGAGGGCACTCTCGACTGGGCGGCGAACGCCTCGCTACTCGGCGACGGAGGCGAGCTCGCGCTGCTCCTCGAGCCCCTGCGCGGCGACCGCGCGGGTCGCGGGCGCCGGCGGGTCGTTCGGCACCGCCGCGGTGGCGCGCGTGCCGAGGCCGGGGATCGTCAGGCGACGCCGGGCGCGCCCGATCGCCCGCAGCGACACCGCCCACTGCAGTCCGTAGCCGATCGCGAACACGAGCAGCGTGAAGATGAGCGCCATCGCCGCGCCCTGGTCGGGTTGGTAGAGCTGCGCCGACCGCGGGCTGATCATGGCGTACATGTAGACCGAGAGCGGACGCGACTCGGGCGTCGCGAGGAACGCCGGCAGCGTGAACTCGTTGGTGCCGAGGATGAACATCTGGATCCACACCGCGAAGACCGTCGGCAGCAGCAGCGGCACGACCACCCGGCGGAAGCCCTCGAGCGGGCTCGCGCCGCTCACGAGCGCGGCCTCCTCGAGCTCCTTGCGGATCTGCAGGGTCGCGCTGTAGCCCGAGCGGTACGCGATCGAGACCCGGTACGAATAGGCGATCACGAGCGCCACGATGGTGCCGGCCAGCGGGATCACCGGGTTGATCACGAGGAAGGTGAGGAACATCGCAAAGCCCGCGATGACCGCCGGGATCGCGACCGACGACGAGGCGAAGAGGTCCATGCCCTTCGACCAGCCGGTGCGACGGCCCCGCGCGATGCCGTAGGCGAGCACGGTCGCGGCGACGCACGCGATCGTGGCGCTCGCGCCCGCGATGAGGAGCGTGCGGCCGAGCGACGCCCAGAACTCGGGGTCGGCGAGCACCTCGCCGAAGGCGCCCCACTGCGTCTGCGACGCGAGCGCCTCGAACGAGAACGCGATCGGGTACGGCGTGATCGCCGACCAGAGCAGCGCGAACATCGGCAGGATCGCGGTGAGCAGCACGAAGACGAAGACGGCGACGAGCACCGGGACCTTCCACGCGCCGAGCTTCATGATCGTCGGCCGGAAGCCCTTGCCCGAGATCGAGGCGCGCCGTTCGGCACTGCGGGTGGCGCGGAGGTAGATCACGAAGGCGATCGTCGTGAGGACGAGGAACACGCAGCCCCATGCCGCGGCGAGTCCGTACTGCGGCAGCTCGCCGGCACCCGCGCTGATGAGGTTCCAGAGCTTGAGGGCGAAGATGTTCTTGCCCGCCTCCTGGCCGAACAGCAGCGGGATCTCGAGGCTGCCGAGGCCGAGGATTCCGGTCAGCACCGCGACGCCGAGCAGGCCCGGCCAGAGCATCGGCAGGGTGACGCGCCTGAGGGTCTGGCCCCACGACGCTCCCGAGACCCGCGCCGACTCCTCGAGCGAGCCGTCCATCGACGTGAGGATCGGCACGATCATGAGGAACGGGAACGTCACGTTCGTGAGCGACTGCACGACGGTCATCGTCGCGAACGAGTACGGGTCGATGACGAGGTCGCCCGGCAGCAGCCGCAGCAGCTGGTTCAGCACGCCCGACTCGGGCGAGAGCATCAGCTGGTACGCCTGCGCCTTCACGATGGGCGGGATGATGAACGGCACGACGACGAGCACCGAGATCACCCGCCGGAACGGCACGTCCGTGCGCACCGTCACCCAGGCGAGGCCGAAGGCCAGCAGCAGCGAGATGATCGTCGAGCCGCCGACGAAGACGGCGGTCGAGCCGAGCACGGCCCAGAAGTCCTCGCGCAGCTCCCACAGGGTGACGAAGTTGTCGGCCGACCACTTCGCCGTCGACACGCCGAACGGCAGGAACGGACCGCGGAACGCCGTGATCACCTGCACGGCCAGCGGGATCGCGAGGAGGAGGAAGATCACCGCTCCCGCGATGACCGTCGCGATCTTCATTCCGGTCGGCCGGGTGCGCCCGACCTCCGTGGTCCGTCCTGCCGTCGACATGTCCTTACCCGTTCAGTGCCGCGTCGGCGGCGTTGATCATCGCGATCCACTCGTCGCGGTTGTCGGGCGACTCGATGTTCGTCGTGCCGTCGAGTCCCTCGAGCAGTGCGTCGGCGTTCGTCTTCATGAGGCCGGTCGCCTCGTCGAAGACCGTCGACGGCAGGCCCGCGTAGGGCACCTGCGTCGTCGAGAACTGCTCGTCGGTCATGCGCAGGTGCAGCCAGTCGGGGTTGTACGCGTTCCAGAGCACCCAGAGCATCGCACCGGCCTGGTTCTTCGCGTCGACGTTCACGCCCGAGAACTGCGCGAAGACGGGTCCGTCCTCGTAGGGCTGCACCGTGAGGCTCGGGTTCGGGTTGAAGAGGGTCTGACCGAGCGCGATCGGCACGTCGCCGTTCGAGAGCGGCGAGTCCTGGTCTTCGAGCACCTGCAGGGTGCCCGACGACTTCAGCTCGTCGATGAGGTCGACCATCGCGTCTTCGCCGTCGGCCATGCCGACGCCCGAGAACACGTTCGCGTTGTAGCTCGCGACCGAGACCTTGCCCTCGTACTCCGGGGCGAGCAGGCCCTCGAGCGTGGGCGGCGCCTCGACCTTGTCGATGTTGACCTGCATGAGCGAGCCGTTGATGCTGTCGGGCAGCATGCCGGTCGAGCCGAGCGTCAGGAACTCCTCGGGCACGCCGAACTTCGTCCAGTCCACGTCGGCCCAGTAGCCTTCGTCGGTCATCGCGGCCGACGAGACGATCGACCCCGAGATGACGTCGGTGTTGCGCGCGCCGGTGGCCTTCGCCGAGATGATCGCCGACGACAGGTTGTAGGTGAGGCCCTGCGTCTCGATCGTGAGGTCGGGGTACTTCTTGTTGAACTCCGCGATGACCTCGGGCGAGAGCTCGTACCAGTCCCAGATGACGAGGCGACCCCCGTCGGTCTCCTTCGCCTGCTCGTAGAGCGCGTCCATCTGCTCGTCGATCGCGGGCCAGATGTCGTCGTAGAAGTTCTCGCAGCGGGTGACGGGGCCGACCTCGACCGACTCGCACGCGCCGGCCTTCGCGGCGTCGCCGGAGGGCTCGATGGCCTGGGGGGTCGACGACGGCGTGCTGCACGAGCTGAGCAGCAGCATGCCGGTCGCGGCGAGGGCGATGAGTCCGCCTCGTGCTGTGGGTGTTCTCATGATCCGGATGTCCTCTCTGACGTGGATCTCGGTGGGTGGGGTGAATCGGGTGGAACTCCTAGTCGGCGAGCACGCGGCACGCCGGGGGCGCGAGCTCGATGAACACCGAGCTCCCGTTCGCGGGCGAGTCGAGGGGCGCGCCGCGCGCGACGAGCGTGCCGGCGACGGCCCGCCCGTCGAGCACCTCGACTTCGACCTCGACGATCTCGCCGAGGAACTCGACGCGCACGACCCTGGCGGGCAGCACGTTCGGCCGGTCGGGCGCGGTCTCGTGCCAGCGCACGCTCTCGGGCCGGAAGGTGACGGTGACCTCGCTGCCCGTGCCGAGCTCGGCCGGGCAGGGGGTCACGAGCTTCGTGCCGAACGCCGAGACGATCGCGTCGCCGTTCGCGTCGCGCCCCTGCACGACCGCAGGGATCATGTTGACCCGTCCCACGAAGTCGGCGACGAAGCGGTCGGCCGGCTGGTAGTAGAGCTCGCGCGGCGTCGCCTCCTGCACGATGCGGCCCCCGTTCATGACCGCGACCCGGTCCGACATCGACAGCGCCTCCGACTGGTCGTGCGTGACGTAGAGCGCGGTGATGCCGAGCTGCTGCTGCAGCCGGCGCAGCTCGTTGCGCATGGTGTCGCGGAGCTTCGCGTCGAGGTTCGAGAGCGGCTCGTCGAGCAGCAGCAGCTTGGGCCGGTGGGCGAGCGCGCGGGCGAGCGCGAGGCGCTGCTGCTGCCCGCCCGAGAGGGCGGTCGCGGGCCGGTGCGCGTAGCCGTCGAGCTGCACGAGCTCGAGCGCCTCCATCGCGCGCTTCCTCGCCTCCTGCTTCGGCAGCCGGCTGCCCGACACCTGCAGCGGGAACACCGCGTTGGCGAAGACGCTCATGTGCGGCCAGATCGCGTAGTTCTGGAAGACCATGCCGACGTCGCGCTTGTCGGGCGAGACGTGCGACGACGCGGTCGAGAGCACCCTGCCGTCGAGCGAGATGGTTCCGCCGTTGCTCGTCTCGAGCCCGGCGACGCACCGCAGCGTGGTCGTCTTGCCGCAGCCCGAGGGGCCGAGCAGCGACGTGAACGTGCCGGGCTCGATCGTGAAGGTCACGCCCTTGACGACGGGCACGTCGGCACCGTCGAGCGAGTAGTGCTTCTCGAGGCCGTCGACGATCAGGCGTCCGCCTCCGTCTGCTGCGGTCGTGGGGTGCGGCGTCGTCACTGACGGCCTCCTTCGGTTTCGTATTCAGGATCCAGAAGAACGGTGCGGATGCCTCGGCGAGGCGTTGCGACGGCCATCAGTGCTCGGCGCCCGAGGTCGAGACGGCGGTGCTGCCGGATGTCGCGGCCGTCGTGGTCGCCGATGTCGCCGACTGCGACGCCGACGTTCGCTCGCCCCATCCGACGGTGACCTTCGGCTTCGCGAAGAACGCCACGACCCCGGCGCACACCACGAACCCGGCGACCGCGAGCAGCAGCGACTGCGACATCGCGGCCGAGAACCCGCCCGCGAGCCCGGCCGGCAGCGCTCCCCCGCCCGCCCGGGCCGCCTCGGCGTCGAAGCCCGGCAGCTGCGCCGCGAGCGTGAGGCTCATGAGCGCGGCGATCGCGGCCGAGCCGAGCACCGACCCGACCTGGCGGGTCATCGTGTACACGCCGGACCCGGCACCCGCCTGGTCGCGCGGCAGGTTGCGGGTCGCCGTCGACGCGAGCGGGGCGAAGACCCCCGAGATGCCGAGCCCGAGCACGGCCGACGGCAGGAGCAGCAGCCAGAGCGAGACATCCGGGCCCATGAGGGCGCTGTACCAGGACAGCGCGAGCGCCGACGTCGAGAGCCCGGCGAGCGACACCCACTTCGGGTCCACCCGATCGCTGAGCCGGCCGACGAGCGGCGCGAGCACGCCCGAGATCACGGCCATCGGGATGAGCATGAGCGCCGCCTGCGTCGGCGTGAGCCCGCGCGCCACCTGGAAGTAGAACGCGAGCGGCAGCGGCATGGCCGTCATCGCGAGCCCGACGAGCGAGATCGCGACGTTCGAGAGCGAGAAGTTGCGGTCGCGGAAGAGCCCGAGCGGCAGCAGCGGCTCGGCCCGGTTGAACGCCTGCCAGACCACGAACCCGGCGAGCACCACGACGCCGGCGACGATCATGCCCCACACGGTGACCGGGCCCGCGATCGTGCCCCAGTCGTACGTCTGCCCCTCCTGGATGCCGAAGACGACGAGGAACATGCCGACGGCGCTCAGCACGACGCCCAGCCAGTCGAAGCGGTGCGCCCGCGTCTCGAGGTCGGGCACGAGTCGCCACGCGGCGACGAAGGCGACGATGCCGACCGGCACGTTGACGAAGAACACCCACTGCCAGCCGAGGGAGTCGACGAGCACGCCGCCGAGGACCGGGCCGACGAGCGTCGCGACCCCCGCGACCGAGCCCCAGAGGCCCATCGCCGCGCCGCGCTGCCGGGGCGGGAAGACGCGCGTGATCACGGCCATCGTCTGCGGGGTCATGAGGGCGGCGCCGAATCCCTGCAGGGCGCGCGCCGCGATCAGCAGCGCGATCTCGCCCGAGAGCCCGCACCACAGCGAGGCGAGCGTGAACACGACCAGCCCCACGAGGTAGACCCGCTTGGGGCCGAACCGGTCGCCGAGGCGGCCCGTGATCAGCAGCGGAACGGCGTAGGCGAGCAGGTACGCGCTCGTCACCCAGATCACCGAGGTCAGGTCGGCGTCGAGGTCCTCGAGGATCGCCGGGTTCGCGATCGACACGATCGTCGTGTCGACGAGGATCATGAAGAACCCGATGACGAGCGCCCACAGGGCGGGCCACGGCCTGGCGGTCTGGTTCATGGTCGGCTTTCGCACGGGTCGGCTCTCACAGGGGGATGTCTCTGAGCCGACTAGCTCGCGGCGGCGGCGCCCGCGTCGGGCAGGCCGGTGACGGGCTCGCCCAGCAGGGGCGTCGACACGGCGTAGATGCCGTGGTTCGCGAAGAGCCAGATCAGGTTGCGGTCCCACTCGACGAAGATGCCGTGCACCGGCGCTGCGAGGTCGTCGTCGTCCTTGAGGCCCATCGGCGGCACGAAGTAGGCGCCGACCTTCGGGTCCTCGGGGTCGCGGACGTCGAAGATCTGCAGCCCCGCCGCGTAGAACGCGTAGGGGATCACGCCGCCGTGCGGGGTGCCGGTGTTCGTGAAGTAGCCCGAGCGCTTCGGCCCGAACGACCCTCGGCGCTGCGCCCAGTCGGTGAAGGCGGCCTCGGCCGGCGGAAGCGGCCGGGGCAGGGTGCGCACGACCCGCGGGTTGGTCGGGTCGCTGACGTCGACCTGGTAGATCTCCTTCGCCGGCTCGTAGCAGTCGGTGTTCATCGGGTAGCCCGAGACGTAGACGTAGCCGGTCTCCTCGACCTGCGTCGTGTCGACGTTGTCGCCCTCCGTGCCGGCGACGCTCGTGGGCAGCTCGCACCATCCGACGTGGTGGATGTTCGCCGGGTCCGAGACGTCGAGCACGAAGAAGCCCTGGCCGCCCTGGGCGGCGTAGCCGTACTTCCAGCCCGACTCGACCGAGCGCGGCATGAACACGCCCATGCGCGAGCCGAACCAGCTCGTCTTGTTGTTCCACCGGTCGTTGCCGGCGAGGACCTCGGAGTCGTCCTCCTCACCCGCGCGGGTGCCGGGCACCCACCACTGCGAGAGCAGCTCGGGGTTCGCCGGGTCGGAGACGTCGTAGGCGGCGTGGCCGGCGGCCCACAGCGTCGTCCTGTACGGCTGGTTCGTGAAGGTGTTGTCGGGGGCCGTCGCGACGAAGAGGTACTTGTCGCCGTAGTAGACGGGCAGGTCGAGTACGCCGTTGCCCTCCTGGATCTCGTCCGGCCCGTGGTTCGGGTCCGTCGAGATCTCGGTGAGCAGCGTCCAGTCGCGCGGGCTCGGCCCGTTCATCTCCCAGGTGCGGAAGCCGCGCAGGCCCTCCCACTCCAGCAGCTGCCCCTCGACGGTGTCGTCGGTCCACTTGTTGGCGACGCGCCCCTTGAGGAAGTAGCGCGGGGTCTCGCTGGCCTGGATGGCAATGTGCTTGCCGAGCTGCTCGTTCCACTGCACGGTGGTCGCGCCGAACTGCGGGCGGGGGTCGGTCCAGCCCCACTGCTCCTCGTCGACGATCTTCAGGTCGCGCGGGTCAGTGATGTCGTAGAGCTTCCAGTGGTTGCCGCCGCCGTAGTGCAGCATGTACCGGGTGCCGTCGACGTCGTAGATGCATTGCCACGAGTGGCTCGTGTTGACGACGATCGGGTAGAACGCCTCGGCCTGCGCGTTGAGGGCGTAGGTCTCGGGGTCGCGGTAGTCGAGCTGGCCGGGCCAGTCGACGAACACGTCGCGCGGGACCGAGGGGGTCGAGGCCGGCGGCAGGAAGGTGCCGTCGGGCTGCATGCCCCAGCTCGCGGGGTCGGGGTCCGCCGGCTCGCCGGCCACCCGCTCGAAGTCCTCGGGGCGGTACTTCTTCGCGTCGGGAACGTAGGGAGAGCCGGCCATGTCGCCTCCATTGGCAGCAGGTGAGTGGGATCGTGACGACGCGGGGGCGCCGTAGATTCAGCGTCATCCGATCCAGCGATGCTGTCCAATATCAATACGGCTCGGAGCCATGACCAATCGGGCATATCGCCCAGCGTTCATCAACCCGCGGAGTGCGCGTGCTCGCGCTCGAACTCGGCGAGCCGGGCACCCTCCTCCCGCAGGTGGGCGAGCAGCGCCGCCGCGGCGGCCGACGGCGCGCGGTCCTTCGGCATCGTGACCCCGACGGACCGCCGGATCGAGCTCAGCGCCGTCGGCAGGAGGCGCAGCTCCTTGTCGTCGACCGCGATGAACATCGGCAGCGCCGCGATGACGTCGGTCGTCACGAGCAGGTTCCGCAGCGTCAGCATCGAGGTGCACTCGACGCGGTCGGCGGGCAGCGGCAGCCCCTCGTGGAAGAACACGGCCTCGAGCTCGGCGCGCAGCGCCGTCTGGGCGACGGGGAAGATCCACGGGTACGCGACGAGGTCGGCGAGCGCGGTCGAACGATGGTGCACGGGATGCCCCGCCCTCGCGACGAGCCGGATCGGCTCCTGGTGCAGCCGCTCCTGCTCGAGCCTGACCGGCACGCTCGACGAGAGCCGGCCGACGGTGAGGTCGAGGTCGCCCGCGAGCAGCAGCTGCTGCAGGGTGTCGGGCGTGCCCTCGCGCACGACGACGGTGAGTCGCGGGTGCTCCCGCTTGAGCCCGGCGATCGCCCTCGGCAGCAGCAGGTTCGAGCCCGCGAGGTGCGTGCCGACCGTCACGGTGCCGAGCTGGCCCGACTGCAGCAGCCGCACCTCCTCGCCCGCGACGCGGAGCTCGGCGAGCACCGACCTGGCGCGCTCGATGAACGGACGGCCGTACTCGGTCGGCGTCACACCCCGCGGCAACCGCTCGAACAACGGCACCCCGAGGATCTCCTCGGCCTCGCGGAGCCCGCGGGTCACGACGGGCTGGGTGATGTGCAGCGCCTCGGCGGCGCGCACGAGCGTGCCCTCGTCGGCGATGGTGGTGACGAGCACGAGATGCCGGATCTTGAGCCGGCCGTCCAGGAGTCGATCGGTGGCCATGCCGCAGGACTATAGCCGAAAGGGCATGGCAGTGCAGCAAGAGAGTATTTGTCGGCATCCCTCCGCCTTCCTAGCCTGAAGCCATGCCAACGCAGACGACGACGTCGGCGGTGACGGCGACCGCCGCCCCGCCCGCCCCGAACCGGCTCCGCAACTTCATCGGGGGCGAACCCGTCGACGGCGTGCGCGGCTTCGACAAGACGAACCCGGTCGACGGCTCGCTCGTCGCGATCGTGCACGAGGCGGGCGCCGACGAGGTCGACCGTGCGGTCGCCGCGGCGAGGGCCGCGCTCGAGGGTCCGTGGGGACGCATGACGGTCGCCGACCGCACCCGCCTGCTGCGCCGGGTCGCCGACGTCATCGACCGCCGGGCCGACGAGCTCGTCGCGGCCGAGGTCGGCGACACCGGCAAGCCCGAGACCCTCGCCCGCGACCTCGACGTCGCCCGGGCGTCGGCGAACTTCCGCGCCGCGGCCGACACGGTCTCGTCGGCCGGCCTCGACTCGTACCTCACCGAGATGCCCGACGGGCGCCGCGCGCTGAACTACGCCGTGCGCAAGCCGCTCGGCGTCGTCGCGGTGATCGTGCCGTGGAACCTGCCGCTGCTGCTGCTGACGTGGAAGCTCGCCCCCGCCCTCGCCGCGGGCAACACCGTCGTCGTGAAGCCCTCCGAGGAGACGCCCTCGTCGGCCACGCTCCTCGCCGAGATCCTCGTGGAGGCGGGCGTGCCCGCCGGCGTCGTGAACGTCGTGCACGGATTCGGCACCCGCTCGGCGGGCGAACTGCTGACGAGGCATCCCGGCATCGACGGGGTCACGTTCACGGGCGAGTCGTCGACCGGGTCGGCGATCATGCGAGCGGTCGCCCCGCGGGTGCGGCCGGTCTCGTTCGAGCTCGGCGGCAAGAACGCCGCCGTCGTCTTCGCCGACGCCGACCTCGATGCCGCGATCGCCGGACTCGCCCGCTCGACCTACCTCAACACGGGCCAGGTCTGCCTCTGCACCGAGCGCATCTACGTCGAGCGCTCGATCTTCGCCGACGTCGCGGCCGGGCTCGCCGAGCAGGCGTCGCGCCTGCGGCTCGGTCGCCCCGAGGACCCGGCGACGACGACCGGCCCGCTCATCTCGCAGGCGCACCGAGACAAGGTGCTCGGCTACTTCGAGCTCGCCCGCGAGGAGGGCGCGACGGTGCTCGCGGGCGGCGGCGTGCCGACCCTCGGCGACGGCCTCGACGGCGGCTCGTGGATCGAGCCGACCCTGTGGACAGGGCTCGACAACTCGCACCGCACGATGCGCGAGGAGGTCTTCGGACCGGTCACCGCGCTCGTGCCCTTCGACACCGAGGAGGAGGCGATCGCGCTCGCGAACGACACCGACTACGGGCTCGCGGCCGTCACCTGGACGAGCGACCTCACCCGCGGCCACCGCGTCGCGCAGCGCATGCGCGTCGGCATGTCGTGGGTGAACACCTGGTACCTGCGCGACCTGCGCAGCCCCTTCGGCGGCGTCGGGCTCTCGGGCGTCGGCCGCGAGGGCGGCCGCCACTCGCTCGAGTTCTACACCGAGCCGACGAACGTGTGCGTGCAGCTGTGAGCGGGCAGGCGACGCCGGCCTGGCCTGGCGAGCACGAGGTGACGGATGCCTCGGGCGCGACGAGCTCGACGATCGGGGCCTCGAACGCGGATGCCTCGTGGCGCGACGCCGACGAACGGCTGCGCGCCGCCGCCCGCACCGGCGTGGCGTGCGCCCCCGTGCGCGAGCTCATCGGCGAGACCGACGAGCGCGCGGCCTACGCCGTGCAGTCGCTCGGCGTCGAGCGGCGCCTCGCCGAGGGCCGCCGCATCGTCGGCCGCAAGATCGGGCTCACCTCGCCCGCCGTGCAGGCGCAGTTCGGCGTCTACACGCCCGACTACGGGGTGCTGCTCGACGACATGGTCTTCGCCGACCGCGAGCCGATCGACCTCGGCCGCTTCCTGCAGCCCCGCGCCGAGGCCGAGGTCGCGTTCGTGCTCGGCCGCGACCTCGACTCCCCCACGGCGCACGTCGCCGACGTGATCCGCGCGACCGAGTTCGTGCTGCCCGCGATCGAGATCGTCGACTCCCGCATCGCGGGCTGGGACATCCGCATCACCGACACGATCGCCGACAACGCCTCGAGCGGGGCGGTCGTGCTCGGCACCACCCCGCACCGCCTCGACGGGCTCGACATCGCGGGGGTGGGCATGCGGCTCGACCACGGCGGCGAACCCGTGTCGACCGGGTCGGGTGCCGCGTGCCTCGGCAACCCGGTGATCGCCGTCGCGTGGCTCGCCCGTGCCGTCGCGCGGCACGGCCGGCCGCTCCGTGCGGGCGAGGTCATCCTCTCGGGCGCCCTCGGCCCGATGGTCGCCGCCGCCGAGGGCGTGTTCCACGCCCGGCTCGACGGCCTCGGCGAGGTGCGGGCCGACTTCATCACGACCACGGAAGGAGCCGCGGCATGACGACCGGCGTCGCCATCATCGGATCCGGCAACATCGGCACCGACCTGCTCATCAAGGTCAAGCGCCTCTCGTCGACCCTGCGGGTCGTCGCGATGGCCGGCATCGACCCCGACTCCGACGGGCTCGCCCGCGCGCGCCGGCTGGGCGTCGCGACGACGCACGAGGGCGTCGACGGCCTCGTCGCCATGCCCGAGTTCGAGGACGTCGAGCTCGTCTTCGACGCGACGAGTGCGGGCGCGCACGCCCGGAACGACGCGCTGGTCCGCGACGCCGGCCGCGTCATGGTCGACCTCACCCCCGCCGCGATCGGCCCCTACGTCGTGCCCGTCGTGAACCTCGGCGAGCACCTCGGCGCGACGAACGTCAACATGGTGACGTGCGGCGGCCAGGCGACGGTGCCGATGGTGGCGGCGGTCTCGCGCGTCGCGCCCGTCGCCTACGCCGAGATCGTCGCCTCGATCTCATCGCGCTCGGCGGGCCCCGGCACGCGCGCGAACATCGACGAGTTCACGCAGACCACGGCACGCGCCCTCGAGGTCATCGGCGGCGCCGAGCGCGGCAAGGCGATCATCGTGCTGAACCCGGCCGAGCCGCCGCTCATCATGCGCGACACGGTCTACTGCCTCGTCGAGCACGACGACGGGGCCCCGCTCGACGAGGCCGCCGTGCGCGCCTCGGTCGACGCGATGGTCGCCGACGTGCAGGGCTACGTCGGCGGCTACCGGCTCAAGCAGCGGGTGCAGTTCGACCCGGTCGACGAGCCCTACGTGCCCGCGCTCGACCGGCCGTTCCGCGGCACGCGCGTGACCGTCCTGCTCGAGGTCGCCGGAGCCGGCCACTACCTTCCCGAGTACGCGGGCAACCTCGACATCATGACCTCGGCGGCGCTGCGCACCGCCGAGCGCCTCGTCGCCGAACGCGCGACCGCCGAACCGCAGGGAGCGAGCGCATGACCGAGATCACCCCCGACGCGACATCCCCCGACGGCCCGAAGGTCTACGTGCAGGACGTCACCCTGCGCGACGGCATGCACGCCATGGCCCACCGCTACACGCTCGACCAGGTCCGCGACATCTCACGCGCCCTCGAGGCCGCGGGCGTCGACGCGATCGAGGTCGCCCACGGCGACGGCCTCGGCGGTTCGAGCGTCGCCTACGGCCAGGGCGCGCACACCGACTGGCAGTGGATCGAGGCGGCCGCCTCGGTGCTCGAGCGTGCGAAGCTCACGACGCTGATCCTGCCCGGCATCGGCACGATCGACGACCTCGCCCGTGCCCGCGACCTCGGCGTCGCGAGCGTGCGCGTCGCCACCCACTGCACCGAGGCCGACGTCGCCGCGCAGCACATCGGCTGGGCGCGCGAGCACGGCATGGACGTCTCGGGCTTCCTCATGATGAGCCACATGAACGACCCGCGCGGCCTCGCCGAGCAGGCCCGGCTCATGGAGTCGTACGGCGCCCACTGCGTCTACGTCACCGACTCCGGCGGGCGGCTCACGATGCGGGATGTCGCCGACCGGGTCGACGCGTACCGCGAGGTGCTCGCCCCCGAGACCCAGATCGGCATCCACGCGCACGAGAACCTCTCGCTCAGCGTCGCGAACAGCGTGACCGCCGTCGAGCACGGCGCCTTCCGCGTCGACGCCTCGCTCGCGGGGCAGGGCGCGGGCGCCGGCAACTGCCCCATCGAGGCGTTCGTCGCCGTCGCCGACCTCGTCGGCTTCGAGCACGGCTGCGACCTGTTCGCCCTGCAGGATGCCGCGGAGGAACTCGTCCGTCCCCTCCAGCGCCGGCCCGTCCGGGTCGACCGCGAGACCCTCGCGCTCGGCTACGCGGGCGTGTACTCGAGCTTCCTCCTGCATGCCGAGCGGGCCGCCGAGCGGCACGGGCTCGACGCCCGCGACATCCTCGTCGAACTCGGCAGCCGCCGCATGGTCGGCGGCCAGGAGGACATGATCGTCGACGTCGCGCTCGACCTCGTCGAGGCGCGGTCCCCGGCCGCCGGAGGTGCGGCGTGACCGCCGCCTCGGCCTTCGCGGCGGCCCTCGACCGCGCCCAGCGCACCGCATCGCCGACGACCCAGCTCGCCGCCGACGCGGCGATCGGCCTCGACGCCGCCTACGCGACCCAGCACGCCCTCCTCGCCCGCCGGGTCGCCCGCGGCGAGCGCATCGCGGGCTTGAAGCTCGGCTTCACCTCGCGCGCCAAGGCGCAGCAGATGGGCGTCGACGACGTCATCATCGGCACCGTCACCGACGCCATGCGACTCGAGAACGGCGGGGTGTTCGACGTCTCGACGGCGATCCACCCCCGCATCGAACCCGAGGTCGCCTACCTGCTCGGCGACGACCTCGACGACCCCGCGCTCGCCGCGTCCGACGCGGTCGGCGCCGTCGCCGGGGTCGCGCCCGCGCTCGAGGTCATCGACTCGCGCTACCGCGACTTCACGTTCAGCCTCGACGACGTCGTGGCCGACAACGCCTCGGCCGCGGCGTTCGCGATCGGACCGTGGCGGTCGCCCGAGGCGGTCGGGCCGCTCGACAACCGGGCCGTCCGACTCGAGATCGACGGCCGGCTGTCGCAGGCCGGCTCGACCGCCGCGATCCTCGGCGACCCGGTGCGGGCGCTCGACGCCGCGCTCCGTCTCGCCCGCCGGCACGGCTTCGCGCTGCGCGCCGGCATGGTGCTGCTCGCGGGGGCGGCGACCGTCGCGGTGCCGCTGCCGGCCCGCGGCGTCGTCACGGCGCACGTCGCCGGGCTCGGCGAGGTCTCGGTGCGCGCGAACGGCGACGGGGGTGCGCGATGACCGACGCCCGAGGCCTCCTCGTCACCGGCAAGGCGACGCCGCGCGGCCGGTTCCCGCACGCCCGGGTCTCGGGCGACCTCGTGTTCGTGTCGGGCACCTCGAGCAGGCGCCCCGACAACACGATCGCGGGCGCGGAGGCCGACGAGTTCGGCGCGACGCGGCTCGACATCGCCGTGCAGACGCGCGCCGTCATCGAGAACATCCGCGAGATCCTGTCCGAGGCGGGCTGCACGCTCGACGACCTCGTGCAGGCGACGAGCTACCTCGTCGACATGAACGACTTCGCCGGCTACAACGCGGTCTGGGCCGAGTACTTCGACGAGCGCGGGCCCGCCCGCACGACCGTCGCCGTGCACCAGCTGCCGCACCCGCACCTGCGCATCGAGATCCAGGCGATCGCGCGACGCCCCGACGCATCCCACGACCCCAGCGCCACAACTCTCGAGGAGGAGAACCAATGAGCACCATCCCACCCGTCATCGATTTCGCCGCGTGGATCAAGGAGCACGAGCACCTGCTCCAGCCCCCGGTGAACAACAAGCAGGCGTTCATCCCGATGAACGACTTCATCGTGCAGGTCGTCGGCGGCCCGAACCAGCGCACCGACTTCCACTTCGACCCGTACGAGGAGTGGTTCTACCAGTACCGGGGCAACATGCACGTCAACATCCAGACCGAGGACGGCCCGCAGCGCATCGACATCCGCGAGGGCGAGATGTGGCTGCTGCCCGGCAACGTGTACCACTCGCCCCAGCGCCCCGAGGCCGGCTCGATCGGCATCGTCATCGAGCGCATCCGCGAGGAGGGCACCCTCGAGAAGTTCGCCTGGTTCTGCCCGAACTGCAACGAGAAGGTGCACGAGGTCGAGCTGCAGGTGCGCGACATCGTCGAGGACCTGCCGCCCGTCTTCCGCGAGTTCTACGAGAGCGAAGAGGGTCGGACGTGCCCGAAGTGCGGCACCGTCCACCCCGGCAAGGGCTGAACCCGTTGGGCACGATCGACGTCCACACGCACTTCGTGCCGCACGCCTGGCCCGACCTCGCCGCCGAGGTCGGGCCCGGCGTCTGGCCGACGCTGCGGGTGGACTCCGAGCGCGAGGCGATGATCATGCTCGGCTCGAGCGAGTTCCGGCGCATCGACGACCGCTGCTGGAACGCCGAGGCGCGCCTCGCCGACATGGACGCCGACGGCGTCGAACTGCAGGTCGTCTCGCCGACCCCGCTCTTCTTCTCGTACACGGCGGCGGCCGACGAGGGCGCGAAGGTCGCACGCATCTTCAACGACCTCGCGCTCGAGCTGTGCGAGCAGGCGCCCGACCGGCTCGTGCCGTTCGCACAGGTGCCGTTGCAGAGCACCGACGCCGCGTGCGCCGAGGCGTCGCGCGCGATCGCCTCGGGCCACTCCGGCGTCGAGATCGGCAACCACGTCGGCGATCGCGACCTCGACGACGAGGGCGTCGTCACCTTCCTGCAGCACTGTGCGGCCGAGGGCATCCCCGTGTTCGTGCACCCGTGGGACATGGCGAACTCGCCCCGCCTCGACCGCTGGATGGCGCGCTGGCTCGCGGGCATGCCCGCCGAGACCCACCTGTCGATCATCTCGATGATCCTCGGCGGCGTCTTCGACCGGGTGCCCGCGTCGCTCCGCATCGCGTTCGCGCACGGCGGCGGGTCGTTCGCGTTCTGGCTCGGCCGCTTCGAGAACGCCTGGCACCAGCGGCGCGATCTCATCGGCGTCAGCGAGCGGCCGCCCTCGGACTACCTCGACCGGTTCAGCGTCGACTCCGTCGTGTTCGACCCGCCTGCGCTGCGGCTGCTCGTCGACACGCTCGGCGCCGAGCAGGTCATGGTCGGCAGCGACTACCCGTACCCGCTCGGTGAACGCCCCGTCGGATCGGTCGTCGACCGCGCCGAGTTCCTCAGCCCCGCCCAGTGCGAGGCGATCCGCCGCGGAAACGCGCTGCGGTTCCTGGGGCGGTAGCGCCCCTCGGCCACCCCTTTGGCCTCGCCTCGACCCACGATCCGGAGAACCGCACATGAGCCTCGCGACATCCCCCCAGCTCACGATCGACCGCGCGACGTGCGCCGCCCTCGACGCGGCCGACCCGCTCGCCGGGTTCCGCGAGCGATTCGACCTTCCCGCGGGCGTCGTCTACCTCGACGGCAACTCGCTCGGAGCGCTGCCGAGGGCGACGCCCGCGCATGTCGAGCTGGTCATCCGCGAGGAGTGGGGCACCGGGCTGATCCGCAGCTGGAACGACGCGGGCTGGTTCGACAAGCCGCGCGCGCTGGGCGACCGCATCGCCCCGCTCATCGGTGCCGCCCAGGGCGAGGTCGTGCTCGGCGACTCCACGTCGTCGAGCCTGTTCCAGGTCGCGGTCGCGGCGACCAGGCTGCGACCCGGCCGACGGGTGATCGTGTCGGAGCGCGGCAGCTTCCCGACCGACCTGTACATCCTCGAGGGCGTCCAGGAGCTCGCGGGCGCCGACGCCGGCGGGCCGCTCGAGCGACGGCTCATCGACGACGAGGCCGACCTCGACGACGTTCTCGGCGACGACGTCGCGGTCGTCGTGCTCACTCACGTGAACTACCGCACGGGGCGCATGTACGACCTGGCCGACGTCACCCGGCGGGTGCACGAGGCCGGCGCGCTCATGGTGTGGGACCTCTGCCACTCGGTCGGCGCCGTGCCGGTCGACCTGGCCGGCGCCGGCGCCGACTTCGCGATCGGGTGCACGTACAAGTACCTCAACGGCGGACCGGGCTCGCCCTCGTTCATCTGGGTCGCGGAGCGGCACCAGGCCGAGGCGCGCCCCGCGCTCACCGGGTGGCACGGGCACGCGAGGCCGTTCGACTTCGGCCTCGACTACGCGCCGGCCGACGGGGTCGCCCGGTTCCGGGTGGGCACCCCGCAGCTGCTCTCGGTCGCGGGGCTCGAGGCGAGCCTCGACGTGTGGGCCGACGTCGATCTCGAAGCGCTGCGCGAGAAGAGCCTGCGCCTCACCGAGCTGTTCATCTCGCTCGTCGACACCCGGCTCGCGCGGTGGGACGTCGAGGTGGTCTCGCCCCGTCAGTCCGCTCGCCGCGGCAGCCAGGTCGCGCTGCGGTTCGGCGGCGACGGCATGCGCGACGGGCTGCCCGAGACGGCCGACGGCTACGCGGTCATGCAGGCGATCATCGGGCGCGGCGTCATCGGCGACTTCCGCGCGCCCGACCTCATGCGTTTCGGCTTCGCCCCGCTCTACGTCTCGCACACCGACGTCTGGGACGCGGTCGCGGTGCTCGAGGACGTGCTCGCGACCGAGACCTGGCGCGAGCCGCGCTTCGCACGCCGCGGCGCCGTCACCTGAGGGGCGCTCCGGCGCTCGGCGGCGGCGCGCCTCCCCGAACGTTGCATTCGCCGCCCGAGAACGGGCGACGAATGCACGCTCGAGTGCGGTCGCGCAACACAGCTGGATGCCTCGGCGCCGATGTGTACACTCAGGGCATGATGTTCGCCGGCGTGTACACCAGCGTCGGCCGGGCAACCCCGACGGTCGAGTAGGCCGGCCGGGGCCGAGTCGAGACACCGAGGCACCCCCGCATGAAGCCCACCGTGCAGACACTGCTCGCCCGCCCCGAGCTGGGCCTCGGCCTCCTCACGCCCATCGAGTCGCTGTCGGCCGGCGCACTCGACGCGCCCGTCGTGTGGGCGCACAGCTCCGACCTCGCCGACCCGACGCCGTTCCTCGACGCCGGGCACGTGCTGCTCACGACCGGCACCCAGTTCGCCGAGGGCGTCGTCGGCGACGATGCGGGCGAAGCCGGGTTCGCCGACGCGTACGTCGCCCGCCTGCGCGCGACCGGCATCGCGGCGCTCGGCTTCGGCACCGAGGTCATCCGCGCCGGCACGCCCGAGGCGCTCGTGGCCGCCTGCACCGCGCAGGGCCTCCCGCTCTTCGAGGTGCCGTACCGGGTGCCGTTCATCGCCATCGCCCGCACGGTCGCCGACCTCATCGCCGAAGACGCGTACGCCCGTCAGGCGTGGGCGCTCGCGGCGCAGCGCGCGATCTCGCTCGCCGCCCTCCGGCCCGACGGCCTCTCGGCCACCCTCGCCGAGCTCTCGAACCGGCTCGGCACCTGGGTCGGGCTCATCGACGCGACCGGCACGCTCGACCGCGAGGCGCCGGCCGACGGACTGCCGCAGCCCGCGCTCGGCGAGGTCGTGGGCGAGGCCCGCTCGATGATCCGGCGCGGCCAGCGCGCGAGCCGCACCCTCGTCGCCGGCGAGTCGACCGGGGCTCCGCAGCGCATGACCCTGCAGACCCTCGGCGGCGGCGGGGCCCTGCGCGGAGTGCTCGCGATCGGCGACTCCGCCGAGCTCGACGCCGCCGGCCGAGAGGTCGTGAACGCGGTGATCGCCCTCGCCGGGCTCGCGCTCGAGCAGAACCGCGACCTCGACCGCGCCCGCGGTCACCTGCGATCGGGGCTGCTCCGCGGCATCCTCGACGGCGACACGGCCCTCGCCGAGCGCGTGTCGGCCGAGATGTGGGGGCCGCTTCCCGAGGCACCCGTGCGCGTCATGGTCACGGATGCCCCGGCCCAGGTCGACCGACTGACCGAACTGCTCGAACTGCGCGTCGAGGAGCGCGGCGGGCGACTGTTCTTCGGGCGGGACGACGAACGGTTCGTGCTCATCGTCGAGGAGGGCGACGCCCCGCTGGCCGAGGAGCTCGCGACCGAGTTCGAGCTACCGGTCGGCGTCTCCGACCCGGTCGCCGACGCGGGCGTTCCGCAGGCGCACGAGCAGGCGCTGCGCGCCCTCGACCGGGCGCGCGAGAGCGGCGCCGGCGTCGTCAACTTCGACGAGATCAGCCGGCAGGGCGTGCTCGCCTTCCTCGCGCGCACCGACGCACGCGCCGTCGCGCTCGCGACGCTGGCCCCGCTCACCGAGCACGATGCCGCGAACGGCACGACGCTCGTCGAGACCACGCGGACCTGGCTCGAGCACGGCGGCCAGTTCGACGCCACCGCGCAGGAGCTCGGCGTGCACCGGCACACGGTGCGCAGCCGCATCGCCCTCGCCGAGCGGCTGCTCGGGCGCGACCTCTCGGGCTTCCACGCGCGCGCCGACCTGTGGGCGGCACTGCTCGCGGTCGAGTAGCGCGGCGCTCGGCGCGCACCCCGCTCGGGAAGTCCCCGCGGCCGGGCGGCAGGTCACCGGGCCCGGCTGCGATGCCGCTCCGGCGCCATCGCGCGCAGGCACTCCGTCCACCCCGAGCCACTGACGCATCCTGCTCGAAGAGCACTCTCCACATTCAGAAATCGTCAGGTCAACCCTTGCCGCTGACGCAGAGAATCGCTACGGTCATCCTATCTTTCCCTACGAAGGAGCCCGCAATGATGCGAATCCGGCCAGTGAAGACGCTGATTTCCACCTCAATCATCGGAGCAATGATCGGTGCGGCGGCGATCGTCGCCGCACCGGCGAATGCGGCTCCTGATGTTCGAACGATCACGCCGGCGTCGGCGGGGCCGACCGGCATCGACGCCGTCATCCCCCGCCCGACCGACTGGACCGCGGGTGACGGGACCGTCGGCCTCACCCGCGCCTCACGACTGCTCGTCGACGGGCCGTCGCGCGACCTCGCACTGCTGCCCGGGGGCGAGGCCGCCCTCCCCGGCCCGGTCGTCGAGGTCACCCAGGATCTCGCGAAGCGCGTCGCGGCCGAGCTGCGAGACCTCACGGGGCTGCCGCTCAAGACCACGGGCGAGGTCGGCAAGGCCGCCGAGGGCGACATCGTGCTGCGGCTCGTCGACGACGAGGCGCTCGGCGCCGAGGGCTATCGCTGGTCGAGCGACGGCCCGATCGTCATCGAGGCGTCGACGACGAACGGCCTCTTCTACGGCACGCGCACCCTCGTGCAGCTGCTCGAAGCCGACGACGACCACCGCGACGTGCCGCGGGCGACGGCGACCGATGTGCCGACGCAGGCCGTGCGCATGATTCAGCTCGACGCCGGCCGCAAGTACTGGTCGATGGAGTCCCTCGAGAACCTGCTGCGCCGCATGGGGCAGCTCAGGCTCAACACGCTCTTCCTCCACCTGTCCGACTCGGAGGGCTTCCGCCTGTACAGCGAGAAGTTCCCCGGGCTCGCCGACCCCGAGCACTCGTACAGCCGGGAGGACATCGACCGGCTCAAGGCGCTCGCCGCCGAGCAGCACGTGCAGCTCATGGGCGGCATCGACGTGCCCGGGCATGCGACGGTCATCAGCGACGCGTTCGACATCGGCTTCGGCTCGGGCGATGGCGCCTGCACGCAGGCGCACACCCACTCGCACCTCACCCCCGACTGGATCATCGACATGACCCGCGAGGACGCGGTCGCGAAGACCGCCGAGATCGTCGACGAGTTCTCGTCGTGGTTCGACGCCCCGCTCTTCTCGATCGGCGCCGACGAGCTGCCGGGCCAGCTCGCGAACTGCCCCCGTGTGGCGCAGGCGATCGCCGACGATCCCGAGATCGACACCCTCGGCGACCTGCTCACGAGATACATCAACACCCTCGACGCGGTCATCACCGAGAACGGGGCGCGCACCGCGATCTACAACGGCGTCGAGCACATGTCGACGCCGAAGCAGGATCTCAACGCCTCGGTGGTCGACCTCACTTGGGAGGGCACGGGCGCAGGCCCGGCCATCCCGGGGCACGACGAGATCGCGATCGGTCCCTTCTACCTGACGCCGAACAACTACCACAACCTCTACCCCGACGTCGCCTGGATGTACGACGAGTGGGCGCCGAACACGGAGGCGGACCTGCTCGGCTCGGGCATGCCGCACTGGGCCGACTACAACTTCTGGTCGGAGGACGCGTACTGGGAGCAGCTGAGCGCGCTGCCCCGGGCGGTGCTCGCCGACCGCTCGTGGAACGGCTCGGCGACGCCCGACGACCTCGCTGCGTTCACCGCGCGCTTCGACGCCCTCGCCGCTCCGGCCGGCCTCACGACGCCCGATCAGCCGAAGCGGGTCGACGACGGCGAGCCGTCGCACCGCTGGACGTTCGACGAGGCCGAGTACCCCTCGGGCTGGACCTGGGCCGGCAGCCCGGGAAACACGATCTTCGCCGAGGACGCGGCGGGCGACCTGCCGGGCTCGACCTACATCATCAACAACCCGACCCTCGTCGACGGCGGGGTGAAGGGCGAGGCGTTCCGGTTCGACCACAACCGCGACGGCGTCGGGTTCGGCGGGGTCGACGTCGCCGAGCCGTGGACGGTCTCGACGTGGGTCAGGCTCTCGTCCGACGCGGGCGAGCAGGTGCTGCTGACCTCGAAGGCGGGCGCGCTCAAGCTGCGCCAGACCGGCACCGGCAAGGTCGGTTTCACCGAGTACGGCGTCGCCGACCACTCGTTCGAGTTCACCCTTCCGGCCGGGCGGTGGGTGCAGCTGACCTGGGTCGCGACGGAGGGCGAGACGACGCTCTACGCCGACGGCGCACGCGTGGGTCGGATCGCCGCGTCGATCCCGCTGCCCCTGCGCTCGGTCGGCACCCCGTCGGCGAGCCTGCGCGGCGACCTCGACGAGCTGACCACGTGGGACGAGGCGCTCGACGGCGACCAGGTCGCCGGCTGGTTCGACGGGTACGACGTACCGGCGTGGGACTACACCGCGTCGACCGCCTCGCTCAACTCGCACGAGAGCCCCGAATGGTTCGACGACGACAAGTTCGGCATCTTCGTCCACTGGGGCCCGTACTCGGTGCCCGCCTGGGGGCCGCGGGGCTCGTACGCCGAGTGGTACTGGAACTACATGAACTCGAACGGCTCGGCGACGAACCAGTATCACCGGGCGACGTACGGCGCCGACTACCCGTACGACCGGTTCATCGACGAGTGGAAGGCCGAGGAGTTCGACCCCGAGGCCTGGGTCGACCTCTTCAAGGACGCGGGCGCGAAGTACTTCGTGCTCACCTCGAAGCACCACGACGGCACCGCCCTCTGGGACAGCGATGTGAGCGGACGCGATACGGTCGACCTCGGCCCGAAGCGCGATCTCGCCGGTGAACTGTTCTCGGCCGCCCGCGACGACGGCGAGCTCAAGGCGGGCTTCTACTACTCGCTCTACGAGTGGTACAACCCGGCCTACACGGGCAAGCCGGCCCGCAATCCGTACACCGGTGCCGAGGTGCCGTACACGGGCGCCCCGACGGGGGTGGACTACGTCGACGACTACATGCTTCCGCAGATGCGCGAGCTCATCGACAAGTACGACCCCGACATCCTGTGGTGCGACGGGCAGTGGGAGAAGCCCGCCTCGTACTGGAAGACGGCGGGCGTCATCGCCGAGTACTACAACCGGGCGAAGAACGGCGAGGAGCCGCACGAGGTCGCCGTCGCGAACCGGTGCAAGATCGACTCCGGCTCGCTCGACTCGACGGAGCTCGACTTCCAGACGCCCGAGTACACGGTCAAGCCCGACATCGACACGAACAAGTGGGAGTCGAGCCGCGGCATCGCGCACTCGTACGGCTACAACCAGAACGAGCCGATCGAGGACTACCTCACGAGCGACCAGCTGGTCGAGTCGCTCGTCGACATCGTGAGCAAGAACGGCAACCTGCTGCTCGACGTCGGCCCGAAGGCCGACGGCACCATCCCCGAGCTGCAGGCCGAGCGGCTGCGCGACATCGGCGCCTGGCTCGACGTGAACGGCGACGCGATCTACGGCACGACCTATTGGAACCGCGCGGACGAGCCGGCGTCCGACGTGCCGGTGCGGTACACGCAGCGCGACGGCTCGCTCTACGCGACCGCGCTCGACTGGCCCGGCGAGCGGCTGACCCTCGGCGGCGACCTGCCCTTCGGCGACGACACGGAGGTCGAACTGCTCGGTTCCGACGGGAAGTCGCTCGACTGGGAGCGCAACGACGCCGGCGAGATCGAGATCGAGATGCCCGAGGAGGGCGCCGAGGCCACGACCTCGACCCATGCGTTCACCTTCGAGATCTCGAACCCCGGCCTCGACAGCCTCCTGCGCACGACGGTGCGCGTGCCCGAGGCCGTGCAGCGAGGTGCGACCGTCGTGGGGTCGGCGGTGATCGCCAATCCCTCGTCGGAGCGCTCGGAGACGTCTGCGATCGAGATCACCGGGCCCGAGGGCTGGACGGTGACGGCGAGCACCGCCTCGGTGCCCGCACTCGCGCCCGGTGAGTCGTACGTCGTGCCGATCACGATCTCGGTGCCGGCCGGTGCCGAGGCCTCGAGTGGGCGGATCGTCGTCACCACGACGAGCGGTGGCGTGTCGACGTCCGCCGGCGCGACCGTGAAGATCGCGCTGCCGAACCTCGCGAAGGGCAAGCCGGCGACGCAGTCGAGCATCGCGTGGGACGGCGTGCCCGAGCGAGCGGTCGACGGCAACCGCAACGGCGCCTTCTCGGGCAACTCGGTGACGCACACCGCTGAGCCCTCGAAGGAGGCCTGGTGGCAGGTCGACGTCGGTGAACTCGCCGCACTCGACCGGGTCGAGATCTACAACCGCACGGACTGCTGCGGCGAGCGCCTCTCGAACTACTGGGTGATGACGTCGGACGAGCCGTTCACGGCGAACGCCCTCGCCGACGCGCGAGCCGAGGCCGACACGGCCACCCGAGTCGCCGAGCAGGCCGGCCGCCCGTCGGTCATCGACCTGCCCGACGGCACGACCGGCCGCTACGTGCGGATCCAGCTCGAGTCCGCCACCCTGCCGCTCTCGCTCGCCGAGGTCGAGGTGCTCGGGCTGCCGGCGGGCGGCTGATCGCCGGGCGGATCGGACCGACGAGGCCGGGGCGACGCACCGCGTCGCCCCGGCCTCGCGTCAGCCCGCCTGCGCCGCGATCAGGTCGCGGTACCAGGCGTACGAGTCCTTGCGGGTGCGATCGCCCGTCTCGAAGTCGACGTGCACGAGGCCGAACCGCTGCGTGTAGCCCTGCGCCCATTCGAAGTTGTCCATGAGCGACCACACGAAGTACCCGCGCACGTCGACGCCCTGCTCGATCGCCGCGGCGACCGCGCGCAGGTGCCCGTCGAGGTAGGCGATGCGGTCGGCGTCGTGCACCGCGAGGCCGCCGTCGCCGTCGGGGACGACCTCGTCGACGTACGAGGCGCCGTTCTCGGTGATGACCACGGGCGGCAGCACGTCGCCGTAGTCGCGGTGCAGGCCGACGAGCAGCTCGGCGAACGCCCCGGGCACGACCGGCCAGTCGAAGCCGGTCACCAGGGTGCCCTCGGGCGGCGCGGCCGGTTCGAACGGCAGCCCGGCGAGCGCGAACTCCGATCCCTCGGCGGGCGCCGCGACGTACGTCGGGTTGTACGAGTTCACGCCGTAGAAGTCGAGCGGCGCCGAGATCGCCTCGAGGTCGCCCGGCTCGACGCCCGGGAACTCCGCGAGCCCGAACGCCGAGAGGTCTGGGTAGGCGCCCGTCAGCACGGGGTCGATGAAGATGCGGTTGTAGATGAGGTCGAACGCGCCCGCGGCCATGAGATCGGCCGCCTCCTCCGACGCCGGCACGACGAGCGTGTGGTTGTTCGTGATGCCCACCTCGATCGGGCCCGAGCCCGGCCGAGCCCCCGACGCACGGATGGCGGCGACCGCGAGCCCGTGCCCGAGCAGTTGGTGATGCACGGTCGGCAGCGCGCCGAGCATGAGCGTGCGCCCCGGCGCCTGCGTTCCGAGCGCGTAGCCCTCGAGCGTCGTCATCGCCGGCTCGTTGAGCGTGATCCAGCGCCCGACCCGGTCACCGAGCCGGTCGAGCACGAGCCCGACGTAGTCCGCATACCGCGAGGCCGTGTCGCGCACCAGCCAGCCGCCCGCGTCCTCGAGCGGCTGCGGCAGGTCCCAGTGGTAGAGGGTCGCGAGCGGCGCGATGCCCGCCTCGCCGAGCGCATCGACGAACCGCTCGTAGTGGTCGAGGCCCGCGGCGTTCGCAGGCCCCGAACCGCCGGGCTGCACCCGAGGCCACGAGATCGAGAAGCGATAGTCGGTCGCGCCGAGGTCTGCGAGCAGGGCGATGTCGTCGCGGTACCGCCGATAGCTGTCGGCCGCGACGAGCGCATTCGAGCCGTCGATGACGCGGCCGGGCTCCGCGGTGAACGTGTCCCAGATGCTCGGACCGCGCCCGTCGGCGGTCGTCGACCCCTCGATCTGGAAGGCGGCGGTCGCCGCACCCCACCGGAATCCCGCCGGGAGACGCAGCGATTCCATCGCGCCCGCGCTCGAAGCATCCATCGTGAACCTCGCCGTTCGTCAGTGCCGTCCAGAACTGGGACGCTTGACCCAGTTCTGCCACCCTACCCGGCGAGCCCACGCACGGGAAGAGCCTTCCGCGCCCCCGCACCCCCGGCGTACGCTGTAACCGTCGGAAGGGGTTGCAATGCAGGCCACGGTGGGCGAACGCCTCTTCATCCACGGAAAGCAGGTCGGCCAGCCCGGCCGGCACGGCGAGATCCTCGAGGTCCGCGGCGAGGACGGCGGTCCGCCGTACCTCGTGCGCTTCGACGACGGACACGAGACGCTGCTCTACCCGGGCGCCGACTGCGAGCTCGAACCCGCCGCCGAGTGAACCTGTGCCGCGGCATTCCAGCGCCGGTCACGGTTCGGCCGACGGGATGCCTCGCGCTCGCGCCGCGCTAGCGTGGAAGGCATGTACCACTCCTATGCGGCGATCGGCGACAGCTTCACGGAGGGCGTCGGCGACGAGTTGCCCGACGGCAGCGTGCGCGGCTGGGCCGACTTCGTGGCGCTCGGCCTCGCACAGCACGCGCGCGAGCCGATCGGCTACGCGAACCTCGCGATCCGCGGGCGCAAGCTCGGCCCCATCATCGACGAGCAGCTCGGCGCCGCGATCGCGCTGAAGCCCGAGCTCCTGAGCTTCAACGGCGGCGGCAACGACATGCTGCGCCCCCGCATGGACGAGCAGGTGACGGCGACTCGCTTCCGCGACGCGATCCACCGCATTCGCGACGCCGGCATCCACGTGCTCATGCTGAGCGGGGCGAACCCGACCGAGCACCTGCCGATGGGCAGGGTCTTCGACGCCCGCGGCGCCCGGCTCACGGCCGCGCTCGTCGACCTCGGCACGCTCGAGGGCGTGACCTTCGTCGACAACTTCAACGACCGCGGGCTCCGCGACATCCGCTACTGGTCGCCCGACAAGCTGCACCTCAACGCCCTCGGCCACGCGCGCGTCGCCTCGAACGTGCTCACCGCGCTCGACGTGCCCGTGCCGCCCGAGTGGGGCGTCGAAGAGGTCGCAGCCGCCCCGCCCGGGCCGCGAAGCCGCAACACCGCCGCGTACTACCGCGAGTTCGTGCTGCCCTGGATCGGGCGCCGGCTCACCGGCCGCTCGTCGGGCGACGGCCGGGTCGCGAAACGCGCGACGCTCGAGGCGGTCGAGCCGGGCTGAGTGCGGGCGGGCGCCGGCGGCCGAGTGGGCGTCGCGTTCGGCGGCGCGCGGCTCAGGGCTCCAGCGCCTCCGAGACCGCGAGGCGATCCTCGAAGATCCGCTCACCGGTCCGCTCGAGCACTTCGACCACGTGGTCGGGGGCGCCCGACCTCCTGATGTGGTCGACCAGCACCGAGGTCGTCACCGGGAACTGCAGCCCGTCCAGATGGGACTGCACTCGCACCTCGTGCACCAGCACGCTCATCACCTCTCTCGTCGCTCAGGTTCTTCGTGGGAGGCGACGCGGGCGCTGCGGCATCGGCCGGGCGCCCGCGTCGCCGTGGGGATCAGGCGGTCACCGACTTGCGCCCGACCTCACCGGCCGACTCGATCGCGACCTTGCGCGGCTTGGCACGCTCGGCGATCGGGATGAGCACGCTGAGCACGCCGTTGTCGTAGCTGGCGCTGATGCCGTCGGGATCGACGTCGTCGCCGATCGTGAACTGCCGCATGTAGCTGCCGAACGGGCGCTCCTGCAGCATCCACCTGCTGTTCTCACCCGCGGCGGCCGACCGCTGGGCGCGGATCGTCAGCAGGTGCCCATCGACGTCGATGTCGATCGACCCGGGATCGATGCCCGGGAGATCGGCATTGAGGAGGTAGCGGTCGCCCTCTCGGAAGAGGTCGACCGGCATCATCCTCGGCTGGCGACTGGTGTCGAAGATCGTCTGGGCGATCCGGTCGAGTTGGCTGAAGGGATCGAATGACATGGCCACGGTGAACTCCTTTCGTCGATGGTGGGATCTCTCGTCTGCGCGCCCGTCGCGCGGGGGATCGCGAGCCCTCCCGCCGACGTGCGCCGGGCGTGCCGGCGGCTGCGTCGAGGTCAGCGCCCGGCCGCGAGCGGCACGAGCGGGCGGTCGGCCGGCCGTGAGCGCCGTCGTCGTCGACGACGTGCGCAGTCGCGCGACGATCGCCTCGAACTCGACGTCGACCCACGCCTGGTCGGCGAGCACCAGCTCGACGAACCCGGCCGTCGACGTCGCCGACATCTGCATCAACCCGGCCACCCCCGACCTCGACGGGCCGACCGATGGGTTACCCGTCATCGCTGATTGAGATTACCTACAGTGTTTGCAATAGATTTAATACACCAACTGCTTGACTTGTTTCAAGTCCCCGAGCAGACTTCCGAAGATGAACGATCGGGCGGGCGGCATGCCGCTGTACAGCATCGCGGTGGCGGCTCAACTCGTCGAGTTGCAGCCGGCCACCCTCCGCCTCTACGAGGAGAAGGGGCTGCTGACACCCGCCCGCACCGAGGGCGGCACCCGCCGGTACAGCGAAGACGACCTCGCGCTCGTGCGCCAGGTCGTGCGGCTCCAGGGCGACGGCATCAACCTCGCGGGCATCGGTCGCGTCCTCGCCCTCGAGCAGGAGAACGACGAGTTGCGCCGTCGGCTCGGGCGACGCCCCCGGCGCTGACGATCCCGCCCATCAGCGTGACGAGGCGACGGCGACGCCGCGCTCGAT
This sequence comes from Agromyces sp. NPDC127015, assembly GCF_042725165.1. Lineage (NCBI taxonomy): Bacteria > Bacillati > Actinomycetota > Actinomycetes > Micrococcales > Microbacteriaceae > Agromyces > Agromyces sp. NPDC127015. Next base: position 234,081 of record NZ_JBHXDI010000003.1, on the reverse strand, counting down.
CGGGGGCATCCGTCGGTCGTGCCGATGACAATGCCCGGTGCGGATGCTGCTTCAGAAGCCGCGACTACGCCCCGAGCACGTCGGCCACGAACGCCTTGGTGCGTCGCGCGAGCCCCTCGATGCGCTCGAGCTCGTGGGCGCTCGGCAGTACCTCCGACGGCGCGGCGGGCCGGCCGAGCCGCACCGTCTCCTGGCAGGCGAGGTCGCTGCAGATGTACGTGCCGATGCTGTCGCCGCGTTCGCCCGCCTCGCCCGCGCGCCGGGCGGAGAACAGCGCGACCTGGTCGCCGGGCTGGTGGGTGTGGCAGAGGTTGCACACGGCGGCGCGGTGCCGGGAGCCGGTGCGTTCCGACGCGCGCAGCACGACGCCGGCGGGCGAACCGTCGAGCTCGGTGACGAGGTAGCCCCGCTCGGCGATGCGCGGGTCGCGCCAGGCGAACGCGTCGAGGTGCGCCCACTCGGTGACGAAGAACTTGACCGGCAGCGACAGCTGGGCGATCTCCGCCTGGCTGGCATTGCCGAGCGCGGACTTGACGTCGGACTCGACCAGTGGCTGCATCGGTCTCCCCTCGTGCGACTCCCCCAGTCTACGAACGGCGCATTCAGTCGACGAACGCCCCATCCTCGCGACCCGACGACCACTCACCGTAGGTCATCCGATCGTTCCCGGGCGGGTCGATCATCACGAGCTCCCACTCGACGCCCTCGGCGTCGGGCAGCCAGGAGACGACGATCACGTCGCGCTCACCCGATCCGCGCGGTCGGCGGGCGCCGAGCTCGGTCGCCGCGTACTGCACGACGATGCCGTGCTCGGCGAACCGCTCGCGCGAGGCGCACTCGCCGCGCTCGACGAGGTTCGTGCCGCCGATCGGAATCACCGAGAGGCAGACCTGGTCGGCGCCGTTGAGGTACACCCAGAACCCGCGGCCGAACAGCTCGTCGAGCTTGCGCACGGTGTCGGCCTGGGCGCCGAGGGCCACGACGAGGCTCTCGTCCTCCGGCTGCTGCGGCCGATCGAACACCGCGAGTCCGCGCGGCGGCGCGAGCGCCGCGTCGAGCGCGACGGCTCCGACCGCCGCGAACACGCCGAGCACTCCTGCGATCGCGAGCACGCCGGGCCACCGGCGAGGACGCAACGCCGCCGCCGCTGGCGGGTTCGGAGATTCGTCGCGCCGCGCGGCGACGGGGGCATCCGCGCCCGGCGCATCGCCGGATTCCCCGGATCCGGCATCAGGGGCGGGTGCCGCCGTGCGGGATGCCGCGGCCCGGCGCTGCTCCGACCGCCGGGCGAGTTCGGCCTCGACGCGTTCGAGCTCGATCGCGGCATCCGTCTCGTAACCGTCGGGGGTTCCGTAGACGACGCGCCGCAGCGCGTCGGCACGCGCCTCGAGTTCAGCATCGTCGCCCGTCACTGGGAGCCTCCGCTCCCGACGCTAGTCCGCGGCGATCGTCGCGGCCAGCCCCCGTTCGGCGGGCGTCTCAGGCGAAGTCGAACGCGGCCCGCGGGCGGTCGTCGACGAGCGGGTGCCAGCCCTCGGGACCGCGGTCGTACGCGTGCGCCGGTCCGCCGGCGACGAGCTTCGCGAGCGCCGCGAGGAATCGGTCGACGTCGTCGGTCGTGGAGCCCGCGCCGAGGCTCGCGCGCAAGCCGTTCGAGCGGCTGCCGACTCGGTCGAAGAAGGGGTGGGCGCAGAACCGGCCGGCGCGCACCGAGATGCCGTGCTCGGCCCCGAGCGCGGCGGCCAGCAACCCGACCGAACCCTGCTCGAGCTCGATCGTCGCGATGCCGAGGCGGTCATCCGCGTCGCTGAACCCGCGCACGACCCGGATGCCGCGCTGCGACGCGAGCCCCGCGTGCAGCCGCTCGGTCAGCGCCCGCTCGTGCGCTTCGCGGGCGGGTTCGCCGAGGTGCTCGAACTCGGTGAGCGCGCGGGCGATCGCGACGATGCCGACGACGTTCGGCGTGCCGGCCTCGTGGCGGGCGGCGCCGTGCTTCCATTCGACGCGGTCGAGGCGAACGTGCTCGACGGCGCCGCCGCCGGCGAGGTGGGCGGGCGCCGCGTCGAGCCAATCGGCGCGGCCCACGAGCGCACCGGCCCCGAACGGCGCGTAGGCCTTGTGACCCGAGAAGGCGAGGTAGTCGATGCCGGATGCCTCGAGCGAGACCCGACGGTGCGGCAGCAGTTGCGCGGCGTCGACGGCGATGCGGGCGCCGTGCGCGTGGGCGATCCGCGCGAGCCGGTCGATCGGCAGCACCTCGCCGGTGACGTTGGACGCGCCCGTGACGGTGAGGAGCGCCGCGGGACATCGGGCGAGCTCGGCGTCGAGCGCATCGATGGTCTCGGCGATCGTCGGCCGTGCGACGACGACGCGGCGGGCGCCGTCGCGCCAGGGCAGCAGGTTCGCGTGGTGCTCGAGGTCGAGCACGACGGTGTCGCCCGGCACCGCGGCCGCGAGCAGGTTGAGCGCGTCGGTCGTGTTGCGGGTGAACACGACGAGGTCGTCATCGCGGGCGCCGACGTGCCGGGCGACGGTCGCACGGGCGCCCTCGACGAGCGCCGTGGTCTGCTGCGACGGGTAGCCGGTGCCGCGGTGCACGCTCGCGTAGTACGGCAGCACCTTCGCGACCTGCTCGGCGACGACGGCGAAGGCGGGAGCCGACGCGGCCACGTCGAGGTTGACGTGGCGCACGGTGCGACCGCCGAGCACGGGCACCTCGAGACCGGCGTCGACGAGCGGGGCGAGCGGTGCGGATCCGTCGGGGAGCGAGGGCACCGCACCGGCCGTCATGCTCGCCGCCTCCGACGTGCGCGCGGGGCGGACGGCGGCCTGGTCGGTGGCGATCACGGAAGTCTCCTCGGTGCGTGGTGGGTCGAGGCTACGAGCCGCCCGTGACCGCCTCAACCCTTGCCGTCGCGCACCGTCACGCCGCGCAACATTCGGACACAATCGGCTCAGGCCGCGGGCGGGGTGGGCTCGCCGAGCGAGAGCATGAGCCGATTCGCCCAGTTGAAGAACGCCGCGGAATGGATGACGTCGGAGACGGCCTGCTCATCGAAGCCGACCTCGCGGAGCGCGTCGAGATGGCGCCGCTCGAGCCGCGGTGGCGTGGCCGCGAGCGCGACCGCGGCGTCGATGACGGCCCGCCATGCGGCATCCTGCTCGCCGTCCGTGCCCTCGTCGAGCAGCCGCTGCACGTCGTCGTGGCGCTTGGAATGGTGCGTCGCGAAGCGCGCGTGCACCGAGGCGCAGAAGATGCAGCCGTTGAACCGGCTCGTCGCGGCGGCGGCGAGCTCGCGCTCGGCGCGCGGCAGGCCGTCCTTCGCGTTGTAGAAGATGTCCTTGTCGGTGAGGGTGCGCGCCCTCAGGATGTCGGGGTCGCGCGCGAGCAGCCTGAAGTAGTCGCTCTTCGCACGGGCGCGGTCGACGAGCCCCTCGTACTGGCGTTCGGTGAGACCCGCCTCGTCGGCCGGTTCGAGCCACGGCGTCCAGCCGAGCTCGTCCTGGGTGAAGCGATCAGGGGCGGATGCCTCGGGGTGGGCGACGACCGCGTCGTCGACGGCCTGGTCGGTGATGGTCTGGTCGGTCATGCTGCGTCCTCCGTGTCGAGCAGGCGGAGCCCGGCCGCGACGCGCAACTGGAACGCGAGGAACGACACGAGCTGGGAGAGGGTGACGATGCCGTCGGTCGACCAGCCGGCCGCGGCGAGCGCGCCGAGCGCCCCGGGCGACGACTCCCGCGGGCGGAACACGAGCAGGTGCGCGTGCTCGAGCGCCGCGGTGAGCCGGGTGCCGAGCACCGTGCGGGCGGGGTCGTCGGCCGCGACCCCGAGGCGCAGGCCGTCGCGGTCCTCGGCGGTGAGCGGGCCTGCCGGGTATGCGCCGTACGGACCGGTCGTGCGCACCGAGGCGGCGAGGTCGGTCGTCGCGTCGACGAGGGCGTCGCCGCCCGCGTCGCGGGCGAGTGCGGCGTAGTGCGCGGCCGCGACCTCGTCGTCGTGCAGGATCGAGACGAACTGGGCGACCGCGGCGCGTTCGGCGAGACTCGCGTGCGTCTCGTCGATCGCGGTGAAGAGGGCGTCGTAGCTCGCCTGGGCGTTGTCGCGGGTCGCGGGGCGGTGCCGGCGCAGCGCGTCGACCGCGCTGCCGGGCGTCACCCCCGCGAGCCGGTCGATGAGGTCGGTCATGTCGGTGCCTTTCTGTCGTAGTCGTTCGTTGCCGGTCTTGGTCGGTCGTTGCCGACCTGGTCGTTCGCTGCCGACGGAAGGATCCCGCTCCTCAGCGGGTTCGGTCATGTGGTCGCCCTCTCCCGAGTGAGGCGCGGGGCCGAATGGCGAACGGCCGGCCGACCCGTTCCTCGCCCGCGCGAGTGGGTGCGTTCAACCGGCGAGGGCGTGCGAGCGTGCGCCCCAGCCGAGCGCGGGCGCGACCTCGCGGGCGATGAGCTCGATCGAGCGCAGCACGAGCTCGTGCGGTGGGTCGACCGAGTGCACCTGGAACGCGACCTCGGTCGCCTGCGCGGCGACCGTGTCGCGCGAGAGCGACTCGATCACCTCGTCGACCGTGCCGACGTGGGTGTCGTACGCGGCGATGAGGTCGTCGAGGGTGTCGCCGAGGGGCGGCTGGCCCATGCGGGTGAAGCCCACGGCGGCGCGACGCAAGCCGATCTCGGCGTGGCGCCTCGCCTCGTCGCGCGAGTCGGCGACGAAGAGCGTGCGCGACGCGAGGATGCGCGGCGGCACCCCGTGCGGCAGCGCCTCGAGGTACGCGTCGATCACGGGCTGCTGCACCTGCGAGAGGCTCGCACCCGGGGCATCCGCAGACCGGGGCTGGGTGCGGGAGAGCATGAGGCCGTGCCCCGCGCGCCCGGCTCGGGTGCCGCCGAACGCCGAGAACGTGGCCTGCCAGACCCGGCCGAGCAGGTCGCGACCCGGCGGTTGCAGACGGTTCGCGTCGTCGCCGAGCGCGCCGCCGGCGAGGGCCGCGACGAGCGCATCGATCTTCTCGCCGAAGACCCGGCCGCGATCCTCCGAGCGCTCGCCGAAGGCGAGGAACGACGCGGGCGCCGAACCCGACCCGAGCCCCAGCTCGGCGCGGCCGCCCGACAGGAGGTCGAGCACGACCGCGTCTTCGGCGACCCGCACGGGGTCTTCGAGCGGCAGCGTCACGACCCCCGTGCCGAGCCGGATGCGCGAGGTCTGCGCCGCGACGTGGGCGAGGAACACGAACGGCGACGGCAGCCCGCCCTCCGCGGCGTGGAAGTGGTGCTGCGCCACCCATGCCGAGTCGAAGCCGTGCCGCTCCGCGGCGACGACCTGCTCGGTCGCGATGCGGTAGCGCTCGGCCGCGCCGGCGTCGTCGAGGAGCCTGGTGAAGAATCCGATGCGGGTCATGCGAGCGACTTTCCGGTCGGGACGGCGGGAGGGACGGCGGGAGCGGATGGAGCGGGCGTCGCGACGGCAGCGACCGCCGCGCGTCGGGGCACCGCGTCGAGCAGCTCCCGGGTGTAGGCGTGCTGCGGCGCTCGGAAGACCTGCTCGGTGGCGCCCTGCTCGACGATGCGCCCGCGGCGCATCACCGACACCGAGTGGCTGATGCGGGCGACGACCGCGAGGTCGTGCGAGATGAAGAGGTAGCTGAGCCCGAGCTCGTCCTGCAGCTGCTCGAGCAGCTCCAGGATGCGGGCCTGCACGGTGACGTCGAGCGCCGAGACGGCCTCGTCGAGGATGACGAGTTCGGGCTCGGGCGCGAGCGCACGGGCGATCGCGACGCGCTGCCGTTGCCCGCCCGACAGCTCGGCCGGGCGACGTCCGGCGACGTCGGCCGGAAGGGCGACGCGGTCGATGAGCCGGCGCGCGGTCGCGGCGCGGGTGGCGCGATCGCCGACGCCGAAGTTGCGCAGCGGCTCCGAGATGATCTCGGCGACCGTCTGGCGCGGGTCGAGCGACGCGAACGGGTTCTGGTAGACGAGTTGCACTCGGCGGCGGAACTCCCGCTTCGCGGACCCGGCGAGCGCCGTCGCGTCGGCGCCGCCGAGCGACACCGCGCCCGCGTCGGGCGCCGCGAACCGGGCGATGATGCGGGCCGTCGTGGTCTTGCCCGAGCCGGACTCCCCCACGATCGCGTGCGTCGTGCCGCGCAGCACCTGGAACGACACGTCGTCGACGGCGCGGAACGCCGGCCGCCGGCGCCCGAGCGAGAACTCCTTCACGAGACCGGATGCCTCGAGCACAAACGGGTTCTCGGCGGCGGCGACGCCCGGGTCGCGGAGGAAGAGCGGCGGCCTCGGGTGCCGGAACGCGTGCTCGGCGAGCCCCGGCGCGTCGGCGAGCAGCCGGCGCGTGTACGACTCGCCGGGCGCATCGAGCACGGCGTCGGTCGCGCCCTGCTCGACGATGCGACCGTGCTGCATGACCACGATGCGTTCGGCGCGCTCGGCGGCGACGCCGAGGTCGTGCGTCACGAGCAGCACCGCCGTGCCGTGCTCGCGGCGCAGCTCGTCGATGAGGTCGAGGATGCGCCGCTGCACGGTCACGTCGAGCGCGCTCGTCGGCTCGTCGGCGATCACGAGCTCGGGCGAGAGCGCGACCGCGTTGGCGATGAGCACCCGCTGCCGCATGCCGCCCGACAGCTCGTGCGGGTACTGCTTCGCCCGCAGCGCCGGGTCGTCGAGGCCGACGCGTTCGAGCAGCTCGAGCACGCGCCCGCGGATGCTACGACGGTCGCCCCGCCCGTGGATGCGGAACGTCTCTGCGAGCTGCACGCCGATCGGCCGCACGGGGTTGAGCGACGAAACCGGGTCCTGCGGGATGTAGCCGATGCGCGCGCCGCGCACCGACTCGAGGCGGCGGTCGCTCCAGCCTGCGATGTCGGTACCCGACAGCCGGATCGCACCGCCGAGGGCGCGGCCTCCCTCGGGCAGCAGGCCGAGCACGGCGCTCGAGGTCGTCGTCTTGCCCGAGCCCGATTCGCCGACGAGGGCGACGACCTCGCCCGGCTGCACGTCGAACGACACGTCGTGCACGACGGGTCGCACGCCGTCGCGGGTGCGGTAGCCGACGTCGAGGTGCTCGATCGAGAGCAGCGGGGCGGTGGCGGTCATCGGGTCCTCCCGAGGGCGTGGCTGATGCGGTTGGCGCTGAGCACGACCGCGACGACGACGAGGCCGGGCAGCACGGTGAGCCACCACGAGGTCGCGACGTAGTTGCGCCCCTCCGCGATGAGCAGGCCCCACTCGGGCGTCGGCGGCGGCGCGCCGTAGCCGAGGAAGCCGAGCGTCGAGATCGCGAGGATCGCGGTGCCGAACTGCAGCGCTGCGAGGCCGACGACGGCGGTCAGCGAATTCGGCAGCACATGGCGGAAGAGCACCGCGTGCAGTCGGGCGCCCGAGCCGAACGCCGCCTCGACGTAGTCGGCCTGGCGCACTCGCACCACTTCCGAGCGCGACAGCCGGGCGAACGCGGCGACCGAGCCGACGCCGACGGCGATCGCGGCGTTCACGGTGCCGAAGCCGAGCAGGATGATGATGCTGAGCGCGAGCAGCAGCCCGGGGATCGCGAGCAGCACGTCGACGAGACGCATGACGACCGCGTCGACCGCGCCGCCGAGCGAGCCCGCGAGCACGCCGAGCAGGGTGCCGCCGACGAGGCCGACGGTGACGGCGACGAAGGCGCCCGAGAGCGAGTGCACCGCGCCGTGCACGACCCGCGTGAAGAGGTCGCGGCCGATGGCGTCGGTGCCGAACAGGTGGGCGCTGCTCGGCGCCTGCAGCTTCTCGGCGGGCACGCCCGCGAGCGGGTCCTGCCCGGTGAACAGCCACGGCACGATCGCCCACGCGATCACGACGGCGATCACGGTCCACGCCACCACGAGCCCAGGCCGGATGCCCCGGAGCCGGCGCCGCACGTCGGCCGCTCGGGGAGCGCCCGACGGAGGAGGCCCCGCTGCCGCCGGTCGAGGAGCGTCCGGCGACGGAGGCCGCGCCTCGAGAACCTCCGACCGGGGCCCGGTCGTGACGGGGCTCGACGCGCTCGCCACGCTCCCACCTCTGCCGCCGGCCTCGACCGACTCGCGCACGTCGACGCTCATGCCGCCACCGCCTTCCGCTTGAGTCGCGGATCGAGCACCGGGTACACCAGGTCGACCGCGAGGTTGACGACGACGAACACGAGGGCGGCCAGCACGACGATCGCCTGCAGCACCGCGACATCCTGATTGGCGACCGCCTGTTCGGTGAGCCGGCCGATGCCGGCGCGGCCGAACACGGTCTCGGTGACGACCGCGCCGCCGATGAGTTCGCCGATGAGCACGCCCGCGATCGTGATCGCGGGCAGGGTCGCGTTGCGGGCGACGTCGCGCCAGAGCACCCGCGCGGGGCTCGCGCCCTTCGCCCGGACGACGGCGACGAACGGCGAGAGCTGCACCTCGTCGATCGATCGGGCGAGGATCTGCGCGAGCGGCGCCGAGATCGGCACCGCGAGCGTGAGCACCGGGAGGATGAGTCCCTGCACGGGGTCGGCCCCGATCACCGGCACGAGCCGCAACTGGAACGAGAAGACCTGGATGAGCACGATGCCGAGCCAGAACACGGGCACCGAGACGAAGACGCCGGGCAACGCTCGCAGCCCCTGGCGCAGCCAGCCGAACGGGGCGAGCGTCGAGAGGAACGCGAGCGCGACCGCGAGGACCACCGCGACGACGAACCCGAGGCCCGCGAGCACGAGCGTCTCGGGCAGCGCGGTGCCGATGAGCTCGTGCACGGGCGTGCCGTACTGCACCGAGTACCCGAAGTCGCCGACGACGAACCCCGAGATCGTGTGCAGGAACTGCTGCCACGCGGGCACGTCGGCGCCGTAGCTCGCCCGGATGTCGGCGATCTGCTCGGGCGAGAGCCCGAGCTCGGGACTCTCGAACTTGATGAGGATCGCGTCGCCGGGCAGCGCCTGCAGCAGCACGAACGTCGCGGTGAACGCGATCGCGAGCACGATGAGCGCCTGTCCGGTGCGGCGTGCGAGGTAGGGCATCGTTCTCTCCTTTCGAGGGGTTGCGGTTGCGGGTCGAGGAGGAGCGGAGCGGCGTCTCGAAACCCGCGACGTGCGGGCCCGGGTTTCGAGACGGTCGCCGACGCTCCCTCCTCGACCTGCTCGACCGACCGAGCGGCTACTGCTTCTCGACCCAGGTGTCGTAGAACTGCGGACGGGCCACGGCCTCGGTCGTGAAGCCGTGCACGTACGGCGCAGCGCCGTAGACCTGCGGCTCCTCGAACAGCGGGATCACGTAGGCCTGCTCGGTCAGGTAGTCCTGCACGGCGGCCGAGGCCTCGTCGCGCTTCGCGGGGTCGGGCTCGGAGGCCACGGCCTCGAGCAGCTCGTCGAGCTTCGCGTCGTCCGACAGCAGCGTGTTGCGGTTCTGCGTGTGGTACTGGCTCTTGATCACGTCGTTGTCGGCGCGTCCGACCATCGAGTGGTAGACCGGGGTCTTCAGCGGGTCGAGGATGTCCTCGGCGTAGCTGCCCGCGTCGGCGGCCTTGACGTTGAGCTCGACGCCGATCTTCGCGAGCTGCTGGCTCACGAGCTCGAGCGTCTGCTTCGAGAGCGGCTGGGGCTTCGCCTCGTAGACGGTGAGCGAGAGCCGCTCGCCGCCCTTCTCGCGGATGCCGTCGTCGCCGATCTTCCAGCCGGCCTCGTCGAGCAGCTGCTCGGACTGCTCGGGATCGTAGGCGAGCTTCGCCGACTCGTCGGTGTACCCGGCGGCCGTCGCCGCGAGCTCGCTCGTCGCGACCGGGTAGTTCGCGGTGAAGATCGTGTCGACGACCTCTTGGGCGTCGACGCCGTGCACGAGCGCCTGGCGCACGCGCAGATCGCTCAGCAGCGGATTGGTGAACCGCAGCCCGAGCGAGTTGTTGACGCCCCGGGTGGGGGCGGCGACGATCTCGAAGCCGGCGTCGGCGACCTGCTGCTCGTCGAACGCCTGCACGTAGCGGATGACGTCGGCCTGCCCGGCGAGCAGCGAGCCGATGCGCACGCTGTCCTCGGGCGTGACGACGAGGTCGATGCCGTCGAGGTAGGCCCGGCCCTGATGCTCGAACGAGGCCGGGGCCCAGTCGTAGTCCTCACGCGCCGCGAGGTGCAGCGAGGTGCCGATCTCCTCCTCGGTGATCGTGAACGGACCCGAGCCGATGATCTCGGTCGCCGAGCCGGCGCCCCAGTCCTCGAGCTTGCGGTCGAGGGTGTCGGGCGAGACGAGGCCCGAGTTGATCGTCGAGGTCGCCTGCAGGAAGCCCGGCGCCGGCGCCGAGAACCGGAACGTCACGGTGTCGTCGTCGACGACCTCGCTCGAGGCGTAGTTGTTGATCGCCTCGGAGACGGTGAGTCCGAGCTCCTCGTCGCCGAGCCCGTACGTGTCGAAGTTCTCGGCCACCGCGGCCGCGTCGAGCGGGGTGCCGTCGGAGAAGGTCACGTCGTCGCGAAGGTCGAACGTGTACTCCGTGGCATCCGCGTTGACGGCCCAGTCGGTCGCGACCCACGGCTGGATCTCGAGCGTCTCCGGGTCCTGCCAGGTGAGGCGGGCGGTGAGGTTGTTGACGAGCCCGCCGTTCGGGTAGAAACCGGCCTGCGGCGGGTAGAGCGTCGTGTACGGCTGGTGCTCGAGGTACGTGAGCGTGCCGCCCTCGACCGGCTCGCCGGCGGCGCCGGCCGAGCCTGCGGCGCCCTGCCCGGCGCAGCCGGCGAGGAGCCCGACTGCGGCGAGCGCGGCGGCGCCGGCGGCGATGAGTCGCGTGTGCTTCGTGGACATGTGCGTGGAGTTCCTTCGGTTCGGAAGTGCGATCAGGTCACCCAGTGGTGCGGGGTGTGATCGTCGAAGCTACGGATGCCTCGCCGGCGTCTCAACCGCCCCACGACGCCCGCCGTCACCGCGGGAAACCGGCGGCAACGGGGCGTCATGCCGCGTCACGTGGACGTTGTCGGGGCGGGCCAGGCCGAGGTGCTCGCGCAGGGTCTCGCCCTCGTACTCGGTCGGGAAGACGCCCCGCCGCTGCAGCTCCGGCACGACCTCGAGGGCGAACGCGTCGAACTGCGCGGGCTGGATCGCGGAGAGCACGTTGAAGCCGTCGACGGCGCCGGCATCACCCCACGCCTCGAACTCCGTGGCGATGTCGTCGGCCGTGCCCACGATCATCGAGGCGTTCACCGAGGCGGCGACGACGAGGTGCCTGAGCGTCGGCGGGCGTTCGCCCGCGGGGCTGCGACCGGTGCGCTCGGCCACGATCTCGACGAGCTCCTGACCGGGCGCGCTGAACTCGGCCACGAGCGCCGGCGTGACCGCGCGGTCGGGCGACAGCCCCGACACGTCGACGCCGAGCAAGGTCGACAGCTGTGCGAGCGATCGGTTCGCGGGGAACGCGGGCGGCGGGCCGTCTGGCCAGTCCTCGGCGATCTGCACGAGCTCGCTCAGCTCGTCGGCGATCGCCTGGGCGTGCGCTCGCGTCTCGCCGACGATGGGCAGCACGGGCGCGATGACCTTGAGCGTGCGATCGTCGCGGCCCGACTCGAAGGCGAGCGCTCGCAGCTCCTCGCGCACCTGCACCGCGTGCTCGAGGTCGCCGACGGCGACGAGTGCGAGGTCGGCGTTCTGCGCGGCGAACAGGCGCGAGCGCGGCGAGGTGCCCGCGTGCACGATCGGCAGGTGGCCCTGCACCGGGCGGGCGACGTTGAGCGGACCCGTGACGTCGAGGTGCTGGCCGTTGAAGTCGGTGGCGTGCAGCTTCGACGGATCGATGAAGACCCCCGCCGCGGCATCCGCGACGATCGCGTCGTCCTCGAACGAGTCCCACAGCCGGCGCAGCACGTGCTCGAACTCGACCGCGCGGTCGTAGCGGGTCTCGTTCGCCGCGTGGAAGTCGCGGCCGTGGTTGCCGGCCGCGCGCGGCTCGGCTCCCGTGACGAGGTTGAGCCCGGCGCGGCCTCCGCTCAGCAGGTCGACCGAGGCGGTCGCACGGGCGAGCGTGTACGGGTCGGAGTAGCTCGTGTTCGCGGTCGCGATGAGCCCGATGCGCTCGGTGACGCCCGCGAGGTACGTGATCGCCGAGAGCGGGTCGATGCGGGCGACGAGGTAGGGGTCGCGGAACTCGAGGTCGTGCCCCGTCGCGAGCCAGTCGCCGAAGAACAGGTAGTCGAGGCGCGCCCGTTCGGCGACCTCGGCCGCGCGGCGCAGCACCGCGGCATCCCCCCTCGGATCCCGGTGCGCCCCCGGATACCGCCAGCCCGACGGGTAGGCCCCGATCGCCCGGACCATTGCGCCGATGATGAGTCGTGTCATGTGTCGACCTCCCGGGCTCCGACGCTAGGGAGGGCGGCAGCGGGCCGCGAGCCCGCCTGTCACACGGGGGAACCGGGTGTCACACGAGGTCACCCGAACGTCACATGACGACGGGCCCCGGATGGTCGAGCAGCGAGCGCAGCGAGCGCAGCGAGCGCGTCCAGGCCGCGCGCGCCTCAGATGCTCGCCCGCTGCGCCACGAGCGGGCACTCGAACGGATCGCGCTCACCGAGCCCCACCCGGTTGATGTAGTGGAAGACGATCGCGTACGACCGCCACAGCGTCGTCTGCGTGTACGGAACGTCGTGCTCGCGCAGGTAGGCGGCGATCAGCGGGGCCGCCCGTCGCAGGTGCGGGCGCGGCATCGACGGGAAGAGGTGGTGCTCGATCTGGTAGTTGAGCCCGCCCATCGCGAAGTCGAGCACCCGGTTGCCGCGGATGTTGCGACTCATGAGCGCCTGCCGGCGCAGGAAGTCGAGCTTCATGCCCTTGGGAACGAGCGGCATGCCCTTGTGGTTCGGAGCGAACGACATGCCCATGTAGAAGCCGAACAGGCCGAGCTGGATCGCGAGGAACACGGCCGCCTTGTCGGGCGAGAGCACGAGCAGGACGAGCGCGAGGTAGCCGATGATGCGCACGGCGAGGAACGCGATCTCGACGGGTCGGTGCGCGAGGTGCTCGCGGGCGAGCACCCGGTGCACGCTCGAGGCGTGCAGCGAGAGCCCCTCGAGCAGCAGGATCGGGAAGAAGAACACCCCCTGATGCGCGATGACCCAGCGGAAGAACGCCGCGCGCTCGCGGGCCGCCTGCTCGGGCGTGAACGCGACGACGGGCAGTTCGATGTCGGGGTCCGCGCCGAGCTGGTTCGGGTTCGCGTGGTGCCGCGTGTGCTTGTGCTGCCACCAGCCGTAGCTCATGCCGACGATGCCGCCGAGCACGAGGCTCGTCCAGTCGTTCCACTTGCCCGATCGGAAGATCTGGCGGTGGGCGGCGTCGTGGCCGAGGAACGCGGTCTGGGTGAACAGGAACGCGAAGACGGCGGCCGTGAACATCTGCCACCAGCTGTCGCCGATCCAGATGAAGACGGCGATCGCCGCGGCGACCGCCATCGGCACGGCGATGAGCTTCGTCCAGTAGTAGCCGTAGCGCCGGCGCATGAGCCCGGCGGACTTCACGAGCCTCGCGAGGTCGGTGAAGTCGCTGTTGGGATTGGGGCGGGCGACCGGCGCGGCCGCCTTCACCTGAGTAGCGGATGCCTCGTCCATGAGGTCTGCTCCCAGCCCGCGCCGCCCGACGGGCGGCGCGAATCAGGTCATCGGTACGTCGAGCTGTGAGGGTCGAAGCTGATGCGGTTCGCCAGCTTTACGACCGCGGCGGCGCGATCGGACTCCTCCTCGGCGAGCTTCACGCGCTCGAGATCGCGAGACTTGCGGAGCGTCGCGACCTGGGTCCCGATGTCGGCGAGGATCTCCCCGATGCGCTGCGCGAGCCCGGCCTCGAGTTCGTGCAGGTTCGTGTTACCGATGAGCAACCGGCGGTCGGCGGTCATGAGCGTGATGCCCTTGTAGCCGGCTGCAGCCAGTTGGTCGGTGACGCTCGCCGCGGCGAGCAGTTCGAGTTCGAGCGGGTCGGGACGCCTCGAGAAGACGGCGGTCACGACGTACCGTTCGGGGGCCTCGGCGGTGCCGAGCGTGGCGGGCAGTTCGCTCGCCAGGATGTGATCGAGCGCGAACGGCCCGAGCGTCGAGACATCCATGTCGGCGGTGATCATGATGCGATCACCTCGGCGGCCGGTCGCCAGTAGGCGGCCGCGCTGTCGACCCAGCGGTTCGGGTTCGAGACGTTCGCCTCGAAGTGCGACCAGAAGGCTGCGGTCCGGCGGTGTTCTGCGGCTTGCGCGGTGACTCGCATGTCGTCGGCCGGGGGCGGGCGGATTGCTCCTCGTATTGCGTTCATGATCGGACGTTACGCCTCGAACATGTGTACGTACACAGGTTCGACGCGAGGCCTCACCACGTCGCGACGTACTCCGACACCCGGTCGGGGAGCGTGCCGCGCACGACCGGCACGCCGCGCTGCACGGCCTGCGAGATGCGGTCGCGCAGCTGCGCCGACTCGAGGCGGTAGTCGACGAAGTCGACGTCGCTCGCGTACACCCCGATCGGCAGCGTGAGCGCCTGGAAGAAGGCGAACAACGGCCGGAACTGGTGTTCGATGATGAGCGCATGACGGTCGCTGCCGCCGGTCGCGGCGAGCAGCACGGGCTTGTCGATGAGCGCGTACTGCCCGACGAAGTCGAACACGTGCTTGAACAGCCCCGTGAAGCTCGCCCGGTAGACGGGGCTCGCGACGATGAGCAGGGTCGCCGACTCGATGCGCCGGATCGCCGCCTCGGCGACGGGGCTCAGCTCGTCGCGCCGCAGCGCGCCGCTGAACTCGCGCCCGATCGCGCCGAGCTCGATGAGCTCGGTCTCGACCTCGACCCCGGGTTGCGCGGCGAGGGCGACCGCGAACTCCTCGAGGATCTCGCGCACCAGCACGGTGGTCTTCGAGGGGGCGTGCAGGCTGCCCGAGACGGCGACGAGTGAGACACGGTGCGACATGCTCCCGACGCTAGGCAGCCGCCCCGGATGCCGCGACCGACCGGGTCACACGACGGAACCCGCCGTCATCCGGCGGAACGGCCGGTCACACGAGGTCATCCGCGCCTCGACGATCGACGAGACGCTCGAGTTCCTCAGTTCCTCTCGGAGGTCACCGGCTGCGGCGGGGCGCTTCGTTCGCGCGCGTCAACAGGATGAGCGGTCGGGCACCCGCCGCCACGGCGGTGCCGGAGGGCTCATCCTGTCGAACGCGAGCGGATGCCTCGTCGCTCAGTCGCGCGACGAACCGTGCCGCGGCTTCCGGGCCGGGCGGTCGTCGCCCTCGGGCGCACGCCCGCCCTCGCGGTCGCGGTCGTAGCCGCCGCGCGATCCCCGGTCGCGGTCGTACCCGCGCCCCCCGCGGTCGCGGTCGTACCCGCCGCCCGACCCGCCCCGCGACGATCCGCCGCGGTCGGGGCGCAGGTCGATGAGCTCGCCCGAGATCCGCGTGCCGGCGAGCCGGTCGAACACGTCCCGGGGCAGGTCGGCGGGCAGCTCGACGAGCGAGAAGTCGCCGCGGATCTGGATGCGACCGAAGTCCTCGCGACGGAGGCCTCCCTCGTTCGCGAGCGCGCCGACGATCTGGCGCGGCTCGACGTGCTGGCGGCGTCCGACCGAGATGCGGTAGTTCTGCAACGACGCGCCGCCGCCGCGACGACGGTCGGAGCCGTCGCGCTCGTACCGGTCGCCTCCGCGGTCACCGCGGTCGAAGCGGTCGCCGCGGTCGAAGCGGTCGCCGCGCGAGTCGCGCGACCCGCGATCCCGATCGCGGTCGAACCGCGTCGGCCGCTCGGGCTCGGGCTCGAGCAGCAGGGGCGACTCGCCCTGCGCGACCACGGCGAGCGCGGCGGCCACGTCGGTCTCGGGCACGTCGTTGTGGCGCACGTAGTGCGCGATGATGTCGCGGAATCCGGCGATGCGGTCGGTCTCGCCGAGCGCCGCCGTGATGCGGTCGTCGAAGCGCGCGAGGCGGGTGACGTTGATGTCCTCCACGGTCGGCAGCTGCATCTGGGTCAGCGGCTGCTTCGTCGTCTTCTCGATGCGGTTGAGCAGGCCACGCTCGCGCGGCGTGACGAAGCTGATCGCGTCGCCCGAGCGCCCCGCGCGACCGGTGCGGCCGATGCGGTGCACGTACGGCTCGGGGTCGGTCGGGATGTCGTAGTTGACCACGTGCGAGATGCGCTCGACGTCGAGGCCTCGCGCCGCGACATCCGTCGCCACCAGGATGTCGAGCTTTCCGCTCTTCAACTGGTCGACGGTGCGCTCGCGCTGGGCCTGCGCGACGTCGCCGTTGATGGCGGCGGCCGAGTAGCCGCGGGCACGCAGCTTCTCGGCGACCTCCTCGGTGGCGTTCTTCGTGCGGACGAAGATGATCATGCCTTCGAAGTTCTCGACCTCGAGGATGCGGGTGAGCGCGTCGATCTTCTGCGCGTGCGCGACGAGCAGGTAGCGCTGGGCGATGTTCGCCGACGTCTGCGTCTTCGTCTTGACGGTGATCTCTTCGGGGTCGTGCAGGTACTGCTTCGACATGCGGCGGATCGCAGCCGGCATGGTCGCCGAGAACAGCGCGACCTGCTTGTCGTCGGGGGTGTCGGCGAGGATCGTCTCGACGTCTTCGGCGAAGCCCATCTTGAGCATCTCGTCGGCCTCGTCGAGCACGAGGTACTTGAGCTCCGAGAGGTCGAGGGTGCCCTTGTCGAGGTGGTCCATGATGCGTCCGGGCGTGCCGACGACGATGTGCACGCCGCGGCGCAGCGCCGAGAGCTGCACGCCGTAGCCCTGGCCGCCGTAGACGGGCAGGATGTGCACGCCGCGCAGGTGCGCCGCGTACTTCTCGAACGCCTCGCAGACCTGCAGGGCGAGCTCGCGCGTCGGCGCGAGCACGAGCGCCTGCGGCGTCTTCTGGTCGACGTCGAGCCGGTCGAGGACGGGCAGCGCGAAGGCCGCCGTCTTGCCGGTGCCGGTCTGCGCGAGGCCCACGACATCGCGCCCGGCGAGCAGCGTCGGAATCGTCGCCGCCTGGATCGCCGAGGGCGTCTCGTACCCGACGTCGTCGAGTGCGCGGAGCACGGCGTCGCCGAGCCCGAGGTCCGCGAAGGTGGTCGTGGCGGGCTCCTCCGGAGCCGCGGCCTCGACGGGGGCGTCGCCTGTAGTCACCCTTCAGGGTACCGCCCGCCCCCTGCGCGATACCTGAGTCGGGCTCGGGATGCCTCACGGCCGACGCCGCGCGGATCGAGACCCGCCCGGTGGTCGAGCAGCGCGACGCGTAGCGAGACCCCGCCTCAGCCCTTCGGCTTCTTCGGGCCCTGGCCTCGACCCGGGTGGTCGTCTTCGGGCTCGGGGGTCGGTTCGGGCGTGGGCTCGGCCGTCTCGGGCGCAGGCTCGGGCTCGACGGTCGGCTCGGTGCCGGGATCGTCGGCGGCACCATCGTCGGGCTCGGTCGTCGGCATCTCGTCGGCGGGCGGGGTCGCGCTCGGCAGGATCGGCGGGTACGCGCGCGTCGGCGTCGTCGTGCCCGGCGTCGGACGCGGCGACTCGACGGCGGGGCCGGCCTCGTCGACCTGCCCGGCGGTCGACCCGATGACGGCGACGGCGCCGCCGAGCATGGCCACGGCGACGAGTCCTGCGCCGGCGATGACGACCGCCGGACGGTGCCCGCGCGCCCAGAGCACGGCCGGGGCGAGCGCACGACCGACGGGTGCGAGGCGGGAACGAGCCCACGTGACCGCTCGGCCGAGCTGCGGGACTCGGCCGGGCAGGGCGCCGGACCAGGCGGCGATCGAGGCGGCTCGTGCGACGACCCAGGCGGCGATCACCGTCAACGGCGCGAGCAGCACGGCACCGCGCGCGGGCTTCGGCGCGGCTCGTCGGCCACGCGGACGCCGCAGCGGCTCGTCGTCGTGGGGGTACTCGTCGGTCACGATGCCTCGGGAGGTGCTCGGGTCGGTCGCCGTCGGGTCGATCACCGGGCTCCGCGATGCGGGATCGGGAGCGCGACCCGCGAACGGGGGACGTTCCCATCGAGGATAGGCGGTGACCGCCGCCGCCGCATCCCGAGCAGGCGTGGATGACCGAGCCGAATGTCGGAAGAACCGGCCGACACGCCGAGCCGATGCCGGCGACACGCCGCACAGGCACCCGAAGTTCCTCCAGAAGCGCGCGGTGCGCAGGCGCACAGGGTCGAGCGAGGCTCGGCGAGGCTCGGCGAGGCCGCGGGAATGCGACCCGACTCAGGCGCCGACGATGAGTCCGTAGATGAGCGATCCGAACTGCTGGATGAGCGCCATCGCGCCGATCGTCGCGCCGATCGCGCCGTACACGCGCGTGGCGCCGCCCCGCACGAAGGCGACGACGCCCACCGAGATCGCGGCGAGCGCGAGCACGACCATGACGGCCGCCGACACGAGCGAGACCGTCGAGTACGCGGCGAAGTCGGCCGAGCGGATGATCGAAGCGGTCACGAAGATCATGACGAAGTCGAGCACGACGATGAAGACGCCGAACACGAGCGCCACGACGCCGACGGGTTCGCTCCGTCGCGAGTCGGCCGGCGGCTTGCGCTGAGCGGGCGCGTGGCCGGCGGAACCGTAGCCGGGCGCGGGCGTACCGGGAGCTGGTTCGGGGCTGGTCATGCCGCCACCCTATCGGCCGGCGCGCGACTGCGGCAGCGGCGCGGCGCACCTGCTACTGTGCATCGTGGTTTCAACGTTGAAACCCTGACCCGACCGAGGACGATGACGACTCGAACCGACACCCCCACGGCACGCACCGCACGCGCCTCCCATCCGCTCGGCGCCCGCACCTGGGCCGCCGTCATCCTCGTGGGTCTCGTCGGCCAGCTCGCGTGGGTGATCGAGAACATGTACCTCAACGTGTTCGTCTACGACACGATCTCGACCGACCCCGCCGTGCTCGCCGTGATGGTGGCGGCGAGCGCCGTCGCCGCCACGGTCGCGACCCTCGTGGTCGGCGCATGGTCCGACCGGCTCGGTCGCCGCCGGGAACTCATCGCGGCCGGGTACGTCGCCTGGGGCGCCGTCACCGCCGCCTTCGGCCTCGTCGGCGCACCGGATGCCGCGGCCGAGGCCGCACCGGCGGTGATCGCCGCCGTCGTGGCCATCGTCGCGCTCGACTGCATCATGAGCTTCATCGGCTCGGGTGCGAACGACGCGGCCTTCGCCGCGTGGGTGACCGACTCGACGGTGCCGGCGAACCGCGGCCGGGTCGACGGCTGGCTCGCGACGATGCCGCTCGTCGCGATGCTGATCGTGTTCGGCCTGCTCGATCCGATGACGCAGGCCGGGCAATGGCCCGCCTTCTTCGCGATCGTCGGGGGCGCGACCGCGGCGACCGGCGCGGCGGCGTGGTTCCTCGTGCGCGACCGGGGCGTCGCGCCGCGGCCGTCCGGGGTCTGGCGATCGGTCGTCGACGGGCTTCGCCCCTCGACCGTGCGCCGCGAGCCGGCGCTGTTCATCACCCTGGCGATCTGGTGCGTCATCGGCGTGAGCTCGCAGGTGTTCATCCCCTTCGTGCTCATCTACCTGCGCTACTCGCTGCAGCTCGACGACTCGGCGATCGTGCTGGGCGTCGTGCTCATCCTCGCGTCGGCGCTGAGCGTGGTCGGCGGTCGCATCATGGACCGGGTCGGCAAGGAGCACTACCTGCTGCCCGCGGTCGCCGTGTTCGCGGTCGGGCTCGTCGCGATGTCGTTCGCCCGCGACTTCACCTGGGTCGTCGTCGCGGCGACGCTCATGATGGCCGGCATGATGAGCTCGATCGCGGCGGTCTCGGCCATGACGCGCGACTGCACCCCCGCCGACCGCGCGGGTGGCGTGCAGGGTGCTCGCATGATCATGGCCGTGATGCTGCCGATGGTGATCGGCCCGGCGATCGGGGCTGCGATCATCTCGGGAACGGCCCACACGTACGTCGAGCTCGGCCGGGAGCAACCCGTGCCCGGACCCGAGATCTTCCCGGTCGCGGCGGCCGTGCTGCTCGCCGTGCCCGTGCTCGCGGTGCTGCGGCGGCGGATGCTGCGGCGGTCGGGTTCCGGGACGAGCGCTCCGCTCCCTCCCGCTCCGGAGGACGCCGGATGAGTCGCCGCACGCCCTGGGCCGACGCGATCGATCCCGCCGCGGTCCTCCCCGAGTACCCCCGCCCGCAGCTCGCGCGCGACAGCCACCTCAGCCTCAACGGCTGGTGGGAGCACGCCTTCACGGTCGACGATCGCCGACCGCCGGCGTGGGCCGGAGCCATCCTCGTGCCCTTCTCCCCCGAGGCCGAGCTCTCGGGCGTCGGCCGGCAGCTGCAGCCCGGGGAGCACCTCTGGTACCGCCGCACGGTGCGCCTGCCCGAGGGGTTCCTCGTCGACCGCGTCGTCCTGCACTTCGGAGCGGTCGACCAGCGCTGCCGCGTCTTCGTCGACGACGTGCTCGTCGGTGCGCACGCGGGCGGTTACCTTCCGTTCTCGCTCGACGTCACCGACGCACTCGCCGACGGCGAGGAGCACGAGCTCGTGGTCGACGTGGTCGACCCGAGCGACACGTCGTACCACTCGCGCGGCAAGCAGTCGCTGAAGCGCGGCGGCATCTGGTACACGGCGCAGTCGGGCATCTGGCAGAGCGTCTGGATCGAGTCGGTGCCGGCGCTGCACGTCGCGGGCCTCGACCTGCGCCCGAGGCTCGACGACGAGACGGTCGAGGTCGTCGTCGAGGCATCCACCCCGCACGAACCGCCGACGGGCGGCGCGACCGAAACGGCGACCGGCCCGGCCGGGCCGCCCGTCGCGACGGTCGTGCTGCTCGCCGACGGCCTCGAGGTCGCGCGCGCCGAGGGCGCGGCCGGCGCGACCCTCACCCTGGCGGTGCCGCAGGCGCGGCGCTGGAGCCCCGACGACCCCTACCTCTACGACGTCGAGGTACGACTCGGCGACGACCTGGTGCGGAGCTACGTCGGCATGCGCTCGGTCGGCGTCGCCCCCGATGCGTTCGGGCGGCCACGGCTCGTGCTGAACGGCGAGCCGGTGTTCCACGCGGCCGTCCTCGACCAGGGCTACTGGCCCGAGGGGCTCTACACGCCGCCCTCCGACGAGGCGATGGTGCACGACCTGACGTCGATGAAGGCGCTCGGCTTCAACGCCGTGCGCAAGCACATCAAGATCGAGCCGCTGCGGTGGTACCACCACTGCGACCGCCTCGGCCTGCTCGTCTGGCAGGACATGGTGAACGGCGGCCGGCGCTACAACCCGGCGGTGATCACGGCGCCGGTCAAGCTCCCGGTGCGGCTCGACGACCGCAGGCATCGGCGGTTCGGCCGACAGGATGCCTCGGGGCGGGCCGAGTTCACCGTCGAGCTCGAGTCGACCGTGCGACTGCTGAAGAACGCGCCGAGCGTCGTCGTGTGGGTGCCGTTCAACGAGGGCTGGGGGCAGTTCGATGCGCTCGACGCCGTGGAGCGGGTGCGTGAGATCGACCCGTCGCGGGTCGTCGATCACGCGAGCGGCTGGCACGACCAGGGGGGCGGCGACCTCCTGAGCCTGCACGTGTACTTCCGGCGGCTGAAGCCCGGACGCGACTGGGGGCGCGACGGCCGCGCGGTCGTCGTGTCGGAGTACGGCGGCTACAGCCTGCGCCTGCCCGGTCACGAGTTCTCGCCGAGGGAGTTCGGCTACCGCCGCTACCGCTCGGTCGACGCCCTGACCGACGGCTTCGTCGAGCTGCACCGGCGCGAGGTGCTGCCGGCGATCGCGGCCGGGCTCTCGGGCATCGTGTACACCCAGCTCTCCGACGTCGAAGACGAGCTCAACGGGCTGCTCACCGCCGACCGCACCGTGGTGAAGGTCGACGCCGACCGGGTGCGCGACGTGCTCGGCGAGCTGTTCGCGGAGTTCGCCGCGGCGACGACGCCGGAGCTCGCCGAACCCGCCCGCCGGGCCTCGGCACCCCGAGAACCTCAGGTGCGTCCCGCCCCGCATGAGGCAGAACCCGCATGACGACACGGCACGGCGTCGCCCCTGTGAGGCTCGCCCCACGTGGGGCGAGCCTCAGGTGAGGATTCGAGACACGCCGCCCCGCCACGCCCCCCCACCACCGCACCGAACCCGAGATCGGAACCCCATGCCCCGCACCATCGTCGAGCGCGAACTCACGACACCCGTCGCCCTCTGCGGGCCCGACGGCCGGCTGAACCGCGATGCCGTCGGCTGGACCCGCACCCCGCTGCACGACACGTCGGGCATCGACGGCCGCCGTGTCTGGGGCCGCAACAAGCGGTGGGAGTACTGGGCCGTCACGACGCCGACCCACATCATCGCCCTCACCGTCTCGTCGATCGACTACGCCGCGGTGCACGCCGTCCTCGTGCACGACCGACGCGACGGGTCGACCGTCGACCGCGCGGCGATCGCACCGCTCGGCTCGAGCGCGACGCTGCCCGCCTCGCTCGGCGGCGGGCCGGCGCGAGCGCGCACGAAGGCGATCGAGATCGACATCGAGGAGCGCGCCGACGGCTCGGGAACGCTGCTGCGCGGCTCGGCCCAGGGCGTGCGCTTCGAGATCGACGCGCACCGGCCGGCTGGGCACGAGTGCCTCGGCGTGGTCGTGCCGTGGTCCGACCGCCGGTTCCAGTACACGGTGAAGGATGTCGCGCGACCCGCGACCGGCTGGCTCGAGCTCGGCGGCGAGGGCGATCGGCCCGTCGAACGCATCGCCCTGCCCGAGGGCGAGAGCTGGGCGGTGCTCGACCACGGCCGCGGCCGCTGGCCGTACCGCATGGTCTGGAACTGGGGCGCCGCGTCCGGCGAGGTCGACGGCCGCACGATCGGCCTGCAGCTCGGCGGCAAGTGGACCGACGGCACCGGCTCGGCCGAGAACGCCGTCGTCGTCGACGGCCGTCTGCACAAGATCAGCGAGGAGCTCGACTGGGACTACGACATCCACGACTGGCTCGCGCCGTGGCATATCCGCGGCGAGCACGCCGACCTGTGGTTCGAGCCGTTCTGGGACCGGGTGAGCGCGACCGAGCTCGTCGTGTTCGGCTCGCACGGGCACCAGTGCTTCGGTCACTACTCGGGCTGGGTCGATGCGGGCGGCGAGCGCATCGCCGTCGACGGGCTGCTCGGCTGGGCCGAGGACGTACGGAACCGCTGGTGAGCGAACGCGATCCGAAGGCCGTCGGCGGCCGCCGCTCAGCGGGGCCGACCCTGAAGGATGTCGCGGCCATCGCCGGCGTCTCGTACCGCACGGTCTCCAACGTCATCAACGGCGGCGCCCCCGTGAGCGACTCGACGAAGCGACGGGTCGAGGCCGCGATCGCCGAGGTCGGCTACCGCCCGCAGCTCGCGGCGCGCCAGTTGCGGATGGGCCGCAGCAACCTGCTCACCCTCTCGGTGCCGTTCCTCTCGCTGCCGTACTTCGCGCAGCTCGCGCACGCCGTCGTGGGCGCGGCCGAGCGGGTCGGCTACGACGTCGTCGTCGACGAGACGCACGGCGATCCCGAGCGCGAGCTGCGGGCGGCGCGCGGCTTCGGCACGATGCTCACCGACGGCATCGTGCTGAGTCCGATGTCGCTGAGCGACGCGCAGCTCGAGGCCGCGCGCGGCAGTACTCCGCTCGTCGTCCTCGGCGAGCGCATCCGCGGCGCCCGCGTCGACCGGGTCGTCGTCGACAGCGTGGTCTCGTCGCGCGATGCCACCTCACACCTGATCGTGTCGGGTCGCCGTGCGCTCGGCTTCCTCGGCACGGTTCCGGATGCCTCGTCAGGAGCCGCCGCGGCCGACCTGCGGCTCGAGGGGTTCCGAGAGGCGCTTCGCACGGCCGAGCTCGAAGCCGACCCGCGGCACGTGCTCGAGGTCTCGCCGTGGGACCCGGCCTCGCCCGACGGCGACTACTCGCGGGAGGAGGGCTACGCGCGCGTGCGGGCGCTGCTCGCGGAGCCCGAGGGGCTCGCCGGCCTCGACGGGCTCGTCTGCGCGAACGACCTGCTCGCGATCGGTGCGCTGCGCGCGTTCCGCGAGGCGGAGGTCGACGTGCCGGGGCAGGTCGCCGTCGTCGGCTGGGACGACTCCCCAGAGTCGGCGTACGCCGCCCCGGCCCTGACGAGCATCGCGCCCGACCTCGCCGAGATCGCCCGCCTCGCAGTCGCCTCGGTGCTGCGCCTCGTCGACGACCCGCACGCGCCGCCCCGCGTCGAGCAGGCGCCGTACCGGCTCGTCGTGCGCGAGTCGGCGCCGTAGCCGCAGCCGGTGAAGAGCACCGACGCGCAGCTCGTCGTCGTCACGGTGCGCGAACTGCTGCCCCGGCGCGCCGCGGCGCGCCCTGCCCTCACCCGGCGGTCGAGGCCCGCACCACGAGTTCGGGCTGGAACACCACCTGCTCGGGCGTGAAGTCGTCGTCGGCGTCGGCCTCGCGCAGCAGCAGGTCGACGGCGGTGTGCCCGATGAGGGCGGCGGGCTGCCGGATCGACGAGAGCGGCACGACCGCGGCGGCCGCGAAGTCGATGTCGTCGTAGCCGATGAGCGCGATGTCGCCGGGCACCTTCGCGTCGCCGCGCATCACGAGGGCCTGCAGCACGCCCATCGCGAGCAGGTCGTTCGCGGCGAACACGGCGTCGGGCCGCTCGGCCGCGGGGCGCGCGCGCAGCACCTCGCCCGCGGCACGCCCCTGCAGCACGGTGAGGTTCTCGGTGGGCACGACCTCGAGCGAGGCATCCGGCACCTCGGCGACGGCTCGCCGGGCGCCCTCGAGGCGGTCGGCGACCTGGCGGATGCTCTCGGGTCCGCCGACGAACGCGATGCGCCGCCGGCCGAGCCCGAGCAGGTGCTCGGCGGCGAGCCGGCCACCGGCGATGTCGTCGACCGCGACCGACGAGAAGCTGCGGTCGTGGGCCTGCCGGTCGACGAGCACGACCGGGGTGCCGCGGTCGCGGAGGCGCTGCAGCCTCGGCAGGTCGTCGGCGAGCGGCGAGATGAGCACGCCGTGCACGCGCTGCTCCTCGAAGAGGTCGACGTAGACGCGTTCGCGTTCGATGTCCTCGTCGCTCGTGCCGAGCAGCACCGTCAGTCCGGCGTCGGCGGCGCGGGTCTCGGCGCCGCGGGCGACCTCCGTGAAGAACGGGTTGCGCACGTCGAGCACGACGAAGCCGATCGACCGGCTGCGTCCGGCTCGCAGCTGGCGGGCGGCGTCGTTGCGCACGAAGCCGAGCTCCTCGATCGCGGCGAGCACCCGCTCGACGGTCGCGGGGGCCACCTTGTCGGGGCGGTTGAGCACGTTCGAGACGGTGCCGACCGAGACCGACGCGGCGGCCGCGACGTCGCGAACACTGACTGCCATGGCCGTTCCTCCTCGTTTCGCACCGGCCCCGTCGGGTCGCTCGGCGTTGAACCGATTCGATCATGACATCGAATCCGGACCGTGAGCGGCGCGCGATATTGATTCGTTTCAATATCGTGACTTGACCACTCGTGCGACCTGACCTTACAGTAACCATGCATCGATTTTGAATCGATTCATAGCAGAGTCACTGCAGAGCGATCCCCCCGCTCCCACCTCGACGAGGAGGCCCCCGTGTCGGACACCCCGCGCATGACGGCGGACACCCCGCCCGCCCCCGCGGCGACCCCGCCCATGCTCGAACTCGAGAACGTCGCGAAGTCGTTCGGCGCCGTCGTCGCGCTGCGCTCCGGAAGCCTGCGGCTCGAGCGCGGCTCGATCCACGCGCTCATCGGCGAGAACGGCGCCGGCAAGTCGACGCTCGTGAAGATCGTCGCCGGGCTCTACCGCCGCGACGCCGGCGACTTCCGCCTCAACGGCGAGTCGGTCGACTTCGGCTCGACCGCCCAGTCGAAGGCCGCGGGCATCGCGGTCATCTACCAGGAGCCGACGCTCTTCCCCGACCTCACGGTCACCGAGAACGTCTTCATGGGCCGCCAGCCCGTCGGCCGGTTCGGCCGCATCGACCGCAAGGCCATGCGCGCCGAGGTCGAGCAGCTGTTCGCCCGGCTCGGCGTCGGCATCGACCCCGACCGGCCGGCCGAGGGCCTCTCGATCGCCGACCAGCAGGTCATCGAGATCGCGAAGGCGGTCTCGCTCGACGCGCGCGTGCTCATCATGGACGAGCCGACCGCCGCGCTCTCGGGCGTCGAGGTCGACCGACTCTTCCAGATCGCCCGCAGCCTGCGCGACGAGGGCCGCGCGCTCCTCTTCATCTCGCACCGCTTCGACGAGGTGTTCGCGCTCTGCGACACCGTCACGGTCATGCGCGACGGCGCCTACATCGCGACGACGCCCATCGGCGAGACCACGGTCGACGGGCTGGTCCGCCAGATGGTCGGCCGCGACGTGACCGACCTCTTCCCCAAGCTCCCGGCCGAGATCCGCGAGCCGCTGCTCGAGGTTGAGGGGCTGTCGAGCCCGTTGTTCCACGACATCTCGTTCACGGTCCGCGCGGGCGAGATCGTCGGCCTCGCCGGCCTCGTCGGCGCCGGCCGCAGCGAGGTGGCGCGCGCGGTCTTCGGCGTCGACGCCTACGACGAGGGCACGGTGCGGCTGGGCGGGCGGGCGATTCCGAAGAACCGGCCGGATGCCGCGATGCGGGCCGGTCTCGCACTCGTTCCCGAAGACCGCCGCAAGCAGGGGCTCGTGCTCGAGTCATCCGTCGCCCGCAACGTCACGCTCGCCATCCGCGAGACGATCGCGAAGGCCGGCCTCATCACCTCCGGCATGGAGAACCGTGCCGCGAAGGAGTGGGCGAGCCGGCTCGAGGTCAAGACGAACGCGCTGTCGACCGTGGCCGGCACGCTCTCGGGCGGCAACCAGCAGAAGGTCGTGCTCGGCAAGTGGCTCGCGACCGAGCCGAGGGTGCTCATCATCGACGAACCGACCCGCGGCATCGACATCGGCACGAAGTCCGAGGTGCACCGGCTGCTCTCCGAGCTCGCGGGCCGCGGCATGGGCATCCTCATGATCTCGTCCGAGCTGCCCGAGGTGCTCGGCATGGCCGACCGCGTGCTCGTCATGCGCGAGGGCCGCATCACCGCCGAGATCGACCGCGACGACGCGACGAGCGAGAACGTCATGTTCGCCGCGACCCACGCCCAGGGAGCCCACCAGTGACCGCCACCATCGAGAAGACCGCCGTCACGAAGCGGTTGCACGCCATCGGCGCCGTGCGCGAGTTCGGTATCCTGCTCGCCCTCGCGCTCGTCGTCCTCGCGGCGACGGTCGCGAATCCCAACTTCCTGTTCAGCGCCGACGGCTGGCGCGACCTGCTGCTGACCCCGTCGATCCTCGTGCTCGTCGCGATCGGCCAGGCGATCGTCATCATCACCCGCAACGTCGACCTCTCGGTCGGCTCGATCCTCGGCCTCTCCGCCTACCTCACGGGCCGGCTCTTCATCGACCTCCAGGGCATCCCGATCGTCGCGGTCTTCGTGATCGCGGTCGTGTTCGGGGGCCTCCTCGGCCTCGTCAACGGCGCGCTCGTCGCGTTCGCGAAGGTGCCCGCCATGGTCATCACGCTGGGCACGCTCTACGCCTACCGCGGCATCAACGTGCTGTGGACGGGCAGCGACCGCATCAACGCGTCGGACCTGCCGAAGGACTTCCTCGCGCTCGGCACCGGGCAGATCCTCTGGATCCCGATCCTCACGATCATCGCCGTCGTCGTGCTCGCCGTCACCGGCTGGATCATGAAGAACACCCGCGGCGGCCGCGAGTTCTACGCGATCGGCTCCGACCCCGCCGCGGCCGAGCTCTACGGCCTGCGCGTGACCCGCCGCCTGCTCATCGCGTTCGTCGTCTCGGGCGCCCTCGCCGGTCTCGCCGGCGTGCTCTACGCCGCCCGCTACGGCACGATCAACTCGCAGGCGGGTTCGGGCTGGGAGCTCGACGCGGTCGGCGCGGCCGTCATCGGCGGCGTCGCCATCACGGGCGGCGTCGGCTCGGTGTGGGGCGCCGCGATCGGCGCCTGGCTGCTGCTCACCATCAACCGGGCCCTGCCGATCCTCGGCATCCCCGACTTCTGGCAGCGCGCCGTCGTCGGCGCGCTCATCATCGGCGCCATCGTGCTCGACCGCGTGCTCGCCGTTCGACAGAGACGCAAGCTCCTCGAGGCGAGGGAGGACGACCGATGACCGCCACGACCACCGCGGCCGCCGCGATCGCGCGCAGCTACCGCGACTACGACCGTCCCCTCTGGCAGCGCGTGCTGCTCACCCGCGAGATGGCGATCATCGCGCTCGTCGTCCTCGTCTCGGTCGTCGCCGCGGCCACCGTGCGCGGATTCGGGCAGCCGATCACCGTCACCTACCTGCTGCTCGACGTGATGCCGATCCTGCTCATCGCACTGCCGATGACGCTCGTCATGATCACGGGCGAGATCGACCTCTCGGTCGCGAGCATCGTCGGCCTCTCGAGCGTGCTCACCGGTGTGCTCACCGCGGGCGGACTGCCGTTCGAGGTCGCCGCCGTCGTCGCGCTCGTGGCCGGCGCGGTGTGCGGCGCGGTCAACGGCTTCCTCGTGACCGTCGTCGGCCTGCCGTCGCTCGCGGTCACGATCGGCACGCTCGCCCTCTTCCGCGGACTCGCCGTGGGCCTGCTCGGCACGACCGCGATCACCGACTTCCCCGACTTCTGGACCGACCTCGCGAAGGCGCGCGTCGGCGGCAGCAACGTTCCGGTCGTGCTGTTCGTGTTCCTCGTGCTGCTCGTCGTGTTCATCGTGCTGCTGCACTTCACGCCGTTCGGCCGCGGCATCTACGCGATCGGCCTGTCGAAGGCGGCGGCCCGGTTCTCGGGCGTGCACGTCGAGCGCACGAAGTTCGTGCTGTTCGTGCTCGCCGGCACGATCTCGGCGCTCGCGGGCGTCTTCTACACGCTGCGCTTCGGCAGCGCCCGCGGCGACAACGCGACGGGCCTCGAACTGCAGGTCATCGCCGCCGTCGTGCTCGGCGGGGTCTCGGTCTTCGGCGGTCGCGGCGCCATCCACGGCGTCATCGCCGGCGTGCTGCTCATCGGCGTGCTCTCGAGTGCGCTGCGGCTCGCCAACGTCACGAGCGACGTCATCAACATCATCACCGGAGCGCTGCTCGTGCTCTCGGTGGTGGCCACCAGCTTCCTGGCCTGGCTGCGCAAGCGCCGGAAGGCACCAGGGGGAACACCGCGCATCGAGGCCTCCACAGCAGGGTGACCGGGCCGCGCGAACCGTCGAGGCGATCACTCGTCGACCTCATCCGATGAAGGGAAGAACAACGATGTTTCAGAATAAGACCCGCGCCGGTGCGCTGACCGCGGTCGTCGCGGCCGCCGCACTGGTGCTCACCGGCTGCGCCGTCGACAGCGGCACCGACGGCGGCGGCTCGACCGACGGCGGCGATTCCGCGAACCTCGCGATCACGTTCCTGCCGAAGAACCTCGGCAACCCGTACTTCGACACCTCGTCGGCGGGCGCCAAGGAGGCCATCACCGAGTTCGACGGCACGTTCGCCGAGGTCGGCCCCGCCGAGGCGACGCCCGACGCGCAGGTGAGCTACATCAACACGCTCACCCAGCAGGGCGTCGGCGCGATCGCCGTGTCGGCGAACGACCCCGAGGCCATCTGCGACGCGTTGAACGAGGCCCGCGACGCCGGCATCAAGGTCGTCACCTTCGACTCCGACACGAACGCCGAGTGCCGCGACCTGTTCATCAACCAGGCCACCGCCGAGGGCATCGCCAAGGTGCAGGTCGACGAGATCACCGAGCAGATCGGCGACGAGGGCGAGATCGCGATCCTGTCGGCGTCGGCGAACGCGACGAACCAGAACGCGTGGATCGAGCTCATGAAGGAGGAGCTCGCCGCGAACCACCCGAACGTGAAGCTCGTCGACACCGTCTACGGCGACGACGACGACCAGACCTCGTTCGACAAGACCGCGGCACTGCTGCAGACGCACCCGAACCTCAAGGGCATCATCTCGCCCACGACGGTCGGCATCGCCGCGGCGGCCCGCTACCTCTCCACCTCGGAGTACAAGGGCAAGGTCGCGCTGACCGGCCTCGGCACCCCGAACCAGATGCGCGAGTACGTCG
Organism: Agromyces sp. NPDC127015; assembly: GCF_042725165.1. Taxonomy (NCBI): domain Bacteria; kingdom Bacillati; phylum Actinomycetota; class Actinomycetes; order Micrococcales; family Microbacteriaceae; genus Agromyces; species Agromyces sp. NPDC127015. The sequence continues at coordinate 204,057 of NZ_JBHXDI010000003.1, read as the reverse complement.
AGGACGGCACCGTCACCTCGTTCGCGCTGTGGAACCCGGCCGACCTCGGCTACCTCGCCGCGTACGCGTCGAAGGCGCTCATCGAGGGCGAGATCACGGGTGAGGAGGGCGACTCGTTCGAGGCCGGCAAGCTCGGCGACTACGAGGTCGGCGCCGACGGCGTCGTGCTGCTCGGCGACCCCTACGTGTTCGACGCCGAGAACATCGGCGACTTCGACTTCTGAGCCGTCGGAACACCGTTGAACGAGGGTGCGGGCCGTACCGGCCGGCACGGCCCGCACCCTCCCGGCACAGACCGGACCAGACCGAAGAGAGGAGCGCTCGACATGGCTTCCGAATCGCGCCCCGAGCGCATCTGCTTCCAGCTGCAGGTCGACCCCGCACGCCTCGACGAGTACCGCGAACGGCACGCCGCGGTCGACCCCGAGATGCTCCGCGCCATCGAGGCCTCGGGCCGGCGCAACTACTCGCTGTACCTGCGCGACGACGGCCTGCTCATCGGCACCTACGAGACCGATGACGACGAGGCATCCCAGGCGGCCCTCGCGGCCGACCCGCGCACCGCCGCATGGGAGGCGGAGATGGCCCCCTTCTTCGTCGCCCTCGACGGCACCCGCCCCGACCAGGGCGCCCCCCGACTCCCCGAGGTGTTCCACCTCGAAGACCAGCTCGCACGGCTCGACGCCGATACCGGCGCCGACCCCGCGAGCCCGACGACCCGCTGACGCGGCATCCGACCGCCCTTCTCACGAAAGCAGGACCACAGTGAGCATCCTCACCGACGACATCACGGGGCAGCTCGCCGCGCAGGCCATCGAGCTGCCGAGCTGGGCCTTCGGCAACTCCGGCACGCGCTTCAAGGTGTTCACGACGCCCGGCACGCCGCGCGACCCGTTCGAGAAGATCGCGGATGCCGCGCAGGTGCACCGCTACACGGCGCTCGCACCGACCGTGGCGCTGCACATCCCGTGGGACCGCGTCGACGACTACGAGGCGCTGAAGCGGCACGCCGAAGACCACGGCGTCGAACTCGGCACGATCAACTCGAACACCTTCCAGGACGACGACTACAAGTTCGGCGCCCTCACCCATGAAGACCCGGCGGTGCGCCGAAAGGCGATCGACCACCACCTCGAGTGCATCGACATCATGCACGCGACCGGCAGCCGCGACCTCAAGATCTGGCTCGCCGAGGGCTCGAACTACCCGGGCCAGGCCGACCTGCGCGGCCGGCAGGACCGCCTGCACGAGTCGCTGCAGGAGATCTACGCCCGGCTCGGCGACCAGCAGCGCCTCGTGCTCGAGTACAAGTTCTTCGAGCCCGCGTTCTACCACACCGATGTCCCCGACTGGGGCACGAGCTACGCGCAGGTCGCCGCGCTCGGCGAGCAGGCCATGGTCTGCCTCGACACCGGCCACCACGCCCCCGGCACGAACATCGAGTTCATCGTCATGCAGCTGCTGCGCCTCGGCAAGCTCGGGTCGTTCGACTTCAACTCGCGCTTCTACGCCGACGACGACCTCATCGTGGGCGCCGCCGACCCGTTCCAGCTGTTCCGCATCATCTTCGAGGTGATCCGCGGCGGCGGCTTCAACCACCCCGACGTCGCGTTCATGCTCGACCAGTGCCACAACGTCGAAGACAAGGTGCCGGGCCAGATCCGCTCGGTGCTCAACGTGCAGGAGATGACGGCGCGCGCCCTGCTCGTCGACGCCGAGGCGCTGCGCGCTGCGCAGGTCTCGGGCGACGTGCTCGAGGCCAACCGCGTCTTCATGGACGCCTTCTACACCGACGTGCGTCCCGCCCTCGCCGAGTGGCGCGAGTCGCGGGGCCTGCCCGCCGACCCCATGCGGGCGTTCGCCGAGTCGGGCTACCTGCAGCAGATCACGGCCGACCGCGTCGGCGGCGTGCAGGCCGGCTGGGGCGCGTAGGCCCGCCACGAGGCATCCGGGATGCCTCGGCAGGCCCACGAACCGACGGCGTCGCGGCCCGCCCGACCACCGAACCCCACAGATCTCGAAGGAACCACCATGACGAACCCCGCAGCGGCCGAGCTCATCGCGCGGTCGAACCGACTCGGGGCCGACCCGAAGAACACGAACTACGCCGGCGGCAACACGTCGGCGAAGGGCACCGAGACCGACCCGGTCACCGGCGAGCCCGTCGAGCTGCTGTGGGTCAAGGGCTCGGGCGGCGACCTCGGCACGCTCACCGAGCAGGGCCTCGCGGTGCTGCGCCTCGATCGGCTGCAGGCGTTGCAGGGCGTCTACCCGGGCGTCGACCGCGAGGACGAGATGGTCGCCGCGTTCGACTACTGCCTGCACGGCAAGGGCGGTGCGGCCCCCTCGATCGACACGGCGATGCACGGCCTCGTCGACGCGGCGCACGTCGACCACCTGCACCCCGACTCGGGAATCGCGATCGCGACCGCGGCCGACGGCGAGCAGCTGACCGCGACGGTCTTCGGCGACAAGGTCGTGTGGGTGCCGTGGCGACGCCCCGGGTTCCAGCTCGGCCTCGACATCGCCGCGATCAAGGCCGCGAATCCGCAGGCGGTCGGCTGCATCCTCGGCGGGCACGGCATCACGGCGTGGGGCGACACCTCCGACGAGGCCGAGGCGAACTCGCTCTGGATCATCGACACCGCCGCGGCCTACCTCGCCGAGCACGGCGACCCGCAGCCGTTCGGCGGCGTGCGCCCCGGCTTCGAGGCGCTGCCCGAGGTCGAGCGACGCGAGCGGGCGGCCGCCCTCGCGCCCACGATCCGCGGCATCGCGTCGCACGACAAGCCGATGGTGGGCCACTTCACCGATGCCGACGTCGTGCTCGACTTCCTCGCGTCGGAGAAGGCGCCCGCCCTCGCGGCGCTCGGCACGAGCTGCCCCGACCACTTCCTGCGCACGAAGGTCAAGCCGCTGCTGCTCGACCTGCCCGCGACCGCGGCGGCCGACGAGCAGATCGCCCGCCTGCACGAGCTGCACGCCGAGTACCGCGCCGACTACCAGGCGTACTACGACGCCCATGCGACGGCCGACTCCCCCGCGATCCGCGGCGCCGACCCGCTCATCGTGCTGGTGCCCGGCGTCGGCATGTTCTCGTACGGGGCGAACAAGCAGACCGCCCGCGTGGCCGGCGAGTTCTACGTCAACGCGATCAACGTGATGCGCGGGGCCGAGTCGGTGTCGACCTACTCCCCCATCTCCGACGCCGAGAAGTTCCGCATCGAGTACTGGGCGCTCGAGGAGGCCAAGCTCCAGCGCATGCCGAAGCCCAAGACCCACCAGGGCCGCATCGCGTTCGTCACGGGCGCTGCGTCGGGCATCGGCAAGGCCATCGCGACCCGGCTCGCGGCCGAAGGCGCGTGCGTCGTCGTCGCCGACCTCGACCTCGAGAAGGCGCAGGCCGCCGCCGCGGAGCTCGGCTCGGCCGACGTCGCGATCGGCGTCGCGGCGAACGTCGCCGACGCCGCCGCCGTGCAGGCCGCGCTCGACGAGGCGGTGCTCGCGTTCGGCGGCGTCGACCTCGTCGTGAACAACGCCGGCCTCTCGCTCTCCAAGCCGCTCCTCGAGACCACCGAGGCCGACTGGAACCTGCAGCACGATGTCATGGCCAAGGGCTCGTTCCTGGTCTCGAAGGCCGCGGCCCGCGTGCTCATCGACCAGAAGCTCGGCGGCGACGTCATCTACATCTCCTCGAAGAACTCCGTCTTCGCCGGCCCCAACAACATCGCCTACTCGGCGACGAAGGCCGACCAGGCGCACCAGGTGCGCCTGCTCGCGGTCGAGCTCGGCGAGCACGGCGTGCGCGTCAACGGCATCAACCCCGACGGCGTCGTGCGCGGTTCCGGCATCTTCGCCTCGGGCTGGGGCGCGAACCGCGCCGCGACCTACGGGGTCGAGGAGGAGGACCTCGGCCAGTTCTACGCGAACCGCACCATCCTCAAGCGCGAGGTCGTGCCCGAGAACGTCGCCGACGCCGTCTACGTGCTCACCGGCCCCGAGCTGAGTCGCACCACCGGGCTCCACATCCCCGTCGACTCCGGCGTCGCCGCCGCGTTCCTGCGATGACCGGCGGAGCACGGCGATGACGACCCCGGGCTCGGTCGCCGCGGTCGACCTGGGCGCGACGAGCGGTCGGGTCGTGGTCGGCCACGTCGACCAGTCGACCGGGCGGCTCGACCTCGAGCAGGTCGCCCGCTTCCCGAACGGCCCCGTGCGCCTCGCCTCGGGCCTGCACTGGGATGTCACGGGGCTCTACCGCGACCTGACGCACGGCCTCGCCGAGGCGTTCCGCCTCGAGCCCGGCATCTCGTCGATCGGCGTCGACTCGTGGGCGGTCGACTACGGCCTGCTGCGCGGCGACCGGATGCTCGGCGAGCCGTTCCACTACCGCGACGAACGCAACGAGCCGGCCGTCGCCGCCGTGCACGCGGCGGTGCCGCCCGCGGAGCTCTACCGGCGCAACGGCCTGCAGTTCCTGCCGTTCAACACCCTCTACCAGCTCGCCGCCGAACGCGAGTCCGGATGCCTCGGGCTCGCCGACACGCTCCTGCTGGTCCCCGATCTCATCGGCTTCCAGCTCACCGGCGCGAAGGTCGCCGAGCGCACGAACGCCTCGACCACGGGGCTCGTCGGACTCGCGACCGGCGAATGGGACACCGAGCTCCTCGAGCGGCTCGGGCTCGAGGCATCCCTGCTGCCCCCGCTCGTGCCGCCGGGCACGGTCGTCGGGCCGCTGCGCCCGGCCGTCGCGACCGAGCTCGGAGCGCCCGACGGGCTCGACGTCGTCGCGGTCGGTTCGCACGACACGGCCTCGGCCGTGGTCGCCGTGCCGATGCGGGCCGAATCGGCCGCGTACATCTCGTGCGGCACCTGGGGGCTCGTCGGCGTCGAGCTCGAGGCACCGGTCACGAGCGATGCGGCCCGGGCCGCGAACTTCACGAACGAGGGCGGCGTCGACGGGCGGGTGCGGTTCCTGCACAACGTCATGGGCCTGTGGCTGCTCAGCGAGTCGGTGCGCTGGTGGGAGCGCGACGGCTCGCGCATCGTGCTCCCGGAGCTCCTGGATGCCGCGGCCGCCGTCGATCGCCCGGTGGCGCTGTTCGACGCGAACGACCCCCGCTTCCTGGCGCCCGGCGACCTGCCCGGTCGCATCGCCCGGTGGTGCGCCGAGTACGGCGTCGCCGCCCCGCAGACCCGCGCCGAGTTCGCCCGGTCGATCATCGAGAGCCTCGCCCAGGCCTTCGCCGACGCGGTGCGCGAGGCGTCGATCCTGTCGGGCGTCGTCGTGTCGACGATCCACGTCGTCGGCGGCGGCGCGCTCAACGAGCTGCTCTGCCGGCGGACCGCCGACCGTGCCGGCATTCCCGTGCTCGCGGGCCCCGTCGAGGCGACGGCCATCGGCAACGTGCTCGTGCAGGCGCGGGCCCAGGGGTTCGCCTCCGGCGACCTCGAGTCGCTGCGCGCGCTCGTCGCGCGCGCGTTCGAGCCCGTGCGGTACGAGCCGCGGGCGAGCCGGCACGGCGGCTGAGTTCGCGCGCTCCCCGGGCCGGCGCCGCCGCGCAACCCCTCAGGCCCCGCCGAACGCCGCCCTGACCTCGTCGTGAGGCAGCGCGTAGGAGACGTGCCCCTCGCGCCCGACGGTGTCGCGGGCGGCGACGAGCGCGTTGAGCACGGCCTCCTCGGTCGCCTCGACGACGGCCTCGTAGAACGGGTCGATGCTGCCCCACGCGACGTGCTCGAGCTGCTCGACCCGGACCTCGCCGTGGCCCATGCGCGACGCGAGCGCCCCCTCGTTCGCGGTCGAGAACGCGAGGAAGATGTCGCCCGAGAAGTGGCTGCCGGTCGTGCCCGTCCGGGCGAGTCCGAGCGGCACCCGGCGCGCGAGCGCACGGCACTGGTCGGGCAGCATCGGCGCGTCGGTCGCGACGACGACGATCACGCTGCCGGCGCCGGCCACGGCGCGAGCGGGCACGGACGCGCCGGCCGTGCCGGTGTCGCGCTCGAACCAGTCGGTCGACTCCAGCGGGTTCGGGGCCTTGGAGTCGCGGCCGAGCGGCCGGCCGGCGACCCGCAGCTCCCTGCGCGAGCCGAAGTTCGCCTGCAGCAGCACGCCGACGGTCCAGCTGCGCTCGCCCGACCGCACGATGCGCGATGCGGTGCCGGTGCCGCCCTTGAAGCCGTAGCAGTTCATGCCGGTGCCGCCGCCGACGCTCCCCTCCTCGATCGGGCCCGTGGCCGAGGCTTCCAGCGCCTCGATCGCATGCCCGGGGGTCACCGTGTCGGCGTTGATCGAGTTCAGGTAGCCGTCCCAGGTCTCGCCGACGACGGGCAGCATCCACTGCGCGGCGGTGACGGGGTCGTGCTCGGCCAGCCACCGGTCGATGCCCCGGTGCACGGCGCCGACGGCGTGGGAGTTGGTGATCGCGACCGGCGTCTGGAACTGACCGGCCTCCTCGATCCAGCTGCGGCCGGTCAGCTCGCCGTTGCCGTTGAGCACGGCGACGCCGGCGGCGCACGGAACCCCGGGTGCGCCCTTGCCGCGCGGCAGTATCGCGGTCACCCCGGTGCGCGCGACGACCGGGTCGTCGGCGACGATCGTCGCGTACCCGACCTCGAGGCCGGGCACGTCGGTGATCGCGTTCCAGCGCCCCGGCTCGCCGTCGAACGGGATGCCGAGGTCGCGGGCGCGGGGCGCGGAGGGCAGGTCGGTCACAGCGGATCCTTCGGTGTCTCGTCGTGGTCGGCGGCAGCCGCATCGGCGTCGCGGTCGGCATCGCCGGCTCCGCCGGCGGCATCCCCGCCGAGGTCGCAGTCGAGCGCGAGCTCCGCGTACCGCACCGTGCACTCGAGGTAGCGGCCCCGCTCCCAGTTGTCGGGGTTCAGCAGGTAGAGGTCGTAGGCGTCCTCGAGGGCGACGAGGTTCGACGCGATCATGTCGGCCGGCATCCGCGGGCGGAACGCGCCGAGCGCGACCCCGACCTCGATGTTCGTGCGGTAGAGCGCGACCTGGCGCTCGAGCAGCACCGCCATGTGCAGCCGGTACTGCGGGTGGTCGCGCAGGGTGGCGGACGCCTCGTACGTGATGCGCAGGTCGTCGCTGATGACCTCGGGGATGCCGGCCTCGATGGTCGCGCGCAGTCGCTCGACCGGATCGGTGATGCCGTCCACGAGCGCGTGACGGCGCTCGATGAACTCGTCGATCGCCCCGCGCACGGCGGTCTCGACGAGGTGGTCGAAGCTGTCGAAGTGGTAGAGCACGCTCCCCGAGCTCACCTCGGCCCGCTCGGCCACCGACCGCACGCTCGCACCGGCGATGCCGCGCTCGCTGATGACCTGGCTCGCCGCGCGGAGCAGGTCCCGCTTGCGCTGCTGCACCTTCTCTGCCGCCACTACCGGACCTCCGCGTTCTCCGGTTCGACGGTGCGCTCCGGTGCTACGACGGTAACCGACCGGGTGAGGGCGGCATAGCGCTCGGGCGAGCGGCGCTTCATGACGAGGCCGACCACGATGCCGATGACGAAGACGGCCGGCACGCACCCGATGAGCGCCCAGTTCACGACGGGGTCGGTGAAGCCCGAGACGAGGTCGAAGTTGGTGATGATCACGACGAACGCGACGAGCAGGCCGACGGCGCCGAGCACGGGCGCCACGAGCACCCGCCACACCCCGTGGCCGCGGCGGTCCTTCCAGAAGAAGCCGATCACCGAGACGGCGGCGACGCCTTGGGCGAAGATGAGGCCCGCGACGCCGATGGCGTAGGTCCACAGGCCGAGCCCGAGGAAGGGATCGGCGCCCGAGAGGGCGCCCACGAGCACCGCGATGAGGCAGATCGCCGTGAGCGTGATGCTCGCGACGTGCGGCGACTGCATGCGCGGGTGGGTGCGGGCGAGCGGGGTGGGCAGGAGGCGCTCGCGCCCGAGCGAGAACAGGTACCGCGAGCAGGCGTTGTGGAAGGCGAGCGTGCATGCGAAGAAGCTCGTGACGATCAGCACCTCGAGCACGACGCCGGCCCACGCGCCGAGCGCGTTCTCACCGGCGATGAACTGCATCTCCTCGAAGTTCTCGGAGTTCGCGAGCGCGATGACGCCGTCGGCGCCGAAGGCGACCGTGAGCGCCCAGAACGTGAACGCGTAGAAGATGCCGAGGAACGCGATCGCGATGTACGTCGCCCGCGGCACGGTGCGGTCGGGGTCCTTCGCCTCCTCCGCGTAGATGACGGTGCCCTCGAAGCCGAGGAACGCGCCGAACCCGAAGACGAACAGCGCGCTCGCGCCGGCCGCGAAGAACACGTTCTGGGGGTCGAACGAGGCCGCCGTCGCCTCGCCGATCGTGCCGCCGTTCTGCACGATGATCGCGACCGCGATGACGAGCAGGATCGCGATCTCGGCGCTCAGCAGCACGGCGAGCACCTTGGCGCCGACGTCGATGCGGCGGTAGCCGAGGTAGCCGATCACGAGCACCGAGACGACCGACCAGACGCCCCACGGCAGGTCGAACCCGAAGAGGTTCGCGAAGGTGAGGTTCGCGTAGAAGCCGAGCAGTGCGTAGAAGCAGATGCAGAGGAACGCGTAGGCGACGATCGTCGTGAAGGCGACGCCGATGCCCACGGGCTTGCCGAGGCCGGCGGCCGCGTACGCGTAGAACGCGCCCGTGTTGCGCACGAACCGCGACATCGCGGTGAACCCGATCGCGAACAGGATCAGCACGACCCCGCTCGCGAGCATCGCGCCGGGCGCGCCGACACCGCCGACGAGGAACGCCAGCGGCGCCGAGCTGACCGCGACGGTGAGCGGCGCGGCGGCCGACACGACGAAGAAGACGATGTCGAAGGTGCCGAGCCTGCCCTTGGCGAGGCCGGCGTTCTCGGATGTCTCGGTGGGTGCGTTCGTCATCGGGGGACCTTCCATGGCACGACGTTGTGGTGTGAAAACTGAACAACCGTATCGTTTTCGGTTCCGCTGTCAAGCGATGATTGCATTTGATGCCCCGCATGAAGCTATACGATCGTGCAAAGCGCCTGGCATCAATTGAACTGATCTGGTGGAGCGAAGACATGTATTGGCGCGATCGACACGGCTGCGCTTGACTCGTCACGCGGTCAGCCCCATCGGTGCAACGGAGCATCGGTCGGCCCGCGATCCCCCAGGCCATGAGACGGACAGAGGAGTCCTCGATGAGCGCACAGCTTGAGACCTCGAACCTCAGGACCCAGCACTTCCGCAAGACGCTGGGCCGCGCCGACATCGTGCTGATGTCGATCAGCGCGATCATCGCGATCGACACGATCGCCCTGATCGCGGGCGCCGGTGCCGAGGCGTTCACCTGGACGCTCGTGATCGGCATCACGTTCCTGTTCCCGTACGCGCTCGTGATCGCCGAGCTCGGCAGCGCGTTCCACGAGGAGGGCGGCCCGTTCGTCTGGGTGCGCCTCGCCTTCGGCAAGCTCACCGCGGCCGTGGCGACGATGTTCTACTGGATCACCAACCCGCTCTGGATGGGCGGCTCGCTCGTCTTCATCTCGGCCGCGACGTGGGACGCCTACATCTCGCCGCTGCCGCCGGGCAGCGTCGGCGACTACGTGTTCAAGATCGCGTTCATCTGGCTCGCGATCGCCACCGCGGTGATCGGGCTCCAGTACGGCAAGCACATCCTCGCCGCCGGCGCGATCGTCAAGGTGGGCCTGCTCGCGATCTTCGTCATCACGGTCGTGCTCTACGGCCTGCGCTACGGCATCAACGGCTTCGCCGCCGGCGACTTCTCGCCGACGACGGCGGGATTCCTCGCGGTGACGCCCGTCATCCTCTTCGCCGTCGTGGGCTTCGAGGCCCCCAACGGCGCGGCCGAGGAGATGCGCAACCCGCAGCGCGACGTCCCGCGGGCGATCGCGGCCTCGGGCACCATCTCGATGCTCTGCTACCTCGTGCCGATCTTCGCGCTGCTCGCGGTCGTGCCGGCCGACAGGATCGAGGGCGCCGGCGGCTTCCTCGAGGCGCTCCGCGAGGTGTTCAAGGTCTACGGCGGCGCCTCGGAGCCCATCATGATGGTCGCCGGCCTCCTGTTCGTGTTCATCGCGTTCACGCAGGCCAGCGCCTGGATGATCGCCTCCGACCGGGTGCAGGCGGCGGCCGGTGCCGACGGCGCCTTCTTCCGCTACTTCGGCAAGTTCTCCGAGCGCCTCGGCACCCCGGTGCGCATGAACCTGCTGAGCGGCATCGTCGCCACCGTCTTCTGCCTCGCGGCGACCGTGCTGCTCGAGGGCAGCGCCGCGACGATCTTCACGATCGTGCTCATCGTCGCGATCTCGACGCTGCTGCTCTCGTATCTCGTCATCTTCCCGACGATCATCGTGCTGCGGCGCAAGTACGCCGACGTCGAGCGCCCCTTCCGGGTGCCCGGGGGCAAGGCCGGCCTGTGGGTGTCGTTCGCCCTCATCTACGCATGGGTGCTGCTGGGTTCGTGGGTCGCCGTCTTCCCGGGTACGCTCGAACCCCTGTTCGGACTCGAGTACGACTTCATCGACGTCTGGGGCGTCGACCAGCTGGTCTTCGAGACCTTCACGATCGGCACCCTCGTCGTCATCGCACTGCTCGCGGTCGTCGGCTACTTCTGGCAGCGCAGCCGCGACCGGGCGACCGACCTCGACGTGATCGACGAACTCGACGTCCTCGAGGGGACCGCCTCATGAACCCGACCGCACTCATCCACGCAGAGACGGAGAGCCCAGTGACCGACCTCGCCACCCCGACCATCCGGCGGGTGCACCCGCTCGATCCGCTCGGCGCCGACGAGATCGTCGCCGCGCGCGACCTGCTCGTCGCCGAGGGCCGGCTCCGTGACACGGTCCGCGTCGCCTACCTCTCGCTCAAGGAACCCGCGAAGCGCGCCGTCGCGGCCGGGCTCGAGCCCGGTGGTACCGTCCCGCACCGCGAGGCCCGCGCCATCCTGCTCGACACCGCGACGGGCGAGACCACCGACCTCGTGCTCGACCTCACCGCCGGCGCGATCACGGCCTCGGTCGCGGTCGACCCGGCCGTCGCCGGCCAGGCGCCGGTGCTGCTCGAGGAGTTCGACGCGATCGAGGAGATCCTGGCCGCCGACGAGGGCTGGATCGCCGCCCTCGCCTCACGCGGGCTCACCCCCGACCGGGTGCGGGTCGCTCCCCTCTCGGCGGGCATCTTCGACTACCCCGGCGAGGAGGGCAAGCGCCTGCTGCGAGGGCTCGCATTCGTCGAGCGCGAGCCGGGCGACTACGCCTGGGGCCACCCGGTCGACCAGCTCGTCGCCTTCGTCGACATGATCGAGCGCCGCGTCGTGCGCATCATCGACGACGGGCCGGCCGAGATCCCGCTCGACAACGGCAACTTCGAGGACCCCGAGCTCACGGGACCGCTGCGCACCGACCTCAAGCCGCTCGTCATCAGTCAGCCCGAGGGGCCGAGCTTCTCGCTCGACGGCAACGTGCTGAGCTGGCAGAAGTGGGACCTGCACGTCGGCTTCGACGCGCGCGAGGGCCTCGTGCTCAGCCGCATCGGCTTCGACGACCGCGGTCGCCGGCGCTCGATCATCGACCGCGCCTCGATCGCCGAGATGGTCGTGCCCTACGGCGACCCGGCGCCCTACCGCTCGTGGCAGAACTACTTCGACACTGGCGAGTACCTCGTCGGCCGCGACGCGAACTCGCTCGAGCTCGGCTGCGACTGCCTCGGCGAGATCACGTACCTGACGCCGGTCGTCGCCGACGACTTCGGCAACCCGCGCGAGATCCCGCAGGCGATCTGCATCCACGAGGAGGACTTCGGCCTGCTGTGGAAGCACACCGACGGCTGGGCCGGGCACAAGTCGACGAGGCGCCAGCGCCGGCTCGTCGTGAGCTTCTTCACCACCGTCGGCAACTACGACTACGGCTTCTACTGGTACTTCTACCTCGACGGCACCATCGAGTTCGAGGCCAAGGCGACGGGCATCGTCTTCACCGCGCGGTATCCCGGCAAGGGCTACCCCTACGCGTCGGAGATCGCGCCCGGGCTGGCCGCGCCGTACCACCAGCACCTGTTCTGCGCCCGGCTCGACATGGCCGTCGACGGCGACGCCAACGCCGTGCACGAGCTCGACCTGCAGCGCGTGCCGAAGGGCGAGGGCAACCCGCACGGCAACGCCTTCACCCGCTCGCGGCGCGTGCTCGCGAGCGAGTCGGAGGGGCGGCGCAGGGCCGACGGCTCGGTCGGCCGGGTCTGGGAGATCGTCAACACCGAGAAGACGAACGTCGTCGGCGAGCCCGTCGCGTACACGCTCTTCCCCGAGGGGCAGCCGACGCTCGCCGCGGCCGACGACTCGTCGATCAGCCGCCGCGCGGCGTTCGCGACCGAGCACCTGTGGGTCACGCGCTTCGCCGAGGACGAGCGCTACCCCGCGGGCGACTTCGTGAACCAGAGCATCGGCTCGCCGGGCCTGCCCGAGTACGTCGCGGCCGACCGCGACCTCGACGGGCACGACCTGGTCGTCTGGCACAGCTTCGGCCTGACCCACTACCCGCGGGTCGAGGACTGGCCGATCATGCCGGTCGACTACACGGGCTTCACGCTGAAGCCGACGGGCTTCTTCGACCAGAACCCGGCGCTCGACGTGCCGCCGTCGCAGCCGGCCACGGGCCACTGCGGCGCCGACGGCGACGCCTGTCACTGCTGACGCCTGACGGCCGACGGCCGACGGCTGACGGCTGACGGCTGACGGCTGCGATCGGCGGGTCGGCGGGGTGTGCACTCCCCTGCCGGCCGCCGCGCCGTCGCGTGAAAACAGGAGAATCCGACACGCACCCCCCGCATACGGGCCTACCCGCCGAAATATCCTGCTCAAGACCACGGATGCTGTCGCCCCAGCCGCGCCCGGCCGGCCCATAAACGGGCCTGCCTGTCGAAATATCCTGCACAAGGCCCGGATGCCGCCACGCGCGCCCGCCGCCGACCCCACCCGGCACCTGCCCACGCTGCGCACAGCAGGAATATCCGACACGCACCCCCGCATACGGGCCCGCCGGTCGAAATATCCTGCACAAGGCCCGGATGCATATCCTGCACAAGGCCCGGATGCCGCCACGCGCGCCCGGCGGCGGGCACGCGTGCACCCGTCACCCGCCCGGCTCCTACCCCCGCGGCGCCCCGAACAGCTCGCGCGCGAGGGTCGCGACGACCCGCGCCCGCGCCGTCGGCCGCACCCCGGCGACGCGCACGAGGCACACGTCGAGCGGCGCCACGTCGTCGGCGATCGCCACGGCCCGGAGTTCGCCGCCGTCGTAGGTCTGGGGCGATCGCGGCACCTGGTTGAGGATCGAGTAGCCCTGTCCGCGCGCCACGAGCGAACGCACGGTCTCGTAGCTGCGCGAGCTGTAGCGGATCTGCGGCTCGACACCCGCCGCGGCGAGCATGCCGAGGAAGTACTCCCGCGAGTGCGGCATGTCGAGCAGTACGAGGTCCTGCCCGGCGAGCGCCGAGAGCTCGATGCGCTCGCTCGCCGCGAGCGGGTGGTCGGCCGGCATGATCACGTGGGGCGGCGCCGAGAAGAGGTGGTCGAACGACAGGTCGTGGAGCTGCCCGAAGTCGTAGGCGATGGCCGCCTCGACCGAGCCGTTGAGCAGCATCGCGACGGTGCCGTCGGCGTCGGCCTCGAAGACCTCGATGCGCAGGCGGGGGTGCTCCGCCTCGACGCGCGAGATGAGCGTCGGCAGCACGAACGGCGCGAGCGTCACGAAGCACGCGAGCCGCAGGGTGCCGCGCACGTCGTGGTGATGGCCGCGCACGGCGTCGGCCATCTCGTCGACCTGGGCGAGCAGCGAGTGCGCGTCGCGCAGCAGCTGCTCGCCGGCTTCGGTGAGCGCGAGGCCCTTGCTGCGCTGCCGCACGAACAACTGCACGCCGAGGGTGCGTTCGAGCTGCGCGATCGCGGTCGAGACGGCCGACTGGGCGACATGCAGGTCGACGGATGCCTCGGTCATCGACCGCTTGGTCGCGGCCGCGACGAAGTACCGCAGCTGCACCAGGGTCAGGTCCGATCGGCCGAGTCGTGCCATGCGACGAGTGTATCAATCGATCTGATGCACTGCCTCAGCATTGTCTGGTTTACAGATGCAATGGCGTTTCCTAGCCTGATTCCACCGGTGAAGACGCCGGTCGGAATGGAGTTTCGGCATGTCGAGTCACGAGGTCGACGTGGTCGTCGTCGGCGCAGGCCAAGCGGGCATCGCGATGAGCGAGCACCTGAGCGCACGCGGCGTCACGCACGTCGTGCTGGAGCGCGACCGGATCGCCGAACGGTGGCGCACCGGGCGCTGGGACTCGCTCGTCGCGAACGGTCCCGCCTGGCACGACCGGTTCCCCGGCCTCGAGTTCGCCGGCCTCTCCCCCGACGCGTTCGCGTCGAAGGACCGGGTCGCCGAGTACTTCGTGGAGTACGCGCAGTTCATCGCCGCCCCGGTGCGCACCGGTGTCGAGGTCGTCTCGGTGCGTCGGCGCGACGGCGAGCCCGGCTTCGACGTCGACACCACCGACGGCTCGTACGTCGCCCGCTTCGTCGTGGCCGCGACCGGTCCCTTCCAGAAGCCCGTCATCCCGGCGATCGTTCCGGACGGCGCGAGCGTGCACCAGCTCCACTCGAGCTCGTACCGCAACCCGCAGCAACTGCCCGACGGCGGCGTGCTCGTCATCGGGGCCGGCTCGTCGGGCGTGCAGATCGCCGACGAACTGCGCGCCGCCGGACGGCAGGTGCACCTCGCCGTCGGCCCCCACGCCCGCCCGCCCCGCGCCTACCGCGACCGCGACTTCTGCTGGTGGCTGGGGGTCCTGGGCAAGTGGGATGCCTCGGCTCCCGCCGCCGGCGCGGAGCACGTGACGATCGCCGTGAGCGGGGCGCGCGGCGGCCACACCGTCGACTTCCGCCGCCTCGCCGCCGACGGCATCACCCTCGTCGGCCGTGCGAGCGCGTACGACGACGGCGTCATGCACTTCGCCCCCGACCTCGCCGCGAACATCGAGGGCGGCGACGCCGACTACCTGGCGCTCCTCGACGAGGCCGACGCCTACGTCGAGCGCAACGGCCTCGACCTCCCCGAGGAGCCCGAGGCGCGCCGCCTCGGCCCCGACCCGGCGTGCGTCACCGACCCGGTGCTCGAGCTCGATCTCGCCGCCGCGGGCGTCACCTCGATCGTGTGGGCGACCGGGTTCGCGGCCGACTACGGCTGGCTCGAGGTCGACGCGTTCGACGAGCGCGGCCGGCCCCGCCACCAGCGCGGCGTCTCGGTCGAGCCCGGCGTGTACTTCCTCGGCCTGCCGTGGCAGTCGCGCCGCGGGTCGAGCTTCATCTGGGGCGTGTGGCACGACGCCAAGTACGTGGCCGACCAGATCGGCATCCAGCAGAGCTACCGCGCCTACGACGAGGCGGCCTCGGTGACGACCGCGGCCGCAGCCGAGGCATCCGCCCCCGACGTCGCCGCCCTCACCACGACAGGAGCCCTCCGTTGACCACGCACACTCGCATCCGGCCCTTCAACACGAAGGTCACGTACCCCGAGCAGAACCTCGACAACGACCTCTGCCAGGCCGTCGTCGCCGGCGGGGTCGTCTACCTCCGCGGCCAGATCGGGCAGGACCTCGAGACGCGCGAGTCGGTCGGCATCGGCGACGTCGAGGCGCAGGCCGAGCAGGCCATGGCCAACATCGCGATGCTCCTCGAGGAGGCCGGGTCGTCGCTCGACGACATCGTGAAGGTCGTCGTCTACCTGATCGACCCCCGCTACCGCGAGCCCGTCTACCGGGTCATGGGGCGCTGGCTGAAGGGCGTCTTCCCGGTCTCGACCGGACTCGTGGTGAGCGCGCTCGCGCGCCCCGAGTGGCTCGTCGAGATCGACGCGACCGCGGTCATCAGCGCCCGCACCGAAGGAGCCGGCGCATGACCTTCTCGATCGTCGCCCGGGATGCCTCCGGCGCCATCGGCTCCGCCATCTGCTCGTCATCGCCCGCGGTGGCCGCCCGCTGCGTGCACCTCGCCGACGGCGTCGGCGGCGTCAACTCGCAGAACGTCACCGACCCGAGGCTCGGACCTGCCGTGCTCGAGCGGCTCGCCGCGGGCGACTCGGCCGCCGAGGCGCTCGCCGCCGTCGCCGACGGCCGCGAGCACCTCGAGTTCCGCCAGCTCCTCGTCGTCGACGCCGAGGGCCGCACCGCCGTGCACTCGGGGCAGCGTGCGCTGGGCGTGTTCGCCGACGCCCAGGGCGGTGCACGGGGCGACGGCGTCGCCGCCGGCGGCAACATGCTGGCGTCGGCCGACATCCCCGCGGCGATGGTGGTGCGGTTCGAACAGACCGAGGGCGATCTCGAGATGCGCCTCCTCGCGGCGCTGCGCGCCGCGATCGACGCGGGCGGCGAGGCCGGGCCCGTGCACTCCGCCGGGCTCTCGGTCGTGCGCGGCAACGGCTGGCGGGTCACCGACCTGCGGGTCGACTGGGTCGACGACGACCCGATCGGCGAGCTCGGACGACTCGTCGAGGTCTGGCTGCCGCAGCGCGACGACTACGTCACGCGCGCGCTCGACCCGTCGGCCGCGCCGTCGTACGGGGTGCCCGGCGATGAGTGAGTCGGTCGCAGCGGCGAGCGCCGCCGCCACGATGAACGCGAGCGTCGCGATGAGGCGAGCCGCGGATGCGGCGGTCGCCGAGGCCTCCGCCTCGCTCGTCGCCCTCTCCGAGACGCTGCACGCGCACCCCGAGACGGCCTGGCAGGAGCACCGCGCTGCCGGCTGGGTCGGCGACGCGCTCGCCGCCGCGGGGTTCGACGTCACGACGGCCTACCTCGGCTACGACACCGCCCTGCTCGCCGAGGCGGGCAGCGGGCCGGTGACGATCGGCATCATGGCCGAGTACGACGCGCTGCCCGGGCTCGGGCACGCGTGCGGGCACAACCTCATCGCGGCGAGCGCGGTCGGCGCCGGGCTCGCACTCGCGCGGGTCGCCGACGAGCTGGGCATCACGGTGCGGGTCTACGGCACCCCGGCCGAAGAGGGCGGCGGCGGCAAGATCGAGCTCATCGAGGCGGGCGCGTTCGGCGACCTCGACCTCGCGATGATGGTGCACCCGGGGCCCGTCGACGTCGCCGAGGCGCGGCCGTTCGCCGTCTCGCACAGCCACGTCGCCTACGACGGCGTCTCGGCGCACGCGGCGGCCTACCCCGACGACGGCGTCAACGCGAACGACGCGTTCCTCGTCGCGCAGGTCGCGATCGGCCTGTTGCGCCAGCAGCTGCCCGCCGACACGCGGGTGCACGGCATCCAGACCCTCGGCGGCTTCGCGCCGAACGCGATCCCCGAGCGCACCGAGGGCCGCTGGTACGCGCGCGCGAGCTCGCTCGCCGAGCTCGAGGTGCTGGAGGAGCGCGTGCGCCGCTGCTTCGAGGCGGGAGCGCTCGCCTCGGGCGCGAGCCTCACGATCACGCCCGAGTCGAAGCCCTACGCCGAGTTCCGCACCGACGAGCGGGCGCTCGCGGCCTACCGGGCGAACGCGCTCGAGCGCGGCCGCGTCTTCGCCGACCCGCTCGTGGCCGGACGCATGAATCGCGCCTCGACCGACATGGGCAACGTGTCGCAGCTCGTGCCCGCGATCCACCCGTACATCGGGGTCGGCTCGCTGCCGCACACCAACCACCAGAAGGAGTTCGCGGCGGCCTGCGTCGGCGCTGCCGCCGAACGCGCCCTCACCGACGCCGCCGTCCTGATGGCCTGGACGGCGATCGACGTCGTCACCTCGGACGACCCCGCCTCGAACCCCCGGGAGCACGCATCATGACCACCATCGACTGGGCGGCGCGCAGCCGCGAACTCGCGATCGACGGCCGCGCGGTCATCGACGGCCGGCGGGTGGATGCCTCGGAGGGCGCCACGATCCCGGTGATCAGCCCGGGCTCGCTCACCCACCTCGCAGACCTCGCCGCGGGCACCGAGCGCGATGTCGACCTCGCCGCCGACCGTGCCAGGCAGGCGTTCGACGACGGCCGCTGGAGCCGCCTCGACGCGGCCGAGCGCGGGCGCGTGCTGGTGCGCCTCGCCGACCTCATGATGGAGCACCTCGACGAGCTCGCCCTGCTCGAGACGCTCGACTCGGGCAAGCCGATCGCGCAGACCCGCGTCGTCGACGTACCGGGCGCCGCCGCGACGTTCCGCTGGTACGGCGAGCTCGCCGACAAGCGGTTCGACGAGATCCCGTCGACCCCGCCCGGCTCGACGGCACTCGTGCGCCGGGTTCCGCTCGGCGTCGTCGGTGCGATCGTGCCGTGGAACTACCCGCTCGAGATCGCCGCGTGGAAGCTCGCGCCGGCCCTCGCGTCGGGCAACAGCGTGGTGCTGAAGCCCGCGACCGAGACCTCCCTGACCGCGCTGCGGCTCGCCGACCTCGCGCTCGAGGCGGGCATCCCCGCGGGCGTGCTCAACGTCGTCCCGGGTCGCGGCTCGACCGTCGGCGGGCGCATCGCGCGCCATCCCGGTATCGACGTGCTCGCGTTCACGGGATCGACCGCCGTCGCCAAGCAGCTCATGGTCGATGCCGGCACCTCGAACATGAAGCGCGTCGCGCTCGAGGCGGGCGGCAAGAGCTCGAACCTCGTCTTCGCCGACGCCGACCTCGGACTCGCCGCCGCGAAGGCGGCCTTCGGTGCGTTCTACAACCAGGGACAGGTGTGCTCGGCGAACTCGCGCATCCTCGTCGAGCGGAGCGCCCACGACGAGTTCGTGCAGCTCCTGGCCGAGGCATCCCGTGCGTACGAGCCGAGCGACCCGCTCGCGGGCGCCGACGGCAACGGCAGCCTCATCAGCCGGGCGCACGCCGACGACGTCGGCGCGGCGATCGCGCTCGCGGCCGGCGACGGCACGCTCGTCAGCGGCGGTGAGCGCGTGACGATCACCGGCTCCGACGCCTACCTGCGGCCTGCGATCGTGACCGGCCTCGCCGCCGACCACGACCTGCATCGCGTCGAGGTGTTCGGCCCGCTCGTGGCGGTGCTGCCGTTCGACGGCGAGGACGAGGCCGTGCGGCTCGCGAACGCCACCGACTACGGGCTCGCCGCCTCGCTGTGGACGACCGACCTCGCCCGCGCGCACCGCCTCTCGGAGCGGCTCGTCGCCGGCACCGTCTCGGTCAACACCGTCGACGCGCTCGGGCTGACGACGCCGTTCGGCGGCTTCCGGCAGTCGGGCTTCGGCCGCGACCTGTCGCGCCACGCCCTCGACAACTACACCGACTGGAAGACGACGTGGTTCCAGTGGGCGTGATGCGGGTCGCCGCCGTCGTCGGGCGTCGTGCAGGGATCGGCAAGCTCCGGGCGGCGACGGGCAAGACCCCGGCCGACCCCGGTGGGAGGCTGGCACTCATCCAGCCGGGCACCGAGCCCTCGACGACGTGAGCCACCCATGACGACCATCACCGCCACCGCCGACCGGCGCGGCGCGGCCACGCGCGCGCACGGGTCGTCGCGGCCGCCGCGCCGCGCGTCGGCGGCGGTGGCCGTGCGCGCCGCGATGGCCGCGGTCGCCGCGCTCTGCGTCGGCCTGCACGTGTGGCTCGCCGTCGGCGCCCCCGACTGGCGCTCGCTCGCCATGCTCGCGCTCGCGGCGGCGTGCGCCGCCTGCATGCTGCACCGCGGAGGCACGGCGCTGCCCTCGACGGGCGAGTGGAGCCTGATGGCGGTGGCCGCGCTCGCGATGCTCGTCGTCCACCTCACGGGCGTGGGAGGCGCGGGCGGGCACCATGCGGCGGCCCTCGTCGGCGGCTCCGGCGATGCGGATGCCCCGATCGGCGGTGCGACGGCGGCGGTGCATGCCCTCGCGCCCACGCTCGCGGCGATCGAACTCGGCGTTGCGATGCTCGCCCTCGTGGTCGGCGGAGTACGGCGGCGATCCGAGCGCGGGTGCGTGACGACCGTCGTCCGTTCGGGCGATGCCGGTTCCGCCTCACGATGAGGCGGAACCGGCACAGCTGAATTCCGCCGAAGCGTCGAGAGCCGTGGTCCCTCGCACGCCGAGCCGTCGATGGGCGCGGCGAGGAACGATCGGCTTCAGTCCGCGAGCGGGCCGCCCGACGGCGCCGCGAACTCCTCGAGCGCGGCGAGCACGTCGGCCGAGAGCTCGGCCCTGCTGGCGGTGACCGCCTCGTCGATCTGCCCCGGGCGCGACGCGCCGATGATGGCGGTGGTCACGGCGGGGTTGCGCAGCACCCAGGCGACCGCGAGCTGCGGGATCGACAGGCCGGCCTGCTTCGCGACGCCGTCGATGCCGCGGATGCGGCGCAGGTAGTCGTCGGTGATGGCCGACCCGTCGAGGAACCGGCTGTTCGCCGCCCGCGAATCGGCGGGGATGCCGCCGTCGAGGTACTTCGCGGTCAGCAGTCCCTGCGCGAGGGGCGAGAACACGGCGCTGCCGACCCGGAGCTCGGTCAGCAGCGGGAAGAGCTCGGCCTCGGGCGTGCGATCGAACAGCGAGTACCGCGGCTGGTGGAGCAGCAGCCGCACGCCTTCTCCTGCGAGCAGCTCGTGGGCGCGGCGCGCGAGCGGTGCCGGGTAGTTCGAGATGCCGACGTAGAGCGCCTTGCCGCTGCGCACGATGTCGACGAGCGCCTGCATGGTCTCCTCGATGGGCGTCTCGGGGTCGACGCGGTGCGAGTAGAAGACGTCGACGTGGTCGGTGCGCATGCGGGCGAGGCTCTGCTCGAGCGAGCGGACGAGGTACTTGCGCGATCCGCCGTCGCCGTACGGGCCCGGCCACATGTCGTAGCCCGCCTTCGTCGTGACGAAGAGCTCGTCGCGGTAGCGGCCGAGATCGGTCTCGAGCACGCTCCCGAACGTCGACTCGGCGGCGCCGTACGGCGGCCCGTAGTTGTTCGCGAGGTCGACGTGCACGATGCCGCGATCGAACGCGTGCAGCAGGATCTGCCGCTGGCTCTCGATCGAGCGGTCGCGCCCGAAGTTCTGCCAGAGCCCGAGCGAGATGCGCGGCAGTCGCACGCCGCTCGCGCCCGCGCGCCGGAAGGGCACGTCGTCGTATCGCGTGGCCGCGGCCGCGTGCGGGGTCACGAGTCGGGGGTCGTCGGCGGGAATGGGCATGGTGCTCCTCTGCGCGGAAGGGATCCCCCCGAAACGCTACTGGAAGCGCGACCCCTCACGGGAGCGGCTGCACGAAGGTGAGTTGCGACCCGTCCTCCTCGATGAGCGGTCCCAGCGCGGTGTTGAACACGGCCCCGTACGGTGCGGCGAGGTGCGCGGCGAAGGCCGCGGCGTCGCGGTACGCCTCGGTGACGATGAAGCGGCGACCCGCCGGTGCGGGGCCGGCGACCACGGCCTCGGCCCCTGGCGCGGGCACGGGCGCGCGCACGACCCTGAGCGGGGTGAAGTCGAGGCATCCCGGTTCACGGCGCACGTCCTCGGTGAGCGCGAGGAGGAGGCGCTCGACCTCCTCCTCGCGCCCCGGCAGGGCGGTGAACTCGGCGACGAGACGCACCGGTCCGGCGGGTCGCCCGGGTCGCGTCATCCCTGCGACGCGCCCGTCATGATCGCGACCGCGTCGGTCATCGAGTGCGACTCGGGCGTGATCGTCGCGGCGCGCTTGCCGAGCCTCTGGATGTGGATGCGGTCGGCCACCTCGAACACGTGCGGCATGTTGTGCGAGATGAGGATCACGGGGATGCCCTGGTCGCGCAGCCGCTTCACGAGCTCGAGCACCTGGTTCGACTCGCGCACGCCGAGCGCGGCGGTCGGCTCGTCGAGCACGACGACCTTCGACCCGAAGGCTGCGGCGCGGGCGACCGCGACGGCCTGGCGCTGGCCGCCCGACAGGTTCTCGACCGGCACCGTGACGTCCTGCAGGGTCGAGATGCCGAGCGAGGTGAGCTGTTCGCGCGCCTGCTTGCGCATGCCCTTCTGGTCGACGACGCGGAACACCGAGCCGAGGATGCCCTTCTTGCGCACCTCGCGGCCGAGGAACAGGTTGGAGGCGACGTCGAGCGCTGGCGAGACGGCGAGGTTCTGGTACACCGTCTCGATGCCGGCCGCCCGCGCGTCCTGCGGGCGCTTGAAGTGCACCGGCTGCCCGTCGAGGAACAGCTCGCCCTCGTCGGGGACGTAGGCGCCGGTGAGGCACTTGATGAGCGTCGACTTGCCCGCGCCGTTGTCGCCGATCACGGCGAGCACCTCGCCCGGGTAGAGCTCGAGGCTGACGCCGTCGAGGCCGACGACCCGGCCGAAGGTCTTCACGAGCCGGCGTGCCTGCAGCACGGGGGTGCGGGTTTCCGTTGCGGCCCCTGCGGGCGTTGCGGTGGTCATTTGCGTACCTTCCGAATCCACTGGTCGACCGAGACGGCCACGATGATGAGCACGCCGACGGCGAACGTCTGCCAGAGCACGTCGAGCCCGGCGAGCGAGAGCCCGTTGCGGAACACGCCGACGATGAGTGCGCCGAGCAGGGTGCCCCACACGGTGCCACGGCCGCCGAAGAGGCTCGTGCCGCCGATGACGACGGCGGTGATCGAGTCGAGGTTGAGCTCGGCGCCCGCGTTCGGCGAGGCGGCGTTGGTGCGGCCGATCTGGATCCACGCGGCGAGCGCGAGGATCGCGCCGGCCGCGAGGTAGACGCTCATGAGCACGCGGCTGACGCTGATGCCGGCGAGCCGCGCGGCCTCGGGGTCGTCGCCGACCGCGTAGACGTGCCGCCCCCACGCGGTCTTCGACAGGATCAGTGCGATCGCCACGTAGAGCAGCAGCATGAGCAGCACGCCGACCGTGAAGTTGACCCCGCCGATGTCGAACGTCGAACCCGTCCAGGTGAGGAGTTCGGGCATCTCGCCGCCGCGCACCGTCGCACCGCCCGAGTAGAGCAGGGTGAGCGCGACGAAGATGCTGAGCGTGCCGAGGGTGACGATGAAGGGCGGCAGCTTGAGCCGCGTGACGAGCACGCCGTTGAGCGCGCCGGCGGCGAGCCCGACGACGAGCCCCAGCAGCAGCGCGAGCACGGCGGGGATGCCCTGGTTCACGCTCGTCTGCGCGATCACCATCGAGCTCAGCACCATGGCGGCGCCGACCGAGAGGTCGATGCCGGCGGTCAGGATGACGAGCGTCTGCGCGACGGCGAGGGTGCCGACGACGGCGACCTGCTGGGTGATGAGCGAGAGGTTCGCCGGGTTGAGGAACCGGTCGTTCAGCAGACCGAAGACGATGACCGCGATGACGAGCACGATCGCGGGGCTGATCGCCGGGTAGCGGTGCAGGACGTTGCGGATGCGGCTGAGCGGCGTTGAGCGGTCGAGGAACTCCTCGGCCAGGTCGAGCGCCGAGGTCGGCGGCCCGCTGGTGGGCTGGGCCGGCGCCGCGGGCGCCGGTTCGGTGGTGTGCTGACTCACGTTGAGACTCCGTCGTGTCGGTCGGTGCGGTGGTACGAGGGGCGGGATGCCGCGGAGCGGCGTCGCCCGGGCGGTCGGTGCGGGCCGGGGAGGGGCGGGATGCCGCAGCATCCGTCACCCGACCCGCACCGGGTTCAGGCGGCTGGTGCGATCAGCCCCAGCAGATCTCGCCGGCTTCGGCGGTGTCGATCGACTCGACGCCGTCCTGGGGGTCGTCGGTGACGAGGGCCACGCCGGTGTTGAAGAAGTCGAGGCCGTCGCTGGTCTCGGGCTTCTCGCCGGTCTTCACGAGGTCGAAGATCGCCTGCACGCCGAGGTCGGCCATCTTCACCGGGTACTGCTGGCTCGTCGCGCCGATCACGCCGTCGGCGACGTTCTCCACGCCCGCGCAGCCGCCGTCGACCGAGACGACGATGAGGTCGTCGGTCGCACCGGCCGCCTTGAACGCCTGGTACGCGCCGTACGCCGCGGGCTCGTTGATCGTGTAGACGACGTTGATGTCGGGGTTCTTCGACAGCAGCGTCTCGGCGGCGGTGCGGCCGCCGTCTTCGGCACCCTGGGATGCCTCGTTGCCGACGATCTCGTACTCGCCGCCCGAGTAGTCGCCGGTCTTCTCCTCATCGCCGTTCGTCTGGTCGTCGGCGAGGTCGATGCCCATGCCGTCGAGGAAGCCCTGGTCGCGAGCCCAGTCGACCGACACGACCTTGTCGTCGAAGAGGTCGATCATGGCGATCGTCGCCTTCTCGCCGTCGAGCTTCGCGGCGGTCCACTCGCCGATCTCCTGGCCGGCGAGGAAGTTGTCGGTCGCGAAGGTGATGTCGGCGGCCTCGGGGTCGGCGGGCGGGGTGTCGAGGGCGATGACGTAGAGGCCGGCGTCGCGGGCCTTCACGAGCGCGTCCTCGACGCCGGGGCCGTTCGGGGTGATCAGGATGCCGGCGTCGCCCTTCGAGATGGCGTTCTCGATCGCCTGGATCTGGGTGTCCTCGTCGCCGTCCTCCTTGCCCGCGGCGAGCGTGAGGTCGACGCCGAGCTTGTCGGCGGCGGTCTTCGCGCCGTCCTGCATCGCGACGAAGAACGGGTTGGTCGTCGTCTTCACGATGAGCGAGACGCCGATCTCCTCGTCGCTGCCCGACGCGCTCGAGCCGTTGCCCGACGCGCAGCCCGTGAGGGCCAAGGCGGCTGCGGCGGTGATCGAGACGCCGGCGATCAGTCGACGGCGGAGCCCGCCGGTTGCTGCGTGATTCATCGATGAATCTCCTCTGGTGTGGGGGACCCGTTGTCCTCCTGACAACGATGTCAAAGGTAGGTCTAGCCGATCACCATGTGTATAGTCAAGTCCAACGAGCACATTGGAGACCGAAACGTGACACCGTTGTCAGAGTCGGAGCCCGCAGCGGGCGGCACCCGATCGCGACCCACCATGCGACACGTCGCCGCGCTCGCGGGCGTCGGCGTGAAGACCGTCTCGCGCGTCATCAACGGCGAGCCCAACGTCTCGGCCGCAACGATCGAGAAGGTCAACGCCGCCGCCCGCAAGCTCGACTACCAGCCCGACCTGCACGCCGGCAACCTCCGTCGCGCCGATGGCCGCACCCGCACCCTCGGGCTCCTCGTCGGCAGCGTCGACAACCCCTTCGCCGGCGCCGTGCATCGCGCCGTCGAAGACGCGGCGGCCGACCGGGGCGTGGCCGTCTTCGCCTCGAGCCTCGACGACGACCCCGCCCGCGAGCAGGAGGCGGTCGCGGCGTTCCTCCGTCGCCGGGTCGACGGCCTCATCCTCACGACGGTCTCCGAGAGCCAGGCGTACCTCGCGCCCGAGCTGCGCCGCGGCACTCCCGTCGTCTTCGTCGACCGCGAGCCCGCAGGCCTCACCTCCGACTCCGTCGTCAGCGACAACGCCGACGGTGCGGCGCTCGCCACCCGCCACCTGCTCGAGCACGGCCATCGCCGCCTCGCCTACCTCGGCGACCGGGCCGGAATCCAGACCGCGCGAGAGCGCCGCCGCGGATTCCTCGAGGAGCTCGGCCGGGCCGGCGTCGCGACACGCGACATCCCCGTCGTCGAAGGCCTGCACGACGAGGTGACCGCCCGCGAGGCCACCCTCGCCCTGTTCGCGGGCGACCAGCCGCCGACCGCGATCTTCAGCTCGCAGAACCTCGTGACGATCGGCGTGATCCGGGCACTGCGCGAACTCGGTCGACACCACGACACCGCGCTCGTCGGATTCGACGACGTACCGCTCGGCGACCTGCTCGATCCCGGCATCACCGTCGTGGCGCAGCATCCGCAGGAGATCGGCCGCCTCGCCGCCGAGCGCGTCTTCGCACGCCTCGACGGCGACGAGGCGCCCGCGCTCCGCACGGTCGTGCCCACGACGCTCATCGTGCGCGGATCGGGCGAGCTGCCTCCGAAGGCCGAGCGGTGACGGGCGCGACGACGCCGGGCGGTGCGCGGCCTCGCGCCACGCGGGTGACCGTCATCGGCGACGCGCTCATCGACGAGCTGCGCGACCTGCTCGGCGCGCGGGAGTTCGTCGGCGGCGCCGCACTGAACGTCGCGGTGGGCCTGTCGCTCCTCGGCGACGACGTCACGCTCGTCGCGATGGTCGGCGACGACGAGCCGGGGCGGCGCATCCGCGCGTACCTCGCCGATTACGGCGTGCGGCTCGTCGCGACCCCGTCGCCTCTCGGCACGTCGCGCGCGATCTCCGACCGCCGTGACGGCGAGCCGCGCTACGAGTTCAACGAGGCCGCGCGGCGACGACGACTCGACTTCGACGACCGGGCGCGTTCGGCGATCGCCGGGGCCGACCTCGTCGTCGTGAGCTGCTTCCCCTTCGACGACGCGCGGCAGCTCGACGCCCTCGTCGAAGCGATCGATGAGCCCGAGCGCCGGCTCGTCGTCGACGGCAACCCGCGCGAGGGCATGCTGCGCGACCGCGCCGCGTTCCTCGCCGGGTTCGAGCGCGTCGCCGCACGTGCCCTGCTCGTGAAGGTCGGCGACGAAGACGCCGCACTGCTGCTCGGCGACGGGCTCGACGCGTTCGTCGCGCGCCTGCGCGGTGC
Source organism: Agromyces sp. NPDC127015 (assembly GCF_042725165.1). Classification (NCBI taxonomy): domain Bacteria; kingdom Bacillati; phylum Actinomycetota; class Actinomycetes; order Micrococcales; family Microbacteriaceae; genus Agromyces; species Agromyces sp. NPDC127015. The sequence continues at coordinate 177,573 of NZ_JBHXDI010000003.1, read as the reverse complement.
CGCGTCCGTCGACGCCCCGGATGCCTCGCGCACCCGCCCCCTCGCCGTGCTGGCCACCGCCGGGCGCGAGGGCGCGTCGGTGCATCACGGAGGCGTGCACGTGCACGCCGGCATCGCCTCGCTGCCGGGCCCGGTGATCGACACGATGGGGGCGGGCGACGCGACCCTGTCGGCCGTCGCGCACCACATCGGCCATGGCGGGATGCCCGTCGACGAGGCATCCTGGTCGGTCGCCCTCGACGCCGCGATGACGATCGCGGCCGCGACCGTGCGCCATGAGGGCGCCCTGCTGCGGGTGCCGCACCTGGTCGGGCCGGCCGACGCGCTCGGCAGCTGACGCGCACCGCCGCGCTCGGCGTCCTGCCCGCGTGACACCCGGCGAAACGGCCCTTGCATTGTCCGGCGGACACTGCGTAGCATCGCCGGCGTCGAACCTGATAACGATGTCACCTCGGGTGACGACTTCCGCGCAATGAAGGGCGAATCGATCGATGACGACGGTATCAAGACTCCGTTTGGCCGCAGTCGCGGCCGTGACCGCGGCGGGCTGCACGCTCGCCGCAGCGGCACCGGCGATGGCCGATGACCCACCCGACCCGGCGAGCGAGCAGTACCGGCCGTACCTGCACTTCTCGCCCGAACGCAACTGGATGAACGACCCCAACGGCATGGTGTACGAGAACGGCACCTGGCACCTGTTCTTCCAGCACAACCCGAACGGCACCCGCTGGGGCAACATGAGCTGGGGCCACGCCACGAGCACCGACCTCGTGCACTGGGAGGAGCAGCCGCTCGCGATCCCCCAGACCTTCGACGAGTCGGGCACCGCGATCGAGGACATCTTCTCGGGGTCGGTCGTCGTCGACGAGGGCAACACGACGGGCTTCGGCACCGCCGACGACCCGGCCCTCGTCGCGATCTACACGAGCGCCTACACCGGCGCCCACCCGACGCACGCGGGCAAGCAGGCGCAGTCGCTCGCCTACTCGCTCGACCACGGGCAGACGTGGACGAAGTACGAGGGCAACCCGGTCTACGACCGCGACTCGGCGAACTTCCGCGACCCGAAGGTGTTCCGCTACACGAACCCCGGGACCGGCGAGTCGTACTGGGTGATGGCCGCGGTCGAGGCGACGAGCTACCAGGTGATCCTCTCGCGCAGCGACGACCTGAAGTCGTGGACCGAGCTCAGCACCTTCGGCCCGGCGAACGCGACCGGCGGCATCTGGGAGTGCCCCGACCTGTTCCCGCTCGCGGTCGACGGCGACCCGGCGAACACCAAGTGGGTGCTCGTCGTGAACCTCAACCCCGGCGCGCCGAACGGCGGCTCGGGCGGCCAGTACTTCGTCGGCGACTTCGACGGCACGACGTTCACGTCGGAGAGCACCGTGAGCGCCGACCAGTTGCCCGACGGCACCGTCTTCGCGGGTTTCGACGACGGCACGTACGACGGCTGGACGGTGAGGAACGAGCCGGGCAACTGGAAGAACGGCCCGTGGGGCGACGCACCCGCGGCCGGCAGCCTGCCCGGCCAGAACCCGGTGTCGGGCTTCATCGGCGCCGGCCTCGTCAACGGCTTCAACGACGGCGACTGGCCGGTCGGCACCATCGACTCGCCGACCTTCACCGTCGAGCACGACGTCGTCAACCTGCTCGTCGGCGGCGGCAACCACCCCCACGTCGAGGGCGCACAGCTCGGCAACGAACCGCCGGCGGGTCGTACCCTCTTCGACTTCGAGCTGCCCGACGGCACGACCCTCGCCGACAGCGGCTGGACCGTGACGGGCGACTTCGCGACCGATCCGGCACGCAACCCCTCGACCGCGGGCGGTGAGTACTCCCTCGGCCAGAAGCGCATCAACACCTGGGAGGGCGGCCCGAAGGGCGACGACAACACCGGCGACCTCACCTCGCCGGCCTTCACGATCGAGCCCGGAGAAGACCATCTGAGCTTCCTCGTCGGCGGCGGCAAGCGCACCGACGGCTCGCTCGACGTGCAGCTCCTCGTCGACGGCGAGGTCGTGCGGTCCGCAACCGGTCCCGAGGCGGGCGCCCTGAACTGGCGGAGCTGGGATGTCTCGGAGTACGCCGGCCGCGAGGCCAGGCTGCGCGTGCACGACGCCGCCACCGGCGGCTGGGGCCACCTGACCGCCGACCACTTCGTGCTGGGTGCCGAACCGGCGGTCGTGCGCTCGGATGAGACCACCGTCAACCTGATCGTCGACGGCGAAGTCGTGCGCTCGTCGACCGGCACGAACAGCGAGGGCCTCGACTGGCGCAGCTGGGACGTGTCGGAGTTCGCCGGCCGCGAGGCATCCATTCGGATCGTCGACAACAACCGGTCGGGCTGGGGTCACGTGCTCGTCGACCAGGTGATGTTCGCCGATGCCGCGGCGACGCCGCGCATCGAGGGCTACGACTGGCTCGACTGGGGGCGCGACTACTACGCCACGGTGTCGTTCAACAACGCGCCCGACGGCCGCCGCGTCATGCTCGGCTGGATGAACGACTGGGACTACGCGCAGGACATCCCGACGGGCTCGTGGCGCAGCGCCATGACGCTGCCGCGCGAGGTCGCGCTCGTCAGCACGCCGAAAGGACCGCGCCTGACGCAGCAGGTCGTGCCCGAGTTCGCCGAGCTCGAGCAGCCCGACCGCGCCTTCATCGATCCGGCGGCAGCCGCCGGCGGCCGGGCGATCGCCTCGGGAACCGAGACCCTGCCGATCTCGGGCGACCGGGTGCGCATCGACGCGGTCATCGACCCCGGTTCGGCGGATGCCGCTGGGCTGACCGTGCTCGGCGACGACGAGTCGGCGACGCGAATCGGCTACGACGCTCGGTCGGGTCGGCTCTTCGTCGACCGCCGCGACTCGGGCGTCACCGACTTCCACCCCGCCTTCGCGTCGGTCGACGACGTCGCCGCGCCGCTCGCCGACGGGCGCATCGCGCTCACCGTCTGGGTCGACCGCGCCTCGGTCGAGGTGTTCACGGCCGACGGGCGCACGACCATCACCGACCAGGTGTTCCCGAACGCCGGCGCCGACCGCATCGGGCTCTTCGCCGACGGCGGCGACGCCGCGCTCGAATCGCTCACGGTGACGCCGCTCAACGGCGCGATGTGGAAGGAGGCCGGGGCCGACGGCGCGACTTCCGCGCCCCCGAGCGCGGAGGTGACGGCGCTCACCGGCCCGCGCAAGGGACCCGACGCCGACGGCGACTACGAGATCAAGGTGAAGACCGGCAAGGGCCGGCCGACCACGGTCGTGCGGCTGCTCGAGAGCGGCCGCGTGATCGACCGGGCCTACCGCGGCGCCGATGCCGAGCGCGTCGTCGCGTTCGAGATCGAGGATGCCTCGCCGGGCGAGCACCGCTACACGGTCGAGCTCGAGAACTCGGCCGGCGTGACCGCCGGCGGCGAGGTCACGGTGCACGTCGCCGGATGAGACCGGGTGGGGCGCCCGTCGTGCTGACCGGGCGCCCCACCCTCGTCCGTCGGCGTGATGCCGCGACGGAGATGCGGAAATACCGCCCGTCGACTTCCGGCAGGAGCAGAATGCGGCATAACGGATGCGAGCCCGCATGCCGTGCCACAGCGAGGCGGTCCTCGCCGCCTCTCGCCCACGGAAGGGTGTTCTCATGGTTCCCGAGATCAACTACTGGACCGTCCTGCTCGCCACCCTCTCGAGCATGGTCATCGGTTCGATCTGGTACGCCCCGAAGGTCTTCGGCATGAAGTGGGCGAAGCTCGCCGACGTCGACATCGACCGACCGGGGGCGAGCGCCGTCGGGCCGATCGTCGTCACCGTGCTCGTGAGCTTCATCACGGCCTGGGTGCTCGCGGGCAGCACGGCGATCGCCTGGCACTTCTACGGCGGCGGATTCCTGCTGTCGGCCGTCGTGACGGCGATCGCGCTCTGGGCCGGCTTCACGGCCGCTCGCTTCATCACGCACGACGCCTTCGAGGGGCGCCCCGCCGCGCTCACCACGATGAACATCGCGCACGAACTCGTCACCGTCGTCGTGATGGCGATCATCATCGGCGTCTGGCCGCCCGCGGGCACGGTCTAGTCCCGGGCACGTTCTCTCCCCTGCATAGGGGCCGGGATGCGCGAGGGCCCTGCGACGTACGCCGGGCCTTCACGGCACTCGGGTCACAGCGAGGTCGCGACCCACCAGCCGATGATGAAGAGCCCCATCACGATGAAGAGCAGGCCGATGACCACGAACAGGGCCCGGCTCGGGGCGCGCGCCGCCGCGCGCCCCGGGCGCGACCGGCGCTCCGCCGCGATCGTCTCGGCGAGCCACCTCCGCCGGGTGACGAGCGCGATGCCGGCGACGAGGGCGAGCACCGCCCATGCGAGCGCGAAGACCAGGCCGAGTTGCACCACGTCAGCCTAGCTGTGAGCGGCGCGCTGCCGACGCACGTGGCGGTGAGGCGCAGCGGAGATGCGAAAGGCCCGGCACTTCCGAAGAAGACCGGGCCGATGGTAGCGAGGGCGGGACTCGAACCCGCGACACCACGGAGGCGACGGGGTCGTTCTCGAGATAGTCATCGCGATCCGGAAGTCTCGGATTTTCTCGGGCTGACCCGGGATTCCTTGAGAGAACGGATGCTGTGAGTGCGATGCTACACGGACGAGCTGGGAACGTTTGGGGTCTCCTCGGACCAATATCCGTTGAGTATGCGTGCGCGCATCAGATCGTCGACATGTGCGCCCGCCCAAGCGCGCCTCACATGGAATCGGCGTCGACGAATACCTGACCTCGTGCGTGGCCCCGGTGCCGCATGCGGCTTCCGGCCCCGCCCGCGGCACGCGCCGGGGCTGGGCCGTCCGCATGGGCTGAGCGATCCCCGTGAAGTGAGACGAGGCTGCTCAGGCGCCCCGAGACCTCCCCGACTCGATCGCCCGACAGCCGTCACCGCATCGTGGCGCGCCTATGCGACGCCAAGCACCTCGTTGGCCAGCGGCGCAAGCGTTCTCTGCTCGGATATCGGGGCCGGGAGGTCACCGCGATCCATGCCGATCCGGTTGTGCCACCAGACCGGCATCCCCACGCCGGCGGCACCCGCAATGTCGAATTTCGAACCCGCGACGAACAGCGTTCGCGCCGGGTCGGTGCCAAGCTCGTCCAGGGCGAGCCGGTAGGGCTCCGGCCGTGGCTTGTAGGCGCCGGCCCGTTCCGACGTCACGACGACCTGGAGCGGAGTCCTGAGGAGACGAGCCGCGCGGTGCCCGAGGTCTTCCGAACAGTTGGTGACCGCGCCCAGCCGGACGTGTTGACCGAGCCGGCCGAGGGTCTCTGGTGCATCAGGCCATGGCTGGAGTTCATCCCAGGTGTTGACGAGCATCTGAACCGCAGCCTGCCCGACGCCTTCCTGCTGCGCCGCTTCAGCGACGACGGCCTCGTACGGGCGGTACTCGCCTGCCCCGTAGGTGAGTTCCAGATAGCGTTGGCGCCATCGCGCGCCGAGCTCCGCGCTGCCCGCCGCAGCGTTCCACAGCGACCACGAGTCGAGGAGCGCGGTCAGGAGATCGAAGAGTACGGCGTCGTACCGAGGTTTCATGAGTGGATGTCCGTTCGATCGGGCGGAGCCGCGGGAGCAATCGCCACGGCGAGCTTGGCTGCGAGGCGGGACCCGCTGTCGATCAGCCATCGGCGAGGGTCGGAGATCGCCGCTCGGGTCGACCCTGCGGATTCCGTCAACGAGATGGCCAAGGCGAACCCGTCCGTCGCGGCGACGATCCTCCCGGCGACGAGTGCCGTGGGAACGTGAGCACGGCGCGCGATGCCGAGCACTTCGGAGGGCACCTTCCCTGCCAATGACTGCCCATCGAACTGGCCCTCTCCGGTGATGACGAAGTCAGCGTCGGTGACGGCTTCGGCGAGGCCGATCGCGTCGGCGACCACCGATGCTCCCAATTCCAGGCTGGCGCCCCAGACCATGAGCCCGTAGCCGGTACCGCCGGCGGCCCCAGCACCAGCGGAGTCGTGCGCGACACGGACGCCCGCTTCACCCAGAACGGAGACATAGTGGTCCAACGCTCGTTCGAGGACGTCGACTTCGTCCGCATCGGCACCCTTCTGCGGGCCGAAGACGGCGGCCGCTCCGTGCGGTCCGAGCAGCGGATTGGTGACGTCCGACAGCCCGATCACGCCCCTGCTCGGGACACGGGCAAGGCCTGCGAGATCGGTGGTTCGGAGCCTCATGAGCCCCCGACCGCCGAGACTGATCGGCTGGCCGTCGGCAGTGGTGAATCGTCCGCCGAGGGCCGAAAGCATGCCGGACCCGCCATCCGTGGATGCGCTCGAGCCGAGGGCGACGAGGACCCGGGTGACCCCCGCATCAAGCGCCGTCGAAATGACCTGACCGAGTCCGAACGTATGGGCATCGAGCGGCGAAAGCGCGTCCATCAGAGTGATGCCGGAAGCACTCGCGAGCTCCACAGCCGCGGTCCCGTCGGGGAGCATGAGCCACGGCGCGTTCATCGCCCTGCCGTCTGGGCCGAAAACTCGGGCGTGCTCCCACGAGGCGCCCGGAATGGCGGTGGCGAGCGCTGCGAGAGTCCCCTCACCGCCATCCGCCATGGGTTTGAGCACGAGCTCGTCTTCCGGGCGTCGGGTCTTCCAGCCGGCCGCGATCAGCTTCGCGGCTTCGTCCGCACCGACAGTTCCCTTGAACGAGTCGGGCGCTACCACCACCTTCATCAGGCGTGCCCGACCGGCCGCACCGGTAGGGAGTACTGACGGGGAAGGGAGAACACGTGGAACCTACCCCTCGATCGCCTCGGCGATCTCGCTGCCGAGTCGAACCGTCGTGCCCCGACCTCCGAGATCCGGGGTGAGCATCGAGTCGTCGGAGATCTCGAGCACGGCTTCGATCGCCGCGACGATAGCGTCGCCTGCTTCGGGGTGGCCGAGGTGGTCGAGCATCATGGCGCCTGCCCAGATCTGGCCGATGGGGTTCGCGATGCCACGGCCGGCGATGTCGGGTGCTGACCCGTGGACCGGCTCGAAGAGGCTCGGGAAGGTGCGCTCGGGGTTGATGTTTGCGCTCGGTGCGATGCCGATCGTTCCGGTGCAGGCCGGTCCGAGGTCGGACAGGATGTCGCCGAAGAGGTTGCTCGCCACGACGACGTCGAACCAGTCGGGATGAAGGACGAAGTTCGCCGCGAGGATGTCGATGTGGTACTGATCACGGTCGATGTCGGGGTGCTCCTCGCCGACGGCTGCGAATCGTTCGTCCCAGTAAGGCATCGAGATCGTGATCCCGTTGCTCTTGGTGGCGGAGGTGATGTGCTTCTTCGGTCGACGGTCAGCGAGGTCGTATGCGTAGCGCAGCACCCGGTCGACGCCGGTGCGAGTCATGACGGTCTGCTGCATCACGACCTCACGGTCGGTTCCGTCGAAGATTCGGCCACCGATCGCGGAGTACTCCCCCTCAGTGTTCTCGCGGACGACGACGAAGTCGATGTCGCCCGGCCCGCGACCGACGAGGGGCGACTCGATGCCGGGCATCAGCCGGCAGGGCCGCAGGCTGATGTACTGGTCGAAGGTGCGGCGGAACTGGATGAGGCTTCCCCACAGCGAGACGTGGTCCGGGACGACGTCGGGCCAGCCGACGGCACCGAAGAAGATGGCGTCGAATCCGCGCAACGTCTCGAACCAGTCGTCCGGCAGCATCTGCCCGTGCTGCTGCCAGTACGGTGCAGAGGCGAAGTCGAACCATTCGTATTCCAGCGGGATGCCGAAGCGCTTCGCGGCGGCGTCGAGGGCGCGGATCCCTTCGGGGACCACCTCGGTGCCGATGCCGTCGCCGGGGATCACGGCGATGCGGTGGGCGCGTTCAGTCATGGAGAGTTCCTGTCTTCGTCGGTGTGCGGAGCGGCTCGGTGGACGGGCGCGGACCTAGACGGCGGCCCGCTCCTCCGGGTAGTGGCAGGCGACGCGTTGTCCGTCGCCGAGCCCGGCGAGCGGCGGCTCGACGGCCGCGCAGAGCTCGGTCGCCTTCCAGCACCGGGTGCGGAAGCGGCATCCGGACGGCGGGTCGACTGGGCTCGGTACGTCGCCGCCGAGAACGATCCGCTGCCGACCGCGCTCGACCCTGGGGTCGGGGACCGGGATCGCGGACAGCAGCGCTTGGGTGTACGGATGCTTCGCGTGATCGAACAACTGATCCACCGGGGCTTCCTCGACGAGCTTGCCGAGGTACATCACGCCGACTCGGTCGCTGAGGTGCCTGACCACCGAGAGGTCGTGCGCGATGAAGAGGTAGCCCAGGCCGAGGTCTCGCTGGAGGTCGTCGAGCAGGTTCAGCACACCGGCCTGGACGCTGACGTCGAGCGCGCTCACGGGCTCATCGAGGACGATGAGCGACGGCTCGACGGCGAGGGCCCGGGCGATGCCGATGCGCTGACGCTGACCGCCCGAGAACTCGTGCGGGAATCGGCTGCCATGCCGAGGGTCGAGCCCGACCTGCTCGAGCAGTTCGTTGATCCGGGCCGCCCGGTCGGTCCGGTGCAGTCCGTGGATCTCGAGCGGCTCGCTGAGCGTCGCACGCACCGTCTTTCGGGGGTTCAGCGACGCGTAGGGGTCTTGGAAGACGAACTGGACGCGTCGCCTCAGGCTGCGAAGCGCCGAGCCTCCGATCGACGTGATGTCCTCGCCATCGAGGGCGATGGTGCCGGCGGTGGCGGTCTGCAGGCGGGCGACGGTTCGGCCGAGTGTCGACTTCCCGCAGCCGGACTCGCCGACGAGTCCGTAGGTCCTGCCGGCAGCGACCTCCAGGCTCACGTCGGAGACCGCTTGGACGATCTCGCCGCCGCGACCGAACAGCCCACCGCCGCCGACCCGGTACTCCTTGACCAGCCCGCCGACTTCGAGTGTCGCCGTCATCGTGCCTCCACCTGCCATTCGCCGACACGCACGCATGCCGCCACATGCCCGTCGCCGACCTCGACCGCCGGTGGCACCGCGACGTCGCAGCGGCCGGCGATCGCGTACCTGCAGCGGGGCGCGAATCGGCAGCCGGGCGGCCAGGCGGTCGATACGGGCGGTTGCCCGGGGATCTGGAACAGCCGCTCGTCGCGGGAACGCCGGTCGAGGCGAGGCAACGAAGCAAGGAGGCCGGCCGTGTAGGGGTGCGCGGTCTCGTAGAAGAGCGGCTCGACCGGGGCGGACTCGACGACCCCACCGGAGTACATCACGAGGACCCGGTCGGCGCTGCCCGCGACGACGCCCAGGTCGTGGGTGATGAGCATGACGGTCGTGCCGGTCCGGGCCTGCACCTCGCGCAGGACGTCGAGGATCTGCGCCTGCACGGTGACGTCGAGGGCGGTCGTCGGCTCATCGGCGATCAGCAGATCGGGCTCGTTCGCGATGCTCATGCCGATCATCACTCGTTGGCGCATGCCGCCCGAGAACTCATGCGGGTAGCGCGCCATCCGCTGGTCCGGGGAGGGGATCCCGACCAGGGTCAGCAGCTCGATCGCGCGGGCACGGCGCGCTTCCCCGCTCATGTCGGGGCGATGCACCCGGACAGCCTCGATGAGCTGGTCACCGACGGTCATCACCGGGTTCAGGGCGGTGAGCGCGTCCTGGAACACGATCGCGATCTGCCGGCCTCGCACCTCGCGAAGCTCGTCCTCGGAGAGCCCGACCAGCTCGCGACCACGGAACCGGATCGAACCGGTCACGACGGCGGCCTTCGGCAGGATCCCCATGATCGCCATCGCGGTCATCGACTTCCCGGAGCCCGACTCCCCCACGATGCCCAGCGTCTCCCCCTCGCGCAGCACGAAGGAGACGTCCTCGACCGTGCGGGCGAGACCGGAATCGGTCGGGAAGCCGATGGAGAGGTGCTCGACCTCGAGCAGGATGTCGGTACTCACAGGTGCTTCCCTTGCGGATCGAGGGCGTCGCGCAGCCCGTCGCCGATGAAGTTGACGGCGAGCACGGTGACCAGGATGAACAGCCCCGGGAAGTAGAGGAGGTACACCTGCGGCGTGCCGACGTACCCGGCGGCCTGGCTGAGCATGGAACCCCAGCTCGTCTGCGGCGACTGCACGCCGAAGCCGAGGAAGCTGAGGGTCGACTCGGCGATGATCGCGGATGCGACGGCGAGGCTCATGCCGACGGCGACCACGCCGGCGAGATTGGGAAGGAGGTGAGCGAGGATGATCCGGAGGTTCGACGCCCCGATTCCGCGGGCGGCCTCGATGAAGTCCTTCTCCCGGAGCGAGAGCACCTGCGCCCGCACCACCCTCGCGATGTACGTCCAGCCGAGTGCGGTGAGCGCGAACACGATCGTGACCGGCGAGGGACCGAGACCTTGCACGATGACCGCGAGCAGCGCGATCGCCGGGACGATGAGGAAGAGGTCGGTGATGCGCATGAGGAGCTCACCGACCCAGCCGCCGAGATAGCCGGCGACCGCGCCGAGCGTCGTGCCGACGAGCGTGGACAGCAGGGCGACGAACAGGCCGATCGCGAGGGAGATGCGTCCGGCGTAGAGGATCTCGCTCAGGAAGTCCCGTCCGAGCTCGTCGGTGCCGAGCAGGTGCTCGGCCGACGGCGCTGTCGGCCCGAGCAGCAGATCCTGTTGGCCCTGAGGGTAGGGGGCGATCCAGTCGGCGCCGAAGCACACGATCATGAGCACGAGCAGGACAATCATGCTCCCGAGCGCGAGCCGATGCTTCAGGAAGCGTTGCAGGAGCTGGCGACCTGACCCCTGTTGCACGTCCTGTTCGGCGAGGAGTTCCTCGTTCCCAGCCAATCCGGCCCCGCTCATCGCAGCCTCACTCTCGGGTCCAGTAGTGCGTAGCCGACGTCGGCCAGCAGGTTGCAGATCACGACGGCGATCGCGACGACGATCATCCACGGCAGCAGCACGAAGACGTCGCCGGCGACGAGCGAGTCGAGGAAGAGCCGCCCCATGCCCGGGATCGCGAAGATCTGTTCGGTCACGACGAGCCCGCCGATCAGCACAGCCGCGTCGAGCGCGACGACGGTCACGAAGGGGGCGAGCGAGTTGCGAACGGCGTGCCGCCAGATGATCTGTCGTCGAGGCACGCCCTTCGCGCGTGCGGTCCGCACGTAGTCGCTCGACATGGCATCGAGCATCGCTGCCCGGCCGAATCGGCTCCAGGTCGCGACCAGGGCGATCATGAGCGCCGCGACGGGGAGCACCAGGTGCCTGACGTAGTCGAGGTTGAAGCCCTCTTGCCCCGGCGAGTGCAGTCCGATGAAGTACAGCGGGGGCTCGGCGAGGCCGAACTGCTCCTTCGGCCAGACCGCGAAGGTCTGGATGAGGATGAGCCCGAACCAGAAGGCGGGCATGGCGATACCGAGGTACGCAGTGCCGGTCAGCAGGTTGTCACCGAGCGAGTAGCGCCGGACGGCGGAGTAGACGCTGACGAGGCCCGCGACGACGACCGCGACGAGCAGTCCCCAGAACGCGAGCTGGATGGTCGGCCAGAGCGCCTCGCCGATGAGCTGGAGCACTGGCGAACCGGTTCGCGAGCTCGTACCCCAGTCACCGGTGACGAAGCTCCGCAACCAGAGGAAGTACTGTTCGAGGATGGAGCGGTCGAGCCCGAGTCGCTCGATCTCGCGCGCGACCGCGGTGGGATCCTGCGCCTGCCGAAGCTTCGCGAGCGGATCGAAGGTCGAGCGAACGGCCCAGAAGAGCACGAAAGAGGCCACCAGGATCACCGGGATCGAATACAGCACTCGTCGGATGATGAAGGTGAACAACGTCGTCCTCTCCTGAGCCGTTCCGGTCCGGCGTCAGCCGGCGAGGCCCCAGGCCGCGAGGTTCCAGAACGGGCCCTCGACCGGGTTGATGCTCAGCGGACCGCCGACCTTCTGGTTCCAGAGCAGCACGTTCGGCACGGTGTCGATCGGGATCGACGGCACTTCCTCGGCGATCAGGCGGTCGGCCTCGATCGAGGCCGCGACGCGTGCGTCCTGGTCGAGCTCGTCGTCGACCTGCGCCAGCAGGCCGTCGAGCTCGGGGATGTCGGCGCGGAAGAAGTTGATCCCGGAGTAGCCGTTCGCCTCGCTCGGGATGTTCGTCGAGGTGAACGAGGCGCTGAGCGTGGGCTCCGGGAAGGTGTCCACGATCGCCCACAGGCCCGCCTGGAAGTCGCCCTCCGGTGCGATGGTGCCGAACAGGTCGGCCGGGGTGACCGACTTGATGTCCATCTCGAAACCGGCCTCCTGCAGCTGCGACTGGATGACCTGGACGGTGAGGTCGCGCCGCTTGTTGCCGGCGAGCGTCTCGAGGGTGAACGAGGCGGTCTCGCCGTCCTTCGCCCAGACGCCGTCGGCGTTCTTCTCCCACCCGTCGTCGGTCATGATCTCGTCGACCTGGTCGAGATCCTTCGTGTACTCGGCGAAGTCGTCACCGCCGAACGCGCCGACGATGGGGGTGATGAAGCTCTGCTGGGCCGAATCGATTCCGAGCTCACCGAACAGCCGCTTCACGATCGCGTCGCGGTCGAGCGAGTACGCGATCGCTGTGCGGACCGCCTTCGAGTCGAACGGAGCGACCGAGTTGTTGAACCAGAGCGCCTCGAGGTTGCCGCTGCGCGCGTCGATCGATGAGCTGATGCCGGGCAGCCCGGCCTCGATCTGCTTCAGCGCGTCGAGCTGCGCCGATGGGTACAGGGCATCGACCTGGCCGCTCTTCAACGCCTGGAACGCGGCGGCGGTGTCGGGCAGGAACATGAAGGTGACCTTGTCGAGGTGCGGCTGCTCGCCCCAGTACTCCTCGTTCGGCACGAGCGTCACGGAGGTGCCGCGGTCCCAGGACTCGATCTTCCAGGGTCCGCCGCTGAAGTCGTACCCGTCCTTCATGATCGCTGCGCGGTCCTTCCCGTCGAGGAGGTGCGAGGGAAGGACGCCGTAGACGCTGAAGAGCGAACGCCAGCCGGCGTACGAGCTGCCGAGGGTCACGATCGCGGTCTGCGGATCGGGCGTCTCGACCGACTCGATGCCGGTGTAGCCGCTCTTGTCGAAGATGTCGTCACCGTCGCGGATCTGCATGGCGGTGTAGGCGAAGTCGGCCGACGTGATGGGCGTGCCGTCCGACCACACCGCCTCGGGGTTCAAGCGGTAGGTGATGACCTGCTTGTCGCCCTGCATGACGGCTTCCGGCTCCTCGCTCATGAGGTCGGACGCGACCGGGGTCCAGACGTCGTCGACGAGGCGGGTCTCGAATGCGACGGGCATCGTCGGGACCTGCATGATGTAGCTGCCCCAGATGGAGCCCGCGCAGGTGGCGATCCAGTCGGCGCAGTCGGGCTCCTGCTCGGCACCGATGACGAGCTCGCCGCCGTCCGTGACGGTGAGGTTAGGGGTGTCGGTGGGCTCGGCGCTCGTCGCTGAGCAGGCCGAGACGGAAGCGACGGCGAGCGTCGCGATGAGCACGGCGGCGGCGCGAACCGGCCGACGCCGCTGGGACTGTGAAACCTGAGACCTCTGCATTGGGGAACTCCGTGATCGTGGGGGAAGACGTCCGGTGCCACCACCGGCGAGGGCCGGTGGGTGGTTTGACTATAGGCGCATTGCGGAAGGTTAGCAATGCCCATAGTCAACGTAAGTGACTAAGTGCTATGAACGGGGCGACGGGGCGATGTCGCGCTTGTTGCCGTCGCTCCAGCGGCGCCCCTCGAGCGCACGCAGGGCGAGCTCAAGCATGATCCGCTGCTCCGATTCGAGCAGATCGAGACCGGTCGGCTCGTGGCCGCCGTCGAAGATTCGCAGCACGACGTCGCCGCCGCGTTCGGCCAGCTCGTCGACGAACCGTTGCACGCCGACGATCGGTGTCCTGGTGTCGAGCGCGCCTTGGTTGATCCAGGCGGATCCGCGGATCCGATCGACGTAGCTCACCGCGGAGTAACGTGCGACCGCCTCCGGCGGCACCCATGTCTGCCAGACGCCGCGGACCGCAGGATTCATCGCCGCGATCGCCGCCTCCCAGTCGGCGACCGCGACGTGCGCGAACCCGCCTGCGAAGAGCTCCGGAAGCCGGCCGAGACTCAGGAGGGTCAGATGCCCGCCGAACGACGCTCCGGTGATGAAGGTGGAGTGCGGTTGGCCGAGCCCCTGGTCGCGCAGCCAGCCGACCGCAGCGGCGATGTCCTCGATCTCGCGGTCGCCGCCCGATCCCCAGAACCCCTCGCGGAACGCCTGCCCGAATGTCACCGATCCGCGATAGTTGACGGTCGCATAGGCGAAGCCGGCATCGATCCAGGCCTGTGCCGTCGGACTGTATTCGTCCAGGAAGACGAGGTTCGGCCCGCCGTGCACCTCGAGGACCGTGCCGAGCGGTTCGCGCTCCGGCGGGAGGCCGAGCCAGACCTGCACGGGTGTGCCGTCGGCACTCGCGACCATCCGCGAGGTGAACGGCACGCCGGCCGGTGTCGCCGCCGGCGGCAATCCCGCTGTCACGTCGCCGTTGGCATCGATGAGCTCAGCATGGAGGGGCAGATCCCAGGCGGACCGGAGGGCCGTCAGCTCCCCACCGGCGCGGTACCAGGACGCCCATTGAAAGGCGTGCACGTCGGCGACATCCGGGTTGGCGAAGCTCCCGCCCGTGCGGATCACCCGGTGCTCGCCCGAATGCTCGTCGATCTCGACGAGGCGCTGAATGCCGTCCTCGACATGGACGGCGAGGATGCGCCCGGTGGCCGGGTGCCAGTCGAGCGGGATGACTTCGCCGCGGAGATCCGGCACCGGGTAGTCGGTGCGCGCGCCGCTCACCGGGTCCCAGATCGCCGGACGTGCGTAGCCCGTCTGCTCCGTCGAGACGAGGAGGCGTTCGTCGCCGACCTCAGGTGAGAAGCGCACCGCCCGCACCGGGCCGGCGGGCATGTCGTTCAGCACCGCGACCGGCGCGCCGCTCGCGACCTCGAAGACGCTGACCGCGGCCCGGCGGACGCCCGGGTTGTGATCGGTGGTGTCCATCGAGGCGAGCCGGCCGTCGGCCGACGGCTGGCCGTACCAGGCCTCTGCCGAGGTGCGATGCACGACGGAGGCGTACCCCCAGGGGCGGGCGGGGATCGCCAGTAGGTGGTAGCCCGCTTCGTCCACGATCGAGGCGAGCACGAGCGAGCCGTCGGCGCTGGCCTCCAGGCCGCGGAGCACGAAGGACTCGCGACCCGGGGTGAGGTCGACTCGTTGCTCGCCGTCGAGGCTCGTCGCGACGAGCGTGCCGACTTCGGTGCCTCCGCCGTCGGCGAGGTCGACGATCCATCCGCTCCCTTCGCCCGCGATGATCGCGCCGACCGCGACCGGGAAGGGCAACTCGTCGCCGGGCGCCTCGCCCGCTCGCCAGAGCCTCGCGAACGACTCGGTTCGCTGGTCCTCGACGACGAGCGCGAGGTCGGGGTCGGACTGGGCCGGGCGGATCGCAAGGGTGTGCTGCACCGCGAATCGCGCACGCATCCGCTGGTCGAGTCGATCGATCGCTTCGGTCATCCACAAGCTCCTTCGCAAGGCGGCATCCGTAATCAGCATGAATGACTATACCGTTGACTTGCAAGCAGGTGCACCATTTTGCGTCGTCAATGTCGTTGACTACGTGGAAGACTCCCGTGTTGTACGGTGGGTGCGGATCCGCACGGGGCGGAGTCGGGCTCTTCCCCGCAACCAGTTCTGATGGAGGACACGCGTGTCAACGGCGAAACCAGTGCAGGCGGCGTCGGCGAGCACGGGCCGGAAGCGACGCGCCCGTGACTCCCTGAGCAGGGACGTGATCGTCGCAGCGGCCGAGGAGATCGCGCTGCGCGAGGGACTCGATCGGCTCACCTTCCAGGCCATCGGCGAGAAGCTCAGCGCGCACCCCACCTCCATCTACCGCCACTTCCGGGACAAGGACGAGCTGATGCTGGTCCTGATCGACACCCTGCGCGCCCGCTCGTACGCCGGGGCGATGGTCGCCACCGACGACTGGGTCGCCGACATTCGCGCGCAGGCGCACCTGATCCACGACCACTACATGCGGTATCCCGAGTTCGCCCTGCAGATGGCAACCCGGCGGCCGACGGACTTCGGCTCCATGGAATTCATGATCGGCGCGCTCCGGCGGGGTGGGTACGGCCCGGAGGAGTCCGCCCTCTACGCTCGCGCCCTGGGCCAACTGGTGCGCTCGGCGACGAGCATCCAGGCGGCGATCGAGGCGCAGCCGGCGGAGATCCGCGAGGCCGACGAGGTCACCTGGGAGATGGATTACCGGAGGCTCGAGGAATCGGACCACCCCAATATCGTCTGGGCCGGGCAGAGCCTTCCCGGCATCCGCGACCCGCGGGCGTGGGAGACCGCACTCGACCTCATGATCGAGAGCATCGTCCGTCGCGCACCAGGCGACGGCGGGGCTCAAGCGACGTGATCTGCCGCGATCGCGTCGATCGTCCCGGCGATCAGAGCGATCCGCTCGAGCATCGAGGCGAGTGAGACCCACTCGTCGATCGCGTGAGCGCCCCCGCCCTTCGGCCCGAGCCCGTCGAGGGTGGACGCGCCGGCCGCGGCCGTGAAGTTGCCATCGGATGCCCCGCCGACAGCGACGTCGCACAGTTCGGACTGCCCCAGCTTCGCGGCCACCGCGCGCGCCACGGCGAGCAGCGTGCGGGAGGCGTTCGGTTCCATCGGCGGCCGGTTGATGCCGCCGTGCAGCACGACGCTCACGTCGGGCGTGTGGGCGGGAAGCGCGAGCAGCCCCTGGTGGACGCGCTCCAGCTCGGCGATCGACCATGCGCGAACGTCGATGCGGAGTTCCGCATGGTCCGGAATGGCGTTCGTGACGGTGCCCGCCCGCGCAACGGTCGGGCTGATCGTCGTGCCGAGGCTCGCGTCGGCGAGCACCGGCAGCGCCAGCACCTGATGCGCGAGCTCGGTCAGGGCATTGCGTCCACGTTCCGGTTCGAGGCCGGCGTGCGCCGCGCGGCCGTGCACCTCGACGCGGTAGATGCTGCCACCCCTTCGCGCGGTCTTCACCGCGCCGTCCAAGCTGGGCTCGAGCACGAGAACGGCGCCACACCGCTTCGCCTCGCGTTCGATGAGCGCTCTCGACGTCAGCGATCCTGTCTCCTCGTCGCTCGTCAGGAGGATCGCGACGTCCTGAGGATCCGCGACGCGCCCGAGCGCCTCCGCCATCACGACGATGCCGGCCTTCATGTCGAAGACGCCGGGTCCGGTGATTCGATCGCCGTCCACGCCGAATGGCCGCTCCGCAGCGGTGCCACACGGCCAGACGGTGTCCACGTGTCCCAGCAACAGCACGGAGGGCGACTCCCCGCCGCGCCACGACAGATGGCGCACGCCGTCGACCTCGACCACCTCTCCCGGAGCGCCGACCACGGGGGCGATCCACGAGTCGATGAGGGCGTGGGCCGCGCCGATCGCGACGGCGTCTCCCGTCGGGGTCTCGATCGAGACGAGCGAGCGGAGCCGGTCGAGGGCACGCTCCTCCCCGGCGCTCACGCTGCTCCTTCGCTACCGAGGAACTGGTTCAGCGCCGCGGCGGTCTCGACCGGGGCTTCTTCGGCGAGATAGTGGTCGGCCGAGATCGCCCGGCCCTCGACTCGAGCGGCGAACCCTCGCCAGACCGACAGGACATCGAAGTTGCGGCCGACATAGCTCGCCTCGCCCCAGAGCGCGAGGACGGGCGCATCGACCACTCGACCATCAGCGCGGTCGAGACGGTCATGCTCGAGGTCGGTTCCGGCGGCGGCACGGTAGTCGGCGCAGGATGCGGCGACCGTGGCACTGTCGAAACAGCGTTCGTATTCGTCCATCACCTCAGCCGGGAACACCCCGGGCCGCAGCGCGCGGCCACGGAAGCGACTCTCGAGCCAGGCCCGCGGTTCCGAACCGATCAGCTTCTCAGGCAGCCCCCCGCCCTGGGTGAGGAAGAACCAATGGAAGTAGCTCGTGGCCATCGTTCGGTCGACATGCTCGAACATGTGCAGGGTCGGCACGATGTCCAGTACCGCGAGGGATGTCACCGCGTCAGGGGCGTCGAGCGCGAGCCGATGACCGACCCGTCCGCCACGGTCGTGCCCGACCACCGCGAAACGCTCGAAACCGAGCGACCGCATGAGCGCTAGCTGGTCGGCAGCCATGGCGCGCTTGTCGTAGACCTCACCGGCGGGCTTGGCCGAATCGCCGTAGCCCCGCAGGTCACTCGCGACGACCGTGAAGTGCTCGGCGAGCAAGGGAGCGACGAGACGCCACATCGAGCGCGTCTGCGGGTAGCCGTGCAGAAGCAGCACCGGTGGCCCATCGCCGCTCAGGGTCGCCCCCACGGAGACCGCGCCGTCGACTTCGACGTTCACCCGGTGACCTTCGAACCACACCATCGGCCGCTCCACTCAGCATCGTTGCTTGTCAATGACGTTGACTATAACACTGACTTCACGCCATTTCGACGGTCCATGCGGCGCCGCTGCGCACCCGACTCGGGCCGGCGGGGAGGAGCTCGCCGGGGACCGCTAGAACACCGGGCGCCGAATCCTTCCGACAATGCACTGCTGCCTTGCCACGACCGGGTGTTCTCCTCGCCGCGAACGAGCCGTGCTCGCCGTCCAGATCCGCCGGGCAGGACTACCGCAACGAGATGCGGCGCAAGTGACGGCACTAGCGCCTCGAAGGTAGGCGACCGTGTCTTCCCAGCCGGTTACGGCACGACATTCGATGCCCATGGCGAGCACGGGGTAGTCGTTGCCCTGCTCGTCGAGACGGTCGCCGACGAAGAGCATAGTGTCGAGCGGGATGCCGGCCTGCTCGGCGAGCCGCGTCATGCCGTGGGCCTTGTCGATGCCGCGGTTCGTGATGTCGGCCGAGGTCGAACCGCCCGAGCGGACCTCGAGGTCGGGCTGCCGCTGCGGCGCGGAGGGCGCCGGCAACGATGCGATCGAGGAGCGGCGGAGTTCCCGCCATCGCATCGACCTCGGCGGACGGACGCTCGACGGAAAAGCGTTGAGTCCTTGCCCTTCGATAGGACAAGAAACCCCAGATCAACCCCAGATTTCTGGTAGCGAGGGCGGGACTCGAACCCGCGACACCACGATTATGAGCCGTGTGCTCTAACCACCTGAGCTACCCCGCCGCGAGGCTTCCGGCCGAAACGCGAACGCTCGAACCGAGAACCAGAGCCCCGAGTCAGGATTGAACTGACGACCCCTTCCTTACCATGGAAGTGCTCTACCACTGAGCTATCGGGGCGTGTGCCGAGAATCGGCAACCAGACGAGGATATCACCTCTCGAGGGGTGCTTCGTACCACCGGGCGACATGACGCCGGGCATCGTCGCCGAGGCTCGGGCGCGGTGCCCGACCGCCGTCGCGCCGCGGCTCACGAGCCCGGCGCCACCACTCCCGGCAGCGCCCACACGGCGAACGACGGACCGTCGGCCGAGAGCACGACCCCGCCCTCGGATGTCTCGAGCCCCGCCATTCCGTACAGGCGAGCTGCGGCATCCGCACCGGTCACCGCGCCGGCCGCGAACGACAGCGTCGCCGCCGCGCGCGAGGCGAAGACGAGCACGGATGCCTCGGCCGATTCGCGCACGAACGCCACCGCGTCGTCGCCGACCGCGAGCCAGCGGATGCCGCCCGTCGCGAGCACCGGATGCTCGCGACGCAGTGCGATGAGCTCGCGATAGGCCGCGAGCACCGGCGCGACCTCGGGGTCGCCTTCGCTCCCCCACGGCATCGGCGTGCGCGAGGCCTCGCCGTCGACGCCGGTGAGGCCGAACTCGTCGCCCGCCCAGACCACGGGCACGCCCGGCATCGTCACCGCGAGCCCGAACGCCACCGGCGCGGTGGCGGGCCGCGCGTGCGTCGCGAAGCGCGGGGTGTCGTGCGTGTCGAGGGCGTTCATGGTGCCGAGGCGGGTGCGCCACGGATAGCCGGCGGCGAAGCGCAGGTGCGCCTCGACGAATTGGCCCCCGGTGAACGTCGGCACTCGGCCGAGCGCGAAGCCGATGCCGCCGCCGGCCGGGCTGCCCGGCTCCTGCAGCCAGCTCCAGAGGGGGCGGGTGAACGGCGCGTACGTCATCGCCCCGTGCCATGCGTCGCCCTGGAAGTCGTCGGCGCCGTCGTTCGTCGACTCGCCGATGAGCATCGTGTCGGGATCGACCTCGAGCATCGTGCGCCGGATCGCCGCGCGCACCTCGGCATTGAGGTCGACGTCGCCGAGGCGCCCGGTCATGTTCGCGACGTCGATGCGCCAGCCGTCGAGCGAGTACGGCGCCTTCAGGTACTTCGCGACGACGGAGTCGGGGCCCTCGACGAAGCGGCGACGCAGCTCGCCCGACGACCAGTCGAACTTCGGCAGGCTCGGCACCCCGAGCCACGATTCGTAGCCGTGACCGCCCTCGGCCCGGTCGTCGCGGAAGTAGTAGAACTCGCGCTCGGCCGACCCGTGGTCGGCCTGCGCCGCGCGGAACCACTCGTGCGCATCGCCGGAGTGGTTCGACGTGAGGTCGCCGATGACGCGGATGCCTCGGGCATGCGCCGCCTCGACGAGCCGCACGAGCGCGTCGTCGCCGCCGAGCAGGTCGTCGACGCGGTCGAACGTCGACGCGTCGTAGCGGTGGTTCGACCGAGCCGGGAAGACCGGCGTCAGGTACAGGAGGTTCACGCCGAGCCCGGCGAGGTGGTCGAGCTTCTCGCGCACCCCGTCGAGGTCGCCGCCGAACACCTGCTTCGACCGCCCCGGCGGAACCGGGTCGAGCGCGTCGCCCCATTCGGCGGCGATCGCCCACTCGGGCAGCTCGCCCCGCTCGCTGAGCTCGTCGAAGGGCGCCCGCTGCGATTTCGCGAACCGGTCGGGGAACACCTGGTACAGCACGCTCTCGGCGACCCAGTCGGGCGCGGCGGCATGCGCGACGAGCTTGAAGTCGTCGCGGTCGCGCGTCTCGACGCCCGACAGCCCGACCTGGTTCAGCCAGTGCTGCCGCCCGTCGTCGCCGACGAGGAGCCACCGGTAACCGTGCACCGGGTTCTCGACCTCGACCTCGGCCTCCCACCACGACCAGCCGTCGACGGTGGATGCCTCGGACACGAGCCGCGCCTCGTCGAACCGCGGCTCGCGGTTCGGGTTGGAGCGCGTGCCGACCCACGCGAGTCCGCCGATCGGCGTGCCGTCGGCGGCGACCGCGCCCTCGGGCACGCGCAGCCTGACGCGCACGGTCTCGCCGAGCGCGGGGTTCTGCGTCGAGACGTGCAGCGGCGATCCGTCGTGGTGGGGCGTCAGCATGGAGGCATCCTCTCGTAGGCCACTGTCAGAGCCGCGGAGCGCGACCCCGGCGGGGGTCGGCCGGCGCCGAGGCATCCACGATGATTCGACAGGATGAGCCGGCCGACACCGCCGTATGCGCGGGTACCGACCGGCTCATCCTGTAAGTCGTCCTCAGTCCCTACTTCACCGCGCCCGCGGTCAGCCCGCCGACGATGTACTTCTGCAGGAAGAGGAAGAGCGCCACGACCGGCAGCGCCGCCATCACTGCGCCGGCCGAGAACGCGCTCCAGTCGGCGTAGCGCGGGTTCGACACGAGCTTCGTGAGGCCCACGGCGAGCGTCTGCTTCTCGGTGTCGACGAGCAGCACGGATGCCACGACGAACTCGTTCACCGAGGCGATGAACGACAGCAGCGCGACGACCGCGAGGATGGGCGCGACGAGCCGCAGGATGATCGTGAAGAAGATGCGCGCATGGCCCGCGCCGTCGAGCTTCGCGGCCTCGTCGATCGACGCCGGCACCGTGTTGAAGAAGCCGTACATGAGGTACGTGTTCACGCCGAGCGCGCCGCCGAGGTAGACCATGATGAGGCCCACGTGCGTGTTCAGGCCGATCGCCGGGAACAGGTCGCCGATCGACGACATCAGCAGGAAGATCGCGACGACCGCGAGCAGCTGCGGGAACATCTGCACCACGACGATCGAGATGAGCCCGAACCGGCGTCCGGTGAATCGCATGCGCGAGAACGAGTACGCGGCGAGCGCCCCGAGGAACACGGTGCACACGGCCGTGATGCCCGCGATGATGAGCGTGTTGCCGAACCAGGTCGTGAACGGCACCTGCGGGTCGGTGAGGATCCGCACGTAGCTGTCGAGCCCGATCTGCGAGAACAGCGCGTTCGAGCCGGTCAGCGTGCCGTGCGGGTTGAGCGACGACGACACCACGAACATGATCGGGAACAGCGCGAACACGACCATGATGACGCCGACGACGTGCCGCCAGCCGGTCGCCCAGAACCAGCGGCTGAAGTTGAACGGCCGCTTGGGCAGCTCGACGGGCGAACCGCCGCCGGGGCCGCCGACCGACGCGTGGGCGCGGGTCGAGGCATCCATCTCCTCCATCTCGGCGACGGCGAGCCCGACGCCCGTGGGTGCGACGACGCCGGGGCCGGGAACCGACCCGGGCTTGACCTTGCGAGCGGCCATCAGTTCAGCTCCTCGAGGCTCTTGGTGCGGCGGAAGGCGATGATCGAGATCACCGCGACGACGATGAAGATGATGATCGAGTAGGCGCTCGCGAGACCGTAGTCGCGGTTCTCGCCCGTGAACGCGACCTTGTAGACCATCGTGATCAGGATGTCGGTGAAGCCGACGGGTATCGGCGCGTTCGCGTCGCGCGGCCCGCCGTCGGTCAACATGTAGATGGTGTTGAAGTTGTTGAAGTTGAACGCGAACGACGCGATCAGCAGCGGCGCGACCGACACGAGCAGCAGCGGCAGCTTGATGAGCCGGAAGATCGCCCACGGCTTCGCACCGTCGACCGTCGCGGCCTCCTGCAGCTCCTCGGGGATCGACTGCAGCGCGCCCGTGCAGACGAGGAACATGTACGGGAACCCGAGCCACAGGTTCACGATGATGATCGACACCTTCGCGAGCGTCGGGTCGGTCAGCCACGGCACATCGGCGCCGCCGAGCAGCACCTGGTTGATGAAGCCGAAGCTCTTGTTCATCATGCCCGCCCAGACGAGCGCCGAGAGGAACGACGGGATCGCGTACGGCAGGATCATGAGCACGCGGTAGCCCTTGCGCCCCCGCATGCGCATGTCGTTGAACGTGATCGCGAGGAACAGCCCGAGGAAGAACGTCGACGCGACCGAGATGAGCGCGAACGCGAAGGTCCACAGGGTGACGTAGACGAGCGGACCCGCGAGGCGGGTGTCGGTGACGGCTCGCACGAAGTTGTCGAAGCCGATCGTGATCTGCCAGCCGGGCAGCAGCTCGTCGCCGTTCTCGGCGGTGAACGCGCCGACCCCGGTGTCGCTGTAGACGGTGCCGGTCTCGAGGTCGGTCATGGTGCCGGCCTCGGCGTCGTACTCGAGGGTCGACGTGTAGAGGTATCCCTTCGAGCCGTCGGGCGTGCGGATCGCCCCGTCGTTCGGGTCCTCCGAGTACGGCACCGCGAGGGCCGTCACCTCGTCGGTGCGGGCCAGCACGTCGGCGAACTTCAACGAGGTCCAGCCCTCGGCCGAGACGGCGAGGTCGCCGTCGAATTCGGCGCCGGATGCCTCGTGCAGCGGCTCCTCGTTGGTGCCCACCAGGGCTTCGCCCTCGGGGTCGGTGACGAGCAGGCCGAGCTCGCCGGCCCGTTCGACGACCATGACGCCGTACGTGGGCGAGTCGGGCACCCGCTCGAGCGACGAGGCCATGAGCGACGAGACCGCCTGCTCCTTCGAACCGTTGTGGCCGGTGCCGTAGTTGGTGAAGGCGATGTACGCCGTGTAGCCGAGCACGAAGACCTGGAACACGACGAGGAAGATGACCCCGGGCGTCAGGTACTTCGCCGGCAGCTTCTTGCGCGAGAAGTAGATCCAGTTGACGATCACGGTGACCGCGGCGACGAGGCCGAGCACGATCCACTGCTCGTGCATGGCGAGCACGAACACGGCGTAGAGCGCGAGCGCGTCGACGATGCCGAGCCCGACGAGCTTCACGAGCAGCACCTTGATGCCGCCGGATGCCTCGTCGGCGATGTTCGCCGCACGACGCTGCTGCTTCGTTGGCTTCGGTGGGGCGTCTTCGCGGACGTCGTCGGTCGCGGTGCTCATGATTGCCTGGTCTTTCGTGTCGCGTCTGGGATGAACGGAACCGCCGGTCGAGTAGCACCCGACGAAGGAGGACGCGCATCGAGACCACGTGAGGTGGTCTCGATGCGCTCCTTCGTCGCTACTCGACCGACGGAGTCACCGATCAGCCGGCGTCGATCGCCGCCTGCACGTCGGAGGCGAGCTTCTGCCACGTCGCGACCGGGTCGGCCCCGTTGATGATGGCGGCCTCGGCGATGCCCCAGTACTGCCACACCTGGCCCATGGCCGGGATGGCCGGCATCGGCACGGCGTCGGCGCCGACGGTCGCGAAGCCCGCGACGATCGGGTCGCTCGAGGCGGTCTCGGCGGCGGCGGTGAGCGCGGGCAGGACGTTGCCGGCCTTGAACAGCTCGAGCTGCACGTCCTCGGTACCGATGTAGTTCACGAGGAAGTCGTTCGCGGCGACCTTGTTCTTCGACTCGGCCGAGACGAAGAAGCCCTTGACGCCGGCGAACGGCTGGGCGACCTCGCTGGTCGGGCTGGGGATCGGGTCGATCGCGACGTTGATGCCGGCGTCGACGGCCGCGCCGACGTTCCACGGGCCGGTCAGCCAGAAGGCCGCCTTGCCGGTCGTGAACGCGTCCTTCGCGATGTCGCCGTCGATGTCGGTGTTGAACGCGCCGGTGCCGTTCTTGCCCTGCGAGCCGAGCCAGGTGGCGAACTGCTCGCCGCCCGAGTTGCCCAGCTGCAGGTCGTCGGGGTTGTAGCCCTCGGCGTCGCTGCCGAACACGGGGGCGCCGAACGCGGTCTGGAAGGGGTAGAGGTGGTACGGGTTGCCCTCGGCGCCCTGCTCGACGACGAACGGCTGGGTGAGGCCGGCGGCCTTGCCCTTCGCGAGCATGTCGTCGAAGCTCGAGGCGGGCTCGGGCACGAGGTCGGCGTTGCGCAGCATCGCGAGGTTCTCGACGGCGTAGGGCAGCATGTAGACGGTGCCCTCGTAGGTCGAGGCGTCGATCGCCACCTGGAGGTAGTCGGCTGCCGAGTCGCCGAGCTCGAGCGGCGCCACGACGCCGTTCGTCGAGAGCTCGCCGAGCCAGTCGTGTGCGCCCATGACGACGTCGGGGCCCTTGCCGGTCGGAACCTGCTGGATGAAGTCGCTCTTGATGTCGGCGTTGTCCTTGCCGACGAGCTTGACCTCGATGCCGGTCTTGTCCTGGTACGCCTCGGCCGCGCCCTTCAGCGCGTCCACGCGCTCGGCGTCGACCCAGACCGTCAGCGAACCGCTCGCGCTCGACTTGTCGTCCGAACCGCTGCCGCTGCCCGCGCAACCGGCGAGTCCGAGAGCGGCGACGGCTGCGATCGCACCGGCCGCAAGCAGGCTCTTCCTGTTCACCCTCATTGGTGTGTCCTTCTCAGTGTGCGTGAGATCGGCGCCTTCGCCGGTGGCTCTGATGCCGACCGCGCCCGAAAGGCCGTTCTGCAATTGATGCTCGCGATTGCAAGCGATTACAGATATACCTTGCGTTGCGCGCATTACAAAACCGGGATGCCGCGATCGATACCAGTTCGTGATGGTTGTGCGACTCGTGTGAACTGCAAGCGTTTCCATCCGGTATGGAGATGTCGTACAGTTTCGGACATGACTTCCGAATGGTGGCGCACTGCCGCGATCTACCAGATCTACCCCCGCTCCTTCGCCGACGCGAACGGCGACGGCATGGGCGACCTGGCCGGCATCACCTCGCGCCTGGGCGCGCTCGAAGAGCTCGGCATCGACGCCATCTGGCTCTCGCCCTTCTACACCTCGCCCCAGAAGGACGCCGGCTACGACGTCGCCGACTACTGCGACGTCGACCCGCGCTTCGGCACCCTCGCCGACTTCGACGCCATGGTCGAAGCGGCGCACGCGCGAGGCATCCGCGTCATCGTCGACCTCGTGCCGAACCACTCGAGCGACCGCCACGAGTGGTTCCAGGCCGCCCTCGCCGCACCGGCCGGCAGCGCCGAGCGTGCGCGCTACCTGTTCCGCGACGGCCGCGGCCCCGGTGGCGACGAGCCGCCGAACAACTGGGAGTCGGTCTTCGGCGGCCCCGCGTGGACCCGCGTCAGCGAGGCCGATGGCACCCCCGGCCAGTGGTATCTGCACATCTTCGACTCGTCGCAGCCCGACTTCGACTGGACCAACGAAGAGGTGCGCGAGGAGTTCCGGCGCATCCTGCGGTTCTGGCTCGACCGGGGCGTCGACGGCTTCCGGGTCGACGTCGCCCACGGCATGGTCAAGGCCGACGGCCTGCCCGACTACACCCCGCCCGCCGACGGCGGCAGCATGGGCGGCGCGGGTGGCGTCGCGGCCGACGCCCCTGCGGGCGCGGTCGCCATGGCGGCGGCCGATGCGGGCGCGGCGGGGCTGCACGACGTCGGCACGGCGCACGGCGCCGGCGCCGAGGCATCCGTCGGCGTGCCCCTCGAGCCCGAGATCTCGACCGAAGCCGACGACCTCGCCCCGTACTGGGCACAGGAGGGCGTGCACGAGATCTTCCGCGACTGGCGCACGCTGCTCGACGAGTACCCGGGCGAGCGCATCCTCGCGGCCGAGGCGTGGGTCGACCCGCTCGCGAAGCTCGCGAACTGGGTGCGGCCCGACGAGATGCACCAGTCGTTCAACTTCGCCTACCTCGAGACGCCGTGGCAGGCCGATGCGCTGCGCCGCGTGATCGACGACTCGCTCACCGCGTTCGGCAGCGTCGGCGCCCCCTCGACGTGGGTGCTCTCGAACCACGACGTCGTGCGCCACGCGACGCGCCTCTCGGTCACCGAGCCGAACCCGCAGGGCCACGGCCTCGGGCCGCGCTCGCGCGGCATCCCCGCCTACGCCGACGGCCTGCGCCGCGCCCGGGCCGCGACCGCGCTCATGCTCGCGCTGCCCGGCTCGGCCTACCTCTACCAGGGCGAGGAGCTCGGCCTGCCCGAGGTCATCGACCTGCCCGACGACGCCCGGCAGGACCCGACGTGGTTCCGCACCGACCACGAGCGGTACGGCCGCGACGGATGCCGCGTTCCCCTGCCGTGGTCGTCTTCGGCACCGTCGTACGGCTTCGGGCCGACGGATGCCTCGTGGCTGCCGCAGCCCGCCCAATGGGCCGCGCTCGCGCGCGACGTGCAGCAGGGCGACCCCGACTCGACGCTCTCGCTCTACCGTTCGCTGCTCGCGCTGCGTCGGGAGCACGGGCTCGCGGCCGGGTCGCTCGAGTGGGTCTCGGCCGAGGGCGGCGCTGGTGCCGGTGCCGGTGTGCTCTCGTTCCGCAACGGCGACGTCGTCGTGGTCGCGAACACGGGCACGTCGCCTGTGACGCTGCCCGCGGGCGACGTGCTCGTCGCGAGCGGACCCATCGACGAGGCATCCCGCCTGTTGCCGCCCGACACGACGGTCTGGCTGCGCGCGTAGCGGGCCGCGCCGGGCGGGCGTTCGCGGCACAGTTGCAGGATCAGCCGACCGGCACACCCGAATACGGGCCTCCTGGCCGGCTCATCCTGTGACCGGTAACCGGCCCAAGACTCGCCTTCGAGTGAGGGCACTCGGCGAGGCATCCCGGCCGAGCTGCAGGATCAGCCGACCGGCACACCCGCATGCCGGGCTGCCGACGGGAGAGTCCTGCAACTTCGAACTTCAGCGACCTGCGAACTGCGCGGCGGGCGCGGCGTCGTCGTACCGGTCCAGCCGGCGCAGCGCAACGTCGAGACCGACGGACGGCGCGCTCCGCACGCCCCAGCGGTGCTCGCCGCGTGCGATGAGGGCGAGGATGCCGCGGCTCGTGACCTCCCATTCGTCGACGACCATGCTGTAGCTCAACCGAAGCACGACGTACCCGCGCATCGCCAGCTCGAAGTCACGTCGCCGATCGTTCTCGAACTCCTCGCGGCCGGAGTGATGCCGCGACCCGTCGACCTCGATGACGAGCCGATCGCCGACGAGGAGGTCGACTCGCCCGACGCGCGCAATCGACACCTGCGTGCGATGCGCGATGTTGCGCGCCCGCAGCAACAGTCGCACCTTCGTCTCGGTGCCCGACTCCGACCCGTCGGAACAGCGATCCAGGATGCGACGACGAGACGGGCCCGCCACCGCACGGATCTCTGCGAGCGCCACCTCGCCTCGCGCGAGCGCCGAGTCGACCGTGGCGATCACCGATGCGGTCGGTGTGCAATGCAGCATCTCGGCCAGCGCCACTGCCAGCGGATCACGCCCGCTTCGGATGGGCGGATCGGAGCGGTAGTGCACACAGACGTCGTCACGAGCCGCGTCGAGCGGAGCGGGAGGATTCGCTCGTGCCGTGGCGTTCGCCGCAGGGTCGTGCGGCGCGCCGGTGGCCGACGTCGGCGACTTCAGCCGTGAGGCCGAACGATGCACGCGCACGTGCAGCACGTCGTCGGTGCCGACCTCCCAGAGCCCATGGATCTTCGCGACGGACGCGGCGGTCGCCGCGCCGCCGACGCGAACCGCCCGGACGACATCGGTCGGGGCATCCGGCACTGCATACCATCGCTGCCTGACGCGGAACACTGCCCCGTCGGCGACCGCGTCGCTCAGCTGGTCACGTCGGATGCCGGCTGCATCGAGCTCTCGCACCGGGACTGCGCCACCGCTCCGCCGTATCCAGCCGGCCACCGTTCGAGAATCGTTCCGCATCCGTCGAGTCTGCGGGCACGATGACGGGCTCGAGCGGGCGCATCCGAAACTGTGGACAACCCGGGCCGATCGAAGTTGCAGGACGATGCGGCCGACCCCGCCTGCAGAGTCGCTGCCGACCGGCTCATCCTGCAACGGCTACCGGCTGGCAGCGCCCTGTCCACCAAGTTGCAGGACATCGCGGCCGGCACAGCGTGCACAGCCTCAACCGACCGGCTCGTCCTGCAACTGCGCTCACGCAGCCGGCCCCAAGCCGGCCGAGCCTCGCCGCGACTCAGTTCGTGTTCGCGTACAGCCACTCGAGCGGGTCGACCCACTCGCCGTCCATGCCGCCGATGCGGATCTCGAAGTGCAGGTGCGGACCGGTCGACATGCCGGTGTTGCCGGTCTGCCCGATGACCTGGCCGACCTCGACGGTGTCGCCCTCTTCGACGAGGCGCGAGCCCGAGATCATGTGCGCGTAGACGCTCGTGACGGTCTGCCCGTCGATCTGGTGGTCGATCATGACGACCGTGCCGAGCGATCCGCCCTCGTCGGTCGAGTTGACGACGACGCCGTCGGCGATCGACTGGATCTCGGCGCCGTAGCCGGGGTTGAAGTCCTGCCCGTGGTGGTCGCTCGAGCAGCCGGCGCAGTCGCGGTAGCCGAAGCGGTCGCCGATGTGCACGCCGATCGCGAAGGGCCACTGGATCGTGCCCGCCGGGTTGTTCGTGAAGGTCGCCTCGGGGCGGATACCGGCAGCCTCGGCGTACTCCTCGATCGTCTGCGTCTTGTAGCCCTCGCTGTCGACGCCCTCGGCGACCACGCCGTCGGCGATCTCGACGCGCTGTCCGTCGATCGTCGTCGAGTTGGTGCTCTCGAGCGCCATCGCCTGCACCTCGGCAGGCGTCATGAGCGACATCGCCGGAACCGAGGTGGTCACCGCGAGCGCCGCCGCGAAGCCCATCGCGACGACCGGTGCGAGACGACGGCCGACACGGCGCGGTGCGCGCGTCGCGGCAGGTCGCGTCGGCGCGTTGCGTTCACCGGGCGTGGATGCCGCGGGGCCGGCGCCGCTCGCGGCACCGCGCTGCGGCGCACGCTTCGAACGACGGGCGGATGCCGCGGGGTGGACGCCCTCGGGAACCGCGCCCGAGCGATCCCGGCGACGGGAGGCCGTGGCGCCCGACGTCGACGCCGCGAGCTCGGTCGCGGCGTGCGAGTCGGCGGGCAGAAGGTCTGTCCCTGCGATGAGCGCGGCGAGGTCGTCGACGGCCGAGTCGCCGCGAGCGGCAGCCGGAGCGGGCACCGCGGTGGCCGGGATGGGTGCGGCGACCGGGGTCGACACGGCCGGCACGGCGGCGGGCGTCGACGCGGCAGGCGCTGCCGCGGGAGTCGGCGCGGCGGGCGCTGCTACCGGAGCGGACATGGCAGACACTGCTACGGGAGTCGCCGCAGGCGCCGCTGGTCGCATCGGGGCTTCGGCGGAGACGACGGGGCGAGCGGGGATGACTCGAGTCGGCTGCGCTGCGGGCGCGGCTGGTGCCGGAGCGACAGCCGGAGCGGCGTTCTCGGCCGAACGCGAGGGGGCTTGGGGCTCGGGGCTCGACAAGTCGGCGAAGAGGTCGTCGAAGGCCGGACGACGCGGTGCCGCGGCGGGAACGGACAGCGAGGCATCCGCCTTCGGCACGACCGGGGCCGACGCCGGCGCAACAGGGGCCGGTGCAACAGCGGCCGAGGCGGCCGTCGCAACAGGCGCAGCCGGGAACGCAGGCGCAGGCGGGAACGCAGGCGCAGCAGCAGCAGCGGGGAACGCGGCCGGAGCGGGAGCCGCGTACGCCCCGCCCTGCGGCGCCATCGAAGCCCGGCCGGCGGGAGCCCCGGCACCGTGCTGCGAAACCGACCCGCCGGCCGGGGCCTCGTACCGATGCGCCGCAGCCGCCTCGCGCTCGCGCAGCTCACGACGGGTCAGGGGTCGCTCGGGCCGCACAGCAGCCTGGGTGCCTGGCGAAGATCCGTCGGGCACGAGGGGGGACTCGAGCACGTTGTGGGGGCTTTCGGCGTCGGGGACGAGCGGTTTGCAGGGGAGGTACTCATCGCGACGCGAGCGCCGAGATAACAACTCGATAAAGGGTACCCGTTATCGATCGTGAACACCATGCGAACGTTCGGTATTCGTTGTAGGCGCCTCCGCTGAACGGTCGTTTCAGCCGACCGGCGCCGGCGACGAAACCGGGAGCCCGCAAGGCCGGGCGTACCCTCACCCGCGCTCGCCCGCTGCCGCGATCGCGGCCGACAGCTCCTCGAACAGCCCGGGCGCGGCGGCGACGACGAGTTCGTCGCTCTCGCTTCCGCCCCGCGGACCTCCGACGAGCGCCCCCGCCTCGCGCGCGATGAGGGCGCCGGCCGCATGGTCCCACGGGTTGAGCCCGCGCTCGTAGAACGCGTCGAGGCGGCCCGCGGCGAGCGCGCAGAGGTCGACCGCGGCCGACCCCGCCCGCCGGATGTCGCGCACCTGCGGCAGCACGCCGAGCAGCACCTCGGCCTGCTCGCGACGCCGCTCGGCCGAGTACCCGAACCCGGTGCCCACGAGGGCCCGCCCGAGCGGTACCCCTTCGTTGACGTGCAGCGCGCGGTCGCCGAGCCGCGCTCCCCCGCCGGCGAACGCCTCGAACACCTCGCCGGTCGACGGGTTGACGACGACGCCGGCGAGCGCGCGCCAGCTCGACGGCTCGGGCGGGCCGGCCACGACCGCGACGCTCACCGCCCACCCGGGCAGGCCGTAGAGGAAGTTGACGGTGCCATCGATCGGGTCGACGACCCAAGTGAGCCCGCTCGTGCCGATGAGCATGCTGCCTTCTTCGCCGAGGACGCCGTCGTCGGGCCGCGCCGCCGCGATACGAGACCGGATGAGCGCCTCGGTCTCGCGGTCGGTCGCCGTCACCACGTCGGTCGGCGTCGACTTCGTCGCCGCGACCTCGACGCCGGTGCGCCGGGCGGCGGCCGCGAACTCCGCGGCCTGTACGGCGATATCGCGCACGAGCGCGAGCAGCGCCGGCAGTTCGGTCGGGTCGACGGATGCCTCGCGCTCGGTCATGCCTCCCACGCTAGCCCCGCCCGCCATCGAGCACAGCGGCCGCGGCCGCGCGGCGGCCGACGGAGCAGCCGGGTGGGTGCGACCGAGTTCAGCCCGCCGCCCCCGCCTTTCGCAGGTGGACGAGTTCCACCCCGGGACGCAGCGCTTGGCGCCGGAACTCGCGGTACCCCTCGCGCTCGTACAGCCGGATGTTCGCCGCGCTCAGGTGCCCCGTGAACAGTTCGAACGACTCGGCGCCGCTCGCCGCCTCGGCCGCGCGCAGCAGCGTCGTGCCGAGACCGCGCCCCTGCTGGTCTGGCGCGACGACGAGCCGCCCGATGTGCGCGGTCGGCCCCTCGACCGTCCAGCGCACGGCCGCGACGAGCCGTCGGTCGAGGGTGACCCCCAGCGCGGGATGCCGCAACTCGCGCCGCACCTCGTCGAGCGTCTGCGTCAGCGCGGGCAGGAACGCGTCGAGGTACAGCTGCGCCTCCGACACGTAGGCTGCGCGCTGCAGCGTGAGGAGCTCACCGGCATGGGCTTCGGTGAGGGGATGCGGTTCGACGGGATCCAGCGTGCGCACGTTCGCGATCCTATTGCCGCGCGTAGGCTCGGGTCATGGCGGTGCAGCGAATGGACCACGTCAGTGTCATCGTCGACGACCTCGAGGCCGCGACGGCGTTCTTCGGCGAGCTCGGCCTCGAACGCGAGGGCGGCGCAGCCGTCGAGGGCGACTGGGTCGACCGGGTCAACGGCATCGACGACGTGCGCGTCGACATCGTGATGATGGTCGCGCCCGACGGCGGCCGGCTCGAACTCACCCGGTTCCGCTCCCCCGAGGTGCTCACGCCCGAGCCGTCGAACGCGACGCCGAACCTGCTCGGACTGCG
Source organism: Agromyces sp. NPDC127015 (assembly GCF_042725165.1). Lineage (NCBI taxonomy): Bacteria > Bacillati > Actinomycetota > Actinomycetes > Micrococcales > Microbacteriaceae > Agromyces > Agromyces sp. NPDC127015. The sequence goes on along the minus strand of NZ_JBHXDI010000003.1, from coordinate 144,893 downwards.
CAGCGTCATGTTCGAGGTCGACGACATCGATGACACCGTCGACCGCCTGCGCGCGCACGGCGGCGAGCTCGTCGGCGAGATCGCCGAGTACGAGCGGTACTACCGCCTCTGCTACCTGCGCGGCCCGGCCGGCGTCATCGTCTCGCTCGCCGAATCGCTCGGCTGACGCGGCGCCGGCCCGCCCCCTTCGCGTGCCCGGATACGCGAAAACCCCGGTGGAAACCGGGGTTCTTGCTGGTGGCGAGTGAGGGATTCGAACCCCCGAATGCAATGCAGTCTGATTTACAGTCAGATCCCTTTGGCCGCTTGGGTAACTCGCCATCGCACCCGACCACGTTCTGCACACAACCGGGGGCCTGACAAGGATACCCGTCAGGGCCCGCTCGCGGAAATCGAAGCCCGACCGGCCCGAAGAGCGCCGGAAGCCGGCCGGCGCACGACCGTGCAGCACGGCTCGGCGGGACCTACTTCGTGTCGGCCTCACCGTTCGCCGGGGCGTCGCCGGAGGGCTTCGCCGGCGCCGTGCGGCGACGGCGGGAGATGAGCAGCGCGATGGCGCCCGCGGCGATCACGGCCGCGGCGATCGCGATGAACGGTGCGACGTTCGCCCCCGACTCGGCGAGCTCGCCCGCGACCGCGGCGGGCGAGGCGGCCGGCGACGGCGAGGCGGGCGGCGAGGCGGGCGGCGAGGCCGGCGGGGTCGACGGCGGGGTGACGACGACCGGCTCGACGACGATCGGCGGCGCGACCACCTCGGCCTCGGTGCCGTCGACGGTCACCGGCGCGGGCGGGGTGAACCCCGCCGGCGGCACGACGATGATGGTGTAGCTGTCGTCCTGCGGCAGGTCGACCGTGTACGTGCCGTCGTCCTCGACGGGCACCTGCAGCTCTTCACCGGTGACGTCGAGCACGGGTTCGCCGGAGGCATCCTCGATCTCGACGACGGTGCCGGCGGGCGGCGGTGCGCCGTCCTCGAGCTCGACGGTGCCGGTGATGGTCGTCTTCGCCGCGGCGGCGGCGATCCAGAGCTGGTACGAGGGCGAGCCGTTGACCGCGCCGTAGAGCAGCTCGACGCGACGCACCGACGAGTCTGGACGGAAGCCGAGGTACGCGCCCGACGTGTCGTCGAAGTTGCCGACGACCGTCCCGGGCACGAAGGCGATGCCGTAGTCGTCGATGTTCGCCGACTCGTCCCAACGGGGAATGTCGGTGAACGGGCCGGGCCCGGCGCAGGTGCTCGGCTTCGGCGACCCGGCGGCGCAGTAGTTGCCGGGCGTCATCGCGCCGAGCGCCGAGACCGGCAGCGGCGCTCCGGTGTCGTCGAACGCGGTCACGAACACCCAGTCGGCGTCGACGTCGCCGAGCACGAAGCCCCAGTCGTCGCCACGGTCGGCGCCGAGGTCGACGACAGTGCGCGACGGCGGCGGGTTGCCGACCGACGGCGGGGTGGGCGCGAGCGCCCCCGACTTCGGACGGATCGTGAGGTAGGGCTGCAGTCGGCTCGACCCGTACTCGGTGCCGAAGTCGGTCGACGCGTTGAGGAACGCGCTCGCCCCCGACGCCTCGGCCAGTGAGATGCTGTCGCTCGTGAGCGTGATCGGCCCGCCGAACCCCGTCGATGCGGGCAGCGTGCCTGTCGCCGTGAAGGCGTTGGCCGAGCCGCCGACGGTCCAGTCGGCATAGGCACCGATCTCGGTCGCCGGGTCGACCGCCGCAGCCGGCGCAGCCGCGCCCGCCGCAACGCCCGCCAATGTCAGTGCGATGACCCCGACCGCCCCTGCGAGCGATGTCCCCCGATTCGCCATGCCCGCCATGCTCGCACACGCGCGCGGGCGACGCCAGCGCATCGCGGCCTGCGCCGGCATCGTTCAGACGGTGGATGCCTCGTGGCCGACGCCCCGCCGCGCCCCCGATGCCGCTCAGTTCGAGGGCCGCCACCACGGCGCCTCTGCCGTGTCGCCCTGGTCGCGGCGGGTGCCGTCGGCGCGGATGGGCGCCGTGCCGCTCGCGTCGCCGCCACCGCTCGGCGCGGTCGACAACCAGCCCCGGTGCTCGCCGTTCACGACGGGCACGGGCTGTGTGCGCGCCTCGCCGTCGTCGAACGGGCGCGGTTCGCGTTCGTCGACGCGGCCCTGCTCGCCGGAATCGCCCTGCTGCGGCATCCCCGTCATGAGCGCCGACGCCGCGCCGCCGCGCCCGCCGCCCCGGAGGCCGGCCCGCTGGATGACGCGCTGGATCGTGAGCCCGCGCTGGTCCGGCGATCCGACGAAGCGGATCTCGCGCAGCCCCTGGTCCTGCGCGGCCGACTCGAAGATGAAGTGGCCGTAGTTGAGCACGCGACCGATGATCGGCTTGTGCACCGAGATGTCGAGGATTCGGGTGAGCGGCATCGTCGCGATGCGCTGCGAGAGGATGCCGTGCACCCGGAACACGCGCATGTTCGTCACCACGAAGCGGTCCATGCGGCGGCCGAGGATGCGCCGGCCGCCGTCGAGCACGAGGAAGAGCGCTCCGAAGATCGGGATGAAGTACGCCGGCGAGGGCAGCACCGTGAGCAGCAGCAGCACGGGGATCGCCGCCGCCACCTCGAGCGCGGCCGCGACGTTCGCCGCCCAGTGCTTGGTGACCTCGTCGACGATCACCTCGCCCTCATCGGCGATGAGGTGCCGCTCGACGTGCGGATCGAAGAAGCCCATGCGCGCTCCGTGCTAGGAGACGAGCGACATGAAGAACGTGCCGATCGAGCCGACGGCGTTGAACACGGCGTCGACGGCGCCCTGCACCGCGGTGGCCGCGTCCTCGGGGCGCGTGATCAGGTAGAACGCGGCGAAGACCACGACGAGGCCGAGGAGTATGCGCTTGACCAACTTCATGGTTTCTGCGTTTCCCTTCATGTTCGTGCGATGGCATGCCGCCACCCCACGAGCCAGCCCTGACCCGGCATTCTTACCGCATGGATGCCTCGGGCCGGGGGCGGCGCGCCGCACGGCGCCCGGGTCGGGGCCGGTCGCCGACCTCCCTCGCCCGATAGGATTTCTCATGACGACGGGCTCGGCGGGGCCGGAGAATGAGGGGCCATGGCCGGCATCGAAGAGGTCGCGAAGCTCGCGGGAGTGTCGACCGCGACCGTGTCGCGCGCGCTCAGCGGCCGCGGCCACGTGTCGGCCGCGTCGAAGGCGAAGGTGCTCGACGCCGCCGCGCGGCTCGGCTACGTCGTGTCGTCGAACGCCTCGTCGCTCGCGTCGGGCCGGACGCGCAACATCGGCGTCGTCATCCCGTTCTTGAACCGCTGGTTCTTCTCGTCGGTGCTCGAGGGCGCGCAGCAGGCGCTGCTGCGGCACGGCTACGACCTCACGCTCTACAACCTCTCGGGCGACGGGCAGGAGCGCGCGAGCGTGTTCGAGCACTTCCTGCTGCGACAGCGGGTCGACGCGGTCATCGCGGTGTCGCTCGAGCTCACCGAGCCCGAAGTGGCCCGGCTGCACGAGCTCGGCAAGCCGCTCGTCGGCGTCGGCGGGCCGATCCCCGGCGTGCGCACGCTCACGATCGACGACGTCGCGGTCGCCCGCCTCGCGACCGAGCACCTCATCGGCCTCGGCCACCGGCGCATCGCGCACATCGGCGGCGACCTCGAGTTCGACGTCGACTTCCACCTGCCGACGAACCGGCGCCTCGGCTACGAGGGGGCGCTGCGCGACGCGGGCGTCGAGCCCGACGGGCGCCTGTTCGCGCCGGCCGACTTCACCATTCGCGGCGGGTACCACGCGACGAAGCAGTTGCTCGGCGCCCCGCACGACCGGCCGACCGCGATCTTCGCGGCCTCCGACGAGATGGCGATCGGCTCGATCCTCGCCGCGCGCGACCTCGGCCTCGTCGTGCCGCGCGACGTGTCGGTCGTCGGCATCGACGACCACGACCTCGCCGACTTCTTCGGGCTGACGACGGTCGCGCAGTTCCCCCGGCTGCAGGGCGAGCAGGCCGCCGAGATCCTCATGGACGAGCTCGAGCCCGCGACCGGCGACGCCCCCGCACCGGCGGCGACGCCGCTGCCGTACGAGCTGCGCGTGCGCTCGTCGACGGCGCGGCCGCCCGAGTAGCGTTCCGCCGGGCCTCGGTCACTCGACCGCGTCGCCCCCGCTCATGACGGCACGTGCGCACGGAGGTAGGCGGCCTGGTCGTCGGGGATCGTGGGAACCGGGACCGTCACGTCGGAGCCGCGCCACGCCGACGGGTTGACGCTGAGCGCCGAGTCGATGAGCGAGCGCGAGACGACCTCGTGGCGCGTGAAGCGGATACCGCCGAATGCGTTGAGCTCGAAGTCGCCGACGAACTCCCAGTCGCCGTTGCCGACCGGGTCGAACGCCCCCTCGTAGTGGTAGCTCAGCGGCCACGATCGAGGGTCGGTGCCGGTCGGGATCCGGTTCACGGCCGTGATGACCATGCTCGCCGAGGAGTGCGACCAGTCGCTCGTCTCCGACAGGTCGCGCGAGACGATCGGCGTCGACATCTCGCCGTAGTCGTTGCCCTCCCACGAGACGGTGAGCGTGGCGTGGGCGGTGCCGACCCTGATCTGCGGGAACCGGAACAGCTCGCGCGTGAACGCGTGCTTCGGTCGCATCGCGCCCGGCATCTGCAGCCGCGCCTCGGGGGTCAGCAGCCGCTGCTGCTTGTCGTAGCTCACCGAGAGCGTGCCGCCGGGGAACGCGTTGACCTGGGTCTGCACGATCGACGCCGCGGCGAGGCCCACCTGGATCGCCTCGGCGGCGGTCAGCAGCGCGGCCGGGTTCTGCTGGTAGGCGTACTCGCGCACCTCGCGCGAGGCCGGCACCGCGAGGGCGACCGCCCCCGTGAACAGCTCGGACTCGGCGCGCCGGCGCTCGGCGAGCGCCGCGCTGTCGACGACGCCCTGGGGGCTGCGCACCCGCACCCACTTGGCGATCTCGACGGGCACCTCGTCGAGACGCCCGTCCTCCAGCAGGCGCAGCACCGCCGAACGGCTGAAGGCGTGCGAGCCGATGCCGCACGCGAAGCTCACGATGGCGTCGACCTGGTGCTGTGCGAGAGGGTGCGCGATCTTCAGCGAGATGAAGTCCTCGGCCGAGGCGATCCGCCGGGCCAGTTCCGCATCGCCTGCGTCGCCGGGCGGCAGCAACGGGCGCTCCCAGCGGGTGACGAACGCCCGGCCGGCCGGCGACACCGCGCGGGCGACCGACAGCGACCCCGACCATCGGCTCCCGGCTCGGGCGGCGGGCCGGCGGCGGTCGCCGGTCGGCGCCGACAGCACCGTGGTCATGAGCATCGACTGAGCCGAAGCCGTCGGCGCGGGAAGCGTGTCGGTCGAGACGGTCAGCGCGCCGGCGCCGACGACCTCGGGTCGGCTGTCGCGAACGAAGTCCCACTCGGCGAAGTCGACCTGGCCGGCCAGCAGCGACGCCGGGAACGGCAGGGCGGCGATCAGGCCGCGCACGATGCCGTTCATGCTGGCGATCGCGCTGCGATAGGCGCCGGTCGCGGCGGCCTCGAAGGTGGCGCCGCCCTTCCACGCCGTCCAGAAGAAGTGCGTCGTCGGCTCGGGCAGGTAGTTGTTCGCGTGCGTGCCGACGCTCGTGCGGGCGCCGACGTGCAGCCAGGCGCCGTTGAGGCTCGAGCCGACGCAGTTCATCATGTAGACGCTGCGCAGGTTGAGCGGTCCGCCGAACTCGGTGCGCAACGAGCGGACCCGATCGGCGTCGACGCGGCCCTCCGCATCGATGTAGCGGCCCTCGTTGCCGTGCGTCAGGATCAGCAGGTCGACGACGCGGCCCGCTCGCGTGGCGTCGAAGAGCGTCGATCGGAGCTCGGCGAACGTCGCCGTGGAGTCGCGCAGCACCGTGACCTCGCCGTAGACGTCGGGCTTGGCCGCGCCGAACTGCTGCACGGCGAGTTCGGCCGACTCGATCAGGGTGTCGGTGGCGCGGCGCAGGCCGTCTTCGACGGCGGCGACGAGCCGGGCCCGCATCGCATCGGAGAGCACGGTGTCGGCGCCGGGCACGGCGCGGATCACGCGGTCGACCAGGTCGGGGATGCCGAGGTCGATGCCGCCGTTCTCGATGAGCACGACGAGCTGGCGGTCGGCGGCGCTCTGGGCGCGCGCCCAGCCGACACCGGGACGCCGTCCCGGTGCGGCGGCGAATGCGGTTGGCATGATCGTTCCTTCCGGCTGCGTCAGGCTCGGCGCAGGTGGCCGCCGCCGACGAGTTCGGCGATGAGCTGGTCGAGTTGCGCGGTGATGAGGTCGGCGGCCGCGTTGCTGAGCACGGTCGAGCCCGGCGTCGTGTACGTCTGCAACGCCGTGCGCAGGACGGTGAGCCCGGCCGAGGTCGGTTCGGGCGTGAAGCGCCAGACCCGGTCGACGAGCGCGCCGAGGTCGGCTCCGGAGGCGAGGATCGCGGGATCGCGCAGGTCGGCGACCGACTGCGCGACGGCCTGCTTCATCACCGCGAGCGTCGACGACTCGAGCGCCTCGTCGCCGTGCAGGCGCCACGGGACCGCCCCGGCGTTGTTGCCGACCATCACACCGGTGCTGTTGAGATGGTCGTGCAGTGCCTTGACCGCGACGTTGGCGATCTTCTCCGGTTCCTGCTCGGCGGCGCGCTGCAGCAGCGTCGCGAACCGCGACGCGCTGTTGATGTTGGCGTGCCAGCCGACACCGCCGATGCCGATGGTCGGGTCGGCCTGCTCGAGCTCGCTGAACCGGCGGGCGACCTCGCCGCTGAATGCGCGGTTCGCGACACGGGTGAAGAACGCCTGCCCGGCGGCGTTGAGGCTGCTGCCGTGGTAGAACTCGCGCCGGAACGCGTCGATCACGACCTCCTTGTTGACGAGGTGACCCGATGCGAACGCGTCGGTCAGGAAGTGGTCGGCGAACGCGTTGACGATGAGGGCGCTCTCGAGGGTCGGCGTACCGCTCGGGTTCGCGAGATGCAGCCGCTGCGACTCACGCAGGGCCTGCTGGTGCAGTTCGGCGTAGCGCGCCCGGTTGTCGCCGTGCGCCTGCGGGAAGCTCACCTCGATGACCGAGGGCGGCGCGAAGTGCGTGTAGTTCGTCGCCGCGAGGCGCAGGTAGCGCCCGCCCGTCGCCGTCGACCAGTCGGTCTCGGTCACTGGGTCGTTCCCGGTGCTCGTGCGGTAGTGCGCCGCGCTGCGTCGGATGTGGCCGCGCAGCGCGGTGAGCTCGCGCTCGGAGGCGCCGAGCAGGTCGGCGGGGTTCTCGAAGAAGTCGGGCATCGCGACGAGGTCGCCGTACGTGAAGTCGACGTTCGCGATGCGCAGCGGCACCGTGCCGACGTCGTCGCCGGAGCGCACGTGCTCCCCCGTGTCGAAGAACGGCCGGCTGAGGTCGGGGCCGGCGAGGCGGCCGACGTCGCCGAGCCGCACCGACGCGCCGCGATCGGTGGCCGCGCCGAGCGCGCCCCACACCGGGGTCGCCTGCGCCGGCGCTGCGGGAGCGGCCGCGCGCGTGTCGTCGATCGCGGAGAGGTCCTCGATGAACTCGCGCTGTCCGGCATGCACGGGCCCGGCCGCGGCCTGCGCGCGTCGTGCGGCGGCGGTGCCGGGCGCGGGCGCACCACGTCGCGACGCCTCCTCGTCGAAGCGGTCGAACCGGCGCTGCAGCTCGACGCTGCCGAGGTCGAAGCTGTTCGCGTAGGCCATGCTCTCGGCGATGCGGTCGAAGATCGCCTGCTCGTTCTTGGCCGGGTCGACGGGCGGCGGGGGCGGGGGCGGCGAGCCGTCGCGGTCGCGCATGCCGCCCATCGACGGGTCGAACACCTTGCGGCCGGTGAGGATGGCCTGCATGTCGGCCGCGAGGTCGTCTTCGGCGACGCTCGGCTTCGAGGGCGCGAACGCGGGTTCGGGTGACGACACCTCCGGCAGCGCCGGCGGTGCCGGGAGCAGCTCGGCGGCCGTCGGCGCGGGTGCGGGCGCCGACGGGGCGGCGGCGGGCGACGGCGCGACCGACGGCGACGCCCCGCCCGGCGCCGGCGTCTCCACCGACGGCGGAGCGGCGGGCGCAGAGGGCGACGTCGGCGTCGCCGAAGACGGAGTCGGCACGGTCGCCGCGGCGTACGGGTCGGGTGCGACCGGCGCCTCGGGGGTGCGGACGGTGTCGGCGGGTGCGGGCGGCGTCGACGCCGAGGCATCCGGGGTCGCTGGTGCCGCAGCCGGGGCGCCCGGCGCCGCGGGTGGCGTGGCGAGCGGTGCCGGCACGGGCTCTCCGCGCTCGACGACGTACTCCTCGAAGGGCTGCCCGCCCTGTTCCATCACCTCGGTGCCGGGGTCGACGGAGAGCGTCACGGCCCGGCTCCGCCGCGCCGGTGCCGGCGGTCGCCCGCTCGCGTAGCTCGAACGCAACAGCCGCGCGAAGTCGGCGTCCCTGCTCTGCGGTCTCGAATACATGACCCTCACGCCCTCACGTTGACTCGGACGACGGCGAACTGGTCGAACGTCACGACCACCTCGTTGTCGGCGGTGAGCGGATGCTCCTCGTCGAGGAGCAGGCTCAGGTGCGCCGGCCCCCGCGACAGCACCTCGACGAGCTCGCCGTTCAGCACGGCGACCGGCTCGAACGAGGCGTCGACGGCCAGGTTGCGCCCCTCGAGCAGGAGCACCGGTCCGCCCTCGGACTGCGACAGGCTGACCCCGTCGATCGACGGCGCCGACTTGCTGCGCCGAGACTGCTGGATCTTGCGCGCGATCTGGCTGTAGTCGATCTCGGAGTCGGTGACCGCGCCCAGGTCGACCTTGCGCGCCTCGAGCTCCTTGAGGTCGTCGAGCGAGTTGACGCCGATGCGGCGCAGCTTGGTGCGCGTCTGCTCGTCGACCTCGAGCGGGTCGATCGCGTCGACCGGCGCGGTGCCGCGCGCCTTCGTGCTGGCCCGCACCTGCTGGTCGGTGATCGAGTTCAGCTGGATCGTGAGCTTCGACGCGCCCTCCTCGCCGGGCTGCGCGGTGACGAACCGTACGGAGCCGTCGGCGTAGCTCGGGAAGGCGTTCACGTCGAGCGCCACCTCCTTCACCGAGTAGCTCAGGGGCTTGTTGATCGCCTTCACGGCGAGCGTCTCGCGGGTCTTGTCGAGCTCGACGACGAGCGAGTCCACGAAGTCCTCGAGGCGCCACGGCGAGTTCTCAGCCATCGTCCGGCTCCTGCTCGACGACGATGCGGATGGCGTGGAACACCGGGAGGTCGGCGGTCGCGACGTGGTAAAGCGGGGGCACCATGCCGATCTCGATCGAGGAGCCGCGCACCGTGAGGTCGAGCTCGATCGGCGTCTCGACCTCGCAGCCGACGATGGTCGTGCGCACTCCCGCCTCGCGGTCGTCGATCGGCGGCGCGAGCGGCAGCAGCCCGGGCAGCATCTCGTGCAGCGGCACGAACGCCTCGTCCATCATGCGCTCCCGTCGATCACGGCCGACGCGGGCTCGAGCCCGGCCTTCGTCTCGAACACGACCTCGTACCCGTCGAAGGCGTAGCCCGACGCGGTGGGCTCGGCCGATTCCTCGTCGACGGACGCGGCGAGGCCGAGCAGCCGGACGGCCTCGATCACCGGGAACCGCACCTCCTCGTCGGCGGTCGCGAGCACCTGCCCGTAGGGGTCGACCTCGGTCGCCGAGGCGAGGGTGAAGCTCCGCAGCCCGAGCACCGGCACGGCCCACAGCACGCCGCGGGTGTTGCGGCGGCCCTCGAACCGCACGTTCGCGACCGCGTCGCCGCCCTGCGCCGCGAGCCAGGCCGGCGCGGCGAACGCCGCCACGACCTCTGGGGCGAGCGGTTGCCCGCCGTCCCAGAGCGGGAGCAGCGCGTTGAGCTCGTGCACGCTGACCTCGAGGCCGGCCTTGAACCGCCCGGCGGTGAGCCGGCGAACCCCCTCGCCCTGCGGCCTCAGCTCGGAGCGGGTCTGCATGAGCCCGTTGCCCCGGTCGGCGGCGGTGAGGACGACGGAGTACCGGGTCGCGGCGTCGAACCCCCACAGGGGCAGCTCGCCGTCGTCGGCGTCGGTGCTCGCCCATACGCGGTTCCAGAACGACCGGAACCTGGCCATGTCGGTGAGCTCCCTCGGCTCACCCGCGACGCCGCCGCGCGCCCGCACGCTGCGCACGGCCCCGAGCACGATGCGCGTCGCGCTCGACGCCTGGTAGACGCTGCTCCGGCCCGGCCAGCGGAGCGACGCGGTGACCTCGAGGTCGACCTCGTGCGGCAACGCGGCGAGCTCGGCAGGGGTCAGGGCCACGCTGATCGGCGTGCCCGGCGCGAGGCCGGTGAGCCGCTGCGTCCGCTCGACGAGCCTCGTGCTCCCGCCCGGCTCGCCGATCGCGACGTCGAGCACGGCTCGCGGCAGCGGCGTCGCCGGGCCGTCGGTGCCGACGTCGAGTCGGAACCGCAGCGTGACCGCCTGCCCGGCGGCGAACACGGGGCGCGGGCCGCCGAGCCGCGGCAGCGGCGGGGCGAGCACCGGCGCGAGCACGGCCCGGCTCGCGGTGGCGGTGGTCGCCGCCGTGGTCGTGCGCGTGCCGTCGAGGCTCGAGGTGCCGCTCACCGCGCCCGGCGCGGGACCCGTTGAAGCCGCGGGGGGCGCGGCGGCGCTTGCGGCAGGTGCGGCCGCGGCCGCCGGGGTGCCGCTCGGCGCGGCGACCGCCGGGGCGGCACCGAGCAGGCGGCGGAGCTCTTCGATCGCGTCGACCGACTCGCCGCCCGGGCTCCCCGCGGCGCCGGTCGCGGCGCCGTCGCCGCCCGGCGCGGCGCCGGTCGCTCCCCCACCGCCCGGCGCCGCCGCTGCGAGCAACTGCAGCAGCCGCATGCGATCGGCCGAGCCGAGCACCTCGGTCACGAGCCGCAGGTGGTCGGTACGACGTTGGGCGCGTTGCGCCGCAGCCGCGTTCACGAGCTGCGGGAGTGCGCTGAGCACCGAGCCCGCGAGCCCCGCGAGGATCGCGTCGTCGATGCCGGCGATCAAGGCGCGCGCCGGTGCGACGCCCCAGTCGATGCGCATCGACTCGGGCGTGGCGAACAGGTCGCCGCCGGCCGGAACCGGGTCGTGCGGCGTCGCGAAGAGGTCGGCGCCCGGCGCCGCGGGCGCGGGCGCGGCGTGGGCCGCCGAGGCATCCGCCGTCGCCGGTGCCGTCGCCGACGGAGCCGGCACCGGCGAGACCGGCGCCGCAGCCGCCGCCCCTGTCGCGGGCGACGCGACGGCCCCGAGCACGCTGCGCAGCAGTTGCGCGAGCGCGTCGGGCGAGAGGGCGGATGCCTCGCCGCCGGTGCCCGACGCACCGCCGGCGCCGCCCGGGCCGAGCAGCTGCTGCAGCACGGGCCCCGCGACGCGCACGAGCGTGCCGAGCAGGTCGTCCATCGACGCAGGCCGGCTGTACGTCTCGCGTGCGCTGCAGGTCGCGACCGCGGTGCGGGCGCTGCGCGGCATCGGCGCCGCGCCCGGTGCGCCGACCGGCGCCGGCTCGCTCGACGACGCGCTCATCGCGAACCCCGATTCGGGAGCGCTGCCCCAAGCGTCGACGCGGTCGTCGTCGCCGGGCGCGTCGACGAAGGCGCCCAGCCGCACCGGCCGCGAGAATGCGGGTGCGCGACCGTCGGGCGCCGCGGCGCTCTGCACCTGCACGAGGCTGCGCGGCTCGGTGACCGCCGACCCCTCGAGACGGTACCGGGTGCGGGTGTCGAGATGACGCCCGGCGCGGGGGTTGCGACGCCATTCGCTGCGCCAGTACGGGCCGTCGAGCACGACGACCCCGTCGACGGCGCGCACCTGGGTGCCGAGCAGCACCCGGAAGTACGGGCTCGTGCCCGTGTCGATCTCGAAGACCCGTGCCTGCCCATCACCGTCCTCCTCCCGAAGCAGTGCCAGCGCCATGAGCGGTCGCCCCTATCGGCGGGCGGGGGCCGCCCCTCCCGGTGCGGCGCCGGGGGCGGCGCCCTGCCCGGGCGGCAGCGCCGCGACGCCGCCGTCGGCGTACATGGTCGCGAAGTTGTCGAGCTTGAAGTAGTCGGTCTTGAACTGGATGTTCACCTTGCCGGTGAGCTTGGCCGACAGCGTGTCGGTCGCCTCCTTCTGCGAGGTGTTCACCTGGATGTTCGTGTTCGTCATGCTCATGCTGCCGCTCGGGCCGCCGAAGAGGCCGCCGAGGGGCGGGTCGTACGACGCCTCGACGTTGACGACGTTGACGTTCTGGTCCTGGTGCGACGCCTGCGACTTGCGGTTCGCGGTGATCATGAACTCCACGCCCGCCTCGATGACGCCCTTCTCGACCACGAGCCGGGTGACGCCCATGAGCAGCACCTCGCGCAGTGCGGCGCGGTGCTCCTTGGCCATGTTGATCTTCGCCTCGAGGATGTGCCGCTTCACCTCGGAGTCCTCGGGGTCGACCTTGTCGCCCTCGGGCGTGGTGAGCGCCATCTTCTGCGAGCCGTCGGCGGCGCGCTCGGTCGTGACGCCGTACTGCGCCCCCCGCGTCTCGGCGAGTTTCAGGAACGACTCGTCGTCCTTGATCTTGGTGATGAAGTCGGCGGTCGACTTCGTCGCCTCCTTCATGAGCTTGATGTACGAGTCGGTCTGCTCCTTCATGACCTTCAGGTTCGCGTTGAACACCGCCTTCATCAGGTCGGCGACGAACTGCGGGAAGTCGACGCTGTCGACGAGTTCGTTGAACGCCTCGGTCGAGCCCTCGAATCCCGGGCGGTACCCCTCGAAGCCCATCTCCTCGCCCGAGTCGGTCGCCATCGCCTTGGCGACGTCGCGCGGGGCGAGACCCCGGCGGGCGCGTTCGCGATCGATCTCCTCCTCGACGAGGGAGAGGTAGACGCTCTGCTGGTCGGCCAGCGACATCGCCTGGAAGGGCCCGCTCGGCGCGAGCACCTCGACGGCGGTGGCTCGGGCCAGCTGCAGGATCTCCGCATCGGAGGGCCGCGTGCTCTCGTTCATGCTCTGCTCCGTTTCCGTGCCGGCTCACCCGGAGCTCAGAAGTCCCAGTCGTCGCCGGAGGCCGGTGCGCCCGCCCCGGTGCCCGGTGCGCCGGTCGGCGGCGAACCGAACGACGGCATGCCGGGCATTCCGCCGAGGTCCGGCATGCCGGGAAGGTCGGGAATCGACGGCATCCCGGGCAGCGGGCCCGACCCGCCGCCGGCCTCGGCCTCGTCGTCGCCGTGCTCCGAGGCATCCTCTTGCAGGATGCTCTGCGTCGTGATGAACGCGTCGACGTTCGAGATGAATCGCGAGAACGCCTCGTCCTGCTCGAAGGCCGACGGCGTGTACTCGGCGATCGAGGTGAGCAGTGCGTGCCCCAGCCGCGCCTTGTTGTTGAGCACGCTGGCCCGCGCCCGCTGGCCGCGGGTCGCCGCGAGCTTCTCGATGACCTTGAGCCAGGAGCCTCCGGCCGGCACGAGGTGCGAGCGGATCTCCTCGTGGCCCAGGATGCGGGTGATGACGAAGTCGAGCTCGGCGTTCATCATCGGGGTCATCACCGTCGCGAGGCCGACGCAGCTCGTCGAGAGGTTGTACTGCAGGTCCTCGACGGCCTGCATGACGTTCTGCCTCGACACGAAGTTGTCGGGGTGCGGGCTCACCTGGGCGCGCTCGAGGTAGCGGGCCGACTCGAGGATGAGGATCTTCCAGAGCCGGCCGAACTCCTCGTTCGCGGGGGCGTCGGCCGGCGTCGGCGCCTTGCCGAGGTCGAAGACCTGGCGGTAGTACGCCCGCCGCATCGGCTCGCGGGTCGCGTCGACCTTGTCGGTCGTGCCGCTGCGCGGGTCGAGCACCGGGAACCGGTTCGAGAAGACGTAGTCCTCGAGGTCCTTGCGGAGCACCGGGTCCTCGACGGCGAACCCGTCGTGGAAGAGGTACGTCGAGGTGAAGTACCGCACCGCGTCGAACACGCCGAGCTCGTCACCGAGCGTCATGACGTAGAAGAGCTGCGCCGCGCAGCGCACGGCCGCCGAGTTCACCGACTGGGCTGCGGCGTCGTCGCCGTAGAACGTCACGGCGAACGGGTCGTCGGGGCCGGCGCTCGGCATCGCGCCGCTCGTCGCCGCCTTCGCGAGGTACATGGGCACCATGTACGGCGCGTTCTCCTTCGTCACCGTGATGTGCGAGGTCTTGAGGTACTCGACGAGCGTCGGCACGAGCTCGGGCGGCACGTCCTTCACGCCCGAGGCGGCGATGAGCCCCGCGTACTTGTCGTGCTCGAGGTGGTCGCCGACCACGTCGAGCACGATGGCCTTGAACGAGTCGACCGAGAGCTTCGGCGCCCGCGCCAGGATGGCGGTGACGACCGTGCTGTCGTCGTCGTCGAGCTTCGGCACGCGAAGCTGAGCTTCCTGCACGAGGTCGCGCGCGGCTCCGACGGTGGCGTACGCGACGACGTCGCGCGCGCCGTCGCGGTGCGAGACGACGAAGTTGATGAGGCTCGTGCGCTGCCGGATGCCGTAGACGAGGTAGGCGCGGGCGAAGACCAGGTCGCGGATCCCCTCGTACGCGAGCACGGTGCGCACGTCGAAGTCGAGCGTCGACCACCGGGCGTCGAGCTCGTCGTCGAGCTCGTAGCGCAGGTCGGTGAGGTCGGTCTCGCCGTCGAGCACCTCGCCGATCGTGCGTTCGCCCGCGCCCGGCTTGTTCGCCCGCAGTGCGCTGACGAGGCTGTCCTCGGCCCACCGGCCGACGCCGATCGCCGCCGACCGGCGCGGGGTGAGCGGGCGCTCGACCCACTCGCGCACCGTGTCGAGCGCCTCGTCGCCGGGTTCGACGATCGCCTTCTGGAGGAACCCGTCGAGTTCGGCGAGCTGCGCGGCGACCTTCTGGTCGACTGCGGCCTGGTACCCTTGCACGGTCGCGAGCGTGCGCTTGATGCGGAACCCGCTCGGCGCGGACTTCCCGTCGGCGTTCAGGGAGCTGAGCGTGTACGGCATTGCGGTCTCCTCGGTGCGTGCGACCTGGCGCGGGCGGCGTTCACCGCCGGGCGCGCCCCAGCCACTTGAATGCGTCGGTCAGGTTGATGCGCCCGTAGCCCGCGTGCGGGTTGCGCGGGCGGGCGTCGATGCGGTCGGATGTCTCGCGGAGCACGCGCAGCACGGTGTCGGCGTCGAGGTCGAACCCGTGGTCGCGCGCGTACGACTTCATGAGCGCGACGGCGCCGGCCACGTGAGGTGCGGCCTGCGAGGTGCCGGAGGCGACGGCGTAGCGGCCGCTCGCGAACGAACTCAGGATCCGCACGCCCGGGGCCGTGACGGTGATGTCGGCGCCGTAGGAGCTGAAGCCGGCGACGGCCCCCGCGTCGTCGCACGCGGCGACGGCGATCACGCCCGGCAGCGCTCCCGGGTAGTACTTGGTCGGAGCCCCGTCGTTGCCGCTCGCTGCGACGACGGTCACCCCGCGGCTCTGCGCGTAGCGCACGACGTCGGCGTGCGGGAGGCCGCCACCGGTGTGCCGGATGCCGACGCTCATGTTGACGACGTCGGCGCCCCGGTCGACGCACCACTTGAGCGCCGGGTTGATGTTGTCGACGATCCCGGCGCCCTGGAACCCCGTCGCGGTGCGCATGGTCGCGAGCACTCGCACGGCCATGAGCCGGCAGTCGGGGGCGACGCCGGGCTCCATCGCCCGACCGGCCCCGGCGATGATGCCCGCGACGTGGGTGCCGTGGCCCACCTCGTCTTCGGGGTCGGCGTCGGCGTCGAGCACGTCGCCGACGAATCCGCTCGTGTCGAGCCCCTCGAGGTTCACGAAGTCGGCTGCGGCGACGATCGTGCCGCGCAGTTCGGGGTGGTCGAGGTCGACGCCGGTGTCGAGCACCGCGACGAGCACGTCGGGTCGCCCGCGGGTGATCGCGTTGGCGAACGGCACGCCGATCTGATCGCCCGCCGACAAGGTCGTGCCGAGCGCGGTCGCGGGCTGGGGCACCGGAAGGTCGGTGCCGGCGACGACGAGCTGGCTGCAGCGTTCGACCGAGCGCAGCGCGGAGAGGCGCGCGAGCACGTCGGCCGACAGCGGGGCGAGGTCGTCGAAGATGATCCGGTACGTGCGATCGAGCCCGTGCATCGTCTCGGGGGGAGTCCAGACATCCATCGCGGGCACGTACTCGTGCGTCACCCAGTACTCGCGGCGCACCTCGTGGAGGACGGCGTCGACCTCGGCGACGACCGAGGTGACGACGTGCGTCTTGTCGCCGATGAACGTGATCCAGTCGGGAATGACGGGCGGCTCGGGCAGCCGCTCGCGCATCTTCAGGATCAGGTGATGCCTCACGTTCACGATTGAACGACGGCGCCGACCGCCCGACAATACGCAGTTGTGACACTATGCCGATGCGGCCGGCGGTGGTAGCGCGGGCCGTCGCCCTTCCGCCCCCGCGATGGGCGCGCGCCCGACGGCGCCCGCTCCGAGCAGTCCGAGCGACTCGGCTCGCCGCACGGCCAGCAGCCGGTCGTGCACGCCGAGCTTCTCGTAGACGTTGCCGAGGTGCTTGTGCACGGTGCGCTCGGAGACGCCCATGCGCGCCGCGATCGTGCGGGCGAGCAGCCCGTCGCCGAGCATCTGCAGCACCTCGAGCTCGCGGGCGGTCAGCCGGCGGGCGCCCGTTTCGACAGGGTCGACGGGGTCGATGGGGTCGACGGCGGGCCGCGGCGGCTGCGGCCCCGGCGACGACCCGGCGGCGCCGAGCCCGTGGCCGGACGCCACGGCGAGCGCGGCCGACGTGCGTTCGAACACCTCGAGGTGGCGGCGCAGTTCGCCGAGCCGGGTCGCCTCGCGCTCGTCGGGTCGCCCCGCGGTCGCGACGACCACCACGACGAATCCCTCGGCATCGGCGAGCACGGGCAGCTCGGCGAGGTGCGGGGTGGCGAGCCAGTCGAGCATGAAGCGGCGCGCGGTCGAGGCGTACCAGGCGTCGTCGATGCGGGCGCCGCGGAACCGCTCGAGGAAGGCGATCTCGATCGTCGACGCGAGCTTCGGCGTCTCGCGCCGCCAGAGGCAGAGCTCCGAGCGGTCGGGCTCGACCGCCCGGCCGCCGTCGCGGGCGTAGCGCACGCGGACGTGCCCGACCGCGCGGGCGTCGAACGCGACGCCGATGCGCGCCGCCAGTCGCGGGCGCGGATCGGCGCCGCCGCCGGCTTCGATCAGCGCGTCGGCGTACAGATCGAGGAGCGATCTGGCGAAGACCGCGTCGTCATCCGCCGCGCGATCCATCGGCGTACGCCCTCGATGCCACGACGCTCCCCCCGAAGCCGTCCACCGCTCGGGGCACGTCGGCGCACCCCGGCCTTCGCCGTCGTGGCAACCTGTGCGTCGGTCATTCGTTCGGGTCGGAGGAGGCGGCGTCGCCGGTCCACATCGGTAGCGCCAGAATATGGGAGTTCCTCAGCTTCCACAGCCGTCGGCGGGCCCCGCTTTCGGGGGTCAGCGTCGGCGGCGACCCCGTGGCATCCGCCCGCCCCCTCGGTAAACTGGCGCGCATGGCAGATGCAACGTTCGACATCGTGAGCAAGGTCGACAAGATGGAGGCCGAGAACGCCGTCAACCAGGCGCGAAAAGAGGTCGAGCAGCGCTACGACTTCAAGAACGTCGGCGCCTCGGTCGAGTGGAGCGGCGAGAAGGTGCTGCTGAAGGCCCAGACCGAAGAGCGCGTCAAGGCCGTGCTCGAGGTCGTCGAGTCGAAGTTCATCAAGCGCGGCATCACCCTGCGTGCGCTCGACACGGGCGAGCCCTACCCGTCGGGCAAGGAGTTCCGCATCGAGATCGCGCTCAAGAACGGCATCGACAGCGAGAACGCGAAGAAGATCTCGAAGATCATCCGCGACGAGGCGCCGAAGAGCGTGAAGAGCCAGATCCAGGGCGACGAGCTGCGCGTCTCGTCGAAGAGCCGCGACGACCTGCAGGCGACGATGGCGCTGCTCAAGGGCAAGGACCTCGACGTCGCGCTGCAGTTCACCAACTTCCGCTGAGTCGGGTGCCCGCGCCGCGCTGAGTCGGGTTCGGCGCGCTGAGTCGGGTTCGAACCTCGTTCCGCGTGCCGAACCCGACTCAGCGGGCGCGGCTGCGCGTGGAGCGCAGGGCCGGCTCGTCGGGGCGACCGATCAGCGCACGACGGCGCCGCGTCCGCGGCACGCCCATCGCCGCCAGCCGTTGTTCGAGCGGGCGCTTGCGCACCATCTCGCCCCAGTCCCACCGGTCGAAGGCGTCGGCCCGTCGGCGCAGGGCGTTCTCGCGGTCCTTCTCCCGGATGACGCGCTGGGCAGCGGCGCCGGGGCCGACCGACTCCCGCCGATCGTCGACGGTGAGGTACTTGCCGCGTCCGTCGGCCTCGCCGATCGCGCGCACCGACGGCCACCAGAAGTCGACGTCGGCCGTCGTGCCGAGTTCGCCGAGCCAGAACCGCTGCTGCAGCACGGGCGGTTCGAAGCCGAACTCCTCGATGACGAGACGGCTGGCCGTCTCGAAGACCGTCTCGGCCCGTGCGGTCGCGCGTTCGAGCACGGCCTCGGTGCGACGGCTGCCCGGATACGGCAGCAGGCGCTCATGCTCGGCCCGCAGTCGCTCGAGGGTCGTGCGCGGACCGCCCGACGACCGACGCGGCACCCACAGCGCGGCATCCACCGCGGCGAGCGCAGCCGCAACCGTCGCGACGCGGCACACCTGGATCAGCGTGTACTCGACCGAGGTGACGACCCGGTCGCCGACCCGGACGAGTGACGGCGCCCGGCTCACCCCCACGCCGACGACCCCGCCACGGCGGAATCCGGTCGGACCCGGCGAGAGCACCGAGACCTCGTGCGGCCAGCGACCGTAGGTCGGGAGCCCGAACAGCGCGAGTGCCGAGAGCCCGGTGAACACCGGAGCATGCATCGCCTCGGCGGCGCCGTGCACGAGGTGCAGGTGGCGCAGCTCGTCGCGCCGCCAGGCGGGCGTCGTCGCGGCGGGCGCTTCGGCGTAGAACCCGCGTCGCACCCGTTCGAGGCGGCCGGCCGACACCTCGGCCGCGAGGCGCCGTTGCAGCCCGGCATCGCGCACGTCGGCGAACCTGATGAGCCCGGAGGGCAGTCGGGGAAGATCCATCGCCCCAGCTTCCGCTGACCCGTGGCCCACGGATGCCGCATCCCTCCGCCACGTGGACACCAGCCGCCGCGCTCCCCCTGTGCAGGACGAGTCGCCGCTCACCTGAGTCGGGTTCGACCCGCTGAGCATGTTTCGAGCACCGCTCAGCGCGCCGAACCCGCTTCACGCCGGCGCGTAGCCGCCGAGCCACCGGGTCATCGCGGCGTACGCGGCCGCCCGGGCGGGCTCGGCCGAGAGCATGACGTCGTGCAGCGCGCCGTCGATGCGCTCGATCGCGACGGTGGGCCCGAGCTTCGTCGCCCGCTCGGCGATCTCGTCGACGACGAGCACGCTGTCGGTCGACCGCATCGCCTCGTCCCACCGGGTGAGAATGGTCGATCGTGCCGACAGCAAGGTGAGCACGGGCGCGCCGACGTCGATGCCGGCGGCGACGGTCGCGTGCCCGGTGAGCACGGCCGAGAGCCACACCGAGTTCGTCGCGAACCCGCGGTCGGGGCGCCAGTCGTGGTCGTACTCCCACTCGCCGCCCTGCTCGCGGGCGACGGCGCGCGTGTAGAACCCGAGGTCGACGTTCGGCAGCGGCGCGAGCGGATGCACCCGGGCACCGAACTGCATCATGGGTGCGATCGCCTCGCGCCCGATGCGCGACAGCTGGAACTCGAGCCACGGGCTGTTGAGCACGATCGCCGACGCGACGCCCGGGTGCCGCGCGGCCCACAGCGACAGCGTCAATCCCCCGGTCGAGTGCCCCATGACGAGCAGGCGCCGGCCGGAGGCATCCCCGCCGTGCCCCATGGCCGCGAGCGCGGCCGCGATGTCGGCGTCGTAGTCGGAGAGGCTCGTGATGAGTCCGGGCGTCTGGCCGGGGCGCAGGCTGCGCCCGTACTTGCGCAGGTCGAGCGCGAAGAAGCGCGCGCCGAGCCCGGCCCAGTACGCGGCGAGCTCGGGGTTGAAGAAGTAGTCGCTCCAGCCGTGCACGTAGAGCACGTCGATACCGGATGCCGCGGCCCGGCGCCACCGCCACCGCCATGCCGGCCGGTGCCTGACCAGGGTCGCGACCACCTCGCCTTCGGCGTCGTCGCCGAGCGGGAGGGTCAATTGTTCGAAGCCGGGGCCGAGGATGTCGGGGCGCCACGTCGGGGTCTCGCCAGACCCCGCGGGCAGCGTCTCGGAGGGCGTCGCGTCGGCTGATGTCGGCTCGGCCACGGCTCCCCCCTCCCCAGGCGGCGTGTGTGGGGTCAGCCTATCGAGGCAGGGTGGCGAGTGATCGTGGCCCCGCTCGAACGTGCCGCTGATTCAACCGCGCCGATTAGCGATTGAATGCCTGCACAATCCCGGCGACAGCAGGTGTCATCACGATGATGAACAACACAGGTAGGAGGCAGAAGATGAGCGGGAAGAGGATCTTCACTGTCACTTTCTGGGCTTGCTCTTCGGCGCGCTGCCGACGCTTGAGACGCATCTCGCTGGCCTGAATACGCAGCACATCCCCGAGGGCGATGCCATATGCATCAGCCTGGACAACGGCGCGAGCGAACCGACGAAGGTCCGTCGAACTCGACCTCTGCTCGAGCTCGCGAAACGCATCACGACGGGTTCGCCCGATCGACATATCCTGCAGCACACGCACGAGCTCCTCGGTGAGCGGCCCGATACCGCCGCGAGCAGCCTTCGCCATCGCTGCATCGAATCCGAGGCCAGCTTCGACGGCGATCGTCATCTGATCCAACGTGTCCGGTAGCGCAACGCCGATCGCCTCCTGTCGATCGTGCGCGCGAGAGTTGATGAGCACATCGGGCAGAAAGAACGCCAGTATCGTCACGAAGAACGCAAGAAAGACGATCAGCGGTTGCGGCCCGGACCGGGAGATCACGAGCACGCTCAACAACAGCGCGACGATCGGGAGCACGATCTTCCAAACAGCCAACGCGTTCGGCGTCCAACCGCTCGGGCGGCCGGCGTAGACGATCTGTTTTTCGAGCCAGCCGATGTAGCCCTTCGGGGCGGCCGAGACGATACGAGCACCGATCGACCCCTGCTGGACCGGCCCTACGTGTGGCGCAACCGCGGGGCCCTCCTCCGTTGCAACGCGCTTCGATTCTTTGGGAAACAGCAGGAAGACGAAGAGCCCGAAGCACGCGGCAGTGATGACCGCGATGAAGATCACAACGATTGACATCTCAGAACTTCACTCTCGCTGCGAAGAACACCCAGATCGAACCGACGACGAGCAATACGAACGCTACAAACAACGCGATCCAGCCGACCACGTTCGTAAAGAAGAACGACACGTAGGTGGGATTCACCAGGAGTAGAAAAAGGAATACGCCGATCGGAAGCGCAACGAGGATGATTGCGGAGAGTCGACCCTCAGCACTCAATGCTCGAACATGGCGGCGGATCTGGTTGCGCTCGCGGATCGTCTTGCCGACTTGGTCGAGGACTTCCGCAAGATTGCCGCCCGTCTCCTGGTTGATCGCGATCGCCTGAGCGACCCACTCGAAGTCGGCGCTCTTCATTCGGAGGGCAATCGCGTGCAGGGCATCAGACAGTGGCCGACCAAGTCGAGTTTCATTGACGACACGTGCCAATTCCTCCGACACTGGAGCTTCTGCCTCGACGGCAACCGCTGCAAGGCTTCGATTGAGTCCATGACCCGCGCGAAGCCCTCCAGCGATCATCTGCACGAGGTCATCGATCTGGTCGGCGAACTTCGCACGCCGAGACGAGGTGCGCGACGCCACGATGAACTTCGCGATCACGGGGCCAAGGAAGCCGAAAAGCAGTGCAAGCCAGATCGAGGTACCGCTCGTCAGGCCGAGGAGTGCGCCGAGCAAGGCAAGCACAGCTGAGCCCGCGAATACGAAGATCGCGAACCCCGACGGCTCCGTCTTAATGCCGGCGAGCTCGAGTTCTTCCTCGCCGAAGAGCTGGCGCTTCTGCTTCGCAGCTGCATTATCGAGTGCGGCCGTCGTCGCCTGTGTCATTCGAGTGAGCGGCGAAACATACTCGGCCCCGGGGGCGAGCCGTCGGTCTCGGGCGACGCGAGGTGCCGGAGGGGCGATCACGAAGAAGATCAGAGCGAGCAACGCCAGCAGCACGACGACGAGGCCGCCAATGAGCAGCCCCGGATTCATCGAATCTCTCCCAACGGCACGTCGTCGAAGATCTGGTCTTGGAACAGCGCCATCGGCAGCGCGATCCCGGCATCGGCGATGCGCTCCGCGAAGCGAGGGCGCACCCCAGTCGGGCGAAGACGCCCGAGCAGCCGACCGTCACGGTCGTAGCCTGCCGAGTAGTCGAACGTGAACGCATCTTGGAGCGTGATGATCTCACCTTCCATGCCGTGCACCTCGGTGACGTGCGTGATGCGGCGCACACCGTCTTTATGCCGGCTGATCTGCACGATGACGTCGATCGCCGAGGCGATCTGCTCACGGATCGCACGCAAGGGCAGTTCCATGCCGGCCATCAGCACAAGCGTCTCCATGCGGGAGACCGCGTCGCGCGGCGAGTTGGCATGCAGCGTCGAGATCGACCCTTCGTGGCCGGTGTTCATGGCCTGAAGCATGTCGAGCGATTCCGCGCCACGAACCTCACCGACGACGATTCGATCGGGCCGCATACGAAGCGAGTTGCGCACGAGGTCGCGGATCGTGATCTCACCACGCCCTTCGACGTTCGCCGGGCGCGATTCGAGTCGTACGACATGCTCCTGTTGCAGTTGCAGCTCGACGGCGTCTTCGATCGTGATGATGCGCTCGTCACCAGGGATGAACGCCGAAAGCACGTTCAGCAGCGTCGTCTTACCGGTGCCCGTACCACCGGAGACAAGAATGTTCATCTTCGCCCGTACGGCCGCGTCGAGTACGGTCGCGACTTCGCGATTGAGGCTGCCGAAACTAATGAGGTCGTTGACCGTATAGGGGGTACCTGCGAACTTTCGAATCGTGAGGGAGGCTCCATCGACGGCGAGCGGCGGGATGATCGCGTTCACACGCGAACCGTCTTCGAGTCGCGCGTCGACAAGGGGCGAGGACTCGTCGATGCGCCGGCCGACCTTCGCAACGATCCGTTCGATCACGCGGCGAAGCTGCGGCTCACCCGTGAAACGGTGCGGCGATTCCTGCAACCGACCATCGCGCTCGACATAAAGCCGGTCGAAGCGATTGACCATGATTTCACTCACGGTCGGGTCGGCGAGCAGCGGCTCGAGCGGCCCGTATCCGAGCACATCCGCACCGATGTCGTCGATCAGACGATTTCGCTCGGCTGTCGAGAGTGCCAGTGGCTCGCCAGCGACGATGTCGGCGAGTTCGGCCCGAGCGAGCTGGTGCAGTTGCTCCTCGGTCAGCGAAGCGTCGTTCAGACGAGCACCGATCCTGCCGAAGAGCTCCTCTGCCGCCTTCTCCTTTACGGCAGCGAGCGGGTCAGGTACACCCGCCGAGCGGGTCTTCTGCGCCCGGGACTCAGCCGACGGTTGGAAGTACGACGATTCCGTAGCTCCGACGAAGAGTTCCGCGGTCGGCTCGGCCGACTGATCGGAGTGTTCGGGCGCTGGCTCGACGGTGGGAGCCACGAGCGGGGCAGCCAGCGGCGACTGAGCCGCTACATCGTGGTCGCCACGGAGGGCATTCAGTCGATCATTCAGGTTCATTCGATCGCCGCCTTCTCTGGATCTTGCTGCGCTTCGGGAACGCGTCGGGCGCGATGCGGAGCACGATCGATCGGATCGCCTTCGCGGCAGGGTCGCGCACATCGTCGTGGATGAGCGGCACTCCGCGGTTCGAGGCGAGCAGCACCGCCGACGACTTGGGCACCTCGATGTCAACTGGTGCGCCGATGATGCTCTCGACGTCTTTGATCGTAAGACCGCTGTTCTTGTCGGTCTGGTTCACGACGATGTGCCGGTTGCCAGGCATGAGCCCCAGCTTCGTCAGCAGTTCGAACTCGGTTCGTGTGGCACGCAGACTAGGCACCCCCATGTTGCTCACGAACACGGCATCGGTGACGTGCTCGAGGGTCACCAGCGTGTGCTCGCCGAGCCCCGGGGTCGTGTCGATGACGACATAGCGGAACGTCGCGCGCAACCTCGTGATGAGCTCGGCAAGCGCAGCCGGTGCCACTTGATCGCCGAGCTCGGGTGACGGTGCGCTCGCGACCACGAAGAAGCCGTCGTCGTGGTGGGTAAGCGTGGTCTTCAGAACGAGCTCGTCAATCGCCGCGTCGGCCACAGCATCGACGATTGTCCCTTCTGGCTTGAGTGCGAGTGCAGCTGTGATATCACCGAACTGGAGATCGGCGTCAACGAGCACCACCGAGTTCGGGGCGACCTCGGCAAGCCCAGTTGCGAGGTTGATCGCGATGGTGGTTTTGCCCTGGCCTCCTTTCGGAGCGACGACGGCGATGGCCTCGGTCGGCACACCTGCCTCGATCGGAGGGAACTCCCACTCAGGCAGCTGCGGCTCGGGTTCAGGCTCAGGTTCGGGCTCGCTGGCTATCGGAGGAACGTCCGCGACCGTCTCAAGACCCGTGTCGATTCCCTCGAGGATCTCCTCATCGATCTCCAGTGCCAACGGCGCATCGAAATCGTGCTCCCCGGCCCGCCCGTTGGCGATGAGCCATCCAGCCAAGCGATCGAGCAGGCCCACGGTCGTGTCATCGCTCGCGTCGGGGCTCAGTACCGCATGCAGCTCGAGCTCGTCCACCCAATCCTCGAGGTCGGAGCGCTGCTCCCGCACGACGATCAGGCCGAGATCGCGATGCTTCGCAGTGAGCGCTTCGACGAGGCCCTTCGTCTCCTCGTAGTTGAGCACGGGCCCGAGCAGCGCGATGCGAGGGCTGTCAGGCACCCGACTCACGACCGCCTCCGGCCCGAACGTGAGGAATTCGCCAGGGATCACGGCAAGTCGTTCGCCGAGCAGAGACCGCAGACGGGTCTCGTACTCGGCGGAGCGACTGACGAGAAGGAACGGAACCACTATCTGAAGTTGATCTCGTTGACCGGTGCGGAACCGGAGGTGTCGGTTGCATCATTCTGCAGCGTTGCCCAAATCCCGACGTACGGAATGTAGTCGCCCTGCTGTTCGTAACCTTCCATCGCCCAGACGAGGCGCTCGGCATCGTGGGTGGCGAGCGCAACCGTCAAGAGGATCGTGTCGCCGCTCGTCTCCTCTTCCGACGAGTCGCCGTCACTCACGTTCTCGCCGATCTGCGCATTGGTGACCAACACGTTGTTGAAGGAGAACTGCGTCTCAGGTACGAATGTCGGAGTCCCGTCCTTGATGTCCGCGCCGACCTCGTACTTCGTGACGACAAGCCCGATCTGACTGCCCGCTCGGACGGCGCCGCCCACCATCCGCTGCACGGGGAGGGCGAAGCTGACTTCCTGCATCCCGGCCGGCACATCGACGTCTCCGCGCGACGCCTTCACCGCTGGGTCCACGAATTGCGCCTGCAACAACTGCTCACCGACGAGCACCTTGCCGTCCGCAACCAAGCCATCAAGCTCAGAGAGTTCGGTCACCGCGTTCTCGGGGATGTTCTTCTTCGGCGCAGTATCGAGCTTGACGAAGTCGCCAACCGATTCACCCGGTGTGCCGCTCGGGATCTCTTTGGTGACCACGTAGACGTCAGCGAGCTCCGCGCCCTGCTGGGCGCGTGCATCGGCGTTGCGCACGTAGCTGATGAGGAAGAACGCACCGACGACAGTGAGGACGAGCGCGATGATCGCGCCAATGATTCGGGTCTTCATGATGTACGGGTCTTTCGGGCCGGGTCGAGCGTGCGGCTACTCGATCAAACTGACTGTGGTCGAGATGTCGGTGCCGGGGACGGACCCGACTGGTACGTATCCCTGGAATTCGACAAGGACGCCGCGGCAACTGCCAGTGCAGTTCAGGTTGTTAACGTCTCGCCGAGTCTCGTCCCAGACTTGCGGAAGGTTAGGGGTACCGCTGAACGCCCACGAGTACAGGGTGACCTTGGCGTACTCCTTGATGTGCCAGATCGCCTTGCCCCCGGGCCTGTCTCCGATCTTGTAGTCAGCGAGGGGAATGTAAACGGTGCCTCCAGAGAGAGATTCTGTGAAAGCCGCATGGCAGACCGGAATGTTCGGGATACCGGGGTTGCCAGGGTCGCTCCCAACGGAGCCGTCGGCGTCGATATCAGCGATGCAACCGACCGGGTTCCCATCGTCATCCAGCATCAGGTCGAGCCAACCAAAGCTCCCCTTTGCGGGGGGCTCTGCAGGGTCACCCTTGCACTCCTTGTTTCTGTCGTAAGTGATCCAGTGAAGGCGACCGTCACCTGCGGCCGTGATATCGAACTCGCACGTGGTAATCGCCAGCGGGAGGGTGATGTCGCCGGCAGCCCATTGCGCGGTCGCAGTCGCAGTCACAGGGCTGTCATCGGTCACTCCGATCACCGCCGCAAACGGGTGATATGGCGTCGTCGTACCGTCACCGTTCAGCGTGCTGACATCGATCCGGACAGTGCGCGCCGACCGATCGATCACCTGATCGTCGATCGCGACGGTGGCGTCCTTCGCGTTGCCATTGGCGAAGTTCGACGCAATGGTCGTATTGCCGCTCGATGGGCACCGGCTGACCGAGCACTTCGTGGCGACGGCGAGAGCCGCCGAATCGGCGGCATTCTGCAACTGCGCGCGCTCGTAGTAGAGCATGCCGGTATCGACGCCGATCGCAGCCATGCCGAAAAGCGGCACGAGCAGGATCACAATGAGCACGGCGCTTGCGCCACGCTCACGGCGAAGTCTTTCCATCAACCGCCGCATATCATCTTGCTTTCTGCGGTGAGCACCCGACCGGGTGCAATGAGCCAGTTGAGCCACCCGGTGAGTCCCGGAGCTTCGAGCGATGCGACCGCCGTGACCGAGAGGGGCGTATCGTCCGGATTCGTCGGTGCGCACTCCATTGATGAGAACGTGATCGTCGCGCCGGGAGTGAGTGGTGCTGCCGCAAGCCCCTCCGCGATCGCCTCCGAATCGGCTCCAGGTTCGGCCCAATGGATCGCCATCGTCCTCGCGGCTTCACGAGCCGCGTTGCCGAGGGAGACCTGCTGCCCAAACGCCCAACCGAACTCGACGATGCCGAATACGACCGTGAGCAGGAGCGGCAGGATCAACGCGAACTCGACGGCCGCAGCGCCACGGTCGATCGCTCGATGCTTCGCCATGCGATGCCCTCTCTACACGCATCTACGATGCGCCGGAGTGGCGAACCGCATCTTGCGGCCCGCCACTCCACGTGAATCTCGCTTAGAGCGCGTCGACGACGGTCTGGAACGCGGCCTGGATCTGCGTGCCCAGAGTCGCGACGACCGCAACGATTACTGCAGCGATGAGCGCGACGATGAGGCCGTACTCGACGCCGGTCGCGCCGTCTTCGGAACGGACCGAGTTGATGCGCGCCTGGAGACGCGTGTATGCCTTCAGCATGGTGGATCCCTTCGGGATTTGCAGGAATTCCTGCACCTCCCGCGGAGGGGTGGTGCATTCCGCATGCGGGTACATGCGGTGGAATGAAGTTATCCGCCGTTCTTCGGGTGACCTATGCCCCCCTTTGGGGGAGACATCACGGGATAGGCGCAAGAAATGGCCAAAATCCGCGGCTCTGCGCGCAAGATGCGGCCGCGTGCCCCCCGGTCTGGGGGTTCATCGGGGTACAAGAATGGGGTACAAAAGTACCCGCTCGACGGGGTACACATGTACCCCGACGCTGGTGACATAGCTCACCCTGAACGTGTTTGACCTGGTCGGCATCTGCGGTCAACCGACGCTCCACGGCCGGAGCGCATCCAGCCGCGCGGTCCACGGCGCGGCCATCATGCCGGCGTTCGGGCGGCGCTCGACCTCGGCGACGGTGACCCACTCGGCGGCCGCGACCTCGCTGACTTGCAAGACGAGTTCCATTCCGGGCACCTCAATGGAGGTGACGTAGAAGTCGAGCAGGGCCGACGCCTCGGCGAACCGACCGACGAGTTCGAGTGCATCGAGCTCGAGGCCGGTCTCCTCACGGAGTTCGCGACTTGCCGCCTCGCGACTCGTCTCGCCGGCCAGGGCGCTGCCGCCGGAGAACTCCCACGCGAGCGGGAACTCCTGCTTCTGCGCCGCGCTGGGTGAGGAGCACCCGTCCATCCTCGCGCTGCACGCAGACGGCGACGATCAAGTGGAAGCGCCCGCTCGGCCAGCCGGGCGCACCACGACGAAAGCGCTCACCGGTCGGCACGCCGTCGGCGTCGACGACGTCCCACCACTCCTCGTCGAGGTTCACGAAGGTCAGTATGCCGGTGGGTCGCCGCTGCCATGATGGGGCGATGATCCAGCGCAACGACCTGCTCGCGGTGCTCATCGACGCCGACAACGTACCGCCATCGAAGATCGGCGCAGTGCTCGCCGAGGTCGCGCGTCTTGGCACCGCATCGGTGAAGCGCGTCTACGGCGACTGGACCAAGCCGAATCTGGGGAGCTGGAAGTCCGTCGCGAGCGAGCACGTGATCCAGCCGATGCAGCAGTTCTCCAACACGACCGGCAAGAACTCCACCGACAGCGCGCTCATCATCGATGCGATGGACCTGCTCTACACCCGACGATTCCAGGGATTCTGCATCGTGTCGTCTGACAGCGACTTCACACGTCTCGCGTCTCGAATCCGGGAGGAGGGCGTGGCCGTCTACGGGTTCGGCGAACGGAAGACGCCCGAGTCGCTCCGCAACGCGTGCGATCGGTTCACGTATCTGGACGTGCTCGAAGAGCCCGAGGCTGAAAACGCAGCGGCCGTACTCACACCGGTTCCGACCCCGAAGCTGCGCACCCACGGCAAGCTCGTCTCCGGACTCCGCGCGAGCGTCGCCTCGGCATCTGGAGAGGACGGCTGGGCGAGCCTCGCCGCTGTCGGTAGCCTGATGCGCAGTCAGCAGCCCGACTTCGACTCGCGCAACTGGGGCTACGCGAAGCTCTCCGAGCTCGTGCGAGCGACGGACCTTTTCGTGGTCGCAACGTCGCCGACCGGTGTCATCCGTGTTCGAGCGAAGGGCAAGAACGGGAGCTGACGGCTCGTTTCCTTCGACGGACCCTGGCCAGAGCGGCATCCGGCCGAGCGTCAGGCTCAACGCAACGGTATCCGGAACGTCGCAAGCACAGCCCCGGTGCCTCCCATCGCCGCAGTGATGACACCGAATCCGAGCAGAGCCCAGACGATCACGATGTTCTCGGTGATGAGCCCCACCGGAAAGCAGAACGCGGGCACTGCGATCATCAACGCCTGCCACCACGGAGCGCCGAGGAACAGCGTGATGACGGCGGCCGCGGCGACGAGCCCGGCGCCCACCGCGAATGCCACGTAAGCGGTCGCCGCGCCTTCCGGCTCCACCGGCGTGACTCTGAACAGTGCTGCGAACGACTTGATGAAGATCAGCCACATCCCGTAGATGACGAACAGTATCCAGACAGCGGTGAGGATGATCCGGATCGTCCGGTGACGAACGCGGGTCGGTGCGGCTCGTCCGGCTTGTGCCGCGTTCGCGCCAGTGCGCGAGCGGTCCGTGCCCGAGGCATCCGGCATGAGCCAATTCACCTGCTAGAGCCGTCGGGCGGAGGGAACGCACGAACGAACGTGACGACGCCTCCGATCGCCAGGGTGACGAAACCGAACGCCAGCGCGATCCATACGTAGCCGGGTTCCTCGCCGCTGAGAAACCAGAGCGGCAGGCCGAGCGTAGGCAGCGCGATGAGCAGCGCCTGCCACCAACGCGCCCCGAGCACCAAGGCGATGATGGTCGCGACGACGAAGCAGCCGAAGCCGAGCGCCATCTCGCGAATCGCGAGGGCCCGCTCATCGGGCGTCGGGTACTCGCCGAAGAACACGATCGTTCGTGCCGCACCCGACCACGACTGCGCGTAGCCCAGTGGAATCAACAAGGCCCAGAGCAGAATCAGTCCGACGCGCGCCGGCCACGGCAGCCTGCCGCCTCGCGCTCGTCGAGTCGGTGCGACCCCGGTTGGTTCGCTCATAAGGCTTATGCAACTCGCGCTTCGTCGGGTTCTCTACCCCCAGTTGCGGCATCCGCGCCCAGATGCCCCGGGAACGGGGGCTGCCCTCGCCATTCGCCCGGCAGGTAGGACTGGAGCAGCAGGGCCGGCCGCTTGCGGTGCGAATTACCCGGTGCAGCGCAGCTCCCACCCAAGGGGAGCCGATGCGACGGGCTCTGCCCCTCCAACGGGGTGTACCCCTCGACCGGTCTGATGGGGGACACTCGGGGGCAGGGTGAGTCGGGGATCCGTGGCAGGGCGCCGGACCACCTCGGAGTTGCTCTCGTGGGTTGATGCCGGGTAACGCGATCCTCGCGGGTTCAACTTCCGGTCTGCGTGATTCCGCCAGTTGCGTCCGGCAAATCCGCGAGCTGAGTTCCGCGAATCCGCGAGTTAAATTCCGCGAATCCGCGAGTTGAGTTCCGCGAATCCGCGAGTTGCGACTAGGTTGGCGTCATGGAGACACTCCTCTCCCGCCATATCCGGGGTTTCGCCGCCGAGGCTCTCGGAGCGTTCCCTGCCGTCGTTCTCGAAGGCGCTCGACAGGTCGGCAAGAGCACGCTGGCGAGTCAACTCGCGACGACGCAGACTTCGTTACTGCTCACACTCGACGATGAAGATTCGCTCCGCGTCGCTCGCGACGACTCGAGAGCGTTCGCCGAGCAGCTGCCGGCCGGCACCCTCGTCATCGACGAACTGCAACGCGCGCCCGAACTCATCCTGGCGATCAAGGCTGCGATCGACCGAGACCGGCGCAACGGGCGGTTCATCATGACCGGCTCGAGCAACCTTCTGCGCCTCACCCGCACGCCCGACAGTCTCGCGGGCCGCGCGATCACCATCCAACTCCGGCCGTTCAGCCAAGGCGAGATCGAAGGGCGAGCCGATGACCTTCTCGCCGAACTTCGCGCAGGAGCCGCGCCGAACACCTTCACGACCGAGATCGACCGCACGGGATACGCGCGGATCATCGCGCGCGGCGGCTACCCCGATGCCCGGAGGCTGACCACGCGGCTTCGCAATGCGTGGTTCGACAGCTATGTCTCCCGGCTCATGGAGCGCGATGTCGCCGACCTCGCGCCACGCGTCGACCCCGGCCGGATCAGCACCGTGCTCAAGCTTGCGGCAGCGAATCAGTCTGGCGAGTTCGTCAAGGCACGCGTCGCGCGTGCAGCGAGCCTCCCCGAGACGACCATCACGAGCTACACCGACCTGCTCGAGACGATGTTCCTGCTCGAGCCGCTGCGACCGTGGGGGGCGAATCTGACGAGCCGTGCTGTGTCGCGGCCGAAGATGTTCGTCACCGACCCCGGCCTCGCGTTGCGCCTTTCACGCGTCACCGAAGACCAACTCACACCGATCGACAGCACCTTCATCGGGGCCGCGATGGAGGGGTTCGTCGTGACTGAACTCTGGAAGCAGCGCAGTTGGAGCGTTGAGGACTACGAGCTCTTCCATTACCGCGACCGCGACGGCGTCGAGGTCGACGTCATCGCCGAGTTCGCCGACGGCAGCGTCATCGCGTTCGAGGTGAAGTCCGGAAGCACGCCGAAACCCGAGCATGTCAAAGGCCTCGCGTTCTTGCGCGACCGGCTCGGGGACCGGTTCATCGGAGGATACGTGCTGAACACCGCGCGGCAGGGCGCAGTGCTCGGCGACCGATTGTGGGCACTGCCTGTGGCCGCGCTATGGGAGTTGCAGGCCGGTCGTTCCGCTGACGATTAGCGGCTATTCGTCGTGCCACGGGCGCACGGAGAGCCAGCGAGCGTGCAAGCTGCAGGGCGCCGCCGGTCGGCCTGCCAGTCTCTGACGCGATCCCTCGGGCGTGAGAACCTCGCCCAACGGTGTGTCGGTGAATCATCCGGAAGATCGTTAGCCAGCTATTCGCAGCGAAGAGCTGGCTGAATGGCAGTTGGGCTGGCGACATGGCGAGCATGACTGCTGCTTCCGCGGCGCGCCGGGCCGCGATACAAGCTCGGCGGGCAGCTGTCGACGCTGTGCTCGTGCGCTATCACGCATCGAACCCACGCGTCTTCGGTTCCGTCGCCCGAGGGGATGCGACGCCCGCCAGCGACGTGGATCTTCTCGTCGATCTCGAGGCGAACGCCGGCAACCCGCTCCTCCGCATCGCCGGAATCGGCGAGGAACTGAGTGAGCTTTTCGACTTCCGAGTCGATGTCGTCGCTGAGCAGTTGCTCAAAGACGGGGTGGCAGCAACCGCTCTGAGTGAGTTCCATATCGACCTTCTTAGCGCGGTTCCAGCCTCGATCACTCAGCCCCTCAGCCCGCCGCCAGCCACACCGCGACGAGCGCGCCCGCGAGCATCGACGGCCCGAACGGAATCGAACCCCGCAGCGTCACCCGCTTGAGCGCGAGCGCGATGAGCGAGATCACCCCGCCGATCACGAATGCGGCGAGCAGGGCGACGAGCCAGGCCGACAGGCCGAACCACCCGGCGACGAGGCCGATCACGAGGGCGAGCTTCACGTCGCCCATGCCCATCGCCGACGGCGAGATCAGGGCGAGCACGAAGTAGGCGGCGAACATCGCGGCGGCGCCCGCGAGCGCCCAGACGAGCCGCATCCACTCCCCCGTCGCCCACGTCGCAGGCACGAGCAGCACGCCCACCACGGCGAGCGCGGGGAACACGACCGCGTTCGGCAGCCGCTTCTCGGCGAGGTCGACGATCGCGAGCACCGTCGCGAACGCGGCGAATGCGACGAGCGCCGGCAGCAGCCACTCGAGGCCCACCCGCAGGGCGAGCAACCCGAACGTGACGGCGGCGGTCACGGCCGAGGCGACGCGGATCGTGCGCCGAGGCATCCGCCCGTGTTTCATCGAGTGCTCGGCCCACGCGGCCAGCGGCCACCAGCCCAGCACGAAGCCGACGACCGCCAGAACGACCGCGATGAGCAGCGCCGGGGGGTCGAGAAGCATGGTGAGCAGCGTAGCGGCAATACGGGGTGTGCGGATCGGGTGTGGATGACTCGCGCGCCGGTCATCGAGACGCGTCAGCGCTGCGCGTGGGCGCTACTCTGCCGCCGGTTGGGGGCGCCGCCGCACCGCGTTCGCGTAGACCCACACGTAGTTGTCGTGGCGGGTCGCGGGGTCGGGGTACTGCACGAGCACGGCGCCGCGCGTCCACGCGATCGCCGTACCCTCGACCTCGCGGGGCTCCTCGAACGCGACGCGATACCGGATCGTCGCCGTGACCGGCACCGCCTCGCGTGCGTCGTTGCGGCGGCCCGTGCGACGCACCTCTGAGGTCGTGAGCGACACCGGTGCGCCACGCTTCGCCTGCGCGAGCAGGAGGTCGTCGGACCGCTCGTCGGCGCGCTCGGGGTAGCGACGATTGGTGCCCATCTACGCCGCACCCGATCGACTCGTCGCGGGCACCACGTGAAGGTCGCCGGTCGCCTGCACGTGGCCGTTCACGTGTAGGTCGCTTCGACGACCCACCCGGAGGGCGCGAGCCGCAAGTCGAACACGAGCACGTCGTCGCCGTCGGAACGGCCGGTGACCCGCCAGCCCGGAGCGAGCAGCACCTCGGCCGGCGGATGGCTGATGCCCGAGGGCCACTCGGGCTGGCGCGTGAGCGGCGTCGGGGTGTCGATGACCCGATACCTCGTGCCGTGATAGACGAGCCGCGCCGGCCGATCGGAGCCGTCGAGCCAGACGGCCACCGGTTCCGCCTCACTGAGCGTGAGCATCATGACCTCCCCACGAGTTCGAACAGATATTCGAAACTGTAAGCGAGATGTCCGCGACACGCCAAGACGTACGTTCGCCTGCGGCGCCTCGGGAACCTCGCGCAGCGAACGACGCCGCCCGCATCTCAGGGGCGATACTCAGGTGCAGGTGGTGATCTCGGTGCTTGACTCGCATAGTCTGAGCAGACCCGTCACCGATGGAGGAGCCATGAGCGCATACGTCATCGCCCTTGTTTCGACCAGCGCGATCACCGCTGCCGGCGCCCTGGTCGCCCTCACCGCCGTGATGGGCCACCGTCGACGACTCGCCGCCCCGGCACGCGACCCCCGACTGCAGCAGGAGCTCGCCGAGGTCCAGCGGCAGATCGATCAGGGTCGACGCAGCTTCTGACCCGTCGACGCGCGCCGGCGTTGCCCGACCGACGATAACGTGCGCGCGCCGCTCCTCGACCGACGGTGCGGCTACGCCACCTCGTCGCGCGACACGTCGACCATCTCGTCACGGGGCACGACCTTGACCCGCACGCGCTCCTCGGCCGCGCCGAGCGCCAGCTCGTGCTCGTCGAGGCGGTGCCAGCCGTCGAGATCGGTCCAGCGGATGCCGCGCGAGTCGAGCATCTCGATCACCGACTCCTCCGACGGCGACTCGGGGTGCCACCAATTTCCGAGGTCGTTGATGACGTGCTTGATGGTCTCCATCGCGTCCGACTTGGTGTGGCCGATGAGGCCGACGGGGCCGCGCTTGATCCAGCCGGTCGCGTACACGCCGTACATCTGGCGCGCCTCGCCCGTCTCCTTGTCGCGAATGAGCACCTGGCCCTCGTGGTTCGGGATGACGCCGAACTTCTTGTCGAACGGCACCCCCGGCAGCGGCGACCCGAAGTAGCCGACGGCGCGGTACACCGCCTGGATCGGCAGCTCGCGGATCTCGCCCGTGCCGACGACCCCGCCCGCGCCATCCGACTTCGTGCGCTCCCAACGGATCGCGCCGACCTTGCCCGTGCCGTCGTCGACGATCTCGAGCGGCTTCGCGAAGAAGTGCAGGTGCAGCCGGCGCGACGCCTGGCCGACCTCTCGCTGACGCCACTGGTTCAGCACCTTGTCGATGACGAAGACCTGCTTGTTGCCCGATACGGCGGCACGCGCGGCGTCGTCGTAGTCGAAGTCCTCGTCGTAGACGATCATGTCGACGTCGCGCAGCTCGCCGAGCTCGCGCAGCTCGAGCGGCGTGAACTTCACCGACGTCGGGCCGCGACGGCCGAACACGTGCACGTCGGTCAGGGGCGAGGCGGCGAGACCAGCGGCGACGTTCGCGGGGATCTCGGTCACCATGAGGTCTTCGACGTGCTTCGCCAGCATGCGCGACACGTCGAGCGCCACGTTGCCGTTGCCGATCACGGCCACCTCGCGCGCCTCGAGCGGCCACGTGCGCGGCACGTCGGGGTGCCCGTCGAACCAGCTCACGAAGTCGGCTGCACCGTACGAGCCCTCGAGGTCGATGCCCGGAAGGTTCAGGGAGGCGTCGCGCACCGCACCGGTCGCGAAGATGACCGCGTTGTAGTGGTGCTTGAGGTCGTCGAGGGTGATGTCCTCGCCGAAGCGCACGTTGCCGAAGATGCGGATGTCTCCACGGTCGAGCACCTCGCGAAGCGCCGTGATGATGCCCTTGATGCGCGGGTGGTCGGGCGCGACGCCGTAGCGCACGAGACCGTACGGGGCCGGCAGGTGGTCGAACAGGTCGATCGAGACGTCGAAGTTGCGCTCGGCCTTCAGCAGGATGTCGGCGGCGTAGATGCCGGCGGGGCCGGCACCGACGATCGCCAGTCGCAGCTTGTTCCTCGTCACGTCTCTCCTCGTAGGTCTGTCGATGCCGCTCCAGCCGATCGGCCGGGACGGCATCGGTCTAACTCTGCCGGTCGACGACCGTCTCGGCGAACCTCGTCAGCGCCTTCTTCACGCTGCCGTCGGGCAGCGGGGCCAGCGCCGCGACCGCCTCGTGCGCCCAGCGGTGCGCCTCGGCGAGCGTCGCCTTCGTCGCCTCGTGCTCGCGCAGCTCGGCGACGATCGCGTCGACCGTCGCCCGCGACGGCACGATGCGCGACGCCATGGTGTTCGTGTCGAGCGCGTCGCCGAGCTCGGCGGGCTTCGCCGGCAGCACGTCGCGCTCGATGCGGGCGTGGAGCTCGGCGGCCGAGGCATCCGTCTTCGCCATCTCCGCCAGCCGCAGCAGCGGCAGGGTGACGACCCCGGCGCGCAGGTCGGTGCCGGGCACCTTGCCCGTCTCTTCGGGCTGGGGCGACAGGTCGATGACGTCGTCGATGAGCTGGAAGGCGACGCCGACCTTCTCGCCGAACTCGATGATGGGCGCTTCGAATGCCGGGTCGGCGCCCGAGAAGACGATGCCCGACTGCGCGGCCGCCGCGATGAGCGAGCCCGTCTTGTCGGCGAGCACCCGGATGTAGTGCTCGATCGGGTCGTCGGCGGGCGTCGGGCCGACGGTCTCGTGCAGCTGGCCCAGCACGAGCCGTTCGAACGTGTCGGCCTGCATCTTGATCGCCCGCTCGCCGAGGCTCGCCATGAGCTGGCTGGCACGTGCGAAGAGCAGGTCGCCCGTGAGGATCGCAACCGAGTTGCCCCACACCGAGTGGGCACTGGGTACGCCGCGACGCCGGTCGGAGTCGTCCATGACGTCGTCGTGGTACAGCGAGCCGAGGTGCGTGATCTCGATCGCCTCGGCGGCGGTCACGACGTCGTCGGTCACGCCGGCGCCGAGCTGCGCGGTCAGCAGGGTCAGCATGGGGCGGACCCGCTTGCCGCCCGCCTCGAGCAGGTACCGCGTCGAGACGTCGGCGATGGAGTCGGCGAACAGGACCTCGCGCACGAGACCCGCCTCGACGCGTTCGATGCCCTCGTCGATCGCTCGCGCCATGGCCTTGTCTGCGGCGGACGCGAAGACCCGCTCGCTCAGCCCGAGATTGGCGGCGAGCGCTGAGCCGCGACGTGCGACCGGGTGGCTCGGATTCACGCCTAACAGCCTACCGGTGCCGATATGCGGGCCCGTGTCACCGACGGCGAACGGATGCCTCGTGCTTCGCCGCTCAGGCGAGCGGCTTCGTCGCCCGGTGCAGTGCGACGACCCCCATCGTGAGGTTGCGCCACGCGACCTTCGTGTAGCCGGCCTCGCGGATCCAGCTCGCGAGGGCGGGCTGGTCGGGCCACGCCCTGATCGACTCGTTGAGGTACTCGTATGCGGTGTCGTTCGAGCTCGAGAGCTTCACGAGCGGGGGCATCACGTAGCGCTGGTAGACGTCGTAGCCGAGTCGCACGAACGCGACCGGCGGGTGCGAGAACTCGCAGATCACGAGGCGGCCGCCGGGCTTCGTCACGCGGAAGAACTCGTCGAGCGCGCGCTTGGGCTCGTTGACGTTGCGCAGGCCGAACGAGATCGTGACGGCGTCGAACGAGGCGTCGTCGAACGGCAGCTTCGTCGCGTCGGCCTCGACGAACACCAGGTTCGGCACGTGCGCCTGACGGCTGCGGCCGACCTCGATCATGCCGGGCGAGAAGTCGGCGGCGACGACCGAGGCCCCCGACTTCGCGAGACTCGCGCTCGAGGTGCCCGTGCCGGCGGCGACGTCGAGGATGCGCTCGCCGGGCCTCGGGTCGACCGCGCGTGTCGTGGCGACCCGCCAGAGCGGGGCGTTGCCGACCGAGAGCACGTTGTTGGTGCGGTCGTACGCGGCGGCGACGCGATCGAACATCGCCGACACCTCGCGAGGGTCCTTGCCGAGGTCTGCGCGCGTCATCCCTCGAGTCTACCGGCGGGCGTCGCGCGCCGATGAGCCCGGTGCCGGTGCCGGATATGCCGGGTGCCGGCTACCCGCCGAACGCCTCGACGATCGGACGGAACTTCATGTCGGTCTCGGCGAGCTCCTCGGCCGGCACCGAGTCGTGCACGATGCCGCAACCGGCATACGCCGTCACCGTGCCGTCGGGGTCGACCTGCGCGCAGCGCAGCGCGATCGCCCACTCGCCGTCGCCGTCGCCGTCGACCCAACCCACGGGCCCCGCGTAGCGGCCCCGGTCGAAGCCCTCGAGCTCGGCGATCGCGCGCAGCGCGACCTTGCGCGGGGTGCCGGCGACCGCGGCCGTCGGGTGCACCGCGCGCACGAGGTCGAGCGAGTTCGACCCGTCGCCGAGCGTGCCCTTGAGGTCGGTCGCGAGGTGCCACAGGTTCGGCAGCTGCAGCGTGAACGGCTCGGGACTCGTGTCGAGCCGGGTGGTGTGCGGTGCGAGCCGCTGCACGGCGCTCGCGACCGCGAGCGCGTGCTCGGCCAGGTTCTTCTCGCTCGCCGCGAGGGTGGCGGCATGATCGCGGTCGGATGCCTCGCCGGCACCGCGCGGCGCCGTGCCCGCGAGCACGCGCGCCGACACGGTGCCGTGATCGACCCGCACGAGGGTCTCGGGGCTCGCGCCGATGAGTCCGTCGACGGCGAAGGTCCACGTGTCGGGGTAGTCCTCGGCGAGCCGGTTGATCGTGGCTCGCAGGCCCGCGTCGTCGCTCAGCGTGCCGACGAGCTGCCGCGCGAGCACCGCCTTCTCGAACTCGCCGGCGTCGATGCGGCGCACCGCCTCGGCGACGGCGCCCTCGTATGCCTCGGGCGGCATCGAACCGGGCTCGAAGGCGACCCGTGGGACCTGGCGCTTCGGCGACGGCTCGGGAATCGTCACCTCGGCGGGCGTCTCGAAGCCGATGCGGGTGACCCATGCGCGGCCTTCGCGACGACCGATGACGAGCTCGGGCACGATGAGCACGCTCGTCGCCGTCGACTCGTCGGCGAATGCGAACGCACCGAACGCGACGAGCCCCGTTCCCGGCAGGCCGACCCGGTCGTCGATGTCGGCGGCCTCCGCGAGCGAGGTCCACGCCGACGCGGCATCCTCGATGCGGGTGGCGCCCGACGACTCGATGCGCAGCACTTCGCCGAGTCCGACGATGCCCTCGCCGCGACGCAGCCAGACGAGCGGATGGCGGGGGTCGGTGCGCGGAATCAGGGGTTCGGTCTCGTCGACGGCCACCGTTCTGACCACGAGGCGCGCCCTGGCGTGCGTCTGACTCACCGCACCAGCCTACGCCCGCGCCCGACCGCGCCCGCCGGTCAGCTGGCGGCGAGACGCGCGCGCTCGGTCGCGAGGTCGAAGTCGGCCAGCGGCCACGACAGGTCCATGGCCTCGAGCGCGTCGATGAGCAGGTGCTGCACCGCGAGCCGCGCGTACCACTTGCGATCCGCCGGAATCACGTACCACGGGGCATCCGGCGTCGAAGTGCGGTCGAAGACCGCTTGGTAGGCCTCCTGGTAGGCGGGGGCGAGCACTCGCTCGTCGATGTCGCCGGGGTTGAACTTCCAGTGCTTGTCGGGGCGGTCGAGCCGTTCCTGCAGGCGCTCCTTCTGCTCGTCGCCCGAGATGTGCAGCATGACCTTGATGACGGTGGCGCCGCCCGCGACCTGGCCGCGCTCGAACTCGTTGATCGCGTCGTAGCGGCGCTCGATCTCCTCGGGCGGGGCGAGTTCGCGCACCCGGCCGATGAGCACGTCCTCGTAGTGCGATCGGTCGAAGACGCCGATCATGCCCGGTCCGGGCGTCTCCTTGCTGATGCGCCAGAGGAAGTCGTGGCCGAGCTCCTCTTCGGTGGGCTTCTTGAACGATGCGAGCTGCACGCCCTGCGGGTCGACGGCGCCCATGACGTGCTTCACGATGCCGCCCTTGCCGGCGGTGTCCATCGCCTGCAGCACGAGCAGGATGCGGCGGCGGTGCCCGCCCATGCGGCTGCCGGCGAACAGCTTCTCCTGCAGCTCGGCGAGGATGCCGGCGCCTTCGTCGAGCGCGTCCTTGCCCTCGGACTTGCCGCCGTCGAAACCCGGGTGCGTGTCGGTCGGCGCATCGGCGAGGCGGAACCCCTCTCCCACGCGCAGCAGTTCGGAGGGATCGGCG
Source organism: Agromyces sp. NPDC127015 (assembly GCF_042725165.1). Classification (NCBI taxonomy): domain Bacteria; kingdom Bacillati; phylum Actinomycetota; class Actinomycetes; order Micrococcales; family Microbacteriaceae; genus Agromyces; species Agromyces sp. NPDC127015. The sequence continues at coordinate 105,054 of NZ_JBHXDI010000003.1, read as the reverse complement.
GTCCAGAACGATTCGCGGCTCATGCGGCCATCCTGCCGGTGCCGCGGCGACCGCGGCAAGGGGTGGCCGAACGCCTCAGCGCGGGAGCGGCACCTCGAGGATCGTCGGCCCCTCGACCCGCTTCGCGAGCGCCTCGTCGAGCTCGCCTCGGGTCGTCGCGCGCAGGTATCCCCAGCCGTACGCGGTCGCGAGCGCGGCGACGTCGACGTGCTGCGGCGTGTACTGCACGCGGTCGAATGCGTCGGTCGGTGCCGTGCCGGCCACTTCGAGCGAATCGAAGATGGTGCCGCCGCCGTCGTTGCCGACGATCACGAGCAGCCGCGGCCGCGCCTCGCCGGCGCCGATCAGCATCGACCCGACATCGTGCAGCAGGGTCAGGTCGCCGATGAGGGCACGGGTCGTGCTCGAGTCGGCAGCACCGCCGCGGGATGCCTCGGCCGAGGCCGCGATCGACCGCTCGACCTGTTCGGCCGCGGCGAGCATGGCGGCGAGCTCTCCGCCCGCGGGCCGAGGCGCGGAATCCGAGTGGGTCGAGGAGCGAGAGGCGGGCGTCTGGGAACCCGGCTGCGGCTGGACTCGAGACGCGTCCTCCTTCGCCGGGCGCTCGTCGACCGGCTCTTCCGCCGAGGCATCCAGCTGGCTCGCGATCGCGATGCCGAGCGCGGTGGCGACCGTTCCGTCGATGCCGGCGAGCCCGCGGTTCGCATGCGCCGCGATGCGGCGGCCGGGCACCGCCCGGTCGGCGTCGCGGATCAACCGCGACGCCCCGAACACGAGTCGGTCGTGCGGCCACGTCGCAGCCCAGACCGCGTCGACGAGCATGCGGCGCGTGATCGGCGCGCGCACCCCGTCGAGCTGGGCGCGCATGAACTCGCGATGCGCCTCGAAGTCGTGCACGTGCCCCGTCTCGTCGATGCCCGGCGAGACCGGCGGCGGCGCGGTCGGCAGGCCGGCGTCGACGACGATGCGGCTCGCATGCACCCAGCGCCGGACCCAGGCGCGCTCGTCGGGGGTCGGCGATGCGGGGTCGGCGTGCACGGCGCGTTCGAAGCGGCGCACGCGACGGCCCGGGTTGAACCATTCGACGCCCGACGGAGCGACGACGATCGACTCGACGTCGTCGCGCTGCACGAGCGCCGGCACCTCGCGCGACAGCGTCGGATGCCCGAACACGACGACCCGCTGCACCTGGTCGCCGAAGCCGGGCTCGCGCAGCAGTTCGCGGTAGGCGACGACGAGGTTCGGTCCGAAGTGCGCACCGCTCGTGACCTCGGCGATGAGCGGCCAGTCGCCCGCACGTGCGAACGCCTCGGCCTCGGGGCCGGCTCCGGCGCCCGCGACGACGACGGTGCGCGGGCCGCGGGCGATGAGGGCGCCGGTGGGGCCGCCCGGGTTTCGAGACGCTCCGACGCCGCTCTCCGACCCGCTCGAGGCGGCCGGGTCTCGTGACGCTCCGTCGTCGCTCGACGACCCGCTCCACGCCGACGACAGCGGTTCGCGCAGCTGCAGGTTCACGTGCACGGGTCCGGGCCCGGGGTGCGCGATGATCCCGCCGTCGAGGTCGCGCCCGAGCGCCGCGGCGAGTGCCTCGCGCGCGAGCCGCTCGGCGGCGGCCGCCTCGCCCGGGGCCCCCTCGGGCGCGGTCACGTCGCGTTCGAGCCGGACCGCTCCCGCGAAGATGCCGGGCTGCATGGTCGTCTGGTTCGAGCGGATGCCGCGCATCTCGGCGGGGCGATCGGAGGTGACGAGCACGAGCGGAACCCCCGAGTGATGCGCCTCGAGCACCGCGGGATGCAGGTTCGCGACCGCCGTGCCCGAGGTCGTCACGACGACGGCGGGGCGGCCGCGCTCGACGGCGAGGCCGAGCGCGAGGAATCCGGCGCCGCGTTCGTCGATGCGCACATGCAGGCGCAGCCGGCCGAGCCGCTCGAACTCGGCGGCGGCGAGGGCGAGTGCCTGCGACCGCGACCCGGGTGCGACGACGACATCGGTGACCCCTGCCGCGGTCAGGGCGTCGAAGAGCGCGACCGAGTAGGCGGTGGCGGGGGCGGTCTCGAAACGCTCGCCGGCGCTCACCGCTCGACCACCGGGGCGGGCTCAGGCATTCGGGCGGCCCGTGGATCCGGGCTCCCCCGGCTTGTCGGGGTTCTCGGGGTGCGTGCCGGGTTCGGCCTGGTGGCCGGCGTTGCGGCCGTCGGCCGAGGCATCGGGCTCGCCGTCGAGGTCGGCGAGTTCCGCTTCGAGGCGACGGATCCGCTCTTCCTGTGCCGCGTCGACGCCGAGGCGACGCAGGAAGTCGGCGTCGTCGTCGGGGGCGACCGTGCGGAGTCGGCCGCTGGGCATGCGTTCGGCGCGGGCGCGGCCGACGAAGAACCAGAGCAGCCCGCCGATCACGGGAATGACGAGGATCACGACGATCCACCATCCACGGGCGATGCCCCGGATGCGGGAGCGATCGATCAGGGCGCAGTCGACGACCGCGTAGATCATGAAGATCGCCACGGCGACGACGAGTCCGAAGAGCAGCCGTGCCATGCCCCAAGTCTATGCTCGCCGGGTCACGGCAGGCTGGGAGTCGCGTGCAGTCTCCGCGCCTACACTGTCAGGGTGAAATCCGTACCCGTCTGGATCTGGTACACGGCCATTCGCGTCGTGCTGTTCGCCGCGCCGCTCGCCGTGCTGCTGATCGCGGGGGTGAACGTGTGGGTGTCGGCGATCGTCGCCGCCCTGTTCGGGCTGAGCGCATCGCTCATCTTCCTGCGCAAGCCGCGCAACGCGATGTCGAGCGACCTCTACGAGGCGCGCCACCGCGAGAAGCCGCTCGTGCGCGAGGACGACGCCGAGGAGGACGCGGCGCTCGACGCCGCTTCGCGCGACGCGGATGCCTCGGCCGACGCCGCACGCAAGCCCGAGTAGCCCGGCCCGCCGGCGTCAGAACGCGAGCACGAGCCCCAGTCCGACGCCGTAGACGAGCGCCGTCAGGCTCGTGAGCTGCAGCGCCGTGATGAGTTCGCGCGGCGTCTTCGCGGTGAGCACGATGAGGCACGCCGGCAGCAGGGCGAGCAACGCGAACTGCACGAGCCACGCCGTCGGGTAGAAGATCGCGAGGAAGCCGGCGATCGCGAACGGCACGAGCGCGAACACGACGAAGAGCACCCTGCCCGCGCGCTCGCCCACGAGCACGGCGAGGGTGCGCTTGCCGGCGAGCTTGTCCTGTGCGACGTCGCGCAGGTTGTTGGCCATGAGCACGGCGCACGCGAGCAGCCCGGTGCCGACGCCGCCGAGCCACGCCTCGAGGTTGACGGTGAGCGCCTGCACGTACGCCGAACCGGCGGTCGCGACGAGGCCGAAGAACACGAACACGAACAGCTCGCCGAGCCCGTAGTAGCCGTACGGGTGCTTGCCGCCGGTGTAGAACCAGGCTGCGACGATCGCGACCGCTCCGATCGCGAGCAGCCACCACTGCTGCGTCACGACGACGAGCGCGAGGCCCGCGAGGGCCGCGATCGCGAAGAACGCGAGGGCGACGGCGAGCACGTGCTTCGGCTTCGCCGCACCCGACCCGGTGAGTCGTGCTGGGCCGACCCGGTGGTCGTCGGTGCCGCGCACCCCGTCGGAGTAGTCGTTCGCGTAGTTGACGCCGATCTGCAGCGCGAGCGCGACGACGAGGGCGAGCAGGGCGCGGGCGGGATGCCACGGGCCTTCGGCGATCGCGAGCACGCCGGCGCCCGTGCCGAGCGCCACCGGGGCGATCGCGAGCGGAAGGGTGCGCAGGCGCGCGCCTGAGATCCAGTCGGCGGCGGTCGCGGGGCCGACCGGCTTCGCCGCCTCGACGCGGCCGGAGGCCTTCGCGGGGTTTCCCGACCGGCTGTGCGTGCGCGGGCGCTTCGCAGGCTGGTCGGCTGGGGTCATCCGTTGGGGTTTCGGGCGTGCCACACGGCCATGCTAGTTCGCGCGGCTATGGGGTCGCTCAGCGCAGGTCGGTCGAGGAGGCGTGCAGCGCCGGATCGAGACCACGCCGGCCAGGCGGCCTCGATACGCTCCTCCGTCGCTACTCGACCGACCGCCTCACCGCACGTCCTTCACGACGTCGAGGTATCGCGCGACCACCTCGAGCTCGGCGACGGTGAACCCCTCGTGCGCCCGCCGCATGCCCTCGAGGATGTCGCGGTACGGGTCGTCGTCGCCGCCCGCACCTGCACCGGCGAGCGCGCCGGGCGCGAGCTGAACGACCACGCGGCGGCGGTCGGCCGGGTCGTGCGATCGCTCGATGTAGCCCTGCTTCTCGAGGCGGTCGAGCACGCGCGTCGTCGTGCTCGTCGGCAGCTCGGTCGCCTGGCTGACCTCACCGGCCGTCATGGGTGCGCCGCTGCGGGCGATGAACCCGAGCGCCTGCAGGTCGACGACGTTGATGCCCATCGACCGCGCGATGCGCTCGTTGCTCATGACCGACGACGCGATGACGAGCTGCATGAGCTCGGAGATGCGCGCGGAGATCTCGGCCTTGCTTGACATCCCGACGGCACCCTTCTATTCTCTCCAATGTGGGATTATCCCATATCAGAACTATTCCGTTTCGGAACCAAACCCAGCATACGAAAGGACGGCCGCCATGGCCACCGCACCTCGCCGAGGACTCGCCATCGGCATCCTGCTCTTCGCCTCGTTCATGGACCTGCTCGACGTCACCATCGTGCAGGTCGCCCTGCCGACGATCGGCGCCGACCTCGAGGCATCCGAATCGCAACTCGAATGGATCGTGAGCGGCTACATGCTCGCCTTCGCGGTCGCCCTCATCACGGGCGGCCGGCTCGGCGACCTGTTCGGGCGGCGTCGCATCTTCCTCATCGGCATCGGTGGGTTCACCCTCGCCTCTGCCGCCGCGTCGCTCGCCTGGTCGGGCGACGTGCTCGTCGTCACCCGCATCCTGCAGGGGCTGTTCGCCGCGCTCATGGTGCCGCAGCTGCTCGCCTCGGTGCAGGCGCTGTTCTCGCCGCGCGAGCGCGCGCCCATGTACGGCCTCATCGGCGGCGTCAGCGGACTCGCCGCGGTCGCCGGCCCCGTGCTCGGCGGGTGGCTCATCGACGCCGACCTGTGGGGGCTCGGCTGGCGCACGGTGTTCCTCATCAACATCCCGGTCGGCATCGTCATCTTCGTGCTCGCCGCGATCTTCGTGCCCGAGACCCGCTCGTCGCGGCCGATGCGCCTCGACCTCACGGGCGTGGTGCTGCTCAGCGCCGTCGTGCTCGCGTTCATGGTGCCGCTCGTCGAGGGGCAGTCGCTCGGCTGGCCGGCGTGGCTGTGGTGGCCGGTCGCCGCCGGCGTGGCGCTGCTCGGCGTGTTCGTCGTCGTCGAGCGCCGGCGCATGCGCCGTGACGGATCGGCCCTGCTGCCGATGCCGCTCTTCGCCGATCGCGGCTTCTCGGCCGGCATCGTCACGCAGGCCGCGTTCCAGGGCGCGCTCAACGCCTTCACGCTGCCGTTCATCGTCTACCTGCAGATCGCCCTCGGCTTCGACGCGCTCACCGCAGGGCTCAACCTGCTCGCCTTCAGCCTCGGCGCGATGGTCGGCACGGGCGTCGTCATCCCGCTCGTCGCGCGGGTCGGCAAGTACCTCGTGACGCTCGGCGCAGTGACGCTCGCCGCCGGCGTGCTGTGGACGTTCGCGATCGTCGCCGACACCGGCGCCGCGTTCACGGGCTGGGCGGCGGTCTGGCCGATGCTCATCGCCGGGATCGGGCTCGCGCTGCTCGTGATCCCGCTCGTCGATGTCGCGCTCGCGACCGTGCCGGTCACCGACGCCGGGGCCGCTTCCGGGGCGTACAGCACGTTCCAGCAGCTCGGCGCGGCGGCGGGCGTGGCGATCTCGACGACCGTGTTCTTCTCGATCGTCGGCGACGACTGGAGCCGCGAGCACGTGCTCACCGCCCTGCAGGCCTCGGTCTGGGTCGCGGTCGCCGGTTTCGCGATCGCCGCCGTCGCGAGCCTGCTGCTGCCCGGGCGGGCGGCCGTGCAGGCCCACCTCGACGAGGAGCGCCGGCTCGCCGAGGGCGACGCCGCGATCGAGGCGGATGCCGCGGTCGAGGCGGATGCCGCGGTCGAGGCGGGCGCCGCGTCCGCGACGCCGATCGTCGTCGCGACGGGCCCCGCCTCGGCGGGCTGATCCCCACGCGCGGATCCCCGCGCGCGGCCCGCACCCCACCGGTGCGCGAGTCGCCGGAACGTGCGCTTCGCCGGGCCGGGAAGCGCATTTTCCGGCGAGTCGTGCGACACGAGATGGGTGGCACGTCAGCACCGCGCGGCGACTCGCCGAAAGTTGCGCTTCGCCGGGCCGGGAAGCGCACGTTTCGGCGAGTCGTGCGACACGAGGCGGGTGGCACGTCAGCACCGCGCGGCGAGTCGCCGAAAGTTGCGCATCGCCGACCCGGGAAGCGCATTTTCCGGCGAGTCGTGCGCGGGGGGACGGGTTGCGGCGGCGAGTCAGCGCGGCGCGGCGGCGAGGGCCGCGAGGGCCCGGCGGTCGGGCTTGCCCGAGGCGAGCAGGGGCCAGGGGTCGGCGACCACGAGCCGCACGGGCCGGGCGGCGGGGCCGAGGCCCGAGGCATCCGTCGCCTCGCGGAGCCGGCCGAGCTCGAACTCCTCGTCGTCGACCTCGACGCCCTCCGTGCCGGCGCCCACGACGACCGCCGCCCGCTCGCCCCACTCGGGGTCGGGCACCGCGACGACGACCGCGTCGCCGCATCCGGGCAGCCGGCGCACCGCGCGCTCGACCTCGCCGAGCACGACCTTCACGCCGCCCGAGATCATGACGTCGTCGGCGCGTCCGCGCACGCGCAGCCGGCCGGTGTCGGCATCGAACTCGCCGAGGTCGCCCGTGCGGTACCAGCGCACGCCGCGATCGACGACGAACGCCGCCGCGGTGCGCTCGGGGTCGTCGAGGTAGCCGTCGGCGAGGCTCGAGCCGCCGAGCTCGATCGAGCCGTCGTCGAAGCGGATGCGCGTGTCACCGATCGGCAGCCCGTCGTACACGCACCCGCCCGCGGTCTCGCTCGAACCGTAGGTGCGCACGATGCGCGCACCGAGCGCGTCGGCCCGGGCCGCGACCTCGGCGCCGAGCGCCTGCCCGCCGACGAGGATCGCGTCGAACGACCGCAGCGCCGCCGCGATGAACGCGTCGCGCTCGGCCGCCTCGACGACCCGGCCGAGCTGCACCGGCACGAGCGACGTGTAGTGCGGCACGTCGGGCAGCATGCGGGCGGATGCCTCGGCGAACGCCGCGGGCCTGAAGCCGCCCCCTCCCCCGTCGCCGACCACGACGGCCTCGGTACCGGCGACGATGCCGCGAACGAGCACCTGCGCCCCCGCGATGTAGTGACCCGGCAGGGCGAGCAGCCACTGCCCGGGCCCGCCGAGCGCATCGTGGGTCGCGTGCGCGCTCGCCTCGAGCGCGCCGGCCGACAGCAGCACGCGCTTCGGGCGGTCGGTCGACCCGCTCGTCTCGACCACGAGCGCGACGGCGTCGTCGACCTCGCGGCCCGCGACGCGCGCCGCCGCACGATCCGGGGGTGCATTTTGGCGGAAATCGTGGGCCATCTCATCCGCCGCCTGCGGGACTGCTCCCCCGGAAGCGGCCGGGCCGGGCACCGGCCAGACGGCGGGGCCGCCGTCGAGCGCGGCGGCGAGCGCGGCGGTCAGCGCCGAGGCATCCTCGGCCGCAACCTGCACGAGCGGTTTCATGTCACCGCCCGAGCTAGAAGTGCCACGGGTACGGCCCCCAGTCGGGGTCGCGCTTCTCGAGGAACGCGTCGCGGCCCTCGACCGCTTCATCCGTTCCGTAGGCGAGCCGGGTCGCCTCACCGGCGAAGACCTGCTGGCCGACCATGCCGTCGTCGACCGCGTTGAACGCGAACTTCAGCATGCGGATCGCCGTCGGCGACTTCGTGAGGATCGTGCGCGCCATCGCGATCGCCTCGCGCTCGAGCTCGGCGTGCGGCACGACCCGGTTCACGGCGCCCATCTCGTAGGCGCGGTCGGCCGAGTACTCCTCGGCGAGGAAGAAGACCTCGCGCGCGAACTTCTGACCGATCTGGCGGGCGAAGTACGCCGAGCCGTAACCGGCATCGAAGGAACCCACGTCGGCATCGGTCTGCTTGAAGCGCCCGTGCTCGCGCGATGCGATCGTGAGGTCGCAGACCACGTGGAGCGAGTGCCCGCCACCGGCCGCCCAGCCGGGCACGACCGCGACGACGACCTTCGGCATGAAGCGGATGAGCCGCTGCACCTCGAGGATGTGCAGGCGGCCGACCGCCGCGTGCCCGTGCGGGTCGGCGGTGCCGCCCGACCCGTCGACGATCGCGGTCTCGGCGTCGGAGTACTTGTAGCCGTCGCGTCCGCGGATGCGCTGGTCGCCGCCCGAGCAGAACGCCCAGCCGCCGTCCTTCGGGCTCGGGCCGTTGCCCGTGAGCAGCACGACGCCGATGCGCGGGTTCGTGCGGGCGTCTTCGAGGGCCCGGTACAGCTCGTCGACCGTGTGCGGGCGGAACGCGTTGCGCACCTCGGGCCGGTCGAACGCGATGCGCGCGATGCGGCCGTCGAGCGAGTGGTGGTAGGTGATGTCGGTGAACGACGCCCCGACCGGAGCCTCGGCCCACTCGCCCGGATCGAACAGTTCGGAGACCTCGGCGCTCATGCACCCAAGCCTATTGCGGCGCCCGCCGGCGGGCGGGCCGGCCCGCGAGGCGCTGCCGCGCGAGGGCTGCCGGCCGCAGCGGGCCGCCGCAGTCGCGCGGTCTCAGACGCCGGTGCCCGTCGCCCCGGCGAGCATGCCGCTCACGAGCGCATACACCGCCGTGCCCACGGTGAGGACACCCCACGTCAGCGGGATCGCCGCCGCGATGACGACGAGGATGCCGCCGACGCCGATCGCGATGTCGCGCCCGGTCGACTCGGCGCGCACCTCGGTCGCCTCGAGTCCGAACTCGTCGATTCCGTCAGCGCCCATGCGTCCCACCCTATTCCCCTGTTCGCGTCAGTCCACCGGATGCGAGACTTGGCTCATGCCGTCCGCCGAACGTCCCGCCGCCCCCGCAGCACTCCCGGCGCTCCCGGCGCTCCCCTCGCTCGACGAGCTGCTCGCCACCGCGCGCGTCGTCGCACTGCCGCTCGTGACGCGCTTCCGCGGCATCGACGTGCGCGAGGCGATGCTCGTCGAGGGGCCCGAGGGCTGGACCGAGTTCAGCCCGTTCGCCGAGTACGACGACGACGAGGCATCCGCCTGGCTGGCCGCCGCGATCGACTACGGCTGGAACGCTCCGCCGCCCGCCCTGCGCGACCGCATCCCCGTGAACGCGACGGTGCCCGCCGTCGATCCCGACAGCGTGCCCGCCGTGCTCGCCCGCTTCGCCGGGTGCCGCACGGCGAAGGTGAAGGTCGCGGGCTCCGACCAGACGCTCGCGCAGGACGTGGCGCGGGTGCGCGCCGTGCGCGAGGCGCTCGGCCCCGAGGGCCGGGTGCGAGTCGACGCGAACGGCGGCTGGAACGTCGACGAGGCCGAGCACGCCATCCATGCGCTCGCGCCGTTCGACCTCGAGTACGTCGAGCAGCCGTGCGCGACGGTCGAGGAGCTTGCCGAGATCCGTCGGCGCACGAAGTACATGGGCATTCCGATCGCGGCCGATGAGAGCGTGCGGCGCGCCGACGACCCGCTCGCGGTCGCCCAGGCGGGCGCCGCCGACCTGCTGGTGATCAAGGCGCAGCCGCTCGGCGGCATCCGCCGCGCGCTCGCCATCGTGGCCGAGGCCGGCCTGCCGGTCGTCGTGTCGAGCGCGCTCGACACGAGCGTCGGCCTCGCGATGGGCGCGCAGCTGGCCGCGTCGGTGCCGTCCCTCGAGTTCGACTGCGGGCTCGGCACGGCGTCGTTGCTGGCGGCGGATGTCTCGGCGTCGCCGCTCCTCGCCGAGGGCGGGTCGATCGCGGTCCGGCGGGTCGTGCCCGACCCCGGGCTGCTCGACCGCTACGCGGCGACCGAGGAGCGGATCGACTGGTGGATGGAACGGGTCGGCCGCTGCCACGAGGTGCTCTCCGACGCGCGGTGACCCCCGAATGCGGGCATAACCGGTCCCGTCGGTTAGGTTTGCGGAGTCTGCCGATCTCGACACGAAAGCCACTCGATGACCTCCAGAAGACGACGTTTCTCCCTGCTGTTCGCCGCCGCCGCGACGGCCGCCGCACTCGCCGGCGCGGTCGTGGGCCCCGCTGCTCCGGCCACCGCCGCGTGGACCCCGCAGGTCGAGCGCCTCGCAGGCGCCGACCGCTACCAGACCGCGATCGCGATCTCGAAGAAGTTCCCCGACACGGCCTCGCGTGTGTTCATCGCGACCGGAACGGCGTTCCCCGACGCGCTGAGCGTCTCGGCGACGGCGGCGCTGTTCGCGAGCCCCCTGCTCCTCGTGCAACCGAACGCCATTCCCGCCGGCGTCGTCAACGAGATCAAGCGCATCTCGCCGAACGAGATCGTGATCGCCGGCGGCACCGGCGCCGTCAGCAAGAACGTCGAGAGCCAGCTCGCCAAGCTCGGCGTTCCCGTGAAGCGCCTCTCCGGCGCCGACCGCTACGCCACGAGCCGTGCGATCGCCGCCTACGGCGCGTGGGAGGGCGGAACGGCCTTCGCGACCGGCCGCGACTTCCCCGACGCGCTTGCGGTCGCCCCGATCGCAGGCGTGAACGGTGCGCCGGTGCTGCTCGTCGACGGCAAGAAGTCATCGCTTGACAGCGCGACGCAGTCGGCGCTCACGAAGTACGACTCGCAGTACGCGCTCATCGCGGGTGGCACCGGTGCCGTCTCGTCGGGCATCGAGCGTCAGCTGAAGTCGACCCATGAGATGGTCACGCGCATCGCGGGCGCCGACCGCTACGCCACGGCGGCGAAGCTCAACTCCGGCGAGTACGACGTGTACTACGACGTCGCCTACCTCGCCGTCGGCACGGGCTTCGCCGACGCCCTCGCCGGCGGCGGCCTCGCCGGCCGCTTCGACGGTCCGCTCTTCCTCGTGCAGGGCAACTGCGTGCCGGGCGCCGTGCTCGACTCGCTCAACAAGGCCCAGCCCGACAAGATCGTGCTGCTGGGCGGCAAGGGCGCGCTCGGCGACGGTGTGGCGAAGCTGCGGCGCTGCGCCTGATCTCAGCTGCCGATCGAGGGGCCGCGGCGCGTTTCGCCGCGGCCCCTCCTCGTTTCGGCGCGGCCCTTCCTCGTTGCGGCGGGTGTTCCGAGGGCGGTGCTGCACGCCCCTTCGGCCGAGGGCGGCGGCTCAGCTCGTGATCGTCGCGCGGTCGAGGTACGCGGCGATCGCGTCGCGGTTCTTCGTGAGGCAGCCGATGCGCTGGTCGAGCTGTGCACGGCGTTCGGCGAGCGACTCGGCGAGCGCGCGCTGGATGACCGGCGTATCGGGATCGGCCACGCTCGCGAGGCACGGGATCATGTCGAGGATCACCGCGGTCGGGATGCCGGCGTCGATGAGGTCGCGCACCTGCCCGACCCGCTCGACGGCGCCGTCGGGGTAGTCGCGGTACCCGTTGCTCTCACGCGTCGACGAGATGAGCCCCTGGGCCTCGTAGTAGCGCAGCAGCCGGGTCGACACCCCGGTCTGCGAGGCGAGTTCACCGATGCGCATGACGCCTCCAAGAAGTCGACTTGACCTTAACACTAGTGTCAAGGTTCGACACTAGCGGCATGGCTTCTCCGATCACCGCTCCCGCACCCGTCGTCGACGCGCCGTCGCCCACGCGACTCCCCTACAACGGCCTGCTCGCCCTGGCCGCGATCGTGTTCGTCGGCGTCGTCACCGAGATCATGCCGGCCGGCCTCCTGCCGCAGATGAGCGCCGACCTCGGCGTCACCGAGGCGCAGATCGGATGGCTCGTCGCCGCGTACGCCGTGACGACGGCCGTGACGGCCATCCCGCTCACCGCGCTGACCCGCGCCGTGCCGCGAAAGCGACTGCTGCTCGCCCTGGTGGTCGGCTTCGCGCTCGTCAGCGGCGTGACCGCGATCGCCGGCGACTACACGACCATCCTCGTGGCGCGCACGATCGGCGGAATGCTCGCCGGACTCCTCTGGGCGATCGCGGCCGGCTACGCGATGCGCATGGTCGAGCCCGAGCACTCGGGCCGAGCACTCTCGATCGCCATGGTCGGCACGCCGCTCGCCTTCGCCTTCGGCCTCCCGATCGCCACGACCCTCGGCGCGGCGCTCGGCTGGCGCTCGGCGTTCGCCGTGCTCGCGGGCCTCGCGCTCGTGCTCGCCGCGTGGGCCGCGCTCGCGCTGCCCGGGTTCCCCGGCGAGAAGGCGGGCTCGCGTCCGCGGCTCGGCACCGTGCTGCGTCTGCCGGGCCTTGTCGCCGTGCTGGCGACGACCGCCGCATTCGTGCTCGCGCACAACGTCGCGTACACCTACATCGCGCCGCTCACGGTGCCGTCGGGCCTCGACGGACACCTCGACATCGTGCTGCTCGTGTTCGGCGTCTTCGCCGTCGCGGGCGTCCTCGTCTCGGGCGCGCTCGTCGACCGGCACCTGCGCGCGATGGTGCTGATCGCCGCGGTCGCACTCGGCGCGGCGATGATCGCGATCGGATGCCTCGCGGCGCAGCCGATCGCCGTGTACGCCGCGGTCGCGCTCTGGGGCATCGCGTACGGCGGAGCACCGACCCTGCTGCAGTCCGCGCCCGCGCGCATCGCCGGCAGCGCCGCCGACGTCGCCCAGTCGATGGTCGTCGCGACCTGGAACGGCTCGATCGCCGCCGGCGCCTTCATCGGCGGGATCGTGCTCGAGGCCGCCGGGGTCGCCGCCCTGCCCTGGGTCGCCCTCGTGCTCGTCGCCGTCGCGGCGCTCATCGCGTCGACCTCGCGTGCCGCCTTCGCCCCGCTCCGACACTGAGTCGCGCTGCGACTCAGTGTCGGAGGAGCGCGAACGCAACAGGATCGGCCTCGACACGTTGCATCGCGCCTCCTCGACCGACGGGCTCGGCGCGCGCTCGAGTCATCATCGGCACCGGTCGATTCCCCCCGGATTGGGGTGCAGCCTCCGGGCCGAGAACGCTTCGTCTCAGTGCGGGCACCGATGCCACCGGCGGCCCCACCGGCGACGGTGGAGACCGTGCGTGCGCACTGCGCGTCGCACGACCCGATTTCCACCCGAAGGAGACCAGATGTTCAAGAAGACCATGACCACGATCGGGGCGGGCGTCGCGCTCGCCGCGGCAGGCGTGCTCGCGAGCGGCACCGCCGCCTTCGCGCACGAGTGCTTCAACCCGAACCGCTCGGAGCAGGGCAACGCGGGCGCCTCGCACTCGCAGGCCTGGCTGACCGTGCACATCGACGAACTCACCGCGGGACTGCCCGAGGACGATGCCGAGTGCGTGCTCGACGCGTACGCCGCCACCGGCGCGCCGACGTCGTTCACGATCATGGTGAAGGGCGCGGTCGGCCAGGACGGCACGATCGCCTCGAACAACCCGCACCCCGAGAAGGCGGGCGACGGGTCGGGCATCGACGAGATCTTCGCCGCGCACGGCGCCGACATCGTTGGCAGCTTCGAGGAGTGCGGCGTCCCGATGCCGTTCTGACGCGCGTGCCTCATCCAGGCGGCTACGCCTCCGGTGCGTGTGGCGCACCGGAGGCGTAGCCGTTCGAGCTACGCGACCGGCGGAGCGATCACCAGAGCACGAGCGGCACCGGCATGGTCTGCGCGTCGGCGTAACCGTCTCCGCCGGTGAACACGCCGCGCACGAGGTGCAGGCCGGCGGGCAGCTTCGGAAGCTTGACGTTCACGCGTCCGTCGTCGCCCGCCGCGAGCTCGATCTCGGCGAGCTTCGTGTCGCCCTCGTAGATCGCGAAGCTGCCGACCGGCGCCGAGCCGTCGAGCGCGACGACCTTGCCGAGGTACTTCACGGTCGAACCGGCCTTCGCGAGCGCCTTGCTCGGAGCGCCGACGGCGATCGTCGCGACAGCCGGCGGCGGCTGCTCGTCGACGAGCACGGCGACGCTGCGAGCGGGCACCGTGACCGTGCCGGTCGAGGCATCCCACGTCGTCTGCTTGACGACCTGGTCGGAACCCGACGCCTGCGCCTCGGCGAGCGCGAAGTCGCGCCCGGCGAGCCCGCCGACCGTCTGCGCGGTCGCCGTCGGCGAGGCGTTGAAGACGACGAGCGCGCCCTCGAGCTCGGGGTCGACGTCGTCGCCGACGAGGTCGTCGACCTGCATCACGATCACGCCGGGCGTCGCGTCGGGCCCCGAGTTCGGGAACGACACCTTCTGCTCGATCAGCTCGGCAGAGCCCAGCTGCAGCAGGTCGACCGACGAGCGCACGCGCAGCAGGTCGAGGGCGGATGCCTCGGCCGCCGCCATGTCGGCCGCGGTCGGCTTCAGCGCGGGGTCGGCGAGGAGCGGCTGCATGATCGGCCACTTGTCGCCGTTGTCGGCCTCGCCCGGCAGGCCCGAGCCGAAGGTCGACTCCTGCCCGGTCCAGTCGACACGGTTGAACCAGTCGCCCGAGTCGTAGCTGTTGCGGTCGAGCGACTTCGATCGCAGCAGTTCAGTGCCCGCGTGCCAGAACGAGGGCGACTGCGAGAGCGTCACGGTCGCGAGCGACAGCGTGTTCATGCGCACGCGGTCGGCCATCGACGTCGACTGCGGCAGCTTGAACACCGAGAGGTCGAAGAGCGTCTCGTTGTCGTGGGCATCGACGTAGTTGATCACCTCGTCGGGCTCGTCGGCGTAGCCGGCGGGCGCACCGCGGTAGTCGAGCTGGTCGCCGCGCACGGTCTCGCCCGAGGCATCCTCGAGCTCGTAGTCCCGCAGGTTGCCTGCGAGGCCGAGCTTCACGAGGTCGGTCTGGTGGCCGAGGTCGGCGAGCTGGTCGGCCTGCGACGGCGTGCCGGGTCGTCCGTTCGGGTCGGTGCCGAGGCCGGTGCCGAAGCCCTGCTGGAAGGTCGATGTGCCGTCGACCGGGCTGCCGCCGTGCACGGCGTCGCGCAGCCGGTCGTTGAAGGTGCCGATGCCGGTGCCGCCGAGCTGGCCCTGCGTCGCCTGCTCGAACAGCGCGTTGTTCGCGACCTCGCCGAAGTTCCAGCCCTCGCCGTAGAGGTAGATGGCCGCACCGTCGACCCCGTCGGCCTCGAGCGTCAGCTCGTCGAGCGCGGCGCGGATCGCGAGCATGTTCTCCTTCGAGTGGTGCCCCATGAGGTCGAACCGGAACCCGTCGACCTTGTACTGCTTCGCCCACAGCACGACGGAGTCGACCATGAGCTTCTGCGCCGCCTCGTGCTCGGTCGCGACGTTCTGGCAGCACGTCGAGGTCTCGACGGCGCCGAACGCGTTGAGCCGCTGGTAATAGCCGGGCACGATGCGGTCGAGCACGCTCTTGCCGCCCTGTCCCGCCTCGGCCGTGTGGTTGTAGACCTCGTCGAGCACGACCTGCAGGCCGTCGGCGTGCAGCGCGCCGACCATCTCGCGGAACTCCTCGACGCGCGCGCCGCCCTCGGCGTCGACGGCGTACGAGCCCTCGGGCGCCTGGTAGTGGTACGGGTCGTAGCCCCAGTTGAAGCCGTCGGCGGCGCGCACCTGCTCGATGCATGCCTGCTGCTCGGCCGACGCGGGCCCGTACGACGCGAGGTCGCAGTCGGGCACGGCCTGCGCGTCGCGGCGCTCGTCGATCGTGGCGATGTCGAACGTCGGCAGCAGGTGCACGGTGTTGATGCCCGCGTCGGCGAGCTCGCGCAGCTGCTTCGTGCCGGCGGAGTCGCGCGTGAACGCGCGGTAGGTGCCGCGTTCGGCCTCGGGCACGGTCTCGTCGGTGATCGAGAAGTCGCGCACGTGCAGCTCGTAGATCGCACGGTCGACCGGGCGCTCGACCACCGGCGCCGGCGTCTCGGCCCACTGCTCGGGGGCGAGGGCCGGGTCGTCGAGGTCGACGACGACCGAGCGCGCCGAATTCGTCGTGAGGGCCACGGAGTACGGGTCGGTCACCGAGTTGGTCTCGATCTTCCCGGTCGTCGGCGCGTACACCTCGACGCGCCAGCGGTACTCGTCGCCCTTCGAGAGGGATGCCTCGGGCACCGCCCACGTTCCGGTCTCGGCGTCGAAGGCCGCATCGACGAGCTCGGGGTCACCGGTCGCGCCGGCCGCCCACCGCTCGAGCTTCACCGACTGCGCCGTCGGCGCCCAGACGGCCGCCGTCGCCGCGACGGCGTCGCCGCTGCCCGACCAGCTCGTGCCGAGCGGTGTCGACGCGAGCGCGTCGGCGTAGAGGTCGTCGAGCACGCCCGGCACCTGCACGCCCGTGAAGGCGGTGAGCTCGTCGCCGACCCGCTGCGCGACCGCGAGCTGCTCGGTGAGCAGCCCGGCGACCTCGGCGCGGTCGAGCCCGACCGGGTGCAATGCGAGGTAGCCCTCGAGCGCCGGGAAGCGCTCGAGCTGGCCGTCGCTGAGCCCGGCGGGGTCGAGCTCGAGCTCGACGGCGTCGCCGCCGCCCGTCACCGCGCCGTCGTCGACCGCGAGGCCGGCGTCGGCCGCGTGCTCGATCGACCACGAGGCATCCCCGGCCGCCGTGCCGCCGAGCAGGTCGGCCGGCCAGGCGAGCGTGTCCTCGTCGACCCAGTGCGCACGCGACTGGCCGGTGCCGGCGAGCGGCGGGTCGGTCACGACGATCTCGAGCGCGTGCGTGGCGAGCGTGTAGCGGAACTCGACGAGCTTGCCGCCCGTCGCGGTGAACGTGTGGTTCGCGCCGCCCGGGGCTCCGCCGGCACCGTAGTTCTCGTCCCAGCTGAGGCCGTGCGCGACCTTCACCTCGTACGAGCCGTCGGGGATCGCGGTGGTCGCGAACGTGTAGACGCCGTCCTTGTCGCCGTCCTGCATGAGCGAGGCGAGGCAGTCGGGCGCCCAGTCGCCCGCGCAGCCGATCTCCTGCTGGAAGCTGCCGGGCAGCGTCACGACCGGGCCCTCGGCCGTCGAGGAGACGACCTTCGTGGCGGGGTTCCAGTAGAAGGTGACGGGCTTCGATCCGTCGGTCGAGTAGGCGATGTTGCCGCCGTTCTGCTCGCCGTCGGCGCCGTAGTTGACGTCCCAGTTGCCGTTGAGGGCGACCTTGTACTCGTAGTCGCCGGCCGGCACGTCGAAGGTGCCGGCGTAGATGCCGTCGGCGCGCAGCGTCAGCTTCGCCGCCTCGCAGCCCGGCGCCCAGTCGCCCGCGCAGCCCATCTCGCTGTTGTGCGAACCGGGCACCGTGACGAGGTCGATCGGCTGCTCGGGCTCCGTACCGCCGTCGGCGAGGTTCACGGCGTTGCCGACCGACGCGTAGGTCGAGGCCGCCGAGCGGTTTCCCGCCGCGTCGGTCGAGATCGCGCGGTACTCGATGAGCGTGCCCTTCGCGAGCCCCGCGGTGTCGTGGAACACACGGGGGCTCGTGTCCTCAGCGGTGCCGAGCGCATGCCATGCGTCGTCGCCGGTCGCGCCGGCGACGCGCCACGCGAAGCTCGTCTCCTGCCACGTCGCGTCGTCGACGTCGGCGGCGACGGCGCTCACGCCGGTCACGCCGGCGCCCGCGGCGGGCGTCGCGACGGTGATCGCGGGCGCCGCGTCGGGGGCGCTCACCCCGCGGTCGGCGCGGAGCACGACGGTGCCGCGCGCGGGCACGGCGACCGAGGCCACGCCGTCGGCGTCGGCGGTGACCGCCGGGCCGTCGGTGCCGTAGAGGGGCGCGAACTCGCCGCCCTTCGTGAGCGTCGGCACGTTCACCGTGCGGGCCTCGTTCGCGTTGTTCGCGGCGACGAGGTACTCGACCTTCTCCGTGCGGTCGACCCGGCTGAAGGCGTAGACGCCCGCGCCGTCGTCGACGTAGCGCTCGATCTGCGCACCGCTCGAGAGGGCGGGGTGCGCCTCGCGCAGCTCCGCGAGCGCGGCGATGTGCGCGTAGAGCGGGGCATCCGTGCCGTAGCGGTCGACGCTGCCGGCCTGCTCGCCCGTCACGAGCTGCTGGTTCTGGTACTCGGCGACCTGGCTCGCGAAGAGCGACTGGCGGGCGTCCTTGTCGCCGCCGGTGCCGGCGAAGCCCTGCTCGTCGCCGTAGTAGACGACGGGCTGGCCGCGGGTGAGGAACATCAGGTCGTGCGCGAGCTCGTCGCGCTCGAGCGGAGCGTCGGTCGACTGCAGGAAGTGGCCGACACGACCCATGTCGTGGTTGCCGAGGAACGTCGGCAGCGCCGTCGCCGACGAGTCGGGCGTCGTGTAGTAGTCGTCGCCCGCGAACAGCGACTGCAGGTTCTTCGCCGAGTTGCCCGCCGCGAAGCTCACCGCCTGCGACTGGAACGTGAAGTCGAGCACCGAGCTCATGTCGGTCTTGCGCACGTAGGGGCTCAGCTTCTTCGGGTCGGCGTCGTAGACCTCGCCGAACATGAAGAAGTCGTCCTTGCCGGCGGCGTGCGCGTAGTCCTGCACCTCGGTCGCCCACTGCTGCCAGAACTCGAAGTTCACGTGCTTCGCGGTGTCGATGCGGAAGCCGTCGATGCCGAGGTCGATCCACGTGTCGTACACGTCGACGAAGCCGTTCACGACGGTCGGGTGCTCGGTCATGAGGTCGTCCAGGCCCGAGAAGTCGCCGTAGGTGACCGACTCGCCCTCCCAGGTCGAGTCGCCGCGGTTGTGGTACAGCGTGGGGTCGTTGAGCCAGGCCGGCACCTTGAGGTTCGCGTCGGCCTCGGAGAGCTTCGGGGTGTACGGGAAGCTCGTCGCCGCGTCGAGCTCGGGGAAGTCCGCGCCCGTGTCGGCCCCGGCGAAGTCGGAGGGCTTGAACGCGGTGCCGTCGGCGTCGAGGTACGGGCTCGTCGCCTGGTCGATGTACGAGTACTGCCCCTCCTCGTAGTCGATGACGTCGGCCGTGTGGTTCGTGATGATGTCGAAGTACACCTTGATGCCGCGCTCGTGCGCGTCGGCGATGAACGCCTCGAGCTCGGCGTTCGTGCCGAGGTGCGGGTCGATCTGGGTGAAGTCGGTGACCCAGTAGCCGTGGTAGCCGGCGCTCGCGTTCGCACCCTCGCCCTGCACCGGGCGGTTCTTGAAGCTCGGGGTCAGCCAGATCGCGGTCGTGCCGAGGCCCTCGACGTAGTCGAGCTTCGAGCGGAGGCCCGCGAGGTCGCCGCCCTCGTAGAAGCCCTTGTCGGTCGGGTCGAAGCCCGTCGTGAGCCGGTCGCCGGTCAGCCCGCCCTCGTCGTTGGCGGGGTCGCCGTTCGCGAAGCGGTCGGTCATCACGAAGTAGAAGGTCTCGTCACTGCCGGGCTGGCGCACCGGCGCGGCGACGAGGGTCGCATCGGATGCCTCGTCGTAGGCGCCGGCCATCGCCGCCTGCGTCAGCTCGAGGCCGACCTTCTTGAGGTTGTCGTCGAACACGACCCGCACGGTCGTGTCGCCCGCGACCGTCAGCGGGATGTTGTCGCCTCCGCCGTTCAGTCCGTACGCCTCGTCCCACGAGTCGTTCACGGCGACCTTGTACTCCCACGCGCCTGCCGGCACGGTGAACTCGGCGGCGTAGACGCCTGCGGTCGCGGTCGGCACGAGCTCGGTCTCGGCGCAGTCGGGCGCCCAGTCGCCGGCGCAGCCGAGTTCGGACTGCAGGCTGCCGACGAGGGCGAAGCTGCGGTCGTCGGCCGCCGCCGCGCTCAGGCCGAGCCCGGGGGCGAAGCTCAGCGCCGTGACGGCGAGCCCTCCCACCAGCGCTGAGGCGAACCACCTGCGAGCGAGCGCGCGTTGCGTCATCCTTGACTCCCGATTCCCGGCACGACTCCGTGCCACCGACACTGCTCGCGAAGGTAGCAGCGCCGCGCACCTAAATGCAAGCGTTTACAACATGGATGCCTCGGCGCGACCTGATCGCTGATTTCACGCACCCCGCTCCCATGCAAGCGCTGCCAAGATCGGTCGTTCTTCGGGGGTCGAGGACTCGCCCGACCAGACCATGCCCCCTCGAGAGCAGTCGCACCGGGTCTCCATATGGGCCGCCCGTTCCGATGAGCTCCCCGCCCGCATGGGCACCGCTCCCCATCGCTCCCCGCCCGTGCAGCGCCTAGGCTGCGTGCGGCGCGATCGACGAACCGGCATCTCGGGCGTCGCGGGGCGGACGCCGAATCTCGACGATCGGGTGCGCCCCGAGCCATCCATATCCAGACGAGAGAACCCGATGACCCGATTCCGTTCCGCCCTGCTCGCCACGGCTGCCGCAGCAAGCCTTCTCTTCGTCGGTATCGCACCCGCGAATGCCGCGACCTACGCCCCCGAGATCGAACGCATCGCGGGCGCCGACCGCTACCAGACCGCGGTCGAGATCTCGCAGGAGTTCGCGCCCGGCGTCTCGCACGTGTTCATCGCCACCGGCGCCGACTTCCCCGACGCACTCGGTGCCGCCGCCGTCGCCGGGGCGATGCAGAGCCCGATCCTGCTAGTGACCCGCAACTCGGTGCCCTCGAGCGTGATCGCCGAGATCAAGCGCCTGAAGCCCGGCAAGATCGTCATCGTGGGCGGCACCGGCGTCGTCGGATCGTCGGTAGCGACCACGCTCTCGAAGCTCGGTTCGGTGCAGCGCATCGCAGGCAGCGACCGGTACGACACCAACCGCCGCCTCGTGCGCGCCTTCTTCGAGGCCGACGGCTACTCCGCCGACGTCGCCGCGATCGCCACGGGGCGCGACTACCCCGACGCCCTCGCAGCGAGCGCCGCCGCCGGCGACATGACGATGCCGATCGTGCTCGTCGACGGCAAGGCGAGGTCGGTCGGCACGGCCACGAAGCAGCTCTTCGCCGACTCGGGCGTCACGTACGGCGTGTTCATCGTCGGAGGCACCGGCGCCGTGTCGTCGTCGATCGAGAAGGAGCTGGCGACCGCGTACCCGCGGCTCCACCCCCGGCTCGCCGGCGTCGACCGCTACGCGACGGGGGCAGCGGTGAACGAGGAGTTCTTCGGCAACATCGATTATTCGACGGCCTACCTGGCGGTCGGCACGGGCTTCGCCGACGCGCTCGCCGGCGGGCCGCTCGCCGCGAACCTCGACGACGGCTCGGCCGGGCCGCTCTACCTCGTTCAGCGCGACTGCGTGCCGGCGAAGGTGAAGCAGGCGCTTCTCGAGGCACAGCCCCAGCGCATCGTGCTGCTCGGCGGCAAGGGCGTGCTCACCGACCGCGTCGCGAAGCTGCAGGCCTGCAGCTGACGCGTCCGGCGCAGCACCCCGCACCAGCGCAGAGAACGGCGCCGCCCTCCCGGGGGCGGCGCCGTTCGCCGTCGACGTGACGAGCCTCGACCCGATCGGTCGATGCTCGTACTCGTCAGAGGAGGCGGGCGAATGCTCCTGCACGGAACTGCTCCTCGCGCAGGCGTCGTGCCTCCTGCCGCAGCTCGTGACGCCGTGCGGCCTCGTCGCGGTCGAGCTCGATCACGGTTCGGCGTCCACCCGCCGTGCGGATGCCCGCGAGGCGGCGTGCCATCCATCCGAGCAGCATCGGGCGGCGGGCCGGGCTGAGCGCCGTCGATGCGGGTGCGAGTGCGGTGTTCATGGTGATCCCCTGTCGTTCACGGTTCCCGCCATCGCGGGCCGTGAGTCCATCCCACCGCGATGCGATCGTCGGGGAATCGGCAAGCACTACCGAGATCACCGGTAGGCGCTACCGAGATCATTCCGACAGCAGATTCCGCTCCTCCGCGATGCGCACGGCGTCCTGCCTGGACGCGACGCCGAGCTTCGCGAGCACGGCGGCGACGTGGCTGTCGACCGTGCGCACCGACACCACGAGCCGGTCGGCGATCTCGGCGTTCGTGAGTCCCTCCGCGAGAAGCCGGAGCACCCCGAGCTGCCGCTCGGTGAGTCCCTCCGGGTTGGCGCGGGTGAGGCTCGACGGCCCGCGCGGGATGCTCCGGGCGCCCCGGTCCCGGAGCTCCGCCCTGACCCGCCGGGCGAGCGGCACGGCGCCGATGCGATCGAGGATGGCGATCGCCTCGATGAGATCCGCCTCGTCGGGGCTCTCGGCGAGTGCGGCCGCCTCGTGGTACGGCGCACCCGACGCTCGCCACAGCTCGGCGGCGCGACGCCACTCGCCGCGGGCCTGCACGGCGAACGGGTGGGGATCGTCGTCGGCCACCTCGACCTCGTCGCCCGCCCTGCGCAGCAGCCAGGCCAGCTCGGCGCGGAGGGCGCGGGCTTCCCTGCGCTCGGCCTCGTCGAACTCGGGGCGAGCGATCGCACGCGCCGCGTCGGCGTCACCGCGCAGCAGCGCCGCCTCGGCCCTGGCCGCCGCGACCGGACCGCGGCGCTGCAGTTCGGCGAGCTCGACGGCCAGCCGGTGCGCCTCGTCGAGGGTCTCGTCGGCGCCGTCGTCGCCGCGCCGGAGGCGCACGGTGCCAGCCACCGTGAGGGCGACGCAACGGGCGTGCGGCATGTCGGGTGGCGGCTCGACGAGTGCGAGTGCGTCGTCCCAGCGGGCCCTCGCGAGGTCGAGCCGCGCCTGCTCCATCCGCTGGTAGGTGGCGAAGCCGATGAACTCCGACCGCTCGGTCAGCTCGAGCGCCCGGGCGAGGTGCTGCTCGGCCTCGTCGAGCCGGTACTGGTCGAGCAGCGCCCAGACCAGGTTCACGAACGCGCGCGCCGCGTCTTCGATGTCGTCGATCGACAGCGCCGCATCGGCGGCCTCGAGCAGTTCGCCGACGCCCTCCTCGAGGCCGATGAAGAGCAACCCGGTGCCGTGGTTGTTGAGGGCATGCGACAGCACCCGCCGGTCGCCCGTCTCGCGCGAGATCGCGATCGCACGCGCGGCGAGGTCGAGGGCCCGGTGCGTGTCGTGGGCGAGCAGCGCGAGCTGCGCCTCGTTGCTGAGTGCCATCGCGTGAAGGCTCGGGTCGCCCGCCTCGGCGAGCACCGCGGAGGCCTCGCGGGCGGCGGCCTCGGCGTCGGATCGGTGACCGTCGAACCAGTCGAACCGGGAGAGCCACCGCAGGCTCGCCCCGAGCCTGCGGGCATCGCCGAGCTCACGACGGAGCGCGACCGCCCGCTTCTGCGCGGTCACCGCCGCACTCGCCGCCCCGATCGTGTACGACTCGATCGCGAGCTCCTCGTAGAGCTCGACGAGGTCGGCCGGGCGGTACCGATCGGCGAGGCCGAGCGCCGCGCGGAAGTGCGCGGCCGACTGCCGATGCGCGCCCGAGGCCGCGGCATCGCGGGCCGCGCGCGGCGCCCACTCGACGAGCGCGTCGACATCGCCCGCCGCAGCCGCGTGGTGCACGAGCCGCGCGGGATCGTCGATCCCCACGTCGAGCAGTGCGACGAGCGCCGCGTGCTCGAGCTCGATGCGACGCGACGCCGGCAGTCCGTCGACGACCGCCCGACGGGTGAGCTCGTGGCGGAATCGCACGCCGTCGGGGCTGACGTCGAGCAGGCCGCCCTCCTCGGCTGCACGAAGCGCCCCGGCGCCGCCGGGAACGAGCGGCGCGAGCAGCGTCGGGTCGACGGAGGACGGCACCACGGCCAGCTGCTCGACATGCTCCTGCGTCAGCGCGTCGAGCCGCCGCAGGCGACCGGTGACGGCGTCGACGACCGTCCGCGGCACGCCCGATTCGTCGGCCGACGCGACCACCTCGCGCACGAAGTAGGGGTTGCCGGCAGTCGTCTCGAACACGCGGTCGGCGTCGAGTCCGCTGCCGGCGATGAGCTCGCCCACGGCGCCCGAGCTGAGCCGGCGGGGCGCGAGCCTCCCGACCCGGTCGCCGTGGCCGAGGTCGCCGAGCAACCGGCCCAGCGGGTGGTCGCGTTCGATCTCGTCGCGATAGGTGATGACGAGCGCCGCGGGCAGTTCGTCGATGCGTCGCGCGAGGTAGCGCAGCGCATCGAGGGTCGCCTCGTCGGCCCAGTGCACGTCCTCGACGACGAGCACCGTGCCCGAGGCATCCGAGAGCTCGTCGCGCAGGGCCGCGAACACTTCCTCGCGGTCGCCAGCGCGCAGTGCCTCGCCGAGTCGCGGGCCGACCGCGTGCTCGAGGTCGCGCAGCGGCCCGAGCGGCCGGGGTGTCGACATCGCGTCGCACGCGCCGAGCAGCACCCGCACGCCTCCGGGCGGATCAGCCCGGAGCGCGTTCACGAGACTCGACTTGCCGATGCCGGCCTCGCCGTGCAGCAGCACCACCCGGCCGTGCCCCATCGACGCGTCGCTCGCGGCGCCGCGCAGTTCGTCGAGTTCTCGATCCCGCTCGAGCAGGTCCCTGCCCATGGGGTGATCGTGCCCGCAGGCGGCCGACTCCGCAACAGGGGCGGCCCTGACTCACCCCTGCCTGCCCCTCGAGCCCGAGCCCGCTCGCGCGGGTCCGCGCCACAGTCGCCCGCCGCCTGTCGCCCCGCTCCCTGCGCCGAGTTGCCGAAAAGCGCTGCTCGTGGCGCGATGAGCAGCGTTTTTCGGCAACTCGCCGCTGAGAGGGAGAGGCGGGGAGGGGCGGAGGGAGAGGCGGGGAGGCCGGAGGGCGGAGGCGTTGAGGGGGAGGCGGGGATCAGAGACCCGAGTACGCGTGCAGCCCCTTGAAGAACAGGTTGACCACGGTGAAGTTGAACAGCACCGTCGAGAAGCCGATGATCGCGAGCCAGGCCGAGCGCGAACCGCGCCAGCCGCGCGTCGCGCGCGCGTGGATGTAGCCGGCGTAGACCACCCAGATGATGAAGGTCCACACCTCCTTGGTGTCCCAGCCCCAGTAGCGGCCCCAGGCGCGCTCGGCCCAGATCGCGCCGGCCATGAGGGTGAACGTCCAGAGGATGAAGCCGATGATCGTGACCCGGTAGGCGAGGGTCTCGAGCGTGACCGAGTCGGGCAGCGTCGCGAGGAAGCTCTTCTTCACGGCCTGCGCGCTCGCCACGAGCGACTCGCGTCGCGCCTGCATGAGCTGCACGACCGAGAGCGCGAAGCTCAGCGCGAAGAAGCCGACCGACGTCGTCGCCACGAACACGTGGATCACGAGCCACGCCGACTGCAGTGCCGGCGGCAGCGGCACGACCGAGACGTAGAAGTTCACCGTCGCGACGCCGAGCAGGATGAGCACGAGCCCCGTGACGAACGTGCCGAGGAATCGCAGGTCGTGCTTCGCGACCAGCAGCACGACGAGATAGACCGTCGTGATCACGAGCGTGCCGGTGAGCGCGAACTCGTACATGTTGGCCCACGGCACGCGCTCGGCGGCGATGCCGCGCAGCACGTCGGCGGTGAGGTGCAGCAGCCAGGCGACGACCGTCATCGCGACCGCGACGCGCAGCGCCGGCGAACGCCCGTAGTCGACGGTCGCACCGTCGTCGACGGCGCTCTTCCAGCGCGAGCGACGGCCTGCGGCGGGCGACTCGGTCGAACCGGATGCCGCGACCGGGGCCGCACCGGCCGTCGACGCCTTCGCCGCGGCGGCCGCCTGCAGCACGCCGACACGTTCGCCCGTGCTCTCTGCCGAGGCATCCACCGCCGCGTCTGCCGCCGCCGCGGCCGCAGCACCGCGCTTCGCGAGGTCGATCGCGTACGCGATGAACGCGATCGCGTACACGGCCATCGCCGAGTAGACGCAGAGGACCGAGATTTCGTCGAGGGAGGGCACGTGACTACCTTACGTCGTGGGTTTCGCGGTGTCGTCTGGGGATTCGGCGGCGGCCGCCGGCACCGGCGCGGCGTCGTCGGCCGCTTCGGGAACCGGCCCGGCGAGCCGGTCGGCGAACGCGGCGACGGCCTGTTCGAGGTTCGGGTCCTCGCCGCGCGCGAGGCCGGCGAACTCGAGCACGCGGGTGCCGTCGCGGCGCGTGGCGACCTTCACCCACATGCGGCGGCGCGGCACGAAGAGCGAGAGCAGCAGTCCGCCGAGGATGAGGATCGCGAACACCAGCACCCAGCCCTGCGTCGGGTCGTGGTGGATGTCGAACGACGCGAACCGCTTGACCGACTGGTCGAACGAGCGGTCGTCGGTCGGCGCCGCGTCGGCCCGGTCGGCCGCGACCTCGACCGCGGGAGCCGCATCGGTGCTGTCGTCGACGAACTCGACCGTGCCGCGTCCGCCGGGCAGTTCGGTCACCTGCCCGGGCATGAGCTCGATCGAGGCGACGTCGGTGTTGCGACCGTTCAGCTGCGTCATGTCCGACGGGTCGAGCGTGTAGACCGACGTGGGCTTGCCCGCGTCGATGCCGAGGTCGCCCTCGTAGACCGTGAGCGACAGCACCGGGTAGACGAGGTCGGGATACGTCGAGGCCGACGCGCCGTTGTCCATCGTCTCCTGCGTCGGGTAGAACAGGCCGATCATGCCGAGCTGTTCGTCGAGCCCGTCGGTGACCTTGATGACGCCGATCGAGAACAGGTTCGCGTCCTGCGGCAGGAACGGCACCGCGTCGTCGAACACGACCTCGCCCGACGGGTCGCGGACGACGACGTGCGGTGCGTAGCCGTTGCCGAGCAGGTAGACGTCGGTGCCGTGGGTTCGCAGCGGGTCGTTGACCTTGACCGCGCCCTCTTCGAGGGTGCCGTCGCGGTCGGTCACGGTGACGTGCGCGGTGAAGTCGACGGGCTGGCCGAGCGCGTCCTGGTTCTCGGTCTCGTACACCGCGTCGAGCTCGCCCAGCGAGAGCTTGTACGGGTCGAGCTCGGCGTCGCTGAAGAACCGGCCGGGGTTGAACGAGTCGAACGCGGCGAGCGTGTTGACGAACGACTGCCCCTCGACGACGACGCGCTGGCCGGCGAAGCCGAACCCGCCGCCGACGCCGACGGCGACGAGCACGCCGAGCATCGCCGTGTGGAACACGAGGTTGCCGGTCTCGCGCAGGTACCCGCGTTCGGCCGACACGCTCGGGTCGCCCCGCAGTTCGTACGGTTCGACGCGGTACCCCTGCTGCTTCAGCAGCTTGGATGCCTCGGCCACCGCCGTCTCGGCGTCGACGCCGTCGGGCAGGGCGCGCTCGGTGTAGCCCGCAAGGCGGTTCAGCCGGGCCGGCGTGCGCGGCGGCCGGGCGCGCAGCGCCTCGAAGTGGTGCTTCGTGCGCGGGATGATGCAGCCGATGAGCGACACGAACAGCAGCAGGTACACGGCCGAGAACCAGGCCGACGTGTAGACGTCGAACATCTGGAACCGGTCGAGCACCGGCGCGAGGTCGGGGTTGTCGGTGAAGTACTGGGTGACGCCGTTCGGGTCGCTCGAGCGCTGCGGCACGAGCGAGCCCGGCACCGCGGCGATCGCGAGGAGCAGCAGCAGCAGGATCGCCGTGCGCATGCTCGTGAGCTGTCGCCAGCCGAACCGCAGCCAGCCGACGAAGCCCAGCTTCGGCTGGGCGATGCCGTCGCCGCCGTCGCCCGGGGCGGGCGCCTTGGGCTCGGGCGAGTCGAAGTGATCGGCGGGGCGCAGCGGATCGACGCCGTGCGTGTCGTGAGCCGGTCGAGGGCCCTTCCGATCAGAGGACGAGGTCGATGCCACTCATCACTCCCTGCAGGTCGCTCATCCACGCGGTCCAGAGGCCCGACACCATGATCAGTCCGATCACGATGAGCAGGCCGCCGCCGATGAGGTTGATGGTGCGGACATGTCGGCGCAGGAACGCCATCGACCCCGTCACCCAGCCGAACCCGAGAGCGACGAGGAGGAAGGGGATGCCGAGGCCGATGCAGTACGCGAGGCCGAGCAGCACGCCGCGCCAGACCGACTCGCTGTTGAGGCTCAGCGCGGACACGGCGACGAGGGCCGGGCCCATGCACGGGGTCCAGCCGAGGCCGAACACGACGCCGAGCAGCGGTGCCCCCGCGAGCCCCGTCGCGGGGCGCCAGCTCGGCTTGAACTGGCGCTGCATGAAGGTGAACTGGCCGATGAACACGAGGCCCATGCCGATGAGCACGACGCCGAGCACGCGCGTGATCGGGTCCTGCCAGGCGCGCAGCCACGCGCCCGCCGCGCCCGCGAGCGCGGAGTAGATGAGGAAGATCGCCGTGAATCCGGCGATGAAGAGCAGCACGCCGAGCAACAGGCGACGGCGGTTGCGTCGTTCGATCGCGGCATCGGCCGAGGCATCCGTGAACCCGCCGATGTAGCCGAGGTAGCCCGGAACCAGCGGGAGCACGCACGGCGAGAGGAACGAGATGACGCCGGCCGCGAGGGCGATCGGCACCGCGATGAGGAGTTGGCCGCTGAAGACGATCTCGCCGGGCGACACGTCAGTTCTCCTCGAGCAGGCTGTCGACGAGCCCGCGGAGGATCGACGCGTCCTCGAGCTGGCCGAGCACCCGGGCCGCGACGCGGCCCTGCTTGTCGAGCACCAGCGTCGTCGGCACTGCGGCGGGCGGAACGTCGCCCGCGAACGCGAGCTGCACGTCGCCGTCGTCGACGTCGAGGATCGAGGGGTACTCGACGCCGTAGGTCTTCTCGAAGGCGTTGGCGTTGCCGGCCTGGTCGCGCACGTTCACGCCGACGAATGCGACATCCTCTTCGCCCGAGCCGTAGTGATCGTAGACCTCTTCGAGGATGGGCGCCTCGACCCGGCACGGCGCGCAGCCCGCGTACCAGAAGTTCACGACCGTGACCTGGCCCTCGGTGTCGGCCGAGTCGAACTCGTCGCCGTCGGCCGTCTCGCCCGAGAACGCGACGGGCTCGCCGCGCGAGCCCTCGTCGAACTCCGAGATGCTGCCGTCACCGGCGATGTAGTTCTTGCCGCTGCCCTCGCGGAACTGGTCGGCGAGCGGGTCGCTCGTGCAGCCCGTCAACAGCAGCGCGGTCGCCGCGGCGATCGCGACGATCCCGACCGTCGGTCGAATAGCGCCGCGCGCAGCGCGACGCGTATCGAGACCACGTGCACGAACACGCATCACACCGCACCCACATCCGTCGCCTGCGCGGCGAGTCCCGCCGCGGGATCCGTGTACCCGACCTCGACGAAGCGGCGTCCGGCGGCACTGCCTGCGGCGCCCTGCATCTCGAGGGTCGTGATGCTCGACAGCGCGCAGCGTCGTCGCCGCGGGTCGTGCGAGAGTCGGGCGCCGGCGAGGTGGCGGTGCACCATCCAGATCGGGAGCTGGTGGCTCACGATCACGACGTCGCCGCCGTCGGCCGCGTTCCACGCGTCCTCGATGGCGGCCATCATGCGCGCCGCGATCGAGCCGAACGGCTCGCCCCAGCTCGGCTCCCAGGGGTTCACGAGCAGCCCCCAGTTGCGGATGTCTCGGAGCGCGCCGCCGGGGCCGCGCATGCGTTTGCCCTCGAAGCGGTTCTCGGGTTCGATGACCCGGTCGTCGAGCGTCGGGGTGAGGCCGAACGCCGCCGCGATGGGCTCGCCGGACTGCTGGGTGCGCTGCAGCGGCGACGTGATGAGCGAGGTGACGGGGCGTCCACGCGCGACGAGGTCGTCGGCGGCGGTCTTCGCCATCTCGCGGCCGAGATCGCTGAGCCCGTAGCCGGGAAGACGGCCGTAGAGCACGCCCTGCGGGTTGAACACCTCGCCATGGCGCACGAGATGTATCTGCTCGGCCGGCACGGGTTCCAGTCTAGAGAGCCGCATCCTTTGAATCCGCCGAGACCTCCGTCGGTCGAGAAGTGGGTTGAGTAGGGGCGAAGCGCCGTATCGAAACCTAGCGCCCGACGGAAGAGGACGCGTTTCGAGGCCACCCGGCCCGCGGAGACCCGATTCGGAGAACGCGACCAGATGACCGCATGACCACACGGCGGCGTGGGGGAACGCCCTGGAGCGGGTTCTACGAGGTGGTCAACCCATCAGCGATCCCCTCCAGCAACTGCAGCGACGGCACGAAGAACGTCGCGCCGGTCACGGCGGACGAGACGTCGAGGATCCGGTCGTGGAACCCCGGTGGATCTCCGAGGAACATGCGCTGCAGCATCCGCTCGATCACCCACAGGCGGCGGGTGTAGCCGATGAAGTAGGTGCCGTACTCGCCGGCCGCGGGACTCCCGAAGGGCATGTTGTCGCGCAGGATGTCGAACTCGTTGCCGTCGTCGTCGGTGATCGTCGCGAGCGTCTTGTGCGCGCGCTGCGGCTCGGTGTCGTCGAGTTCGAGGTCGTCGGCCTTGCGGCGGCCGATCACCGCCTCCTGCTGTTCGGTCGTCATCGCGTTCCACGTGCCGAGGTCGTGCAGGTACTTCTGCACGACGACGTAGCTGCCGCCGGCGAACGCCTCGTCCTCGTCGCCGATGAGGGTCGCGTCGGCCATGCCGCGCCCCGTCGGGTTCGCGGTGCCGTCGACGAAGCCGAGCAGGTCGCGGGCGTCGAAGTAGCGGAATCCGTTGACCTCGTCGACGACCTCGACCGAGTCGCCGAGCTGCTCGAACAGCAGCCGCTCGAACTCGAAGCAGAAGTCGGGGCGTTCGGCGCGGATGTGGAACAGCAGATCGCCCGGCGTCGACGGCGCCGTGTGCTTCGGGCCTGCGATCGCGGCGAAGGGATGCAGCTCCGCGGGTCGGTCACTGCGGCCGAGCCGATCCCAGGCGCCGGATCCGATGCCGACGATGCACGAGAGGTTCGCCCCGAGGTCGCGGAAGCCGACCGACTTGACGAGGTCGTCGATGCCGGCCACGACCTCGAGTGCGGTCTTCAGCTGCTCCGGTGTCGGGCCGATCGTCACGGTGAGGAAGACGGCCGAACGCGACAGCGGCGCGTCGACCTGTTGCGCGTCGAACGGGACTCGGCGGCCTGCGGCATCCATCGTGTGCTCCCCTCGTCAGCGACAGTCCTGCCGCCACCCTAGAGCGGGGCCGCGCCGTACGCACTTACAGGATGAGCGGACCACCACTCTCGCATGCGGGGGTGGTGGTCCGCTCATCCTGTAAGTCGTGCGATCGACTGAGGATTCGATAGGCGTCGACTTCGTCGGCGCTGCTCAACCGACGGGAAACCGGCCGAATCGGGCGATCGCCCTGCTCAAGTAGACTTTCCCGCTGTGAACAACCGCACCCTCGTCAAGAACCTCGCCGCCCTGCCCGACGGCCCCGTCACCGTGTCCGGATGGGTCGAGACGGTTCGCGATCAGAAGAAGGTGCAGTTCGTCATCCTGCGCGACGAGACGGGCGCCGTGCAGCTGGTGAACCCGGCCACGCGCGAGCTCGACGAGAGCCAGCAGGGCGACGCCGAGGCATCCGCCCGCCTGGCGACGACCGAGGCGATCTCGGCCCTCGCGCACGGCTCGTTCATCACCGTGACCGGCGAGCTCAAGCACGACGAGCGCGTCAAGCTCGGCGGCATCGAGGTGAAGCTCGCCACGCTCGACGTCGTCGCGGCCGCGAACCCCGAGACGCCCATCGCAGCAGACTCGAGCCTCGACAAGCGCATGGACTGGCGCTTCCTCGACCTGCGCCACCCGAAGCAGAACCTCATCTTCCGCATCCAGACGACGTTCCTGCACGCGCTGCGCGGCGTCTGGGTCGAGAAGGGCCTCATCGAGATCCAGACCCCGAAGCTCATGGCATCGGCCTCCGAGTCGCGCGCCGAGCTGTTCGAGGTCGAGTACTTCGAGGGCAAGGCGTACCTCGCGCAGAGCCCGCAGTTCTTCAAGCAGATGGCGCAGGCCGCCGGCTTCGGCGGCGTGTTCGAGGTCGGCCCCGCGTTCCGCGCCGACCCCTCGTTCACGAGCCGCCACGCGACCGAGTTCACCTCGATCGACACCGAGATCAGCTGGATCGATTCGCACGAAGACGTCATGAACCTCCATGAGGAGCTCATGGTCGCGGGCTTCCAGGCCGTCGTCGACAAGCACGGCGCCGAGATCAAGGAGCTCTTCGACCTCGAGATCCAGGTGCCGTCGCGGCCGTTCCCGCGCATCCCCCTCGCCGAGGCGAAGCAGATCGTCGCCGACCGCGGCTACGTCATCCCCCGCGCCGACGCCGACATGGACCCCGAGGGCGAGCGCCAGATCTCGGCGTACGTCAAGGAGACGTACGGCCACGACTTCGTCTTCCTGACCGACTACGCGGCGAGCATCCGGCCGTTCTACCACATGCGGCACGCGGATGACTCGGAGCTGACGAACTCGTACGACCTCATCTACAACGGCGTCGAGATCTCGACGGGCGCGCAGCGCGAGCACCGCATCGACGTGCTCGTCGAGCAGGCGCGCGACAAGGGCATGGACCCGGAGGAGCTCGAGTTCTACCTCGACTTCTTCCGCTACGGCGTGCCGCCGCACGGCGGCTTCGGCATGGGCCTCGCCCGCGTGCTGATGCTCATGCTCGACGAGCACTCGATCCGCGAGACGACGTACCTGTTCCGCGGCCCGACGCGCCTGCTGCCGTAGTCCCGCGGCGGGCCATCGGCCGGCCGGCGCCGAGGTCGCGCATCCCCGCGAGCCCGTAGGCTCGAGTCATGGTCGACCTCACCCCGCTCATCCGCATCGAGGGCGGCACGTTCCGCATGGGCTCGAACGAGTTCTACGCCGACGAGACGCCCGTGCACGAACGGCAGGTCGACGCGTTCGAGCTCGAGCAGCACCCCGTGACGACCGAGCAGTTCGCGGCCTTCGTCGAGGCGACCGGCTACGTGACCGTCGCCGAGCGACCGCTCGACCCCGCCGACTTCCCGGGTGCCGACCCCGCCGACCTCGTGCCGGGCGGCCTCGTGTTCACGCCCACCTCGGGCCGGGTCGACCTGCGCGACTGGCGCCAGTGGTGGCGGTGGGGCGCGAGCGCGAGCTGGCGGCATCCCTTCGGCGCCGACGGCCCCGACGCGCTCGCCGAACACCCGACGCACCCCGTCGTGCAGGTCAGCTTCGAGGATGCCTCGGCCTACGCCGAGTGGGCCGGCCGACGCCTGCCCACCGAGGCCGAGCTCGAGTACGCCCACCGGGGTGGCCTCGACGGCGCGCGCTTCGCATGGGGCGACGACGAGACTCCCGACGGCGAGGTCATGGTGAACCGCTGGCAGGGGCACTTCCCCTACGAGACGAGCGTGGGCTGGGCCGGCACCTCGCCCGTGAAGACGTTCGCGCCGAACGGCTACGGCCTCTTCGACGTGGCCGGCAACGTGTGGGAGTGGACGACCGACTACTACACCCCCCGCCACATCGTGCCGGGCACCGAGGCCGACGCGGTGGACGCTGGGGCCCGGCCGAACCTGCTCGCCGCGGCGTCGGCCGAGCCCGGTTCGCGCATCCCGCGGCGCGTGCTCAAGGGCGGCTCGCACCTCTGCTCGCCCGAGTACTGCCTGCGCTACCGCCCCGCCGCCCGCTCGCCGCAGGCCGACGACACGGCCACGACGCACATCGGCTTCCGCTGCGCCCGCACCGCCGGCTGATTCGATCGACCGCGCCCGGCGGGCGTCGTCAGCTGCCCGAACCCTCCGACGACCGCGCCGAGACCGCTTCGTCGAGCGTCGGGTAGACGCGGCCCGCCGCCTCGAGCCCGGCGAACCAGCGCCCGCGGCGTGCCGCGGCGGCGCCGTCCTCGGGCACGTCCGCGACGCGCAGCTCGACGCCGTCGCCGGCGAGTTCACGGTCGAGCTCGGCGAGCCCGTCGAGCACGGTCACCGACACCACGTCGAGCCGGGTGAGCTCGAGGGCGACCGCGGTGACGCCGGCGCGCGCCCGCACCGCGTCGAGCACGGCGTTCTCGTAGGCGAGCACGTTCGCGGTGTACATCGGCCCGAGCAGGCGCACCGGCAGCACGCCGTCGCGCGCCTCCCCCACGCGCACCCGCACCCGGTTGAGCTCGCGCAGGATGACGACCATCGTCGCGATGATGCCGACGGCGACCGCGAGCAGCAGGCCCGCGGTGAGGCCGACGACGGCCGTCGACACCGCGATCCAGAAGTCGTTGTGGCTGATCCGCCAGAACCTGGCCAGCGAGCCGAAATCGATCAGGCCGACCACCGCGACGAACACGAGCGAGGCGAGCGTCGCCTGCGGCAGCAGGCTCAGCACCGGGCCGAGGAAGAGCGCGACGAGCACCGCGAGCACGACCGTCACGAGCGTCGACAGCTGGGTTCGCGCGCCCGCCCCCTGGTTCACGGCGCTCTGCGAGAACCCGCCGGCGGACGGCAGCACCTGGAAGAACGATCCCACGGTGTTCGCCGCCGCCGTCGCGAACAGCTCTTGGTTGCTGTCGATCTGCGGCTCGCCCTGTCGGCGGATGCCGCGCGCCACCGCCGCCGACTCGAGGAACGCCATGATCGCGATCGCGCAGGCGCCCGGCAGCATCGGCAGCACGTTCGCGAACGTCGGCAGCTCGAAGGGCGGGAAGCCCTGCGGCACGGGGGCGATGAGCTCCACGCCCTGCTGTTCGATGCCGGTGAACGCGACGAGCAGGATGCCGGCGGCCACCACGATGAGCGGCGCCGGCACCCTCGGCAGGAACGCCTTCATGAGGAACATCGCCGTGATCGAGGCGACCGAGAGCAGCACGGTCGTCACGTGCGCCGAAGGCAGCGCCTCGAGGGCGGCGAGGAACGAACTGAAGAATCCCTCGCCCGACACGTCGGAGGTCTCGCCGAGCAGCTTCGGCAGCTGCCCGACCGCGACCGTCGCCCCGACGCCGATCTGGATGCCGACGATCGTCGCCTGCGAGATGTTCTCGACGAGCGAGCCGAGCTTCGCCGCACGGGCGATCAGCAGGATCAGCCCGACCATCAGCGTCAGCGCGATGAGGTCGGGCACCGGGTCGTCCGAGCCGGCTGCGACCCCCGCCGACACGAGCGTCGTCGCCGTGAGCGTCGCGATCGTCGACGTCGTCGACACGCTCATCGCCCGCGATCCGCCGAGCATCGCGTACACGAACATCGGCACCATGCAGGTGTAGAGGCCGAGCTGCACCGGCAGGTTCGCGATCGTGGCGTAGGCCATCGCCTGCGGCACGACGACGGCGCCCGCCGAGAGCCCGGCGATGAGGTCGGCGCCGAGCCAGCGGCGCTGATACCCGGCGAGCGTCGGGAAGAGCCGGAACCGTCGGGTCGCGTGGGCGGTCGTGCTCACGTGTTCAGCCCTGGGGGAAGATGCGGGTCCAGTCGCGCTTCACGCTGACGACCGCGTACCCGTTGGCGGATGCCTCGGCGAGCACCTTCTCGGCGCCCTTGTCGTACGGGATGTCGCCGCGATCGGTGTCGTCGTCGTGGTGCACGACGAGGGCGAACCCGCCGCCCTTGCGGGTGAAGTCGAGCATCGCCTGGTCGCCGTTCGAGTTGCCGCCGGCGAACAGCGGGCGGCGGCCGATGCGGCTCCAGATGCGCACCGGCTTCTCGGGGCCGTCGTCGAAGACGTCGAGACCGGCGGCGTAGCGGACCTCGTGCGTCTCGGGGTCGTACGAGAGCCCGAACGCCGAGCCGACGACCCGCTCGGGCGGGATGCCGTAGTTCTGCTGCGTCATCGGGCGCATGAAGTCGCGCTCGCCGCCCGAGACGATGTACACCGAGAACCCGTGCGCCTCGAGGTAGCGCAGCAGCTCGACCATCGGCGCATAGACGGCGTCGGCGTACGGGGTGCCGAGGGTGAGGTGCTTCGCCGTCGCGTAGAACTCGGTGACCGAGGTCGCGTAGTCGTCGACGCTCATGCCGGCGGTCACGCCGACGAGCGCGCCGATGAGGACCTTCAGGTCGCGGTCGTCGCCCGCGTAGTGCTTGTCGATCGCGCCGCCGAGCCACGCGAAGTCACCGGTCACCGCCGCCTTGTACGGCTGCTCGTCGGCGAGCGACGGGTCGGCCGCAGCCTGGGTGCGCCACTGCTCGACGATGTAGTGCAGCTGCGTCGGCATGGGCTTCTCGCTCCACAGCGTGCCGTCGTTGTCGAAGACGGCGACGCGCTCCGACTCGGGCACCGCGTCGGGGCCGGTGGTGACGCGTTCGACGAAGTCCACGATCGCCGCACGGGTCGGAGTGTCGGCCCACGAGGGCAGTTCGTTCGGCATGGGAATCCTCTCGAAACGCGGAACGGGGGCGCGAGGCATCCGCACCCCCGTTCCGCCATTCTGGCAGCGGGCCGCTCAGTCGCTCGCGAGCTTCGCCGCGAATTCCTTCTCGACATCGATGTAGTGATCGTCGGCCACGTCGTACACGACCTCGTGGATCGTGCCGCCCGTGAATTCGAACCGGTTCGGGTACGACGCGGTGACGGTGTCGCCCGAGTCGTAGCCGACGCTCAGGCCCTCGCCGGTCAGTGCGTACCGACCGAGCTGGGTGCGGATCTGTCGTGAGCCGACGGCCTGGTCGTCGACGTAGAGCGTCAGCTCCCCGAGCGCCTCGCCGTGCTCGCCGTTGCCCTGCTTCTCGAACCCGACGCCGACGAGGTGCCGGCCTGCCGCGGGCAGATCGGTCGAGAGGCGCTGCTCGGGCGGAATCCCGAGGAAGTTGTACACGAACGACAGCTTGCCGTCCTGCGCGTAGAGGCTGTACCCGCCGAACCGCGACCCCTGCGCGACGATCACGCCTTCGGTCTCGCCGGTGAGATCGACGTCGGCGATGATCTTGAACGACACCTGCTGGGTGCGGGCGGCGAGCTGCTCCTGCACCTCGGTGGTGCCCGGGTAGTAGGTGTACCGGCCGTCGACCGGCACCGGGCGGTGGTACTCGTGCTCGATCAAGTCGGCGACACCGAGGTCGTTCAGCGGCAGCACGTCGTACTTCTTCGCCTCCGACAGCCAGAGCGCCTTCAGCTCCTCGAGCTTCTCGGGGTACTGCCCGGCGAGGTCGTGCGCCTCGGCACGATCCTCGTCGACGTGGAACAGCTGCCAGCGGTCCTCGTCGAAGTGCCCGAGGCCGATCGGGATGGGACCGTGCTCGGCGACCGCCTTCCACCCCTTGTGCCAGATCCCGCGGGTGCCGAGCATCTCGTAGTACTGCGTCTCCTTCGCGGTCGGCGTGTCGGGGGCATCGAAGGAGTAGTTCATCGCGACGCCGGGCATCGGCGTCTGCTCGACCCCGTCGACGACCGCGGGGGCCTCGACGCCGCATGCCTCGAGGATCGTCGGAACGATGTCGATGCAGTGGTGGTACTGGCTGCGCACCTCGCCTTTGGCGGCGATGCGTGCGGGCCAGCTGATGACCAGGGGGTCGGCGGAGCCGCCCGCGTACGAGTAGCGCTTGAACATGCGGAACGGGGTGGAGAACGCGGCCGCCCAACCGGTCGGATAGTGGTTGTAGGCCTCGGGTCCGCCGAGCTTGTCGATCATGGAGAGGTTCTGCTCGATGTCCTCGGGGTAGCCGTTGAAGAACAGGTTCTCGTTGATCGATCCGTTCGGGCTTCCCTCACCGGAGGCGCCGTTGTCGGCGGCGTAGATGATGAGCGTGTTCTCGAGCTGGCCCGACTGCTCGAGGTGGTCGATGACCCGGCCGATCTGGGCGTCGGTGTACTCGGAGAACCCGGCGTACACCTCGGCAGTGCGCGAGAAGAGCGCCTTCTCGGCGTCGCTGAGCTCGCTCCACGGACGCACGGAATCACCGGGCGAGAAGGTGCCCTCGGTCATCGGGTTGAGCTCGGTGAGCTCGGTGCCCTCGGGCAGGATGCCGCGCTCGACCATGCGCGGCAGCACCCACTCGCGGTACGCCTCGTACCCGTCGTCGAACTTGCCCTTGTACTTGTCGATGTACTCCTGGGGCGCGTGGTGCGGCGCGTGGTTCGCGCCGGGGCAGAACCACAGGTACCACGGCTTGTCGGGGTCGGACTGCTTCGTGTCGCGGAGCATCCGGATCGCCTGGTCGGCGAGGTCCCTCGAGAGGTGGTAGCCCTCTTCGGGCGGATAGGGCTGGTCGATGTAGTGGTTGTCGACCGCGAGGTCGGGGTACCACTGGTTCGTCTCGCCACCGATGAAGCCGTAGAACCGGTCGAAGCCATGGCCGAGCGGCCACTCGCTGCGGTTCGAGCCGCTCGAGATCGCGTTGACCGGCACGTTGTGGTTCTTGCCGACCCAGAACGTCGACCATCCGGCGTCGCGGAGGATGCGCGCGATCGACGCGTTCGACTTCGGGATGTGGCCGTTGTAGCCGGGGAACCCGACCGCTGATTCGGAGATGGTCGCGAAGGCATTCTGGTGATGGGTCCGCCCGGTGAGGAAGCTCGACCTCGTGGGCGAGCACAGTGCGGTCGTGTGCCACTGCGAGTAGGTCAGCCCGTTCGCCGCCAGCCGGTCGAGCGTCGGCATCTCGATGCGACCGCCGTACGGCGACCACGCCGCGAGGCCGGTGTCGTCGAACAGGATGACGAGGACGTTCGGGGCACCGTCTGGCGCCTTCTGCTCCTCGTACGCCTCCCAGTCGGGTGTCGAGTCCCGGATGTCGAGTTCGATCCTGCCCCTGAATTCTCGTGCCACGACGTGCTCCCCTCCGAACGGTGGGGAGCAGACCCGTGCCCCCCGCTCGTCACCCTAGCCACGGGCACCACGGTGCGCCACAGAATCGCGGCGGACTCGGAGTGATGAGGCACGCTCAACACGGCGCCCCGCGATCTGGGTGCGCTCAGGCCTTCGCGCAGATCGCCGTCTTCAACCGCACGGGGTCGACGCGCCAGTAGTCGTGCACCTCGCCGTCGATGAGCAGCACCGGGATCTCCTCCGCGTACCGGTTGCGCAGCGCCTCGTCGTCGAGGATCGACTGCTCGTCGAGGGCCACGTTGCGCGAGGCATCCTTCTCGAACTCGGCCATGACCGCCTGCACGACCTCGCGCGCGTCGTCGCAGAGGTGGCAGCCGGGCTTGCCGATGAGGGTGAGGTGGATGTCTCGGGCCATGGCTCGATCGTACGTCGCCGAAGACAGCGAAAAGCGCCGAACCCCGAAGGGCTCGACGCTCAGCTGCAGTCGCGAGCGACTACTTCTTGTTGCGACGCTGGTGGCGCGTCTTGCGAAGAAGCTTGCGGTGCTTCTTCTTCGCCATGCGCTTGCGACGCTTCTTGATGACGGAACCCATCAGAACCTCACAGAGAAAGATCGTGCCGGCCGCGCGTGCCGCAGCCGAAGGCAGAAAGCCTCGGAGTAGTCTAGCCGATTCCCGAAGCGTTCTCGTTCACGCGCTACCGTCGAGTGATGCACAGCCCCGACTTCGTGATCCGTTCGACGACCGCCGACGACTGGCAGGCGGTGCGCGCACTGCGCCTCGAGATGCTGCGCGACTTCCCGATCGCGTACGGCGAGACGCTCGAGCACGCGCTCGACGTCGACGAGGCGGGGTGGCGGCTGCGCGCGGCACGCGGCGAGCACACCGACCAGGCGGTGCGGGTCGCGATCGACGGAGCCAGGTGGGTGGGCACGATGGCCGGCTACATTCCGGATGCCGCGACCGGGCCTATGCTCGTCGGCGTCTACGTCGCTCCCGGGTACCGCGGCGACGCCGCGGGCGTCTCGCGGGCGCTGCTCGAATCGGTCGAGCGGTGGGCGCTCGGCTTCGCCGACACCCTGCGGCTCGAGGTGCACGAGACGAACGCGCGGGCCATCCGCTTCTACGAGAAGCTCGGCTTCACGTTCACCGGCCGCGACCGCCCGTACGAGCTCGCCCCCGGCGGCCTCGAGCTCGAGATGATCAAGCCGCTCCGCTGACGCCGAGCACGCCCATCCTCAGCCGGCGAGTCGCCGAAAAGTGCTCCTCAGCGCTCGCCGAAGAGCGTCTTTTGGCGACTCGATCGTGTGGGGGGGCGTGGGCGGGGCCGGGACGGACCTAGGGGGCGACGAGGGGAACGACGAGGGGAACGACGAGGCCCGCGCACGCGGCGGCGGAGGCGAGCCAGCGCACGTGGTTCCAGGCGAGCCACGCCGCGCGAAACTCGTGCCAGGCCGCGGCGAGAGCTGCGGCATCCGCCTCGGGAACGGCGGCCAGGCGGTTGTTTCGCGGAACGTTCGCGCCCGCGGTGACGCCGACCGCACCGACGACATAGACGATTGCAGCCGCGGTCACCCACCACGTCGTGTCGGCGAGCTGGCCGACGAACCCGAGCACGACGAGCACCACGAGCACGAGCCCCGTGCCGAAGAGCGCGAGCATGAGCGGCGGGCGCGGCGCGGTCACGTTGATCTCGCGCATCGCCCGGGCGGCGTCGGCGGGCGGCAGTCGATCGAGCCCCTGCACGACGAATCCCGAGAATGCGAAGAAGACGCCCGAGACGGTTCCGGTGCCGACGATGCCGACGACGATGAGGACGGTGGCGACGATGCTCATCGGGACAGTCTGGCGGAAGTTGCCCGAATCCCGGGCCTTGCGACGCGCGCCGGCGCACGTTGCACGACCGCCGGGGTCGGGAGGCTACGGCTACTTGCGCTTGACGACGGCGGTGACCTGGTGCGCGGTCTCGGCGAACGCCTTGCCGATCTTCGAGGCGAAGGCGAGCTGATCGTCGTTCAGCGCCACCTCGTGCGAGTCGGCGCCGGCCAGGGTCGCGGCATCGGCCGCGGCATCGGATGCCGTGAACGGAATGAGCCAGTCTTCGATCGTCTCGAGCGGCGCGCGGTCGAGGCGGTAGTACCGGTGCTGGCCCTCTTCGCGCACCGCGACGAGGCCCGACTCGCGCAGCACCTTGAGGTGCTTCGAGACCGTGGGCTGGCTCGTGCCGAGCGCGGCGACGATCTCGGAGACGCTGATCTCCCCGCCGGACTGCGGCACCGTCGTCTCGCGCTCGAGCAGCACGGCGAGGATGTCTCGCCTGGTCGCGTCCGCCACGACGTCGAAGATGTCAGCCATGCCCCAAGGGTAGTCATTCGGGGCGGGGAGTACCATGACACTCGCGCCGGGTAGGGCTGACGAGGGGGGTCGATGCGCGCACAGCGGGTGAGCCGCCTCGGTCGAGTCGACCGGCGTTCGTGGCTCGGGCGTCTTCGCGACGGCGTCGACGCGTTCATGAAGAGCTCGCCGTCGCGCTTCGCGATCGTCGTGTTCGCGGCGCTCATCCTGCTGTTCACGGTGCTCTTCTCACTGCCGATCGCGCGTGCCGGCGAGGCATCCTCGGCGCCGCTCTACGATGCGCTCTTCACGGCCGTCTCGGTCATCTGCGTGACCGGCCTCGCGACGGTCGACATGGCGACCTACTGGTCGCCGTTCGGCCACGCGCTCGTCTACATCGGCGTCAACATCGGCGGTGTCGGCGTGCTGACGCTCGCGACGACGCTCGGCTTCGTGATCTCGCGCCGGCTCGGGCTGCGGGCGAAGCTGATGGCCGCGAGCGACACCAACCCGTCGCGCATCCACGTCGGCCCGGTCGCCGAGCGGCAGGCGGTGCGACTCGGCGAGGTCGGCGGACTGCTCTTCACCGTCGCGGTCAGCGCGTTGGTCATCGAGGGCGTCATCGCCGTCGCGCTGCTGCCGAGCATGCTCGCGGCGGGCTACGACGGCTGGCATTCGATCTGGTACAGCCTCTACTACTCGGCGATGGCGTTCACGAACACGGGCTTCTCGCCAAACCCCGGCGGGCTCGAGCCCTTCGTCGACGACTACTGGATGCAGACGATGCTCATGCTCGGGGTGTTCCTCGGCGCGCTCGGCTTCCCGGTGATCTTCGCGCTCGCCCGCGCCTGGCGCACCCCGCGCAAGTGGAGCGTGCACGTCAAGCTCACCCTCACCACGACGACGATCCTCCTCGTCGCCGGCGCGGCGATGTTCCTGCTGCTCGAGCACGCCAACCCGAAGACGTACGGTCACCTCGACGCGGGGCCGACGATCTTCCAGTCCCTCTTCATGTCGATGATGACGCGGTCGGGCGGCTTCGCGACGATCGACATGCACGACCTGTACGGGTCGAGCCAGCTCGTCAGCAGCATGCTCATGTTCATCGGCGGCGGCTCGGCGTCGACCGCGGGCGGCATCAAGGTGACGACGCTCGCCGTGCTGTTCCTCGCCGCCTTCGCCGAGGCGCGCGGCGCCCCCTCGATGGAGGCGTTCGGCCGGCGCATCCCCCGCGACATGCTGCGCCTGTCGGTGAGCGTCGTGCTGTGGGGCGCCACGATCGTGGCGGTCGCGTCGATCGCGATCCTGCAGATCACGAAGGCGCCGTTCGAGAACGTGCTCTTCGACGTCATCTCCGCGTTCGCGACGTGCGGCCTGTCGACGGGGCTCACCGCCGACCTGCCGCCCGAAGGCGTCTACGTCATGGCCGCGACGATGTTCATGGGCCGTGTCGGCACCGTGACCCTCGCCGCGGCACTCGCCGCGAGCCAGCGCCGCCAACTGTTCAAACGACCGGAAGAGAGGCCCATCGTTGGTTGACAAGATCAGGCACGACGCCCCGGTGCTCGTGATCGGCCTCGGCCGGTTCGGCGCCGCCACCGCCGGCCAGCTCGACCGGCTCGGCCGCGAGGTGCTCGCCGTCGACACCGACGAGAACCTCGTGCAGAAGTGGTCGGAGCGGGTCACCCACGCCGTGGTCGCCGACGCGAAGTCGATCGACGCCCTCAAGCAGATCGGCGCGCAGGACTTCTCGATCGCCGTCTGCGCGGTCGGGTCGTCGATCGAGGCGTCCGTGCTCATCACCGCGAACCTCGTCGACCTCAAGATCCCCCAGATCTGGGCGAAGGCGATCTCGGCGTCGCACGGCAAGATCCTGCAGCGCATCGGCGCGAACCACGTCATCTACCCCGAGCGCGAGGCCGGCGAGCGCACCGCCCACCTCGTGTCGGGCCGCATGCTCGACTTCATCGAGTTCGACGACGACTTCGCGCTCGTGAAGATGTACCCGCCGAAGCCGATCCGCGGCAAGAACCTCACCGAGTCGGGCGTGCGCTCGAAGTACCGCGTGACGGTGGTCGGCGTGAAGAGCCCGGGCAAGCCGTTCACGTACGCGACCGAGAACACGGTCGTGTCGAACCACGACCTGATCATCGTGTCGGGCACCGAGGGCGACATCGAGAAGTTCGCGGCGCTCGAGTAGGCGGGGGCGGATGCCTCGGAGTGGGACCGCGCGGCGACAGGGCGGTGGTCTCGATACGGCGCTTCGCGCCTCCTCGGCCGACCGGGAACCCTCCCGTTAGTGTTCCGTTAGGGAGATTCACAAATTTGTGAATCAGGCGTAGCATCGCGCTCATGACGACAGTGATCAGCGCCAGCGGCCTCGAGAAGCGATTCGGCCGCACCGTCGCGCTCGACGGTCTCGACCTCCAGGTCGACGCCGGCGAAGTGCACGGATTCCTCGGCCCGAACGGCGCAGGCAAGTCCACCACCATCCGCATCATCCTCGGCCTCGCCCGGGCGTCGGGCGGCTCGGCCGCGCTCTTCGGGCAGGACCCGTGGAAGCACGCCGGCGAGCTGCACCGGCGCGTCGCGTACGTGCCGGGCGACGTCAGCCTCTGGCCGAACCTCACAGGCGGCGAGGCGATCGACCTGCTCGCCCGCCTCCGCGGCGGCACGCACGACAAGGCCGGCTACGCCGCCCGCAAGCAGCGCCTGCTCGAGGTGTTCGACTTCGACCCGCGCAAGAAGGGCCGCGCCTACTCGAAGGGCAACCGGCAGAAGGTCGCCCTCATCGCCGCGTTCGCGACATCGGCCGAGCTGTACATCCTCGACGAGCCGACGAGCGGCCTCGACCCGCTCATGGAGCAGGTGTTCAACCGCGAGATCGCGCGCGTCTCCGCCGAGGGCGCGACCGTGCTGCTCTCGAGCCACATCCTCTCCGAGGTCGAGGAGCTCTGCGACCGGGTGAGCATCATCCGTGCGGGCAAGACCGTCGAGTCGGGCACGCTCGCAGAGCTGCGCCACCTCACCCGCACCGAGATCGCGTTCGCGGCCGACGGCGTCGACCCCGCGACCCTCGCCGCCGAGGTCGACCGCATCCCCGACGCGCACGACCTCCTCATCGATCACGGGCGGGTGAGCTTCACGGTCGACAGCGACCGGGTGACCTCGGTGCTGCCCGAGCTCGCCCGCCTCGACGTGCACGGCCTGACCGTCTCGCCGCCGTCGCTCGAAGAGCTCTTCCTGCGCCACTACGGCGACGAACTCCGCGAGCGCACGGATGTCTCGGAGGAGGCG
Source organism: Agromyces sp. NPDC127015 (assembly GCF_042725165.1). NCBI lineage: Bacteria > Bacillati > Actinomycetota > Actinomycetes > Micrococcales > Microbacteriaceae > Agromyces > Agromyces sp. NPDC127015. Next base: position 61,126 of record NZ_JBHXDI010000003.1, on the reverse strand, counting down.
CTGGCATGAGCACCCTCGGCACGCTGCTCAGGCAGCGACTGCGCCGCGACCGCCTGCAGCTCGCCCTCTGGATCATCGGCATCGGCGTGCTCGCCTACGGCTCGATCGCCGCCGTGCTCGACACCTACGGCGACGAGGCGGAGCGCACGCAGATCCTGCAGCTCGCGACCGCGAGCCGCACGATCCTCGTGTTCCGCGGCACGCCGAACGGTACCGATCTCGGCGCCTTCAGCTTCTTCGAGCTGTTCGCCTGGCTCGCCCTCATGGGCGGGCTCATGAGCACCTTCCTCGTCACCCGGCACACCCGCGCGGAAGAGGAGCAGGGTCGAGCCGAGCTCATCGCCGCGACCCCTGCCGGCCGGGTGAAGCCGACCGTCGCGACGCTCATCCACGGCGTGGTCGCCAATCTCGTGCTCGGCGTCGTCGTCGCACTCGCGTTGATCGGCGCGGGGCTCGAAGCCGAGGGCTCGTGGGTGACGGGCGCGGCGATGGCAGCGACGGGCATCGCGTTCGTCGCGATCGGGCTGTTCGCCGCCCAGCTGTTCCGCACGTCGCGCGGGGCGAACGGCGCGGGCGTCGCGGTCGTCGTGGGGGCGTACCTGCTGCGCGGCATCGGGGATGCCGCCGGCACGCCGTCCGACGACCTGCTGCACGTCACCCCGGCCTGGCCGAGCTGGCTCTCGCCCATCGGCTGGGGGCAGGCGACGGGCGCGTTCGTCGAGAACGAGCTGTGGCCGCTCCTGCTCGCGCTCGGCGTCTCGGTGGTGCTCGTCGCGATCGTGTTCGCGCTGCAGTCGGTGCGCGACCAGGGCGCGAGCCTGCTGCCCGGCCGCAAGGGGCGCGCGTCGGCGAGCTGGGCCCTGTCGAGCTCGTTCGGGCTCGCCTGGCGGCTCAACGTCTCGACGCTCATCGCGTGGGCCGTCGGCGCGGCCGTCGCCGGGCTCACCGCGAGCTCGCTGTCGGGGCTCATCGACGAAGTCAGCGGCGACGTCCCGCAGGTCGTCGACACCCTGCAGGCCGCCCTCGGCGGCGGGGCGACGCTCGAGCAGGCGTTCATCGCGATGTTCTTCAGCATCATCGGCATCCTCGCCGCGTGCTGCGCCGTGCAGGTCGCGATCCGCGCCCGCCAGGAGGAGGCGCACGGCACCGCCGAACAGGTGCTCGCGACGCCGGTGCCGCGCATGCGATGGCTGCTCGAGTACTGGCTCGTCGGCGTGATCGTGATCGTGGTCGTGCTCGCCGCGGCCTGGCTCGGCGGGCTCGCCGGTTCCGGTGCGTCGAACACCCCGTCGGACCTGGTGCCGCTCATCTCGCAGGCCGCCCTCGCGCAGCTGCCGGTCTCGCTCGTCTTCCTCGGCCTGACCCTGCTCGTGTTCGCGCTGCTGCCGCGGTGGACGATCGGCCTCGGCTGGTCCATCGTCGGCGTCGCCGCGATCGTCGGCGTCTTCGGTCCGCTGCTCGGCGCACCCGACTGGATGGTCGACCTCTCGCCGTTCACCCACTCGCCGGTGCCGACCGGCGACGACATCGACTGGTCGGGCGGGTTCTGGATGATCGCGATCGGACTCGTCGCCGCGGCGCTCGCGGTCGTGTCGATGCGGCGGCGCGAGCTCGCCTCGGGCGCCTGACCCGACCTTGGACTGGAAGAATCGAAGGATGGCACGCGACGAGCAGGCACTGAGCACGGCGGTCGAGCAATCGGCCGCCGTGCTCACGGCCGCCGGCTTCCCGAAGATGCCGGCGCGCGTGCTGATGGCGCTCCTCGTCGCCGACGAGGGCGGGCTCACCGCCGCCGAACTCGGCGAGTCGCTCGGCGTGAGCGCCGCCGCGATCTCCGGCGCGGTCAGGTACCTGCGCTCCCTCGGCATCATCCACCGGATGCCGCATCCGGGCAGCCGACGCGAGCGCTGGGAGATCTTCGACGACGCGTGGTACACGGCGCTCGCCGGCAAGAACTCGGTCTACGGCACCTTCGCCGAGACCGCCGCGCAGGCGATCGACGCGATCGGCGACCCCGATTCCGCCGGTGCCCGGCGCACGGGCGAGATGGTCGCGTTCTTCCGCTTCATCGAGGGCAAGATGCCCGAGCTCCTCACCGAATGGGAGGCGCTGCGCGCCGCGTCCGCTTCGGCCCCGGTCGAGTAAGCAGGGCGTAGGCACCGCGCGGGGCGGGCGTTAGGGGTCCGTGAGGATCGGCCGCGAGGCATCCCGGGCGGTGTTGCATCGGGGGTGCAGCGCAGGGGCGCTGCCCGCCGCCGCGTGAGCGGGGCGGATCCCGAACCCTGGAGTCTCCGTGCTCGACATCGTCTACCTCCTCGGCATCCTGGCCGTGTTCGTGGTCGTCGGCCTCATCGCCAAGGGGGTCGAGAAGCTGTGATCGTGTTCGAGCTCCTCGCCGCCGCGCTGGGCGTCGCCGCCGTCGTCTACCTCGTGGTCGCACTCGTGAAACCCGAGCGCTTCTGATGGCGGCCCTCCTCGCCGTCGCGCAGGCGGCGACCCTCGCACTCGTCCTCGGCCTGCTGTACCGCCCGCTCGGCGACTACATGGCCCGCATCTACATGAGCGACCGCGACCTGAAGGTCGAGCGCGGCCTGTACCGCCTGATCGGGGTCGACCCCCGCGGCGAGCAGTCGTGGCCCGCGTACCTGCGCGGGGTGCTCGCGTTCTCGCTCGTCGGGCTGCTGCTCGTCTACGCGCTGCAGCGCATGCAGGCCGTGCTGCCGTACTCGCTCGGCCTGCCGGCCGTGCCCGAGGGGCTCGCCTTCAACACCGCCGCGTCGTTCGTCGCGAACACGAACTGGCAGTCGTACTCGCCCGAGCTGACGATGGGCTACACCGTGCAGCTCGCGGGCCTCGCGGTGCAGAACTTCGTCTCGGCCGCCGTCGGCATCGCAGTCGCCGTCGCCCTCGTGCGCGGCTTCGCGCGACGCGGCTCGGCGACGATCGGCAACTTCTGGGTCGACCTCGTGCGCGGCGCGTTCCGGCTGCTGCTGCCCCTCTCGATCGTGGGCGCGATCGTGCTCGTCGTCGGTGGCGTCGTGCAGAACTTCAACGGGTTCACCGAGGTCTCGACCCTCGCCGGAGGCACTCAGCAGCTGCCCGGCGGCCCCGTCGCGAGCCAGGAGGTCATCAAGCTCCTCGGCACGAACGGCGGCGGCTTCTTCAACGCGAACTCGGCGCACCCGTTCGAGAACCCGACCGCGTGGACCAACCTCTTCGAGGTCGTGCTCATGCTCGCGATCCCGTTCGCGCTCCCCCGCACATTCGGCCGCATGGTCGGCTCGAACCGGCAGGGCTACGCGATCCTCGCGGTCATGGCGACGCTCTACGTGGTCTCGCTCGTGACCCTCAGCGCGCTCGAGGCGGCCGGCAACGGCACGGCGCCGCAGCTCGCCGGCGCCGCGATGGAGGGCAAGGAGGCGCGCTTCGGCATCTTCGGATCGACCCTGTTCGGCACGACCTCGACGCTCACCTCGACCGGCGCCGTCAACTCGATGCACGACTCGTTCACCGCCCTCGGCGGCATGATGCCGATGCTCAACATGATGCTCGGCGAGGTCGCCCCCGGCGGCGTCGGCTCGGGCCTCTACGGCATGCTCGTGCTCGCGGTCATCGCGGTGTTCATCGCCGGCCTGCTCGTCGGCCGCACCCCCGAGTACCTCGGCAAGAAGATCGGCCCGCGCGAGATCAAGCTCGCGAGCCTCTACATCCTCGTGACGCCGACGCTCGTGCTCGCGGGCACCGCGCTGAGCTTCGCGATCCCCGGCGTGCGGGAGGACGTCGAACACGTCTCGATCTGGAACCCCGGCGTGCACGGCATGAGCGAGGTGCTCTACGCCTTCACGAGCGCGTCGAACAACAACGGTTCGGCCTTCGCGGGACTCACCGCGAACACGCCGTGGCTGAACACCGCGCTCGGCGTCGCGATGCTGCTCGGCCGGTTCGTGCCGATCGTGTTCGTGCTCGCGCTCGCCGGCTCGCTCGCCGCGCAGCGGAAGGTGCCCGAGACCGCCGGCACCCTGCCGACCTACAAGCCGCAGTTCGTCGGTCTGCTGGTCGGCGTCACCGTGCTCATCACGGCCCTCACCTACTTCCCCGTGCTCACGCTCGGACCCCTCGCAGAAGGACTCAGCTAGTCATGTCGCTCACCACCGCCTCGCACGGTTCGGATGCCTCGGCCTCCGCCGGCGCGACCGAAGAGCACCACCCGCACCCGCACCCGAGGCCGAAGGCCCCGTTCGGTCTGCGCCAGCTCGTCACCGCCCTGCCGGGCGTGCTGCGCAAGCTCGACCCGCGGCAGATGTGGCGCAACCCCGTCATGTTCCTCGTCGAGGCCGGCGCCGTGCTGACGACGGCGCTCGCGATCGCCGAGCCCTTCCTCGGGGGGCCGGGCACCTCGGGCGGCAGCGCCGTGCCGCCGAGCTTCACCTGGGCGATCGCCGCCTGGCTGTGGCTGACCGTGATCTTCGCGAACGTCGCCGAGGCGGTCGCCGAGGGCCGGGGCAAGGCGCAGGCCGACACCCTGCGCAAGACCCGCATGTCGACGATCGCACACCGCGTCGACGCGTACGACGAGGTGTCCGACGCCCTGGCCGAACGCAGCGCCCCGACCGACGTCTCGTCGGCGGACCTGTGGCTCGGCGACCTCGTCGTCGTCTCGGCCGGCGAGCTCATCCCGGGCGACGGCGACATCGTGCAGGGCATCGCCTCGGTCGACGAGTCGGCCATCACGGGCGAGTCGGCACCGGTCGTGCGCGAGTCGGGCGGCGACCGCTCTGCCGTGACGGGCGGCACCCGGGTGCTCAGCGACCGCATCGTCGTGCGCATCACCTCGAAGCCCGGCGAGACCTTCGTCGACCGCATGATCGCCCTCGTCGAGGGCGCCGCCCGGCAGAAGACGCCGAACGAGATCGCGCTGAACATCCTGCTCGCGAGCCTGTCGATCGTGTTCGTCGTGGTCGTGCTCACGCTCAACCCGATCGCCTCGTACGCGGCGTCGCCGGTCAGCATCACCGTGCTGGTCGCCCTGCTCGTGTGCCTCATCCCGACGACGATCGGCGCCCTGCTCTCGGCGATCGGCATCGCCGGCATGGACCGCCTCGTGCAGCGCAACGTGCTCGCGATGTCTGGCCGCGCGGTCGAGGCCGCGGGCGACGTCACCACGCTGCTGCTCGACAAGACCGGCACGATCACCTACGGCAACCGCCGGGCGAGCGAGTTCGTGCCGATGCCCGGCATCGACGAGGCCGAGCTCGTGCGGGCGGCGGCGCTCGCCTCGCTCGCCGACCCCACCCCCGAGGGGTCGTCGATCGTCGAGCTCGCCGCAAGCCGCGGCTGGGCCCCCGCGCCCCGAGGCTCCGCGCAGCGCGCCAGCGATGCGTGGAGTGGGCGTGGGGACCGGTTCGAAGCGGCGCCCGAGGGCGAGGTCGTGCCGTTCACCGCGCAGACCCGCATGTCGGGGCTCGACCTGGCCGACGGCACGATCCTGCGCAAGGGCGCGGGCTCGGCCGTGACGGCCTGGGTCGAGGCATCCGCCCCGATCGACCGTGCGACGGCCGGCGAACTCGCCCGGCGCGTCGACGCGATCTCGGCCGGCGGCGGCACCCCGCTCGTCGTCGCGGTGCACGAGCCGGGGTCGGCACCGCGTCTGCTCGGCGTCGTGCACCTCAAGGACATCGTGAAGGACGGCCTCGTCGAGCGGTTCGCCGAGCTGCGCGCGATGGGCATCCGCACCGTCATGATCACGGGCGACAACCCGCTGACCGCGAAGGCCATCGCCGCCGAGGCGGGCGTCGACGACTACCTCGCAGAGGCCACCCCCGAGGACAAGCTCGCGCTGATCCGCCGCGAACAGGAGGGCGGCAACCTCGTCGCGATGACCGGCGACGGCACGAACGACGCTCCCGCGCTCGCGCAGGCCGACGTCGGCGTCGCGATGAACACGGGCACGTCGGCCGCGAAGGAGGCCGGCAACATGGTCGACCTCGACAGCGACCCGACGAAGCTCATCGACATCGTGCGCATCGGCAAGCAGCTGCTCATCACGCGCGGTGCGCTCACGACGTTCTCGATCGCGAACGACGTCGCGAAGTACTTCGCGATCATCCCGGCGATGTTCGCGGGCGTGTTCCCGGGACTCGAGGCGCTCAACCTCATGCAGCTGCACTCCCCCGCGTCGGCGGTGCTGTCGGCGATCGTGTTCAACGCGATCGTGATCGTCTTCCTCATCCCGCTCGCACTGCGCGGCGTGAAGTACCGGCCCGGCGACGCGAGCTCGATCCTCAGCCGCAACCTGCTCGTCTACGGACTCGGCGGCATCATCGCCCCGTTCATCGGCATCAAGCTCATCGACCTCGTCATCAGCCTCATCCCGGGCTTCTAGGCCGAAAGGAACATTCGCATGGCCTCCACCCGCACCATCCTCCGCACCCACTGGGTCGCGCTCCGCGCGATGCTCGTCTTCACGCTCGTGCTCGGCGTCGCGTACACCGCCCTCGTCACCGCGATCGGCCAGCTCGCCCTGCCCGCCCGGGCGAACGGCTCGCTCGTGCACGACGCCGCCGGCGAGGTCGTCGGCTCGTCGCTCATCGGGCAATCGTTCGCGGATGCCTCGGGCGCGCCCCTGCCCGGGTGGTTCCAGCCCCGACCGTCGGCGGCCGGAGACGGCTACGACGGCGGCGCGTCGAGCGGCAGCAACCTCGGCCCCGAGAACCCCGACCTCGTCTCGGCGATCGGCGAGCGCCGTTCGCGGGTCGCCGCGGCCGACGGCGTCTCGCCCGACGCGGTGCCCGCCGACGCCCTCACGGCCTCGGGCTCGGGCCTCGACCCGCACATCAGTCCCGAGTACGCGCGCCGGCAGGTCGCCCGCGTGGCCGAGGTGCGCGGTCTGCCCGAGGCCGAGGTCGCGAAGCTCGTCGACGCCCACGTGCAGGGGCGCGACCTCGGCTACCTCGGCGACGAGACCGTGAACGTGCTCGAGCTCAACCTCGCGCTCGCAGCGCTGGTGGGAGACTGACCACATGAAGCGGGGGCGATTGCGGGTGCTGCTGGGTGCCGCTCCCGGCGTCGGCAAGACCTACACCATGCTCGAGGAGGGCAGGCGACTCGTCGGCGAGGGGCACGACGTCGTCGTCGGCTTCGTCGAGACGCACGGGCGGCGCGCGACCGCCGACATGGCCGAGGGGCTCGAGATCGTGCCCCGACGCGCGATCGAGCACCGGGGCGTGACCCTCGACGAGATGGACCTCGACGCGGTGCTCGCGCGCCGGCCCGAGGTCGCCCTCGTCGACGAGCTCGCCCACACGAACGCCCCCGGCTCGCGCCACGCGAAGCGCTGGCAGGACGTCGAGGAGCTGCTCGACGCCGGCATCGACGTCGTCTCGACCGTGAACACGCAGCACATCGAGTCGCTCGGCGACGTCGTGCTGCAGATCACGGGAGTGCCGCAGCGCGAGACCATCCCCGACCGGGTGCTGCGCGCCGCCGACCAGGTCGAGGTCGTCGACCTGTCGCCGCAGGCCCTGCGCGACCGGCTCTCGGGCGGCCTCGTCTACCCCGCCGAGCGCATCGACGCCGCGCTGTCGAACTACTTCCGGCTCGGCAACCTCACCGCGCTCCGCGAGATCGCGCTGCTGTGGCTCGCCGACGAGGTCGACCAGGCGCTCAAGAAGTACCGGGCCGAGCACGGCATCGACCGCAAGTGGGAGGCGCGCGAGCGCGTCGTCGTCGCGCTCACGGGCGGACCCGAGGGCGAGACCCTGCTGCGCCGCGGCGCCCGCATCGCCGCCCGCGCGTCGGGCGGCGAGCTCATCGCCGTGCACGTGACGAACCCCGACGGCATGCGGGCGAGGCATCCCGGCGCGCTCGACGCCCAGCGCACGCTCGTCGAGCAGCTGGGCGGCACGTTCCACCAGGTGGTCGGCGAGGACGTGCCGCGTGCGCTCGTCGAGTTCGCGCGGTCGATGGACGCGACGCAGCTCGTCATCGGCGTCAGCCGCCGGTCGCGCCTCGCGGCCGCGTTCTCACCGCCGGGCATCGGCGCGACGGTGATCCGCGAGTCCGGCGACATCGACGTGCACATCGTGACCCACGCCGCAGCCGGTGCTGCGGTCTCGCTGCCCCGGCTCGCGCGCGGCGCGCTCGGCCGCACGCGGCTCGTGATGGGATTCGTCGTGGCGCTCGTCGCGGGGCCGCTGCTCAGCTGGGTGCTGACGCGCTTCCACACCGAGTCGTCGATCACGAGCGACGTGCTCGCGTACCAGCTGCTCGTCATCGTCGTCGCACTCATCGGCGGCATCTGGCCGGCCCTGTTCGCGGCCGTGCTCTCGGGCCTCACGCTGAACTTCCTCTTCATCGAACCGCTCTACACGCTCACGATCGCCGAGCCGCGCCAACTGCTGGCCCTCGTCTTCTACGTCGCCAACGCGCTGCTCGTGAGCTACGTCGTCGACCAGGCCGCCCGCCGCACCCGAGAGGCGCGGCGAGCGGCCGCCGAGTCGCAGATGCTCGCGACCATGGCCGGCAGCGTGCTGCGCGGCGAGGACGCCCTGCAGGCGATGGTCACCCGCACGCGCGAGGCGTTCGGTCTGACGGGCGTGCGGCTCCTGGTCGACGGCGAGCCGGTCGTCGCCGACGGCGAGCCCTCGAACGACGACCGCGTCACGCTGCTGCCCATCGCCGACCGCGCCGTGCTCGAGCTGCACGGACACGACCCCGATACCTCGGAGCGGCGCCTGCTGCAGGTCATCGCCACCCAGATGGATGCGGCCCTCGAGCACGGCGCGCTCGCCCGTGCCGCCGAGACCGCCGACGCGCTCGCCGAGACCGACCGGGTGCGCTCGGCGCTGCTCGCCGCGGTCGGGCACGACCTGCGACGACCGCTCACCTCTGCCTCGGCCGCCATCAGCGCGCTGAGGTCGGCCGAGGTACGGCTGCCCGACGACGAGCGGCAGGAGCTGCTCGACACGGCCGCCGAGAGCCTCGACTCGCTCGCCGAGCTCGTCACGAACCTGCTCGACGTGAGCCGCGTGCAGGCCGGGGCGCTCGCGGTGCGGCTCGCACCGATGGAGGCGGCCGACGTCGTGTTCCCCGCACTCGACGAGCTCGGGCTCGGGCCGGGCGAGGTCGAACTCGATCTCGCCGACGATGCGCCGCAACTGCTCGCCGACGCGGGCCTGCTGCAGCGCGTCGTCGTGAACCTGCTCGCGAACGCGGTGCGGCACTCCCCCGTGGGCGAGCGGGTGCGGCTCGCGGCGTCCGGATTCCGCGGTCACGTGCAGTTGCGCATCGTCGACCGGGGTCCGGGCATCCCGCCCGAGCGCCGCGACGAGGTGTTCACCCCGTTCCAGCGGCTCGGCGACACCGACAACGAGACCGGGCTGGGACTCGGACTCGCCCTGTCGAAGGGGTTCGTCGAGGGCATGGACGGCACACTGGAGGTCGAGGACACACCGGGCGGTGGACTCACGATGGTGGTCACCCTGCCGGCCGTGACCGCCGACCGCGACGCCCGCCCACCCGCGACACCCGAGGAGGCGCGATGAGGATCCTCCTCGCCGACGACGACGAGCAGCTGCAGCGCGCCCTGCGCATCACGCTCGCCGCGAGGGGGTACGACGTGCTGCACGCGCGCGACGGCGCCGAGGCCATCGACCAGGCGGCCAACGGGCACCCCGATCTCATCCTGCTCGACCTGGGCATGCCGAAGGTCGACGGCATCGACGTGATCCGGGCCGTTCGGGCGTGGTCGAGCGTGCCGATCCTCGTGCTGTCCGGGCGCACCGACTCGGGCGAGAAGGTCGAGGCGCTCGACGCCGGTGCCGACGACTACGTCACGAAGCCGTTCGCGATGGACGAGCTCCTCGCCCGCATCCGTGCGCGCTCGCGCCGGCCGGCCGACGACGGCGACGGGGCGGCCGTGCATCGGGTCGGCGAGCTGGAGGTCGACCTCGCCGCCCGGGTCGTGCGGCCCGTCGCATCCGAGGGCGGCGGCCGCGAGGCATCCGTTCGCCTGACGCCGACCGAGTGGCGGCTCCTCGAGCTGTTCCTCAAGCACCCCGGGCGGCTGCTCACGCGCGAGATGCTGCTGAGCGAGGTGTGGGGCCCGTATCACGCGAACGACGCCGGATACCTGCGGCTCTACGTCGCGCAGCTGCGGCGCAAGCTCGAGCCGGTGCCGTCGGAGCCCCGCCACTTCCTCAACGAACCGGGCCTCGGGTACCGCTTCGAGCCGTAGGCGACGTCGGGTCGTCGGCAGCGCACGCGCCGGATCGCGCGTTGATCCCCGCCCGACCAGCTGGGATCGTCCCTCCGGTGAACCCGACCACACGGCCACACGGCCACACGGCCACACGGCCACACGGCCACACGACCAGTGATGCGAACCCGCCGCCGCTCGTCACCCGCGCCCTACCTCCGACGGAGTACGCGCAGTGTCGCCGCCGGGCGGATGTGCGGCCGGCGCGGCTCGCGCAGGATCGAGGCATGACCCACCACTCCTTCCGATTCGGCGCCGTCGTCGGGCGACGCGGCACGGCGGCCGTCTGGGGCGCCACTGCGCGCGAGCTCGAGCAGGCGGGCTTCTCGTCGCTGCTCGTGCCCGACACGCTCGGTACCGCCTCCCCGTTCCTCGCACTCGCGGCCGCCGCGACGACGACCGAGCGGCTGCACCTCGGCACGTGGGTGCTCGCCGCGCCCCTGCGGTCGGCGGCTGCCGTCGCACGCGAGGCGTCGACCCTGCACGAGCTCGCGGGCGGGCGATTCGAGCTCGGCCTCGGCGCGGGGCGCCCCGGCGGCGAGCACGACGCCCTCCGGCTCGGCGTCGACTGGGGTGCGCCCGGCCGGCGCGTCGACGCGGTCGAGCGGGCGCTGATCGCCGTGCACGCCGAGCTGCCGGACCTGCCGGTCGTGATCGCGGGCAACGGCGACCGGATGCTGCGCCTCGCCGGCGCCCATGCGCGCACGCTCGCCCTCGCCGTGCCGCCGACCGCGACGGTCGACGAGGTGGCCGCGCTCGCGACCCGCGCCCGGGATCGGGCGGGCGCCGACCTCGAGATCGCGCTGCAGATCGCCGGCGTGGGCGAGTCCCTGCCCGAGTGGCTGTCGACGCGGCTCGGGCTGACGCCCGAAGGGCTGCGCGAGGCCGACGCGGCGGCCCTCCTCTCGGGCGACGTCGACCGCGACGCCGCCCACCTCGAGCGGCTGCGGGAGGTCGCCGGCGTCTCGTACGTCACGATGTCGCACGAGCACGCCGCCGTGCTCGGCCCGCTCGTCGCGAGGCTCGCCGGCCGCTGACGGCTGCCGACGTCCGCCGCGGCGCTATCCGAACGCGGGCAGTGCGGCGAGCGCGGCGAACCACGCCGCCGCGGTCGCGCCGTCGAACGGCGGTTCGCGGCGCCGCACCGCCCCGAGCACCCCGTCGGCGTCGGCACGCACCCGCGCCACGAGCTCGGAGAGGTAGCCGAAGCGCACCGAATGCTCGGCGAATTCCTCCTCGTCGTCGATGAACGCAGCCTCGCCGTCGCGTTCGACCACGTCGAGGTCGAGGTCGACGTACGCGACCGTGAAGCCCGAGGCATCCGCACGCCATTCGGGCACCGTGGCGAGGTCGACGTAGGTGCCGAGTCCGCGCGGATGCCCGAGGTTGAAGGCCGGCACCCAGCCCGCCGGCGTGACGAGCGTGAGCGACGGCCAGTCGGCCGTGAACTCCGCGCCCGGCCGCGCGAATCGCGTGCCCGGCGGGAAGCCGATCCATTCGCCGTGCTCGTCGGCGCCGAGCCAGACGCCGTCGAACGCCCAGTGCGGCGAGCCGTCCCACTTCGTTGCACGCACGCGCACGGTGTCGCCCGACCGGCGCCCGGTCATCGATGGGACGTCCATCCGACCACCGTAGCGCCGGGGAGAACCCGGGCGGCGGCGCCGCCGACGCCATGTCCGGAACTCGCCGGACACCCGGTGCGCGGCCCGCGAGGCTGGAGTCCCAGACCAGGAAGGCCGCCCATGGGAACCGTGACCTCGCTCGACGCCCACGCGCATGGCACCCGGCATGCGTCGATCGCGCCCGCGATCCTCTACTTCGGCAGCCAGGTGTCGCTGCTCTCGACCGTCGACGAGGAGGGGCATCCGAATCTCGCGCCGAACTCGTCGGTGTGGTGGCTCGGCCAGACCGCGATGCTCGGCGTCGCGGCGCGCAGCCAGACGGGCCGCAATCTCCTGGCGAACGGCGAGGCGGTGATCAACCTGCCCTCGATCGCCGGCGTCGACGCGGTCGACCGGCTCGCCCTCACGACCGGCCGCAGTCCGGTCCCCGACCGAAAGGCTGCGGCGGGCTACCGGCACGTGCGCGACAAGTTCGCCGAAGCGGGTGTGCGGCCGATCGCGGCCGAGACGGTCGCGCCCCCGCGCGTGGCCGAGTTCCCCGTGCACCTGGAGGGGCGGGTCGTCACGATCCACCCGATGGGCGGCACGGCGACCCCGGCGGAGGCGAGCCTGCTGGCGGTCGAACTCGGCATCACCCGTGTGCACGTGGTCGAGTCGCTGCGGATGCCCGGCCACGCCAACCGCATCGACCCCGGGCGCTGGCGGCCCCTCATGATGAACTTCCAGCGGTTCTTCGGACTCGGCGACGAGACGATGCCGTCGCGCCTCGCGAGCATCGACGAGGAGTGGTACCGCGGCTGAGCCCGCCGGCGCGCACCGGCGGGCTCAGCCGCGAGGCATCCCGTCAGCTCAGCTCGGCGACCGCGCGGCTCGCCTCGTCGACGGCGGCGTGCGTGTAGCCGAACGCCTGGGCGTCGGAGTTCGCGATCGTGATGTTGCCGTGCCGACGACGCGCGGCCTGGAACGGCTGCTGCTCGAGCGGGCCGAAGATCGCGGGGTCGGCGATCGAGTTGTACTCGTAGGCGTAGCCGTGCGACCAGCGGTTCACGGTGATCGCAGCGATGTCGCGCTTCGCCTCGAACCCGAAGCCGCCGAGCGAGCGCTGCATGAGATCGCGGATGTCTCGTTCGAAGTCCGCGAACGTCACCTGCAGCAGCTCGCGGCGACCGGCCTTGTGCTGGTCGCGGGTGATGCGCTCGCCCGGCAGGTTCGGCGTCTTCGACAGCGTGACGACGATCGGCTCCTCGGGGTCGCGCGCCGACCGGTAGCCGCCCTGGTCGGTCGGGGTGGCGAGGCCGAGGCTGTCCCAGAAGTGGTTGTACGGCGTGACCCGCGAGACGCCGGCGTCGGCGAACGCGGTCCAGTTCTTCACCGCGACGCGGGCGTAGACGAGCGGCACCTTCACGCCGTAGCGCATCGCCTCGACCTGCTCGGCGGGCAACCCGTCGACGATGTACGACGAGACCGCGTTCCAGCACGCCATGACGACGTGCTTCGCCTCGACCCGGTACCCCGTGCCGCCGTTGACGTAGTCGACGTCGATCGGCCCGCTCGTCCCGGCGCGGTGGCGCACGGCGGTCGCCATGCTGTTGAGGCGGATGCGGACCGGCGACTTCGGGTGGTCGAGCAGCGCGTAGTTGGCCGAGGCGCCGATGATGCTCTCCTGCGTCTGCACGCCGCCGAACGCCTGCGGGACGAGCCGAGAGACGAGCAGTCGCGACACGGTCGCGCCGCCGTCGGGGAAGTAGTACAGCTCCTCGTCGGTCGTCGTGAGCGACATCGCCGGCGTCCGGCCGATGCCGGGATACGGTTCGGGGCTCAGCCCGAGGCCGCCGAAGCCCGGATAGCCGACGCCCCAGCAGTCGCCGGCGGGCACGGCCTCGATACCGGCGCCCCACAGGCCGTGCGGGCGCTTCTGGTAGTAGACGAGGGCCTCGTCGCCGACGCCGACGAGGTTCTGCAGGTACTCGCGGTAGGTCATGCGGGCGAGCGCCTGCTTCTTCTCGGCATCGCTGAGCCCGGGCAGCACGTCGTCGTCGAACGTCTCGATGCGCATGATGTCGTCGCGGGCCTGCTGCGAGAGCGGCAGGCGTGACACGAGCGACGCGGTCGACTCTCCCGGCGCCCGCCGCAGGAAGGTGTCGGCGCCGAACGACTCCTCGGGGAAGAAGTAGCCGTTCGTGAGCCCCATCGATCCGTAGAGGCCGGTGTCGACGCCCTCCGCGAGCTCCGCGAAGTCGATGCCGAGGTCGTCCATGAGCTCGAGCGACGGCGCGTTCCAGGTGTCGGGGCTGTCGAGGTTCACCATTCCGCCGTTGCTGAGCAGGGTGCGCCCGCGCACCGAGAACTCGTTGCGGTGCTGGTGGCCGCCGAAGTCGGCGAGCGCCTCGACCACGAGGATGCGCGCCTCGGCACCGAACCGCTTGCGGTAGAAGTGGGCGGCCGCGAGCCCGCTCACCCCGCCGCCCACGACGACGAGGTCGTACGCCTCCCCCGTGCGCTTGGGCGTGCCGAAGTCGGCGCCGCCGAACGTCGCGCCGTGCCCGGCCTGTCGAGCCGAGTCGGTCTGCCCCACGAGCCCCGTCTGCCGCGGCCGGCTCGCCGCCGCATGCCCGCCACCCGCCTGGGCGTGCGCCGCCCCGCCGGGCACCGCGGTCAGCGCCGCCGCGCCGGCCGCGACGGCCATGCCGTTGAGCAGGTCGCGCCGGCTGATGCCCGCCGACATCCCGAGTTCTTCATCTCCGTGCTTCGCCATGTCAGACCCCTTCGTCGTCCACTTCGTCTGCGTCGTCCGATGTCCGCGAGCCCGTGGCCCCGCGTGTCCGCAGGCTAACGAGCGGGTTCGACGAGGGTCAAGGATTTCGTTGAACAATCTGCGAAGTCGGTCGAACTCGTCTGTCGCCGACCGACGATCCGACGGAATCCGCAGCGGCGACGCAGCCGCGATGCCGCGCGGATCGTCGTCGCCCGCATGTCCCGTCCGTTCGCTCGACATCCCGGCGCGGCGGGCCGGATGCGAGGATTGAACCCGTGGACTGTTCGTACTTCGACGCCGGGCGCTGTACCTCGTGCGCGCTCATGGGCCGACGGTACGACCTCCAACTCGCCGACAAGCAGGCGCACGCCGAAGCGCTGCTCGCGCCGTTCGGCGTCGGCCACTGGGAGCCGCCGGTCGCCAGTCGCGAGGACGCCTACCGCAACAAGGCGAAGATGGTCGTCGGCGGCACGGTCGACGCTCCCACGATCGGCATCCTCGACGCCGACGGCTACGGCATCGACCTGCAGGCGTGCGGCATCTGCTCCGACGGCCACCGGGCGGCTTTCCCCGTGCTCGCCCGCTTCATCACCCTCGCCCGTATCACTCCGTACGACGTACGCCGTCGCTCGGGCGAGCTCAAGCACCTCATCGTCACCGAGTCGCCCGACGGCGAGCTCATGGTGCGCTTCGTGCTGCGCTCGACCGAGCCGGTCGCCCGCATCCGCAAGCACCTGCCGACGCTCCTCGCCGAGCTGCCGAACGCGCGCGTCGTGACCGCGAACGTGCTGCCCGAGCACAAGGCGGTGCTCGAGGGCGAGCACGAGATCGTGCTCACCGAGGCCGAGACACTGCCGATGCGACTCAACGACGTGACGATGCACCTGCGCCCGCAGAGCTTCTTCCAGACCAACACCGCGATCGCGGCCGCGCTCTACGCCGAGGCCCGCACCTGGATCCGCGACCTCGCCCCCGACTCGGCGTGGGACCTCTACTCGGGCGTCGGCGGGTTCGCCCTGCACATCGCCGGCGCAGCCGGCTCGGCGAGCACCGCGGGCTCGGCCGACGGCGCGGGCCCTGCGGTCACGGGCATCGAGACGAGCGTCGAGGCGGTCGCGAGCGCCGAGTTGAGCAGAACGGATGCCGCGCTCTCACGCCTCCGGTTCGCCGCGGGCGACGCGACCGACTTCGCGCTTCGCGCGCGGCCCGCCGACGCCCCCGACCTCGTCATCGTCAATCCGCCCCGGCGCGGCATCGGCCCCGAGCTCGCGCACTGGCTCGAGGCATCCGACGTGTCGCACGTGCTGTACTCGAGCTGCAACGCCGCCTCGCTCGCGAAGGACCTCGCGGCGATGCCGTCGCTGCGGCCGGTGCGGGCGCGCGTGTTCGACATGTTCCCGCAGACGACGCACTTCGAGGTGATGGTGCTGCTCGGGCGGCGCTGACCGGATGCCGCCGGTCTCGCGCCGCGACCGCGTCACTTCGAGGTCGAGTGGCCGCCGGGCGGACTCGGCATCGAGGCCCGATCCCTGGCCTCCGCGATCGCGACGATCAGGTTCTGCATGCCGGCGAAGATGATGCCGTGGAACGGGAGGATCGCCCACCAGTAGAGGCGTCCGGTCAGGCCCTTGGGGAAGTACACGGCCCGCTGGGTGTACCGGGAACCGCCGCCGTTGGGTTCGCAACGCAATTCCAGCCACGCGCGGCCCGGCAGCTTCATCTCGGCGCGGAGCCTGAGCAGGCGTTCTTCCTCGCAGGCCTCGACCCGCCAGAAGTCGATCGCGTCGCCGACGGCGACACGCGTTCGGCTGCGACGCCCGCGCGCGAGGCCGACACCGCCGACGAGCCGGTCGGCCCAGCCTCTGAGCGACCAGAGCAGCGGCGTCGAGTACCACCCGTTCTCGCCGCCGATGCCGGCGATCACCGACCACAGCGCCGCGACGCTCGCGGAGGTCTCTCGCGATCGATCGTCGGTGTACACGGTGCGACCCGCCCAGTCGGGGTCGCTGGGCAACGGGTCGCTCGGCGCCTCGGGCACCTTGGCATCGAGCCAACTCGTCTCGACCTCGTCGTTCTCGACGCGGCCGAGCGCCAACGACACCGCCTCCCGATACGGCGTGAGCCCGCCCGGCGGCGGCGGGATGAGCGCATCGATGTCGTGGTTCTGCATGACGCAGTCGTTCTGCAGCGACTCGACCAGCGGTCGTGCCAGCGCACGAGGTATCGGGGTCACGAGGTCGACCCAGTGCGATGCGAGGCTCGGCGTGAGGACCGGGAGTGCGGCGATCCCGCGCTGCGGCAGGCCCGCTTCGATCGCATAGCCGTTCATCATCTGGCCGTACCGCCACACGTCCGGGCCGCCGATGTCGAGCGTCCGGTTCACCACGGCCGGGAGGTGCGCAGCTGCGAGGAGGTAGTAGAGCACGTCGCGTACCGCGATGGGCTGGATGAAGTTCCTGACCCATCGGGGGGCGGGCATGTACGGAAGCACCTCGGTGAGATGGCGGATCATCTCGAAGGATGCCGACCCCGACCCGATCACGACCCCCGCTTGCAGGGCCACGGTCGGCACTCCGGAACCGAGCAGGATCTCTCCGACCTCCACTCGGGAACGCAGGTGGTCGGAGAGCTCCGCGCCCGGCGGGTGCAGACCACCCAGGTACACGATGCGGCGGACGTTCGCGTGACGTGCCGCCCGTGAGGCGACCAGCGCCACCCTGCGATCGAGGTCCGCGAATCGCCGGCCGCTCGTCATCGAGTGGATGAGGTACCACACGACGTCGACGTCCTGCATCGCACGACCGACGACGTCGGCGTCGCGGGCGTCACCGACGACCACGTCCACGTCGGAGCCCCACGCGAAAGCCGCCAACCGCTCGGGGCTGCGCACGAGGACCCGCACGCCGTAACCGGCCGCGAGAAGTCGCGGCACGAGCCTCCCGCCGATGTACCCCGTCGAGCCCAGGACCAGCACCCGCTCGGCGGTGCCGTCGCCGCGCAGGCGTGACCGCAGTGCGGGTTCGCGCCCCGTCGGTGCCGTCAGGGCGTCAACGCTCATTCCCCAACACCTCCCGGAGCACGGCTCTCAGCGTCTCGCGAAGCCGTCGACACCCGGCGGACTCCGCGTCCTGCCCGCTCGATGCCCATCATCCACCTTCATCCGGGCGCAGCCAACCGAGCTCGGCGTCTGCGGAAGGATGGCGAAGCGACGTGCACCCGGCGCGCGCCCCGGCGGCGTCGGCCCCGCAATCCATTCCGGCGAATTCACCCCTGTTCAGGTGTTTCATTCCGAATCTGCTATACTGGAAGGTCACGCGAAAGGAGGTGACATGCGAAGGATCGGAATCATCCCCACGACCGTCATCGTCGCGGTATGGGTGTTCTTCATCGGCTTCACGTTCGGCTACCTGAACGAGCTCGAGGCCGGCACGACGACGGCGACGAACGCCGGGCTGCTCTCCGGAGCTGCCGCCCTCGCGCTCGGTGCCGCCACGTACCTCGTGGTCAAGCTCGTGCGCGCCGTGACCCACGCACGCCGCGGGCACGACGCGAAGCACGCGGGCTGAGGCCCGGGCGGTCGACGGCGCTGAGCGCCCGACCGCGCCTCATCGGCCGGGGAGCGATGGTCGCTTCCCGGCCGATCTGCGTCTCGGGGTGCTCAGCGGGTCGCGCCCGCCCGCGCCAGGCAGAACCGCCGCACCGGCTCGGTCGGCACGAGCCCGGCGAGCTCGGCGTACTGCGCCGACGCCTCGGCGCGACGCCCGGTGCGCCAGTCGAGGTCGGCGAGCGCGAGCCTCGCGTCGACCGCCGCATACGGTGCCGAGCCCTCGGCGAGCGCGCGCAACTCGCTCGACACCCTCCGCAGCACGGCCGTGCGCTCCCCCGACGGCGAGGCGAGCAGCGCCCGGTGCAGTTCGGCCGACAGCCGCGCGACCGTCACCGACGGCGCACCCCACACCCGTTCCAGCGCGCGGTAGAAGCCGACGACCCGGTCCCAGTCGGTGGCGGCGAAGCTCGGCGCAGTGCTGTGCAGGCCCGCGATGGCGGCCTCGAGCACGAACCTCCCGTCGCCGCGATCGGCCGCGGCCGCCGCGTCGTCGAGGCCGGCCTCGATGAGCCGGCGATCCCACAGCCGGCGGTCGACCTCGTCGAGCGGCAGGGCCGCGCCCGCCTCGTCGAGTCGCCCCGGCCGGCGGGCGAGGCCCAGTCGGATCACCGCTCGCAGCCCCCGCACCTCGGCGTCGTCGGGATACTCGGCGACGAGCGCGTCGGCGATCGACAGCGCCTGCCGGCCGAGGTCGTCGAACGGCGTCTGCGGGTCGAGCACGTCGCGGTGCGCGACCGTGAACATGCCCGCGACGCTCGCGAGCACGACGGGCAGCCGCACCCGCCGCTCGGGCGCCTCGGGAACGTGGAACCGCCCGCGCGCCTCGGCGAGCGCGTGCTTCGCGCGCGTCAGCCGGGCGGCCGCGGCGGAGGGCTGCACACCGAGGTGGGCGGCGATGCGCGGCACGTCGAGCCCGCAGACCAGCCGCAGCGCGAGCACGAGCCGCGCCTGCTCGGTGAGTGCGGGATCGCACGCCACGAACAGGAGGGCGAGGCGGTCGTCGAGCGCGCCGCTCGAGAGCGGCCCGTCGATCGAGGATGCCTCCGCCGAGGCATCCTCGTCGGTGGCCGTCGCCTGTTCGGCGGCGACCCGCTCGGCGTGGCGCTGCTCGGTCGCGGCGCGACGGCGATCGTCGATGAAGGCGCGCTTGCCGACCGCGATGCACCACGCGGCGAGCGAGCCGAGCGGCGGACCGTCGCCGGCCCGGGCGACGGCCCTCGCGACGGCCTCGGCGGCGTACTCCTGCGCGTCGTCCACGCTGCCCGTGTAGGCGGCGAGGGCGCGCACGATCCGCGGCCAGGCGTCGACGAAGTCCTCGCCGAGGCCGGCGACCGACTCGCTCACGAGACGGGGAACACCTTGCGCCACTCGATGTGCCCGCCGGTGGGCACGAGGGCGGCGATCTGCCGGGCGAGCTGCTCGTCGTCGGTCTCGACGAGGTAGTAGCCCGAGACCACCTCGGTCGTGTCGGGGTAGGGCCCGTCGGAGTAGACCGCGTCGTCGAGCACCCGGTCGCCGTCGCCGGGGGTGACCCGCCCGCCGTGCCGCGCGTTCTGCAGGGCGGCACCGCCGACGAGGCGGGCGCCGAGCTTCACGACGGCCTCCTGGAAGGCCTTGTGCGCGGGGAAGTTGTTCTCGGGGTCGCCGCCGGGCACGCCGCCGCCCCCGTTCAGGAACGCGTCCGAGTCCCAGTCGGGCTCGTGGATGAGGTACATGTACGTGTCGGTCATGGCGTCTCCTTCGTCGGCCCTTTCGGGCACGTGACGACGTTCGTCACACCATGGTGACGAACTCGGCCGCTCGAAATCGACACCCGGCCGTGAAACTCAGAGGTTCGCCGTGAGGCGCGCGAGCTCGGCGAGCCGGTCGGCCCGGTCGCGCGGCGCACCCGGCACACCCGGCCGCTGCTGGTCGGGCCGCGGCCCCGAGGGCGGCCGGTAGGCGACACCCCGCGCATCGAGCCAGGCGAGATACCCGGGCAGCCGGGCGGCGAAGTCGTCGGGGTCGACGGGCCCGCCGTTCCAGGCGACCTCGGCGAACGCCCCGAGCCGCGGGAACACCGCGTAGTCGAGCCGATCGCGACCGTCGAGATGCTCGCACCAGACGTTCGCCTGCACGCCCGCCACGCGGTCGGCGAACCAGGCCGGCGACTCGGCGGGCACGGGGTCGAAGGTGCCGACGTCCTCGACCGACAGCACGGTGCCGACCGGGATCGGCTCCTCGGGCAGGTCGGACTGCCGGTAGTCGAGGTAGGTCCAGAGGTCGGGGCACAGCACGACGTCGTGCCGGAGCCGCGCGCCCAGCTCGGCGCCGACCGGCCCGCGCCACGACGCCACGATCGCGTCGGGTGCGGGGTCGCGGCCCTCGAGCATCTCGTCCCAGCCGACGACCCGGCGGCCGTGGCCGCGTACGCGGTCGGCGATGCGCGCGAGGAACCACGACTGCAGCTCCTCCTCGGTCGTGAGCCCGCGCTCGGCCATGAGCTCCTGCGTGCGCGGGTCGGCCCGCCAGCGATCCTTGCGCACCTCGTCGCCGCCGATGCCGATGAACTCGGAGTCGAACACCTCGCACAGCTCGTCGAACACGGTGCCGACGAACTCGAGCGTCGCGTCGTCGACGTTCAGCACCTCGTCGCTGATGCCGAACCGCGGCCACGGCTCGGCGACGCGCTCGCTCACGGCCTCGGCGCCGCCGACCCCGAACTCGGGATACGCGGCGAGGATCGCCTGCGCGTGCCCCGGCACGTCGATCTCGGGCACGATGCGGATGCCTCGCGCCGCCGCGAATCGCACGAGCCCGCGCAGTTCGCCATGGGTGTACCAGCCCTCGTGCGGAACCCCGTCGAGCGTCGAGTGCGGCCCGTGGCCGAGCTGGGTCTGCGAACGCCGTCCGCCGACCTCGGTGAGGCGCGGGTAGGCGCGGACCTCGAACCGCCAGCCCTGGTCGTCGGTGAGGTGCAGCTGGAGCACGTTGATGCGGTGCGCGGCGAGCAGGTCGATGAACCGCTCGAGATCGGCCACCGGCCGGAAGCGCCGGGCGACGTCGAGCATGACGCCGCGCCACGCGAAGCGCGGCTCACCCTCGAGGCGGAGGCCGGCGGCGGTCGAGTCGGCGCGCAGCGCCGTCTCGAGACCCTCCCCGACGTGGTCTCGAAACGCTCCTCCGTCGCTCCTCGACCGACGCCCCACGGTCACGCGCCGGCCGCCAGCTCGCGGGCACGTGCGAGCGCGGCGTCGGTCGCGCGGTCGAACGTCTGCTTGAGCGACGCCTCCTCGAGCACGGCGACCGCGCGCTCGGTGGTGCCCTTCGGGCTGGTCACCCGGCGACGCAGCTCGGCCGGCTCCTCGCCCGCGTCGGCGAGCAGCTCGCTCGCACCGCGGAACGTGCCCTGCACCATGGTCGCGGCCTGCTCGGGCGTGAAGCCCTTGTCGATCGCCGTCGCCGTGAGCTGCTCGATGAGGTAGAAGACGTACGCCGGCCCCGAGCCCGAGATCGTCGACAGCGCGTCGAGCTGCGACTCGGGCACGACGAGCACGTCGCCGACGGTCTCGAAGAGCGCGACCGCGAGGGCGAGGTCGTCGTCGCTCGAGCGGGTGCCGGGCGAGACGCCGGTCACGGCGCGCCCGACGACGGCCGGGGTGTTCGGCATCGTGCGGATGACGCTGACCGTGTCGGGCAGCAGCGACTCGTACGTCGCGACCGTGACGCCCGCGGCGACCGACACGACGACCGTCCCGGGCTCGAGCGCGTCGGCGATCTCGCGGAGCAGGCCGGGCACCATCGCCGGCTTCACCCCGACGACCACGACCTTCGCGCCGGCGACCGCGCGGCGGTTCGCCGAGGCATCCTCGTCGGTGGAAGAGCTCGTGACGCCGGGCAGCGCGGCGAGCGCGGCGGCCTTCGCCGCCGACCGGTTCGTCGCGCGGATGCCCTCGGCCTCCACACCCGGCCGGAGGAGCCCCGAGAGGATCGCCCCCGACATCGAACCGGCCCCGAGGAAGGCGATGACGGGCAGCTTCACGACGGCGTCGGCACTCATGCGACCATCCTAGGTTTCGTGAACGCGGGCGATCGCGGGCCTCCGTAGGATTGACGCCATGAGTGCATCGGGCGGTACCAAAGCCATCATCGCGGCGTTCCTCGCGAACCTCGGCATCGCGATCACGAAGCTCATCGCATGGGCGGTCTCGGGTTCGGCCTCGATGCTCGCCGAGGCGGTGCACTCGCTCGCCGACTCGGGCAACCAGGTGCTGCTCATCTTCGGCGGCCGCAAGGCGCGCAAGGTCGCCGACAAGGAGCACCCGTTCGGCTACGGCCGCGAGCGCTACGTCTACGCGTTCATCGTGTCGATCATCCTGTTCTCGGTCGGCGGCGTGTTCTCGATCTACGAGGGCGTCGACAAGCTGCAGCACCCGCACGAGCTGACGAACATCTGGGTGCCGATCGCCGTGCTCGTGATCGCGATCGTGCTCGAGTCGTTCTCGCTGCGCACCGCGGTGAAGGAGTCGAACCAGGTGCGCGGCCGGCAGAGCTGGGTGCAGTTCGTGCGACGCGCGAAGGCGCCCGAGCTGCCCGTGGTGCTGCTCGAGGACGTCGCGGCGCTCATCGGTCTGGTCTTCGCCCTCCTCGGCGTCGGCCTCACCGCGATCACGCACAACCCCGTGTTCGACGCGGTCAGCACGCTCATGATCGGCACGCTGCTCGTCGTCGTCGCGATCGTGCTCGGCATCGAGACGAAGTCGCTGCTCGTCGGCGAGGGCGCCGGCGAGGACGACGTGCAGAAGATCGAGCAGGCGATCCTCGCCGGTCCCGAGGCCGAGCGCATCATCCACATGAAGACCCTCTACCTCGGTCCCGACGAGCTGCTCGTGGCCGCGAAGCTCGGCTTCGCCTCCGACCAGCGCCTGCTCGAGGTGGCCGCCGCGACGAACGTCATCGAGCAGCGCATCCGGCATGCGGTGCCCGCGGCCCGGGTCATCTACATCGAGCCCGACGTCTACGTCGACCCGAACCAGACGGCGCCGCCGACCGACGCGATCGTCATCAAGGGCCTCGAGTGACGGCTGGTCCGCGGGCCGGTTCCGCGGCGCCGGCGATCGCGCGCACCGCGCTCGTGCTGCGGCACGACTCGGCGATCGGCCTCGGCAACCTCGGCCCGGTGCTCGAGGCGAACGGCTACGAGATCGTGACGGTCGACACCCCGACCGCGGACGTCTCGGGGCTCGACCCGCTCGGCGCCGACCTCGTCGTCGTGCTCGGCGGTGACGAGGCGGTCTACGAGACCGACCGCTACCCGTACCTCGCCGACGAGGTCGAGCTGCTGCGCGAACGCATCGCGGCCGAGGCCCCCGTCTTCGGGGTGTGCCTCGGTGCGCAGCTGCTCGCCGCATCGCTCGGCGGGCGGGCGTACCGGGGCGAGCGCAAGGAGGTCGGCTGGCTCGAGGTCGAGCCGACCGAGGCGGGCGCGGCGTCGCCGCTGCGTCACTTCGCCGGGGTGCCGACGGTGCAGTGGCACGGCGACACCTTCGAGCTGCCGGCCGATTCCGGGGTCGTGCGACTCGCCTCGTCGCCGCAGTACGAGAACCAGGCGTTCGCGAAGGGCCACTGGCTGCTCGCCGTGCAGTTCCACCCCGAGGTCGACGACGTCATCCACGACGAGTGGCTCGACGCGTGGGGCGACGAGCTGCCCGAGCACGGCACGAGTCGCGACGAACTGCGCGCCGGGCACGCCGAGCACGGCCGGCGCGCGCAGGAGGCATCCGCGCTGCTGTTCGGCGAGTACCTCGCGGGGCTCGACGCCCGCGCCACGACAGCGGCGGCCGAGTAGGCGCGACCGCCCGCCCGGCCACCGCGCCGGGTCAGGAGTGCGCGCCGCCGTCGATGCGCGACGCCTCCCGAGGAGTGGGAGGACCGGCGAGATCGCGCACGAGCGCGAGCACGTCGTCGACCGACTGGGCCGGGTCGGTCACGGGTGCCTGGATGTGCCGCACGACGCCCTCGGGGTCGACGAGCAGGGTGACGCGCTTCAGCCGATCGGCACCGCCGGCGCGGAACACGGGGAGCCGCAGCGCTGACGCTGCGAGGCCGTCCTGGTCGGAGGCGAGCAGGTAGGGCAGGTCGGCGTGCGCCGCGAAGGCTGCGAGCTGCTCGGGATGCTGCGTGCTCACGCCGAGCACCCGTGCGCCGGCCTCGGCGAGCGCCGCGTGGCGCCGGCCGTACGTGACGCACTCGAGCGTGCAGCCGGTCGTGCCGGGCACCTCGCCCCAGTGCGGCGGGTAGCCGTGCGTGCCGGGCGCGTAGGCGCCGGGGAAGAAGAACAGCGCCGTCCACCGGTCGGGGTCGACGAGACGGGCGGCGGACCCGTCGTGCGCCGCGAGCTCGACGTCGGGTACGTGCGCTCCCTCGAGGGCGCGGACCCGCGCGAGGTCGCCGTCGCCGAGCGCGCCGCTCAGCGTGCCGTCGCCCATGACGAACCGCGAGCCCCACTCCTGCAGCGCGAGCAGCACCGGCAGCAACCCCTCGCCGCTCGCCGTCAGGCGGTAGTCGTGCCGCGGCGGCCGTTCCGAGTACGGCACCTTCTCGAGCACCCCGTGCTCGACGAGCGCGCCGAGTCGCTCGGCGAGCGCGCGACGCGAGAGGCCGAGCTCGCGGGCGAACCCGTCGAACCGGGTGACCCCCGCGGCGGCCTCGCGCACGATCAGCAGGCTCTGCCAGTCGCCGACGATCGCAAGCGACTGCGCGATGCCGCACGAGCTGTCGGTGAGGTCCTCGCGGCGCATGCCGTCCATTCTCTCCTGCCCGCCGCTGATGCGCCGGGGTTCGTCCATACTGTAAGTTCCAATATGGAACTTACCTGATCCCGTCCCGATCGAGGAGGTCGCCGGTGGCCACGAGTGCACGGCCGTTCTGGATCTACTGGACCGCGAGCACGACGAGCGGCGTCGGCACCGCGGTCACCGCCGTCGCGCTGCCGCTGACGGCCGTCACCGTGCTCCATGCCGGTCCGGTCGAGACGGGTCTGCTCGCCGCGTCGTCGTACCTCGCCTGGGTGGTGCTCGGCCTGCCGGCGGGAGCGATCGTGCATCGGCTGCCGCTGCGCGCGACGCAGGTCGTCGCCGACCTGGTGCGCGCCGCGGCGATCGTCATGGTGCCGCTCGTCTGGTGGCTGGGCGAGCTCTCGCTCGTGCACCTCGTCCTCACGGCGCTCGCGGTGAACGTGGCCGAGGTGTTCTACTTCACGGCCAACACGACGTTCCTGCCGTCCGTCGTACCGAAGCACGAGCTGACGAGCCGGAACAGCCTCGTCTCCGGCACCCAGGCCGCGACCCAGCTCGGCGGGCCCTCGCTCGCCGGCCTGCTCGTGCAGGCGGTCGGCGCGGTGCCCGCGCTGCTCGTCGACGTCGCCTCCTACGTCACGTCGGCGCTGCTCCTGCGCCGGCTGCCCGAGCGGCGCGAACCCGCCCCGGCCGACGGCGCCGCCCGCGCCGGGATGGGGGCGATGATCGCCGAGGGGTGGCGGTTCGTGGTGCGGCACCCGGTGATGGCGCCCGCCACCTGGTGGGCGTGCGTCGTCAACCTCGTCTGCGGCGTGCAGGCCGGACTGTTCGCGGTGTACCTGGTGCGCGACCTCGAGGCGCCGCCCGCCATGGTGGGAGTGCTGCTCGCCGCCGACGGCGTCGGTTCACTGCTCGCCGCGGCGGCCACACCCTGGCTCGTCCGCCGCTTCGGGTCGGCACGGGTACTGCTCGTCGACGGGCTGGTCGGGTTCGCCGGGGCCGCGCTCATTCCCCTCGGCGCCGGGGCGGCCGGCTGGCTGTGCTTCGCGATCGGCACCCTCGTGTTCGGCGCCGCGGTCGTGCCCGGCAGCGTCGTGACGCGCACGTACCGGCAGGTGGCCAGCCCGCCCGAGCTGCTCTCGCGCGTCATGGCGACGGTGCGCTTCGTCTCGTGGAGCATGATTCCGGTCGGCGCCGTCGTCGCGGGCCTGCTCGCCGCGCAGGTGGGCAGCCGGTCGGTGCTGCTCGGGTCCGCGTTCATCCTGCTGCTCGGCCCGTTCATCGTGTGGTTCAGCCCGGTGCGCAGGCTCCGCAACCTCGAGGACTACGACGAGGGGCGGCGCAGCGGGTCCTCGAAGAACTCGAGCAGCAGCGCCGCGGATGCCTCGGCCTCGACGCCCGCATAGACCTCGACCCGATGGTTGAGCCGGCGGTCGCGCAGCACGTCGTAGAGCGACCCGGCGGCGCCGGCCTTCTCGTCCCATGCGCCGAACACCACGGTCGGCACCCGCGCGGCGAGGATCGCGCCCGCGCACATCACGCACGGCTCGAGCGTGACGACGAGCGTGCAGCCCTCGAGCCGCCAGTCGCCGGTCGCCTCGGCGGCGCGGCGCAGCGCGATCACCTCGGCGTGCGCCGTGGGGTCGCCGTGCAGCTCGCGCTCGTTGCGGCTCGAGGCGACGACGCGGCCCTCGCGGTCGATCACGACGGCGCCGACCGGCACGTCGCGGGTCGCGGGCGCCCGGGCGGCCTCGGCGAGCGCGAGGCGCATCCACTCGCGGTGGATCGCCGGCCCCGAAGCATCCATGCCGTTCACCCCTTCGCCGAACTCCCCTGACGGAAGAAGACCCCCGCAACCTAGAATCGAGCCTATGCGAGTCCACGTTGCCGACCACCCGCTCATCACCCACAAACTGACGGTGCTCCGCGACGAGAACACGCCGTCGCCGGTGTTCCGCTCGCTCGTCGAAGAGCTCATGACCCTGCTCGCGTACGAGGGCACCCGCGGCGTCCGGGTCGAGCCGGTCGACATCGTGACCCCGGTCGCCCCGACCACGGGCGTGCGCATCGCCGACCCGAAGCCGCTCATCGTGCCGATCCTGCGCGCGGGTCTCGGCATGCTCGAGGGCATGGTGAAGCTCCTGCCGAGCGCCGAGGTCGGCTTCCTCGGCATGGCCCGCGACGAAGAGACCCTGCAGCCGACGACGTACGCCGAGCGGCTGCCCGACGACCTCTCCGACCGCCAGTGCTTCGTGCTCGACCCGATGCTCGCGACGGGCGGCTCGCTCAGCGCCGCGATCGAGTTCCTGCTCGCGCGCGGCGCGACCGACGTGACCGCGATCTGCATCCTCGCGACGCCCGAGGGGCTCGCTGCGGTCGAGAAGGCGCTGCACGGGCGCGAGGTCTCGCTCGTGCTCGGCGCGATCGACGAGCGCCTCAACGAGCACGGCTTCATCGTGCCCGGCCTCGGCGACGCGGGCGACCGCCTCTACGGCACGGTATAAGCGCACCGCCGATTCCACCGGCTCGAAGGATCTGCGAGGTCCGCCGCGCCGTGGCGCAGCTCCCTTGACGAAGATTTTACAGATTCGCTATTCGTCGCAGATTCTTTCACGCGAGGCATCCGGCCGTCTGAATCCTCCGGATGCCTCGCGCTGACGCGCACCCGCTGCGACGTCACACCCCGTCATCCGGGGGTCACGAATTGACACACGCTCGACTCTCGGATTTACTCGCACCCATGACTGACAACGCACGCACCCTGACCACCCGCGAGGTGAACAGGACGACCGGCATCATGATGTCGGCGCGTGCGCCCATGTGTTGTCGAATGTGCCGCTGACCGCGACTCGACCGCCGAGTTCCGCAGCCGACCCGCATCCAGGTCGGCACGGACTCCACTGAACCCACCGGCTCTCGGGGGTTCGCCGGCCGTATCGGCCTCTCGTTTCCGACCCCGCAGATCGGGGTCGTCTGCAGCACCCTTCGACTCACAAGGATTCCCGTCATGTCTCTCGCACTCGCCACCGCTCCCGTCGCCCCGGCCGTCCGCCCGGTGCAGGCCCGCACGGCCCCGTCGCTCTCCGCCGCCCCGTCGGCGGCGCCGCTCCGCTCGCTCTCCTCGGCCGTCGCCGCCGAGGGCGCCGCCGTCGCCCGGCCCGCCGCCGCGACGCCCGCCGCACCCCGGGTCCGCGCCGTGCCCGAAGGCACCGAGGCCCGCGGCTTCGTGCTCTACGTCGGCATCGACGAGGCCAAGGCCGCCGAAGACGGCACCACGCTCCACCGCATCGTCGAGGCGCTCCGCGCCCTGACCGCCGAGGTCGCCCCGTCGTCGGAGACCTACGCCGCCGTGGCCCTCGCCCCCGAGGGCGCCGGCGGCCGCGACGTCGACGTCGTGCGCCTCGCCCTGCAGGACCCGGCCGCCCTCGCGAAGCAGCGCGAGGGCAAGGGTACCCGCAACGACGCCGACCGTCACCCGAACGGCGTCATCATCGACATCTCGCGCAAGCGCGTGCTGCTCGACGGCGAGGCCGCCGGCCTCACCTACAAGGAGTTCGAGCTGCTGCAGTACCTCGTGCTGCGCGAGGGCCGCACGATCGACCGCCACGAGCTCATCGAGAACCTGTGGGACGCCGACGACGAGGCGCCGAGCGAGCGCACGATCGACGTGCACGTGCGGCGCCTGCGCTCGAAGCTCGCCCACTACCAGGACATCGTGCGCACCGTGCGCGGCGTCGGCTACCGCTTCGACCGTCACGCGGACGTCTCCATCCGCCAGGCTTCGACGCCGTCGCCCGACCTCTACTGAGCGCCCTGCGGTGCCGAGGCGAGCTCGCGCACCGCATGCGCAGGATCAGGCGTCGAGCGGGCTCGAATACTGCGGTACCGGCCGGCTCATCCTGCAAGTCGCAGCCGGATGCCGCACGGCAGGCACTCCGCCAGCCGTGTCTCGCACGCGATTGCAGGACATTCCATCCGGCAAGCCCGGATAGGGCGGCGCCGGCCGGCTCATCCTGCAAGTTGCGCGCGAGTGCCCCTCCGGTGGCCGATCACCCGTCTCGAGACGCATGATCCTTCGTCGCGCGCTACTCGGCCACCGGGTGCGCCCGCGCGACGTGGCTGCGGGCGTGCGC
The DNA here is from genome assembly GCF_042725165.1 of Agromyces sp. NPDC127015. NCBI lineage: Bacteria > Bacillati > Actinomycetota > Actinomycetes > Micrococcales > Microbacteriaceae > Agromyces > Agromyces sp. NPDC127015. The sequence continues at coordinate 31,978 of NZ_JBHXDI010000003.1, read as the reverse complement.
GACCGCGAGGCCGAGGTCGTCGAACAGGTGGTTCTGGTGACGCAGCGACGACACGACGCCGACCCGCGTCGCGACGCCGAGGTGATCGGCGCGGATGCCCTTCACGAGCACCGTGACCCCACGGCGCTCGAGCGCCGTGATGAGCTCGGTGATGACCTGGGCGCCCGTGGCGTCGAGCAGCTGCAGCTGCGACATGCGGATGATCACGACCTCGATGCCGCGGATGTCGCCGACGCGTTCGAGCATGCGCTCGGCCGCGCCGAAGAAGAGGGCGCCCTCGAGCCGGAACAGGGCGATGCGCTCGTCGCCGGGCTCGGCCGGCGGCGGCAGCTCCTCGCGGTGCACGCCGCTCGAGCGCGACAGTGCGCGCAGCGCGAAGAACGCCGCGACGGCGATGCCGATGAGCACGGCGTAGATGAGGTCGAAGCTCACCGTGATGACGGCCGTGACGACGAACACGACCGCATCCGACCGGGTCGAGCCGAGCACGGTGCGCACCGTCGCGAACGAGATCATGCGGGTCGCCGTGACCATCAGCACCCCGGCGAGCGCCGCGAGCGGGATGACGGCGACGACCGCGCCCCCGACGAGCACGATCGCGAGCAGCAGCAGCGCGTGCACCACGGCGGCGAGCCGTGTGCGTCCGCCCGAGCGCACGTTGACGGCCGTGCGTGCGATCGCCCCGGTGGCCGGCATGCCGCCGAAGAGCCCGGCCGCGACCGAGGCGAGCCCCTGCCCGACGAGCTCGCGGTCGGCGTCGTACGGGCCGGTGTCGGAGATCGACGCCGCGACGCGCGCCGAGAGCAGCGACTCGATGGCCGCGAGGGCGGCCACCGTGAGCGCCGCACCTGCGAGCCCGCTCATGGCCGCCCAGTCGGCCGTCGGCAGCGCCGGCGCCGGCAGCCCTGCGGGCAGTTCGCCGATCGTGGCGACGGGGGCCTGCACGAGCACGGCGACGGCGCTCACGACGATGATCGCGATGATCGAGCCGGGCAGCTTCGGATGCAGCCGCGGTGCGACGAGCATGATCGCGGCGACGACCGCGACGATGCCGATCGACCACGCGGCATCCGGCCATTCGACCGCCGCGAGCGACTGCACGGCCGCGACCGCGGCGTTCGTGCTCTCGCCGGGCGCCGAGCCGACCGCGGCCGGCACCTGCTGCAGGAAGATGATGATCGCGATCCCGAGCGTGAACCCCTCGATGACCGGCCACGGGATGTAGCTCACCGCACGGCCGAGCCGCAGCACGCCGGCCACGACGACGATCACTCCGGCGAGCACGCCCACGAGCGCGAGCACGCCGGCGCCGTGCGACGCGACGATGGGGGCGAGCACGACGACCATCGCACCGGTCGGCCCCGACACCTGCACGTTCGAGCCGCCGAACACCGCCGCCACGATGCCCGCGACGATCGCGGTGACGAGGCCCGCCTCGGCCCCGGCGCCCGAGCTGACGCCGAACGCGAGCGCGAGCGGCAGCGCGACGATCCCGACCGTGATGCCCGCGATCACGTCGCCCCGCCAGGTGCGGCGGAGGTCGCGGTAGTCGGCCGGGCTCGGCAGCAGCGCGAGCGCCGCACGCCCGAGGCGGGCGAGGGCGCCGGCGCGTGCCGTGCGCTCGGCGGCCGCCGGCGTCGGCCCGGTCACGAGCCCACGACCGCGGCGGGCGGGATCTCGGGCAGCCCGGTGCGCTCGATGAGCTGCCGCTCGGTCGTCTGCAGGATCTCGCCGAGCAGCGCCCGGGCGACGCGCAGCAGGTCGGCGACCTGCGGGTAGGCGAGCCGGTAGAACACCTGGTTGCCGCGGCGCTCGGCGACCACGAGCAGGTTGCGCTTGAGCACGGCGAGGTGCTGCGAGAGGTGCGAGGCCTCGAGGCCGGTGGCGTCGAGCAGCTCCGAGACGGATGCCTCGGGGCTGGCCGAGAGCACCTCGAGCACTCGCACCCGCAGGGGATGCGCGAGCCCCTTGAAGAGGTTCGCCTTCACCTCGTAGAGCGGCCGGTGGGCGTCGGGGTGCGGCACGAGACATCCTTCGTTTGATGGATTGATGAATCCATCATCCGCTGGAATCGGCTCTCGGAAAAATCACAGAACGATAACTAGCGCCTGTTACCGATCCGTTATATATTCGGAAGTGCGCCGGCTGTTTGCTGTGGCGGACGGCGCGGAATGTGATTGCAGGACACTCTTGGTGCAAGGGCGAGGGCCGGTCGTCAGCCTCTACGACCGGCCCTCAACCGTTCCCTCCTGCGCCGCCTCTCGCGGTTCCCTATTGTTGGATGCGTCCGATCGACGAAGGGGGCCGGCATGGCCGATCGCGCGACCACCGTCGCGGCGTGGGAGTCGCTCTTCCGTGCACAGGTGACCATCATGCGAGCGCTCGCGGCCGAGTTCCCGAGCGACGTGATCTCGCTCAACGAGTACGACGTGCTGTTCAACATCTCGCGCGCACCCGGTCGGCGACTGCGCCTGAAAGACCTCAACCGCAGCGTCCTCATCACGCAGCCGAGCGTGAGCCGACTCGTCGACCGTCTGGCCGCGCGCGGCTGCGTCACGAAGGCACCCGACCCCGCCGACGGGCGCGGCACGATCGTCGGCATCACCGAAGAGGGGTTCGCCCTGTTCCGCCGCGTCGCGATCTCGCACATGGACGCCATCAACCGGCAGTTCGGCGACGCGCTCTCCGACGACGAGCTGCACACCCTCACCGAGCTCTGCAACCGGCTGCGGGCCGACCCGCAGTAGCGCCCCCCGAACGGGACTAGACGCAGGGCGCCTTCGAGCAATACTCTCAGCCTCAAGAAGAGGTCCAGGGGTCGGGGCTTGGGGAGGCCGCCATGGAGATCGCGCTCGTCGTTCTGCAAGCCTGCGTCGTCATCGGGGCCATCGTGCTCGGCGTCCGGACCGGGGGCCTCGGCCTCGGGCTCTGGGGCGTCGTCGGCACGGTCATCCTGGTGTTCGTCTTCCAACTGCCGCCGGGCTCGATCCCGGTCGACGCCTTCTTCATCATCATCGCGGTGATCACTGCGTCGTCGGCGATGCAGGCGGCGGGCGGCATCGACTACCTCGTCGCGATCGCGTCGAAGATCATCCAGGCGAACCCGAAGCGGCTCACCTACGTCGCGCCGCTCGTCGCGTTCGTGTTCACGGTGCTCTCGGGCACGTCGAACATCTTCTTCGCCCTGATCCCGGTGATCTACGAGACGGCGTACCGCAACGGGCAGCGACCCGAGCGGGCGCTCGCGTCGTCGACGGTCACCTCGGGACTCGGCATCACCGCGAGCCCGGTGTCGGCGGCCATGGCCGCCTACCTCGTGCTCATGGACGGCACGGGCTACGGCCTGCCGCAGATCCTGCTCATCACGGTCCCGGCCGCGATCGTCGCGTGCATCGTGACGTCGATCGTGCAGCAGCGGGTCGGCAAGGACCTGCTCGACGACCCGGTGTTCCTCAAGCGCGTCGAGGCGGGCACCGTCGAGGTCCCCGAGGCGCTGAAGGCCCGCTACGCGGCGAAGGCCGGCTCCGGCACGACGGCCACGGCCGTGAAGACCGGCGGGTCGGATGCCTCGGCCGCGGCACCCGGTGACGCGAAGCCCGTGCGCATCGAGCACCCCGTGCCCCCGGGCGGCGCGATCTCGGCGTGGATCTTCGTCGCCGGCACGATGCTCATCGTGCTGCTCGGGCTGTTCCCGGGGCTCCGCCCCGCGTTCCCCGACGAGGAGGGGAACCTCGAGCCCATCGGCATGTCGACCGTCATCGAGATGATCATGTTCACGGTCGCCCTGGTCATCATCCTCGTGCGCAAGGTCAAGCCGTCGGCGGTCGTCGAACAGCCGCTGCTCAAGGCCGGCTTCGTCGCGGCCGTCGCGCTCTTCGGTATCGCGTGGATGGCCGACACGTTCATCTCGGCGAACGAGGAGACGATCATCGAGCCGCTCGGCGCGATGATCGAGGCCAACCCGCTGCTGCTCGCGGTCGCCCTCTTCATCGTCTGCGGCCTGACGACGAGCCAGTCGGCGACGACGAACACGATGATCCCGATCGCGCTGGCCGCCGGGCTGGCCCCGGGCATCATCACGGCGATGTGGCCGTCGCTCATCGGCGTCTGGCTCTTCCCGGCCAACGGCTCGCAGATCGCCGCGGTCGAGACCGACCTCACCGGGTCGACGAAGCTCACCCAGGTGCCGGTCTGGCACTCGTTCACGATCCCGATGCTGGTGTCGTGGGTCGCCGTCGTGCTCGCCGGCCTGCTGATCCAGCTCGTCGTCCCGGCCTGACCCGACGTCGCGCACCGCGGGCTGCCCCGCTCCGTTCGGCACACCTCGGACTTCCGTCAGAAGCGTCCATCGAAGGAGAGACCATGCCAGACACCGACGACCTGAAGCGTGCCGCCGCCGACCTCATGCCCGAGGTGATCGAACGGCTCGAGGCCCTCGTGCGCATCCCGTCCGTGGCCTTCCCGGGATTCGACCCCGAACCCGTGCACCGCATGGGCGAGGCCGTGGTCGAGCTGTTCGAGGCGGTCGGCGCCGAGGGCGTGCGCCTCCTCGACGTGCCCGGCGGCTACCCGTGCGTCTACGCCGACCTGCCCGGGCCGGAGGGCTCGCCGACCGTGCTGCTCTACGCGCACTACGACGTGCAGCCGGCGCCCGAGAGCCAGGGCTGGTCGAGCACGCCGTTCGAGCCCGTGACGAAGGACGACGGCCGCATCTACGGTCGCGGCGCGGCCGACGACAAGTCGGGCCTCGTCATCCACTACGGCACGCTGAAGCTCATCGGGCCCGACCGGCCGTGCCGCATCAAGATCCTCGTCGAGGGCGAGGAGGAGACCATCTCGCATCTCGAGGGCTTCGTCGAGGCGAACCCCGAGCTGTTCGCGGCCGACGCCTACGTCATCGGCGACATCGGCCCGCAGAAGGTGGGCCGCCCCGGGCTCACGACCGCGCTCCGCGGCGATGTCGCGTGCACCGTGACGGTGCGCACGCTCGCGAACCCCGTGCACTCCGGCATGTTCGGCGGTGCGGCGCCCGACGCGATGACGGCGATGATCCGCATCCTCGACACCCTGCACGACGAGCACGGCGACACGGTCATCCCCGGCGTCGACAGCTCGGCGTGGAGCGGCGCCGACATGGACGAGGACGTCTACCGCGAGGGCTCGGCGATCCTGCCCGGCGTCGACTTCCTCGGCACGGGTTCACTCTCCGACCGCGTCTGGGCGAAGCCGTCGGTGACGGTGCTCGGCATGGACCTGCCGAACACGGCGGAGGCGTCGAACGTGCTGCTGCCCTCGGTCACCGCGAAGCTCTCGATGCGCATCGTGCCGGGCTCCGACGGCGACGCGCAGCTCGAGGCGCTCATGTCGCACCTGCGATCGCAGCGGCCGTGGAACTGCGAGGTCGAGGTCGAGAAGGTGAAGGTGGGTCACGCGTTCGCGGTGGATGCCTCGCATCCGGCGATCGTCGCCGCCGAGAGCGCCCTCGCCGACGCCTACGGCGCGCCCGTCGAGAACATCGGCAGCGGGGCGTCGATCCCGCTCGTCGCCTCCCTGCAGAAGGTCTCGCCCGGATCGGCGATCGTCCTCTGGGGCGCTGAGGACACCGCGCAGTCCCGCATCCACGCGTCCGACGAGTCGGTCGACCCCGGAGAGATCGAGCGCATGATCGCGGCGCAGACGCTCTTCATCCGGGGTGTCGCGGCGTCGGCGCGGTCCTGAGCACCGGCGGGTCCGAGAAGGGGTGGGGGTCTCATGACCGCGGACGAGCCGACGCCGGACCAGCCGCCGGCGAACGTGCCGGAGAAGCGCATGACGGTGCTGCAGGCGACCTTCATCGGCGTCGGCTCGATGGTCGGCGCGGGCATCTTCGCGCTGCTCGGCGCCGCCGGCGCCGTCGCGGGCTCGGCCGTGTGGGTGTCGTTCCTCGTCGCCGGCATCATCGCCGCCCTGCAGGGCTACTCGTTCGCGAAGCTCGGTGCGAAGTACCCGTCGGGCGGCGGCATCCTCACCTACCTGTCGAAGGGGCTCGGCGAGGGCCATCTCACGGGCATCGGCTCGTGGCTCTTCTTCACGGCCGGATCGATCGTCGTCGCGATGATCGCCTCGTCGTTCGGCGGCTACGCGAGCTCGGTGGTCGCGGGCGGCGACCCGGGGTGGGCGAAGGCGCTCGGGGTACTGCTCATCGTGGTCATGTCGTGCCTGAACGCGGTCGGCTCACAGGTCGTCGCGCGGGTGCAGTCGGTCATCGTCGTCGTCGTGCTCGCCATCCTCGTCGTCTTCGCCGCCGTGACGATCGCGAACTGGGATCCGGCGCTGCTCGACCCGGCCGGCTACCCGGGCCTGCAGCAGATCATCGCGAGCGTCGCGCTCACCTTCTTCGCATTCCTCGGCTTCGGTGTCATCACCTTCACCGCGAAGGACCTGCCGAACCCGTCGCGCCAGTTGCCGAAGGCGATCTACTTCGCACTCGCGATCGCGACGACGATCTACGTCGCCGTCTCGCTCGGCGTCTTCGGCACGCTGACGGCCGAGCAGGTCGTCGAGTACGGCACGACGGCGCTCGCGGAGGCGGCGAAACCCACGCTCGGGCAGGCGGGCTACGTGCTGATGGTCGTCACGGCGCTGTTCTCGACGACGGGCGCGGTGAACGCCGGCCTGTACCCCTCGATCGGCATGACCCAGCACCTCGCCTCGGTCGGGCAGTTCCCGCCGGTGTTCGGCCGGTCGTTCGCCCGGTTCCCGTTCGGCCTCATCGTGATGGCGGTGCTCGCCATCGTGCTCGTCGTCGGGTTCGACCTGAACAAGATCGCCTCGATCGGCAGCGCGGTCGCGCTGCTCGTCTTCTCGGCGGTGACGGTCGCGCACTTCCGCATCTACCGCGAGACGGGTGCGAACATCGTGGTGCTCGTCATCGCGCTCGTCGCGACGCTCGGCACATTCGTCGTCTTCTGCACGACGACGCTCGTGAACGAGCCGGCGACCGCGATCGCCCTGGTCGCGATCATCGTGCTCGCCACGGTCGTGGACTTCGCCTGGAAGGCCGCGGCGGAACGGCGCACGACCGCCGCGCGCTGAGTCGCGACCGCGCACGACGATGGGGTGGGAACCCTACCTCCCACCCCATCGCGGTCTCGCATGGAGACCGTCCCGCCGAGCGACCCGAACTGAGCTCGGCGAGCTTGACCCGAGCGGTCGAGAGGGACATTCCGATCGCTCGGCACGTCGAGGTGCAACGGGCCGGTCCGGTCGGGTACGGACTCGGGTTGTGCTCGAATCGTAACCGCCAGCCCGAGTACGCCGCATCGCCCCGAACGGGGGGATTCCGACGGTCAGGCGGGCGACGGCCGGTTCGCGGGCTCAGGGCCAGTCGACGGATGCCTCGTAACCGGGGTGCTCGCGCAGGTACGCCGCGATGAACGGGCACTGGGGCACGATGCGGTCGCCACGGGAGACCGCGTCGTCGAGCACGTACTTCGCGAGGCGACTGCCGAGGCCGCGGCCCCCGAACTCGGGCTTGATCACGGTGTGGGTGAACACGATCGCCCCCGGCTCGAGCCGGAACTGCGCGAACCCCGCCCGCTCGCCGTCGACGACCAGCTGGTACCGCTGCCGGTCGTCGAGGCGAGTGATCTCCACGAGGGCGGCGGGCTCGGCCGCGCGGGCGTCGCTCACTGCTCGACCGGCTCGACGCGGTCGTCGCCGGCCGCCTGGCCGACGGCCGTGGTCGAGGCATCCCCCTGCTCGACCGCGATCTTGCGCGGCTTCGCCTTCTCACTGACGGGGATCGTGACGCTCAGCACGCCGTTCGTGTAGCTCGCGGAGATGCGGTCGGTGTCGACGCCCTGGCCGAGGTTGAGCTGCCGCAGGAACGAGGCGGCCTCGCGCTCGCGCGTGATCCACTTCACGCCGTCGCCGGTCGTCAGGGTGCGCTCGGCTCGGATGGTGAGCAGCTGGCCGTCGACGTCGATGTCGACCGAGCCGGGGTCGATCCCCGGCAGGTCGGCGGTCAGCACGTAGTGGTCGCCGTCGCGGTAGAGATCCATCGGCATGCGGCGCGGGCCGCGCCGGGTGTCGAAGAGGGCGGACGCGACCCGGTCGAGGTCGCGGAACGGGTCGTAGGCGGTGGCCATGATTCCTCCTGGTCGATGATGTTGAGTCGATCTGACTCAACTCTCTATCGAACATAACGCCGGCCCGCGCGGAGGATTCCGGGTCGGCGTGCGCCGACAGCGAACGGCCACGGGCGACATGGTGGATGCCTCGGCTCGAGCCCGCGGCATCCGCCTGCTGCTCGTGGTGACGGTGACCGGAGGTGGTCGCGACGAGGGCGATCAACCATGCGAAGACGAGCGTGAACGCGACGATCTCGAACACCGTCAGGTTGAACCACCCCAGCAGGTCGTAGCCCGCCATCGCCGCAACCTCGACGGCGAGCGCGACGTACGAGAAGCAGACGAACCCGCGCGGCATGCGCTCCGCGTACCAGCGGGTGCCGAGGCAGAGCGACGCGAACGCCGCCGCGGCGAGGAGGGCGAACGCGTTGTGCAGCACGGGCACCCGGTCGATCGGCACGGCGCCGACGCCCATGAGCCCGAAGCCGACGAGGCCGATGTGCACCCGCATCGTGGTGCGGGCGCCACGACGGATGCCGAACCGTCCGACCGCGAGTGCGCGGGTCAGCGCTCCGGAGAGGCCCGCCATTCCGGCGCCCGACACGACGACCGCGACGTTGAAGCACAGCGCGGCGAGGTCGTTCGACGTGCCCAGGGTCGAGAAGTTGCGGGTCCACCAGTCGCCCGTGGGCGTGATGCTCATGCTCGCGAGGCTGCCCGCGGCGAGCAGCATGGCGACGAGGTTGAAGGTGCGATATGCCTCGTGGTCGAGCGCGTGCCGGTGCAGTCGGTAGGTGCCGATGCCGAAGACGCCACCGAGCAGCAGCCCGTACAGTCCGTGCCCGCCCGGCAGGGGGTCGAACGCGGCCGCCGTGAAGTGCACGGCGAGCAGGGCGAGCGACGCCCAGGCGAGTCCGTTCGCGATCGCCCGCGGACGCGCGCCGAGGCCCGGCAGCCGCAGGTGTGCGATCGCCGCCAGGCTCGTGCGCGACGCCGAGGCGACGAGCAGCGCAGCGCACACGGCGGCGCCGCCCGCGATCGCGGGCACGAGACCCGCCGGGTCGAGCGATCGATGGCCGAGGACCCCGCCGTCGAACGTCGCGTCGTGCACGAATGCGCGATACAGCACGATCGAGACGGCAGCCGCGATGAGCAGTGCGTAGACGCGTCGCACGATCGACGCGAAGCGGGCCTGGGGCACCGCGAAGGCCGCGGCGGTGTCGCCGGCGGCGGGCAGCGCGACCGGCCGGCCGTGCTGATCACGGTCGGCATCGCCCGGGTCGCTCGCTCCGAGAGAAGTCGCGAGCGCCCGGCCGTATGAGGCGGAGATCGTCCCCGCGCGTTCACCCCACATCGGTCGATGTCCTTCACCGGAATCAGACGTCACACGAGCCTAACCGCGAGATTCCGGCGCTGCCATCGTACGGATCGAATGGAATCGGCCGACCGAGGCGCCGACGAGGGCCTCGACGGCCGCGTCGAGCCGGTCTCATCCCGTGTTCGATACACTACGGGGGTATCCCATCTTTCCGGAGGTGACCGCCCGATGCTCGACCGGATCGGTGGTGCGGCACTGCCGGCCTCGCGCACCGCGCGGGCGACGCTCCTGAGCGTGGTCGCGATGGCGGCCCTCATCGTCGGCCTGCTCGCGATGCATGCGACGGGATCGAGCCCGGAGCACTCGACGCACGTCGCGCCGACCTCCGCCGCACACCATGCGAACCCGGCGACGGACGCCCGCCACGCGGCCCGCGCCGAGCCCGAGGCATCCATCGCGGGTGCCGGTCACGCACCGGCCGACCTGGGCGACTGCGCGCTCATGATGCTCGGGTGCGTCATGCTCGTCGCCGCGGTCGCCGTGCTCATCGTCGCCGCCCCCGGAGCGGCCCGGGCCGTCGCGCGCGCCGTCGACGACACGCGTGCGCTGCTGCGGAGCAGCGCACCGCCGCGACCACCGAGCCTCATCGCACTCTCCATCAGTCGGACCTGAGTCGACCTCGACCCGCGACCGCGGAAGCGGCCTCCCGTGCACCCCGTGCATGCCGAGCGACCGCACCGCGTGCCGCTGCGGCGCCCCCTCGGGAGCCGCATCGCATCGAATCCACGACTCACGACTCCGACGGAAGAAGCAACCCATGAACACGACCCAGACCCTGCGCGCCGCCGCCGCGGCCGCCATCGCCGTGACCGCAGCGCTCGCCTTCGCGGCCTGCTCCGCCGCAGGCGGCGGCACCGGCACGAGCGCCGGCACCGACCCCGGCTCCGCGAACGACGCCGACGTGATGTTCGCCCAGATGATGATCCCGCACCACGAACAGGCGGTCGAGATGAGCGACGACCTGCTCGCGAAGGGCGGCATCGACCCGGCCGTGCGCGACCTCGCGACGCAGATCAAGGACGCCCAGCAACCCGAGATCGACCAGCTGAACACCTGGCTCGAGGAGTGGGGCGCCGTCGACGACGCGATGCCGGGCATGGACCACGGCGACGGCGGCGGCATGGATCACGGATCGTCAGGCGACGGCATGATGTCGGACGACGACATGGCGGCCCTCGCCGAGGCCACCGGCGACGAGGCATCCCGCCTGTTCCTCGAGCAGATGATCGTGCACCACGAGGGCGCGATCGAGATGGCCGAGGCCGAGCTCGCCGACGGGGCGCACCCCGGCGCCCTCGAGATGGCGCAGGCGATCGCCGACACCCAGGCCGACGAGATCGCGACGATGCAGGAGCTGCTCGGCGAGGGCTGACCCGCGCGCGAGCCCCGGCGTTCGCCCATCGCTCGAACGTCGAAGCGGGCCCCCCCCCCCCGGCGGGGGCCCGGGCCGGGGGGGGGGGGGGCCCCCCCCCCGGCCCCCCGCCCCGGCGCGGGGGCGGGCGGGGGCGGCCCGCGCCGGGCCGGCCCCCCCACGCCGAGGAGGGGAGGCAGCCGTG
>NZ_JBHXDI010000003.1:0-20923 GCF_042725165.1 Agromyces sp. NPDC127015 | reverse complement strand
GCGGCCCCCCCCGCCGCCGGCGGCGCGCGGCGGGCCCCCCCCCCCGCCCCCCCCCCGCCCCCCCCCCCCGCCCCGCCCGCCCCCCCGCCCCCCCCCCCCGGGGGGGGCCCGCTTCCGTTCTGGGGGGCGGACACCCCGGCGGCGTGCCGCGTCAGGGGCGCGGTTCGCCGCCCTGCTCGTGCTCGTGGAGCACCTCGCGGTCGGCCTCGTTGAGCGCCGCCTCGCCCTCGTCGCCCTCGGCGATGACCGCGTCCTCCTCGAACGACATGCGCAGGTTGCGGCTGAAGAAGCGGGTGATCGAGGCCAGCACGATGAAGCCGACGGCCAGCCAGAGCATCCCGTAGAGCATCGCGTCGCCGCTGAGGTTGAGCCAGAGCAGCACGGTGAGGGCGATGCCGATGAGCGGCAGCACGATGTTGCGGAAGACCTGCGCGAACCCCTTGACCTGCTTGTTGCGCACGGCGAAGTGCAGGATCACCGTGAGGTTCACGATCGTGAACGCGATGAGCGCGCCGAAGTTGATGAGCGTGAAGATGAAGTCGAGGTCGGCGACGGCGGCGCCGAGCGAGACGATGCCGACGAAGATCACGGCGACGGCCGGCGTGCGGAACTTCGGGTGCACGAACGAGAAGAAGTGCGAGATCGGCCCGGTGCCGTTGCGACCCATGACGTAGATCATGCGCGAGACGCTCGCGTGCGAGGCGAGGCTCGACGCGACCGCTGCGGCCACCGCGGCCGACACGAAGAAGATCTGGAAGATGATGCCGCCGACCGAGTTCGCGATCTCGGGCAGGGCCGTGCCCTCGAAGCCCGCGTCGGTCGGGAAGAGCGACTGGGTGAACCAGGCGGCGGTGAAGAAGATGAGCCCGCCGAGCACGAGGGCGAGCACGATCGCCTTCGGCACGGTGTGCGCGTCCTTCGCCTCCTCCGTGTACATCGTGATCGCGTCGAAGCCGATGAATGAGAAGCACACGATCGTCGCCGCGCTCACGACCGCCATGATCTGCACGTTCGCGTGCCAGAACGGCTCGAGGCTGAACGGCGTGCCGTTGCCCGCGCCCTGGTTCAGGGCGTTCCAGGCGAGCACGATGAACACGCCGATGAGCACGATCTGGAAGATGAGCAGCGTCGCGTTGACCCGCGACGTCGAGCTGATGCTCCAGAGGTTCAGCAGGGTGATCACCGCGACGTAGCCGACGACCCAGATCCAGCCCGGCACCTCGGGGAAGAACGACTCGAGGTACTGGCGCACGAGCAGCGCGTTGACGAGCGGCAGCAGGAGATAGTCGAGCAGGGCCGTCCAGCCGACGATCCAGCCGACGTTGGGGTGGATCGTCTCCGAGGCGTACGTGTACGCCGACCCGGCCGACGGATAGACCCGGGTCATTCGCCCGTAGCTGATCGCGGTGAAGATCATCACGACGAGCGCGACGAGGTACGCGAGCGGCACGACACCACCGCTCGCCTCCGAGACGTAGCCGAACGTGTCGAAGACGGTCATCGGCGTCATGTAGCCCAGGCCGAGGCCGACGATCGCCCATAGGCCGAGCGAGCGCTTCAGCGTCGGGTTCGCCATCGTGGCGGTTCGGGTCATCATCGATCCTCTCGGGTCTTCGTTGTCGAGCAGGGTGACGCTACCCGATCGCGAACCGCCGAGCCCCGACATTGTGTCCAGCGAAGCGCGACGAACCCTCCACTGTGTCCATCACCCCCACGGGTGAGCGTTCTCAGCGGAGCACGTCACGGGCACTCCCGGAAAACAGTGAAGGCGGCTCGCAAGCTGCGAACCGCCTTCTTCCGTGCGCCCGGAGGGACTCGAACCCCCAACCTTCTGATCCGTAGTCAGATGCTCTATCCATTGAGCTACGGGCGCATCAGATGCCGCCTGCCGCAGGCTTCGCGATCAGGCAACCACGTAACTCTAACCCAAGCCGCGTCGGTTCGCCAATCGAGGGTCGCGCCGGCCCCGAGGCATCCCACCGCCGCCTCGACCGATTCGCGCGCGACGGTCGCGACGGTCGCGACGGTAGGAAGAATCGTGGGACACCCCGCGCCGAGGCGGCGACACGCCGCCGCTTCGGCAGAAGTTCCTACATTCGGGCCTCGAGACGATTCGGATGCCGCGGCGAGGGCACCGAGGCACCCGAATCGCCCGGCGTCCGAGCGGGCACGGGCACGGGCACCGGCACGGGCACGGGCACGGGCACGGCCACGGGCACGGGCACGGCCACGGGCACGGGCACGGGCACGGGCACGGGCACGGGCACGGCCACGGCCACTGCCACGGCCTAGCCCTTGACGGCGCCGCCGAGACCGGCGCCGCGGAGGAACAGCCGCTGGAACACGAGGAACAGCGCGACGGGGATGAGCGTCGAGATCGCGAGCGCCGCGAGGAACACGTCGAGCTCGGTCTGCGACTGCACCGCCGGCAGGCGCACCGACAGGGGCTGCACCGCGGGATCGGGCAGCACGAGCAGCGGCCAGAGGAAGTCCTTCCAGGCGGCGATCACCGCGAACACCGAGACGACGCCGAGAATGGGCTTCGACATCGGCAGCACGATCGACCAGAACACCCGGAAGGGCCCCGCGCCGTCGGTGCGGGCCGCCTCGAACACCTCGCGCGGCAGCCCGTCGAAGAACCGCTTCACGAGCAGGATGTTGAACGCGTTCGCCGCGGCCGGCAGCCACACCGCCCAGTACGTGTTGAGCAGCGACGTGTCGATGAGCGGCGGGTGCAGGATCGTCAGGTACAGCGGCACGAGCAGCACGACCGCGGGGATGAACAGCGTCGCGAGCACGAGCGCGTTCAGCACCGGCGCGTACTTCGGCCGCAGGATCGACAGCGCGTGGCCGGCCGTCGTCGCGATCAGCAGCTGGAAGAACCACGATCCGGCCGCCACCCAGATCGTGTTGAGGAAGTACTGGTCGATGTGGATGTCGTTCCACGCCTGCTCGAGGTTCGCCCAGTCGATGCCGTTCGGCCAGAGTGCGAACGGCTGGGTGAGCGTGTCCTGCGTGGGCGTGACGGCCGCCTTGGCGAGCCACAGGAGCGGGCCGAGCCCGGCGACGACGAGCCCGGCGAAGAGGAACACGTGGATCGCGCCCATCGACGCGCGGACGCCGCCGCGCCCCCGTTCGTGCTCGGAGACGATGCCCCGGTCGCCCCCGTCCTCCTGGGCACCCCGGCCGCGCCGCGTCATCCGCGACAGGCGTGCGCGCAGCGTGATGGAATCCGCCGTCGTGGCGGGGGCCGTGCCCTGCGCGGTGGTCAATTCGTGCTCCAACGGTCGGTCAGCTTGAAGTAGAGCCAGCTCAGCAGGCCCAGGAAGACCGCGAGCATGAGGCTCAGCGCGGTCGCCTCCCCGTAGTCGCCGCCGAGGCTGTTCTGGAAGGCGTAGCGGTAGATCAGCAGCAGCACGGTGAGGGTCGAGTTGTTCGGTCCGCCGCCCGTGAACAGGTACGGCTCGAGGAAGACCTGCGCGGTGCCGATGACCTGCAGGATCAGCATGATGAAGAGGATGCCGCGCAGCTGCGGCAGCGTGACGTGCCAGATCTTGCGCCAGATGCCGGCGCCGTCGACCTCGGCGGCGTCGTAGAGCTCGGGCGGCACCGCGATGAGCGCCGCGAGGTAGATGATGATCGACCCGCCGGCGGCGGCCCACGTCGCCTCGATGACGAGCGACGGCATCGCCGTCACCGACGACTGCAGCCACGGCTGGGGCGGGATCCCGACCCAGCCGAGCACGGTGTTGAAGACCCCGTCGGGGCTCGCGTTGTAGAACACCTTCCAGAGCAGCACCGCGACGACGGGCGGCACGACGACGGGCAGGTAGGCCAGGGCGCTGTACAGGCCCTTGCCGCGGCGGACCTCGCTCATCAGCACCGCCATGAGGATCGGCAGCGGGAACCCGAACACGAGCGCGAGACCGGCGAAGTACAGCGTGTTGAGCACCGCGGTGCCGAGGTTCGGGTCGCTCAGCACACGTGCGAAGTTGTCGAGCCCGACCCACACGGGCGGCGTGATCAGGTTCGTCTTCTGGAAGCTCATGACGACCGCCTGCGCGATCGGGCCCCAGCTGAAGACCCCGAACACGACGAGCATGGGCGCGAGGAACGCGAGGTTCCACAGCCCGCCGCCGCGCACCCAGGTGACCGGAGTGCGGCGACGGCGGCGCGCCGCCGCACTCGGCTTCGAGGGCCCGGGATGCCGCGGCAGGGCCTCCGCCGCGGCATCCCGTTCGATCATCGTGGTCACTGGTCGAGCAGGGCCTGCGCGTCGACGTCGACCTGCTTCAGCAGCGCGTCGATGTCGGCGTTCTCATCGGTCAGCACGGCCTGCACGAGGTTGTCCATGAGGGCGTAGATCGGCTGAGTCTGCCCCTTGAACTCACCCACCGGCGTCTGCTCGAAGATGCCCTCGGTGAAGCCCGTCATCTGGTCGAGCGGAACGTTGACGTAGGGGGCGATCCACTCCTGCGACTCGAGGTAGGTCTCCTTGTCGAGCACGGGCAGCACCGGGGTGCCGACCGCCTGGTCCGACTCCGACAGCGCCTTCGCGTCGGCGACCGCCGCGTCCTCGTTCAGGAGCTTCTGCATGTAGTACCAGTCGATCCACTTGACCGCCGCGGCCTTCGTGTCGTCGTCGAGCGTCGGCGGCATGACCGCGATGTCGCCGCCGCCGAGCACGCCGCCGCCGTTCTCCGTCGGGATCACGGTGAGGCCGTAGATGTCGGGGCTCATGCCGAAGTCGCGCACGAGCGCCGTGTAGACGTCGGAGCCCGAGGTGTACATGCCGAGGTTGCCGGCGGCGAACTCCTGGTTGATGCTGCCCCAGTCGAGGTCGAAGGTCGACCCCATCGAGTCATCCTCCCAGCGGAGGTCGTGCAGGTACTCGAGCGTCGCCTTCGTCGCGTCGTTGTCGATGGTCGACGTGTAGCTGCCGTCGTCGTTGGCCTGCTGCAGCGACGCGCCGCGCGAGTCGGCCTGCACCGAGAGCTGCCAGCCGCCGGTGTTGCCGGCCGCCATCGTCGCGTACCCGGCCTTGCCGGTCTTCTCGGCGATGGTCTTCGCGGCTGCGCGCACCTCGTCCCACGTGGTCGGCGGGTTGTCGGGGTCGAGCCCGGCCTGCTCGAACAGGTCGCGGTTGTAGTGCAGGCCGTTGGCGTACGCCTGCCGCGGGAAGCCGTAGATCCGGTCGTCGCCGCCGGTGACCTCGTCGAGGATGATCGGGTTGAACTTGTCGGAGTACCCGAGCTCCTGCAGCTCGTCGGTCACGTCCATCAACTGGCCGTTCTCGAGCAGCGTCTTCGTGTCGGTGAAGGGCACGGTGAACACATCGGGCAGGCTGCCGCCCGCCAGCTGGGCGGCGAAGGTCGGCGCCGTCCATTCGTACTCGAGGCCGACGACGTCGATGTCGGGGTTCGCCTTCTCGAACTGCTTCTCCTGCTCGGCGAAGGCGTCGTAGGCGGCCTGGTCGGCGCCGGGCGGGAAGGTGGCGACGCGCAGTTCGAGCTTGCCGTCGTCGCCGCCCGCATCGGCGCTGCAGGCGGCGAGCGAGCCGGCGACCACGAGGGCGGTGAGCCCCGCGATCGCGATGCTGCGTGATGACTTCATTGTCCTGTTCCTTTCGGTGCTGTGCTGGGTGGTGCGGATGGTGCGGTTCCGGGGTGGTGCGATGGTGCGGTTCAGGGATGCCTCGGCGCCGGCGCGACGCGCAGCCAGGCCGTCGCATCGGCGGGGAGCAGGCCCGCCTCGAGCGGCGAGCTCGCGAGCAGGATGCTCTCGTGGTCGGGCAGCGCGACGGCCGCCCGCCCGAGGTTCGTGATCGAGACGAGGTCGTCGCCTCGGCGGAAGCAGAGCACGTCGGCGCCCGCGTCGATCCACGTCATGGGCCCGTCGCCGAGGGCGGCCTCCCGCTTGCGGAGCGCCAGCGCCTGGCGGTAGAGCCAGAGCATCGACGATGGGTCGGCCTGCTGGGCCTGCACGGTGAGCGACGCCCACTCGGCGGGCTGCGGCAGCCACGGTGCGGCCCCGTCGGGGCCGAACCCGAACGGCGCCGTCGTGCCCCGCCAGGGCAGCGGCACGCGGCATCCGTCGCGTCCGGGGTCGACGCCGCCCGAGCGGTAGTGCATCGGGTCTTCGAGCACGTCGCGCGGCAGCTCGACCTCGGGCAGTCCGAGCTCGTCGCCCTGGTAGAGGTAGAGCGAGCCGGGCAGCGCCGCCGTGAGCAGGGCTGCGGCCCGGGCCCGGCGCGTGCCGAGCTCGACGTCGGTGGGGGTGCCGAAGCGCTTCTTCGCGAAGGCGAACGACGAGTCGTCGCGGCCGTACCGGGTGACCGGCCGGGTCACGTCGTGATTCGACAGCACCCAGGTGCTCGGGGCGCCGACGGGCGCGTGCGCGGCGAGCATGAGGTCGATCGAGGCGCGGAGCTCACCCGCCGCCCACGGCCGCGACATGAAGTCGAAGTTGAACGCCGTGTGCATCTCGTCGGGACGCAGGTAGGCCGCGAAGCGGGCGGCGTCCGGCACCCAGACCTCGCCGACCAGCACGCGCGTGCCGTCGTACGAGTCGGCGATGCGCCGCCACGAGCGGTAGACCTCGTGCACCTCGTCGCGATCCTCGGTGGGGTGCTGCCCCGGCGCGACCGTCTCGGGGACCTCGCGGAGCTCCGGGTCCTTGATGAGCAGGCCCGCCGAGTCGATGCGCACGCCGGCGACGCCGCGGTCGAACCAGAACCGCAGGATCTCCTCGTGCTCGGCGCGCACGTCGGGGTGGTTCCAGTTGAGGTCGGGCTGCTCGGGGGTGAAGAGGTGCAGGTACCACTCCCCCGGCGTGCCGTCGGGGTTCACCGTGCGGGTCCACGTGTCGCCCTGGAAGTTCGAGACCCAGCGGGTCGGCATCTCGTCGCCGTTCGGGCCCTTGCCCGGGTGGAACCAGAAGCGCTCGCGCTCGGGGCTGCCGGGACCGGCCGCGAGGGCGGCTTCGAACCAGGGATGCCTCGAGCTCACGTGGTTCGGGACGATGTCGATGATCGTGCGGATGCCGCGCTCGGCGGCCGCGGTGATGAGGCGCTCGGCGTCGGCGAGCGTGCCGAAGGCGGG
Organism: Agromyces sp. NPDC127015; assembly: GCF_042725165.1. Lineage (NCBI taxonomy): Bacteria > Bacillati > Actinomycetota > Actinomycetes > Micrococcales > Microbacteriaceae > Agromyces > Agromyces sp. NPDC127015. Next base: position 13,823 of record NZ_JBHXDI010000003.1, on the reverse strand, counting down.
GTGGATGTCGCGGTAGTCGGCCACGTCGTAGCCGCCGTCGGCGAGGGGCGACGGGTACCAGGGGTTGAACCACAGGGCGTCGACGCCGAGGTCGGCGAGGTAGTCGAGCCGGCTCAGCACGCCGCGCAGGTCGCCCGTGCCGTCGCCGTCGGAGTCGGCGAAGCTGCGCACGTACACCTGGTAGATGACGGCACTGCGCCACCAGAGCGGATCGTGCGCGAGGGCGGGCGGCACGGTTCCGGCGGCGGTGAGTGGCATGGTCACGCGGTCGTTCTCCTCGAGTCGGGCGGGCTTCGCGCCGGACCGTGGGAGACGCCGGCGTCGATGCGCCTCAACGTAATGAGAGCAACAGAATGATGCAACTATTCAACAATCGAGCACAGATTTGCGACAGCTTGCGTCGACTTGCGGCAGTCGTTTGCACGAACAGGTCGGTCGAGTGGGCGCGCGGCGCCGTATCGAGACCAGCGGCGCAGGGAGCGGTGGTCTCGATACGCGGTTCGCGCTACCCGACCGACCGCGCCGGCGCCGGCGCCGTCGACCCGCGCACCACGAGCTCGGGCGCGAAGAAGACCTCGTCGCCGATCGTGCGCTCGCTCGACATCTGCCGCATGAGCAACTCGATGATCATCTTGCCCATCGACTCGATCGGCTGGCGCACCGTCGTGAGCGGCGGCTCGGTGCAGTTCATGAGCGCCGAGTCGTCGAAGCCGATCACCGACACGTCCTCGGGCACGCGCAGCCCGGCCCGCCGGGCGGCCCGCACCGCACCGAGCGCCATCGGGTCGCTCGCGCAGACGATGCCGGTGACCCCTGCCGCGAGCAGCTTCGCGGCCGCGGTCTGCCCCGACTCGAGCGAGTAGAACGAGTGCACGATGCGACCGTCGGGCAGGTCGACGCCGAGCCGCTCGGCCGTCGCGAGCGCGGCCGCGAGCTTGCGCCGCGACGGCACATGGTCGCTCGGCCCGAGCAGCAGCCCGATCCGCTCGTGGCCGAGCTGTGCGAGGTGGCCGAGCGCCTGCTCGGTCGAGACGGCGTCGTCGCACGACACGGTCGCGAAGCCGATGCCGTCGATCGGCGCGTTCACGAGCACCGTCGGCAGCTTGAGCTCGCGCAACCGCTCGTAGTGGTCGTGGTTCACGTCGGCCTGGGCGTACGCGCCGCCCGCGAAGATGACGCCCGACACCTGCTGGTGCAGCAGCAGCTCGACGTAGTCGGACTCGGAGATGCCGCCCGCCGTCTGGATGCAGAGCACCGGGGTGAAGCCGTTCTGCGCGAGCCCGCCGCCGATCACCTCGGCGAGCGCGGGGAAGATCGGGTTCTGCAGCTCGGGCATGACGAGCCCGACGAGGCGGGCCCGCTCGCCGCGCAGCTTCGTCGGGCGCTCGTAGCCGAGCACGTCGAGCGCCGTGAGCACCGCGTCGCGCGTCGACGGCGAGACACCCGGCTTGCCGTTGAGCACGCGGCTCACGGTCGCCTCGCTGACTCCGACCTTGCGTGCGACGTCCGCGAGCCTTCTCGACATGGCGGCAATGCTACGCGAACGCTTGCAAGAACTCGACAAGATCACGAGGCGCGAGGGGATGCCTCGTCAACCCCTTGCCCGCGCGCCCGGCACGACGGCAGCATCGAGCCGAGGGGGGTCGGCATGACGAAGGACGCGACCGAGGCGCCCGCCGCGAAACCCGGCGAGCGGCGAGCGGTGCGCTGGCTGCACGAGCACGCCCTGATCATCGTGTGCCTCGCCGTCTTCGTCCTCTGCGTGGCGGGCATGGCCGCCAGCGGGTTCCAGGTCGCCAACGAGGAGCGGCTCGATCACGGCGCGGGCGCGGTCGGCCTCTTCGAGTACCTGGGCTCCGGGCAGTTCGTCGAGGCGACCTTCGAGAACTGGGAGTCGGAGTTCCTGCAGATGGGCGCCTACGTCGTGCTCACGGTCTTCCTGTTCCAGAAGGGGTCGAGCGAGTCGAAGCCGCTCGGCAAGAAGACCCCGCAGGACGAGGACCCCCGCGACGCGACCGTCGGGCCGGACACCCCGTGGCCCGTGCGCCGTGGCGGGTTCGTGCTCGTGCTGTACGAGAACTCGTTGGCGATCTTCTTCTTCGTGCTCTTCGGGCTGTCGTTCGTGCTGCACGCCGTCGGCGGTGCCGAGGCGTACTCCGAGGAGCAGGCGCTGCACGGCCTGCCCGGCGCGACGGCCTGGGAGTACCTCGGCACCGCCCAGTTCTGGTTCGAGTCGATGCAGAACTGGCAGAGCGAGTTCCTCGCCGTCGCCGCGATCGTCGGGGCGTCGGTGCTGCTGCGCCAGCGCGGCTCGCCCGAGTCGAAGCCGGTCGCGACTCCGCACCACGAGACCGGCGCCTGAGCCCCTCCCCTCGCACCCTGCCGCGGGACTAGAGTTCGAGCATGGGCAAGCTCATCTACAACTCGTCGAACCGCGAGCTCGACATCGACGACCGCACCCTCGCCCACCTGCGCATCGCGATCATCAACAAGCTGCGCCGCTCCGAGAGCTTCGCGATGACCTGGGAGCACGGCATCGCCAACGGCAGCGGGCGCACGACGCTCTGGCTGAACGAGTCGATCCCGCTGCAGTTCGTGTTCAGCGGCAACCGGCCCCCGAAGCTCAACCGGCTCTGGGTCGAGCAGATGCTCCTCTCGGCGAACAGCACCGCGGGTCTCCAGAACGTTCCCGAGCCCGAGGAGAACGAAGAGTTCGACGGCGAGTGAGCGGCCGGCCGAGGCTCAGTCGACCGCCTCGATCTGCGTCAGCACGAACCGCTGCTCCGCCTCGGTGAGGCGGTCGGGCGCGGACGCCCCGGTGATGGCCACGATCTCCGCGACGACCAGTTCGTCGAGCGGGCCGGTGAGGTCGTCGAGCACGCGATGCCGCGCCCTGATGGAGAGATGCGGCCACCAGCGTTCGATCGCCGGCAGGCCCTCGTCATGGCCTTCCATACGCCATCACCTCCGCGGACCCGCACCGGATGCGTGCCCTGGTTCCCGTCTACCAGCACCGACGCCGAGCGGCAAGCCCCTCGCCGCTCGGCGGGGCCCCGCCTAACGTGCTCGACGAGGCACGCGATGCCTGCCGGGCTCCCATCGGCGCCCGGCGAACGCAGTGGAACGGAGGAACGACCATGACGACGACCGTGACGGCGACGACCGAGGTGGAGGTTCCCATCCGGGTCGCCTACGACCAGTGGACGCAGTTCGAGTCCTTTCCCGAGTTCATGACCGGCGTCGAGTCGATCACCCAGCTCGACGACGAGCTCACCCACTGGGTGGTCTCGATCGGCGGGGTGCGCCGCGAGTTCGACGCCGAGATCGGCGACCAGGTGCCCGACGACCACGTCGCGTGGCGGAGCTCAGGCGAGGTGGTGCACCGCGGGCGCGTCGAGTTCACGCCCGAGGGGGCGGATCGCACGCGCGTCGACCTCGAGCTCGAGTGGGAGCCGGAGGGCTTCGTCGAGCATGCCGGCGCCGTGCTGCAGATCGACGACCTGCAGGTCAAGAACGACCTCCGCCGCTTCAAGGAGTTCGTCGAGCGACGCGGAAGCGAGACCGGCGCGTGGCGCGGCGAGGTCCACGGGGGCGAGGCGACGAGCGACGGCGGATACGTACCCGGCCGGTCGCCCCGGCGAACCGGTGACGACGGCGTCAGCGGTGCGGATCCCGACATCGTCACCTGAGCGCGTCAGCCGGGCGACGGCGCCCGTTGCTCCGACCGGCGGCCGGTCACGACCCCGGAACCGGAGCGACGGGTGCGTCCTTGCGCGCGGAACCCGCCTCGTCGCCGCCGTCGCCGCCCGCGATCTCCTGCACGTCGACGCCGACCTGCACCGGTTGCTCCGCGATGGTCTCGATCGGGTCGGTGTCGAGATGCTCGGGAATCAGCAGGATGCCACCCGTGGTGTTCGCCGATCGCATGAGGTCCTCGATCCACTTGCGACTCAGTTCAGGCGGCTCGGGCTCGTCGAACACGAATCGCAGCGGGATCGACGCGTGCAGCCACAGCGTGCTGCGACCCCGCGGCTGCTCGTCGGCATGCCGCCATGAGAGCGTGAAGCTCTCACCGCGGCGCAGCTTCGTGATGATCGCGACCTTCAGATGCGCGAGCGCGCGGTCTTCGATGCCGATCGGGGTACCCGAGTCGCCGTAGTAGAGAGTGCCCACAGGATCACCGTATTCCTCTCCGCCGCACTGGGGGCCCGGAGTCGGGACGAGCGGCCTGCGCACATCCCACACGTGCGAAGCCCCGCATGTCAATCCCCTGCCGTCGCACCCGTCGCTCTGCCTACGGTTGCGTGGATCGAAGGAGGCGAGATGTCTGACCAGCTCATCGACCCGACGACGAAGCACACGACCGACCGGTTCCCGCGGCAGGAGCAGGAACCGCCCGGCCTCACCGGGGCGATGGCCCCGCTGCCCGACCACGGCGAGCAGAGCTACCGCGGGAGCGGCCGGCTCGAGGGCCGCCGCGCCCTCATCACGGGCGGCGACTCGGGCATCGGGCGCGCCGTCGCCATCGCCTTCGCCCGCGAGGGTGCGAGGGTCGCGATCGCCTACCTGCCCGAGGAGCAGGCCGACGCCGACGAGACGGGCGTCTGGATCTCGGACGCCGGCAGCGACCCACTGCTGCTGCCCGGCGATCTCCGCGACGAGGCGTACTGCGTGAAGCTCATCGAACAGGTCGAGCAGGCGTTCGGAGGGATCGACCTGCTCGTGCTCAACGCCGCGCACCAGCGCGATCGCGGCGGCATCGAGGGGGTGCCGAGCGACGACTTCGAAGACGTGATGCGCGTGAACCTGTTCGCCCCCGTCTACCTCGCGCGCGCCGCGGTGCCGCGGATGGATCCGGGCTCGAGCATCATCACGACCGCCTCGATCCAGGCCTCCGACCCGTCGCCCGCGATCGTCGACTACGCGATGACGAAGGCGGCGCTCGTGGCGTTCACCTACGCCCTCGCGGAAGAACTCGGTCCACGAGGCATCCGGGTCAACGCCGTGGCGCCGGGACCGGTCTGGACCCCGCTCATCCCCGCGACGGGATGGCCCGACAAGCTTCCCGGCTTCGGCAAGAACACGCCCATCGGCCGGGCCGGCCAGCCGGCCGAGCTCGCCGGCGCCTACGTGTACCTCGCCTCCGACGAGGCGTCGTACACCTCGGGCGCGATCGTGCCGGTCACCGGCGGACGCCCGCTCTGAGCAGGCGGGGAGGAAGGAGAGGACGATGCCCGGACGCAGGAACTCATCGCTCAAGGATCCCGAGCTCTACGAGGAACTCCGCGAGGACGGCGCCTCGAAGGAGAAGGCCGCGCGCATCTCGAACGCGGCGGCCAAGCAGGGGCGCAGCGCGGTCGGCCGCAAGGGCGGCCAGCACGGCGACTACGAAGAGTGGACGGTCGACGAGCTGAAGCGCCGCGCGAAGGAACTCGGCCTGCACGGCTACAGCGACAAGCGCAAGTCCGAGCTCATCTCGGCCCTGCGCAACCACTGAGCGCGCCGGCCTGGTGCGCCGGGGATGCCGCGCCTCAAGCGGGTCGAGCCCTACGTCTCACCCGGGTACACCAGGGTGAGACGGGGGCGCGGCTTCAGCTACGTCCACACCGACGGCGGTGCCGCCGGACGCGCGGAGCGTGCGCGGATCGCCGACCTCGCCGTTCCGCCGGCATGGAACGAGGTGTGGATCGCCGACGCCGCGAACGCGCACATCCTCGCCGTCGGCGTCGACGCCGCGGGCCGCCGCCAGTACCTCTACCACCCGGCGTGGCGCGAGCGGCAGGACGCCGAGAAGTTCCAGCGCATGGCCGAGCTCGCGCGCGTGCTGCCGACGGCACGCCGCAGTGCGCGCGGCGACCTCGCGACCGAGGGGATGCCTCGTGCCCGCGTGCTCGCGGCCGCGTTCACGACGCTCGACCTGGGCGGGATCCGGATCGGCTCCGAGGAGTCGCTCGCGGGCTTCCGCAATCGCGGCCTCACGACGCTCCTCGTGCGCAACGCCGCCCTCGAGACGGCCGAGACCGTGCGCTTCCGGTTCCGCGCGAAGGGCGGCATCGCACAGGAGCTCCGGGTCGCCGACGCCGGGCTGGCCCGGTTCGTCGGCGAGGCCGGAGAGCGCTCGGCGGCGGCGCGGCTGTACGCGTGGGCGGACGGCCGCACGATGCGCGCCGCCTCACCCTCCGACGTGAACGACGACATCCGCGCTCGCACCGGCGGCGAGTTCACGGCGAAGGACTTCCGCACGCTGCGCGGCACGCTCGTCGCCGCCGAGCACCTCGCCGCGCTCGGGCCCGCGACGAGCGCACGGGCACGGGCCGCCTCGGTGCGCGACGCGATCGAGGAGGCCTCGCGGGCGCTCGGCAACACGCCGGCCATCGCGCGTGCGAGCTACGTCGACCCGCGCATCGTCGAGGCGTACGAACGGGGCGCCGTCGTGGCATCCGGTCGTGATCGCGAGCGCCGCCTGCTCGACCTGCTCGACGGCTCCGCGTTCGCCGGGTGAGCTCGGCGCGCGCCGCGAGGTCGCCGCCCGCGACCGGCGCGAGTCGCCAGAAGGTGTCCTTCGCCGGCCGCGGAAGCGCAGTTTTCGACGACTCGATCCCGTGTGTGAGGGTGGGCGCGGGCTCAGTCCTCGCGGCGCACGTCGGCGGGCGACTTGTCGGGGCGCAGGCCCCGCCAGCGCGGGTGGCGGGCGACGCCCGTGCCCGTCCACTCGCCGAACTCGATCTCGCCCACGAGCTCGGGGCGCACCCACACCGCGTCGCCGACGTCGGCGGCGGGCACCTCGATGAACGGCGAGCGCGGCTGCGCCAGCCCGTCGAGCCGCTCGAGCAGCCGGTCGAGCTCGCGCTCGCGGAACCCCGAGCCCACGCGCCCCGCGTACTCGAGGCCGTCGTCGCCCGGGATTCCGACGAGCAACGACCGGATGCGCCCCTGACGCGTGCCCACGCCGCGCCGATACCCGCCGATCACGACCTCCTGTGTGCGGGTGAGCTTGAGCTTCAGCCAGTCGTCGGTGCGCACGCCCGGGCGATACGGCGAGTCGGCCCGCTTCGCCATGATCCCCTCGAGCCCGAGCAGCCGGCTCTCCTCGAGCGCCTCCTCGGGCGAACCCTCGGCGGGGGCCGGCACCTCGACGGGGATTCCGCGGCGCGGGTGCACGAGCGCCTGGAGCCGCGCCCGGCGCTCGAGGTACGGTTCGTCGACGAGCGCCTCGCCTCCCGCTTCGAGCACGTCGAACACCAGCAGTCGCACCGGCACGGATGCCGCGGCGGCGGCGATCTCGCGAGCCTTGGTGAGTCCCATCCGCTGCTGGAGCACGCCGAACGACGGACGACCGGCCTCGTCGAGCGCGACGATCTCGCCGTCGAGCAGGGCGTCGCCGTCGACGATCTCGGGCAGTCGGTGCAGTTCGGGATATCGGGCGGTCACGTCGACGCCGTTGCGGCTGTGCAGGCGCACTTCACCGTGTTCGACCCGGGCAAGGGCTCGGATGCCGTCCCATTTCCACTCGAGCACCCAATCGCCGCCGCGCAGCATGCCGAGCGTGCCCGCGGTCGCGAGCATGGGCTTCTCCGCGACCCGGCCCGCCGGTGGTCGAGCGGCGAGCGACGAAGGAGCACGACCCGCCGGTTGCGCAGCGCCCGACGAAGGAGGGCGCGTATCGAAGCCAGGTGATCCGACCTCGGAACCGGTGGCCTCGATACGCCCCTCCGTCGCTGCTCGACCGACCGGGCCGCCCTGCTCCTTCATGCGGTGCAGCAGCCACGAGCTCTTCTCGCCGCGGCCGTCGGTGCGGATGAGCGCCAGCCGCACCCGCCCGAGCGGGCCTCCTGTGGTCCCCTCGAGGGTGAAGATCACCTCGTCGTCGCGCCATTTCTCGACGTCGTAGACCCCTGTGTCCCAGACCGTCATCGAGCCTGCGCCGTACTCCCCCTTCGGGATCGAGCCCTGGAACGTCAGGTACTCGATCGGGTGGTCCTCGGTCTGCACGGCGAGGTGGTTCGTGCCCGAGCTCTCCGGCACCCCCTTCGGCACGGCCCAGCTCTTCAGCACGCCGTCGCGTTCGAGTCGGAGGTCGAAGTGCAGCCGCCTCGCGTGATGCTCCTGGATGACGAACCGCGCACCCTCGCCCGGTGGCCGAGCACCGGAGGCGGGCATGGGCTCGGGCGTTCGCCCCGCCCGGCGCATCGAACGGTACGTCGCGAGCGGGTCGGGCCCCGAGTCATCCCCCAGGTGCGACATGGGGTCGCCCTGCTCGGCGACCCGCTCGAGCACCTCGTGGGCCTCGAGGTGCCGCAGTCCCGGGTCGTCGAGCTCCTCCCACGTGCGCGGCACCGCGACGGTCGGCCGATGCCGGCCGCGCAGCGAATACGGTGCGATCGTCGTCTTCTTGCCGTTGTTCTGGCTCCAGTCGATGAGCACGCGCCCCGTGCGCAGCGACTTGCGCATGCTCGAGACCACGAGCTCGGGATGGTCGGCCTCGAGCGCGCGGGCGAGCTCGTGCGCGACGGCCGACACCTGCTCGGAGGTCTGCCCGCCGTCGAGGGCCGCGTAGAGGTGGATGCCCTTGCTGCCGCTCGTCACCGGCATCGCGTCGAGCCCCATGCCGCCGATGAGCTCGCGCACGTGGCGGGCGACCTCGGCGCACTCGGCGAGCCCCGTGCCGGGGCCCGGGTCGAGGTCGAACACCATGCGGTCGGGGTCGGCCGCCGAACCGTCCGCCGCGAAGCGCCACTGCGGCACGTGCAGCTCGAGGGCGGCCTGCTGGGCGAGCCACGCGAGCGTGGCGCGGTCGCCCGCGATCGGGTACGTCTTCGGCCCGTCGGCGTGCTGGATGACCCCCCGCCTGATCCACTCGGGGGCGTGCCCGGCGAGGTTCTTCTCGAAGAAGGGCGTCTCGGGGTCGTCCTCAGTGCCGACGCCGTGCACCCAGCGCTTGCGGGTGACCGGACGACCCGCGACGTGGGGCAGCATGAACGGGGCGATCTCGGCGTAGTACGAGATCACCTCGCCCTTGGTCATGCCCGTCTCGGGATACATGACCTTGTCGAGGTTCGTCAGCCTGAGCCTCCGGCCGTCGACCTCGACGAGTTGCCGCTCCCCTTCGGCCATGCCCCCATCCTGCCGGGTCGCGGCGCGAGCGTCATCTCCGCCCGGCCGCGCGACACGGCACGACGTCAGCGGCGGGCGGGCGGGCCGAGCGCGGGGGTATCGCCCAGGCATCCCTCGGGTGTGTACTGGTGGGTATGCGAGCCGTCTGGAAGGGGGCGGTCACATTCGGCCTCGTCAATGTGCCCGTCAAGTTGTACAGCGCGACCGAAGACCACGACGTGTCCCTGCACCAGGTGCACGACGAGGACGGCGGGCGCATCAGGTACCAGCGCAAGTGCGAGGTGTGCGGCAAGGTCGTCGCCTACCAGAACATCGACAAGGCCTTCGACGACGGCGAGCGCACCGTCGTCATCACCGACGACGACCTGAAGTCGCTGCCCGCCGAGCGCAGCCGCGAGATCGAGGTCGTCGAGTTCGTGCCGAGCGAGCAGATCGACCCGCTCATGCTCGACAAGAGCTACTACCTCGAGCCCGACTCGGCGTCGAACAAGGCCTACGTGCTGCTGCGCGAGACGCTCGAGTCGACCGACCGCACCGCGATCGTGCAGATGGCGCTGCGCCAGAAGACGCGCCTCGCCGCCCTGCGGGTTCGGGGCGACGTGCTCGTCGTGCAGACCCTGCTCTGGAGCGACGAGGTGCGCGCGGCCGAGTTCGCCTCCCTCGACGAGCCCGTGAAGATCTCGACCAAGGAGCTCGACCTCTCGAAGCAGCTCGTCGAGAGCCTCGTCTCCGACTTCGAGCCCGAGCAGTACGTCGACGAGTACCAGAAGGAGCTGCGCACCCTCATCGAGGCGAAGCTCGAGCAGGGCGAGGCGCTCGACACCGCCGCGACCTTCGGCGAGGAGCCCGAGGAGGGCGAAGGCGGCGAGGTCATCGACCTGATGGAGGCACTGCGTCGGTCGATAGCCGACAAGCGGGGCGGCGCGAGCGGCAAGGGCGGCGCGAAGTCGGGCGGCAAGAGCACGTCGAAGGCGGATGCCTCGGCGAAGCCGAAATCGTCCTCGAAGGCGAAGTCGGCGGCCGACAAGCCCAAGAAGACGAAGTCGGCCTGATCACCGGACGCACCGCACCGCACGGCACGGCACCGCCCCGCACGCGGCATCGGCACCATGTCGGCAGACGAAAGCGCGCGGCACCCGATGGACGGGTGCCGCGCGTTCGCAGGAGTGCAGCGGAGGCGTTACTCGCCCTCGCACGCCTGGGTGACCGTGATGGACGCAGCCTGGATGTCGCCGGTGACGGCGGCCTGCGCGTCGGCGTCGGCCTCGAAGTTCTCGTCGGGCGCCGTCGGGAGCGTCTTCGCGTAGTCCTCTGCCGCGGTGACCTTCTCCTGGAGGGTTGCGATCGCTGCGGAGATGTCTTCGTCGTCGGCGTACTCGGTGGCGAGGTCGTCGAGACGCTGTTCGTAGCCGTCGAGCTTCTCGAGCACGGCCGCCTGCTCGGTGCCCGTGATGACGGCGTTCTGCGCGCCGTTCGAGATGTCGCGCACGGCGACGCGAACGGTCTCGCACTCGTCGGCGGCAGCGGTGCTGCCGCCGTCGTTGCCGCCGTTCGAGGCGCAACCGGTGAACAGGAGTGCACCGGCGAACAGGATCGCGGTGGTCTTCATGATTTTCTGCATGGTGGCATGTCCCCCAAATCGAATGTGACGTCAGAAGTCTAGTGAGGTGCCACCGACATGGCAGCGCCATCGCCCGGCGCCACCCCGCCGGCACCGGGCGACGGCGCGGTCTTGCACCCCCGTCAGGCGCGCCCCGGCGGATCGTCGTCGTCGAGGATCGCCGGGATGCTGCCCGTCGGAATGATCTTCACCTCGCGGCCGTCGGCCGCGATGAGCTTGCCTCCCATGTAGTAGTCGCCGTCTTCGAGGGCGGTGAGCTCCTCCTCGCGCACCATGCGCGGCGGCGATGCGACGAATACCGAGGAGTCCTTCGAGTTGCCCGCCTTGATGTGGTTGAAGAGGATGTTCAGGAGGATGGCCGAGACCGCGGCCGACGAGATGCCCGAGTGGAAGATCGTCGAGAACCAGCTCGGGAAGGCGTCGTAGAACGCCGGCGCCGCGATGGGCAGCATGCCGATGCCGATCGACGTCGCCACGATGATGAGGTTCATGTTGCCGCGGTAGTCGACCTTCGACAGCGTGCGGATGCCGCTCGCCGCGACGGTGCCGAAGAGCACGATGCCGGCGCCGCCGAGCACCGCGGGCGGGACTGCGGCCACGACGCGCCCGAGGATCGGCAGCAGGCCCAGCACGATCAGGATCGCGCCGCCCGCGCTCACCACGAAGCGGCTCTTGATGCCGGTGATCGCGACGAGGCCGACGTTCTGCGCGAACGCGCTCTGCGGGAACGAGTTGAACAGCGGCGAGATCATGCTCGAGAGCATGTCGGCGCGCAGTCCGTTGCCGATGCGCTTCGCATCGACCTTGGTGCCCACGATCTCGCCCACCGCGAGGATGTCGGCGGTGGTCTCGGTGAGGATCACGAGCACGACGATGAGCATCGACACGATCGCGGCGAGGTCGAAGACGGGCGGCCCGAAGGCGAACACCGTCGGGAACGCGAAGACCGGGCCGGTGCCGACGTTCGAGAAGTCGGCCATGCCGAGCGGGATCGCGGCGAGGGTGCCGACGACGATCGCGAGCAGCACCGAGAGGCGCGAGACCGCGGCGTTGCCGAGCTTCGAGAGCAGCAGCACGACGAGGAGGGTCAGCGCGGCGAGCCCGACGTTCGCCATGCTGCCGTAGTCCTCGGCTTCGCGGTTGCCGCCCATCGCCCAGTTGGCGGCGACGGGCAGCAGCGAGAGGCCGATCATCGTGATCACGGTGCCCGTCACGACGGGCGGGAAGAACCGGATGATCTTCGAGAAGATCGGCGTGATCAGGAACCCGATGGCCGCGGCGACGAGCACCGCGCCGAAGACCGCCTGGATGCCGCTGCCGTTGACGATCGCGACCATGGTGGCGACGCTCGCGAACGAGACGCCCTGCACGAGCGGCAGCTGAGCCCCGAAGAACGGGATGCCGATGGTCTGGAGCAGGGTCGCGACGCCGCCCACGAAGAGGCAGGCGGCCACGAGGAGCCCGATGTCGCTCGCCGAGAGTCCGGCCGCCGAGCCCACGATGAGCGGCGGGGCGATGATGCCGCCGTACATCGTCAGCACGTGCTGGAGCCCGAAGGCGAATGAGGTGGCGAGCGGCAGCCGCTCGTCCTCGGGGCGTGGTGCGTCCGCGGTGCCGGCACCCTGCACCCGGGCCGCCCGCTTCGTGATCTTCATGCTCATGCGACGCACCGCGCCCCCGAGCCCAAGGAGAATGCTTCAAGCCTCACTGCTTGTCCTTCGTCCGTGGCCTCCGCCGTGTTTCCACAATGCGGAAGTCGTTTTCCACTGAGTGAAGACATTGAACGCCGCGTCAGATCATCTGTCAACCCCCTGCACGACGAACGGCTCAGCGGGGGACCGCTGCCGCCGCCGAGCTTCCGGGTTCGGCGGGCGGCTCGCCGTGCGAATACGCGCCGATGGCGCGCACGAAGACGAGGAGCCACGCGAAGAGCAGGCCGGCGACGATGAACTCGGTGCCCGTCAGATTGAAGTAGCCGATCGGCACCCACAGGACGACCGCCACGAGAATGCCGATCACGACGAACAGCGAGAACCCGGCGACCTCGGCGGGCAGCCCCGGCAGCAGCCGCACCGCGCACAGCACGAACACCACGAAGATGACGACCATGCCCGACGCGGCGCCGACGTGCAGGGGCACGCTCACGGCATCGGGCACGACGCCGGCGACGATCAGGCAGATGCCGATGCCGGCGAACAACCAGGCGAGCGTGCGCACGCGCCCGGCCGGCGCGACGCCGCGTGCGACGAGCCCGAGCTCGAGGTCGTGCCCGACGTAGTTCGCGAGCACGGTCATCACGAGCCCGGTCAGGATGAGCGCGAGGTTGAACCGATACGCCGAGCTGTCGTCGACGTTGCCGAGCTGCGAGAAGTGCAGCTGCCACCACGACTCGTCGGGCGAGCTGAGCATGCTCGCCATCGTGCCGATGAACAGCACGAGCGTCGCGAGCGTCGCGAGGCCGTCGGTCGTGACGCGCGCGCCCGACAGGGCCGCCGCATACGTCGCGGCCGCCGCCGCGGCGCCCGCGAGCGCTCCCCCGCCGAGCGCGTCGACCGTGAGGCCTCGGAACCCGAGCTGGAACAGGTTCGCGACCGCGAGCACCACGAGATAGGCGAGCATCGCCATCGCGAGCGACATCGCGAGGAGGTCGATCAAGCGCTTCACCATCGGCAGCCTGCGTCGCCACAGCGCGTGTCCGCGCCACGACTCGATGATGAAGGATGCCGCGAAGGCGAGCCCGGCGCACGCCGATGCGATCCACCCGGCGAGGTTGCCGAGCGACGGACCGCCGCCCGCGAGCGACCACCGCGAGCCCGCCATGACGACGACGGTGATGAGCAGGCCGCCGACGAGGGCGGCGAGGCCCCAGCGTTCTGCCCGGGCCTCGACCCGCGCCGCCGGACTGCCCGCGATCGCGTCGCGACGCGCCGGATGCGAGTGCGGGATCACGGCGCCTCCTTCGCGAACGGTGCTCGGGCGGTGACGCTTCGATTCTCGACCGCGAGCGCGGCGCTGCCGCTGATGCCGCGCGGGAATCCGTCGGGTCCGACTACTCCCGCTCGATCGGCATCCAGAGCTCGGTGGCCCC
>NZ_JBHXDI010000002.1:586997-688598 GCF_042725165.1 Agromyces sp. NPDC127015 | reverse complement strand
CGCCCCGACGGCCCCGAGCCCACTGCTCGATTCAGTTCGGAGTGCGTAGCGCTACCGCGGAAGCAGTCGCGGGCGCCCCGCCAGCGCTGCGCACGCCACGACCGCGAGCCCGCCGAAGAGGGTCGGCCAGCCGATCGGCTCGTTCAGGAGGAGTGCGGCCCACCCGATGTTCATGACCGGCTGTACGAGCTGCACCTGGCTGACCTGGGCCATCGGGCCGATCGCAAGGCCGCGGTACCAGGCGAAGAAGCCCAGGAACATGCTGACGACGGCGAGATAGGCGAAGGCCAGCCACTCGGCCGGTGTCGCCGCCGGCGGCTGCTGCGCGACCGAGACGCCGGTGAAGGCGAGCATGAGCGGCGCGGAGACCACGAGCGCCCACGAGACCGTCTGCCACGAGCCGAGCTCCCGCGCGAGCAGGCCGCCCTCGGCGTAGCCGATCGCCGCGGCGATGACGGCGCCGAACAGCAGCAGGTCGGACCACTGCAGCCCGCCGAGCCCGCCGTGCTGGAGTGAGGCGAACGCGATCGCCGCGATCGCCCCGAGGCCGGCGAAGAGCCAGAACGACTGCGCCGGCCGCTCCTTCGCCCGGATCACGGCTGTCACCGCGGTCGCCGCCGGCAGGAGGCCGACGACGACCGCGGCATGACTCGCAGGGGCCGTCGTGAGCGCGAACGAGCTCAGCAGCGGGAATCCGACGACGACGCCGCCCGCGACGACGGCGAGGCGAGCCCATTGCACGGCGGTCGGCCAGTGCTGACGCGTGAGCGCGAGGGCGGTCGCTGCCAGGGCGGCGGCGACGACCGCGCGCGCCGATCCGATGAAGAGCGGCGAGAGCCCGCCGACCGCGACGCGCGTGAACGGCAGCGTGAACGAGAAGGCGGTGACACCCAGGAGCCCCCACCAGAGTCCGGCGCGCCCTGAAAGCACTGTCGTCGAACGATGGATAACGCTACTCTGGCCTGTCATGAGTCAGAGTAGCACCGAGCGCATCGTCGCCGACCTGCGGGCATGGATCGCTGCGGCGCCGCCCGGGGCGCGGGTGCCGTCGAATCGGGCGCTCATGCACGAGTTCGGAGCGGGCCCGGTGACGGTGCAGAAGGCGATGCGGCAGCTCATCGCGCTGGGCCTCGTCGAGAGCCGGCCGGGCATCGGCACGTTCGTGCGTGCGACGCGCGCGGTTCGGCCCGCCGACTACGGATGGCAGACGGCGGCACTCGGCGCGCCGCCGTCGCGCACGGCCGCGCTGTCGGCGACGCACCGTCAGGTCGCACCCGACGCGATCGCGCTGCACTCGGGCTACCCGGCCCGCGAGCTGCTGCCCGAACGAGCCGTCCGCCAGGCGCTCGCCCGTGCGGCGAGGACCGACGCCGCCATGACCCGGTCGCCGGCTGCCGGCGTGCCGGAACTCAGGGCGTGGTTCGCGAACGAGCTCGCCGCCGCGGCTCCGGCCGGGGTCGCGCACGCGGCACCGCGCGATGCGCTGATCACTGCCGGTAGCCAGGGAGGTCTCAGCTCGATCTTCCGAGCGCTCGTGGGTGCGGGACGCCCGATGTTGATCGAGTCGCCGAGCTACTGGGGAGCGATGCTCGCAGCCGAACAGGCCGGCGTGGTGCTCGTGCCGGTGCCGGCCGGGCCGGCCGGGCCGGACCCCGCAGCGGTCGAGCGGGCGTTCGCGGAGACCGGAGCGCGGGCCTTCTACGCGCAGCCGAACTTCGCGAACCCCACCGGGGCGAGCTGGCCGGTCGAGACCGGACGCGCTGTGCTCGAGACCGTCCGACGTCACGGCGCCTTCCTCGTGGAGGACGACTGGGCCCACGATCTCGGTATCCACGCCGGAGTCCGGCCCCTCGCCGCCCTCGACGACGACGGGCACGTCATCTACCTGCGCTCCCTCACGAAGAGCGTGTCGCCGGCGCTGCGGGTCGCGGTCGTGATCGCGCGCGGGCCCGCGCGCGATCGGATCGTTGCAGACCGCGCGGCGGAGGCGATGTACGTCAGCGGCGTCGTGCAGGCCGCGGCGCTCGACGTCGTCACCCAGCCGGGGTGGGCCGCCCACCTCCGCAGCCTCGGCGGGCAGCTCCGGGCGCGTCGCGACCTGCTGGTGCAGAGCCTCCGCGAGCACGCGCCCGACGTCCACGTCGAGGCGGTGCCCGCCGGCGGGCTCAACCTTTGGGCACGCCTGCCCGACGGCACCGACGTCGACGGTCTCGTCCGCGACGCCGAAGCCCGGGGCCTCGCGATCGCCCCGGGGCGCGAATGGTTTCCCGCCGAGCCGTCGGGGCCCTTCGTGCGGTTGAACTACTCGGGCGCGGAGCCGGAGCGGTTCCCGGAGGCGGCGCGGATCCTGGCCCGGAGCCTCGCCGCCACGACGTCGGCCTGAGCACGTGCTCCGGCGCCGGCGCCGGCGCTCGGCTCAGATGGTTCGAGGACTCAGGCGCGCTCGAGCTCGAGCGAGAACTCGACGAAGCCGTCGGGTTCGACCGAGACGAATCCGAGGTTCGGCGCCTCGACCCCGTAGTCGGCGAAGGTGATCGGGATGCTGCCGGCGACCTGCCCGGTCGCGCCGTCGAGCACGGCCTCGAGCTCGACGGTCACCTGCCGCGTCTCGCCGGCGAGGGTGAGTTCACCCGTGGCGGCGACCTGCTGCACCTCGCCGACGGCCGGCGCCTCGGCGACCGAGATCGGCTCGGTGAGCACGAAGGTCGCCGTCGGGAACTCGTCGGTGCGCAGCGCCGTCGAGCGGAAGTAGTCGTCGCGGTTGGCCGAGTCGGTCGTGATCGAGGCGACGTCGACCGTGAACTCGGCCCCGGTCAGGCTGAGCCCGTCGACCGTGAGCGTGCCGTCGACCTCTGCGGTGCGGCCGGTCACGGTCACATCGGTGCCGTTCAGCACCTCGTCGACGCGATAGCCCGCATAGGAGCCGTCGGCCACGGTCCACGCGCCGCTGAGATCGGTCGTCGAAGCCGAGGCATCCGCGTCGCTCGAAGCGGTGGGCGCCGCGGTGACGCTGGGTGCTGCGTCGGCCTCGCCGACGATCAGGTCGCGGTAGACGATCGGGCCGGCGATCGCGGCGGTCGCGCCGAGGGCGAGTGCCCCGGCGACGATCGAGGCGATGATGATCTTCGTGCGCTTCTGCATGCGGCTCCTGCCGTGATGTCGTGCGTGCGGACTTCGAGCCTCGCGCATGAACGTATGAGAACGCATGGAATGGTCCGAGAAGGTTCCCAGATGACGGCGGATGTCGCAGACTTGCGCCATGAGCGATGACGCTGCCGTTGCGGGGCTCGCGAGCGACGACCCGACCGCCTCCGACCCGCACGTGCTCGGGCCGGGCCTCCTGCCGACGCCGTTCACGGCCGACGAGATCAGGGCGGCGAGCGGTGTCGGGAAGCTGATCCGACTGCTCGTCGAGCTTCCCGGCGGTGAGCGGTTCGAGCGCGTCAACCGGTTCAGCGGATGCGACCCGGAGGGCGCCACGCTCGAGCAGTGGCGCCTCGACGCCGCAGGCGACGTCGACGGGGCGGTGACGAACGAACGCGTGACGTGGCTCGAGCTGCAGGAGCATGCGGCGTTCCCGGCCGACCACACCGAGCGCACGACCGAGGTGATCGAGTCCCCGCTCGGCACGCTCGAGTGCCTTCGCTACGCCACGCGGCACGGCGACGCGGGATCGTCGGTGTCGGTCTTCTGGTTCGCGCCGGGCTATCCCGGCATGCCCGTCCGCTACGAGGTGCCGACGCCCTCCGGCGTCGTGCGCACGACGGTGGTGTCGGTCGAGGTCGAGCGCTGAGCTCAGCCGTCGGTCGTGGGCCGCCAGCCGAGGCTCGGGGCAACGTGCTCCGCGAACGCGGCGACGAGGCGCAGGTTGAACTCGACGCCGAGCTGGCTCGGGATCGTGAGCATGAGCGTGTCGGCCGACTGGATCGCGGCGTCGCGCTGCAACTGCTCGACGAGCTTGTCGGGCGTGCCGGCGTACGTCTTGCCGAACGTCGAGCGCAGGCCGTCGATGTAGCCGACGCCGTCGCCTTCCTCGCGGCCGCCGAAGTACAGCTCGTCCTCAGCGGTCGTGATCGGGAAGATCGAACGGCTCACCGATGTCCGCGGCTCGCCCGGGTGGCCCGCTTCGCGCCAGGCGGCGCGGAACGCCTCGAGCTGCTGCGCCTGCAGCTCGTCGAACGGGATGCCGCGGTCTTCGGTGAGCAGCGTCGACGACATGAGGTTGACCCCGACACGGCCCGCCCACTCCGCGGAGTCGCGGTTGCCGGCGCCCCACCAGATGCGCGAGCGCAGTCCGGGCGAGTACGGCTCGATCCGCTGCAGGCCGCCGGTGCCCGTGACGGGACCGGCGAACGGCGAGGAGCGGTCGGGCTCCGCGAGCCCCTCGCCCTCGATCGCCTGCAGGAACCGGGCGAAGTGGTCGCGTGCGATGTCCGCGCCGCGCGGGTCCTCCGAACCCGTGTACCCGAACGTCTCGTAACCGCGGACGACCGTCTCGGGTGATCCGCGGCTCACGCCGAGCGCGAGGCGGCCGCCGGAGATGAGGTCGACCGCTGCGGCGTCCTCGGCGAGGTGCAGCGGGTTCTCGTAGCGCATGTCGATGACGCCCGTGCCGACCTCGATGCGCGAGGTGCGCGCGGCGATGGCCGCGAGCAGCGGCATCGGCGACGCCTGCTGGCGGGCGAAGTGGTGCACGCGGAAGTAGGCGCCGTCGACCCCGAGCTCGTCCATGCCCTGCGCGAGGTCGATGGCCTGCAGCATCGAGTCGGCCGCCGACAGCTCGCGGCCGCCGCCGAGCGGGCCGTAGTGTCCGAACGAGAGGGTTCCGAAGCGTCGCATGTCAGAGCCAACGCGGTTCGGGGCGGGTGCATTCCGATGCATGGATGCCTCGGCTCAGGGCCATCCCCGATGCCGCGGTCCTGAATATCCCTCATGATCATCTCGTCAACTCAGGGAGCACGGCGGCGGAGTCCGCGGCTCAACGCGAAGGGCGGATGATCATGGCCGACAGCGTCACGGTCCTGCAGGACGTCGGATCGGGTGGGAAGACGCTCGCGATCCTCGGCGACGGGTTCGCCGCGGGCAACGATCAGACCGTCTACAACACGTACGTGCGCGACGTGGTGATGAAGCAGGTGTTCGGCAGCGGCTACTACAACGAGGATGCCGCGGCCTGGAACATCCGGCGGGTCAACCTCGAATCGGTGCACTCGGGCGCGAGCACGCGCACGTGGAACCTCAACGGCACCCCGTCGAACCTGGCCGACGACACCTCCACCGAGAGCATATTCGACACCGCGCTCGGCATCATCTCGAACGGCGAGTGGTGGCACAACTGGTTCGAGAACGGCGCGAACACGAAGAAGCGCATCGACGACGCCGTCGCGAAGTGGGCTCCTGGCGCCGCCTTCACCCTCATCATCGTCAACTCGACGCTGCCGGGCGGCCTGCGCACCGGCTCAGTGCTCAAGGTCACGACGCAGGAGGGCTGGGACACGATCGCGCATGAGATGGGACACGGCTTCGGCGACCTCGAGGACGAGTACAGTGCGACCGGCAAGGGGGCGTACGGATCGGGCGAGCCCGCTCGGGTCAACGTCACGATCGAGACCAGGCGCTCCCGCCTGAAGTGGAAGCAGTTCGTGGCGGGCACGACGCCGGTGCCGACCGGCACGGGCGCGGCAGCGGGCTGGACCGCGGGCACGAAGCCCGCCGGGTGGGACGACGCGTCGGACGCCGGGCTCTTCGAGGGCGGCGCGACGTTCGAGACCGCCATCTTCCGCCCCGTGATCGACTGCCGGATGAACAGCAACACGCCCGACTTCTGCCCGGTCTGCTACACCGAGCTGAAGGACACCTACCACGGCCCGGCGAAGCACAGCTTCACGCGAGCGGTGCCGGGGCGGTTCACGTCGAGCCTCGGTTCGGAGTTCATCGGCGTGGAGGACCGGGCCCTGACCGTGTACCGCGCCAACGGCACCCGCTGGGCGCACAAGCGAACGACCGCCGCGATCGTGCCCGGCTCTTGGGAGATCAGGCCGGGCGACCGCTACTTGGCCGGCGACTTCGACGGCGACGGGCGGGACGAGCTCGTCGTCTACAACTCGACCGACTGGGTGTTCCCCTACCTCGCGCTGATCAAGGTCGACGCCGACGGGCGCATGCGCGTGCTCGCGCGCTACGACGGCGACATCCCCGGGTGGGGCGGGTTCGCGCGGCACGACGCGTTCCTCGTCGGCGACTTCGACGGCGACGGACGCGATGACCTGCTCGTCTCCAACTTCGATGACTGGTCGATGCCGTACGTGGCCACGCTCATCTCGACGGGCTCGGGGTTCTCGCAGTCGCACCGGTACGACGGGGACATCCCCGGTTGGGGCGGCCTCGCCGACCACGACGAGATCATGGTGGCGAACGTCGGCGGCACGAGCCGGGACGACCTGCTGATCTGGAACTCGCGCGACTGGTCGAGCGAGTACCTCGGCCTGTTCCGCATGCAGCGCGGCCTGTTCCGGTGCATCCGGATGTGGGAGGACGACCTGCCCGGGTGGGGCGGTTTCGCCGAGCACGACCGGTTCTTCGTCGGCGACTTCAACGGCGACGGCAAGGACGACCTCTACGTCTTCAACGGCTCGGACTGGGCGAACCCCTACCTCGGCATGTTCCGTTCGACGGGCAGCGACTTCGCGTTCGTGCGGATGTTCGACGGCGACGTCCCCGGCTGGGGCGGCATGCGCAGTCACGACCGCTTCCTCCCCGCCGACCTCACGGGCGACGGCAAGGTCGACCTGTTCGCCTGGAACATGGACGACTGGTCGCACGAATACGCGGGCCGCATGATCTCCAGCGGGTCGAACCTGTCGGCGGACTTCCGTGAGGATCGGGTCGGCGAGTGGCGACTCGGTTCCGTCGACCGGTTCGATCGGGTACCCGAGCGCCACCGGATCCGGGTGACGACGGCGCTCTCGAAATCGATCGTGATCGGACCGTTCACGAGGAAGGGGCCGGACCGCATCCTGGCCCACAATGCCGACTGGACGTCGACCTTCAGCGGCACGGCGCCGCTGGCCATGGACTGCATCTACCACCGGTGGGTGCACGACTACCGCTTCGGCCGCAACTGGTGAGCCGGGCACGAGGAGGGGCGAGATCATGGACGAGACCAGCGAGCGACCGCGCAAGCGGCTCGATGAGGAACCCGGCGGTGCGCGGCGCAACGCCGCCCGCCGAGGGCGGCTCAAGGACGGCCGGCTGCTGTCGGCCGCCCTCAAGGAGCGGACCGGACGCCCGAAGCCCGGCGTCGAGGCATCCCTCGCGCTGTACGGTGAGAAGACGCGGCGCAGGGATTGGGGGCCGCAGGTGGCAGCGCGAATCGAACCGAGCCCGGAGGCGAGGAGCGTTCGGCTGCGACTGGAGGTGGAGCGGGGCGAGATCCGCGTGCTCGACAGCACCGTCGTCGATGTCGCGCCGCCCGAGCAGGGCACGGTGCGCGGCACCGCGTTCATCGAGGTGAGGGCGGGCAAGGCCGTCGTCGCCCTGCAGGCCGTCGTCGACCCCGGGCTGAGCATCGGGATCCCGGACCGCACCGATCCCGACGACGCGTTCCGCGGGCACCGCGTCGTCGAGGAGGAGACGTGGGAGGCCGCGGTGCTCGTGCCCCTCGAGGCCGTCGCCGACCGCGACGCAGAGCTCTCGGTCTCGATCTACCGGGCGTCCGAGCGGTTGATCCTCGAGACGGCGTCGGAGTCGCCGCTCGCCCGACGCTCGCGTCGGGTCGAGGAGCTCGCGGCGTCGAAGCCGATGCGCGCCGCCGACCTGCCGCACCTCAGGACCGATCGCGACGGCCGCAAGCCGGAGCCGCGGGCGAGCGCCGACTGAGCGCCCGCACGGCGGTGCGCCGCGCGACGGCCGCCCCTCGGGCTAGCCACCCCGAGGCATCCGGTCTAGCGTGAAGCGCGGGGGAGATTCCGCGCGATTCCGGAATACCGACCCCCTTCGCAAAGTTGAGTTCAGTAGACTCAAGTTTTGAACGAAGGGACCATTGAGTGGCAAACATGCAGGGCGCGCCGAACTCGCAGGAGGAGCAGAAGTCGGCGCTCGAACAGTTCGGCGTCAACCTCACCGACCTCGCGAAGGCCGGCAAGCTCGACCCGGTGATCGGCCGTGACGCCGAGATCCGGCGCGTGAGCCAGGTGCTGACCCGTCGTACCAAGAACAACCCCGTGCTCATCGGCGAGCCCGGCGTCGGCAAGACGGCCGTCGTCGAGGGTCTCGCCCAGCGCATCGTCGCGGGCGACGTCGCCGAGTCGCTGAAGGACAAGCAGCTCGTCTCGCTCGACATCTCCGCGCTCGTCGCGGGCGCGATGTACCGCGGCCAGTTCGAGGAGCGGCTGAAGGCCGTGCTCAAGGAGATCAACGAGGCCGAGGGCGGCATCATCACCTTCGTCGACGAGCTGCACCTGCTCATGGGCGCGGGCGGCGGCGAGGGGTCCGTCGCGGCCTCCAACATGCTGAAGCCCATGCTCGCCCGCGGCGAGCTGCACCTCATCGGCGCGACCACGCTCGACGAGTACCGCGAGTACATCGAGAAGGACGCCGCGCTCGAGCGCCGATTCCAGCAGGTGTACGTCGGCGAGCCGAGCGTGGAGGACACGATCGCGATCCTGCGCGGGCTCAAGGGCCGCTACGAGGCCCACCACGGGGTCACGATCTCCGACGCCGCGCTCGTCGCCGCGGCATCCCTGTCGAACCGGTACATCACGGCGCGCCAGCTGCCCGACAAGGCCATCGACCTCATCGACGAGGCCATGTCGCGACTCAAGATGGAGATCGACTCGTCGCCCGTCGAGATCGACCAGCTCAAGCGCCAGGTCGATCGCATGAAGCTCGAGGAGCTCGCCCTCAAGAAGGAGAAGGACGACGCCTCGAAGGAGCGGCTCGCGAAGCTGCGCGAGCAGCTCGTGTCGCTCGAGCGCGAGCTCGCCGAGCTCGAGGCACGGTGGGCGCGCGAGCGCCAGGGCCTCAACCGGGTCGGCGACCTCAAGAAGCAGCTCGACGAGGCGATCACCCAGCGCGACCTCGCACTGCGCGGCGGCGACTACCAGAAGGCCTCGCGGCTCGAGTACGAGACGATCAAGAACCTGCAGCGCGACCTCGAGGCGGCCGAGCAGGCGGATGCGTCCGGCAACGCCGGCGGCGAACCGCGCATGGTCAACGAGCAGGTCACCGACGAGGACATCGCCGCCGTGATCTCGGCGTGGACGGGCATCCCCGTCGGCCGGCTCATGCAGGGCGAGACCGAGAAGCTGCTGCACCTCGAGCAGGAGCTCGGCAAGCGCCTCATCGGCCAGAAGCGTGCCGTCGCGGCCGTCGCCGACGCGGTGCGCCGCTCGCGCGCCGGCATCAACGACCCGAACCGGCCGACCGGCTCGTTCCTGTTCCTCGGCCCGACCGGCGTCGGCAAGACCGAGCTCGCGAAGGCGCTCGCCGAGTTCCTCTTCGACGACGAGCGCGCCATGGTGCGCATCGACATGTCGGAGTACGGCGAGAAGTTCTCGGTGTCGCGCCTCGTCGGCGCCCCTCCCGGGTACGTCGGCTACGACCAGGGCGGACAGCTCACCGAGGCCGTACGCCGTCGTCCCTACTCGGTGATCCTCTTCGACGAGGTCGAGAAGGCGCACCCCGAGGTGTTCGACGTGCTGCTGCAGGTGCTCGACGACGGTCGCCTGACCGACGGCCAGGGCCGCACGGTCGACTTCCGCAACACGATCCTCATCCTCACCTCGAACCTCGGCTCGCAGTACCTCATCGACCCGGCGCTCAGCTGGAGCGAGAAGGAGCAGGCCGTGATGCAGACGGTGCGGCAGGCGTTCAAGCCCGAGTTCGTGAACCGCCTCGACGACCTCGTCGTCTTCTCGGCACTCAGCGAGCAGGACCTCGCAGAGATCGTCAACCTCTACATCGACCGGCTCGGCGCCCGCCTGCACGAGCGCCGGCTCGAGCTCGGGGTGACCCCCGACGCGAGGGCCTGGCTCGCCGAGCGCGGCTACGACCCGCTCTACGGGGCGCGTCCGCTGCGCCGGCTCATGCAGCGCGAGATCGACGACCGGCTCGCCCGCGCCCTGCTCGACGGCAGCGTGCGCGACGGCGACGCGGTCGTGGTCGCGCTCGCGAGCGACGGCGAGTCGCTCACGGTGACGAGGGGCGAGAGCGCACCCGTCGCCGGCGACGCCGACGACGAGGTCGTCGAAGCCGAACTGCTCGACGACTAGCGCCGGCCACGAGGCATCCGTTCACCCGGGCGGATGCCTCGTGCCGTACGCCGACGCCATGCGGAACCTTCCTCGCACGGTCGCGGAGCCGTGCGCGATGGCCGACGAAACCTACCCCCAGTCCGGGGGAGTCGCGTGCCATCTGTCCCCCATTGCCGGGCGGCGCGTGTCCCCCACGAGTAACGTGACGGCCGGCTCGACCGAGGGCCACGCCGCGGGGCGACCGGGGGGATCGCTCCGCGGATCCCCGGGCGTCCCTCCGGAGGTCATCGTGTACCGTCCGACCGCCGTGGCTGCCGTCATCGCCGCGACCGCGCTCGTCATCAGCCAACCCGTCGCCGCCTTCGCGGCACCCGGCGCAGAGGCGCCGCCCGATCTCGGCGAGGAGTTCGGCGCCGCGCTCGTCACGCGCGACGGCGCGGGCGATGTCCGCTCGGTGCTCAACCCGACCGGCGCGCTCACCGGGCCGTCGGACGCGGACCCGGCCGAGCTCGTGCTCGGCTACCTCGCCGAGCACCGCGACGCGTTCGGGCTCGACGGTGCAGGGCTCGAGTCGCTCGTCGTCGACGACGTGATCACCGACCCGAACGGGGTCGCTTACGTGCAGCTGCGACAGTCCGTCGTCGGAATCCCCGTGCACCACGCCGTCGTCACCGCGAGCGTCGACGCCGACGGGCGGCTCGTGCACGTCGGCGGCACGACCGCCGACGTCGCGCCCGTCACGCCGGCGGCCCCCGAGGTGACCGCGGCGGAGGCGATCGCCGAGACGGCGGTCGTGGCCTCGGGCGCCGACGTCACCGCCGCCGACGTGCCGGCGGCCGCGCAGACCACCGAGCGCGAGGTCGTGGAGGTGCCGAACTCGATCGCCGTCGACGGGCTCGTCGAGCCGACCCCGCTGAAGGCGGAGCAGCGCTGGTTCATGGACGACGAGGGTCGCAGCCTGCGACTCGCGTGGGTCACCGACGTCGAGGTGTCGGGCGAAGTGTGGGTCGAGTCCGTCGTCGATGCGGCGACGGGCGAGGTGCTCGCCGAGACGAGCCGCTACGCCGAGGTCGGACCAGAGGGCGACGTCTTCGACGAGGAGCATCCCGAGGCGGCCGGCGCGTCGCGCGAGCTGCACCCGTTCTCGGGCATCAACGGCACCTGGGTCGACGACACCACGACGAGCGGCAACAACGTCGACGCGTACCGCGACCTCGACGACAACGACGCGAACGACGAGTACCAGCCGAACACGCCCGCATCGGGCGACCCCGGCTACCAGGTCTTCGACGCCGCGTTCACCGACGCGTGGGCGACGAACTCGGACGGCAGCCAGGCGAGCCTCGACGCCGACCTCGACGCCATCATCACGCAGCTCTTCTACTACACGAACGTGATGCACGACTACACGTACGAGCTCGGGTTCACCGAGGCATGGCGCAACTTCCAGGTCGACAACTTCGGCAACGGGGGCAGCGACGGCGACCCCGTGCTCGCCGAGGCGCAGGACGGCTGGGACTTCGGCTGCCAGGACAACGCGATGCCGCCCAACGACATCCGCTGCATGAACAACGCGAACTTCGGTACGCCCGGCGACGGGTCGAGCCCGCGCATGCAGATGTACATGTGGTCGCTGCCGTTCCGGGACGGCTCGCTCGACGGCGACGTGATCGCCCACGAGTTCGGCCACGGCGTCTCGACGCGCCTCGTCGGCGGCGGCAGCTTCGACTACGGCGACGACCAGACGGGCGCCCTCGGCGAGGGCTGGAGCGACGTGATCTCGTTCCTGAAGTGGAACGACGCGGTCGTCGGCGAGTACGTCACCGGCGACGCGACGACGGGGGTGCGCAACGTCGCCTACGACACGTCGCCCCTCGTCTACTCGGACTACAACCCGTACGTTCCGGGGCCGAACACGTCGCCGCACGGCAACGGCACGATCTGGGCGACGATGGTGTACGCCGTGCGCGCGTTGCTCGGCGTGCCCGTCACCGAGCAGCTCGTGATCGACGGCATGAAGAACACGGCGGGCGGCGCGAAGCCGACATTCGTCGACGCCCGCAACGGCCTGCTCGCAGCCGACATCGCGACGAACGGCGGCGACCACGTCTGCGCCATCTGGTCGGCGTTCGCGCAGCGCGGGCTCGGCGAGGGTGCCGTCGCGGCCGGGACGAACGGGCACGCCGCGCAGGTGAACGACGAGACCCTGCCCGCCGCGTGCGCGCCCACCGCCGACGCGGGCGGACCGTATGCGACCGACGAGGGCACGGATGTCGCGGTGACGGGTGCCGGCTCGAGTGCGGGCAGCGACCCGAGCGCGGGCGCGATCTCGGCCTGGGAGTGGGACTTCGACGGCGACGGCCAGTACGACGACGCCTTCGGGGTCAGCCCCTCGTTCGACCGGGTCGGCCAGGACGGCACGTTCACCATCGGGCTGCGGGTCACCGACCTCTACGGCAACACCGCGACCGACACGGCCGACGTCGGGGTGGCGAACGTCGCGCCGACGGTGTCGATCGACCCGGTCGCGCCGCTCGACGAGGCGACGCGCACCGCGACCATCACGGGCGTCATCACCGACCCGGGATGGCTCGACGACCTGTCGGCGACGATCGACTTCGACGACGGCGCCGGCCCGCATCCGCTGACGGGCGCCGAGGAGCACGCCCGGCCCGACGCGTCGCTCGCGTTCGAGACGAGCCACGACTACGGCGACAACGGGTCGTTCGAGGTGGAGGTCTGCGGCTCCGACGACGACACGACGACGTGCTGGTCGGTCGTCGTGGAGGTCGCCAACGTCGACCCGTCGATCGTGATCGACACCTCGGGCATGCAGACCTACGACGGCGTGCAGGCGTTCGTGCTCGATGCCGGGGGCAGCGCGACCGTACCCGTCACGACGACCGACCCGGGCAGCGACGACCTCACCGTCGTGTGGGACTGGGACGACGGCACCACGAGCGATGCGACGTCGCTCGTGAACCCGCCGGTGCTCGATCCGCCGAAGTCGCCCACCGTGCAGCCGCGCGATGTCGACCTGTCGGCCGATCACGTCTACGCCGAGGCCTGCCTCTACGACCTCGTCACCGAGGTGACCGACGACGACGGCGGCTCGGACGCCGACGACGCCGCGATCGTCGTGGTCGGCGACGGCGAGAAGTCCAAGCAGCACGGGTGGTGGCTGGGCCAGATGCGCGTGAAGAACGGCAACGACTTCACGACCGCCGAGCTCGAGTGCTACCTCGACATCGCCGTGTTCTTCAGCACCGTGCTCGACACCCCGCTCGACCGCGACGACGCCGCGGCGATCTTCCACTCGCCGCCGAAGAACGACGCGGCCGGCCAGTTCGATCAGTTCCTGCTCGCGGCGTGGCTCAACTTCGCGAACGGGTCGGTCGACCTCGCCACACCGGTCACGGTGCACGGCGTGGCGACGACGTGGGGTGAGGCGATGCTCGAGGTCGAGACGATCCGCACGAGCGTCTCGTCCACGCCGCAGGAGATCCGGCAGGCGAAGGGCGTGCTCGCATCGCTCGCGACGACGAGCGGCTGACTCGTCGGATCGTCGGCTGCGAGGCATCCGCACAGCGGAGCGGATGCCTCGCCGCCTCTGTCCACGCGGCCGGGGAGTCGCTAGCCTTGGCACCGAACGCGGTTCGAAGGGGGCGACGTGACCGAGGAGTTCGAGACGGGCGGAGCGGTGCTCAGCCGTACGCAGGTGAACGTGGTGCGACTGACCGGCCTCGCGGGGATCATCGGGGGGATCCTGCTGATCGTCGTGGCCGTCGTCGCGTGGGTGGGTGTCTCGTCGCAGTTGCGCGCCGAGAACATCGTCATCCCCGATGACGCGCCGATCTTCGCTGGCAAGGTGGTCGACGGACCGATCGACGCGTACGTGCAGGCGGGGGTCATCGACATGCACGCCCGCGACATGGCCGACGGCAAGACCTACTCGGAGCTCGATCAGGACGACCCGCTGCGCACCACCGTGATGAACGCCTCGTTCCTGCGCGCGTCGCTGTTCACCTCGGTCATCGCCTTCGGCATCGCGCTGTTCGCGGGCGGCGTCGGCGTGCTGTTCCTGTTGTTCGGCTGGTCGCTGCGGGTGCTCGTGCCGCCCCTGCCGAAGCGGTAGCGGGTTCGGCGGACCGCGCGATGACGGGCCGCGTGCGCGGGTTCGCGGACCCCGCCGGGTTCAGCCCGCCGCCGGGCCGGCCGGCGACGCGCTCGGGTCGGTCGCCGGCTCTGGCGACGGCTCGGCGACGCCGTTCGCCGACGCGGGTACCCGGCGCTCGAGCGCGAGCGCGAGCACCATGATCAGCACGCAGCCGGCGACCATGGCGGCGATGAACCACGCGCCCTGCCCGACGCCGAGCAGCACGCCGGCGACGACCGGCCCCGTGATCGCGCCGCCCTGGAACGCCGCGGCGTTGATCGCGTTGTAGCGGCCGCGGTTTCGGTCGTCGGCGAGGTCGTTGTAGATCGCCGGCACGGTCGGCTGCAGCATCGTCTCGCCGAAGGCGAAGATGCCCATGAACGCGAGCACGCCGATCGCGGCGGCGAGCGAGTCGGGCAGCAGCCCGGTCGCACCGAGCACGAGCCACGAGAGGGCCCAGACCGCGGCCATCACCTGCATCACCCGGGTGCGGCGGTGGCCCGCGATGAGCTTCAGGACGGTGAACTGCAGCAGCACGATGACGGCGGTGTTGACGGCGAACGAGAAGCCGACGACCTGCGTCGACACCTCGGAGACCTGGCGCGCGTACGCGGGGAACCCCGCCTCCATCTGGCCGTAGCCGATGAACACCGAGATGAAGGTGACGAGCGTCAGCCAGAGCACGGCCGGGCGCTTGAGGATCTCGCGGTAGCCGCCGACCGGAGCCGCGTGCTCGTCGGGCTCGGCGTGCGTGCGCACGTGCCGCAGCGGCCCGAGCAGCAGCGCCATGGGGATGAGGCTCGTCGCCGCGTCGACGAGGAAGATCGCGGTGAACGTGTCGGGGTTGTCGACGTCGACGAAGAAGCCGCCGATGATGCCGCCCACGCCGATGCCGAGGTTGACGAGCGCGAAGTTGACGCCGAAGTACTGCTGGCGCAGGTCGCCCTCGACCACGGTCGCGATGAGGGCGTTGAAGCCTGGCCACGAGACGCCGAAGTTGATGCCGATGAGCACGAGCGCGACCGCGGCGACCGCGGGCGTCGTCGCGAAGGCGAGCAGCGTGCAGCCCGCGATCATCGCGACGAGACCCACAATGAGCACGATCTTGGCGCCGAACCGGTCGATGAGCGTGCCGCCGGGCCCCGTGACGACGAGCCCGGTGATGGCGATGAGGCCCATGAGCGTGCCCGAGACGCCGAGGTCGAACCCGCGCACCTCGTGCAGGTAGATGATCGTGAACGGCAACGTCAGGCCGCGGCCGAGGGTCTGGATGGCGACGGTCGACAGCAGCCAACGCCCCTCGGTCGGCAGGGCGGCCCAGAACGATCTCATGCCGGTCACTCGGACATCTTGGCGGATGCCGCCGACATCCCGCGAACCCGGACTGCGGCAGGGCGGATGGTCGCGTCCCGCGTGCGGCTCCGGCACCGATCGGTCGGAGGTACGCTTCGAGCATGACTGCCCTGCTCGACCGCCTCGAGGCGGAGCACGACGAGTTGCGGTTCGCCGCGTTCACCCTCGACGACGCCTGGCGGCTCGGCTCCCGGCTGCGCACGATCGCGGCCGAGCGCGGCCTGCCGATCGCGATCGCGATCTGGTTCGGGCCGCAGCGCGTCTTCCACGCCGCGCTGCCCGGTGCGAGCGCCGACAACGACGGCTGGCTCGACCGCAAGCACCGCGTCGTGGAGCGCTACGGCAAGTCCTCGCTGCTGGTCGGCGAGGAGTTCCGCGCGAAGGGCGAGGACTTCGACACCCACGCCCGCCTCGACCCGCAGCTGTTCGCCGCCCACGGCGGCGTGCTGCCGCTGCGGCTCGTCTCGGGCGCGGTGATCGGCGCCGTCGGCGTCTCGGGGCTGCCGCAGCTCGACGACCACGAGCTCGTCGTCGCGCAGCTCCGCGCGATGCTCGGCGAGGCGCGCGAGCGGTGACGGCCCGGGCGGCGCACGTCGACGCAGCCCGAGCCGCCGACGGTCACCGACTCAGCTGCACGCCCCGAGGGTGGTCGACCGCCCCCGGAACGAGTGCGCGCAGTGCGATCAGACCGGGGTCGCCCTCGGCCCATTCGGTGGTCAGCGCGACGTACCGCGCGGTCGCATCGACCGCCACCGACCCGCGCGTCGCGCCGGCCTCGAGCGAACCGACCTCGCGGAACGTGATGCCGTCGTCGCTCACCGAGACGATCGCCGCCGGGGCCCCGTCGCCGTCCCACAGCGTGGTGACGGTGCCGATCTGGTGCGCCGAGCCGAGGTCGGCGACCATGCGGCCGTCCGCCCCCGGGGTCCACGCGGTGCCGGCGTCGCCGTCGACCGCGCCCTGCGGCGAGGTCATGCCCTCGGGCAGCACGGACGCCGGGAACGTGAGCGCCGCGAGCGCCAGGTCGGGCACCGGGAACGCGGTCGCGCCCGGGAACGACGCCGGCGCCGCGACCTTCGGCTTGCCGATCGGCAGCGTCCGCGTCTCGCCGGTCTCGACGTTCGTGACGTCGATCGTCTTCACGGCTCCCGCTCCGGCATCCCCGCCGTCGGGCCGCGCGACGCGCACCGTGCGGCCGTCGAGCACCGACACCGCGACACCGGCCGCCCGGACCGCGGCCGCGGTCTTCACCGCGGCTCGCGGAGCGAGCACGACCGCGTCGCCCGCGGGCACCGTGACGGTGAGGGTCGAGGCATCCGGCCCGAGCACCTGGTCGCCGGCGAACAGCGCCACGGTGTCGCCGACGTAGGGGACCGCGACGTCGGTCGTGACGTCGGCCCCGGTGAGGTTGAAGGCGGTGAGGTAGCCGCCGAGCGAGCTCACGAGCAGTCCGTCGGCGCTCGGCTGCGGCGCGGCATCCTGCGCGGCCGTCGCGGCGGCGTCGCCCGGCACCATCTCGACGAGCATCGGACGGTCGCCGCCGCCGAGCCGAAGGGTGTTGATCCCCTCCTTCTCGCTCGACACGGTGATCGGCGCCTGCCCGCCGCGCACGACGTAGCCGGCCGCGCCTTCGACGTTGATCCACGACCCCTCGGTCGTGGCGACCTGGTCGCCCGTGTAGCGGAAGCTCGCGGCATCCTGCCACGTCTCGCCGTCCGCCGACACCTGGATGCGGTACTCGCGACCGGCCGATGCCTCCCAGCCCAGCTGCACCTGCGCGATCGCGGTGGGAGCGCCGAGATCGACCTGGATCCACGAGTCGGCCCGGGTGCGGTCGGCACGCGACACGGCCCAGCGCGAGGCCGGGTCGCTGTCGGTCACGCTCGACGGGGCACGACCCGTGTCCGAGCTCGATGCCGTCGCCGGCTTGCCCGCCGCCGCGTCGACGCCGGTCGCCGTCAGTGCGCGCATCGTGAAGAGGGAGTAGCCGTAGGCGGGGTCGCCCTGCACCCCCTGCATGCGCACGAACCTCGCCTCGACCGGAGCCGGGGCGGTCGCGCCCGCCGGCGTCAGGTCGACGGTGTCGAGGCGTGCGACGTTGGCGTCGGCACTGCCGGTGTAGGCGGTCTGCGTGGTCCAGGTCCGGCCGTCCGACGAGGTCTGCATGAGATAGCGCTCACCGGCGCTCACCTCCCAGGCCAGTCGCACCGAACCGACGCTCTTCTCCGCACCCAGGTCGACCTGGATCCAGGAGTCCGCACGCGTGCGCTCGGCGACGGCGACGGCCCAGCGGGTGGCGGGGTCGGCATCGGTGACCGTCGAGGCCCGACGGGCGGGGTCCTCGCTCGAGGCGGTCGCGGGGCGTCCGGCGGCCAGGTCGGTCGCGGCCTCCGCGCCCGTCCCGTAGGCGTGCAGCGAGTACAGCGAGTAGCCGTAACGGGCGTTGCCCTGCTGGCCCTGGATGCGCACGAAACGCGCCGACACGGGATCGAACGACAGGTCGTCGATCCGGGCGGCGTTCGCGTCGGCCGGGTTCGGCGGCGTCACGACGGGCAGGGTGTCGGTGGCCGACCCCTCGGCCGTGTAGTAGGTGCGCGACCCGTCGAGGCCGTTGTAGCCGCCGAGGTCGAGGTTGCGCACCGAGACGGTGCCGTCCTGCCAGCCGGCGCCGGTCGAGGCGTACAGTGCCGCCCCGTTCGGCAGCGTCACCTGGCCCGCGTAGCCGCCGCCGATCCGGAAGACGGATGCCGTGCCCTCGAAGCCGTCGCGCGGCGCGGTGTAGGTGCTCGTCCGCCGCTCGTCGACGGTCGCCGCCGAGTTCGGGTACAGGTACGGCGTCGAGCCCGACAGCGCGAACAGCCACGAGTCGTGGCCCGGAACCCAGGGGAACTTGAGGAAGCCCTTCTTGCTGGATGCCGCCGCCCACGCGTTCGCGGACTGCTGCACCGAGAGACCGGGGCCGGCGCCGAAGTCGCGCACCCCGGCGAGTCGGGCGAAGAACTCGTCCTGCGGCGCGGGCCGGACGACGCCCTCCGCCGATTCGGCGGCCTCGACGTGCAGCAGGTACGAGATCGCGATCTCGGCGCGCGCCTCGGGTTCGTACTTGGGCTCTCCCGAGAACTTGGCCAGCCGGTCGACCGGCGGGTACGCCTGGTAGGCCTCGAGCGACGCGGCCATGTTCGCCTCGGCGCGCACGGCGTCGGGGTCGCGCAGCACCTGACCGAGGAACGCCATCGGGATCACGTCGCGGCCGTAGAGGTACTCGCGGTCGTTGACCATCGGCATGAACGGCTCACCCTGATTCGACATCACCATCTTGATCGACCGCCAGAGCTCGGCCGAGTTCGGCTGGTGCTTCAGGTACTCGGGGATGGGCTGGTCGTTCAGGATGAACTGGATCGCGTTGCGCCCGCCCGAGCGCCAGATGTCGGACTGGTAGTGCGGGCCGAACGACCCGTGGTTCTCGACGAGGTACGTGTCGTAGATCGTCTGCATCGTGTTCGTCGACACCGGCTTCCCGGCGACGACGGCCGGGTTGTTGAGGTCGGCGGTGGGCTGGCCGGCGGCGTTGCGCGCCCAGTCGCCGAGCTGCTCGTTCCAGCGCGAGGCGTCCGCATGGTCGGGTGCCCAGGCGAGACCCGGCGCGAGCGCCTGGGTGTACACGCCCGCCTCCTCCTGCGCGGTGTCGCCCGCGTGCTTGCCGGTGGGCCAGTCGGCCGTCCACGAGCCCGACAGCGGGTCGTCGCCGTAGTCGAGGTCGGCGGTGTAGGCCGACTGCCCGACGGCGATCGTCTCGAGGTTCTTCTGCGTCGTGGCGTCGAGCCGATCCCACAGCACGCGGCCCGCGTCGAGGAAGTACGACTGGAACGTGGAGTCCCAGAACATCCGCTTGCCCCAGGTGCCGTTCGGGTCGACGAAGCGGTTCTTGGCGGCGTAGTAGCGGATCGTGTCGATCGTGCGCTGGGTGAGCTGGTCCTTCGAGATGCCGGCGATCTCGGCGTCGTAGTCTCCGTGCGTGACGATCACGGCGTTGCCGAGCACGACCGCGAAGTTGAAGTCCTTGGACTGGTACGCGTTGATCGCCGGATCCCACACCGAGTTCACCCAGCGCGTGTGGCGCAGCAGTGCGGCGTAGTAGTCGGCCGCGATCTCATCGGGGGCGCCGAAGGCGGCGGCGTTCGCGACGGGGGCGGCGGATGCCCGGGCTGCGGGCGCGAGGGCGGCGGGCGCGAGGGCGGCGAGCGGTGCGGCGAGGGTCGCCGCGACGGCGAGGGCGACGGTGCGGCGCCATCGGAGCGTCTTCGCGCGAAGAGCGGGTGCGGGGCCGGAGGGGGCCATGGGTGTCTCCTGGATTCAGCGGGCCTTCGGGGTGCCACATGCGGATTCGACAGGAGTCGCATCGTGAGAGATCTCGATATGACAACGCTGTCAGAGTGGGTTCGCTCAGAGTAGCCCGGGGTCGGCGGGGCGTCAAGACGTGCCGCTGTCTCGGTCGGGCGCCCCCCCGCGGATCGCCGGGCGGCGCTTCGTGCCGACGGGGCGGCCGGCCAGGGGTGCCCGGGCTCGAACCGGGAATAGGCTCGAGGGCATGCTCGCCACCGTCATCCACGCTCCCCGGGACATCCGCGTCGAGACCGTGCCCGACCCCGTCATCACGACCGGCGACGACGCGATCGTGAAGGTCGTCGCCGCGTGCGTCTGCGGCTCGGACCTCTGGCCGTACCGCGGCATCACGCCGACGAACGAGCCGCGCCGCATCGGCCACGAGTTCATCGGCGTCGTCGAGGCCGTCGGCGACGACGTCGTGGGCGTGCAGGTCGGCGACTTCGTGATCGCGCCGTTCTACGTGTGCGACAACACCTGCGTGAACTGCCGCAACGGGGTGTCGACCTCGTGCCTGGGCGGCGGCTGGTGGGGCGGCGACGACCGCAAGGGCGCCTTCGCCGACGCCGGCCAGGGCGAGCGCGTGCGCGTGCCGCTCGCCGACGGCACCCTCGTCGTCGTGCCGGGGCCGGTGCGCGACGAGCAGGTGCCCGGCCTCCTCACCCTCTCGGACGTCATGGGCACCGGACACCACGCGGCCGTCTCGGCGGGCGTCGGGCCGGGCGACTCGGTCGCCGTCGTCGGCGACGGGGCGGTGGGCCTCTGCGCGATCATCGCAGCGAAGCGGCTCGGTGCCGGCACGATCATCGCCATGAGCCGCCACCCCGAGCGGCAGGCGCTCGCCCGCCGGTTCGGCGCGACCCACATCGTCGCCGAGCGCGGCGCCGAGGGCATCGCCGCGGTGCGCGAGCTCACGGGCGGCATCGGCGCCGACCGCGTGCTCGAGTGCGTGGGCACCGAGGAGTCGATGGACCAGGCGCTCCGCTCGGCCCGGCCCGGCGGCATGGTCGGCTACGTCGGGGTGCCGAACGGAGGCCCCGAGCTGCCGGTGCGCCAGCTCTTCAACACGAACGTCGGCGTGAACGGCGGCGTCGCACCCGTGCGCGGCTACATCGAGGAGCTGCTGCCCGACGTCCTGTCGGGCGCCATCGAGCCGGGCCTCGTGTTCGACGTCGAGCTCCCCCTCGCCGAGGCCGCAGAGGCGTACGCCGCGATGGACGAGCGGCGCGCGATCAAGGTGCTGCTGCGCCCGTAGGGCGCGGCGAGCAGATCGAGACCGGCCGCGAACGAGCCCGAGGAGAGGCATCCATGTCGAAAGAACTGAAGCTGAGCGACCGCGTCATCGAGCGCCTCGAGACGGAGGAGACCATCTGGCTCACGACCGTGAACCAGCATGGCACCCCCGTGCCGACGCCCGTGTGGTTCGTGTGGAACGAGGGTGAGCTGATGCTGCTCTCGAAGCCCGACACGCCCAAGCTCGCGAACCTCGCCCGCAACCCGCGCACCGCCCTGCACTTCAACACCGATGAGGTCGGCGACGACGTCGCGGTGTTCACGGGGTCGGCCGAGATCGGCGAGATCGGCGATCGGCCCGAGTGGCCGCGGTACGCCGAGAAGTACGCCGAGGCGATCGAGCGGATCGAGTACACGCCCGAGCGCTACATCGCCGAGTACTCGGTGCCCGTGCGGGTGACGGTCGAGCGCGTGCGCTCCTGGTAGCGGGTCTCGGGACGGCTCGCCGCCCGACCGCCGGTCGGGCTACGCCTCGACGTCGTCGAGGCGGGCGATCACGACCTCGAGCAGGCGGGCGAGCTCGATGCGCTCGTCGTCGCTCAGGTCTTGCAGCACGTCGGTCTCGACGACCGACGAGCCGCGGATCGCGAGGCTGAACAGCTCCCACCCCTCGTCGGTGAGGCTGATGTAGGTGCGGGTGCGGTTCTCGGGGTCGGGCGTGCGCTCGACGAGCCCGCGCTCGGCGAGCTTGTCGAGCCGGTGCGTCATCGACGAGGGCGCGACGTTCGTGAGGTCGGCGAGCTGGCTCGGCGTGAGCGCCTCGCCGGCCTTCGCGAGCGAGGTGACGACCGCCCACTCGCCGGCGGCGATGTCGAGGTCGGCGAGCTGGCGCACGTACCACTGGTCGAGCTTCTTGGTGAGGCTCTGCACGGCGGTGATGACGCGCTGCACCGACTCCTCTCCGCCCGCGGCGACGTACGTCGCGACCGCGCGACGGTGCAGTTCGGGGGCGCTCGGGGTTCGTCGGGGCATACGGGAATTCTCTCACGCATATTTCGGTTGCTAATATTTCGATATCGAATACTTCGCATTCGAAGGGTGAGGGATGCTTCGCCGCCGGCGTCGGCGCGAGGCATCCCTCTGCTCGTCGAGACCTCGGGAGGAGGACACCACCATGCGCGCGCGACTGCTCATTCTGGCCAGCGCCATCGGATCGCTCGGTTGGGGAGCGGTGCTGCCCTACCAGTACGCCTATGCGGCCGACACCCGCGGCTGGGGTGCCCTCGTCGCCGCCGGCGCCTCGTCGCTGTTCTCGATCGGCGCGCTCGTGGCGGCCCCGCTCGCCGGGCGGCTCGCCGACCGCTTCGACCCCGTGAAGGTCGCCGTCATCGCGCAGCTGATCGGCGCCGCGGGCGTCGCCTCGCTCGTCTGGGTCGACGTGCCCGCGCTCTTCCTCGCCGGCATGCTCGTGTTCGGCCTCGGACTCTCGGCCGCCGTGCCCGCCAAGCAGGTGCTCGCCCTGCAGTGGTCCTCGGGCGACGACCGGCGCAAGGTGTTCGCCTACAAGTTCACCGGCGAATCGCTCGGCATGGCCGCAGGCGCGTTCCTCGCGGGGCTCGTCGTCGACCTCGACCGGGCCGACGGGCTCGACGTCGGCTTCGCCATGGCGGCCGGCGGGTTCGTGCTGTCGTCGGCGATCATCGCGCTCGCCGGGCGGGTGCGGCAGGCGGGGCTCGTCGGTGCCGGCGTCGGCACCGCGACCGGTCGCGTGGCCGCGCACACGGGCGCGTTCTCGGCGCTCGACGCGGCGACCGGGGCGATCGCCGCGGTCGACCTCGACGGCGACGGGCACCCCGACGGCGCGGCGCGCTCCCGCGGGGCGCTGCGCAGGATCTTCGCCGAGCCCGCCATGCGCTGGACGGCCGTCGTCACGGTCGCCCTCGCGCTCGGCTTCTACGCCCAGTTCGAGTCGGGGCTGCCCGCCTACGGCATCACCGTGCTCGACGTCGACCCCGCCGCGATCGGCATGGCGGCGGCGGTCAACTGCCTCGTCATCGTCGCGCTGCAGGTGATCGTCGTGAAGCTCACGGCGAAGCGCAGCGCGCCGGTGCTGCTCATGGCCGTGGGCTCGATCTGGGTCGTGTCGTGGCTCATCCTCTCTGCGGCGCAGTTCGCACCCGGCATCGCCTCGGCGCTGTTCGTCATGACCTACGGCATCTTCGCCGTCGGCGAGACGATCTACAGCCCCGTGCTCAACCCGCTGACGGCGCAGCTCGCGCCCAAGGGCATGGTCGGCCAGACGCTCGGCACCATCGGCGCGATGCAGACCGCGTTCTCGGCGGCCGGGCCGCTCGTCGCGGGCGTGCTGCTCGGCGCCGGGCTCACCGACGTCTTCCTCGGCATGCACGTGGTCGTGAGCGTCGTCGCGGTGTTCGCGGCGTGGCGCATCAAGAAGGCGCTCGACCGCAAGCGCGAGCCCGCGGCACGGCGCGACCCGTCGCCGACCACCCCGGTCGACCTCGTCGGGGCCTGACGCGTCGGGGGGCGGCCGTACGCCATGAGGGGCGCAGACGACGGATGCCTCGGGGTCGATCGACCCCGAGGCATCCGTCTCGCTGCGGCGGTTACTCGCCGACCGTGACGAACTCCGCCAGCTGCATGCGGCGGCGCGGCGCGACCTCGCGCTCCCGGAGCACCTCGCCCAGCTGGTCGACGTCGCCGAGGGCGCCGATCGTGGTGATCGAGACGACCTCCTGGTTCTCGGGCAGGCCGAAGGCCTCGTGGATCGCGGCCGCGTCGAAGCCGCCCATCTGGTGGGTGTGCAGGCCCTCGTGCTGCGCCTGCACGGTGAGGTGGGCGACGGCCTGGCCGAGGTCGTAACGCGCCCACGGGCGCTGGCGGCCCTCGGCGTCGACGGTCTCGGCGAT
The DNA here is from genome assembly GCF_042725165.1 of Agromyces sp. NPDC127015. Taxonomy (NCBI): domain Bacteria; kingdom Bacillati; phylum Actinomycetota; class Actinomycetes; order Micrococcales; family Microbacteriaceae; genus Agromyces; species Agromyces sp. NPDC127015. The sequence continues at coordinate 664,293 of NZ_JBHXDI010000002.1, read as the reverse complement.
GTTCACGATGAGCACGGCGGCCGAGTCGGCCCACTCCTGGTTGAAGCCCGCCATCCGGTCGTGCAGGGTCGTGAAGGCGGCGGTGCCGCGCCGGGCGACGATGAAACGCCACGGCTGCGAGTTGTTCGCCGACGGCGCCCAGCGGGCGGCCTCGAGGATGGTCCGCAGGGTCTCGGTCTCGACGACGGCCTCGGGGTCGAAGGCGCGGGGGCTCCAGCGCTCGACGAGCGGGTCGATGAGGGGTGCGGCCGTGTCGGCCCTGCGGGACGTGAGATCGGTGACGAGCGTCATGGTGCTGCTTCCTGGTTCGTTGCGTTGAGCGGTGGTGCGGGTCGCCGTCGTCCCGATCGATTCGAACGCATGGAACCGCCGAGGTATTCCGGGAGCGTCGTCGAACACTTCGTGGACCCCCTATCGGCCTGGCTCGACCGTGTGCGAGCATGGCCGGGCAAGATCCCGTCAATGAGGAAGGATGCTTCATGCTGAAGATGCGATCCATCGCAGCAGCTTCTGCCATCGCCATCGGCCTGACCGCGCTCGCCGCAACACCTGCCGGAGCCGTCGGAGCCGATGCGGGAGCCGATCACGAGTACGTCGTGGTCTTCGCCCAGGGGGTGTCGAGCGCCGACGCGCTCGCCGCGGTCGAGGCCGCGGGCGGCACCGTCGTCTCGCAGAACGACGCCATCGGCGTCGCCACCGTCCGTGCGGGCGCCGGCTTCGCCGACGCCGCGGCCGACCAGTCGGTCATCGAGGGCACCGCCCAGAACCGCATCATCGGCGATGTGCCGGGCTCCGGCCACGCCGACGCGAAGAAGAGCGACGGCGTCGAGGACGAGGGGCACGCCGCCCCAGGCAAGGCGAAGTCGCACGCGCCGAGCTCGGCCGACGCCGAGCCGCTCGCCGACCTGCAGTGGGACATGCAGCAGATCGACGCGACGGTCGACGGCTCGTACGCCTGGCAGCAGGGCTCGAAGGGCGTTCGGGTCGGCATCATCGACACCGGCGTCGACGGCAGCCACCCCGACATCGCACCGAACTTCGACGCCGACCTCAGCCGCAACTTCACGGTCGACGTGCCCGTCGACGCGAACGGCGACGTGATCGACGGCGACTGCGCCGACGAGCCCGACGGCTCCTGCGAGGATGCCGCCGACGTCGACGAGAACGGCCACGGCACCCACGTCGCCTCGACGATCGGCTCGCCGATCAACGGCCTCGGCATCGCGGGCGTCGCGCCGAACGTGTCGCTCGTGAACCTCCGCGCCGGCCAGGACTCGGGCTACTTCTTCCTGCAGCCCTCGGTCGACGCGCTCACCTACGCCGGTGACCACGGCATCGACGTGGTCAACATGAGCTACTACGTCGACCCGTGGCTCTTCAACTGCTCGAGCCACCCGGCCGACTCTGCGGAGGACCAGGCCGAGCAGCGCACCATCGTCGAGGCGATGCAGCGCGCGCTCGACTACGCGCGCGGCCACGGCGTGACGCTCGTCGCGGCCGCCGGCAACGAGGCGATCGACTACACCAAGGCGGTCACCGACGGGGGCAGCCCCGACTTCGCGAGCGTGCCCGGCGAGGCCGCCTACGTGCGCGACCTGCTCGACCCCGAGTCGTGCATCTCGATGCCGGCCGAGGGCGACGGCGTGATCTCGGTCTCGAGCACCGGCATCTCGGAGCGCAAGGCGTACTACTCGAGCTACGGCAACGGCTACATCGACGTGGCGGCGCCCGGCGGCGACGTGTACGACACCCCTGCGAACACCCGCGACATCACGAAGGGCATCCTCGCCGCCTACCCGGCCTCGCTCGCCGAGGCCGAGGGCGCGATCGACGAGAACGGCGACGTGGTCGTCGACTGGGCGGTCGAGAGCTGCGACGACGAGGGCACCTGCGCGTACTACCAGTACCTGCAGGGCACGTCGATGGCGTCGCCGCACGCGGCCGGCGTCGCCGCGCTCGTCGTGAGCCAGTACGGCGCGGCCGACCCGCTGCGCGGCGGCATCCGGATGAACGCCAACGCGGTCGAGAAGAAGCTGCTGAAGTCGGCGGTCGACGAGGCCTGCCCGGTGCCGGCGGACTTCACCTACACCCGTCACACCCCGGCGGGTGCGACGCTCACCGCGACGCACACCTGCGAGAGCGCCAAGAAGACCAACGGCTTCTTCGGCGACGGCATCGTGAACGCGCTGCGGGCCGTCGGGCACTGACCGGCACGCAACACCTCGGGCGCGGCATCCGTTCATCGCGAACGGGTGCCGCGCCTTCGTGCGCCCGTCGTGTGCGTCCGTGCTCGTACGATGGCGTGGTGATCACCGTCGATGGCCAGGCCGCCCGAGTCCTCACCGCGTACACCGACCTCGTCGTCGAGCGGGGCCTGCGGGGGGCCACGCTCGAGGCGGTGGCGGGCCGGGCCGGGCTCTCGAAGTCGGGAGCGTTGCACCACTTCTCGTCGGTGAGCGCGCTGCGTGCGGCGCTGTTCGTCGAGCTGCGCGCCCAGGCGCGGCGCGACACCGAGCAGATGCGCACCTCGCCGGAGGGGGCCGTGCGGTTCTACCTCGTCTCGTCGCTCGATCGCGACAGCGAGCTCGAGCGACTGATCGAGGCGGCCTACCGCATCGCGCAGACCGGCGACGAGGCGGCGCTCGAGGTCCTGCGCGAGTGCCGGGCCGACTGGCTCGACGCGCTCGAGACCGCGACCGGCGAGGCGACGCTCGCCCGCCTGGTGCTCTTCGCCGGCGACGGCATCAACCACAACGCGCTCATGAACCTCGACGCCGGCGAGGACGTCGTCACGCGCGAGCGGGTCGAGGCGATCATCGCCGCGCTCGAGAGCCTCCGCGCCGGCGGCTGAGGCCGCCCGGCGACCCGGCCGCCCGGCGGGCCGGCAGCGCGGGGCGCGGCCGCGGTCGCGCGGTGGCGAACGCCGTGACCCACGCACAGACCGACTAGTCGGTCGGTCAGGTACACTGTTCGAGCCCCACCCACCCCTCGACGACGAGCAGGTACCACGTTGACGAAGCAGACCGCAGCCCCGGCCGCCTCCGCGCCCGGCGCATCCGCCATTCCCGCCCCCGGCGCTCCGGCACCCGGCACCCCCACGAAGGGCCTCGCCATCGGCAAGCTCGGGCTCTGGGGCTCGACGGTCATCGGCATCGCCTCGACCGCGCCGCTCTTCTCGCTCGCCGCGACCCTCGGCTACGTCGTCATCGCGGTCGGCGCGCAGGCGCCGATCGCCTTCGTGCTCGCGTTCGTGCCGATGCTCTTCACCGCCTATGCGTACCGCGAGCTCAACAACGACGTGCCCGACTGCGGCACCGTGTTCACCTGGGCGGCGAAGGCGTTCGGCCCGCGCACCGGCTGGATGGCCGGCTGGAGCATCGCCGTCGCCGGCGTGCTCGTCATGGCGAACCTCGCCGAGATCGCCTCGGCCTACCTGCTGAGCCTCATCGGCGACGGCTCGCTCGTCGAGAACCGCTTCATCGTCACCGCCTTCGGCTGCGTCATCATCGCCGTCATGACCTGGGTGTCGCTGCGGGGCGTCGAGATCGGCGAGCGCATGCAGCAGGTGCTGCTCGCGATCCAGTACCTCGCGATGGCCGCGTTCGTCGTCGGCTGCCTCATCGGCTACTTCACCGGTACCGCACCCGACCCCACCCCGGTCTCGCTCGACTGGTTCAACCCGTTCCTGGCCGACGGCACCGGCATGGTGCAGGCGATCCTGCTCGCGCTCTTCATCTACTGGGGCTGGGACACGTGCCTCGCCCTCACCGAGGAGACGAAGGACCCGCGTCGCACGCCGGGCCGCGCCGCGACCCTCACGACGGTCATCCTGCTGATCACCTATGTCGGCATCACCGTCGTCGCGATGATGTACGCCGGCCTCGGCGACACCGGCACGGGCCTCGCGAACGAGACCAACGCCGACGACGTGTTCTCCGTGCTCGCGGGCATGGCGATGGGCCCGTTGGGCTGGTTCCTCGTGGTCGCCGTCGCGATCTCGGCGCTGTCCTCCTCGCAGACCACCATCCTGCCGACCGCGCGCGGCACCTTCGCCATGGGCGTCTACAAGGCCCTCCCGGCTCGCTTCGCGAAGGTGCACGAGGCGTCGAAGACGCCGACGTTCTCGACGATGCTCGTCGGCGTGATCGCGATCGTCTACTACGCCGGCATGAACCTCGTCTCGACCGACGTGCTCGCCGACTCGCTGCTCTCGATGGGCCTCGCGATCGCCTTCTTCTACGCCATCGCGAGCTTCGCGTGCGTCTGGTACTTCCGCCGCACGCTCTTCGCCAGCCGTCGCAACTTCTTCTACCGCCTCGTCTTCCCGCTGCTCGGCGGGGTCTTCATGGCGTGGGCGTTCGTGCAGTCGGCGATCGACATGCTGAACCCCGACTACGGCTACTCGCAGGTCGCCGGTGTCGGCGGCGCCTTCATCGTGGGCATCGGGTCGCTCCTGCTCGGCGTCGTGCTGATGTTCGTCTGGGCGATGTTCCCCGGCTCCCGCGACTACTTCCAGAAGCGCTCGCTCAACCGCGACACCGAGGTGCTCGCCCCCGAGTGACCGATGCGGCGGATGCCTCGGCGCCGCGCCGTTCGCACGCCGGGTGCACGCGCCGCCCGTCATCCGCTCGCCGCTTGTCATCCGCTCGCCGCCTTCCGCTCACCCGCCTCCCTCTCGAATGGACCAGTAGCCCATGTTCGACACCGTCATCGTCGGAGCCGGCGTCGCCGGACTGACCGCCGCCCGGCTCCTGCACGCCGCAGGCCGCCAGGTCGTCGTGCTCGAAGCGCGCGACCGCATCGGCGGACGCACCTGGACCGACCGGTCGCCGGGCTTCTCCGTCGACCGGGGCGCCTCCTGGATCCACGGGCTCGACGGCAACCCCCTCACGGAGCTCGTCGCAGCGTTCGGCATGGAGACCGCCGAGTTCACGGTCGGCAGCTTCCAGGCCGGCGGGCGCCCGATCGCGAACTACGACGAGGAGCACCGCGAGCTCGACGCCGCGGCGACCGACGCGTGGCTCGACGACGTCGCGGCGGCCGACGAGCGCCTCGCCGCCGCGGTCGAAGCCTCGGAGCACGGCGAGAGCTACGCCGACGTCGTCGAGCGGGCGCTCGCCGGACTCGGCTGGGATCCGGAGCGCACCGAGCGGGTGCGCGCGTTCCACCGCCATCGCACCGAGGAGCAGTGCGGCGCCGACGGCGCCGAGGTCGACGCCCACGGGCTCGACGAAGACGCGATCGACGGCGACGAGGTCGTGTTCCCCGGCGGCTACGACGCGCTCGCGACGGCGCTCGCGGATGGCCTCGACATCCGACTCGGGCAGCCGGTCACGGCGGTGGAGTGGTCGGCGGCGGGCGTGCGCGTCACCACCGCGTCCGAGTCGTTCGAGGCCGGTCGGGTCGTCGTGACGGTGCCGCTCGGCGTGCTCAAGGCCGGGACGATCGACTTCGAGCCCGCCCTGCCCGAGGCGGTGTCCGGCGCGATCGACCGGGTCGGCATGGGCACGTTCGACAAGGTCTTCCTGCAGTTCCCCGAGCGCTTCTGGCAGGACGGCGCGTACGCGATCCGCCAGCTCGGCGCCGAGAGCGCGCCCTGGCACTCGTGGTACGACGTGTCGGTCGTCAGCGGCACCCCGATGCTGCTCACCTTCGCGGGCGGCGAGTGGGCCCGCCGCATCGAGCAGATGGCCGACGACGAGATCGTCGCCTCGGTGCTCGAGGGCCTCCGGCGCAACTACGACGACGCGGTGCCCGAGCCGACCGGCCACTGGATCACCCGATGGGGCTCCGACCCGTACGCACTCGGCTCGTACTCCTACGTCGCCCGCGGCGCCTCGTACGACGACCACGACGTGATCGCCACGCCCGTCGGCGACGTGCTGCACCTCGCCGGCGAGGCGACATGGGGCGACTGCCCGGCGACGGTCAACGGGGCGCTGCTCTCGGGCCACCGCGCGGCCGAGCGCATCCTCGGCACGACGATCCCGATCGAGCGCCTCGCCGACGGCCGCTGAACCGGTCGGCACGACGACGAGGGCGCGGCATCCGCAGGGGATGCCGCGCCCTCGTGGCGTCGACGGGCCTACGCAGCCGCGAGCTCCTCGCGGATGCCGGCGACGAACGCGTCGATGTCGGCCTCGCTCGTGTCGAACCCGCACATCCAGCGCACCTCGCCGCGTGCGGCGTCCCAGTCGTAGAAGCGGAACCCGCGGTCGCGCAGCTTGTCGGCGACACCCTGCGGCAGCGTCGCGAACACGCCGTTCGACTGCGTCGCCTGGCTGAAGCCGAGGCCCGGCAGCTCGCCCGCCGCGATGCCCGCGTCGAGCGCGTCGCGCAGGCGCGAGGCCATCGCGTTCGCGTGCGTCGCGTTGCGCAGCCACAGGTCGCCCTCGTAGAGCGCGATGAGCTGCGCCGAGACGAAGCGCATCTTCGACGCGAGCTGCATGTTGAGCTTGCGCAGGTACTTCAGGCCCTCGGATGCCTCGGGGTTCAGCACCACGATCGCCTCGGCGCCGAGGCATCCGTTCTTGGTGCCGCCCACGCTCAGCACGTCGACGCCCGCGTCGCGGGTGAACGCGCGCAGCGGAACGCCGAGCGTCGCGCCCGCGTTCGACAGGCGCGCGCCGTCCATGTGCACCTTCATGCCGAGCGAGTGGGCGTGCTCGGTGATCGCGCGCACCTCGTCGACGGTGTACGCGGTGCCGAGCTCGCTGGTCTGCGTGATCGACACGACGAGCGGCTGCGCCCGGTGCTCGTCGCCCCAGCCCCACGCCTCCTCGTCGATGAGCTCGGGCGTGAGCTTGCCGTCGGGCGCGGCGACCGTGAGCAGCTTGATGCCGCCGACGCGCTCGGGCGCTCCGCCCTCGTCGGAGTTGATGTGCGCCGTCTTCGCCGAGACGACCGCGCCCCAGCGGGGGAGCATCGACTGCAGGCCGGTGACGTTCGCACCGGTGCCGTTGAACACCGGGAACGCCTCGACGCCCTCGCCGAAGTGGTGCGCGAACACCTGCTGCAGGCGCTCGGTGTAGACGTCCTCGCCGTAGGCCACCTGGTGGCCGTCGTTGGCCGTCTGGATGGCGGCGAGCACCTCGGGGTGCACGCCCGAGTAGTTGTCGGAGGCGAAGCCGCGGAAGGTCGTGTCGTGGAGCGGAGAGTTCACCGAACCATCCTCGCATCCGCGGGCGGGCAGGCATCGTGACGCCGGGCGCACGGAATCGGCGCATTCGCGCCGACGACGCACGGATGCCTCGCGCCGGCGCACGACGTGAAGCGGGCGGATGCCTCGTGTCCCCCGACTCCGGGGCATCCGCCCGCGGCCTGTGCTGCGCAAGCGGGCCGGCTACCCGCGCAGGGCCTCGGCGAGCGGCACGCGGGCGCCCGTCTTGAGGAGGGAGTTGCGGTAGATGCGCTCGCCGATCGCGACCGCGAGCGCCGTCGTCGCGACGAGGATCACGAGCGACACGATGGGCTCCCACCACTCCGCCTGGCCGAGGAAGATGCGCACCGGCATGCCGACGGGCGCCGAGAACGGCACGTAGCTCATGATGCCGAGCACCGTCGGGTCGTCGAAGAAGAACACGACGAGGAAGTAGGGGATCATCACGAGCATCGTGACGGGGGTCGTCACCGACCCGATGTCCTCCGAGCGCGACACCATCGCCGCCGTCGCGGCGAAGAGGGCGGCGAGCATCACGAAGCCGATCGCGAAGAACACGACGAACCAGGTCACCGAACCGCCGAGCCCGCCGAGCAGCACCTTCTGGCCCGTGAGCATGAGCCCGAGGATCGCGAGCACCGCGATCGCGAGGATCTGCCCGAACGCGAGCACGCTGTTGCCGATCACCTTGCCGGTGAGCAGGGCACGCGCCGACACGGTCGACAGCAGGATCTCGACGACACGGGTCTGCTTCTCCTCGACGACCGACTGCGCGATCGTCGTGCCGAACGTGAGCGCCGACATGAAGAACACGATGCCGAAGCCGAAGGCGACGAGATAGGCGAGGCCGGGGTCGACGGCGGCCGGGTCGAGCAGCTCGACGCTCGGGTGCACCGAGAGCGCCTGGACCACGCCCGTCGGCGTCTGGTCGAGCCCGATGACGGTGATGCCGAGGGGGTCGACCGTCTGACCCTGATGAGCGCCTGGCTCGGGCACGACGATCGCGTCGACCTCGCCGTCGCGCAGCAGCTGCTCGCCGGCGGCCTCGTCGTCGACGGGCACGGCCTCGAGCGCGTCGCTGCCGGCCACGGCATCGGCGGCGGTGCCCACCACGGCGACCTTCGTCGGCTCGGACTGCCCGCCGAAGAGGCTGCCGAGCACGACCGAGGCGAGTACGGCGAGCATGAGCACGCCCGTCGAGATGAGGAAGGCCTTGCTGCGCAGGCGCATCGTGATCTCGCGACCCGCGATGAGCGAGACGCTGTCGACGAAGCTCGGCGCCGTCGGCCGGTTCGCGCCGCTCATCGCACGACCTCCTTGAAGATCTGGGCGAGCGTGGTGTGCTCGCGGCTGAAGCTCACGACCTCGCCGCGGGAGACGGCCTCGGCGAGCACGGACTGGCGCGAGGCATCCGAATCGGCCTCGAACACGGCCCAGCCGCCGTCGAAGTCGGCGACCTCGATGCCCGGCCGTTCGCGCAGCCAGCCGAGGTCGCCGCTCGTCAGCAGCTCCCAGCGCTCCGACCCGTGCGCGGTGCGGAGCTCGTCGCGCGTGCCCGACGCGGCGATGCGTCCGTTCGCGATGATCACGAGGTCGTCGCAGAGCCGCTCGACGATGTCGAGCTGGTGCGAGGAGAAGAGCACGGGCACGCCGGTCGCCGCGACGTCGGCCAGCACGGCCTGCACGGTCTCGACGGCCATCGGGTCGAGCCCCGAGAACGGCTCGTCGAGCACGAGCACCTCGGGGCGGTGCACGAGCGCGGCGGCGATCTGCGCACGCTGCTGGTTGCCGAGCGAGAGCGACTCGATCGTGTCGCCCTGCCGTTCGCCGAGGCCGAGGCGCTCGAGCAGCTCGACCGCGTTGCGGGTCGCCGCCTCGGTGCTCCAGCCGTGCAGGCGCGCGAGGTAGACGGTCTGCTCGAGCACGCGCATCTTCGGGTACAGGCCGCGCTCTTCGGGCATGTACCCGAATCGGCGGCGGTCGGTCGCGGTGACGGGCTCGCCGTCGAGCGTCACCGTGCCCCCGTCGGAGGCGAGCACGCCGAGGACGATGCGCATGGTCGTCGTCTTGCCGGCGCCGTTGCCGCCGACGAAGCCCGTGAGGCGGCCGTCGCCGACGGAGGACGAGACGGCGTCGAGCGCGAGGCGCTCGCCGTAGCGCTTGGTCACGTCGTGGAGTTCGAGCATGCCCTCACGGTACGGATGTCCCGGGGCCGGCGGCATCCGCCGGCCGACGGGTTTCCCGGCTCCGTCGCGTGGGGGAGGTCGTGCCGCGAGGGGGTTATGGATGTCGGCGGCCGCGGTTACCCTCGCAGGGTGGGCGAACGGCTCGACGGAACCGAGACGGACCGGCAGGCGACGGCGGCGTCGCCGGCCGGCGAGATCACGCCTGCGGGGGTTCCGCCGCAGGCCGAGGCGCCGACGTCCGCGTCGCAGCCCGAGCCGCCGGCGAACGGCATGCGCACCTTCCTGCACGTGCTCGCCAACACGATGATCGCGAACGTGACGACGAGCTTCCTCTGGTTCGCGCTCACGTTCTGGGTCTACCTCGAGACGAAGTCGGTGCTCGCCACCGGCATCATCGGCGGCGCGTACATGCTGCTCATCGCCGTCTTCGCGATGTTCTTCGGCACGATCGTCGACCGGCACCGCAAGCACCGGGTCATGGTGTTCTCCAGCCTCGTCACGCTCGGCTCGTTCGGCATCGCCGGCGTGCTGTACCTGCTGCAGCCCGAGTCGGCGCTCGTCGACCTCGGCGGCCCGTGGTTCTGGGCGTTCTCCGGCATCATCCTGTTCGGGTCGGTGGTCGAGAACATGCGCAACATCGCCCTCTCGACGACGGTGACCCTCCTCGTGCCCGTCGAGCGCCACGCCAACGCGAACGGCATGGTCGGCACCGTGCAGGGGCTCTCGTTCATCGTCACGAGCGTGTTCAGCGGGCTCGCGATCGGCCTGCTCGGCATGGGGTGGACCCTCGCGATCGCGATCGCGATGACGCTCGTCGCGCTCGTGCACCTGATGTTCGTCCGCATCCCCGAAGAACGTCCGGTCGCCGAGGACGGCCGGGCCCCCGCGGTCGACCTGCGCGGCAGCATCACCGCGATCCGGGCGGCGCCCGGACTCTTCGCACTGATCATCTTCTCGACGTTCAACAACCTCATCGGCGGCGTGTACATGGCGCTGATGGACCCGTACGGCCTGACGCTCTTCCCGGTCGAGGCGTGGGGCGTCGTGCTCGGCGTCACTGCGACGGGATTCATCATCGGCGGGCTCGTGATCGCCAAGTGGGGACTCGGGCAGAACCCCATCCGCACGATGCTGCTCGTCGTGATCGGCATGGGCCTGCTCGGCGCCCTGTTCACGATCCGAGAGTGGTGGGTGCTCTACGGGCTCGGCATCTGGGCGTACATGTGCCTCATCCCGGTGGTCGAGGCGGCCGAGCAGACGGTGATCCAGAAGGTCGTGCCCTTCCGCAGGCAGGGGCGGGTGTTCGGCTTCGCGCAGGCCTTCGAGGCCGCGGCCGCGCCGATCACGGCGTTCCTCATCGCGCCGATCGCCCAGTTCTGGATCATCCCGTACATGGACTCGCCCGACGGACAGGCGACCTGGGGCTGGCTGCTCGGCGACGGCGAAGCCCGCGGCATCGCGCTCGTGTTCTTCTTCGCGGGGCTCGTCATGGTCGCACTCGCGCTCGTGGCGTTCACGACCCGCTCGTACCGCATGCTCTCGGCCGAGTACCAGACCGGCCTGCCCGACGCGGCGACCGTGCCGCCCGAGCGGCGGTGACGCGGTGCCGCCCGTCGACCTGCGATATCCGTTCGAAGGGCGCTGGCTCACGCAGCACAGCCCCGCCGACCGGGTGCCGAGCCATGGCACCGCCGAGTTCGCCACGTCGTACGCGATCGACTTCGTGCCCGTCGGTGCCGACGGGCGATCGGGGGCGATCACGCTCGCCTCGCTCGTGCGGCCCGAACCGGCCGAACGCTTCCCGGGCTTCGCACGTCCGATCCTCTCGCCCGTCGCAGGCGTGGTCGTCGCCACCCACGACGCCGAACCCGATCACGACGCGTATCGCGGGGTGCCGTCGATCCGCTATGCACTTGGGCAACGCCGTCGTGCGAGCCTCGGGTGGCTCGCCCTGGCCGGCAATCACGTCATGATCCGGGCCGAGGGCGGCATCGTGGTGCTGTGCCACCTGCAGCGAGCGAGCGTGAGCGTACGAATCGGGCAGGCCGTGCGGCCCGGTGAGCAGGTGGGCCGGTGCGGCAACTCCGGCAACAGCACCGAGCCGCATGTGCACCTGCAGGTCGTCGACCGGCTCGACGTCGTGCATGCCCGCGCAGTGCCGATCACGTTCGGCGGCTGGTTGCCGCGCAACGGCGAGGTCGTCGACGCGGACCAGAGCGTTCGGTCCAGCCGATAGCGCAGGCTGACGACCCCACCGGGGTGACGAGCCGCCGTTCCACGTGCCGGTGTTCGTGCTCACGCGCGCACCGCGTCCGTCGATCGAGATGGCGGGCGGCACCACCCTCCGCTTCCGCGACGCGTCACCCGCGGAGGCGCTCGCCGAGGCGACCCGCGCCGCGGGCGGTGCCGACGTGCCCATCGGAGAGGCCGGGCACGCGTGCCGCGCCCGGCCTGCTGCAAGTTTGTTGAACATTCTCGGCCGAATTCCTAGCGCCGGCGTCCACCGCGACGGTAGACAGAGGGCATGTCACCGCTCACTACGGTTCAACTGCCGCCCGCGCGTCGTCGACGCCGGGCCGCCGGCATCGTCGCCGGACTCGCCGTCGCACTCGTCGGCACCCTCATGTTCCCCACCACGGCCGTCGCCGACGACGTGCCCGAATTGAGCATCGTCGACGGCGTCACCGCGCCGGTCTTCGACTACACGCAGGCGATCAGGGAGCGCGTGCTCATCCCGGTCGCCGGCGTCGACCAGGACCTCGACGGCGTCGACGACGTCACCGCGATCGAGATCATCCGTCCCGCCGAGAGCGACGCCGGCCTCAAGGTGCCCGCCATCATCGACACGAGCCCGTACTACACGACGCTCGGCCGCGGCAACGAGTCCCAGCTCATCGCCGACGTCGACGGCGACGGCCTCAACGACCAGTGGCCGCTCTTCTACGACAACTACTTCGTGCCCCGCGGGTACGCGATGATCCTCGCCGAGATGGACGGCACCGCGAACTCCACCGGGTGCCCGATGCACGGCGGGCCGGGCGACATCGAGAGCATGAAGGTCGTCATCGACTGGCTGAACGGCCGCGTCGCCGGCCACTACGCCGACGGCACCGCCGCCGTCGCCGACTGGGACAACGGCAAGGCCGCGATGATGGGCAAGTCGTACGACGGCACCCTCGCCAACGGCGTCGCGGCGACCGGCGTCGAGGGCCTCACGACCATCGTGCCGATCTCGGCGATCTCGTACTGGTACGGCTACTCGCGCACGGGCGGCATCGCGCACAACACCAACTACCCGGCGAGCCTGTCGAACACGGTCACGAACCCCGATCGCCGCCCGCTGTGCGCCCCGGTGCGCGCGAACCTCAGCGCGATCGACGGCGATGAGACCGGCGACGTCAACCCGTTCTGGGCGGAGCGCGACTACCGGCTCGACATCGACGATGTCCGGGCGTCGGTGTTCCTCGCGCACGGCCTCAACGACGACAACGTGCGCATGAGCCAGGTGGGCGAGTACTGGGAGGCGCTCGGCGAGCACGACGTGCCGCGCAAGATCTGGCTCGCGAAGGTCGGCCACACCGACCCGTTCGACTACAACCGCGCCGAGTGGGTGTCGACGATCCACCGGTGGTACGACTACTGGCTGCAGGGCATCGACAACGGCATCATGGACGAGCCGGTGGCCACGGTCGAAACCGACCCCGAGGTCTACGAGGAGGTCGCGAGCTGGCCGGTTCCCGGGACGACCGGGGTCGAGGTGCTGCTCGGCGGGACGACCCCCGGGGCAGCCGGCGACCTCCGACTGCAGCCCGGTGACGGCGCCGCGACCGCGACCTTCACGGGGCCGTCCGGATCCATCTCGGAGGGCAACGCGATCAACGCGCCGGAGGGGTCGCAGGCGAACCGTCTCGTCTTCCTGTCCGAGCCGCTCACGAGCGACCTGCGGATCTCGGGCACGGCGCGGGTCGAACTGACCGCTTCGCTCGGCCAGTCGCAGGCGAACCTCAGCGCGCTCCTCGTCGACTACGGCACCTCGACCCGCACCTCCCGGAGCGGCGAGGGCGTCGTGAACACGACCGAGCGCACCTGCTGGGGCGCCGAGAGCGCGAGTGACGACGCGTGCTACCTCGAGGTCGACCGTCGTTCGCAGACGACCGACGTGTGGCGCGCCGCACGCGGGGCGCTCGACTCGTCGAACCGCTTCTCGCTGGCCGACGGCGAGGCCGTGCCCGTGACGCCGGGCGAGGCGACGGCGTTCGACTTCCCGCTCGAACCGTACGACACGACGTTCGCCGCCGGTCACCGCATCGGCGTGGTCGTCACGACGAACTTGTCGGGCTACAGCATCGGGGGGACGGCCAACGCGAGCGTGACGGTCGACACGGCCGTGAGCCGCATCGTGCTGCCGGTCGTCGGCGGGCCCGCCGCAGCGGCCGCGTCGGGCGCCTTCGGCGTCGTCGACCCGGTGTCGCTCGCGTTCGACCTCGGCGGCCACGGCGAGGCGATGCCGCCGCAGGCGGTCGCGTACGGCTCGGCGCCCGTCGAGCCGGCTGCGCCGAGCGAGCACGGGTGGGTGTTCCAGGGCTGGTTCGCGGATGCCGCGCTCACGACGCCGTTCGACTTCGACGCGGTGCTCGTGGACGACGCCGTGGCGTATGCGAAATGGGCGGACGTGGCATCCGTCGCCGTCTCGCTCGAGGTGACCCCGAGTGAGACCTCGGTCGACAAGGGCGACTCGGTCGAGCTGGCCGTCGAGGCGCTCGATGCCGACGGTGCGCCGATCGGCGACGTCTCCGACCTCGTCGCCGTGACGAGTTCGGTGGCGACCGACGTGGTCGACGGAGCCTCGGTCGAGCTGCCGGCCTATGCGGGCGAGCACGTGCTGACCGCGACGCTCGGAGCCGCCTCGGGGTCGGCGACGGTGACGGTGCGCCCCGGTGCGCCGGTCGCCGTCGAGGCGCCGTCGTTCACCGGGACTCCCATCCCGGGGGCGACGCTCACGGCCGATCCCGGCGTATGGGACGTCGACGGCGCCCGGTTCAGCTACCGGTGGACCGCCGACGGCCGGACCATCCCGTGGGCCGACGGCGCCGCCCTCAAGGTGAACCCGTCGATCTCGGGCAAGGAGCTCGTGCTCACGGTCACGGCACGCGCGCCCGGCCTGCCGGCCGGGACGGCGTCGTCCGAACCCGTGACGGTGCTGCCGAAGCCGCACGGCTTCCAGCCCTGAGCACCTTCCGCCCCTGAGTGCCCGGAGGCCGGGAGGCCCATGGCTTCCCGGCCTCCGTGGCGCGACGGCGCTCAGCGCACGCGATAGCGCAGGCTCACGACCCCACCGGGGCGTTCGGCGACGCGGTCGAGCGTCAGGCCCCGGTCGGTCATCGCGGTCGGCGTGAACGATCGACCGTCGCCGAGCAGCACCGGCACGATGCGCAGGTGGAGCTCGTCGACGAGACCGGCCGCGAAGAGGGCGTCGGTGAGGACGAGACTGCCCCACACGATGGTCGTGTCGAATCGCTGCTTCACCTCGGCGGTGCGCTCGGAGCCGTCGCCCGAGAGGATCTCGATCCGGCCGTCGCCCCACGGCGCCTCGGCCAGCGTGTTCGAGACGACGAGCTTCGGCAGCCGATCGATGAGCCCGGCGACGTGCTCGACGGCGGGGTCGGCCTTCGGCCAGTAGTCGGCGAACATGCGGTACGTCGTCGCGCCGAACAGGATCGCGTCGGCCTGCGAGACGTAGGCGAGCTGCTCGGCGTCGTTGAGCTGGGGCTCGCCGTCGTCCCCGGTCGGGATCAGCGCCTCGAAGAACCCGATGCCGCCGTCGGGGTCGGCGGCGTACCCGTCGGCCGTCACGACCTGTTCGACGATGAGGCGGCCCATCAGCTCGCCTCGCTTCCCGACGACGGGCCGGCCCCGTCGAGGTGTTCGGTGAGCACGTCGAACGCCGAGTCCCACCCGTCGTAGACGTTGTCGTCGCCTGCAGCGCCGGCGATCCCCATGAGGTGGAACAGCATCTCGGTGCGCTCGCCGGGGAGTTCGCGGAGGGTCACCGTGATGACCGGCGCGCCGTCGTCGGGATCGCCGGGGGAGCCCCAGGTCATGACGAGGCGCTTCGGGGCGTCGAGCTCGCGGTAGACACCGGCGGTGGGGTACTCGGTTCCGTCGGGCGCGACCATCGTGTACCGGTAGCGACCGCCGACACGTGCGTCGAGGTCGATGCTGCCCGGCTTGATCGTGACGTCGCGCGGGTGCCACCACTCGGCGGCGTCGGCGCGCTCGGTCCATGCTCGCCAGACGAGTTCGCGGGGTGCGTCGAACACGCGGGTGATCGTGAACTGCGGGCGTTCGGCGGAGCCGGAGGCATCCGTCGTCGTGGTCTGGTACTCGGTCATTCCGAATTCTCCTTCATGGTGCGGAGGTGCTCGGCGAGCAGGTCGAAGCGGTCGTTCCACTCGCCGCGGTGTCGTTCGACCCACGCGGACGCCTCGTCGAGGGGCTCGGTTCGGAGGGTGCACGTGCGCCACTGGGCCGTCGCGGTGCGCTCGATGAGGCCGGCGCGTTCGAGCACTTTGAGGTGCTGCGAGATCGCGGGGCGGCTCATCGTGAAGGGCTCGGCGAGCTCGCCGACGGTCGCCGGGCCGACGCGCAGGCGCGAGAGCATCGCGCGGCGGGTCGGGTCGGCGAGTGCCTGGAACACCGCGCTCAGCTCGTCGTTCGCCTCGACCAATGTAAGCAACTCCTTAATTAATGAATTGCTTAACCATAGGTCGGTCGTGGGCGTGCGTCAACCCCGATCCGGATTCAGCCGCGCGGGCGCACCACGCCGTGCTCGTACGCGTAGACGACGGCGTGCACCCGGTCGCGGATGCCGAGCTTCATGAGCACCTTCGACACATGCGTCTTCACGGTCGCCTCGCCGACCCACAGCCGTTCGGCGATCTCGGCGTTCGAGATGCCCTCGGCGAGCAGTTCGAGCACCTCGCGTTCGCGGTCGGTGAGCGTGAGCAGGGCGGGGGATGTCGCGGTCGAGGTGCCGGGGTCTGCGAACGTCTCGATTCCGGGGCCCGGTTCCCTCTGAGCCGGTCGAGCGGTCGAAGGGTCGCCGCTCCTCGGCCGGCCGGGTCGTGCCGCCTCGATCACCCGCCGTGTGACGTCGGGCGAGAGCAGCGCGTCGCCCCGGGCGACGACCTGCACGGCCTCGATGAGCTGCTCGGGGCTCGAGTTCTTCAGCAGGAACCCGCTCGCGCCCGCATCGAGTGCGGCGAACAGGTAGTCCTCGCGGTTGAACGTCGTGAGCACGAGCACGGCCGCGGTCGTCGCCGCGTCGGCCGTGATGCGCCGCGTCGCCTCGAGGCCGTCCATGCCGGGCATCTGCACGTCCATGCAGACGACGTCGGGGGCGAGTTCCGCGACCCGGTCGAGTGCGGCCCGGCCGTCGGCGGCCTCGCCGACCACCTCGATGCCGTCCTCCGAGTCGAGGATCGTGCGGAACCCCGCCCGCACGAGGCTCTGGTCGTCGACGACGAGCACGCGGATGCTCACGCGCCCACCTCCTCGACCCGCCGGAGCGGGAGACTCGCGCGCACGAGATAGCCGCCGCGGGCGCGCGGTCCGAGCTCGAGCGTGCCGCCGACGGCGGCGACCCGCTCGCGCATGCCCAGCTGGCCGAGGCCGGCCCCGGTCGAGGCATCCCCGCGTCGTGCATTGCCGGCGAGCGTGGTCGCCGTGCCCGTGTTCGTGACCTCGACCTCGAGCGCCGCGTCGGTCCAGCGCACCCGGACCTCGGCGGTCGCGGCGGCGCCCGCGTGCTTGCGCACGTTCGTGAGGGCCTCCTGCGCGATGCGGTAGGCGCTGAGGTCGACCATCTGCGAGATCGGTCGCGGCTCGCCGACGATCGACAGCGTCACCGACAGCCCGCCGTCGGACGACTCGGCGACGAGCTCGTCGAGGCGGGCGAGTCCGCGGGTGGAGGTGCTCGTGGCGGCCGCCTCGCCGGCGCCGCCGCGGTCGTCGACCCCGCCGGTGTCGCCGAGGTCGACCGGACCCGTGTCGTCGTCGCTGCGGAGCGTGCCGAGCAGCGCGTGCAACTCGTCGACGGCCTCGCGCGCGCTCGATTCGATCGTCGAGAGCGACGCGGCGGCCGCGGCCGGGTCCTTCGCGAGGACCCGGCGGGCGGCGCCCGCCTGCACGCCGATGACCGAGACGTGGTGCGCGACGACGTCGTGCAGTTCGCGTGCGATGCGCAGGCGTTCGAGCGCGACGGCCTGCGTGCGGGTGCGTTCGCGTTCGGCGGCGAGCTCGCCCGTGCGCTGCTCGAGCTCGGCCCGGGCGCGCGCCGACCGGTAGGCGTTGTCGCCGAAGTACCAGGCGCCACCGAAGAAGAGCAGGTTGGTCAGCACGTTGATGAGGCCGTACGCGACGTACGGCGAGAGCAGGCCGCCCTCGCGGGAGAGTTCGGGCAGGTGGTCCTGCATGGCCGAGTAGAAGATGAGCCCCCAGAACAGCCAGCCGAACATCACGACGACGATGACCGCGCGCACGATCGTCGCGATGCGGCGGCTGCGGCTCCAGGCACCGACCGAATAGATCGCGACGAAGAGTGCGATGTTCGAGAAGAGCGCCTCGCCGACGCCGGTCTGCCCGCCCGCGATGAAGACCGCGGATGCCACGAGCGCGACCGCCTCGGGCCACCGGCGCCGCGCGGCCAGGGGGAGGTTCATGCCGACCACCCAGAGCGCAGAGGCCCACCACGGCGTTCCCTCGCCCCAGCCGGTGGCCCGGTAGAGCACGACGCTGGCGGCGGTGCCGACGGCGAGCACGAGCGCCAGGACGAGGTCGTTGCGGTACCCGCGTCGGTCGGGGCGCGGCCGCACCCATTCCGCGCCCGGCGCGACCGGTTGCGCGTTGATCAGGGATTCGGGCATCCCTCCACGCTAGCGAGCCGTGGTCGCGGCGAGATCCGTCGTGCGGCGGAGATCGGGCGGTCCGGTGGTCCGGTGGTGCGGTGCTGCGGTGCTGCGGTGCTGCGGTGCTGCGGTGGTGCGACAGTGGGCGCGGGGTGCGCCCCGTCGCGGTCATCCGCAGCGCGGCTCGTCGCGGTGTCTCAGCGCTGCGTCAGCGTGATGGTGAACGTCGGCCCGTCGACGGTGACCCGCACGGTCGAGAGGTCGGCGACGAGATGATCGGCCCCATGCCGTTCGGCGAGCTGGCCGACGCCGACGACGCGCATGCCGGCCCGGTGGGCGGCGGTGATCCCGGCTCCGGAGTCTTCGAACACCACGCAGTCGTGCGGTGCGACGCCGAGCGCGGCGGCCGCCGCGAGGAATCCCTCGGGATCGGGCTTGCTCTCGGTCACGTTCTCGGCGGTGACCGCGATCGCGGGCATCGGGAGCGCGGCGGCCGCCATGCGAGCGGTCGCGAGTGCGAGCGTGGCCGACGTGACGAGCGCATGCGGCACCCCGGCGAGTGCACGCAGGAGGCCGGCGGCGCCGGCGACGGCGACGACGCCCTCGGTCTCGGTGGTCTCGCGCTCGAGCATCGCGCGGTTGTCGGCGAGGTTCTCGTCGACGGCTCGCGCCGGCAGCAGGATCGCCATGCTCGCGTGCGCCTGCCTGCCGTGGATCACCGGCAGGACGTCGGCCGGATCGAGTCCGTGCTCGACCGCCCAGTCGGTCCACACCCGCTCGACCACGGCGGTCGAGTCGACGAGCGTGCCGTCCATGTCGAGCAGTACGGCGGAGGCGCGGATCACGGTGGTCACGTGGGGAGGCTACACGCGGCGGTCGAGCGCTCGCCGCGGCGCCGATGCCGAGGTATCGACTCCGACCGCCGCCGACAGCGCCGCTGCCGCTGCCGCTGCCGCCGTCGTCGTCGCCCTGCACAGGCAAGTGCTGCCGCGAGTCCTCCACAGGTGCTCGCTGCCGTCGCCGCACTTCGCCCGCGACCGGGCCCCGTGACGACACGCGTGCGCCACGAGGCATCCTCGTTGTACGCTCTCGACCCATGACGGCTGCCCCGACGTCCGCCCCGAACCTGCGCCTGCGCGAGCGCCCCTTCGACTGGTTCTTCATCGTGATCTTCTCGATCTTCACGATCACGAGCCTCATCAGCGACATGCTGCCGACCCTCGGCGTCGACATCTCGCAGCCGTCGTCGAACTTCTTCGTCAACTCGAACTACTGGTACGCGCACGACACCGATCCGCTGTTCGCCGAGCCGCCGACGTGGATGCGCATCGTCACGGGGCTCTCGGCGTTCGTGTACATGCCGTTCTACATCCTGCTCGTGACCTCGCTCATCAAGGGCTGGAACTGGATCCAGCTGCCGAGCGTCATCTACGCGACCATGATCTCGACGATCACGGGCATCATCGTGTTCGGCGTCGAGTTCTTCGGCGAGCCCGAGTGGCAGACGACGAACCCGGTCAAGTTCCTGGCGTTCAACCTGCCGTACGTGCTCGTGCCGATCGTGCTGCTGGTGCGCATGCGCAAGCCGCTGCCGTTCACGAGAAGGTTCTGACGGGGATGCCGCGGCGAGGTGCCCGAGGACGGCGAGGAGTGGGTCGACCTCGCCGCCCGAGGAGCGGGCGGTGGCCGTCGGCGCGACGGAACCCTTGACTATAGGAAGATATCTTCCTATTCTTTCCGCATGGCACGCAGACGTGAAGGGCGACTGTTCGACCTCGAGGTCGACATCCTCGCCGCAGGCATCGACCTGCAGCACGACGACGGCGACTTCTACGGCTTCGCCCTGGCGAAGCGCATCGCCGAACGCAACGAGGCGGCCGCGCTCACGGCGCACGGCACGCTCTACAAGGCCCTCGCCCGCATGACCGAGGCGGGGCTGCTCGAGTCGACCTGGGAGGAGGCCGTGCTCGCCGAGGCCGAGGGTCGCCCGCGCCGCCGCCTCTACCGCGTCACCGGCGCCGGTGAGCTCGCCCACCGCGCCGAGCTCGCCGCGCGCGAGCCCGCACCGGCCGCTCGACCGAAGGCGGCGTTCGCATGAGCGGCGACGGGCTCGACCTGGGCGACGCGTTCGTCGAACGCACGGTCGAGCCGCGCACGGGGGCCGATCGCGTCGACGCCGTCGTGCTCGGCTGGTGCCGCTGGTACACGCGCGACCTCGCGGAGCCGGTCGCGACCGCCCGTCGCGCCGAGCTCGCCTCAGACCTGTACGAAGAGCGCGCCGTCGCCGCCGAGACCGGAGAACGGGGGGTGTCGCGGTCGATCGTGGGGCGTCTGATCCGCGGCATCCCCGCCGACCTCAGCTGGCGGCAGGCGCAACTGCGACGGCTCGCGCTGACCGCGCCGCGCGGCACCTTCCCGCTCGCGATGCCCGCGCTGGCCCACCTCGCGACGGCGCTGCTCCTCGCGTGGGGCGTGCTCGTCGTCTGGCGGACGGTCGCGAGCATGGCCTCGGGCGACTGGGCCGGCGCGTGGGATCTCGTCGCGGCCGGTGTCTTCGGCCTGGCGATGGCAGTGCTCGGGGCGGTGCTGACGGCCGCGCCGCGGTTCCGGTGGCTCGGCGCGCTCTGGCTCGCCGCGGCGAGCTACGTGCTCATCAGGTTCGGCATGTACGCCCTCATCGCGTCGAGCACGACGCTCGGCGCGTTCTATGCGGCCGCGATCGAACAGGCGATGCTCGTGAACCGCGCCATGTCGGCGGCCGGGGTGCTCTTCTTCGTCGCCATGGCGGCGTGGTGGCTGCCGAGTGCCGGAGGCATGTGGGCGCGCCGTCGGCGAAGCGACCCTACCGTCGACGTCGCGCCCACCGGAGAGGAGGCGCGGGCATGAACCTGCAGCGCATCGCCGCGGTCGTCGCGATCTCGGGGGCCGTGATCGGCGGGGCGTCGATCGTCGCCCTGGGTGCGGCCGCCTACGCGGCGAACCAGCCGCAGCCCGAGCGGGTCGCCGAGCCGGGCGCCGGACCGGTCGCCGTGGGCGACGACGGCGAACCGTTGGACGCGACCGAGTCGTACCTCGCGTCGCTGCCCAAGGTCGAGCCGGGCGTGCCGACGCCGCCCCCGCAGGAGCCGAAGGCCCCGCCGAAGCCCGGCACCGGCACCATGGCGGCGAGCTACAACCCGTACCTCGAGCCGAGCGACCCCGACTACGTGACGATGGAGGAGCGGTCGGAGTACCTGGGCGTGCAAGAGCTCATCCGACAGTGCATGGCGGAGCGCGGGTACGAGTACCGCATCGCCCGGTGGTGGCTCGAAGAGAACTCCCAGCCGGTCGGACTCGATTTCGAGACATCCGTGCTGTGGGGTCAGGCCCTGCTGGGGCCCGACCACCCGTACAGTCTCGAAGGCGGGTGTGGCACCGAGGCCGAGGCGGCGGCCGAGGCCGCCCGGGCCGCCGGCACGCCGCTGTCGGCACCGGTGCCGCCCGACGACCCCGACCTGCCGACACCGCGCGAGAAGTGGCTCGGTTTCCAAGACGACGTCCGTCGGTGCATGGCCGACAAGGGCTTCGAGTACCTCTACTTCGAGTGGTGGAATCCCGCCTACCTCACGCCCGACCCGATGGATGTCGATCCCCAGGACGCGATGCCCGACGACCTCACCCCCGAGCAGGAGGCGGAATGGGCGCTCGCGGAGGGCGGCGACGCCGGAACCGGCTCCGCCTACCGCTGGGAGGACGCGGGCTGCTACGGCTACGCCGTGCACGTCAACGGCCGCGACGCCATGCACTGATGCACGACGAGACGGATGCCTCGGGGTCGACGCCGGACCCGAGGCATCCGCCTGCTCAGCGGTTCAGGCCCGCTTCTTCTCGGGCGCGATGCGCGGCAGCAGGTACTTGCCCGAGAGCCAGGCGGCGAGCGCGGTGATGATCCAGACGATGACGGCGGCGAGCACCAACGGCGCGACGCCGTCGAACGTGATGCCGTCGCCGAGGGAGGCGACGAAGAGGGCGACCGCGGTCGAGATGAGTCCGGCGACACCCGCCACCGCGGGGGCGCCGCGGTGGAAGAGGGTCTCGACGAGCCACTCGAGGAGCGCCTGCACGGCGGCGAACACGATGATCGCGACGAGGAACCCCGACCAGTGCAGGTGCATGCCCGGAACGAGCAGCGATGCGATGAAGAGGGCGAGGGCGGCGAGCAGGAGCGAGACGCCGAGCCGGATGAGGAAGCGCACCATGGCGTGAGCGTACCGCTTCCGTGCGGGGCCGGTCGGGAGGATGATGGGCGGGTGAGCGAGCCGACGGCGGTGACCCAGACGGCGCGACGGGTGCAGTCCGTCTACTTCACCCTGCTCATCGGCAACACGCTCGCGGCGTCGTTCATCTGGGGCGTGAACACGCTGTTCCTGCTCGACGCGGGCCTCTCGAATCTCGAGGCCTTCGCGGCGAACGCGTTCTTCTCGGTCGGCATGGTCATCTTCGAGGTGCCGACGGGGGTCGTCGCCGACACCCTCGGGCGACGCATGTCGTACCTGCTCGGCACCATCACCCTCGCCGCCACGACGGCCATGTACTACTGGCTCTGGGTGATCGAGGCGCCGTTCTGGGCGTGGGCCGTGGTCTCGGTACTGCTCGGCCTCGGCTTCACGTTCTTCTCGGGTGCGACCGAGGCGTGGCTCGTCGACGCCCTCACGGCGACCGGGTACACGGGCAGCCTCGAACGGGTGTTCGGCCGCGGCACGGCGCTCTCGGGCGCGGCGATGTTCATCGGCTCGATCACGGGCGGCGCTGTGGCGCAGGCGACCGACCTGGGCGTGCCGTTCATCATGCGCGCGGGCGTGCTCGTCATCATGTTCGTCGTCGCCGCGCTGCTCATGCACGACCTCGGTTTCACACCCGCGGGCCGTGCGCACCCGCTGCAGGCGACGAAGACGGTCTTCAAGGCGTCGCTGACCTACGGGCTCGGCCGCCCGCCGGTGCGATACCTCATGCTCGCGTCGTTCTTCACGACCGGCGTCGGCTTCTACGTCTTCTACGCGTTGCAGCCGTATCTCGTCGAGCTGTGGGGCGACGAGGAGGCGTACTCGATCGCCGGGCTCGCGGCGGCCATCCTGTCGGGAGCTCAAGTGATCGGCGGCTACCTCGCACCGTGGGTGCGGCGTCGTTTCCGCCGGCGCACGACGACCGTCCTGCTGAGCCTCGTCGTGAGCACGGGCGTGCTCGTGGCACTCGGCCTCAACCGGAGCTTCTGGCTCGCGCTCCTGCTGCTCGTGCTCTGGGGCCTCGTCGACGCGGCCGCGGGCCCGGTGCGGCGGGCGTACCTCAACGACATGATCCCGTCGGCCCAGCGCGCGACCGTGCTCTCGTTCGACTCGCTGCTCGGCAGCGCCGGCGGTGCGGTCATCCAGCCCGTGCTCGGCCGGTCCGCCGACCTGTGGGGGTACCCGGGGTCGCTGCTCGTGAGCAGTGCGTTCCAGGTGCTCGCCGTGCCGTTCATCTGGCTCAGCCGCCGCCAGCAGTCGCCGGCCGACGTCGCGACGGGCGTCCCCGACGAGGCGACGGCCGCCGATGCGGCCGAGCCCAAGGGCGGGCCGCAGGCCGACTGACCGGGACGCGTAACGGTTGGGGCGCATCAGGGCCATCCCTCTTCCCGGTGGATGCCTCGGGGGTTAGCCTGTGGCGTCGGCGACGTCGCCGCGGTGAGGAGTGGGACATGTCGGTCAGGGTCACACGCATCGTCGTCGCCCTCGGCGTGCTGCTGGCGGGTGCGATCGCCCTGAGCGGTTGCGCGGGTGCGACGTCCTCGGGCGACTCGAGGGGCGAGCCGACCGCCTCGAGCACGCCGGCCGCATCCGACTCGGCGACGACGGCTCCCGGCGCCGACGCCGACGCCACCGGTTCCGCCGGCGACCCCGGCGTCGCCGAACGCGACCAGGAGCCGTTCTCAGGCGACGCGTTCGCACTCCGTTGCCTCGACGGGCAGTTCGCGCTCGCGGTCGAACCGTTGCCCGACGAGTCGGGCGCCGGCTCCTTCGGGTTCAGCCTCGTCTTCACGAACATGTCCGACGACGCGTGCAGCTTCGACGGCTGGCCCGGCCTCATCGCGATCGCCGCCGACGGCGCCGAGGTGGGCATGCCCGCAGTCGCCGACGCCGGAACGTCGTCACTCGTCGTCGTGCCGGCCGGCGGCGTCGCGACCGCGCACGTCCGGGCGTCGCAGGCCGGCGCGTACGACTGCACGCCCGTCGACGCGTCTGGTGTCCGCGCCCGCCTCAGCCCCGACGGCGCCGACGCCGGGATCGACGCCGCGTACGCCATCACCGTGTGCGACGGCGACGTCTCGACGATGACGATCTCGCCGCTCGTCGTCGGCTGACGTCGCCGGTCTCGCCGCGCCCGCATCGGCGCCCTGCGGAGGCGCATGAAACCGCCTGAGGGGGGTTGTACCCCGTTCGGGGGTCACGTAGCATGGCCGGACGCCTGAGCGCCGACCGGTTGCCGCGGCGCGACGAGGAGGTGCCGAGTGCGCAAGGTCCTCCTGCTGTGCGCCGCGATGGCCGTGCTGCTCGTCGGCTCGGTGTCGCTCGGCGTGGCCGTCGCGCGCACCGGCGCACCCGTGCTCTACGACGCCCGCGTGCAACCGAGGGCGGTCGACGAGCTCGACCCCGAGACGGGCACCGGTCCGCGCGTCCCCGGGGCGGACGCCGGCGACACGAGCGGGGCCGGCGAGGCGACCGCGGGCGACGACGATGCAGGTGCGCGCGGCACCGATGCGCCGGGCGGCCCGGGCGATCCCGGCAGTGGTCGAGGCCCGACCGAGCCGGTGCCGCGCCACTCGACGACGCCCGAGCCGAACGACCCGGCGCCCTCGCCCGGAACCTCGCCCGATGAACCCGGCGACGAGACGCCGCCACCCGCCGACCCCGTGCCCACGGCCGAAGAACAGGCGGCATGGCTGTCGTTCCAGCAGCTCGTGCGCGACTGCATGACGAGTGCCGGCTTCGAGTACCGCCACTGGAAGTGGTGGGAGGCCGAGTCGCCCGACCCCGAATCGCTCGCGCCGGCGATGCCCGACGACCTCACCGAGCCCGGGCAGGCCGCCTGGCGAGAGGCGCTCTACGGCACCGAGGGCGGCGAGGGATGCCTCGTGGTCGCCGTCGAGCACGACCAGGAGGAGTCGGCGACGCCCCCGCCGAGCGATGCCCCCGACGCCGGCGCGTCCGACGGCGAATCGTCCGGCGTCGAGGCGCCCCAGGGCGCCGAGGGCGTCAAGGGCTGAGCAGCAGTCAGGCGAGCGTCTCGATGCGCCCGTTCAGCTCCGAGGCATCCTTCGACCAGAGGGCGACGACCTCGTCGGCGAGCCGTTCCTCGAGGCCGGCGAGCCCCTTCACCCGGAAGGTGACGGCAGCACCTGCGGGCGCCTCCTTGGCGAGGCCGTGCGCGAGCGACTGCATCCACGACTCGCTCGCGGCCTTGACGGCCGTGTAGTTCGCACCGCCCGCGGTGGGGCGCTCGACGGTCGTCGAAGAGACGATGGCGATGCGGCCGGCGGGGGAGGCGATGAGGTCGTCCCAGAGCGCCCGGCTCACATGGCGCAGCGCCGAGAAGGAGCGCTCGAGCACGCGGTAGTCCTCTTCGGTCTGCCCCGGAATGCCTCCGCCGCCGCGCCATCCGCCGACGAGGTGGACGATGCCGTCGACGTCGCCCACGCGACCGTGCACGCGCATCGCGAGCGGCCAGACCTGCATCTGGTCGGTGAGGTCGGCGACCTCGGTCACGATGCCGGGCAGCTCCGCCGCCATCTCGTCGAGCCGGCCGCGGTCGCTGCCGACGGCGACGACGCGGGCACCCGCCTCGAGGAGCGCGCGGGCGACGGCCCGGCCCGAGGCGCTCGTGGCACCCGCGATGAGCACGGTGCGCCCTGCGGCGCCGGTGGGGTGGTCGGTCATGTGGGGCTCCTCGTCGAGCTGAGTGGAAGCGTGATCCAGGAGAAAGGAAGCTGCTCAGGACGAAACCGCAGATTCCGTCCTGAGCAGCGTACGTCTTCCTGAAACGGTGGGGTCAGACCTCGGTCTTGGCCGTGATGCCGACGGTCGACTCGATGACGGGCTTCATCTTCTTGTCGAGCGCCTCGAAGAACATCGAGAGCGGGAACTCGTCGTCCATCACGAGGTCGGTGTAGCCCTTGGGCGGGCCGGCGAGCACCTCGCGCGGCAGGCCCTCGGCCCAGACCGACGCCGGGTTCGGCGTGACGACCGACGAGACGAGCTCGTAGGCCTTGAGCCAGTGCACCGTCTTCGGGCGGTCGATCGACTCCCAGTAGAGCAGGTCGATCGCGTCGCCGAGCTCGACGACCGCGTCGGCGACCTTGTCCCAGTCGAAGCTGAGCTCGACGTCGCGCCATTCGAGCACGTGCTTCTTGTGCAGCCAGGCGAACAGCAGCTGGCCGCCGAGGCCGTCGTAGTTGCGCACGCGCGAACCGGTGATCGCGAAGCGGAAGATGCGGTCGAAGATGACCGCGTACTGCACGAGCTTGCCGGTCGAGCGCATCTGCTCCTCGACGTCGGTGAGCTCCTCGCCCTTGGCCAGGCGGGCGTCGAGCCCGCGCTGGATCTTCACCGACTCGCGGAAGGCGGTCAGGTCGCAGCGCAGCTCTTCCAGCGAGTAGAGGAAGAACGGCATGCGCTGCTTGATCATGAACGGGTCGAACGGCAGGTCGCCGCGCATGTGGGTGCGGTCGTGGATGATGTCCCACATCACGAAGGTGCGCTCGGTGAGCTCCTGGTCGGTGAGCATCTCGGCCGCGTCGGCGGGCAGTTCGAGCTTCGTGATGTCGCTCGCGGCGCGCACGACCTTGCGGTAGCGGGCGGCCTCGCGGTCCTGGAAGATGGCGCCCCACGTGAACGGCGGGATCTCGCGCATCGCGACGGTCTCGGGGAAGAGCACCGCCGAGTTGGTGTCGTAGCCGGGCGTGAAGTCGACGAGGCGCAGCGACACGAAGAGCTTGTTGCCGTAGTCGCCGGCTTCGAGGGCCGCGATGAACTCGGGCCAGATCGTCTCGACGACGAGCGCCTCGACGTGGCGGTCGAGCGAGCCGTTCTGCGTGTACATCGGGAAGACGACGAGGTGGCGGATGCCGTCGATGCGGTGACGCTGCGGCTGGAACTCGACGAGCGAGTCGAGGAAGTCGGGGACCTCGAGGCCCGCGGCCTGCCACTTGCGGAAGTCTGCCTGGAGCGCGGTGAGGTACGCGGCCTCGTGCGGGAAGCGCGGCGCGAGCGCGGCGACCGACTCGACGATGGCGTCGACGAGGGCGGATGCCTCGGCCTTGTCGGCCTCGACGGGGACGGAGCCGTCCTTCACCTGGAGTGACTGGAGCTTCGTCGCGGACTCCTTGAGGCGGAGCCAGGACGGGTCGTTCTCGACGCCGTCGGCGAGGGCGATCTGCTCGGGCGTGACGTCCTCGAGGACCTCGGGTTCGCCGACGATGGGGTCGATCGTGATGTTCGACATTGTGAACCTCCGTTCCTCGTTGAGGGATCCGAGACTGCTGATGGGTGATGGCGCGCGGCATGAATCGCCGCACAACTCAAGGCTACGAGGCATCCGCTCGCGATTGATTGCGTCCCGACGCGGGAATGCTGCGTTCGGGCTCGATCCGGCGATCGAGATCGCCAAGTCGGCGCAACGGCCGCAGCCGAGCAATCATGAGAATACCTCAGCGCCTGCCCCGACCGCCCTCGGTGCCTGCACGCCTCCGGACCCGCGCCGGAACCGACCGCAGGTCCGGTGGGCGTCCTGATGTCGAGGGTCCCGCCGATCCGTAATTTGAGGATCGTTCAGATCCCCGTCAACCCCCGACAGAACAGGAGAGGACCATGAACATCAAGAAGGGCGGAGCCGCTGCGATCGGCGCCGCCGTGATCATCATCTCGATCAGCGGGTGCGCCGGAGTGCGTTCGCAGGTCGAGCAGGGCTCGGGCGCCGCGAGCATCACCTCGCTGCAGACCCAGCAGGACAGCGCCCGTCGCGAGGCCGCCCTGCAGCGGACCGCCGCCCACGGCGGCGTGCAGCAGCGCGCGACCACCTCGCTCAAGGCGCAGCAGGACGCCGCTCGTGCGGAATCCGCACAGCAGCGGGCCGCTCGTACCGAGAAGGGCGAACAGGCCGTGCAGCAGTCGTTCGACTCGCGCGCCTTCGACGCGGTGAGCCTGCAGCAGCAGGCGATCCGCGAACGCCTCGGAGAGCGTCGCGTCACGGTCTCGATCCCCGAACTCATGCGTCAGCAGAAGCAGGCCGAATCGGTCGGCGAGGCCGGCACGAACGCCGCCGACCAGCAGGGGCAGCGCCTCGCGCAGTACGCCGAGCAGTTCACCGCCCACGAGAACGCGACCCCGGTGCCCACCCCGTCGCCGCGACCGAACTCACCGCGCAATCGATGAGCCGCGACCGAGAGCGGGGCTCGTGCCTGACCGGCCGACCCCGCTCTCGTGCTGCGCTGAGGCAGCGGTGCTGATCGCACGATGCGTTCGTGGAGACGGGGCATAGCCGACCCATAGCCTTCACCCGTATCGTCGAGGCTCGGGTCGCATGCCGTCGGCCCGCGGGGCTCGCTCCCGAGCACCCGTCGTGAACGATCCGAATCGAGTCGCCCGCATGACCACTGCCCGTCCGTCCGCCCCCATTGCGCTGATCCTGCCCACGATCGCGCTCGCCGGCTCGGTGGTCGTCACCGTGATCGGCGCCCTCTCCACGAACTCGGCGACCGCGACCCTGAACGCCGCGCTCACGAGCCAGACCGGCACCGCGGCCGACGTCTACGGCAGCCAGTCGGCGATCGTCGCCTCGAGCGGCCTCGTCACCGCCGGAATCGTCGGAATCGTCGTGTCGCTCGCCCTCTTCGGTGCGCTGATCGGCTTCGGCGCCCTCTCCAAGCCCGCGGCCGAAGCGCCGGCCGACGAGGTCGAGTCGATCGACGACGACGAGTTCGACGCCGAGCCGGTCGCGGCGCCGGTGCTCGACGAGGCGACGGCCGCCGAGCCGGTCGCCGCCGAGCCCGCCACCGACGATGACGCCGCCGCCGAGCCGGTCGCCGCCGGGGCATCCGCACCGGCCGAGGCGCGCGACGCTGGAGACGAGCCCGCGCGAGCCTGACCGCTCCCTCCGTCGAAGGGCCCCCGCACGCCGCGCGTGCCGGGGCCCTTCGCGTTCAGAGGCTCTTCGCCATGTGCAGCGACGCCGCCTCGAAGCCGAGGCTCTCGTACAGCTCGATCGCGGGCAGGTTGTAGGCGAAGACGTTGAGGCCGAGCGTCGGCGAGCCGTGCTCGCGCGCCACCTCTTCGGCGTGCTGCATGGCGGCACGCCCCAGGCCGCGCCGGCGGAAGGGCTCGCGCACGTGCACGTCCCACACCCACCAGGCGTCGCCGCCCTCGGCCCACGGGCCGAGCCAGAGCCAGCCGGCATCCTCGCCGTCGACGAAGATCGCGAGCAGCACATGACCTGGCTTCATCTCGCCGTCGGCGAAGAAGCGATTCGTCGACGCCTCGACGGCCGCCTTCGCCTCCGACGGGGTGTCGCCGGCGCGCAGCCGCGCCGCCTCGTAGTAGGCCATCGACTCGGGCAGCCACATGCGCAGGTCGTCGCCCGTGATCGGGCGGAATTCGACGACCTGGTCGCCGTCTGCTGCTGGCTCGGTCTCGGTGATCGCTTCGCTCATCGCTCCATCGTGGCCGATGCCCCGCCGAGAGGGAAGGGCCGCGGTAGCGTACCGGCATGACGGATGCCTCGCCCGCGGCCCAGGGCGCCGACGCCGTGCGCGCCGCGCTCGCAGAGGCGGCCGACCCCGACCGGGTACCGCAGCTCGCACGGTTCTTCAAGACCGGCCCCGGAGGCTACGCCGAAGGCGATCGCTTCATCGGGGTGACGGTGCCCGAGACCCGCGCGGTCGTGCGCCGCTTCACCGAGCTGCCCCCCGCCGAGGTCGATGAGCTCCTCGACAGCCCCATCCACGAGCACCGCCTCGCGGCACTGCTCGTCATGGTCGCGCAGTTCGGCCGCGCGAGCCGCACGCGCACGCGCGACGAGGCGGCTCGGCTGCGACTGCACGACGCCTACCTCGCGGCGGTGCGACGCGGTCGCGTCGACAACTGGGATCTCGTCGACAGCTCGGCCGAGGTGCTCGTCGGCGAGGTGCTCTTCACGAGCGCCCCCGTCGAGCAGGTCGAACCTGCGCTCGTCGTCGAGCTCGCGGCATCCCCTTCGGTGTGGCCGCGCCGCGTCGCGGTGCTCGCGACGTTCGCGGCGACGAAGGCGGGCGATGCCCGCCCGGCGCTCGCGATCTCCGAGCGGCTGCTCGACGATCGCCACGACCTCATCCACAAGGCGGTCGGCTGGATGCTGCGCGAGGCGGGCAAACGGGTGGACCGGGCCGAACTCACCCGGTTCCTCGACGAGCACGCGGCCCGGATGCCGCGCACGATGCTCTCGTACGCGACCGAGCACCTGACGCCCGACGAGCGGACGGCCTACCGCGCGATGCGCTGACCTCGCGGATCCCTGCCGGGTCGTGCCTCTGGCGGGTCGCCGCGAGCGGGTGCAGTCTGGAACCCACGAGACGAGGGGGTTCTCACATGCAGGTCGACATCATCCACCACGAGCCGCCCTATCGGGTCGGGGTCTTCATCGGCAGCCTCGCGAGCGACTCGATCAACCGCACGCTCGCGAAGGCGCTCATGCGAATCGCGCCCGAGGAGTTCGCGTTCGACGAGATCGTCTACCGCGACCTCCCGCTCTACAGTCGCGACTACGACCCCGACTACCCGCAGGTCGCGCGCGACTACAAGGCCGCGATCCAGGCGTCGGATGCGCTGCTGTTCGTCACGCCCGAGTACAACCGCTCGGTGCCGGGCCCGCTTAAGAACGCGATCGACTGGGCGAGCCGCCCCTGGGGCGAGAACGCGCTGACCGGGCGTCCGTCGGCCGTCATCGGCGCCTCGCCGGGGGCGCTCGGCACGGCGGTCGCCCAGCAGAGCCTGCGCAGCATCCTGAGCTTCTGCAACGCGCCGCAGATGAACGCGCCGGAGGCGTACATCCACGTGACGCCCGGGCTCATCACCCCCGACGGCGAGGTGACGGTCGAGAGCACCGAGGAGTTCCTGCGGGTGTTCATGCGGCGCTTCCTCGAGTTCACGACGCGCGTGCTCACGGTGCTGCCGCGGCCCGACTGACGCGACGGGCGGGTCGGGCCGCGCGGGCGGAGTCGGCTAGAGCCCGTGCTCGTCGAGCCAGCGGCGGAGGGCTGCGCCGACCTCGTCGGCCCGTTCGACGCTCGGCAGGTGCGCGGTGCCCGCGACGCGGATCCCGGTCGCGTGCGGCACGGACTCGACGATCGCCTCGTACTGCACGGCGAAGGGCGTGAGGTCGTGCTCGCCCACGATCGCGAGGGTCGGCACGGCGATCTCGCCGAGGCGCTCGGCAGCGGGTGGGTCGAGCGGCACCTGCTCGCCGTCGTCGGCCACGTGCGCGATGTTCGGCTCGGCGAGCTCGTGCGCCCGGGCGAGGAACGCCGGGTCGAGGTCCGACTCGCCTCGCCCGGTGCCGACGGCGAACAGTGCCGTCTCGAGCCGGATGTACCCGGCCGGGTCGGCCAGCGGGTCGATCGCATCGACCGCGTCCATGCGATGCTGCTCGTCGGGCGTCGGCGCCACGTCGGGGTGGCCGCCGATGCGCGCGCCGATCGTGACGAGGCCGGCGACGCGGTCGGGAGCCGCGAGCGCGACGTCGATCGCGAGCGCCCCTCCGCGACTCGCACCGACGACGGTCGCCCGCTCGATGCCGAGGTGGTCGAGCAGCGCGATCGCGTCGTCGTGGTTGGCGAACGGCACCGAGAAGTCGTGGCTCGTGCCGCCGAACCCGCGCGGGTCGTAGCGCACCACGAAGTGCTGCGCGGCGAGGGCCTCGGCCTGCTCGTCCCACATGCGCAGGGTCGCGATGCCGGCCGGGATCAGCAGCAGGGCGGGGTCGGAGACGGCGCCGGCCGTCTCGTAGCGGAGTCCGGCGCCGGGGAGTTCGAGAACGGGCATCCCATGATGCTAGGGCTCAGGGCGTCGCCCCGGCGAACGGGCGCCGGGGGCGCAACGGCGTCGACCCCGCTCAGTCGTCCTTCTTCCCCTTGCCCTTGTCGTCCTTGTCGCCGTCGTTGCGGTTGCCGCCGCTGTTGCCGGGCCCGCTGTTGTCGTCGTCGGCCTCGGTCGGCGTCGGCGTCGGCGTCGCGGTCTCGCTCGGCGTGCTCGAGTCGGCCGGCGTCGTCGGCGTCGGACCGATGTCGGCTTCGCCGCCCGTGGTCACCGCACCGATGACCGCGTGCGTGATCAGCACGATCGCGACGGCGGCGATCGCGAGGGCGGCCACGACGAGGGCCGGTCGACGCCGACGCGAGCGACGATCGCCCTCGGGGGCATCGCGTTCGTCGGCCGGCATGGCCACGGTGGCCCCGGTGGCTCCGTACGCGCCGGACATGCCGGCAGCCGTCGCGCCGGCCGCAGCCGAGCCGGCCGCGACCGGCAGCACCCGCGTCGGACCCGTCGCCGTGCTGCCGGCGCCGTACGTGTCGAGGCGTCCGGCGGCGACGGCGACCTCGAGCGCCGAGGGTCGCGCCTCGGGCTCGCGCGCGGTCATCGCGCTGAGCAGCGCGACCCAGTCGGCGCCGAGCGCCTCGGGGATCTCGGGGTCGCGGACGAGCCTGGCGCCCGCCGCCTCGGCCGCGGGGCCGGGGAACGCGGTGCGGCCCGTGCGCGCCTCGAGCGCGAGCAGCCCGAGCGAGTACACGTCGGAGGCCGGGCCGGCCGGCGTGCCCCCGACCTGCTCGGGGCTGACGTATCCGGGGGTCCCGACGAGTAGCCCGGTGCGGGTGAGCCGGGCGTCGTCGATGAGCCGGGCGATGCCGAAGTCCGCGAGCTTCGCGTTCCACGTGCGCGCGGGCAGGTGAGCCGGTTCGAGCAGCACGTTCGCGGGCTTCACGTCGCGGTGCACGATGCCGCGGTCGTGGATGACGTGCAGGGCTTCGCCGAGGTCGGCGAGCATCCCGGCCGCGTCGGCCGCGTCGAGCGGCCCGTGCCGAAGCGCCTCGCGGAGGTCCCGTCCCTCGACGAGCTCCATCACGAGGTATTCGCGCCCGGTCGCGGGGTCGCGGGCGGCGTCGTACAGGCGGACGAGCGCTCGGTGCTGGAGGCTCGCCAGCAGCGCGACCTCCGAACGCCGTCTCGCGGCGTCGTCGATGCCCTCCGCGGCCTCGGCGAACAGCTTGACCGCGACGGCGCGGCCGAGCGACTCGTCGTGGGCGCGGTAGACGCTCGCCATGCCGCCTCGGCCGATGAGCGCCTCGAGCCGGTAGCGCCCGCCGAGCACCGCCCCGATGAACGGGTCGGCGCCGGGATGGTGCGTGCTCGTCACGTCTTCGAGCGTATCCCGCTCGCCTGCGTCATGACTGGGGGTTGCGGTCGGGGCGAGTCAGCCGAAGATCATCGGCAGGTCGCCGTCGTCGTCGCCGAGTTCGAGGTCGACGAGCACCGGCACGTGGTCGCTCGGGGCGTCGCCCTTGCGCTCGTTGCGGTGGATCGACGCGCCGGTCACGGCGTCGGCGAACGCCTTCGAGCCGAGGATGAAGTCGATGCGCATGCCCTCGTTGCGCGGGAACCGCAGCTGCTTGTAGTCCCAGTAGGTGAAGAGCCCCTCGGGCACGTGCGGCCGCACCACGTCGGAGAGCCCCGCGCCCTCGAGCGCGAAGAACGCGGACCGCTCTTCGGGCGACACGTGGGTGGTCTGGCCGACGACGACGGTCGGGTCGCCGTTGTCGACGTCGAACGGCGCCACATTGAAGTCGCCCATGAGCGCGAACGGACGCTCGGGGTGGGCCGTCGTCTCGGCGCGGGTGTACTCGGTGAGCGCGGCGTACCAGTCGAGCTTGTAGGTGAGGTGCGGGTCGCCGAGCGCGCGGCCGTTCGGCACGTAGAGGCTCCAGAGCCGCACATCGTCGACGGTGGCGCCGATCGCCCGTGCCTCTTTCGGCAGGTCGGGCCCGTCGTGGCCCTTCAGGAAGCCCGGCATGCCGGGGAACTCGATCTCGACGTCGCGGATCGGCGTGCGACTCGCGATCGCGACCCCGTTCCACTGGTTGAGCCCGTGCAGCGCGAGCTCGTAGCCGGCCTGCTCGAACGCCTCGTGCGGGAACTGCTCGGGCTTGCACTTGATCTCCTGCATGGCCAGCACGTCGACGTCTTCGCGCACCATCCAGTCGACGACACGGCCGACGCGGGTGCGGATCGAGTTGACGTTCCAGGTGGCGATGCGCATGGGTTCCAGCGTAGGTCAGGCCGGCGACACCACGAGCCGCGTCAGTCGCCGCTGCGCGC
The DNA here is from genome assembly GCF_042725165.1 of Agromyces sp. NPDC127015. Classification (NCBI taxonomy): domain Bacteria; kingdom Bacillati; phylum Actinomycetota; class Actinomycetes; order Micrococcales; family Microbacteriaceae; genus Agromyces; species Agromyces sp. NPDC127015. The sequence continues at coordinate 629,633 of NZ_JBHXDI010000002.1, read as the reverse complement.
GAGCACCGGCACCACGATCCAAACCGCCGCGACGGCGATGAGCGCGACGGCGATCGCGATGAAGCCGGCCTCGCGGCTGACCGCGACGTCGAAGATGAGCCCGGCGACGCCGACCGCGAGCAGCGACACGACGCCGAGCAGCACGAACAGGATCCGGTTTCCCGTGCGCACGAGGCGATCCTTCTGGCGGCGCCCGTAGAGCATGCGGTGCAGGATCACGGGTGCGAGCCCGAGCACTGTGGCGAGGCCGGCGAGCCCGACGAGCGTCAGGTAGAGCACGAGCTCGTACTCGTCGAGGTCGGCGAAGCGGGGCTGGAAGGCGGCCGCCAGCAGGAAGCCCGAGATGAGCTGCGTGCCCGTCAGCACGGAGCGCAGCTCCTGCAGGATGTCCGCCCAGTTGCGGTCGAGGCGCTCGGTCGGCGTCTCGTTCCGCGCGGCGGAGGTGTCGGTGGCCATACGCGATCGTATCGCCGCGGCATCCGGTCGGTTCAGGCCCTTGCCTGTGACCCGCCCGCTATGGCAGGGCCGGTGAACTGCCAGAATGGTTGCGCCGCCACCCGGCGGCAGCGGAGTCCGATGGGGGAGCGTCCATGGCTGCAGGTTTCAGCGTCGAGGGCGTCGACGGGCTGCCCGAGATCTCGAAGGGCGACGACCTCGCCGCGCTCATCGCGGGGGCGACCGACCTCGCCGACGGCGACATCCTCGTCGTGACGTCGAAGATCGTCTCGAAGGCCGAGGGGCGCGTCGTCGAGGCATCCGACCGCGAAGCCGCGATCACCGCCGAGACCGTGCGCGTCGTCGCGACGCGCGAGTACGACGGCGGCATCACCCGCATCGTCGAGAACCGGCAGGGCATCGTGGGTGCCGCCGCCGGGGTCGACGCCTCGAACGCGCCCGACGGCACCGTGCTGCTGCTGCCCGTCGATCCCGACGCCTCCGCACGCGATCTCGCGACCGGCCTGCGCGCGCTCACCGGGCACCGCGTGGGCGTCATCCTCTCCGACACGCTCGGCCGGCCCTGGCGCGAGGGGCAGACCGACCTCGCGATCGGCGCGGCCGGCGTGCACGTCTTCGACGACCTGCGGGGCGGCACGGATGCCTCGGGCAAGCCCCTCTCCGTGACGATGCCGTGCGTGGCCGACGAGATCGCCGGCGCCGCTGAGCTCGTGAAGGGCAAGTCGTCGGGGGTGCCGGTCGCCATCGTCCGAGGGCTCGACCGCTACGTCGGCGACCTCGACCTGCCCGGTGCGCGCTCGATCCAGCGGCCGAGCGAGCGCGACCTGTTCCGGCAGGGCGCCGACGAGGCGTACGACGAGGGGTACCGGGCCGGGTTCGACGAGGCCCAGGCCGAGGGGTCGCTCCGCTCCACCTCGGAGGACTTCGGGTAGGCCGCCGCCCCACCGGCGCACTGGCTTCGGCTTTTGGATCCAAACCCTGTGCCCGCTGCCGGTTCTTCCGATACATTCGGTTGCCATGAGCGAACTCACCGCCCCGACGGGCCGGACCCCGGGCTCCGGGCTCGACGCCGACGCCCTGCAGCAGCTCGCCGGCAAGCACCAGACGGGCTATCGCTCGGTCGGCGTGATGGTCTACGACATCCTGCGCGATGCGATCCTCAACGGCACGCTGCCGCCGGGGCAGAAGCTGCGGCAGGAGACGCTGGCCGAGTCGATCGGCGTCTCGCGACTGCCGGTGCGCTCGGCGCTCATCCAGCTCGAGGCCGACGGGCTCGTCGAGTTCCACGAGCGGCGGGGCGCCGTGGTGAAGTCGCTCTCGGCCGACGTCGCGCGCGAGGTGTACGACATCCGCACGCTCCTCGAGGTCGAGGCGCTGCGTCGCTCGATGGCCGAGATGACCCCTGAGCGCCTCGAGCGGCTGCGTGCGCTCGGACGCACCGCCGACGCCGAGGAGGAGGGCGCCGACTTCGTCGACGCGCGCACCGAGTTCTACGCCGAGCTCTACGACGCCGCCCGCCGGCCCGTGCACTGGGAGATGATCGAGCAGCTGCGCCTCAAGGTCGGCCGGTACGTGCTCGGCTGGCGTCTCGTCGACGGCGCGGAGCACGGGCACTCGCATGAGGAGCTCATCGCGGCCGTCGAGGGCGGCGACGTCGAGCACGCCGTCGGCGTGCTGCGCTCGCACCTCGAGCACGTGCGCGACGCGGTGCTCGAGCTGCTCGACCGCGAATCGGCCCCGGCGCCCGCGCGCCGCTGACGCGGACGGCGCGAGTGCGAGGCATCCGCGTGTTCTTGCCTTTTGGATCCAGTATCCGAAAGAATGACTCACGACGCACACGAGGAAATGCCTCGGCGTGACGCCGCCCGGTCGACCCGCGAGAGGATGGAGGAGTGTCAGTGCACATCGGCTACGCCGCCATGCTCGAGCAGTTCCCTCCCGCCGAGGCGGTCGCGCTCGCCGCGCTCGCCGAGCAGCACGGGTTCACCGGGGTCATGGCGACCGACCACTTCCAGCCCTGGACGCCTCGCCTGGGGCAGGCCTCGCACGTCTGGAGCGTGCTCGGCGCGCTCGGCGAACGCACCCGCGGCGACTTCGGTCCGGGCGTGACGACGCCGACCTTCCGCACCCACCCCGCGGTCGTCGCCCAGGCCAGCGCGACGCTCGCCTCGATGTACCCCGGCCGGCACTGGCTCGGCATCGGCTCGGGCGAGGCGCTCAACGAGCACGTCGTCGGCCAGTACTGGCCCGAGGCGCCCGACCGCATCAACCGCATGTTCGAGGCCGTCGAGCTCATCAGGAAGCTGTTCACCGCCTCGATCGCCGGCCGCGACGTGCGCCACGCCGGCCCGAGCTTCAAGCTCGAGACGACCCGGCTCTGGACGATGCCGCCGGTCGCCCCCGAGATCTACGTCGCGACCGCCGGGCCTGTCACCGCGCGCCGTGCCGGCCGCGTCGCCGACGGGCTCATCACGACGACCGGGCCGATGGACCGGCTCGAGGCGCTGCTCGCGCGCTTCGCCGACGGTGCGCGCGACGGCGGCCGCGACGTGCGGCGCATGCCGAAGATCCTGCAGCTGCACCTGTCGTGGGCCTCGACCGATGGCGACGCGATGCGCAACGCGCTCACCGAATGGCCGATCGCGGGCATGCGGTTCGGGCGCAGCGACATCCGTTCGCCGTTCGAGTTCGAGCAGCTCGCGCGCACGGTGCGCCCCGAGGACTTCGAGGGCCGTATGGTCGTGTCGGCCGACCCCGACCGGCACCGGGCCGAGATCCAGCGGTACCTCGACCTCGGCTTCGATCGCATCTACCTGCACAACGTCGGGCGAAACCAGGCCGAATGGCTCGAGGTCTTCGGCAGCGAGGTGCTTCCGAGGCTGCGCGCATGAGCGGCGCCGGCATGGATGCCTCGGCCGAGTCGCTCCCGCCGGCCGGGCCGACCGCGCAGGCACGATCGGCCGACTGGACCGTCGTCGTCCCCGTCAAGGCGTTCGCCGCGGCGAAGACCCGGCTCGGGCCCGTCGTACCCGCCGAGGCGCGTGCCGCCCTCGCCAGGGCGTTCGCGCTCGACACGATCGCGGCGGCACGCGCCGCTCGCAACGTCGGTCGCATCGTCGTCGTCACCGGCGAGGTCGACCTCGGGTCGCCGCTGCCCGACGGCGTCGAACTCGTGCGCGAACCGCAACCGGCACCGGCCGAAGGCCACGCCCCACCGGACGGCGCCCAGGCGGGCTCGCCCGCCCGCCCCGCCCCGACCGGGCTGACCGCCGCGATCGACGCGGGGGTCGACCACGCCCGCACCCACGGGCTCGCACCGGTCGCGGTGCTGCTCGGCGACCTGCCCTCCCTCCGCACGAGCGAGCTCGAGTTCGCGCTCGAGGCCGCCGCCAGGCATCCACTCGCCTTCGTCGCCGACGCCGACGGAACCGGCACGACCCTCGCGACCGCCGCGGAGGGCGTGCTCATGCGCCCCGCGTTCGGCGAGCAGTCGGCGGCACGGCATCGCGAGGCCGGCTTCGCCGACCTCGCGGGCAGCGCCCCCTTCGCGAGCCTCCGCCGCGACGTCGACACCGTCGAGGCGCTCGAGCGCGCCCTGCAGCTCGGCGTCGGCGGGCGCACGGCCGAAGCGGTCGCCGTGCTCGCCGAGGGATCGCTGCCGCACACCGGGTTTCGACCGGCTCAACCAGCAGAAAGAAGGAGCACGACATGACCCTCACCCTCGGATACAAGGCCAGCGCCGAGCAGTTCGACCCGCGCGAGCTCGTCGAGATCGCCGTCGCCGCCGAAGGGCACGGCATGGAGTCGGTGTTCACGAGCGACCACTTCCAGCCGTGGCGCCACACCGGCGGGCACGCGCCGTTCTCGCTCGCGTGGATGGCCGCGGTCGGCGAGCGCACCTCGACCGTGAAGATCGGCACGAGCGTGATGACGCCGACGTTCCGCTACAACCCGGCGGTGCTCGCCCAGGCGTTCGCGTCGCTCGGCGTGCTCTACCCCGACCGCATCATCGCGGGCTTCGGCTCGGGCGAGGCGCTCAACGAGATCGCGACCGGCTTCCGCGGCGCGGGCGAGCAGGACTGGCCCGAGTTCCGCGAGCGCTACGCCCGGCTCCGCGAGTCGGTGCGCCTCATGCGCGCGCTCTGGAAGGACGAGGGGCAGGTCAGCTTCGAGGGCGAGTACTACTCGACGCACGACGCCTCCATCTACGACCGGCCGGATGTCGCGGTGCCGGTCTACATCGCGGCAGGCGGACCGCAGGTCGCGAAGTACGCCGGGCGTGCCGGCGACGGCTTCATCTGCACGTCGGGCAAGGGCGCCGAGCTCTATGTCGACCAGCTCATGCCGGCGGTTCGCGAGGGCCTCGCGGCGCGCGACGACGGTCGCACCTTCGACGAGTACGACCGCATGATCGAGATCAAGCTCTCGTACGAGGAGGACCTCGACACCGCGCTCGACAACACCCGGTTCTGGTCGCCGCTGTCGCTCTCGAAGGAGCAGAAGCACGACATCACCGACCCGGTCGAGATGGAGCGCGCCGCCGATGCGCTGCCGATCGACGTGATCGCCAAGCGCTGGATCGTGGGCACCGACCCCGACCGGGTGGCCGAGCAGATCGGGCAGTACATCGACTGGGGCTTCAACCACCTCGTGTTCCACGCGCCCGGGCACGACCAGCGCCGCTTCCTCGAGCTGTTCGAGCGCGACCTGGCGCCGCGGCTGCGGGCGCGCGGCTGAGGCGGGCTGCGCGGGCCCGCCCGCCGGTCGACATGTCGGAGGATTCGCTCGTTCAGCGCTGAGTTGAGCGGTTCGCGGCAGATTCTCCGACATTTCGGTCGGGCGAGCTCAGCTGATCGGCAGACGCTTCGGTGTGAAGGTGGGCTCAGTCGGCTGGGCGCCGCGCCGGGGCAGCCTGGCGGCGGAGTTGAGATAGAGGAACGCGAGCACGCCGAACTCGACCAGGCTGAAGACGCTGACGACCAGGGCGGTCCTGGGGGCGGTCGGGCCTGAGAGTTCGAACACGAGACCCAGCAGGGAGGAGACGGTGACCACGGCGAACAACACGCCGAGGTTTCGCGAGAGTGTCCGTCGCGCGGTCATTTGCCACCACTGTCGAGGGGGCGCGATGGGCTCGCCGCGGCCACGGAAGATGCGGGCGCCGTAGAGCACGGCGACGATCGTCCAGACGGTACTGATCGTCATGAACCAGGCATCGCTCATTCCGATCGCTGTCGCGGCCGGTGCCGGAATCGGCAGCAGGTACGCGGCGACGACATACACGAGCTTCCAGCCCCAGTGGGTGATCCTGAGATCGAGGATTCGGCGCAACGGTGCTCCCTGCAGTGCGGTGGAGCAACGATAGCGTGCCTTCGGCTGAACGACGTGCAGGAATCCCTCGCGTGAGCAGCCACCCACCGCCGCCCGACTCCGTTCAGCCGGGTTGGCATGCGGACCCCATCGCGGGCGACATGCTGCGTTGGTGGGATGGGGCCGGAGTGGTCGGAAACCGAGTTCAAGCTCGCTCGCCCGGTGATCCCGGCCCTGACGACACACGTTCGACGGGATCTCCGGCTCGGCCCATTCGGCCGGATCGGTTCGCTGTTCGACATCGCCGTGTGCGGAGTGCTCGTCGTCGGCGGACTCGTGATCGCCCTGACGGCGCACCCGTTCGGATGGGGTCTGATGGCCGCCGGCATCGGGCTCGAGCTCGTCTTCATCGCCGTGGCGATCGTGGTTCGTCGGGTCACGTGCCTTAGCGCCTCACGAGGGCGATCTGGGGTCGACGAGTCCGAGCGGCGCTGAATCAGCGCGAACCGCAGCGATGAGTCCGCTGACGAGCCCCCGCACTCACCCCGCCGGCTCGACCACCAGCCCCGTGCCGCCGCCGCGGCGCACGGGTTCGGCTGCCGCCGTCATGAGCCCGTCGGCGTCGACCTCGATCGCCGCGACGGCGCCGATCTCGGCCGAGGTCGAGAACGTGTGCCCGTACTCGGCGAGCGCCGCCTCGTAGGCCGCCCGGAACGCCGGCTCCGCCGCGACCGCCGCGGTGTTGCGCTGCGAGGCGCGCGGGGCTGCGACCGCCTCGGGCAGGGTCATGCCGAGGTCGATGCGGTTCACGAGCACCTGCGCGACGGTCGTGATGATCGTCGACCCGCCGGGCGAACCGACGACGTAGCGCACCTCCCCGCCGTCGAGCACGATCGTCGGCGACATCGACGAACGCGGGCGCTTGCCCGGTTCGACGATGTTCGGGTCGGCCGGATTCGGCACGAAGCTGAAGTCGGTGAGCTCGTTGTTGAGCAGGAACCCGCGCCCGGGCACCGTCATGCCCGAGCCACCGGTCTGCTCGATCGTGAGCGTGTACGCCACCGCGTTGCCCCACTGGTCGACGACCGAGAGGTGCGTGGTCGAGATGTTCTCGGTGTCGAGCGGCTCGTCGAGCGCGGCCGTCGCGCAACCGGCCGCATCGAGCGGTGCAGGGGGAACGGGCTTCACCGACGCGGCATCCGGGTCGATTACGCAGGCCCGCGCGTCGGCGAACGACTGGCTCAGCAGCGTCTCGGTCGGCACGTCGACGAAGGCGGGGTCGCCGACGTAGGCGTTGCGGTCGGCGAAGGCGTGCGCCGTGGCCTCGAGGTACAGGTGCAGCGCCTGCACGGGGTCGGCGCCCGCGAGATCGAAGTTCTCGAGGATGTTCAGCGACTCGCCGACGGTCGTGCCGCCCGACGACGAGGGCGCCATGCCGTAGACGTCGAGACCCCGGTACTCGACGTGCGTCGGCGCCTGCTCGAGCACCTCGTACTCGGCGAGGTCATCGGCGGTCAGATATCCCGGGTAGACCGGCAGGGTCGCATCGGGGGTGGTGATCGGCGCCTGCGCGACGGCGGCCATCTCGTCGGCGAGTGCACCCTCGTAGAACACGTCGGTACCGCCGAGCGCGATCTGGCGCATGGTGCGTGCGAGGTCGAGGTTCTTGAAGACGCTGCCGACCTTCGGTGCGTCGCCACCCGGCAGGAAGAGCTCGGCCGTGGCGGGGAAGGCCGCGAACCTCGCCTGGTTGGCGAGCGTCTGGTCGCGGAACGTCTGGTCGACGACGAACCCCTTCGTCGCGAGCAGGATGGCCGGCTGGAGTGCGTCGCGCAGCGACGTCGTGCCGAACTCGTCGAGCGCGGCCTCCCAGGTCGCGAGGGTGCCCGGCGTGCCGACGGAGAGCCCCGAAGAGACCGCGTCGGCGAACGCGTAGGGCGCGCCCGTCGCCGGGTCGATGAAGGCGTCGCTCGGCATCGCGGCGGGTGCGGTCTCGCGACCGTCGATCGTCGACACCGCGCCGGTCTCGGCGTCGAAGTAGACGAGGTACCCGCCGCCGCCGATGCCGGCGCTGTACGGCTCGGTCACCCCGAGCGCGGCAGCGGTGGCCACTGCCGCGTCGACCGCGTTGCCTCCGTCGCGCAGCACCTCGAGGCCGACGGCGCTCGCCGAGGCATCCACCGACGAGACCGCACCGCCGAACCCGGTCGAGGTCGCCGGGGCCGGTGGTGCCGGCCGCCCGGTGACGGCGGTCCCCGCTGCGGCGGTGTCGGCCGTCGCACCGGTCGGTGCGGCGAACGCCGCGAGCGAGAGCGCCGCGGCGATGGCGATGATGCTGCGGCCGGCCGCGAAGCGGCCGCGATCGACGTTGACCATGGGGACCCCCCGAAGTGGTGACATCTGCGCGTTCGCCCTCACGCTAGACCCGGGGCGCGGGGGCGGCAAGCCCCTTTGTGCCTTCGCGGGGTCAGTGCAGGCCGGGCCGGTTCACGCTCGGCGGGATCGCGCAGTAGTCGTAGTAGTACCGGGTCGGCACGGCCGGATCGCTCACGTCGACGATGACGGACGCACCGGAGTGCGGCAGCTCGTCGCCCGCGAGCGTCCACACCGAGAAGTGCCAGACGCCGCGCACCGTGTCGTCGAGCAGGTGTCGGCCGTCGACGACGAGCACTACGTCGTCGCCCTCGGCGCCTACCAGCGTGCGGGCACGGAAGGGGTCGACGAGTTCGGCCCGCAGGGTCGCCTCGTCGACCGTGCCGACACTGCTGCGCACGACGGTCGTGCCGTGCCGGTGGCCCGCCGTGCTCGCGTCGGTCGGGCCGGGTGCGAGGGCGAGGCGGGCGGCGACCGCCGCCGCCAGCTCATCCGCCAGGCGAGCGGATGCCTCGGGGTCGGCGCCGTCGACCGCGATGAGGCGGCGCCCGCGGCGGGCGTTGTGCAGGAACTCGTCGGCGATCCACTCGATCGTCGGCAGCGGGCCGACCTGCATCGGGCTCATGCGCCAAGGCTACGCCGGTCGTTCGCCGCAATGCTTGCCGTGCCGTGCTCCTGCACGTGCAGCGGGGCCTCGCTCGACCCGGGCTGATGGTCGCCGAATTCGTGCGGTCGGAGGTTCGGTAGCGGCGATGCAGCGGTCTCCGCCTCGGCGTGCTGAGGCGCGGTCGCTCCGCGCGCGGTGTGGATGTGTGGATGTGTGGACGTACGCGGTGTGGATTTGTGGACTTGTGGACGTGCGCGGTGTGGATTTGTGGATGTGTGGACGTGCGCGGTGTGGATTTGTGGACTTGTCGACATGCGCGGTGTGGATTTGTGGACTTGTCGACATGCACTGCGGGAGGTGAGGCCCCGCCCTCGGCAGGTCCGGGTTCTGGGCTCGAGGCTTGAGGCTCCGTGCTCGACGCTCCGTGCTCCGTGCTCTGTGCTCGACGCTCCGTGCTCCGTGCTCTGTGCTCTGTGCTCTGTGCTCTGTGCTCGACGCTCCGTGCTCCGTGCTCTGTGCTCCGTGACCTGGGCTCCGGGAGCGTGGTCCGAACGCGTGTGCAGCGCGAGCTCGTGGGTTCAGCCGAGACCGGCGTGCGCGCCCGAGCCGGCAGCGACAGGCGTCGCAGCATGCGACGACCCCGGCGCCGCAGCATGCGACCCCGGCGCCGCGACGGCGATGAGCGGGCGGCCCGTGATCGGGTGCTCGACGACCTGCGCGCGCACCCCGTACACCCGCTCGACGAGCTCGGCGGTGAGCACCTCGCCCGGCGCGCCCGCCGCGACGACGCGACCGTCGGCGAGCACGATCACGTGGTCGGCGTACGCGGCGGCGTGCGAGAGGTCGTGCAGCGCCGCGACGACCGTGAGTCCCTCACGGGCGAGCCCGGCGAGCAGCTCGAGGGCGGTGAGCTGCGCCGAGAGGTCGAGGTGGTTCGTCGGCTCGTCGACGAGCAGCAGCTCGGGCTGCTGCGCGAGCGCGCGCGCGAGCACGACCCGCTGACGCTCGCCGCCCGAGAGCTCGGCGACGGAGCGCCGCGCGAACGCGGTCGCGCCGACCGCGTCGAGGGCCCGCGCCGCGATCTCCCGGTCGCCGGCGCCGACGGCGGCGAACGCACCGAGGTGCGGCGTTCGTCCGAGCAGCACGGATGCCTCGACGTCGAGCTGCGCGTCGACCTCGCCCTGCTGCTCGGCGAGGGCGACGAGCCGCGCCCGCTCGCGGCGGCGCATGCCGGGCAGCGAACGGCCGTCGAGGGCGAGGTCGCCCGCTGCCGCGCGTTCGACCGCGGCGACGAGGTGCAGGAGCGTCGACTTACCCGCGCCGTTCGGCCCGACGAGCGCCGTGAGCGCGCCGCCCGGGAGCGTCGCGTCGATGCCGTCGATGATGGTGCGCCCGGCGCGGTCGAAGTGCACGCGGGACAGGTCGAGGCTCATGTCGTGCTCCTTCTGCGCAGCAGCAGCCAGGCGAACACCGGGCCGCCGATCAGGGCGGTGAGGATGCCGACCGGCAGCTCCCGCGGGTCGAACATGGTGCGGGCCGCGGTGTCGGCCCACACGAGGAAGATCGCGCCGGCCAGCATCGACAGCGGCAGCAGCGCCCGGTGGCCCGGGCCGACGACGAGGCGCACGGCGTGCGGCAGCACGAGCCCGACGAAGCCGATCGAGCCGCTCACCGCGACGAGCGCACCCGTGAGCATGGCGGTGCCGCCGAGCAGCAGCACCCGGCTGCGTGCGACGTTCACGCCGAGCGCGGCCGCGCCCGTCTCGCCGACCGCGAAGGCGTCGAGCGTGCGCGCGCTCGCGACGAGCGGCACGCCGACGACGACGAGGGCGACGCCCGAGATCGCGACCGACGTCCAGTCGGTGCCCGCGAGCGAGCCGAGCAGCCAGTTCAGGATCTCGCGGTAGCTGTCGTTCGTCGCGCTCCAGAAGATGACGAGGCTCGTGATCGCGCCGAACACGCTCGTCACCGCGACGCCGGCGAGCACGGTCGCCGTCGGCGAGAGCCGGGCGCCCGCCGAGCCGCCGGCGCGGCCGGCCCGGCCGGCCCCGAGCGCGAGTCCGAGGGTCGCGAGCAGTGCGACGATCGCGCCGGCGAAGGCGGCGAGCGGCAGCATGAGCGACCAGCCGAGCACGAGCACGACGACCGCGCCGACCGAGGCGCCCGACGAGAGGCCGAGCAGGTACGGGTCGGCGAGCGGGTTGCGGGTGAGCGCCTGCATGACGGCGCCGCAGAGGGCGAGGCCCGCGCCCACCGCGGCGGCGGTGAGCACGCGAGGCATGCGCAGCTGCCAGACGATGCCGTCGCGCAGCGGTGACAGCGTCGACTCGCCGAACCCGAGGTGGGCGCCGACGCTCGCGAGCACGTCAGCCGGCGACAGCGCCGCCGGGCCGATCGTGACCGCGACCACGATCGACACCACCAGCAGCGCCGCGAGCCCGGCGCCCCAGAGGAGGGTGCGAGACGCGCCGCCCCATCGAGTTGCCGAGTTCTGCGCTTCCCGAGCGGGGGAAGGACGGCTTTCGGCGACTCGACGATCGGTGCCGCGGGTGGCAGGCGCGGACATCAGCCCTCCAAAGCGTCCAGCTGGTCGACGATCGAGGCGACGGCGTCGACGTTGCGCACGCCCGCCTCGGTCGCGGGGAAGCCGACGACGACGTACCGCTCGCCCTGCACCGCAGGAAGCGACGCGGTCGCCGGGTTCTGCTCGAGCGCGGCGATCTTCGCGTCGGCGGTGTTCCACGGCGCGTCGACGAGCACGATCACGTCGGGGTTCGCCTCGACCACGGCCTCCCACGACATGGCCGTCCACGTGTCGTGCACGTCGGCCGCGACGTTCTCGAGCCCGGAGGCATCCATGATCATCTGCGGTGCGCCGATGCCGGCGCCCACGAACGGCTGGTCGTCGCCCGACGAGTACCAGAGCGCGCTCAGCCCGTCCTGCGAGGGGGTGATCGCCTCGAGCGCCTCGCGCTGCGACGCGACGAGGTCGGCCGCGCGGTCGGGCACGCCGAAGATCGCCCCGGCCTCCTCGAACTCGCGGAACACCTCGTCGAAGGTGAGCGGGTCGGGCATGTAACCCTCGCCCTTGCAGGCGGCTGGGGCGACGTACGTCGCGACGCCGAGCGCGCCGAGGGCGTCGCGCTCGCCGGCGCCCTCGGCCGAGAGGTTCGACTCCCAGCCGGCGTAGACGAGGTCGGGCTCGACGGCGAGGGTCGCCTCCTGCGAGGGCACCTTGTCGCTCAGCACCTCGAGGCCGTCGGCCTGCGACGCGGATGCCTCGGGCACGGGCCCGTCGCTGAAGGCGGTGCCGACGATCTTGTCTTCGAGGCCGAGCGCGAGCATGAGCTCGAGCGTCGACGACTTGACGGTGACGACCCGCTCGGGGGCGGCGTCGAACGTGACCTCGGTGCCGCAGTTGTCGAGCGTGAGCGGGTAGGCGGATGCCTCGCCGCCGGCGCCGTTCGCGGCGTCGGCGGTGCTCTGCGAGGGGCCGGCGGGGCTCGCGCAACCGGCGAGCAGGGCGACGGCGGCGACGGCGGTGAGGGCGAGGGGCAGGCGGGCGTGGCGGTGCATGGGCAGAGTTCCTCCGGGATGGCGTGCAGGCGTGTCCGACGACGGTCGGCGACTCGCGGCCCAATCCCGGGCCACCACGACCGGGCAAGTCAGCCCGGTGGTCGCTTCGAAGCCTAACGCCGTGAGGACTTCGGAATCAATACTGGATTCTGGATCCAAAATGGGTCATGATGTCCTCGCGGGCCTCGATCGAGCATTCGATCAGGGCCGGGGCGACGGTTCGCCCGCCGTGTCCGGGTCCCGCGCAACGCCGCGTCGAGATCCGGGAGGACCCGCATGAAGAGCACCGAGGTCGAGTTCTACAGCGAAGGCGATCGCATCGCCGCGATCTGGCGGACGCCCGACGAGGTCGACGGCCCGCTGCGTGCGATCGTGCAGGGCCCCGGCTGGCTCGGCCTGAAAGACGCGAAGCTCTACGTGCGCTACCACGAGGCGCTCACCGCCGCCGGCTTCGGCGTGCTCGTCTTCGACTACCGCGGCTTCGGCGACTCGGCCGGCGACCGCGGCATCCTCTCGCCCGCCCGCCAGCTGCAGGACCTCGTGAACGCCGTCACCTACCTGACCACGCGCGACGATGTGGACGCCGACGCGATCGGTGCGTTCGGCACCGGCGGCACGGGCGGCGGCAACGCCGTGCTGCTCGCCGACGCCGACCCGCGCGTGAAGGCGGCCGTCAGCCAGGTCCCCGTCGCCGACGGCACCGACTGGCTGCACCGCATGCGGCAGGAGCACGAATGGCTGGCCTTCCTCGCCGGCCTCGAGGAGGACCGTCGGCTGCGCGTCGCGACCGGCGCCGGACGCCTCGTGCACCCCCGCGAGGAGATCATGGTGCCGACCCCCGAGCGCCGCGCCACGACCATCAAGGCCGACGTCGACGACAGGATCCCGAGCGCGATCCCGCTCTCGTGCGCCGACGAGATCCTCGCCTACCGGCCCATCGACGCGGCATCCCGCCTCGAGACCCCGCTCCTCGTGATCGGCGTCGAGGGCGACGCGACCACCCCGACCGATCACGCCGAGCGCCTCTACGCCGCGGCGAAGGGGCCGAAGCAGCTCATCATGCAGCGGCACACCACCCACTACGCGGCGTACGACCGCTACTGGACCGAGACCACCCCGCTGATCGTCGACTGGCTCGACCGCTACGTGCGGCCGAGCGACGTCGAGGTCCGCACCACCCGCTCGCCCGGCCAGGGCGAGACCGCAGAACGACTGGAGGCGCCCGTGGAGGCAACGCGTTCGGAGGCCGTGCGATGAGCATCGACCTGAGAATCTCCGGCGGCATCGTCGTCACCCCGTCGGGGCCCGTCGCCGCCGACCTGCTCATCGACGACGGCCGCGTGGCCGGCATCGTCGGCGCCGGCGTCGCGGCCCCGGCCGACCGCACGATCGACGCGACCGGCCGGCTCGTGCTGCCCGGCATGGTCGACGTGCACGTGCACACCCGCGAGCCCGGCTACGAGCACAAGGACGACATCCTCACGACCTCGCAGCAGGCCGCGGCCGGCGGTGTCACGACGATGTTCGGCATGCCGAACCTCAACCCGCCGACCGTCGACGTGACGACCCTGCGCGACGTGTTCGACCGCTACACGGCGAGCTCGATCGTCGACTGGAACCACAACCCGGCGCCGACGAAGTTCGACGACATCGTGCCGATGGCCGAGATGGGCATCTGCGCCTACAAGATCTACATGGTCGTCGACACGGGCCGCACCTACCCGCACCCGGCCGGCACCGGCATCCACGACCACGGCCACCTGCTGCAGATCATGGACCGCATCGCCACGACCGGCAAGCGCTTCATCGTGCACCCGCACGACCAGGCGCTCATGGACTACATCGAGGGCGAGGTGCTCGCCCGCGGCGAGAACACGCCGCAGGGCTACGCCTCGGCGTACGCGGCCCGCGAGGGCGTCATCTGGGACACGGCGATCGACGTCGTGCTGCGCCTCGCCGAGGCATCCGGCTGCCCCGTGCACATCGCGCACATCCAGACGCGCCGCTCGATCGAGGCGGTGCGCCGCGCGAAGGCCGCCGGCGTCGACGTGACGTGCGAGGTGAACCACTGGGCGCCGTTCCTCTCCACCTGGCACGACGTCGAGACCCTCGGGCCGTACGCGCTGTCGTACTGGGTGCCCGACGACAACCGCGCCGCCGTGTGGGAGGGCATGCGCGACGGCACGATCGACATCGCGAGCTCCGACCACGCGCCGCACACGCGCGAGGAGAAGGAGATCGGCTGGACCGAGATGTGGAGCGCGCACACCGGCACGCCCGGCATCCAGTACTACTACGAGCTCATGCTCGACGCCGTCAACCGGGGCGAGCTCACCCTCGAGCGCGCGGTCGACATGGTCGCCCGCATCCCCGCCGAGAAGTTCGGCCTCGCCGGCGTCAAGGGCTCGCTCGAGGTCGGCGCCGACGCCGACATCGTGATCGCCGACCCGGCCCACGAGTGGACCATCACGAACGACGACGTGCTGTCGAAGATCGGCTGGACCCCGTACGACGGCCGCACCATCTCCGCCCGGATCGAGCGCACCCTCGTGCGCGGCCGGGAGGTCTACGCCGACGGCGTCGTCGTCGGCAAGCCCGGCGACGGGAAGCTCGCGGCCGCACGGGCCGAAGGACCAGCGGCGCACGCCGCCGTGGCGGCCGGCTCGGCCGCAGAAGGGAACTGACATGAAATTCGGACTGCTGCTGCCGCACTTCGGCGAGGAGGCGAGCCGCGAGAAGCTGCTCGAGGGCTCGAAGCTCGCCGAGGAGAAGGGCTTCGACTCGGTCTGGGTGCGCGACCACCTCGTGTTCGAGCCGCACGGCGAGATGGAGAAGCCGAACCGCACCTTCTACGACGCGCTCACGACGCTCACCGCGATCGGCGCCGTGACCGAGAAGCTCGAGCTCGGCACGGGCTCGCTCATCCCGTTCCGCCACCCGCTCGTGACGGCGCTCATGGCCGGCACGATCACCCAGCTCGTCGGGCCGCGGCTCATCCTCGGGTTCGGCGCCGGCACCTTCGACCACGAGTTCGAGGCCGTCGGCTGGGGCGACCTCAACCGCGTCGAGATGGTGCGCTCGAACGCCGAGATCCTGAAGCGGGTGTTCACCGAGAACGACGTCACCTACGACGACGGCATCTTCTCGTTCGAGAACGTGACGATCGAGCCGAAGCCCGTCGGCGGGCCGGTGCCGTTCTGGTACTGCGGCGCGACGCCCGCGTCGGCCCGACTTGCGGCCGAGTACGCCGACGGCTGGATGCCGGGACGCATCTCGCTGCGCACGATGGAGAAGCGCATCGAGGTCATGAAGAGCATGACGGATGCCTCGGGGCGGCCGATGCCGACCGTCGCCGTGATCCCGCCGACGTCGATCGAGGACACCCGCGAGGAGGCGCTCAAGCACGTGAACATCCCGGGCCTGCTCGCGTGGGCGAACAAGGCGCGGTTCACGGTGAAGCCGGAGTCGGGCAGCTTCCAGACCGTCGAGGACCTCGAGGGCCAGCTCATCGTGGGCGACCCCGACCAGGCCGTCGAGGAGATCCGGAAGTTCGAGGCGCTCGGCGTCGAGCACCTCGTGTTCGACTTCCGGTTCAAGTTCGACCGCTTCTTCGAGCAGATCGAGCTGCTCGGCACGGAGGTGCTGCCGAAGTTCCGCCAGGGGCAGGCTGCGGCGTGACCCTGCCTCTGCCGGTCGAGTAGCGAGCGAAGCGAGCGTATCGAGACCATCACACGGGTCTCGATACGCTTCGCTCCTCGACCGGCGATGAAGCCATCGACACGAAACCTCAACGAGGAGGAGCGAATGACGACGACGACCGAACCACGCGTGCCGGAGGCATCCCCGTCTGCACCGTTGATCTCAGTGCGGGACCTCTCGGTCGCGTACGACGTGGCCCGCACCGGAAAGCGCCTCATCGCGATCGAGGGCGTCGACCTCGACGTGCACGAGGGCGAGTTCGTGACGGTGCTCGGGCCGTCGGGCTGCGGCAAGACGACGTTCATGAACGTCGTCGCCGGGCTCGTGAAGCCGTCGACGGGCACCGTGCTCGTCGACGGCTCGCCCGTCACCGGGCCCGGGCCCGATCGCGCCGTCGTGTTCCAGGACTACGCGCTGCTGCCCTGGCGCACCGTCTTCGACAATGTGAAGTTCGGGCTCGAGATGCAGAAGGAGCTGCGCGGCGACGGCTGGCGCGACCGGGTGCAGGAGGCGATCGAGCTGGTCGGCCTCGCCGGCTTCGAGTCGTCGTACCCGCGCGAGCTGTCGGGCGGCATGCAGCAGCGCGTCGGGCTTGCCCGCGCGTTCGTCGCCGAGCCCCGCATCCTGCTCATGGACGAGCCGCTCGGCGCCGTCGACGCCCTCACCCGCGAGGTGATGCGCGACGAGATCGACAAGCTCATCCAGAAGACCGGCAAGACCGTGCTCTTCATCACGCACTCGATCGAGGAGGCGATCCTGCTCGGCGATCGCATCGTGGTGTTCAAGAGCCATCCGGGTGCGATCAAGGAGGTCATCGAGACCGGGCTCGAGCGGCCGCGCTCGGAGCGCAGCGTGCAGCACGACCCGCGCTTCCTCGAACTGCGCGACCATCTCTGGGACGCCCTGCAGGGCGAGGCGACGGCGGCGGCGGTCTCGAAATGAGCGCCTTCCTCGCGAGCGGGCCGAACCTCGGCCGCGGTGGCGGCGTCGCGGCCTGGCTGGCGGGGCTGAGCCCGGCCGGCAAGGCGGGCGTGCTCGCGGCCGAGGTGGTCGTCATGCTGCTCGTCTGGCAGGTCGTCGTCGGCGTGCTCGGGTGGATCAACCCGGTCTTCCTGCCGCCGCCGACCGCGATCTGGCAGGGCTTCGTGCAGCTCGTCGCGTCGGGCGTGCTGTGGCCGAACCTGCTCATCTCGTTGCAGGCGTGGCTCATCGGCTTCGTCATCGCCGCCGTGATCGCGATTCCGCTCGGCCTGCTCATGGGCACCTCGCTGCCGGTCGACCGGGTCGTCGGCCCGATCGCGTGGACGATCTACGCGACTCCGTCGATCGCCTACCAGCCGCTCGCGAAGGCGTGGTTCGGGTTCGGTATCGGGCCGGTCGTCTTCCTCGTGGCGATCAGCGCCTTGTTCCCGATCCTGCTGAACGTGGCGGCGGGCATGCGCACGACGAATGCCTCGATCATCAGGGCGGGGCGCGTCTACGGCGCGACCCGGATGCAGGTCTACCGGTCGGTGTACCTGCCGTCGACCGTGCCGTTCCTCTTCGCCGGCCTCCGGCAGGCGGTCGTGCTCGCGACGATCGGCATGGTCGTCGCCGAGCTGTCGGGCTCGGCGATCGGCATGGGAGCCCTCATCATCAAGTCGGTCAACACCTACCAGACCGGCCAGGCGTACGCGGCGATCGCCATCGTCATGCTGTGGAGCGTCGGGATGGCGCAGCTCGTGACCCTCGTCGAGCGATGGGTCGCCCCGTGGACGAGGAAGGGCCGGCGATGAGCGTCACGAGTGCGACCGGAACCATGCGCATCGTGCGGCCCCGCCGGGTCGTGCGCCGAGACGAGGCGAAGTGGACGTGGCTCCTCATCGGCGTGGTCGCGGCGATCCTGCTCGTCTGGGAGGCCGCGGTCAGCTGGCTGCACCTCGTGCCCGAGGCCTTCCTGCCGCCGCCCACCGCGGTCGCGGCATCCTTCGCGCAGCTGATGGTCGACCCCGCGTTCTGGCAGGCGTTCGCCTACAGTCTGACGAACGTCGTGATCGGGCTCGTGCTGGCGATCGTGGTCGGCGTGGTGGTCGGTCTCGCGGTCGGCTGGTCGGCGGCGCTGCGGTTCACGGTCGCGCCGTTCCTGTGGCTGCTGTACTCGACACCGAAGGTGGCGCTCGCGCCGCTGTTCATCCTCGCGCTCGGGCTCGGCAGCGCGTCGAAGATCGCGCTCGTGTTCCTGCTGGCGGTGTTCCCGATCATCCTCAACACGATGGAGGGCGCCGTCACGGTCGGCGGCTCGCTCGTGAACGCCGGCCGCGTGTACGGGGTCAACGGCCTCGCGCTCGGCTGGAAGGTCATCTTCCCGGCGACCCTGCCGTACAGCCTGTCGGGCATCCAGCGCGGCGCGGCGCTCGCCTTCACTGGCGAGGTGCTGGGCGAGTTTCTCGGCGGTACCGGCGGACTCGGCCATATGCTCGAGTTCGCGGCGTACCAGTTCGAGATGGCCGAGGCGATCGCGCTCGTCATCGTGATGGTGATCATCGCGAACCTGACGCTGCTGCTCATCTCGACGCTGCGCCGCAGGCTCGCGCCCTGGTACGACGATCGCAAGATCGCGGGGGCGTCGTGACGCTGTCGCCGCCGGTCGAGTAGGCGTCTTCCGCCGATCGAGCAGCGAAGGGGAGCGCATCGAGACCGCTCCACCCGCAGGCCGCCGGCCCCCGCCTCATGCGCGACGACGGGGGCCGGCTCTCGCGCGTCGGCCGCGGTGGCGGGCGGTGCAGATGCGGAGTGCAGAGCTTCGGGGGTGTGCGCGGCGTGCCGCCGCATGACACGCCGCCGGCGCAGCAGGACTTCCTGCGGTGGGCCCAGCACCTGCCGCGAACGCCGAGTTTGCGGTTTCGGCAAGCTTCGTTGCGCCGGCGGAGGGGAACTCGACACTGTGGACTCTCGTCCCCACGTTCCACTCGCTCCGAGAGGCACCCTTGAGCATCAAGACTCCTGCGTCCACCCCGAAGCCGCCCAGCCAGCACGAGCTCGCGCTCATGATCTGGCTCGCGGTGACCCCCACCTTGCTCGTCATCAATCTCGCGCTGGGCCCAGTGCTCGCGGTGCTGCCGGTCGTGCCGCGAACGATCGTCGTCGTCACGATCGCCGTTCCGATCGTGATCTACGCGGTCATGCCCACCCTCCACAGGCTCCGTCGGAGGCTCCTCGCACGCCGCACCGCCTAGGCCGCGCGGCCGGCGGTTCGCTCGCCCGCGCCGCCGGCCGGCGGTTCGGCGAGCGAGACGGGGACGGCGATGCTCATCACCTCGCCCGTCGCGCCGGTGGCGAAGGACGGCAGGTAGACCTCGCGGTTCGGGCCCTCGCGAAGCGGCCCGCAATGAGCGGTCAGGAAGTCGTGCACGCCGACCAGGAGCGCCTGATCGTCCGCGTGCACCTGGTCGAGGCTCACGAACACCTCGTCGTGCGCGGGCTCGAGCGTGATCTCCATCCCCTCCGGCGGTCGGATGGCTCCCTCGAACGGCGCGCACACTCGGAGGTCCGCGGGGTACGTCTCGGTGGCGCGAGACCGGAACTCGACGTACACCGGGCCGCCGAGCGGTGCGTCGGCCGCGGTGAGCGCAGCGAACACGCGGCCCGTCAGATCGCGGAGCACCGCACCCGTGTCGGCCAGCGAGGCCTCGCCCCGCACGCCGAGCACGGCCCGTTCGGGGATCGTGCGCCGTCGCACCTCGAGGCCGGCCGGGAGCGCGACCTCTCCCCGCAGCAGAGTCCGCACGTAGTCGAGCGCCTCGTCCGAACCGACCGCGTGTCGCCGATGCCGGTCGCGCATCGCGTCGAAGGCGGCGGCGGAATCGTCGGCATCGAGGACGGTCGCGACCTCGGCGAGCGACACGTCGAGGCTGCGAAGCAGCACCACCCGCCGCGCTCGCTCGACCTGATCCTCGGCGAAGATCCGTCGGTCGGCATCGTCGCGCCGTGAGACCAGCAGGCCGCGGTCCGCGTACAAGCGGATCGCCTTCTGCGATACCGAAGTGAGCCGTGCGATCTGGCCGGTCGTGAACATGGCTCCCACCGTACGAGCTGCCCCAGGGGAAGGCGCAACACCATCCGCGCGAAGCCCCGCCGCATGTGCGCGACGATGTTGCCGGCTTCTGGGCGCCGGACAGGGTCGCCTGGCCGAGCACCATGGTGCCGACCCGGCCACCCGCCAGGCTCCCGATCGACCTCTGCCAGTTCCGCCTCACGCTGAGGCGGAACTGACATTGCTCCTGTGGGCAATCGTCCTCCTCCTTCGGGAGGAAGGGCAGTCAACCGGCGCCTGAACGTCCAGCGAGCAGCGTAGCTTTGCGGCATGCGTGCAATGGGTCGGGGCAGGTTCCTTCTGGAGATCGCGGTCGGGGGAGTCCTCGTCGCATGGTGGTTGCAGGTCGAGTGGCACAGTCTCAGCACGTCCGTGCCGCTCCGCTCCGACACGTTCACCGGATCGCCGTACGCGACGATCACCGTGATCGGTCTGGGGCTGGTGTTCGCGTCGGCCCGATCGCGGCCCTGGGTCGCCGTTGCCATGCTCGGCGTCATCCTCGTCTGCCAGTTGCTGTTCTGGCCGGCACGGTTCAGTCAGACGGGATGGGTCGCGTATCTGATCCTGCTTCCCGTGCCCTACCTGCTCGCCGAGTCATCGCCGGTCCGTCATCGACGCTGGCTCCTGGCGTCGGTGATCGCCGGAGCGCTCGCGGTGGCGGCGCTCCTCACACTCCCGAGCCTCTCGATGTCGGGGGTGTGGGGAACGATCAACGGACAGCCGTGGGATGCACCGCCGCTCTGGCCCGATATCGCCACCTGGACGGTCGTCTGCGTCGCCGCGGCGCTCGGGATGTGGGCGCTCGGATCGCGCAGCGCACGTGCGCGCCGGGAAGATTCGACGTCGGCATCGCCGCTCGTGAAGACGGCTCCAGCAGCGCCGTCGATCGCCCCGCCGGAAGGCCTCGATCTGCTCTCGCCTCGCGAGCGGGAGATCTTCGTCCTCGTCGCGGCCGGCATGACCAATGCGGAGATCGCACGGCGCGCCTTCATCGCCGAGACCACCGTGAAGAGTCATGTGAGCAGCATCCTCGGCAAGATGGACGCGTCATCGCGGAGCGAGCTCATCGCTCAGGCGCACGCCGGCGGGCTCATCGGCACCGGTCGATAGTGTGGGCGACCGGCGCCGATCTCAGCCCTGCGACCACGTGCTCGCGATCCGCTGCACCAAGCCGGCCTTCACAGCCGGCCACTCGTCGGCGAGTACCGAGTACACAGCGGTATCCCTCCACGTGCCGTCGGCCCGCCTCTGATCCCGACGGAGTACGCCCTCGAATCGAGCGCCCAACCGTTCGATCGCGCCCCTGGAGCGGGCGTTCGCGCTGTCGGCCTGAATCCTCACTCGGCCGAAGCCTTGGTCGAACGCGAACCCCAGCACGAGCAGCTTCGTCGCAGCGTTGACCGCGGTGCCCCAGACCTCGGGGTCGAACGCGGTGGCGCCGACGTGCGTCGACTCATTGCGGAGGTCGAACTCTCCCAGCCACGTTGCGCCGACGACCCGACCGGCTGGGTCTCCGGCCCCTCGTACGGTCCACGCGACCGACGGCTGATCCTCGAGGTAGTACGACTCGATGAATCGCTCGAACGACGGCAGATCCTGCGGCAGCGCGGCGATCCCGCCGCCATATCCGTTCGTGAAGACCTCCTTGCGCCCGATGGCATGGAACAGCTCGGGGATGTCGGCGTGCGTCATCGGCGCGAGGGAGACGACCGGTCCTTCGAGTGAGACGGGGCGAGGCAGGACTGCGGTCATCCGACCAGTGTCGCATCGCGGTCCGCGCCCCCGGTCGACGTCGACGGCCCACCCGCGCGCGAGAGCCCCCGCCGTCATGCGCTGCGGCGGGGGCTCTCGGTGGAAGGTGCGAGTTGCGAGGTGGCGCGAGGCGCCGCGAGCATCAGCTCATTTCGACGCGTCTCCCGGGTACACCAGGTCGGCCGGCCCCTCGTTGGTGAGGCCGAGCAGCTCCTGCGCCTTCAGCAGGTACACGAGCTGCGACTCGTCGAACTCGAGGGGCTGCAGGTCCTGCGTCTCGATCGTCGTGTCCCACGCCTCGGTGTCGAAGGAGAGGTTCGGGCACGCGAGGTGGCCGTCGAGCACCCAGGGGCTCTCCGAGTCGCGCAGGTCGGCGACGTCGAAGTCGTTGGCCTCGTAGATGTCGAGCACGGAGTCGACGTTCTCGGGGAACTCGCCGGGCGCCGGCGCGGTCATGTAGTCGGTCGCCTTGATCGTCGCCCGCAGGAACCGCACGAGCGAGTTCGGGTTCTCGGCGGCCCAGCCAGTGCCCGCGACCTGCACGTCGTTTGCCCAGTTGCGCAGCGACTCGACGATGATGTTCGCGCCGTGCTCCTCGAGCGCGGGACGGTCGTCGGCGTAGAACGGCTGCATCGAGATCTTGTCGTTCACGAAGAACTCGGTCCACGACTCGGAGCCGGGGCCGGGGTAGACCACCTCGGTCTGCACCGTGTCGAGGTCCCAGCCCTCCTCCTTCAGCACGCGCTTGCGCTGGAACTCGGCGGGGTCGCCGGGGGTGCCCGCGAGCACGATCGACGTACCGTCGAGGTCGTCGACCTTCGTCACGCCCTGCTGGGCGGCGAAGTCGAAGTTCTGCCGGCAGTAGTGGCCTCCGACGAGGTCGACGCCGACCCCGCCGCGGATCGCCTCGATGACGGTGCCGGTCGACTCGACGCCGATGTCGGCGCTGCCCGACGCGACGGCCGCGGTGACGTTGTCGGCGGTGATGACCTCGACGTCGAGGCCCTCCTCCTCGTAGTAGCCGAGGTCGTTCGCGAGCACGTACATCGAGTACATCGTGATGTCGGGGAAGGGGATGGCCACCGTGATCTCGGTGTCCTCGGCGGCACCGGGCTCGCCGTCGGCGAGTTCGACCGGGTCGGATGACGCGCCGGGGCCGGCGGCGGCGCAGCCCGCGAGCAGCGCCAGTGCTGCCAGGGCGGCGATCGCGGCGCGGCCGGATCGGGGGATGGATGTGCGCATGACTCTCCATTTCTCAGTGGGATGCCTCGCAGCCGGCCCGGCGAGAAACGGAGGCCGCTCGCGAAGTTGTGGATACGGTATCCAAAAATGAGGGAACTGTCCATGGTCATCGCGAGACCACCGTTCGTCCGGTCCGAGCGAGGGGCGCACAGGTCGACCGCGTAGGGTTGCGCGCACGGGGCCGTTCGAGCTCCCGATCAAAGGTCGTCACCATGTCCGGCAAGTCCCCCAAGAATTCGTCATCGAAGACCGCAGCCACCCGCACGCTCAAGGAGAAGCGGGCCGACAAGAAGTCGAAGGCCGCCAGCCGTGCCGGAAGCGACATCAGCGACGTGACCTCGCGGAAGAAGTGAGGTAACGGCGGGGTCAGGGCGGCGCGCCGGCGCGCGCCCTCGACCCCCGCCGACGAACTCCGAGTCATCCGTGACTTCGGAGCCTGCTTCGGCGAGCATGGATCGATGCCGATCCTGTCGATCGCTGGACGGCGGTGGCCAGTTTGGATACCGTATCCAGAAATGGGCTGAACGGCCCTCGAGCGCTCGACGAGGAGGCGACGGTGCGCGCAGCGGTGCTCTCGGCCCACGGCCTCGACGGTCTCGCCGTCGCCGAGCGCGGGGCGCCGGGACTCGCGGCCGGCGAGGTGCTCGTGCGCGTCGAGACCGTGGGCGTCAACCAGCTCGACCTCAACGTCATCGCGGGCGTCGGCCCCGGTGTCGCGGCGAAGCTGCCCCGCGTGCTCGGCATCGACCCAGCCGGCGAGATCGTCGCAGTCGGCGACGGCGTCGACCCGGCCCGCCTCGGCGAGGCCGTCGTCGTGAAACCCAACATCGCCTGCGGCGGGTGCCCGGCCTGCGCGCGGGGGCGCGAGGCCGACTGCCCCGCGCAGGTCGTCGTCGGCGTGCATCGCGACGGCGGAGCCGCCGACCTCGTCGCCGTGCCGGCGCGCAACGCGTTCCCGCGCGGCGCGCTGCCGTCCGCTGTCGCGACGGCGGCCGTGCACAGCGTGCCGATCGTGCTCAACGCCATCGAGACGGCGGGGGTCGCCGAGGGCGAGCGCGTGCTCGTCACGGGCGCGGGCGGCACGCTCGGCAGGGCTGCGACCGCGCTCGCCGCGCACCTCGGCGCCGACGTCGTCGCAGCCTCGCGAGGCTCGCTCGACGAGGCACCGCCCGGCGTGCGCACGATCCGCGCCGACGGGACCGCCCGACTGCGCGCCGCGCTCGCCGCAGAACAGCCCGGCGGCTTCGACGTCGTCATCGACGTCAGCGGCCACGGGCCGACGCTCGGTGCGGGCGTCGCGGCGCTCTCGTGGGCGGGGCGAGCGGTGTTCTGCGCCGCCTCGGTCGACCCGGGCATCGAGCTCGACTCCCGCGACTTCTACCTCAGGCGCAAGCGACTCATCGGCGTCGCGAGCGCCGACTACGCCCAGGTGCGCCGTGCGCTCGACCTCGTGGCCGCGGGTGCGGTGACTCCCGCGATCGGCGCACGCTACGACCTCGGCGACGTGCGCGGGGCCTACCGCGACTTCTCCGACTCGCCGCCAGGAAAGGTGATCATCGATGTCAGCTGAACGTGAGGGTTTCGAGTCGGCTCCCTCGTCGCCTCCTCGAGCGGCGGGCCCGCTCGCCGGCATCCGCGTGGTCGAGCTCGGCCAGTACATCTCGGGCCCGTACGCGGCGAAGCTGCTCGCCGACCTCGGCGCCGACGTGATCAAGGTCGAGTCGCCCGACGGCGACCCGATGCGCCGCTGGGAGGGCCACGGCGCCATGAGCCCGCAGTTCGCCGCCTACAACCGCGGCAAGCGCGCGGTCGTGCTCGACCTCAAGGGCGAGCGCGGACTCGCCGAGCTGCTGCGGCTCGCGGGTGACGCCGACGTGCTCATCGAGAACTTCCGCCCCGGGGTCGCCGAGCGGCTCGGCTTCGGGCCCGACGTCCTGCGCGCGCGCAACCCGCGCCTCGTCAGCTGCTCGATCACGGGCTTCGGGGCCGAGGGCCCGTACGCGAAGCGCCCCGCCTACGACACCGTGATCTCGGCGGTCGGGGGCATGTACAGCCAGGTGGTGCCCGAGCACATCCTGCGGCCGATGGGGCCGGCGTTCTCCGACCTGCTCTCGGGCATGCAGGCCGCCCAGGCGGTGCTCGCGGCGCTGCACGCCCGCAACGCGAGCGGTGAGGGCGAGCACATCGAGGTGTCGATGGTCGGCTCGCTCATCGACTTCCTCACCGAGGCGGCGTCGACCTACCTCGAGACCGGCCAGGTCGCGGGGCCCGACTCTCGCCCGCGGCGGGCGCAGGCCTACGCGTGCCGCGGCTCCGACGGCCGGGCGTTCGTGATCCACATGTCGGTGCCCGAGAAGTTCTGGACCGGCCTCGTCGACGTGCTCGAGCACCCCGAGCTCGCCGAGGACCCGCGTTTCGCGACGCGCGAGGCTCGCGTGCGCAACTACGACGATCTCGACGTCGAGCTCAAGAAGATCACGGCGCGGATGCCTCGGCAGTACTGGCTCGATCGCCTGGTCGAGCACGACATCCCCCATGGGCCGCTCAACACCGTCGCCGATCTCTTCGACGACCCGCAGATCGCGTCGATGGGCCTCGTCGAGGAGATCGCCGGGCACGAGGGGCCGCTGCGGGTGCCGGTGCCGAGCACCCGGTTCCACCGCAGCGGTCGCCCGGCGCTGCGCGCCGCCCCGAGGCTCGGCGAGCATGACGGGCGACTGCTCGGCGAGGCGTCCATGATCATCGACGACGTCGCCGTCGCAGAAGGGACCCGCGCATGACCCGCACCGACGAGCTCGTCGCGATCGACGTGCACACCCACCCGCAGACCGAGGAGTTCCTCGCCGCCATGGGCAAGCGCCACCAGCAGATGGCGAAGCACTTCGGGCGCGAGCGCCCGGTCGTCTCGTTCGCCGAGCAGGCCGACCAGTACCGCGACCGCAGGATGATGGCGGTCATCGTGAACTCCGACTCGGAGACGACCTCGGGCATCCCGGGCGCGCCGAACGACCTGCTCGGCAGGGCGCAGGTCGACCACCCCGACGCGTTCATCGCGTTCGCGGGCATCGACCCATGGAAGGGCGAGGCCGCGATCGCCGAGATCCGTCGCATGCATGGCGAGTACGGCATCAAGGGCGTGGGCGAGCTCAACGCCTCGCGGCAGAAGTTCCTGCCGAACGACCGCCGCTTCTTCCCGATCTGGGAGGCGTGCGCCGAGCTCGGGCTCGTGGTGATGTTCCACTCGGGCTTCCCCGGGGCGGGCGCCGGCACACCCGGCGGGGGCGGGTACCGGCTCGAGAACGCGCGCCCGATCCCGTACCTCGACGACGTCGCGGCGGAGTTCCCCGAGCTCAAGGTCATCAGCGCCCACCCGGCCTGGCCGTGGCACCTCGAGAACCTCGCGATGGTGTGGCACAAGTCGAACGTCTACCTCGACCTCTCGGGCTGGGCGCCGAAGTACCTGCCGCCCGAGGTCGTGCGCTACGCCGACTCGCTCATCACCGACCGGGTGCTGTTCGGCTCGGACTGGCCGGTGATGACCGTCGACCGGTGGTTGACCGAGTTCGACGACCTGCCGTTCAAGCCCGAGTCGCGGCGGAAGATCCTGCTCGACAACGCCCGCAAGCTGTTCGGAATCTGAGAGGCGAGACATGGCCGAACTCGTGCTCGCGGCGGCGACGCCGCACAACCCGCTGCTCTGGCGCGCGATGCGCGACCCGATGCCCGACGACCTCGCGGGGGTCGCGGCGAACTTCGCGCGCTTCCGGCGCGCGTTCGCCGAGCACGACGTCGACGTCGTCGTCGTCATCGGCACCGACCACCTGCGGCAGTTCTTCTACGACACGTCGCCGGCGTTCGTCGTCGGCAAGGCCGACTCGTACCACGGCACGTGGGAGAACGAGGTGCGCACGTTCGGCATGGACGCCGTGGAGGTCTCAGGCCACCGGGAGCTCGCCGACGAGATCTCGGGACGCACCGTGCTGCCCGAGGCGATCGACTTCGCGGTGAGCCTCGAGTGGCGGCTCGACCACAGCTTCGTCATCCCGCTGCAGTACGTCAGGCCCGAGCTCGACCTGCCGGTCGTGCCGATCCACACGAACGCCTCGATGCCGCCGGTGCCGAGCGTGCGACGCTTCATCGCGCTCGGCGAGCACCTGAGCCGGGCGATCTCGTCGTGGGAGTCGGACGCGCGCGTCGCGATCCTCACCTCGGGGCACATGGCGAACGACGTCGGCGGTCCGCGCACGTTCGCGGGCTCGCCCGACCCCGCCTTCGACGAGGCGGCCGCCGCGTGGATGCGCGACGGCGACCTCGACGGGGCGATCCGGGTGTGCAGCGACTTCGAGCGCATCACCGAGGCCGGATGCATGACCTACCAGTACCTCAACGCGATCACCGCGCTCGCGGCGATGGGCCGCCCCGCCGACTTCGTCGACGTCGCCGAGTCGCGCTTCGCGTCGAGCCCGTTCTTCCTGTGGGGGAGCCGCTGATGACGAAGTACATGGTCGACAAGTTCATGCGGTACGTCGAACTGAGCGACGCGCGCGTGGCGGCCTACGCCGCCGATCCGGCGGCCTACGTCGAGGGATGGCTCGGCGCCGGCGCCGGCGCGGAGGGCGCGACCGACGACCGCGTGCTGACCGAGGCGGAGCGCGCGGCCTTCGCCGCCCGCGACTACGCGGCGCTCTACGCGCTCGGCGCCCACCCCTACCTGCTGTGGCACTTCACCGAGGCGGTGCATGCTCACGAGTTCACTCCCGAGCAGGGATGGCGCGAGCTCGTCGAGCGGTATCGTGCCGGCGTGGCGCCGCAGGGGGTCGTCGACTACATTCCGTAGGCCGGTCGGTTCACTCCTCCACGCCGGGGTCGCCGCCGTCGAGCCCGCCGTCGGTCGAGTCGGTCATCGGCTCGGCGTCGTCGGTCGTTCCTCGCTCGTCGGAGGCGCGCTCGCGGTCCTCGACGTCGCGGGCCAGGCGCTCCGCCCGCTGGTCGCCCGCGCGCCGGGCCTCGGTGTCGGCGGTGGTCTCGGGATCGTTCATCGAGGTCATGTCGCCCTCCAGGGTCGCTCGTCGGGGTACGCGACCACGCTCGCAGCAGGCGGTCCGTCGGGCAACGGGCTTGACAGGGCTCAGGCGACGCCGAGCAGCACCGAGGCCGCGAGTGCGAGCAGCGCGCCGACGAGCTGCACGCGTGAGAGGTGCTCGCGCAGCACGATCCAGGCGAGCGCCATCGTCGCGAGCGGGTAGAGGTTCGTGAGCACGGCGACGACGGCGACGTTGCCCGCGTGCAGCCCGAGCATGAGCAGCACGTTCGCGATGCCCGTGAGCAGGCCGGCCGCTGCCGCGGACAGCATCGCGGTCGAGGCCAGACCGTGCGTCCCGGCCTCTGCAGGAGATTCGTCGCCATCCTCGGTGCGGGCGGGGGAGCGGTCGGATTCTCGAGCAGGAGCTGCGGACTCGAGCGACGCGGCGGGCGGGTCGAGCAGCGCGAGCAGGCGGCGGATCGGTGCGCTCACCGGCGCGAGCAGTGCGACGGCGAGCAGCACGACCGCGCCCGTGACCGAGTCGAGCAGCACCGGGACGAGCCCCGAGTCGTCGGGCACCCGGTCGAGGGCGACCGTCGCGAAGCCGAAGCCGAGGCCGGCCGCGAGCGTGAACACGACCGTGCGGGTGCTGAGGCCGCTGACGCTCAGTCGATGCTCCATGCCGATCAGCACCGAGCCGACGACGGCGGCGACGACGGCCACCCAGACCAGCGGACCGAGCGGATCGCCGATGATGAGTGCTGCCGCGACCGGCACCGCCGAGCTCAGCAGGGCGATGACGGGCGTCACGAGCGAGATCGGCCCGGCGGCCAGTGCCGCGAAGAACGCGAGGAAGCCGATGAGCGCGAGCACCCCGGCGATGAGCCCGCTCGTCACCGCCGGCAGCGACCAGACCCCACCGGTCGCCGACACCACGACGACGAGCACGAGCGCGGCGACCGCGTAGTTGACCGTCGTCGACGCGAACACGGTCGCGCGCCGCGCCGCGACGCCGCCGAGGAAGTCGGCGACGCCGTAGGCGAGCGCCGCACCGAGCGCGAGCGCCACGACTGCGATCATCGCCCAATCCTCCCGCGGCCGACCGACACCCTGCCATCGCACGACTGCCTGCCGTCGAGCACATCCGGTCGGTCGACCGGGTCGACCGGGTCGCCCGACCGCTCGCCCACGCGCTACTCGACGGTCGGCAGGGCGCCCGCGAGCTCGAGCGCGGCCTCGGCGAGCGCCGCCGAGGTGTCGACGTCGCGCATCCACAGCGGCACCGCGGCCGCGACCAGCCCGGCCTCGGCGAGCGGGCCCAGCGCCGAGGCATCCGTCTCGTCGACGAGCCAGCCGTCGATGATGCCGCCACCGGATCGCGCGCCGTAGTGCCGGCCGACCGCCTCCGCGCTCGTCTCGACGCCGATGACCGGCAGGCACGCATCGGCCATGCCGCGCACGACGCGGCCGCCGATGATCGGCGAGACGCCGACGACCGGTGCGGATGTCGCGGCGAGTGCCTCGCGGATGCCGGGCACCGCGACGATCGTGCCGATCGACACGACGGGGTTCGACGGGGCGACGAGCACCACGTCGGCGCCCTCGATCGCCTCGACGACGCCGGGGGCCGGCCGAGCCGAGGCGAGGTTCCGCTGCGTGAAGGCGAGCGCGGGGACGGCGGCGCGGTGCCTGGTCCACCACTCCTGGAAGTGCATCGCCGCCCTCGTCGGCGCGCCGTCAGGCGGCGGTGCGTCGGCCGGCGCCCCGGCGACCGAATCGCCCAGTGCGGCGGCATCCACCGTGACCCAGGTGTCGACCTCGGTGTCGGTCGCGGGGACGAGTCGCGCCCCGAGCGGCCAGCGCCGCTGCAGGCGGTCGCCGACCTGCGACGGGGTGAGGCCCTCGCGCAGCCACGCGGTGCGGGCGAGGTGCGTGCCGAGGTCGAGGTCGCCGAGGGTGAACCACGGCCAGCCGACGCCCCACTCGCGCAGCTCCGCGGCGACGCGTTCGGTCTCGCCGGCGCGACCCCAGCCGCGTTCGGTGTCGTTGACGCCGGCGAGGGCGTAGAGCAGCGAGTCGAAGTCGGGCATGAGCCGCACGCCCGCGAGCCACACGTCGTCGCCGGTGTTCACGACGACGGTGATCTCGTCGGGGGAGGCGCCGCCGGGCCACTCGCCGACCGCCGCACCCGCCTGCGCGTCGGCACGACGCCGCACGGCCTCTCGCAGCCCGAGCACGAAACGGGAACCGCCGACGCCGCCGGCCAGCACGGTGATCTTCACCCTGACATCGTCCCATCGGCCGCGGCCTCTCGAAAACGAGGCAGGATGGTCCGATGGGCGAGGTGATGAGGCTCCGATCCGGAGACGTCGGCGTGGTCGAGCCGATCTGGCAGCAGTTCGCCCCGAGCGCGCGCATCAAGCGGGTCGAGCCCGCACGATTCCGGTTCGAGTGGGATTCGGCCTCGCTCGACGGCTTCTCGGTCGTCGAGTACCGGCTCGACGCCGACGTGGACTCCGTGGTCGACGCCGCCGACCAGCTCTTCGTCTGCCAGTTGACGACCCCCGGCGGCGGCGTGGGCACCGCACGCACCGCGTTCGACGCGGCGATGCCGTGGGCCTGCAGCCGCAGGCCGGTGGAGGCGAGCTGGCGGGGCGAGGCGCAGGTGCGGGCGTTCATCTTCGACCTCGCCGGCGCCGAGCGCCTGGCGCGGCGCATGAGCGGCGACGACGCGCTGCGGCTGCGGGTGCTCGACCCGCAGCCGAGATCGGCGGCCGCCGGACGCGCCTGGCTCAGCGCGTTCGACCACGTCCGTCGTTCGCTCGTCGACGACGGCGGGCACGACGAGCCGCTCATCGCGGCCGAGCTCGCCGCCCACGCGCTGCGGATCACGCTCGCCGCGATCCCGACGACCTACCTCGACACGATCGAGCGGTCGCCGCAGCGCGGCCCGGCCGACGCCACCGTGCGCCGTGCGATGACCTACATCGACCAGCATGCGCGCGAGCCGATCACGGTCGACGAGGTCGCCGAAGCCGTGCACATCTCGACGCGCGGGCTGCAGTACGCGTTCCTGCGGTCGACGGGCGAGTCGCCGATGCAGTACCTGCGACGCGTGCGCCTCGCCGGCGCCCACGACGAGCTCGTCCTCGGCGTCGAGGCGGTCGCGGTCGTCGCCCGGCGCTGGGGGTTCGGGCACTCGTCGCGCTTCGCGCGCTACTACCGCGAGCAGTACGGCTGCACGCCGAGCGAGCAGCTCCGCCGCGCGCGTTCCTGACGTCGTTCGTCATCTGCAGCGAGTCGTTCGCATACCGGCTGCTTCCGCAGCGCCCCGGGGGCGACCGCGCTCCTACGCTCGATCGCATGGGCACCATCTACTACGGCAGCGGCTTGAGCACCCGCATCGAGGACCGCGCGCTCGCGCACCTCAAGGTCGCGATCATCGCGAAGCTGCGCCGCAACGAGAGCTTCACGCTGTCGTGGGCGCATCCCGAGGACCACCCCGAGGGTCGGAGCACTCTCTGGCTGCACCCCGCGATCCCGCTGCGCTTCGTCTTCGACGAGCCGGAGGCGCCCGAGCTCAACCGCGAGTGGCTCGAGCAGCTCATGCGTTCGGCGAACAGCACCGGCGGCATCCAGCTCGTGCCCGAGCACCTCGAGCCGCTGCAGCAGTCGCAGCCGCAGCGAGAGGTGGCCTGACCCGACCCTCCCTCGCGTGCTCATCCGAGCAGCCCATTGCCCCATCCGCGCCCCGGCGAGAGTATGGGTCGACAGGCACCATGAGCCACGAGAGCACCTCGAAGTGCGGCAGGAGGCAGCATGACCACCGTCCGAGCGGCCATCACCCAGACGACCTGGACCGGCGACAAGGCATCGATGCTCGACAAGCACGAGCAGTTCGCCCGAGACGCCGCAGCGCAGGGCGCGCAGGTCGTCTGCTTCCAAGAGCTGTTCTACGGCCCGTACTTCGGCATCACGCAGGATCAGAAGTACTACCGCTTCGCCGAGGCGGCCGACGGGCCGATCGTGCAGCGCTTCGCCGCGGTCGCGAAGGAACTCGGCACCGTCATGGTGCTGCCGATCTACGAAGAGGCCGAGACCGGGGTCTACTACAACACCTCGGTGCTGGTCGACGCCGACGGCGAGATCCTCGGCAAGTACCGCAAGCACCACCTGCCGCACCTCGACCGGTTCTGGGAGAAGTTCTACTTCCGCCCCGGCAACCTCGGCTACCCCGTCTTCGACACCGCGGTCGGCCGGGTCGGCATGTACATCTGCTACGACCGGCACTTCCCCGAAGGGTGGCGCGAGCTCGGCCTGAACGATGCGCACATGGTGTTCAACCCGAACGCGACGAAGCCCGGCCTCTCGAACCGCCTGTGGGAGGTCGAGGGCCCGTGCGCCGCGGTCGCCAACGGCTACTTCGTGCTGCAGCCGAACCGCGTCGGCCGCGAGGACAACGAGTACGGCGAGCTCGCCGTCGACTTCTACGGCACGAGCCAGGTCATCGACCCGCGCGGAAACTTCGTCGGCGAGCGCGGCTCGAGCGAGCACGAGGAGCTGCTCGTGCGCGACCTCGACCTCGACATGGTGCGGCAGATGCGCGACGACTGGCAGTTCTACCGCGACCGCCGGCCCGACTCCTACACGAAGATCGCGAAGCCGTGAAGTCGTCGATCGAGTAGCGAAGCGGATCGAGATCACGCAGGTTCTCGATACGGCCACCGGCCTACTCGACCGGCGGAGATTGGAGCATCAATGACCACGACCCTCATCACCGGCGGCACGGTCGTCAGCGCGACCGGTCGCGCCGCGGCCGACGTGCTCATCGACGGCGAGCGCATCGTCGCCCTCCTCGAACCGGGTTCCGAACTGCTCGGCACGGATGTCGCGGCGAGCGCCGATCGCGTCATCGACGCCACCGGCAAGTACGTGATCCCCGGCGGCATCGACGCGCACACGCACATGCAGCTGCCGTTCGGCGGCACCGAGGCGAGCGACACGTTCGAGACGGGAACGCGTGCCGCCGCGCACGGCGGCACGACGTCGATCATCGACTTCGCCGTGCAGCGCTACGGCGAGCGCGTGCAAGACGGCCTCGCCGCCTGGCACGAGAAGGCCGCGGGCAACTGCGCGATCGACTACGGCTTCCACCAGATCGTCGGCGGCGTCGACGACGACGCCCTCGCCGCGATGCGCGCGCTGCCCGACGAGGGCATCTCGAGCTTCAAGCTCTTCATGGCCTATCCGGGCGTCTTCTACTCCGACGACGCCCAGGTGCTGAAGGCGATGCAGGTCTCGCGCGACACCGGCATGCTCACGATGATGCACGCCGAGAACGGGCCGGCGATCGACGTGCTCGCCGAGCAGCTCGTCGCAGCGGGCAAGACCGACCCGTACTTCCACGGCATCGCCCGAGCCTGGGAGATGGAGGAGGAGGCGACCCACCGCGCGATCATGCTCGCGAAGCTCACGGGCGCCCCGCTCTACGTGGTGCACGTGTCGGCGAAGCAGGCGGTCGAGCAGCTCGCGTGGGCGCGCGACAAGGGGCAGAACGTGTTCGGCGAGACCTGTCCCCAGTACCTCTACCTCTCGCTCGAAGACCAGCTCGCCGCATCCAGCGACCAATGGGGTGCCTTCGAAGGCGCCAAGTGGGTGTGCTCGACCCCGCTGCGCTCGCGAGAAGAGGGGCACCAGCAGGCGATGTGGCAGGCGCTGCGCACGAACGACCTGCAGATGGTCTCGACCGACCACTGTCCCTTCTGCATGAAAGACCAGAAAGAGCTCGGGCTCGGCGACTTCCGCAAGATCCCGAACGGCATCGGCGGCGTCGAGCACCGCATGGACCTCATGTACCAGGGCGTCGTGACCGGCGAGATCACCCTCGAACGCTGGGTCGAGCTCACGTCGACGACGCCGGCGCGCATGTTCGGGCTGTACGGCCGCAAGGGCGTCATCCAGCCCGGCGCCGATGCCGACGTCGTGGTCTACGACCCGAACGGGCGCACCTCGATCGGCTACGGCGAGGGACGCACGCACCACATGAACATGGACCACTCCGCGTGGGAGGGCTTCGAGATCGACGGGCACGTCGACACGGTGCTCTCGCGGGGCAAGGTCGTCGTCGACGGCGGCGAGTACCTCGGCGCCAAGGGCGACGGCCGGTTCCTGAAGCGCGGCCTGAGCCAGTACTTGAGCTGACGTCGTCGGTCGAGGAGCGCGAAGCGCGTATCGAGACCACGGCATGGAAGGAGACGAAATGGACTTCGGCGCAGTGCTGCAGACCAACCCGCCGTCGGCGCGGGCGATCCAGCTCGCCAAGCTCGCGGAGGACCACGGCTTCAGCCATGTGTGGACGTTCGACTCGCACCTGCTCTGGCAGGAGCCGTACGTGATCCACTCCCAGATCCTCGCCGAGACGCGCAAGATCACGGTCGGCCCGTTCGTGACGAACCCCGCCACCCGCGACTGGACGGTCACCGCGAGCGTGTTCGCCACGCTCAACGAGATGTACGGCAACCGCACGATCTGCGGGATCGGTCGCGGCGACTCGGCGGTGCGCGTGACGAACGGCAAGCCGACCACGATCGCCGAGCTGCGGGAGTCGATCCACGTCATCCGCGAACTCGCGAACTCGCGGCCGGTCGAGTACCACGGCTCGACCCTGCAGTTCCCGTGGAGCGAGGGGTCGAAGCTCGAGGTGTGGGTCGCCGCGTACGGTCCGCTCGCGCTCAAGGCCGCCGGCGAGGTCGGCGACGGCTTCATCCTGCAGCTGGCCGACGTCGACATCGCGGCGTGGATGATCCGGCACGTGCGCGAGGCCGCCGAGGCCGCGGGCCGCGACCCCATGTCGGTGAAGATCTGCGTGGCCGCCCCCTTCTACATCGGCGACGACCGCGCGCACATGCGCGACCAGTGCCGCTGGTTCGGCGGGATGGTCGGCAACCACATCGCCGACATCGTGGAGAAGTACGGCTCGAAGTCGGAGGCCGCGGGCGGGGCCGTCCCCGAGGCGCTGTCGTCGTACATCGCCGGTCGCAAGGGCTACGACTACAACGAGCACGGCCGCGCCGGCAACACGCACACCGACTTCGTGCCCGACGAGATCATCGACCGCTTCTGCCTGCTCGGCAACGCCGACGAGCACATCGAGAAGCTCGAGCAGCTGAAGGCGCTCGGCGTCGACCAGTTCGCCGGCTACCTGCAGCACGACAACAAGGAGGAGACGCTTCGCGTCTACGGCGAGACCGTCATCCCGGCGCTCGCCGACCACGTCACCGCGAAGCGCTGATCCGTTCGACGAAGGGCACCCCATGACCGACAGCCTCACCGACGGGCTCGACGAACTCGCGCGAGAGCTCGACCAGGCGCACGTGTTCCACTCCTGGTCGGCGCAGGCGGCGCCGCCGGGACTCGTCGTCGCGAGCGGTCGCGGCTCGCGGGTGTGGGACCACGCCGGACGCGAGTACCTCGACTTCTCGAGCCAGCTCGTGAACGTCAACATCGGGCACGAGCACCCGGCCGTCGTCGCCGCCATCCGCGAGCAGGCCGAGCTGCTCACGACGATCGCACCGTCGACCGTCAACCTCGCCCGCGGCGAGGCGGCCAAGCGTATCGTCGACCGAGCGCCCGACGGCTTCTCGAAGGTGTTCTTCACGAACGGCGGCGCCGACGCGAACGAGAACGCGGTGCGTATGGCACGCCTGCACACCGGCCGCGACAAGGTGCTCTCGACGTACCGCTCCTACCACGGCAACACCGGTGCGGCGATCGTCGCGACGGGCGACTGGCGGCGCATGCCGAACGAGTTCGCCCGCGGCCACGTGCACTTCTTCGGTCCCTACCTGTACCGCTCGGAGTTCTGGGCGTCGACGCCCGAAGAGGAGTCGGAGCGCGCCCTGCGTCACCTCTCCCGGGTGATCGAGTCGGAGGGGCCGCAGACGATCGCGGCGGTGCTCCTCGAGACGATCCCCGGCACCGCAGGCGTCCTCGTGCCGCCGCCCGGCTACCTCGCCGGGGTGCGTGCGCTGTGCGACGCGCACGGCATCCTGCTCATCCTCGACGAGGTGATGGCGGGGTTCGGTCGCACCGGCCGCTGGTTCGCGTTCGACGGCTACGACGTGCGCCCCGACCTCATCACCTTCGCGAAGGGCGTGAACTCGGGCTACGTGCCCGCCGGCGGCGTCGTGATCTCCGACCCGATCGCGGCGACCTTCGACGACCGGGTGTTCCCGGGCGGGCTCACCTACTCGGGCCATCCGCTCGCGATGGCGTCGATCGTCGCAACCCTCGACGCCATGTCGTCGGAGCGCATCGTGGAGCACGCCCGCGAGATCGGCGCCGAGGCGATCGCCCCGGCCCTCGCAGACCTCGCCGACCGGCACGACGTCATCGGCGAGGTGCGCGGCGAGGGCGTGTTCTGGGCCGTCGAGCTGGTCGCCGACCGCAAGACCCGCGAGCCGCTGCCGGCCGCGGCCATGGGCCGCATCAAGTCCGCGCTCATCGGGCGCGGGCTGCTGCCATTCATCCAGGACAACCGCATCCACGTCGTGCCGCCCTGCGTCGTCACGGCCGACGAGGTCGCCGAGGCGGCCGCGATCTACGACGACGTGCTGGCGACCGCACTGGTCGCCGACTAGCGGAGAAGGAGGTCGGTCGAGGAGGCGCGCAGCGCCGTATCGAGGCCACACCGGCATGCTGGTCTCGATGCGCTCCTTCGTCACCACTCGACCGGCGAGAGGAGAACGATCATGACCGACACCATCCAGCACTGGATCGGCGGGGCGCCTGCGGGCGGCGACGCCGCCCGCACCGGACCCGTCTACAACCCCGCGCTCGGCGTCGAGCAGAAGCGGGTGGCGTTCGCCGAGGCATCCGACGTCGATGCCGCGGTGGAAGCCGCGGCCGGCGCCTTCCCCGCCTGGCGCGACACCTCGATGGCGAAGCGCCAGCAGGTGATGTTCCGGTTCCGCGAACTGCTGAACGAGCGGTCGGGCGAGCTCGCCGAGATCCTCACGAGCGAGCACGGCAAGGTGCTCGGCGACGCGCAGGGCGAGATCTCGCGCGGCCTCGAGGTCGTCGAGCTCGCCTGCGCGATGCCGTTCGCGACGAAGGGCGAGTACTCCGAGAACGTGTCGACCGGCGTCGACGTGTACACGCTGCGCCAGCCCGTCGGCGTGGTCGGCATCATCTCGCCGTTCAACTTCCCGGCGATGGTGCCGCTGTGGTTCTTCCCGCTCGCGATCGCGACCGGCAACACGGTCGTGCTGAAGCCCTCCGAGAAGGACCCGTCGGCTGCGGTCTGGCTCGCCCGGCTCATGCAGGAGGCGGGGCTGCCCGACGGCGTGCTCAACGTCGTGCACGGCGACAAGGTCGCCGTCGACGCCTTGCTCGAGCACCCGACCGTGCGCTCGATCTCGTTCGTCGGCTCGACGCCGATCGCACGGTACATCTACGCGACGGCCACCGCGAACGGCAAGCGGGTGCAGGCCCTCGGCGGCGCGAAGAACCACATGCTCGTGCTGCCCGACGCCGACCTCGACCTCGCGGCCGACGCCGCGGTGAACGCCGGCTTCGGCTCCGCGGGCGAGCGGTGCATGGCGATCTCCGCGGTGCTCGCGGTCGAGCAGGTCGCCGACGAGTTCGTGGCGAAGGTCGCCGAGCGGATGTCGCGGCTCACGACCGGCGACGGTCGGCGCGGCTGCGACATGGGCCCGCTGATCACCCGCGAGCACCGCGACAAGGTCGCCGGCTACCTCGACGTGGCGGCGACCGACGGCGCGAGCGTCGTCGTCGACGGGCGCGACCCGCAGGTCGACGGCGACCCGAACGGCTTCTGGATGGGCCCGACCCTCGTCGACCGGGTGCCGACATCGTCGGCGGTGTACCGCGACGAGATCTTCGGCCCCGTGCTCTCGGTCGTGCGGGTCTCGGGCTACGAGGAGGGGCTCGGGATCATCAACGCGTCGCCCTACGGCAACGGCACCGCGATCTTCACGAACGACGGCGGGGCCGCCCGCCGGTTCCAGCGCGAGGTGACGGTCGGCATGGTCGGCATCAACGTGCCGATCCCCGTGCCGGTGGCGTACCACTCGTTCGGCGGCTGGAAGGACTCGTTCTTCGGCGACGCGAAGGCCTACGGCGCCCGCGGCTTCGACTTCTTCACGCAGGAGAAGGCGATCACCTCCCGCTGGCTCGACCCGAGCCACGGCGGGATCAACCTGGGCTTCCCGCAGCACGAGTAGCCGCGGGCGCGCCTCAGGCGATCGGAGGCAGGGCGTCGCGCAGCAGGCGCAGCGCGGCGCCCACCGTCTGGTGCACGACCTCGGACGGGTCGCCTTCGAACTGGAAGTGCACGTCGTGGATCTCGCCGCGCACGGCGACCGCCGCGAAGACGCTCCCCGCCGGTTCGCCGTCGGCCGGGTCGGGGCCGCCCACTCCCGTCACCGCGATCGCGGCGTCGGCGTCGAGGAGCAGGGCGGCACCCGTCGCGAGTTCACGTGCGCACTGCGCCGATGCGACCGATTCGGCGGTGACGCCGAGCACCTCGCGCTTGACGCCCTCGGCGTAGGCGATGATCCCGCCGCGGAACCAGTCGGATGCCTCGTGCCCCGCGCCCAGCGCGTTCGAGAGCGCGCCGCTCGTGAGCGATTCGGCGGCGACCACGGTGAGACCCGCCGCCTGTGCGCGGTCGGCGACCTCCTCGGCGATGCGCATGAACTTCTCGGCCGGATCCTTCATGTCAGCCCCTTCGTGCGGTGAACGCCGCGATGCGTGCCTGCGCCTCGGGCGTCGCGAACGCGGCGCCGATCGTGCTCGCCTCGTCGTCGAGCGCGTCGGCGAACGGGCGGACGAGCCCCGATCGCACGAGCCGTTTCGCCTGCCCGAACGCGGCGGTCGCCCCGTCGAGCCAGGACCGCGCGACGTCGAGCGCACGCG
The DNA here is from genome assembly GCF_042725165.1 of Agromyces sp. NPDC127015. Taxonomy (NCBI): domain Bacteria; kingdom Bacillati; phylum Actinomycetota; class Actinomycetes; order Micrococcales; family Microbacteriaceae; genus Agromyces; species Agromyces sp. NPDC127015. The sequence goes on along the minus strand of NZ_JBHXDI010000002.1, from coordinate 590,588 downwards.
GCGCGACCTCATCGGGCGCGACGACCTCGGTGACGAGACCCCAGTCGAGCGCCTCGGCGGCGGTGATCGTGCGCGGGGTGAGGGTGAGCTCGAGCGCGCGACGCGTGCCGATCGCCTCGGGCAGCAGCGTGCTCACCCCGCAGTCGGGCGTCAGCCCGACGTCGCTGTACCGGCTCGCGAACGTCGCCTGCTCGCTCGCGACGATGAGGTCGGCGACGAGCATGAAGCCGAGCCCGCCGCCGGCGACCGGCCCCTGCACGGCCGCGACGATCGGCTTCGCGCTCTCGCGCAGCGTCAGGTGGCCGTCGTGGATGCGGTCGGCGAGGCCCGTGATCACGCTCGCGGCGTCGCCGCCCGCGGCGGCGAGCTCCGACATCGCGACGACGTCGCCGCCCGCGCAGAACGCCCGGCCCGAGGCATCCAGCAGCACCGCGCCGACGTCGTCGCGCTCCGCGATCTCGTGCGCGATCTCCTGCCAGCGCGCGATCGCGCCGGGGTCGACGGCGTTGAGCCTGGCGGGGCGGTTGAGGGTGACGCGGGCGAGCCCGTCGGTCACGTCGAGGAGGATCGCGTCATCGGCCATGACGCCGGAGCCTACTCGTCTCGTCGGCTGCGCGCGCGGGCGTTGGCGACCTCCTGACGCGAGCACCCCGACCGGGCCGCACGGGCAGTGGCGGATCGCCAACCCGGGGGCAGCCGACCGGTGTCAGACGCCGAAGTCCGGAGCCGGTGCGTTGAGGCGGGCGATCTCGCCCGTGTCACCGTCACCCGATGGCGGCCTGCGCGGTCGTCGGGTCGCTGCCGACGAGCGCGGTCGGGGTCCACCCCGCGTACCTCCGGACTTCGCGCACCAAGTGGCTCTGGTCGGAGAATCCGAGACGGGCCGCCACGTCGGCGGCGGGCAGCGACCGGAGGGCGACCGCAGCGCGCTCGAATCGCACGAGACTCGCGGCGGCCTTCGGCCCGATGCCGACCTGCTCGGTGAAGCGCGAGGTCACGTGGCGCTGGCTCCACCCCGTCTGCTCGACCAGGTCGCCGATCCTGACCCGCCCGCCGGAACGGCCGATCTGCCGCCACATCCAGCCGACGAAGGGCTCGACCGGCCGGCCGCGTCTGAGCAGGTCGAGCAACACGCGGTCGATGAGCGCGAATCGGCGCGGCCAGGTCCGAGCGGCCCACAGCTGCTCGACCAGCCGGTCGTCGAAGACCGGGACCGCGTCGGCGAGTTCCACCACGCGGGCCGCGAGCTCGCGGCCCGGCAGGCCGAGCAGTCGGGTGACGCCGAGCGGGGTCAGGTAGACCTGCAGGCAGTGCTGCTCCGCCTCGAACTTCGTCGTCGCGTGGCCGGGCATGATGCCGGCGACGAACGACATGTGGCGACCCGTGCCCTCGCCGGCCGAGAGGTCGACCACGTCGAGGGGCCGTCCGAACGACAGCACCAGCGGAATCAGGGTTCCCGCCACCTGGCGGCGTACGACGGGACGGTCGACGCGTTCGTGATGGCCCACGATGCCGGCCACGAGTCCGGCGAACTCGGGGCGCACGCGATGTCGCACCAGGACCGGGCCCGGTGCGGTCGTCTCGATCACCACGTCGTTCTTCATCGTCGGTCGATTTTCTTCAAGCCGTCGGCGGCTGCTGCCGCGCAGCATGGGTCATGGAAGGAGAACATGATGCGCAGACTGATCGCGATCGAATTCCTCTCGGTCGATGGAGTCATGCAAGGACTCGGGTCGCCCGACGAAGACCGCGAGGGCGGCTTCGAGCACGGCGGATGGGGAGCACCCTACGCCGAAGCGATCCATGCCTCCAGCGCCTCAGGCGGGCTCGAGGGCACGACCGCCTACCTCTTCGGGCGGAAGACCTACGAGAAGATGGCGGCCTTCTGGCCGTCGGTCCCCGACGGCAACCCGATCGCCGCCCACATGAACGCCACCGAGAAGCACGTCGCGACGGGCACCATGACCGAGTTCGGCTGGCACAACACGAGGGCACTGAGCGGCGACCTCGTCGACGGCGTCGAAGCGCTGAAGCGAGCCGGCGACGGTGCCATCGCGATCCTCGGCAGCGGCGTGCTCGTGCGCGCGCTGCTCGAGGCCGGGCTGATCGACGGGCTGCGACTGTTCGTGCACCCGCTGATCCTCGGGTCGGGCAAGCGGCTCTTCGGCGACCTCGAGAGCCCGCGCGCGCTCGCGCTGACCGGCTGCGACACCACCCCCATGGGAAGCCTCGTGCTCGAATACGACGTCGAGCACGACGACGAGCCCTGAACGGCGAGCGGATGCCTCGTGGCGCGTCGCGACCGCGACGGGCGCCCGCGGCTACCGGTCGTTCTCGAGGTGCTGTCGCTCGAGCCGTGCCGACTGGGAGACGAGCACGTCGAGCACGGTGCGCACCGCGAGCCGCTCGGCGACGTCGGGTCGCACGAGCGCGACGATCTGCCGGGCGCTCGCGACACCGCGAAGCGGCTTCAGCACGATCGAGTCGGGCACGGCACCGGAGGTGTACCTCGGAACGAAGGCGATGCCGAGGCCGGCCTCGATGAACGCCTCCATGATGCGCATGTCGCTGAACCGCTGGCTCACGACGGCACGACGGCCGGCCTGCTGCTCGATCGCGTGCAGGATGCGTTCGAACGGGAACCCCGGCGGCACGCCGAGCCAGTTCTCGTCGACGAGGTCGGCCGGGGTGACCTGGGCGCGGGCGGCGAGCCGGTGATCCGCGGGCAGGCCGATGTCGAGCGGCTCGGTGAGGAGCGGCACGACGGTGAGGCCGCGGCCGCCCCACGGCAGCATGCCCGGCATCGTGTGCGCGAGCACGATGTCGTGGTCGGCCGTGAGGTCGCCGAACTCGGCGAGCTCGGGATCGAGGTCGGTGGCGTGGACGACGAGCCCCGCCACCTCGGAGAGCTCGATGAGCACCGAGGGCAGCAGGGTCGCACCGATCGTCGGGAACGTCATCAGCGTGACCTCGCCCGAGGGGTCGTTGCGGAACTCGTCCCACAGGGCGGTCGCGTGCTCGATCGCGATCGCGACATCGGCCGCGCTGCGCGCGAGTGCGTGCCCGGCGCTCGTGAGCACGACGCCGCGGCCGCTGCGCGCGGTGAGCGGCATGCCGGCTTCGCGTTCGAGCACCTTGAGCTGCTGCGAGACCGCCGAGGGGGTGCGGCCGGTCGCCTCGGCCACGGCCGTGACGCTGCCGCGTTCGGCGAGTTCGCGGAGCAGGTCGAGGCGTCGCACATCCATGAAGCAATACTACAACGTTGATGTAGCACTGTGAGCTTGTGCTGAATAGTTCGAGGCGAGAGAATTGTGACGTCGAACGGATGCAACGGTGCACGGTCGCTCGACTCAACCGCATCGTTCCACCCGAAGGGATCCATCGTGATCAGCGTCATCGTTCTGCTCAGCGTCGTCTCGGTCGCCGCCATCGCCGGCTCGATCGTCGTCACCGCGCGCGACGGCTACCGCCGCCAGCCGCGAGAGACGTTCGCGCGCACCGTCTGAGTGCCGCGAATCCCCGGAGGTCAGTTCTCCGGGGCATGCAGGGCCGCCGCGCGGGGGAGGGACACCCCCTGTGAAGCGAGTGCGG
>NZ_JBHXDI010000002.1:0-586899 GCF_042725165.1 Agromyces sp. NPDC127015 | reverse complement strand
GGCCCGACAGCAGGGCCGCCGCGCGGGGGAGGGACACCCCCTGTGAAGCGAGTGCGGCCCGACAGCAGGGCCGCCGCGCGGGGGAGGGACACCCCCTGTGAAGCGAGTGCGGCCCGACAGCAGGGCCGCCGCGCGGGGGAGGGACACCCCGCGGGGCGGCCCTTCTGCTTCGACGGACGCTCCCGCCGCGCCTCTCGACACCGCTCGCCGCCGCCCGATAGCGTGACCGCAGGGCTGGCGCACGAGGGGGGACGCGATGGCGCATGTGGTGGCGACCGGGGCCGGCAAGGCCATGATGGAGCGGCGCAACGATCCGACGCACGACTACATCCTGGGGCTCACCGGCAAGGAGCGCCCGCGGGTGCTGTTCGTCGGCACCGCGACGGGTGACGAGCAGGCGTACACGCTGAGCTTCTACAAGACCTACGACTCCGACCGGTGCGCCCCGCACCACCTGACGCTCTTCCACCGCGATCTCGACGACCTCGCGGGATTCGTGAGGGGCTTCGACGTCATCCACGTGGGCGGCGGCAACACGGCGAACATGCTCGACGTGTGGAAGCGCCAGGGCCTCGACGACATCATGCGCGAGATGTGGCAGGATCCGGCCTCGAACGTCGTCTTCACGGGTGGCTCGGCCGGCGGCATCTGCTGGTTCGAGGGCGGCACGACCGACAGCTACGGTCCGACCCTGCAGGTGCTGCCCGAGGGGCTCGGGTTCCTGCACGGCAGCTTCTGCCCGCACTACGACGCGGAGGACCAGCGGCAGCCGCTCTTCCATGCGGCGCTCAAGAGCGGTGAGCTCGCCACCGGCTACGCGGTCGGCAACCTGCAGTCGCTGCACTTCGAGAACCAGGAGTTCGTGACCGCGATCAGCCCCGTCGACCCGCCGCTCGCCCTCAGGGTCGAGGCGGTCGACGGCGAGATCGTCGAGACTCCGCTCCCGGTGCGGGTGCTGGCGCCCACCGGGCCGATCACGAAGGGGCCGAGCGCGTGAACGACAACGTCTGGATCCTCGTCGCCCAGCTGCTCGTCGTCGTCCTCGCGATCTTCATGGGCACCCGCACGAGCGGGATCGGACTCGGCGTCTGGGGTCTCGTCGGCGTCGCGGTGCTCGTCTTCGGGTTCCAGACGCCACCGGGCAACGCGCCGGTCGACGCGGTGTTCATCGTGCTCACGGTCATCACCGCGGCCTCGGTCATGCAGGCCGCGGGCGGCATCGACTGGATGGTGTCGGTCGCGGCGAAGGCGATCAAGTCGAGGCCGAAGAGCGTCGTCTTCCTCGCGCCCGCGATGTCGTTCCTCTTCACCGTCGGGGCGGGCACGGGCAACATCTTCTACCCGCTGCTGCCGGTCATCTACGACGTCTCCTACGACCAGAAGATCCGCCCCGAGCGGGCGCTGTCGGTCTCGGCCGTGGCCTCGCAGGTCGGCATCCTCTGCAGCCCCGTCTCGGCGGCGACCGCGTCGCTCGTCGTGCTCCTCGCGCCGAGCGGCGTCGACCTGGGCCAGGTGCTGCTGATCATGTGGCCCGCGTCGATCGTCGGGCTCTTCCTCGCGTCGCTCGTCATGGTGCGGCACGGCAAGAACCTCGAGGACGACCCCGAATACCAGCGGCGCCTCGCCGAACACCTCATCAAGCCCCCGGCCGAGGACACCACCGAGCGCAAGCTGCCGAAGACCGCCGTGCTCTCGGCGTCGATCTTCCTCGCCGGCGTCGGGTTCATCGTGCTCATGGGCCTCTTCGAGGGGCTCCGCCCGATCATCGGCACCGACGACAACGGCGACCCGGTGCGCGTCTCGGTGACGGTCATCATCGAGGTCACGATGGGCGTCATCGCCGCGCTCATCTTCGTCTTCTGCAAGGTCAAGTCGGCCGATGTGCCGAAGCAGTCGACCTTCCCGGCGGGAATGGTCGGCGCGTTCGCGCTCTTCGGCATCGCGTGGCTCGCGAACACCTTCGTCGCGTACAACAACGACCTCATCGTCGAGGGGCTCGGCTCGCTCGTCGCAGGGTCGACGGCGTTCGTCGGAGCGCTCCTGTTCGCGCTCGCGCTGTTCCTCGTCGCGATGCTCACGACGAGCCAGTCGAGCGCGACGAACGCGATCGTGCCGATCGGCCTCGCGATCGGGCTGCCGGCCTCGCTCATCGTCGGCCTCTGGCCCTCCGCGATGGGCATGTACACGCTGCCCGCGAACGGGTCGCAGGTCGCAACGGCGGCCTTCGACCAGACGGGCACAACGAAGCTCGGCAAGTTCGTGTTCGACCACTCGTTCCAGCTGCCGAACCTCGTCTACGTCGTATCGGCGATGATCATCGGCGTGCTGCTCTCGTTCGTCGTGGTCTGAGGCGCCGGGGAGGCATCCGATGGTCGAGGCCGCAGACCGCACCATCCTCCGCACCTTCCTGCTCGGACTCGCGGAGGGGATGAACGCGGCCGCCGATTCGGTCGACCACATCCACGAGGCGCTCGTGCGCGTCGCTCGCGCTTACGGTCGCGACGACACCGACGTCGTCGTCATGCCGACGGTGATCATCGTGCAGACGGGTCACGGCGAGGAGGGCCACGTCGCGCTCCGCTCGGCCGTCAACGCCTCGTTCCGGCTCGACCAGATCGCCGAGCTGTACCGGCTCGTGGGCGAGGCGGAGCGGGCCGAGATCGATCCGCTCGACGGCATCCACCGCCTCAACGAGATCGGTGCGATGAAGCCGGCGCACGGCTGGCTCGTGCGCACGTTCGGGCATGCCGTCCTCGTGACCGGCCTGGCGCTGCTGCTGGCGCCGACCTGGCAGGGCGCGATCATCGCGTTCGGCCTCGGGGCGTTCGTCGGTCTGGCGAAACTCGTGCGCTCGCCGACCCTGCAGCTCGTGTTCCCGGTCTTCGCCGCTTTCGCGTGCGCGCTGGTCGTGTTCCTGATCGCGCCGTACGTCGAGATCGGCGATCCGATCCGGCTGCTCATCGCGCCGCTCGCGACGTTCCTGCCGGGCGGCGTGCTGACGACGGCGGTCGCGGAGCTCGCGGTCGGGCAGATGCTCTCGGGAGCCTCGCGTCTCGTCTTCGGCATGGTGCAGCTCGCGCTGCTCGCGTTCGGCATCCTGGCCGCCGGCACCGTGGTCGGCGTGGCGAGCACGAGCTACTCGCCGCTCGAGGCATCCGCCCCGTTCCCGTGGTGGACCGCGATCCTGGGTGTCCTGCTGTTCGCGGTGGGCAACTACCTGCACTTCTCGGCGCCGCGCCGCACCTTCGGCTGGGTGCTGCTCGTGCTCGTGGTCGCCTACGCGGGGCAGGCGGTCGGCACCGCGTTGATCGGTTCGACCGTCAGCGGCTTCATCGGGGCGGTGGCGATGACGCCCGTCGTGCTCTGGATCGCGTCACTGCGCAACGGCGCGCCGTCGCAGCTGACGTTCCTGCCAGCGTTCTGGCTGCTCGTGCCCGGAGCGGCCGGACTCGTCGGCCTCACCGAGGCGGTCGGCACCGCGCATGGCCTCGAGGACTTCGCCGATGCGCTCACCGCGATCATGTCGATCGCGCTCGGCGTGCTCATCGGCACCGCCCTGTACCGGGTCGTGCATCACGGGGCGGAGGAGCTCGCCGAGTTCCACATCGACGTGCCCGCTGCGCTCGCCGAGGAGCGGGAACCGCCGTTCTGGGCGCGACTCGTGCCGGGCACGCCGCGCTCGCTGTGGGGCGGGCGGCGTTCGCGCCGCCATGGCGAGGGGCCGTCAGCGGATGCCTCGGGCCGGGAGCGTTCGGAGGGGTCGTCCGATTCCACCCCTTCCTCTCAGGCAGGCGGGCCGTAAAGTATTGCGGGTGACCACGCACGACTCCGACACCCGCCGCAAGCTCATCGAGCACATCTCGGCCGATGCCGTGTTCCACGGCGACTTCACGCTCACGAGCGGCAAGAAGGCGACGTACTACGTCGACCTGCGCAAGGTGAGCCTCGACCACCGCGTCGCCCCGCTCATCGGGCAGGTCATGCTCGACCTGATCGCCGACATCCCCGACGTGGCCGCCGTGGGCGGCATGACGATGGGCGCCGACCCGATCGCGTCGGCGATCCTGCACCAGGGTGCCGCGCGCGGACTCGCGTACGACGCGTTCGTCGTGCGCAAGGAGCCGAAGGACCACGGCCGCGGCAAGCAGGTCGAGGGCCCCGAGCTCGCCGGCAAGCGCGTGATCGTGCTCGAGGACACGTCGACCACCGGCGGCTCGCCGCTCAAGGCCATCGAGGCGCTGCGCAAGGTCGGCGCCGAGGTCGTCGCCGTCGCCGTCGTCGTCGACCGTGCCACGGGCGCCCGCGAGGTCATCGAGGCCGAGGGCGTGCCCTACCTGTACGCGATCGGCCTGGAAGACCTGGGCCTGGCCTGATGAACGAGCGGCAGGGTTTCGACGACGGCGCCGACTGGCTGCTCGCGCAGCTCGCGGGCGGGGCAGCCGATGCGCCCGCGACGCCGACGGCGCCCATGCCGCAGGCCGCACCGCCGGTGCACGGCGCGCCGCAGGTGACGTCGGGCGCGCGTTCGGCGTTCGCACCGCCGCCTTCGCCCGTCGGTCGGGTGCCGCACGCGTCGGCAGCTCCGACGCCGCCCACCACCCCCGCCGCACAGGTCGCACCGCCGACGCCGACCGTGCCCTCGCGACACGACGAGGTGCTCGACTGGTTCTCGCTCGCCGAGCCGCCGGCGTCCGACACCGCGACCCGAGCGCTGCCCGTCGTCGGGTCGCCCGCCGAGGCCGCACCCCAGGGCCTCGCCCCCTCGCCTGCCGCCGCTTCGGCGCCGCCGACGTGGACGCCGCCGTTCTCGGTCGCCCCGCCGACGCCCACCGTCCATCTGACCGAGGTCGAACCGCCGGTCGGGAGCGCCCCGGCGACCCCGCCTGTCGCGCCGGTCGCGCCGGCGTGGGACGCGCCTGCGCTCCCGGTGGACCCCGCCGCCTCAGCCGCGCCGGCTGCGCCCGCGTGGGATGCGCCTGCCGCGCCCGCGTGGGACGCGCCTGCCGCGCCGACCGCGCCCGCATGGGATGCGCCTGCCGCGCCGACCGCGCCCGCCTGGGATGTGCCTGCCGTGCCGGCCGCGCCCGCCTGGGATGTGCCTGCCGTGCCGGCTGCTGCAGTCGACCCGACGGTGCCCACCACCGGTTCCGTCGCACCCACCGCGTGGAACACCCCCCCAGCGCAGCCGGCCCCGCCCGCTGCGCCCGCCTGGGACGCGCCGGTGGCCGAGACCGCGTGGGGTGTCGCTGCGCCGGTCGCGCCCGGTCCGGCGTCAGCACCGGTCGAACCGCAGCGCCCGCCGGTGCCGCCCGGTCCGGTCACCCCGACCGCACCGTTCGCCCTGACCTGGGGTGAGCAGGAGGCGCGTTCCGAGGCGGAGCTCCGTGAGGCGTTCCAGCGCCTGTCCCAGGAGTCCGCGACCGTCGCGGCATCCCGGCCCGGCGAGACTTCCGCCCCCGAGGCCGGCGCTCCAGCGCAGCCGACCGAGCTCCCCGAGCCGGGGCCGGTGCCGACCGCCGAGGCGGACGACCCGTTCGCCGGCTACTCCGCGCCCCCGGTCGCCCGCAGCTCGTTCACCCCGGTCGGCGGCATCCCGGTGCAGCACCCGACGGCACCGCCCGAGGCGCCCGCAGGGTGGGGCGAGCAACCCGCGCCGCGGGCCGCCGCGAGCTACGACGCCGAACTCTGGGCGGCGCTCAACGATCCCGACGGGAATCAACCGGCCGCATCCGCATCCGCATCCGCATCCGCGTCCGCACCCGCGTCGTTCGTCCCCGTGGCCGAGACGCCTGCGCCGGCTCCCGCACCCGAGCTGTTCGCGGCTGCGCCTGCGCCTGCACCCGAGACGTCCGCACCGATGCCCGACGCGACCGCGGCGGAGCAGGCGGCCCCTCCGGCGAGGAGCCGCTTCGACGCGTTCGCCGAGCAGCTCGAGCAGCCGTACGTCCGCGACGCCTCGGCCGACACGCGGACCGCGATGTTCCCGGCGATCGCACCGGCCGCACCGGGCGTGCGGCCCGAACCGGCCGACGACGCGTCGACCGCAGACACCCCGACCGTCGCCGCCTCGATCCTCGATGCCCCCTTCGCGCCGGTGCCGCCCACGCGACAGCCCTTCCCGGCGTTCGCCGCCGAGCCGCGGCGGCCGGCACCGACGCCTGCGGCCGAGCCCGTCGACGACCTGCTCGCCGCGCTCGGCGGAGCCTCGACGCCCCGGACCGAGGTCGACCCGCCCGCCGGCGCCATCCCGATCGTCGGCACCGCGGCCTTCGCCGCGGCCGCGGCGGCGGCAGCCGAGGCTGCGGCGAGCTCGGCCGCGGTCGCGACGCCGTTCGGCGCGCCCGCACCGGCCGCGCCGGCTTCGCCCGGTCCGTCGGGTAGGCTCGGCGAGCTCGGACTGTCGTTCGGCGACGACGCCGACGGTGCCGACCTCGCAGACGACGACACGGATGGCGACGAGCCCCGTGGCCGCCTGCGTCTCTTCGGCCGGCGCCGTACCGATGAGGCGGATGACGAGGACGAGGTCGACTCGCCGATCGCACGCGAGCTCGCCGAGACCGGATACTTCTGGAACCTCACGCCCGATCCGTCGGCGGAGGACCCGCGTGCCGAGGCGACGGGATCGGTCTCGGCGATCCTCGCAGCCGCGAACGACGCCGCGGCGACGGGAGCCCAGGTCTCGACGCCGGCGGTCGCCGGCGCGGCGGCGGGCGTTCCGGCGGCATCGCCGTTCGACGCCCCATCGCCCGGCTGGGACGACCGTGGCGCGGGCGACGTGGAGTCGTCGGTCGGCTTCGACCCCTCCTCCGCGAGCCTCGCCGGCCTCGCGGCTCCCGTGGCCTTCGCCGCCCTCGACGAGCCGGGCGACCTCGAGCCGGGCGACCTCGAGCCGGCCGACGTGCCCGCGTGGGACGAACCCGCCGGCTGGGGCGACCCTGCCGGTCGCGGCGAGCCCGAACCCGACGAGTTCGACCCGACCTCGACCGCCGCCGACGCCGCGTCGCACTTCGGCGCCGTCGCCTTCGACGATGATCCCTTCGCCGCGACGCCCGTCGACCCGTCGTCCGCGGAGGCGCCGCACGGCGCCGTCAAGCCCGTGACCGACGGAATCCAGGTGCTCTTCGGATTCTCGCCCGCGACCGCGCCGCAGCCGATGGTGGGTGCGTTCGCGCCGGCCGCCGCCCAGCCTGCGGCGACGGCGCTCATGCCGACTGTTCCGGTCGGCGCCGCGTCTGCGCCGTCCACCGGCTCGACTGCGGGCGCCGGCCTGTTCGCGTTCGCCGGCGGCAGCGCCGGTGCGGGCGGTGCGACGGGCGGCGGCGGACCGATCCGCGGCGCCTCCGGCCCCGGTGCGGGCGGCTCCGGCACGGGCGGTGCGGGCTCCCCCTCGGGCGGCGGTGGGGGCCGCGGCGGATCGGGCTCCTCCGACCCCACCGGTGGAGACGGAAAGCGAGGCATCCGCCCCCTGGTCTGGATCGCCGGCGCCCTCGTCGCCCTCCTCGTGATCGCCGGCCTCTTCTGGCTCGGCACGCAGATGTCGAAGGGCGGCGGGGCTGCGGCATCCGGCACGCCGACCGCCGAGACGAGCGAGACGCCCACGCCCGAGCCGACCGCGGCGCAGCCCGCGGGGGTGCACGCGTGGGACACGCTCTTCGGCGGCGAGTGCCTCGAGCCGTACACCGACGCCTGGCAGCAGGAGTTCACCGTGGTCGACTGCGCGACGCCGCACGCGGCGCAGCTCGTCTACCGCGGCACGCTGCCGGGCGACGCGGCCGCCGCGTATCCCGGTGAGACCGAGCTCGCGTCGCAGATGAACCTGTTGTGCACCGCCGACGGCGTCATCGACGTCGCGGCCGTGTCGGGCATGACCGACCTGCAGGTTCAGGGCGCGTACCCGGCCGACGCCGCGCAGTGGGACGCGGGTGCACGGTACTACTACTGCTTCGCGAGCCGCTCGAGCGGCGAGAAGCTGACCGCCAGCATCGCCGGCCCCGGCCCGGCCGCCTGAGCCGGGGCGAGGTCGACATGGCCGAGGGAGGTTCGCGCGTGCTCGTCGTGGGCTCGCTCAACGTCGACGCGACGACGTACGTCGAACGATTCCCCGAGCCCGGCGAGACGATCGCCGCACACGCGTTCCAGACGGCGCTCGGCGGCAAGGGATCGAACCAGGCCGTCGCTGCGCACCTCGCCGGCGCCGACGTCGAGCTCGTCGCCCGCATCGGCGACGACGCGAACGGCGGACTCGCCCTGACCGTGCTCGACGGCTTCGGCCTGCCGACCCGCGGCGTCGAGCGCACCGCCGGGTTGCCGACCGGCATCGCCCAGATCACCGTTGCCGACTCGGGCGAGAACACCGTGATCGTCGCCGCCGGCGCGAACCACGAGCTGGGCCCCGACGTCGTCGACTCCGCACGCGAGCGCATCGCGGGCGCGGGCCTCGTGCTCACGCAGGGCGAGCTGCCGGTCGCGACGATCGAGCACCTCGCGGCGATCTGCGACGCGCTCGGCGTGCGCTTCGTGCTCAACCTCGCGCCGCCCGTGCCGACCACGGCAGCGACGCTCGCCGTGTGCGATCCGCTCGTCGTGAACGAGCACGAGGCGCGTGCCGTGGGCATCCGGCCGGATGTCCCGGAGCCGCCGTCCCTCGACGACTGGCGCGACCTCGCGGCCGCGGCGGTCGGCCGGGTCGCCCGGTCGGTCGTCATCACGCTCGGTGCCGCCGGCGCCGTCGCCGCGACGCGCGCCGGCAGCTGGGCCCTGGCCGCGCCCGCCGTCGAGGCCGTCGACACGACCGGTGCCGGCGACTGCTTCACCGGCACGCTGAGCGCCTTCCTCGCGGAGGGACGTCCGATGCCCGAGGCCGTGCGCATCGCCGTGGCGGCGGGCGCGCTCGCGGTGCAGCGGCGCGGCACGGTCGACTCGTACGCCCCGCGCGCCGAGGTGCTCGCCGCCGCGGGCCTCGGCGACCCGGGCGGTGCCGCATGAGCCTGCCCGTCATCGTCGACTGCGACCCCGGGCACGACGACGTCTTCGCGCTCTGGCTCGCGGCGGGGCATCCGGCCCTCGACCTGCGCGCCGTGACGACCGTCGGCGGCAACGTGCCCCTCGAGCACACGAGCCGGAACGCGCGCGTCGCGCTCACGGTCGCGGGTATCGACGGCGTGCCGGTCGCCGCCGGCGCTGCGGGGCCGATCGCCCGGGTGCTGCAGACCGCCGAGTGGATCCACGGCGAGAACGGGCTCGGCGGCCCGGTGCTGCCCGAGCCGACCGTGCCGCTCGACGAGCGCACCGCGACCGAGCTCATGGCCGACACCCTGCTCGCCGCAGACGAGCCCGTCGCGATCGTCGCGACGGGTCCGATCACGAACGTCGCCGTGCTGCTGCGCGACCGGCCCGAGGTCGCCGACCGCATCCGCGAGGTCGTCTGGATGGGCGGCTCCACCGAGCGCGGCAACGCGACCCCGTACGCGGAGTTCAACGCGCTCGTCGATCCCGAGGCGCTCGACCTCGTGGTGCGCAGCGGCGTGCGGTTCACGATGGTCGGGCTCAACGTGACGCATCGCGCGCTCGTCACCCCCGCCGTGCGCGAGCGGCTGGCCGGCGCGGGCAACCGCACCGCGTCGTTCGCGGGGGAACTGCTCGACTTCTTCTGCCGGACGAACGACGAGGTGTTCGGCATGCCCGACGGGCCGCTGCACGACCCGGTCGCCGTCGCGGTGCTCGCCGACCCCGATTGCGTCGCCCTGCGGCGCACCCGCCTCGACGTCGAGCTGCAGGGCACGGAGACGCTCGGCGCGACGAGCGTCGACTTCGACGGGATGCTCCGTCGCGAGCCGAACGCGTTCGTCGCGGTCGAGCTCGACGTCGACCGCTTCTGGGGTCTCGTCGAGGCATCCCTCGCTCGTCTCGGCTGACGGGCGCGGCGTCGGCGGGGCGGGGTAGCCTCGGGAGGGTGACCGCAACTGGAGCCGCTCGCGACGAGCTGGCCGCGCTCGTCGGCGACGCGACGTTCCTCGACGACTGGCGCGACGGCGCCGAGTTCGGCGAGATCGAGTACCGCGACGCCGCCGTGCTCATCCTGTTCGGCGTGCTCGACGAACTGCCGAGCGAGCATACCGCGCACGATCGCGCGGTCTCGCGCGACCTCGACGTCCTGCTGCTCGCCCGGGCCGAGACCCTGCGCTCGCACGCCGGCCAGGTCGCGTTCCCCGGCGGGCGCGTCGATCCGGGCGACCGCGACGTGGTCGACGCGGCGCTGCGCGAGGCTCGGGAAGAGACGGGGCTCGACACCGCGGGCGTCGACGTGCTCGGCACGCTGACGCCGTTGTCGGTTCCCTACTCGGGCCACATGGTGACCCCGGTGCTCGGCTGGTGGCGGTCGCCGTCGCCGGTCGGCGTCGTCGACGTCGCCGAGTCGTCGGCGGTCTTCCGAACCCCGGTCGCCGACCTCGTCGACCCGGCGAACCGCTACACCACGGTGCTGCGCCGCGACGGGCAGGAGTGGCGCGGGCCCGCCTTCCTGCCGACGGTCGCCGGGCGGCAGCACCTCGTCTGGGGATTCACCGCGCTCGTGCTCGACAAGATGCTCGACCGGCTCGGCTGGGCCGAGCCGTGGGACGAGGGGCACGAGCTCGACCTCGAGCCCTGATGCCGTGCGGCCGGGCCCACTCGATCGCCGAGTGTGGCCGTTCGCACCGGATGTTGCCGCTGAACGGGCAACGACGGGTGGCAACGGTCACGCTCGGCGACGCGACGAGACGAGACGAGACGCGACGCGACGCGTCGGCGAGCGTGCGGCGGCTCAGGCGAACGAACGGATGACTCGCGCGAGGCGCGCGACCGCCTCGTCGACGACCGCGTCGGAGAGGTTGCCGTAGCCGACGACGAGCGCCTCCGGCATCGAGTGCGCGCTCGACGCACGGTAGCGGGTGAGGTCGGCGACCGCGAGCTCGGCGCGTGCCGCCGCCGCCGAGACGTCGCTCGCACGAACGCCCGCCGGCAGCGCGAGCACGGCGTGCATGCCCGCGGCGATGCCCGACACCGCGAGTTCGGGGAGCTCGCGCCCGAGGGCGGTGAGCAGGGCGGCGCGCCGCCGCCGGAACCGCCCGCGCGCGGCGCGCAGGTGCCGCTCGAGGTCGCCCCCTTCGATGAACTGGGCGAGCGCCGCCTGTTCGAGCGTCGACGGGCGGGGGCGCTCGGCCAGCCGCACCCGATCGCGGAGCGCGGGCGGCATGAGCGCCCAGCCGAGCCCGAACACCTGCGCCATCGACTTCGAGAGCGATCCGACGAGCACGACCCGGTCGGGGGCGAGCCCCTGGAGCGCGGCGATCGGTCGGCGGTCGTAGCGGAACTCGGCGTCGTAGTCGTCCTCGATGAGCACGCCGTCGACGCTCCGCGCCCAGCGCACGATCGCGTCGCGCCGTGAGGGCGAGAGGGCGGCACCCATCGGGAACTGGTGCGCGGGCGTGATGAGCGCGGCGCGGGCGCCCGTGCGCCGGGCCGCCCGCTCGAGCGCCTCGACGTCGATGCCGTCGCCGTCGACCGGCACGGGCACCGGGGTGAGGCCGGCGGCCGCGGCGACCTCGCGCAGCTTCGACCAGCTCGGGTCCTCGACGACGATCGCCGAGTGCCCGGCGGCCTTGAGGCCCGCGACGACCGCCGTCATGCCGTCGGTCGCGCTGTGCGTGATGACGACGTCGTCGGGCGCGGCGACCGCGTGGCGCGACCGTTCGAGGTACGCGGCGACGGCGGTGCGTGCCGAGGGATGGCCGAGCCGGTCGACGACCGTGAGCTCGGCGTCGGGCAGCACCTCGAGCGCGCGCCGCACGGCAGCCGCCCACCGCGTGCGCGGCACGTGCCTGAGGTCGGGCACGCCGGGCCCCAGGTCGAACCGCGGGCGCCGGTACTCGCCGCGCAACCCCGACGGTCGTCTCGTCGCCCCGGCTGCGGCCGGTGGTCGAGTCGTGACGAAGGCCGGTGTCGAGGCCTCGTCATCAGGTCTCGAGACGCGTGCTCCTTCGTCGCTCGCCACGACCCGAGCACGGATGGCCGCAGCGGGTTCGACCAGTGGGGATGTCGCGGCGCGCGCCGGGACGCGCGTGCCCGAGCCGACCGTCGCCTCGAGGAACCCCTCGGCGACGAGCTGCCCGTAGGCCTCGGTCACCACCCAGCGCGAGACGCCGAGCGTCTCGGCGAGGGCGCGGCTCGGCGGCAGCGCGGCGCCCGCGGGGGCCCGCCCGCTCGCGACCGCCTCGCGGATCGCGCGTTCGAGCCGGTCGCGCAGGGGAGCGGGGCCCGGGCCGAGGTCGAGCATGGTCTCCCACGCGAGGGCCGGTGTGCGGGCGGCAGTGGGGCGAGGCATCCGGTCTCTCGATTGGTCTGGTCGAACGAGTACTGATTGGAGTGTATGCCCGAGCCGATCGGTTCGTACGCTCGAAACCGTCAACCCCACCGATGGAGGAGAACCCCATGCGATACCGCACGATCGGCAACGGCCGCACGAGCTTCGACGTCTCGACGATCTGCCTCGGCACCATGCAGATGGGCACGAAGATCGACGAGGCCACCTCGTTCGCGATCCTCGACCGCTTCGTCGAGGCCGGCGGCACGTTCATCGACACGGCGAACAACTACAGCTTCTGGGACGGCGGGTACGGCCGCGACAGCGAAGACCTGATCGGCCGCTGGCTCGAGAGCCGCGGCGTGCGCGACCGGGTGCGCATCGCGACGAAGGTCGGCGCGGCGAAGAAGGACCCGGCACTGCCGCTCTCGAACGTGCCGCCGACGAACTTCCAGGGGCTCGGCGCCGACATCGTCGACTGGGAGGTTCGCGAGAGCGCCAAGCACCTAGGCGTCGACCGCATCGACGCCGTCTACGGCCACGTCGACGACCTCGAGACGCCGCTCGCCGAGACCGTCGGCGCCTTCGGCGCACTGCAGGACGAGGGGCTCGTGGGCGTCTCGGGCATCTCGAACGTGGCGCTGTGGCGCATCGTCGAGGCGCGCGAGGAGGCGATCCGCCAGGGTGTCTCGCCGTACGGCCTCGTGCAGCAGCAGTACAGCTACATCTACCCCGTCCCGAAGCTCGGCCGGCAGAACTTCGTGACGCCAGAGCTGCTCTCGTATGCGGCATCCACCGGGGTCGACGGCCGCGCGCCGCTCGCCGTCACCGCCTACTCGCCGCTGCACCAGGGCGCGTACACGCGTCGCGACAAGCCGCTCTGGGGCGGTGTGAACCACCCGACGACGTACGCGCGCATCGAGTTGCTGCACGAGGTCGCGCGCGAGGTCGGTGCGACGCCGAACCAGGTCGCGCTCGCGTGGCTGCTCGGTCGCGAGGTGCCGGTCATCCCCGTCGCGGGGCCGTCGAGCGTCGCCCAGCTCGAGGAGGTGCTCGGCGCCGCCGAGCTCGACCTCGACCCCGAGGTGCGCGCGCGGCTCGACGCCGACCCCGAGGAGGCGCCGCTCGCGGCGTGAGCCGTGCGGCGGGGCTCACTCGATCGCCGAGTGCTGCCGTTCGCACCGAGTGTTGCCGCAGACCGGGCAACGACGGGTGGGAACGGCCACACTGGGCGGCCTCGGGTGCGCCGGGTCGGCGTCAGTCGCCCTGCTCGACCTCTTCGTCGGTGTCGGCGTCGTCGTCGTCGTCGGCGTCGGGCTCGTCGTCTTCATCGTCGAGGTCGGGCTCGGCCACGCTCAGCACCTCGATGAGGAGCGACTCGTCGAGCTCGGCGTAGATGACGAGGCCCGCGTACTGCGTCGGCGCCTCGTAGACGAGCACGAGCGTGGCGTCGCTCGACACGATGGCACCCTGCAGGTCGAGCTCCTCGTCGAGCGCGGCGTAGTCGGCCGCCTCGGGCGCGCGTTCAGCGCCCTCGAAGTCCGAGTCGACGAGTTCGTGCACGATCTCGTCGTCGAGGCGGTCGAGCTCCTCAGCCGTGAGCGGGGCGAGCGCGCGCTGGGCGATGGCGAGCATCTCAGGGGCCTCGAGCTGCTCGTCGTCGTCGAGTGCGAAGAGCACGGCGACCTGCCGGTCACCCGGCAGCGAGACGACGGCGCTGAGCTCGCCGTCCTCGTCGAGGTCGATGTCGGTGAGTTCGATCATGGTGCCAACCCTTTCAGAGATGCGGCTCGCGTGCGGCGCCTGCGGGATCAGAGTTCGGTCTCGGCCGGGTCGCCGACGAGCTCGAAGACGCCCTTCAGCACCTCGTCGGGGCGGAACGGGTACTTCTCGATCTCGGCCCGGTCGCTGATGCCCGTGAGCACGAGCACCGTGTGCAGGCCTGCCTCGATGCCCGCGACGATGTCGGTGTCCATGCGGTCGCCGATCATCGCCGTGTTCTCGGAGTGGGCGCCGATCTTGTTGAGCGCCGAGCGGAACATCATCGGGTTCGGCTTGCCGACGACGTAGGGCTCCTTGCCGGTCGCCTTCGTGATGAGCGCGGCGATCGCGCCGGTCGCGGGCAGCGGGCCGTCGGCGCTCGGGCCGGTCGCGTCGGGGTTGGTGACGATGAACCGTGCGCCGTCGTTGATGAGCCGGATCGCCTTCGTGATCGCCTCGAACGAGTAGTTGCGGGTCTCGCCGACGACGACGAAGTCGGGGGCCGTCTCGGTCATGATGTAGCCGGCTTCGTGCAGCGCCGTGAGGATGCCCGCCTCGCCGATGACGAACGCCGAGCCGCCGGGCAACTGCTGCTTGAGGAAGTCGGCGGTCGCGAGCGCCGAGGTCCAGATGCGCTGCTCGGGCACGTTGAGGCCCGACGCCCGCAGCCGCGCCGACAGGTCGCGGGCCGTGAAGATCGAATTGTTCGTGAGCACGAGGTACGGGGTGCCGGCGTCCTCCCACTGCTGCAGCAGCTCGGCGGCGCCCGGCAGGGCGTGGTTCTCGTGCACGAGCACGCCGTCCATGTCGGTCAGCCAGCACTCGACTTCGTCGCGTCGTCCCATGCGCCCAAGCCTAGGCCGCGCGGGTCACGGGCCGATGACGAGCGTGTGACGGGCGGGATGCCTCGTGGCCGTCGCTACTCGCCCTCGGGCGAGGCGAGCGCCGCGACCACGTCTTCGACGAGCTGCACCTCGCTCGGCTCGTCGTCGGCCGCCGGCGTGAAGCCCATGCGCACGACGACGAGGTCCTCCGAGGGCACTACGATGACCTTCTGCCCGTCGTGGCCCGACGCGTAGTACGTGTCGGCCGGCAGGCTGGGCCAGCGCAGGCTGCCGTCGGCGAGGGTGTTCACGCGCCACCCCATGCCGTAGCCGGGGTCGTCGGTCTCGTCGACCGGCGTCACCTCAAGCGAGCGTGCCATCCAGTCGGTGGGCAGCAGCTGCTCGCCGTTCCACTCGCCGTTCTGCAGGGCGAACTGGCCGATCGCGGCCCAGTCGCGCGGGGTCGCCCAGAGGTACGACGAGCAGACCGGCGTGCCGGCTGCGTCGGGTTCGAAGGTCGCCGACTCGAGGCCGAGCGCGCCGAGCAGGGTCTGTCGGGGCAGGTCGGCGCCGAGGCCGGTGCGCTCGGCGAGCACCGAGCAGAGCAGCGTCGTCGAGCCGCTCGAGTACTCCTGGAACGTGCCGGGCTCGTGCTCGAGGGGGAGGCTCGCGACATAGCCGCCCATGTCCTCCTCGTTGTAGAGCATCTGCGTGATCGGGGTGCCGAGGTCGTACGTCTCGTCCCACTCGAGGCCGCTCGTCATGCGCAGCAGCTGCTCGATCGTGATGTCGGCGCGCCCGTCGGTCCATTCGGGGCGCAGGCCGTCGTCGTCGAGCGCGACCTCGCCCTGCTGCACGAGCATGCCGGTCATGAGGTCGGTCGCGCTCTTCGACATCGACCAGCCGAGCTGCGGGGTCTCAGCGTCGAACCCGTCGGCGTAGCGCTCGGCGACGAGTTCGCCGCCCTTGGCGACGACGACCGCGCGGGTGCCGAGCGCCTCGGCGTCTGCGGCGGGCAGGTCGTCGCCGAACGCCGCGGCGAGGGCGGCGTCGAGCTCCGGCGACGGCGACGGCGCCGAGGCATCCGCGAAGGGGTTGCCGTCGCTCGTCACGGCGGTCGCCTCGCCGAAGTCGGGGGCGTCGCCCGCGAGGGTGCAGCCGAAGCCGGGCGCGAACCACGCCTTCTGGGCGGCGAGCAGGCCGAGGAGCGAGCCCGTCGTGACGGCCTCGTCACGGTCGACGTCGACCGAGAGGTACGGCACGAGCGGGTTCGGCGGCAGGTCGCTCGCCGGGTCGTCGCGCCCGGCCACCTCGGTCACGGCGCAGGCGTTGTGCGCGGCGTAGCCGGTGCCGGTGCGCAGCATCGGGCGCTGCCACCAGTAGACGGCGACGGCCCCCGCCACGAGTACGAGCACGATGACGAGGAGGACGACCAGTGTCCGGCGGAGAATGCGCACCGCCGGATGCTAACAGCCGGGCGGTCATTCCCATACGCGTTTGTGGGAAGCCCACGGACGGGAGGGGCCGTCGGTCGGGGCCGGGTCAGCCGGTGACCCAGATCTCAGCGGCCGCGCCGGCCGTCAGTTCGACGGGGGATGCCGCGGCCGCCGCACCGTCGTCGATCGCCACGAGCTCGACGAGCACGCGCTCGCCGGAGGCATCGGCGTTCCCGACCTCGATGGCCACCCCGGGGGCGATGCCCGCGGCGGCGAGGGCGCGCAGCACCTCGGGGTCGCGGTCGCTGATGCGCAGCACGCGACCGGTGTGGCCGGCGGGCGCTCCGTCGAGCCGCAGGAAGGGCTCGGTCGCGATCGCACCGTCGGCAGCGGGGATCGCATCGCCGTGCGGGTCGCGCGATGGGCGGCCGAGCCGCAGGTCGATCTGCTCGAGCAGCCGGTCGCTCAGCGCGTGCTCGAGCACCTCGGCCTCGTCGTGCACCTCGTCCCACGCGTAGCCCATCTCGCGCACGAGCCAGGTCTCAATGAGCCGGTGCCGCCGCACCACCGAGAGGGCGCGCTCGCGGCCCGCGTCGGTGAGCCGCAGCGGCCCGTACGGCACGTGGGCGACGAGGCCCTGCGCCGCCATCTTCTTCACCATCTCGGTGACGCTCGACGGGGCGACGCCGAGCTTCGCCGCGAGCTGCGAGGGCGTGATGGGGTCGGGCTGCCACTCGGTGTGGGCGTACACCGTCTTGAGGTAGTCCTCGATCGCGGGGTTCTTGCTGGCGGGCATCGCGCCCAGCCTAGCCGCGAGGCCCGTCAGACCCGCGCGAGCCGTTCGATGTCCTCGAGGAACGCGCCGGCGGTCTCGGCCGACACCGTGGTGCGGGTGCCGGCGATCGCGTCGAGGTAGTCGGCGGTGCTCGGACCGGCGGGGCGCGGTGCGGCGCCGTGCGCCGAGGCATCCCGGTCGTCACCCGTCGTGCCGTTGCGCACCGCGGCCTCGAACGCCCGCTGCGACGCGCTGCGGGCGGCGAACTCGATGTCGGCGGGCGAGAACCCCGCGGAGCGTTCGACGAGCAGGGCGACGTCGACGGCGGCGGCCACCTGCTCGGGCACGTACCGCTGCCAGATCGCCTGCCTCGCCGCCTCGTCGGGCAGGCCGATCGGGATCACGTAGTCGAATCGTCCGTGCCGGAGGAACGCGCTGTCGAGCGCGCGGATGAAGTTCGTCGCGCACACGAGGAGCCGCCCGGGCTGCTCGCGGAACGCCGGGATGATCTTGAGCAGCTCGTTCGTGACGCCCTGCAGCGGCGACGGCGGCTCGCCCGATCGCTGTGCTGCGATCTCCTCGACCTCGTCGATGAACACGACCGCGTGCTCGAGCTCGGCGATCTTCGTGAACGTGTCGCGCAGCGCCCCGGCGAGGCCGCCGGGCTCGGCGGCGAGCCGCGACGGGAACACCTCGACGAACGACCACTCGAGCCGTGAGGCGATCGCCTTCGCGAACGTCGTCTTGCCAGTGCCTGGCGGGCCGAACAGCACGACCGCGCGCGGCGGCACCACGCCGTAGCGGTCGGCGAGGTCGGGCTCGGCGAGCGGCAGCACGAGGCGCTGCTCGAGGATCTCCTTCTCACGGCGCATGCCCGCCACCGACTCCCAGAGCGTGCGGGGCAGCAGTCGGCCGCCGAGCTCGGCGAGCGAGCTCAGCTCCTGCCGCTGCACGGGGATGCGGCGCTCGAAGTAGCGCAGCTGGTGCTTGAGCTCGAAGCCCTGGTTGGCGAAGGCGTCGACCCGGCTCTCGTTCTCGGGGATGAGCGCCGAGAGCTTCGTGAGGCCGTGCGGCGCCATGCGCTTCTCGAGGGCCGCGAGCATCGCCGAGCCGATGCCCTGGTGCCGCCAGTCGTCGGCGATCGCGAAGAACACGACCCAGCCCTGGTCGTGCGCGGCACGGCCGACGGCGGCGCCGATCACCTGGTCGGCGTGCACCGCGACGATCGCGTGGTCCATCTGGCACGAGGCGATCACCTCGCTGAGGTCGTAGACCGGCTCGTGCGACGACTGCCGCTGCGCCTCCCAGAGGTGCAGGATGCCGTCGAGATCGTCGTTGTGGAACTCGCGCAGACGCCAGCCGGGCATGATGTCCTCCATCCGTGGGTCCCAGCAGCGTAGGCGACCGCCCGGGTGCCGGCGGGCCGTATGACGTCGCGCGCGGACGAAAGACTTTCGAGTGTTGCCGTCACGGAAAGTTCTGCATCAGTTCTGCGAGGTGCGCCGGGCGGCCCGCCCGCGCGCGCCCGGAGCATCGCCCCGCTCCGTCACGCGCCCGTGAACACGAGCCAGAGCAGCACCCCGTTGAGCGTGATGAGGAAGACCGAGGCGGCGATGCCCGCCGCGGTCGTGGCCCAGTGGTTGCGCCACCGGCCGAGGACGCCGGACTTCGCGGTCAGCGAGACGAGCGGGATGAGCGCGAAGGGGATGCCGAACGACAGCACGACCTGGCTCAGCACGAGCGAGAGCGTCGGGTCGAACCCCAGCCAGAGGATCACGAGCGCCGGGATGAGGGTCACGAGCCGGCGGGCGAGCAGCGGTACCCGCACGTGCAGCAGTCCGTGCATGATCTCGGCGCCCGCGTACGCGCCGACCGACGTCGACGCGAGGCCCGAGGCGAGCAGGCCGACGGCGAAGAGCGTCGCGATGACGGGGCCGAGCGCCGCGCCGAGTGCGGCGTACGCGCCCTCGAGGCTGTCGGTGCCCTCGACGCCCGCGAGGTTCACGGCGGCGAGCAGCAGGATGCAGAGGTTCACGGTGCCGGCGATGGCCATCGCGATCGAGACGTCCCACCGGGTGGCGCGCACGAGGACATCGGTCGGGACGTCGGTCGCGGTGCCGGGCAGGAGCGCGGGGGAGTCGGAGGTCGTCCGCCGACCGCCCGCCTGCTCGCCGCGCGTCGCGAAGCGATCGCGCGAGAGCGCCGAGTGCGCGTAGATCGCGTGCGGCATGATCGTCGCGCCCAGGATCGAGGCGGCGAGCAGCACCGAGTTCGCGTCGGCGAAGCGCGGCACGAGCCCCGCGAGGAGGCCGGCGGGGTCGGGCGGGGCGATGAAGACGCCCACCGTGAACCCGATCGTGATGATCGCGAGCAGCCCCATGATCACGAACTCGAAGGTGCGCGGCCCTCGCTTGGACTGCAGCACCAGCAGCACGATCGAGACGGCCCCCGTGATGAGTCCGCCCCAGACGAGCGGCACCCCGAACAGCAGGTTGAGGGCGACGGCGCCGCCGATCACCTCGGCCAGGTCGGTCGCCATGGCGACGAGCTCGGCCTGCAGCCAGTACGCGCGCCGCCCCCACCGGTTGCGGATGCGTCCGCCGAGCACCTCGGGCAGGCTGCGGCCGGTGACGATGCCGAGCTTCGCCGACAGGTACTGGATGAGCCAGGCCATCACGTTGCCGAGCACGACGACCCAGACGAGCAGGTAGCCGTACTGGGCGCCGGCGGTCATGTTGCTCGCGACGTTGCCGGGGTCGAGGTAGGCGACGCCCGCGACGAGGGCGGGCCCGATGAGCCAGGCGACGCGCGGCAGGGATGCCTCGGCCCGGCGCCGCCCGCCCCGATGGGGGCGCTCGGGGCGGACGGTGGTCGTGGGCTCGGTCTCGTCGTCGAGCGTTTTCGGCATGCCTAAAACATAGCAATATTTCGGCGTACCGAAAACCCCGCGGTCACGAGCCGTGCGCGCCGGGTGCGCGCGCCGCGCGCACCCGGCGCGGGTAGCGTTGGCGTGTGGACGACGACCGGCACGAGGCATCCGAACCCGAGGCGACGATGCCGCAGCACGGCGTCGGCCCGTGGCCCGGCGGTGAGGCCGAGTGGCCCGACGACCCGCGCTACGACCGCGAACTGCTCGCGGCGGGCGACACCCGCAACGTCATCGACCGTTACCGCTACTGGCGCATGGACGCGATCGTCGCCGACCTCGACGAGCACCGGCACCCGTTCCACGTCGCGATCGAGAACTGGCAGCACGACATGAACATCGGCTCGATCGTGCGCAGCGCCAACGCCTTCGCCGCCGACACCGTGCACATCATCGGCCGCCGACGCTGGAACAAGCGCGGCGCCATGGTCACCGACCGCTACCAGCACGTCGACTACCACCCGGATGTCGCGGCATTCGCCGACTGGGCGCGCGGCGAATCGCTGCCCGTCATCGCGGTCGACAACGTCGAGGGCGCCGTGCCGATCGAGGCGTTCGCGTGGCCCGAGCGGTGCGTGCTGCTCTTCGGTCAGGAGGGCCCGGGGCTCTCGCCGGAGGCGACCGCCGCCGCCGACGCGATCGTCGAGATCACCCAGTTCGGGTCGACCCGCTCGCTCAACGCGAGCGCCGCCGCCGCGATCGCGATGCACTCGTGGGTGCTGACGCACGCGTTCGGGCCGGCCGCGCCCTCGGAGTAGCGTGGCGGGCATGACCGATCGTTCCCGCGGCATACCCGTGACCACCGTCGACGAGCTCGAGGAGATCGTCGGCGCGCCGCTGCCGGCGGTCGTGGGCAAGGAGCGCACGCACCTGCACGCGATCGACCGCGCGTGGCTCGCGGCCGCCCCGCTCGCGTTCGTCGCGACGAGCGACGACGAGGGGCGGCTCGACGTCTCGCCGAAGGGCGACCCGGCGGGGTTCGCGCTCGTGCTCGACGACCGCACGATCGCGATCCCCGAGCGTCCCGGCAACCGCCGCGCAGACGGGTTCCACAACGTGCTGCGGAACCCGCGCGTCGGGCTGCTCTTCGCGATCCCCGGTCGCGGCGACACGCTGCGCATCAACGGGCGGGCGACGATCGTGCGCGACGCGCCGTTCCTCGACGACATGATCGTGCGCGGCAACCGACCGGTGCTCGCGACCGTGGTCGACATCGAGCAGGTCTTCTTCCACTGCTCCAAGGCGTTCCTGCGTTCGAAGGCCTGGCAGCCCGACGCGTGGCGGCCCGAGGCTGCGCCGCGGCGGGCGGTCATCGCGCAGGCGCTCGAACGACCCGACGAATCGCTCGAGACGCTCGACGAGTACTACGGCCCGAGTTACGCCGATCGCATCTACGGGTGACCTACGGTTGACCCGTGACGGTCATCGACAACGCGGTCTATGTCGACGGTCGGCGCGCCGTCTCGCCGGCGGTGCTCGCCGACACGTTCGACGAGCTCGAGCGGCACCCGGGCGGCTTCGCGTGGATCGGCCTCTACCGGCCCGATGCCGCCGAGCTCGGCGTCGTCGCCGAGGAGTTCGGCCTGCACGAGCTCGCGGTCGAAGACGCGCTCGCCGGCCACCAGCGCGCGAAGCTCGAGCGCTACGGCGACACCCGGTTCGTCGTGCTGCGGCCCGCGCGCTACCTCGACGCCGATGAGCGGGTCGAGTTCGGCGAGGTGCACGTCTTCGTCGGCGGGGACTTCGTCGTCGCGATCCGCCACGCCGAGAAGCCCGACCTGGGGCGCGTGCGCGCACGCCTCGAGGCCGCGCCCGAACTGCTCGCCCGCGGCCCGCTCGGCGTGCTCTACGCGATCGTCGACCAGATCGTCGACGAGTACGCCCCCGTCGTCGCGGGCCTCGAGAACGACATCGACGAGATCGAGGAGCAGCTCTTCAGCGGCGATGCGGCGGTTGCGAAGCGCATCTACGACCTGTCGGGCGAGGTCATGGAGTTCCAGCGCGCGGTGAAGCCGCTGCGGGAGATGATCGAGGCGATCCGCGAGGAGCTGAGCGACGACGCGGCGGCCGATCCCGAGGGCGACGAGCTCGAGCTTCGGCGTGCGTTCCGCGACGTGCTCGACCACGTCATCCGCATCACCGAGCGCGTCGACGAGTACCGCGAGACGCTGCGCAACGCGTTGAGCGTGCACGCCACGCTCGTCGCGCAGCGGCAGAACGAGGCGAGCATCGCGCAGAGCGAGCAGACGAAGAAGATCTCGAGCTGGGCGGCCATCTTCTTCGCACCCTCGCTCGTCGCCGGCATCTACGGCATGAACTTCGACCACATTCCCGAGCTGCACTGGGTCTTCGGCTACCCGTTCGCCCTGCTGCTCATGTTCGTGTCGGGCTACGTGCTGTACCTGATCTTCAAGTCCCGGCACTGGTTGTGAGACGTGGATGCCTCGGGGCCGACGCCGGCCCCGAGGCATCCGTGCTCGACCGGACTCAGCCGATGAGGCTCGGCTGCAGGTCGCGCAGCGTGCGGAAGTGCGTCATGCGGGTGACGCCGATCGCCGAGACGACGAGCGCGCCGACGAGCCAGATTGCGAGCACCCCGAAGTCGCCCGCCGCTCGCGACAGGTCGCCGCCGTACATGAACTGGCGCATCGCGTCGACGACGTAGCCCATGGGCAGTACGTGGTGCAGGGCCGCGAGGGGTGCGGGCAGCGTCTGCCACGGGAACGTGCCGCCCGCCGTCACGAGCTGCAGCACCATGAGCACGAGGCCGAGGAACTGGCCGACCGAGCCGAGCCAGACGTTGAGCGCGAGGATGATCGCCGCGTACGTCACCGATGCGAAGACCATCGTGCCGACGACGCCGAGCGGATGGTGCATCTGGAACCCGAGGGTGAACGCGAGCACGAGGTAGAGCGCCGCCATCTGCACCGCGCCGAGCAGGCCCGGCGTGAGCCAGCCGGCGAGCGTGATGCGGATCGGCGAGTGGAGCGCGGTGACGGCCCGGCGCGAGATCGGCTTCACGATGAGGAAGAGCGCGTAGATGCCGATCCAGCCGGCGAGCGCCGCGAAGAACGGGGCGAGCCCGGCGCCGTAGTTGCCCGCCTGGGCCATCGAGCTCGTCTCGAGCGTGATCGGGTCGGCGATCGTCGCGGCCTGCGCGTCGCGGGTCGACTGGCTCGAGTCGGGGATCTGGTCGACCCCGGCGTCGAGCCCGTCGCGCAGCTGCCCCGCGCCGTCGGCGAGCTCGCCGAGGCCCGACTGCAGCGTGCCGACGCCGTCGCGCAGCTGCGCCGATCCGGTGGCGGCCCGAGCCGCGCCGTCGGCGAGCTGCGATGCGCCGCTCGCCGCCCTGGCTGCGCCGTCGGCGGCGGTGCTCGCACCCGCCGCGAGGTCGGCGGAGCCCGCGGCGACCTGTGCGCTGCCGTCGGCGAGCCGGTCGATGTCGCCGACGACGGACTGCACCTTCTCGTTGCCCGTCGTGATGCGATCGCCGACCGCGTCGAGCTTCGCGAGCACGGTGTCGATCGTCGCCTGGTCGAGGCCCTGGGCCTCGAGCGCGGCCTCGATGTCGGCGCGGGCCTGCGGCACGGCCGCCGCGGCATCGGCGACCGCGGTGCCGACCCGATCGGCCGAGGCCGCGAGCTGCGCGTTGCCGTCGGCCACCTGGGCGGCGCCGTCGGCGAGCGTCGCCGAACCGTCGGCGAGCCGGGCGGTGCCGTCGGCCAGTTGCTGCGTTCCCGTCTCGAGCTGGGCCGAACCGGTCGCGAGCTGCGCGTTGCCGTCGGCGAGCTGCGTCGCGCCGGTCGCGAGCTGCGCCGCCCCGTCGACCGCGCGCCCCGCGCCGTCGGTGAGCTGCGACGCGCCGTCGGCGGCGTCGACGAGCTTGCCGCGGATGGTCGAGATGGAGTCGAGCAGCGTCGAGGCCGCCTCGTCGCCGACCTTCTCGGCGATGGTCGTGCGGATCTTCTCGACCGCCTGCTTGCCGATCGTGCCGGCGAGGTAGCTGTTCGCGTCGTTCGTCGACAGCACGATCTCGGCCTGCCGGGGCGCGTCGGTCTGCACCGAGGCGAGCGCGTCGGAGAAGTCGGCGGGGAAGGTGATCGCGAAGTCGTAGCGCGACTCGTCGAGCCCGGTCGCGGCCTCCTCGGCCGAGACCCGCTGCCAGTCGAACGCACCGTCGGCGATGAGCTCGTCGGCGATCTCCTCGCCGACGTTGCGCGCCTCGGTGGCCTCGCCGGTGGCGCTCGTCGATGCGGCCACGCCCTCGTCCTCGACGACGAGGGCGACGGGCACCTCGGCGAACTTCGCGTACGGGTCCTGGTTCGCCCAGAGGTAGAGGCCCCCGTAGAGCACGGGCACGGCGATGAGGGCGAGGAGCGCGAGCACCGACATCTTGGTGGAGGTGAGCCGGCGGAACTCGGCGGCGATCATCTGGGGGATCTTCACGCGATGCCTCCCTCGGCGAGCGGCAGGGTGTCGGAGTCGTCGAACTCGTCGGGCGAGTCGGGCCCGTGCATGCGGGCGATCATCGCGGCGGCCCCGATCGCGGCGGCCGAGGCGTGGCCGGCGATGACGAGCACGGCGAAGCCGCGGTCGGCGAGCTGCTTCGCGAGGCCCCACCACTCGATCGGGTCGCCGCCGTGGCGGTCGGGCGACACGATGACGAGACCCTCGACGCCGTCGCGCAGCAGCGCGAGCTCGGTCAGGAGGCGCAGTCGCGCGTGCGGGTCGACGTTCGCGATCGGCGTGCGGGCGACGTCGTCGAGGCCGAGCTGGGTGAGCCAGCGGGCGACCGACACGGGGTTCGACGGGACCCCCGCGAACATGAGCTCTTCGGCGGCGACGCCCGCGACGGTGACGTTCGGCGCAGGGTCGCTCACCTCGGGTGCGTCGACGAGGGCGATGCGACGGCGGATCGCCGAGGCATCCGCCCGGCCGTCGATCGTGACGGCGCCGGCGTCGGGCCGCATGCGACCGGAGGCGATGAGGCCGAGCACGGTGGGTCGCTGCTCGGTCTCGGCGCGGGCGAGCGTCGCCCGGCCCGATTCGAAGCCGACCGACGTGGGGCCGAGCGCCTGGCCGGCGCGGCCCTTCGAGACGTCTCTGAGTTCGATTCTCATGCCGGCTCCTCCATGGCGAGCTCGGGGGTGGTGTCGATGAGGGTGCCCGCCTCGCGCCACGAGAGTCCGGCGATGCCGAGCACGGCGAGCATCACGGCGCGCCGTCCCTCGGCGTCGGGCAGGCGGGTGCGACCGGCCTCGAGCAGCACGGCGAGCGCCGCCTCCTCGATCAGGCGGGCGAGCAGCGCGGGGCGCAGGTCGTCGCGCACGCTGCCGTCGGCGACGCCGCGGGCGACGAGGGCGGCGAGGCGTTCGCGCACGGGGGCGAGGGCTGCAGCGACCCGCTCGACGTACGGGGCGGTGAGCGCCATGCCGGCGAGCAGTCGCACGTGTTCGACCACGCCCCAGAGGCGCGACCCGAGCAGGGCGATCGCGACGGGGGCCCGGTCGTGCTCGACCGTCGCGGCGACGGCGTTGAGTCGGGCGGTGCCGCGTTCGACGAGGGCGAGCACGAGTTCGTCGCGGCCGGCGAAGTGGCCGTAGACGGAGCGGCGGGTGAGGCCGGCGGCTGCGGCGATCGCCGCGAGGGATGCCTCGGGGTCGGCCGCGAGCGCGGCGGATGCGGCGGTGAGGAGGGCTTCGCGGTTCTCGGCCGCGTCCCTGCGGGGCGCGCGGCGCTCCGCGTCGGTGACGGACGGCATGCTTCGAGCATACTGAACTTGCACACGAGTGTGCAAGTTAGTTCAGGGGCTTCACAGACGAGGCCCGACTCGCGGAACGCACTCGGCGGTGCGCGTCTCGCGAATCGGGCCTCGTCGGAGCGACCGACTCGAACGGCCGGGCGTCAGTCGGTGCCGAGGTCGAACGCGGCCGCCTCGTTCGCGGCGTCGGTCGCGGCATCCGCGGCGTCGTCGGCCGGGGCGGCGATCTCGGCGGCGCTGCCCTCGGCCAGGTCGCCGACGAGGGCGGCCGTCGTGCCGCCGACGATGCCGAGGTGCGCGTACTGCTCGAGGCGCGAGCGCGAGTCGGCGATGTCGAGGTTGCGCATCGTGAGCTGGCCGATGCGGTCCTCGGGGCCGAAGGCCGCGTCGCCCACACGCTCCATCGAGAGCTTCTCGGGCTGGTAGCTGAAGGCGGGGCCCTCGGTGTTCATGATCGTGTAGTCGTCGCCGCGGCGGAGGCGAATCGTGACCTCGCCCGTGACGGCCGACGCGACCCAGCGCACGATCGACTCGCGCAGCATGAGCGACTGCGGGTCGAGCCAGCGCCCCTCGTACATGAGGCGGCCGAGGCGCCGGCCCTCGTTGTGGTAGTTCGCGATCGTGTCCTCGTTGTGGATCGCGTTGAGCAGGCGCTCGTAGGCGAGGTGCAGGAGCGCCATGCCCGGGGCCTCGTAGATGCCGCGCGACTTCGCCTCGATGATGCGGTTCTCGATCTGGTCGCTCATGCCGAGCCCATGGCGTCCGCCGATGCGGTTCGCCTCGAGCACGAGCTCGACGGCGTCGTCGAAGCGCACGCCGTCGAGGGCGACCGGACGACCCTCCTCGAAGCGCACCGTGACGTCTTCGGGCGCGATCTCGACGGAGTCGTCCCAGAACTTGACGCCCATGATCGGCTCGACGGTCGTGATGCCGGCGCTGAGCTCTTCGAGCACCTTCGCCTCGTGCGTCGCACCCCAGATGTTCGCGTCGGTCGAGTACGCCTTCTCGGCGCTCGCGCGGTACGGGAGGTCGCGCTCCTGCAGCCACTCGCTCATCTCCTGGCGGCCGCCGAGCTCGGTGACGAACGCCGAGTCGAGCCACGGCTTGTAGATGCGCAGGCGCGGGTTGGCCATGAGGCCGTAGCGGTAGAACCGCTCGATGTCGTTGCCCTTGTAGGTCGAGCCGTCGCCCCAGATGTCGACGCCGTCCTCCATCATGGCGCGCACGAGCAGCGTGCCGGTGACCGCGCGACCGAGCGGGGTCGTGTTGAAGTACGTCTTGCCGCCCGAGCGGATGTGGAACGCGCCGCAGGCGAGGGCGACGAGGCCCTCTTCGACGAGTGCGGCGCGGCAGTCGACGAGTCGCGAGAGCTCGGCGCCGTACTCGAGCGCGCGGCCGGGAACGGCCTCGACGTCGGGCTCGTCGGGCTGGCCGAGGTCGGCCGTGTACGTGCACGGCACGGCGCCCTTCTCGCGCATCCACGCGACGGCGACGGAGGTGTCGAGACCTCCGGAGAAGGCGATGCCGACGCGCTCGCCGACGGGCAGGGAGGTGAGGACCTTCGACATGCCCTCCAGCCTACTTGCGCCGGTGGGTGCGTGACATCGCGCGGATGACGCGGATGCCGCGGCCGCTCGCGGCTCGGGCGCCATGCGGGGGACGCGCCCCGGAGACCGGGGGACTGTCGCGACCGGTGCCGTACGGATAGGCTCGCGGAGCCGGGCGGGCGTCGGCGACGAAGCCGCTGCACTCGCAAACCCGCGAACCGCCCGGTCCGGTCGACGCGGTCGACCGTGCATCCAGACCCTTCGAAGGAGACAGGGAATGAATCGCAAGGTGATCGGAGCGGCGGTCTGTACCGCCGCCCTCGCCATCGGCCTTCTCGGTGCGGCCGGTACCCCGGCCGTCGCAGACGGCCAGGAGCACAGCTACCTCGTGGTGGGTCCGCAGGGCGGCGACACGAAGGACGCGCAGAAGCGCGTCGCCGCCGCGGGCGGCACCGTGGTCGCGGCCTACGACCAGATCGGGGTCGTGCTCGCGCGTTCGACGGCGTCCGACTTCGCGTCGCGCGTCGGCGGCGGTCTCGGGGTCGCCGCGACCGACGGCCTCGGCACGACCCTCGTCGACGACGACGAGACGATCGCGGTCGACTCGTCGACCGTCGAGGCCGCGGGAGACCCGACGGGCGAACCGCTCTGGGGCCTGCAGTGGGACATGCGGCAGATCGACGTCGCCGAGGCGCAGGCGGTGACGACCGGCGACTCGTCGGTCGTGGTCGGCGTGCTCGACTCGGGCATCTCGTCGACCCACCCCGACCTGGCCACGCAGATCGCGAAGGACCAGAGCGCCTCGTGCATCGGGGGCGTGGTCGACACGAGCGAGGCGGCGTGGAACCCCACGACCTCCGACCACGGCACCCACGTCGCGGGCACGATCGCCGCGGCGATCAACGGCGTCGGCATCGCCGGTGTCGCGCCGGGCGTGAAGGTCGCCTCGGTCAAGGTCGTGAACGACGACGGGTACATCTATCCCGAGGCGGCGATCTGCGGCTACCTGTGGGCCGCCGATCACGGCATGCCCGTCACGAACAACAGCTACTTCATCGACCCGTGGGAGTTCAACTGCGTGAACGACCCGCGCCAGCGGCCGGTCTGGCAGGCGGTGCAGCGCGCGCTGCGCTACTCGTCGGCGCAGGGCACGCTCACCGTCGCGTCCGCCGGCAACAGCAACGTCGACCTGCAGCACAAGTTCGTCGACTCGTCGAGCCCCAATGACGGCAGCTATCCCGTCGAGGACCGCACGATCAACGGCGCGTGCCGCGACCTGCCGGCCGAGGCGCCTGGCGTCGTGACGGTCTCGGCCGTCGGCCCGACCGAGCAGAAGGCCTACTACTCGTCGTACGGCCAGGGCGTCGTCGACGTGACGGCTCCCGGCGGCGACGCCCGCTTCCGCAACGGCGGAGCGCCGTCGATCGCCGCGGACGCGGTGCTCTCGTCGACCTTCAACACGGTCACGAAGACGAACGGGTGGGGCTACAAGCAGGGCACCTCGATGGCCGGGCCGCACGCGGCCGGTGTCGCCGCACTCGCCGTGTCGGCCCACCCGGGCATGACCCCCGGCCAGCTCGCCTCGTTCCTCGAGCGCACGGCGACCCCGATCGCCTGCCCCGACGGTGTCTACAACCCGGTTCCCAACCTCCCGGGTTACGAGGCGACCTGCACGGGCGGCGAGCGCAACGGGTTCTACGGTGCGGGCAACGTCAACGCCTTCAACGTCGTGAAGTGATGCGCTGAGTCCGCAGCATGCGAGGGGCCGGGCCGCAAGGTCCGGCCCCTCGTGGCGTCTCCGAGCGCCTCACGTCACCTGAAAACCGCCCGCGATAAGGTGGAGTGTGACTCCAGCAGAAGCAGCCCCGGGGGCCGACGCGGCGCTCGCCGACGAACCCGAGGTCCGTCGGGCGCTCGCCGAGGCCGATCGCGCCTCGGTCGCGGCAGTGGTCTCGGAGCATCCTGCATCGCCGCTGGCCTGGGCCGAGCTCGCCGACCTCGCCGACTCCGAGGGGCGCTCCCTCGAGGCCTACGCGTTCGCCGCGGCATCCGCCGAACTCGCCCGCGCGCAATTGACGGGTGCCGGCTGGCAGCCGGGGGCTGCGGTGTCGTGGGCCGACGAGCCCAACCGCGCCTACCTTCGCGCGCTCGACACGCAGCGTCGGGCGGCCGAGTCGCTCGGCCTCGCCGAGCAGGCCGAGGCGCTTGCCGAAGAGCTGCGCAGTGCCGACGCCGAAGCACCCGCCCGCATCGCGAGCGAGTTCACGCCGACGCAGCTCATCACGATCGTCCCGGCCGAGGCGCCGGCAGAAGGAGAGCACTGACATGCCCGCAGCCGTACTCATCGGTGCACAGTGGGGCGACGAGGGCAAGGGCAAGGCGACCGACCTGCTCGGCTCGCGCCTCGACTACGTCGTCAAGTTCAACGGCGGCAACAACGCGGGTCACACCGTGGTCGTCGGCGAAGAGAAGTACGCGCTGCACCTGCTGCCGTCCGGCATCCTGACGCCCGGCGTGACGCCGGTCATCGGCAACGGCGTCGTGGTCGACGTCGAGGTGCTGTTCGAAGAGCTCGAGGGCCTCGAGGCCCGCGGGGTGGATGTCTCGAAGCTGCGGGTCTCGGCCAACGCGCACCTCATCACCCAGTACCACCGCACCCTCGACAAGGTCACCGAGCGCTTCCTCGGCAAGCGCCAGATCGGCACGACCGGGCGCGGCATCGGGCCGTCGTACGCCGACAAGATCAACCGCGTCGGCATCCGCATGCAAGACCTGTTCGACGAGAACATCCTGCGGCAGAAGGTCGAGGGCGCGCTCGACCAGAAGAACCACCTGCTCGTGAAGGTCTACAACCGGCGGGCGATCGGCGTCGACGAGATCGTCGACGAACTGCTCTCCTACGTCGACCGGCTCCGTCCCATGGTCACCGACACGTCTCTGCTGCTGCACCGTGCGCTCGAGGCGGGCGAGACCGTGCTCTTCGAGGGCGGCCAGGCGACGATGCTCGACGTCGACCACGGCACCTACCCGTTCGTCACCTCGTCGAACGCGACGAGCGGTGGCGCCGTGACCGGGTCGGGCATCGCCCCGAACCGCATCGACCGCGTCATCGCGGTCGTGAAGGCCTACACGACGCGCGTCGGCGCGGGTCCCTTCCCGACCGAGCTCTTCGACGAGTGGGGCGACTTCCTCACCGAGCAGGGGCACGAGTTCGGCACGACCACGGGCCGCAAGCGCCGCACCGGCTGGTACGACGCGCCGATCGCGCGCTACGCCTCGCGCATCAACGGCGTCACCGACTTCGTGCTCACGAAGCTCGACGTGCTCACCGGCGTCGAGAAGATCCCCGTCTGCGTCGCCTACGACGTCGACGGCGAGCGGTTCGACGAGGTGCCCGTTTCGCAGAGCGACTTCCACCACGCGAAGCCGGTCTACGAGGAGTTCCCCGGCTGGAGCGAGGACATCTCGGGCGCGCGCGAGTTCGCCGACCTTCCCGCGAACGCGCAGGCGTACGTGCGCGAGCTCGAGGCGATGAGCGGGTCGCGCATCTCGGCCATCGGCGTCGGCCCGGGGCGCGACGAGATCGTGCAGCTGCACGACCTGCTCGGCTGATCTCCCCGGGGTTCCCCGGGACTTCTCCCGCCGATAGGGTCGGATTCGGGTGCACGCGCTCTACCGTGCGCCCGAAGCGGTCCCGACGGCCGCGGGCAGGGGGAGTAGATGTCGATCGTCCGTCGTACGCTCGCGGGGGTCGCCGCGATACTCATGGCGGTTGGGCTTGCGGCACCGGCGGCCGCGCCGGCGTTCGCGGCACCCGACGATGCCGAGTTCATCGTCACGAAGTCGATCAACCCGAACAACTCGCCCTACGCGCCGGGTGACCAGTTCAGCTACACGATCGAGCTGACCTGCAACAGCAACCTCGTCGACACGTGCGTCAACGCCGAACTGAACGACACGCTGCCCGCCCCGCTCGTCTTCGACCCGTCGATCGAGCCGCCCGTCGAGGTCTTCGGCGGCGGCAGCTCGACGGTCGCCGTCGACGGCTCCGACTTCACCGTCGACTTCACGACCGACGGATCGGCGGGCACCGGCCAACCCGCCGGGTCGAAGGCGACGGTCACGGTCTTCGTGCAGATCCCCGCCGACATCAGCGCTGACTACAACGACGCCGAAATCGTCAACACCGCGACGGCGACCGCCGACAACGCGCTCACCGTCGAGGACGGCGAGGCCATCACCATCGAGGTGCCCGAGGTGCTCGATTCGACCGTCACGAAATCGGTCGACGATCACCAGCCCGACGGCACCCCCGGCGTGCCCGCGCTGCCCGGCCAGCCGGTCGACTACACGATCGGCGGCGGCAACGCCTCGAACCGGTCGGTCGACGAGATCGTCGTGCAGGACCCGGCCGACGGCGTCGCGAGCCCGTTCGACGGCTACTTCGACTTCACCGGCATCACCTCGATCACCCCGCCCGCCGGCGCCGACCAGGTCGAGATCGAATGGCTCGACGCCGACGGCAACTGGACGTCGGCGTACGGGCCGGGGCCGATCCCGGCCGATCCCTCCGGCATCCCGGTGGGGGTGCCGCAGGAAGACGTGAAGGGACTCCGCTTCACGTTCAGCTCGTCGACGGGCGACCAGCTGCCGCCGTCGGGCGACGAGCCCGCCGAGATCGGCATCGGCGCCGTGACGAACGACGCCGTGCTCGACATCCCGATCGACCAGTCGGTCGACGTGCCGAACACGGCGTCGTCGAACGTCGTGGTGCACGACACCGCGAGCCCGCCGAAGACGGCGCCCGGCGATGTCGTCATCTCGAACACCGGCCCGTTCGTCGAGGTCACGAAGAACTTCGCCAATCCGAACCTGCTCGCCGGGCAGCGGACCACCGCGACGATCGAGGCGACCAACGGCTTCCGGCCGGTGACCGAGATGGTCATCCAGGAGCCCACGCCGGGGCAGCCCGATCTCGCCGACCAGGGGCTCACGTTCGCCGGCTTCACGAGCGGTGTCGTGTGGCCGCCGAACGCGACCGGTGCGACGGTGACGTACGTGTACGCCGACGGGCAGACCGAGACGCTCACGGCCGACACCGCGAACACGCTGCCCGACCCCGAGCTCGAAGGCGCGAGCGAGGTGGTCGGCTTCACCGTCACCTTCACGGGACCAATCATCCAGAACGGCACGGCGACCGTGCCGTTCGACGTCGTCGCGCAGCCCGTCGACGGCGAGGACGTCACGACCACCAACGAGACGACCTCGATCGTCACCGACCAGACGGGCAAGAGCGGCGACGACTCGGCGAGCGATGACGTCACCCGGCAGCCGGGGCGGGTCTCGACGACGATCGACAAGAACATCGCCCGCGACTCGCAGTGGGCCGTGCCGGGCTCGACGACCGACGTCAGCTTCATCGCGCACGTGAACGACCAGGGCGCGAACGCATCGACGGTCGGCTCCGACGTGCTCGTGGTGAGCGACCCGGCCGACCCGCAGGCGGGCGTCGTCGATCCGTTCTGGAACACGTTCGACCTCACCCAGATCGTGGCCGGGGTGCCGGCGAACGCGGACCTCCAGGTGAACTACTGGAACGGCAGCGAATGGCTGCCGCTGCCCGGCGGCCAGCTCGACGGCGAGGGGACGCTCGTGCTCGCGGTGCCGGGCGGAACCGCCCCGGTCACGCAGGACCAGATCCAGGGCATCCAGTTCGTCTACACGCCGAAAGAGGGCGAGCTGCTGCCGCCCGGCTTCGAGGTGGCGCCCTCGATCACGGTGGAGACGCGCGACCAGTTCCGCGACGGTTCCGGCTCGGTCGCGGATGCCGCGGCGGAGGCCGACCCGCTGACGGTGCCGAACCTGGCCGGCTCCGAGGTGCACAACGACAACGACGTCACGCCCGACGACAACACCGCGACCGACGGCGACGCGATCGACCTCAACCCGATCGACGGCGGCGAAGGCCCCGATCTCTTCGAGAAGCACTGGATCGTCGACCCGGCCGATCCGCTCTTCGCGTTCAGCGGCGACCGGCGCACCGCCCGCATCTCGTGGTCGACCGAGGGCCTGCCGTTCGACACCGTCGCGATCACCGACGACCCGACCGCCGGGCCCGGCTACGACGATGCGGCGATCGCGAGCTCGGCCTTCGATGCATGGAACCTGGTCGAGATCGCACCGATCGACGCGAGCCTCGACCCGTCGATGCAGTACGACCGGGTGTCGAAGGTCGAGCTGTTCGAGTTCGACGACGCCGCCGGCACCGGCGAGTGGGTCGACATCACGAGCAAGGCGTGCGCGACGGCGGCCGACTGCGACGGTGCGTTCCCCGGCTACACGCTCGACGACGGTGAGGTCGCCTCGACGAGGGCCGTGCGCCTCACCTACGCCGAGGGCTCGGCCCGCGGCGGCGCCGGGCAGCCCACCTCGGGCTCGGGCGTCGCAACCTCCTACGACCACGATCGCGACCTCGACCTCGTCTTCGAGCTGCGCGACTTCAAGCGCAGCGACGGCGGCCCGGTGACGGGCACCCTCCACGCCGAGGACTTCAACTCCGGTCAGCCCGGAGTGGTCGACAACACGGCCGAGATCGAGGGGGAGGGGTCGCAGCCGATCACCCAGACGGACTCCGACCTCATCACGATCCTCGACTCCACGGTGAACGTGTCGGTCACGAAGCAGTTCGACCAGGACAACCTGCCCATCCCGCCGGTCACGACGCCCGCCGACACCTACCCGCTCGTGAACGCGACGATCACCGCGCGGAACGAGACCGAAGCCGAGGTGCAGACCCTCACCATCACCGACCCGGCCCCCGGGGGCGCGACGAACGCGTACGAGTTCCTGAACCTCTTCGCGATCGACACGATCTCGGTGCCCGAGGCTGCGACCGAATCGACGGTGACCCTCACCCGGGAAGGGGGAGCCACCACCGACTACACGATCGCCGAGGCCCTCGCCCTCGCGCCGGCCGACCTCGCCGACGTGATCGGCTTCTCGGTCGTGCACACCGACGCCGACGACGTCGCGATCGAGTCCAAGGCGACCGCGTCGGTCGTGCTCACCTTCCAGCTGCGCAAGACGGAGCGCAGCAATCCGGCGAACCCGGTGACGACGGCCGACATCGCGACGAACGTCGCGGGCGCCGAGGTGCAGCGGCCGGGCGACGACGCCGACATCGACACCGCTGCCGGCACGGCCACCGACACGCTGCCGTTCGCCGCCGCGAGCTACGGCGTGGTGGCGACGAAGGACATCGTGACGCCGTCGACCTCGGCCGACCCGAACGACCGGGTCGAGAACGAGCCGCGCGAGGGCTACACGATCACGCTCACGGGCCAGCCGACCGGCAACGTGCGCACGACCGTGCTCACGATCACCGACGACGACCCGACGTTCTGGAACCAGTTCGAGTTGGCGTCGTTCCCGCAGGCGACCCTTCCGAGTCCGGTCCGCCAGGTCCGGGTCTCCGCGCTCACCGGCGTCGAATACGCCTTCGACACGGGCACGAACGTGCTGAGCCAGGCCTGCGAGGGTTCGACCGACCTGACAGCCTGCTGGACCGTCGGCGAGTGGCAGACGGCCGACTCGGGCGGCAGCGTCCTGCCCGTGCTGCCCAGCGGGGTCGCCGAGGGCGAGGTGCTCGGCCTGCGCTTCGAGTTCCGCGTCGACGACGCGGCCTCGAACTGGGAGAACCCGATCAACCCGATCGTGCCGATCGCGCTCACGGCGAACCAGCTCGTCGATCTGCGGTACGGGCCCGGCGGCGAGACCGATGTGCCCGTCCCGACGACCCAACCGGGTATCGACGTGCCGG
Organism: Agromyces sp. NPDC127015; assembly: GCF_042725165.1. Taxonomy (NCBI): domain Bacteria; kingdom Bacillati; phylum Actinomycetota; class Actinomycetes; order Micrococcales; family Microbacteriaceae; genus Agromyces; species Agromyces sp. NPDC127015. The sequence goes on along the minus strand of NZ_JBHXDI010000002.1, from coordinate 551,710 downwards.
TCGCCCCGGGCGAGACCGCGCCAGGCACCACGACCGACACGGTCGATGTGCACGGCGAAGGATCGTGGACGACCGACGGCGGCACGCAGTGGTCGGCCGACGCCGACGCGACCGACGAGACCGTGCTGAAGCACCTCGCGAACGGCATCAGTGTCGTCAAGACGCCGGGCAACGGAAGCGACGGTTCCGCCTCGCAGCAGTTCCCGCCATCGGGCACGATCCCGTACAAGATGACGGTCACGAACACCGGGCAGTGGCCGATCACGGGGCTCGAGCTCACCGACCAGGTCGCGACCGACGCTGGCGGCTCGCTGCTCGTGCCGAGCCCGACCGTCACCCCGACGTTCGGGTTCACGCTGACCGCCGCCGACGGCACGGTTCTCGACGCATCCGGGTTCGCCGGTGACCTCGACACCACGACCGGACTCGTCACGATCACGGTGCCCGACGGGTTCGTCTTCAACCCGGGCGACCGGCTCCTGATCTCCGCTGCGCTGCAGTTCCGCCCTGGTCTCCCCCCGGGCACGCCCGTCGGGAACACCGTCACCGCGACGAGCGACCGCATCTTCGACACGTGCGACTCGACGAGCCTCGGCACGATCACGAATCCGCAGGCGACCGAGGTCGAGAGCTGCGCGTCGAACACCACCGTGAACCCGACCGCGGCCGCGCCGATCACGCTCCTCAAGTCGGTGAAGGGCACCGCCGCGGGCGTGCCGGGGGCCGCTTCCGGCGATGCGAACTACGACGACCTCGGGGTGCTCAACAACACCGGCCCGGCCGAGGGCTGCGCCGAGCCCAACTCCACGGTGGCCGGCTACTACCGCAACAACTGCGTGCCGATCACCCGCCCCGGCGGTGTCGCGACGTGGTTGCTCACCTTCCGCAACCTCGGCAACATCGCCGCCGAGTCGGTCGCGGGCATCGATGTGCTGCCGGCGCCGGGCGACACGGGCGTCACGGTCGGAACGGCCCGCGGGTCGCAGTGGTCGCCGATCTTCCTCGGCAACGTGCAGATCCCGCCGGCCGGTCCCACGGCAGGCGCGGTGCTGACCACGTACTACCTGACGACGGTGCCGAACCGCGCCTGCAATGCCAAGGACATCGAGTGGAGCGCTCGCGCCGGCGCCATGCCGACGAGCGACCCGTGCTACCCCGATGTCAGCACCCGCGACTGGATCGCGTTCGACAGCGCGACGCCGGCGGCCGAGCTGGCCCAGGCGAAGGCGATGAAGGCGGTCGTGACCTGGCCCGAAGGCGAAGGGCTCGCCCCGGGCGCCACCGGCCAGCTCGCCTTCGACACCCGGACGCCGTACTCCACCCCGGCCGCGGTCGACAGCGGCCTGCCGATCGCCTGGAACGCGGTCGCGGCGGGCTCGCGCGCCGACTTCAACGGGGCGGAGATCTACCAGGGTCCGGTCGAGCCGGTGCGTTCGGGCATCGCGGTGCCGACGGGCGAGATCGCGCTCGAGAAGGCGGTCGACGTGCCGGCGGACTGGCCGGACACCGCTCCGCTGCCCGACTCGTACGACTTCACGGTGCAGTGCACCTCGGGCGGCGAGACGGTGAACCTCGTCGGCGCCGACGGGCAGCCGGTGCCCCCGGCGACCGTGCCGGCCGACGGCACCGTCGTCGACTACGGCACGGGCACGAACCTGCCCCTCTACTCCGAGTGCAGCGTGCAGGAGGTGCCTTCGCAGGGTTCGACCGTGACGTACGACCCCGCCGATGCGGGCGACCCGACGCGGTCGGGCGCCGTCGAGGCGAAGCGGGACCTCAGCGGGCTCGAGAACGTGCACCACGGGGCCCCCGCCGACGGCGACCTCGCGCAGGTGACGGTCACGAACACCTACCAGCTGGGCGGGTTCTCGGTCGAGAAGGCGGTGGTCGACGGCGGTGCCGTCGACCAGGACGGCAACCCGATCGCGTACGACCCCGAGTTCGCATTCACCGCGAGCTGCACCTTCCTCGGCGAGGAGGTCGTGCCCGAGGCCGACCGCACGTTCACGCTGCACGAGGGGGAGGCGAAGGAGTTCGCCGCCCTCCCGGTCGGTGCCGACTGCACCGTCGTCGAGACCGACGCGGGCGGCTCGACCGGCACGACGATCGTCGTGACCGAGTACGGCGAGGAGACGCAGAGCGTCGACGGGTACCTGGTCGACTTCGCGATCCAGCCCGACGGCGACAACATGCACGCGACGCTCGTCGCAGTGACGAACACCTACACGGTGGGCTCGATCGCGATCACGAAGGACGTCACCGGCGCGGGCGCCGAGGCCTGGGCCGCCGACGTGTTCGAGGTGCGGCTCGTCTGCACCTGGGACGAGGCGACCGCGAACCCGGTCTACGACGACACCCGCACGATCGCCGACGGCGAGACCTGGACGGTCGGAAACCTGCCGACGGGCGCCGAGTGCACCGTGACCGAGCCCGACGCCGGCGGCGCGACCGAGGTGACGATCACTCCGTCCCAACCGGTCGTGATCGGTGTCGCCGGCGACGAGGGCGACCCCGTCGAGGTCACGGTCGCGAACGACTATCGCGTGGGCGGCTTCGACGTCGAGAAGACGGTGTCGGGCCCGGGTGCTGGCTTCAGCGAGGGCGTCGACTTCGCGTTCGGCTACGTGTGCACGTACGACGGAGAGACGGTCGGCGAGGGCACGCTCGCGGTCACGGGCGACGGAACGGCCGGGCCCCTCACGAGCGACACCGTCACCGGACTGCCCGTCGGCACCGAGTGCGTCGTCACCGAGACCGACGGCGGCGGCGCCGACGCGCTGCCCGAACCGGTGGCGGTGACGATCCCCGACGAGGCCGACGGGGTGGCGCAGGTCGCGACCGCTGAACTCGACAACCACTTCTCGGCGGGCACGGTCTCGGTGACGAAGGAGCTCGCCGGCGAGGCATCCGACGACCCCGACTTCGTCGACGCGACCTACACGGTGCATGTCACCTGCGCGCTCACCGACGGCGGCGACCCGCTCTTCGACGGCGACGTCGAGGTGACGGGAAGCGGCGAGACCGTCACGGTCACCGACGCGGCGACGGGCGACCCGCTGCTGCTGCCGGTCGGCACGCACTGCTGGGGCGAGGAGACCGACGACGGCGGAGCGACCGACTCGAGCGTCGACTTCGACTCGTTCGACGACGCGGTCATCGTCGTCGCCGAGGAGGGCGACGAGGTGCAGGAGCTCGCGATCACCGCGACGAACACCTTCGACCTCGCCGACCTCGTGATCGAGAAGGAGCTCGACGGCGACGCGGCCTCGTACGCCGAGGGCAAGACGTTCGAGATCCTCGTGACCTGCACGCTCGACCGGGGGCCCGCGAACGACCCGATCGTGACCTACGATCAGGAGCCGGTCGAGCTGCAGGGCGGTGAGCAGGCGACGCTCGGCGACATCCCGATCGGGTCGGACTGCTTCGCCGAAGAGCCCGACGGGCAGGGCGCCTGGGCCATCGAGATCAGCGCGACCGCCGACGACCCCGTCGTCGTCGACGGCGGTGAGACGCCCATCACGATCACGGTGACGAACGTCTTCCCCGACGCCGGATTCACGGTCACGAAGACCGTCGAGACCGCCGCCGTCGACCAGAACGGCGACCCGATCACGACCGACCTGCTGTTCCGCTTCTCCGCCGTCTGCACCTTCGACGGCGAGACCGTGCTCGACGAGGAGTTCCTGCTGCGCACGGGCGAGGAGAAGACCTTCAGCGGCCTGCCCGCCGGCTCCGAGTGCACCGTCGAGGAGACCGCGTCGCGCGGCGCCGACACGACGATCGTGGTGACCCAGAACGGCGTCGATGACGACCTCGGGGCGGTGACGAGCGCCGACTTCACGCTGCAGCCCGACGTCGACGACGAACTCGTGACGGTCGTCGCCGTGACGAACCGCTACCCGGTCGGCTCGGTCGAGGTCGTGAAGACGGTGACCGGCTCCGGGGCCGACGCATGGGGTGGTACCTTCGGCGACTTCGACGTGCGCATGATCTGCACCCACCCGCAAGCGGTGCCCGACGTCGTCTACGACGCCACGCACACCCTCACGAAGGACGCCCCGGGCGACGTCTGGCTCGTCGAGAACCTCGTGACGGGCGCCGAGTGCTCCGTCGCCGAGGTCGACGACGGCGGAGCGACCGAGTCGACGGTGACCCCCGACACCTTCATCGTCGGCGACGACGCGGACGAGCAGGGGCCGATCGAGGTCGACATCGTGAACGACTTCCGAACGGGCGCGCTGAACGTGCTCAAGCACGTCGCGGGCCCAGGCGCCCCGGCGTTCTCAGAGGGCGAGTACAGGTTCCAGGTGGTCTGCACCTACGAGGAGCAGACGGTCGTCGACCAGGAGCTCGTCGTCGAGAGCGACGGCGGCGAGGGCCCGTTCACGAGCGACACGATCGCCGGCATCCCCGTCGGCGCCGAGTGCGTGGTGACCGAGACCGACGCAGGAGCCGCCGACGAACCGGCCGCGCCCGTGACCGTCACGATCGCCGACCAGGCGGAGGAGGGCGTCGAGACCGTCGTCACCGCCGGGTTCGTGAACGAGTTCTCGCAGGGAACGGTCGAACTTGCGAAGGAGGTCGACGGCGAGGCCGCCGAGGCCGAGTGGGTGGCCGACACGGTCTTCACCGTGCAGGTGACCTGCCAGGTCGAGGTGGCCGGCCAGCTCGTGACGCTCTACGACGCGCCGGTCGAGCTCACCGCCGGTGAGACGGTCGAGATCGTCGACGCCGAGGGCGCCCCGGTGCAACTGCCGCTCGACACGCACTGCTTCGGTGTCGAGACCGATTCGGGCGGCGCGACCGCGTCGAGCGTCGACTTCGACTCGTACGACAACGCGGCGATCGTCGTCGAGCAGGGCACCGCCCAGCGCCTCACGATCATGGCGACCAACACCTTCGAGACCGGCACGCTCGCGCTCGAGAAGACGGTGTCGGGCACGACCGGGCAGGCCGACGGCAAGACGTTCGAGATCGCCGTCATGTGCGTGTTCGACCGCGGCGACGGCGACCCCGACTACGTCGCGCTCGACGAGGCGGTGTCGATCACGGCCGGCGAGACGAAGACCTTCGACGACCTGCCGGTCGGTGCCGACTGCTGGGCCGAGGAGACCGACGCGGGAGGGGCCGTCGAGGTGACGGTGAGCGCCACCGAGGCGAACCCCGTCGTCGTCGGCTCCGACGAGGCGGTGACGATCACGGTCGACAACCGGTTCGACGCACCGATCCCGTCGACCGGTGTCGACGGGATCGAGGCGCGGCTGACGCTCGCGCTGCTGCTCGTCGGGGGCGGGCTGGCGGCGATCGCCTTCGTCGTGATCCGTCGTCGCAGGCGCCGGGCGTGAACGCAGACATCGACGTGCGCATCCGACTGTGCAAGCCTGTATATGCAGTCCGCCTGAGCGCGGGCGGATCAGGGGGCTCAGATGTCATCGCGAGTCTTGCGACGCACGACCGGCCGAGCGGGCCTGGTGGTGGTGCTCGCCCTCATCGGGGTCGGAGTCGGAGTCGCAGGCGTCGGCGTGACCGGGTCAGCGCATGCCGGTGTCTTGCCGGCCGCCGTCCCGGCCCCCGCGCCCGATCAGTCCGTCGTCACGGTGACGGTGGGCGCCGACCGCAGTGGCACCCGCACCGTCACGCCTCTCGGCGGGGTGACGCTCGGCCTGTTCGAAGCCGCCGGCGCGGCCGAACCCGTCGACGCGGACTGGGGCGTCTGCATCTCGGACGCTGACGGCGACTGCAGCTTCGTGGTTCCCGACACTGCGACGGGCGGCACCAACGCCGGTTCCCGGTTCTGGGTGCGACAGATCGACTCACCGGCCGGTTGGTACATGAACCCGTCGCTCCGCACCGGCCCGGGGTCGGGGTCGGGTTCCATCGACAGCCTGTACGCCTTCGAGACCCCGTCCCTCGTCGGCGGTGCGACGTACCGATCGTCGGCCGATTTCATGTTCGGGAGCGCATCGAGCAGCAATCCGGTCACCGCTTCCGAGGGGATCTGGCAGCAGTCGCGCACGAACCCGTTGCTTCCGGCGCAATGCGGTCTCGACGTGGCGCTGGTGCTCGACCTCTCAGCATCGGTCAGTTCGAGCGAGCTCGTCCAGCTGAAGGCGGCCGCCGATACCTTCACCGATGCCCTGGTCGGGACGCCGTCACGGATGGCCGTGTTCTCGTTCGACGGCAGCTCTCCGAGCTCCAGCGTCGGCGCGAACTTCCCCGAGCTCAGGAATGTCTCCACGCAACCGGCGGCCGACGACTTCAAGTCGGTGTACGCGAACTGGACGACGGGGAGCGGCACCAACTGGGACCGCGGCATCTGGGCGGTCGCCCAAGCTGCGCCGCACTACGAGGTGACGGTCGTCATCACGGATGGCAACCCCACCCGGTTCAGTGCCGATCCCATGCTCGGCAACGGGGGCACGACCCACTTCCGCGACGTCGAGAACGGCATCTTCTCGGCCAACGCCGTCAAGGCGGAGGGAACACGGCTCATCGCCGTCGGGGTCGGGGACGGCGTCGACGATGTGACGCGGCTGAACCTGCGGGCACTCTCCGGTCCGACGCTCTTCGACGGGTCGAACGTCCTCGAGGCGGACTACCTGGACGCCGGAGACTACGCCGAGGCGGGCGAGGCGCTGCGCGATCTGGTGCTGTCGCAGTGCGCCGGCTCGGTCAGCGTCTTCAAGGCGATCGTGCCGGCGCAGAACAGCGGCGACGACATCGCGGGCTCGGTGCCCGCAGGTGCGGGGTGGCAGTTCACCGCGACCACGGATGCGCCGGGGGCGACCGTCGACCCGCAGACATCGACCACCACGAGCGACGGGACGGGCGGCGTCAGCTTCGAGGTGGGGTACCCCGCCGGGGTGACCGCGGCGGCAGTGGAGATCAGCGAGTCCCAGCAGTCGGGCTACACGATGGTCTCACCAGATGGGCAGAACGCCGTGTGCGTGAACCGGTCGACAGGCGAGCAGGTGGCGGTCTCGAACGTCGATGATCCAGCGGACCCCGGGTTCGTCGTCGACGTACCGGCGACTGCGCACGTCGCGTGCACGGTCTACAACCGGCCATCGGCAGGGATCGTGGTCGACAAGGTGTGGGTGATCGACGGCCGGGTCTACGCCGAGGGCACGCAGCCCGCGGGCTTCGAGGCCGAGGCCGCCCTGACCGGTCCGGGCGAGACCGGAGCCGACCCGCAGCCGTGGGGTGAAGCGCGTGAGGGCTACGACGTCGATGAAGCCGTCGTCGTCGACGAGACCGCCGTCGTGCCGGACGGATGCACCCTCGCCGCAGACGTCACGGCGGTCGACGGCGCACCAGTCGAGGCCGCTCTGCCGTACGCGACGACCGCCGATCTGCCGTTCAGGCAGGTCGTGGTGACGAACGCGGTGACGTGCTCGACCTCCCTCTCCCTCGTCAAGGTGGTGGTCAACGACGACGGCGGCACGGCCGAGGCATCCGATTTCCAGCTCGCCGCGCAGGGGCCGACTCCCGTGGCCGGCGGCGGCGGGTCGGCTCAAGTCACCGATGTACCGATCGCCCCGGGCGTCTATACGCTGTCCGAGTCGGGTCCCGACGGCTACGGGAGCCGCGGGTGGGACTGCGTCGACGAGGCAGGCGCACCGGTCGCGGTCGATCAGGACACCGTGACGCTCGCGCGCGGGACCAGTACGACGTGCACCGTGGTGAACGACGACGACGCTTCCGCCGCACCCGGTCCCACGCCGACCCCCGGGCCCTCGCAGCCGGCCGGGGCGGCGCTCCCGAGCACGGGGGTCGACGGCGCGGCTCTCATGCCTGTCGGAGTCGTGCTCGTGGCCGTCGGCGCGATCCTCTCGGCGGCGATGCGGGGGAGGCGCTCGAGGCCGTGAGGCGCGGTGAGCTCTCGGGTCGAAACCGGCCGTGCGCGTTCGTGCTCCGTCGGCGTCACTCGGGTGAACCGAGCGGCCCGGTGCCCGTGCCGTCGGGCACCGTGCGCACGTCGAGCAGTTCCTCCCGGCCGCTGCCGCCCGAGACCGCGACCGTCAGCACGGGCCCGACCCCGCGGGCGTAGAACTTCAGCTCCTCGACATCGGGCTCGAGCGGCGTCGTGTCGCGCGTGAGCAGCGCGCCGTCGTAGGCGCCGTACGGCACCTCGACGAGCTCGTCGACGCCGAGCACCGCGCCAGCGTCCTCCGCCTCGCCCTCGAGGTACTCCTGCCGGTAGGCCATGCCGGGCCGCGGCCGGGCGGGGAGTGCGATGCCCGGCTGCGCCCCGTCGACGCCCGCCTCGAAGCTGCCCTCGGTCGAGACCATCTCGCCGTGCTCGAACTCGGCGGTCTGCTCGCCGAGGTACCAGATGTTCCCCGCCCTGTCCTGCGCGTACCAGTCGAAGGTGTCCTCGACGAGCTCGCCGCCCCGACTCACGGTGTCGCGCACGACCCGCGCCTCGACGCCGTTCGCGACGACCTTCGTCTCGGAGGTCACGGTCACCCGGACGGTGAGGTCGCCGTCGGGGTCGCTCTCCCGGTACACCCACTGCGTGCCGGGCTTCATCGGCCAGTAGGGGTTGTCGATGTCGGTCGTGAACTCGTCAGGATCGAGGTCGACCGGTTCGTCGCCGACGGGCAGCGACCGGTGGTGATGCAGGGGCATCGACGGCGGCAGGGCGATCGGCGGAGCGACGCAGCCGGACATGAGCAGCGCGCTCGCCGCGACGACGGCGAGTGCAAGCGCCTTGCCGAGCGCGCCCATCGGTTGCCTCGATTCCCGCGTTCCCGAGTGTGGCTTCCTCCAGCATCCGCCGGTCGGTCGGGCCTCGCGACCGCGCAGCGCCATTCGTCCCGCGTCGGGCGCGGAAGGGGGCGGATGCCTCCCCGCGGCCCTCCGGCGTGCGGGCGAGGCATCCGCCCCTCGTGGTCACCGCGCCGTGCGGGGCGCGCCGTTCCGGCTGAGCCGGTTACTCGTTGCCGACGGCGCCGTCGGCGGCGTCGCGGGCACCCTCGATGTGCTCGTCGAACTTGCCGCCCGTGACCTTCTTCGCGAAGTCGGCCACGCCGTCGAGCACCGAGTCGCTGATGCCCTCGGCCTGCTCGCTCTTCAGCGCGTCGTCGATCTTGTCCTTGTTCTTCTCGTAGAACTCGCCGGCCTGCTTGGCCGCGTCGTCGATGGCCCCCATGGGTGCGCCTTTCGTTCGGTGATCGGACCCGGTCATCGTCGCACGCCCTCCGGTCCGCTGGGAAGACCCCGTCGCAGCCGCCTCGCCGGGCGGCACGCCGGTCGACTCGGCGTGGCAGACTCGATCGGGTGACCGCCGCCCCGCCCGCCGCGACCGTGCCCGCCCCGACCGAACTGCGAGGGCGCTTCGTGCGCCTCACTCCGCTGACCGAGACCGACCTGCCCGACCTCGTCGAGCCGCTCGCGCGGCCCGAGGTCTTCGCCGGCGGCTACGGCGGCGGACCGGCGGGTCTGCCCGACGGCCGCGACGCGTTCGTCGACTGGGCGCGCCGCTACTACCTCGGCGGCGGTGACGGCGGGGGCGACGCACGGCCGTTCGTGGTGCGCATCCAAGGCGGCATCGACGACGGCACGGTCGTCGGCGCCACGAAGCTCGCCGACTTCGACGTCGTGAACGAGTCGACGCACATCGGCTGGACGGCGTACCACCCGCGGGTGTGGGGCAGCGCGGTGAACCCCGAGGCGAAGCTGCTGCTGCTCGACCACGCGTTCTCGCACGGATTCGGGCGGGTGAAGATCCAGGCCGACTCGGCGAACGGGCGCTCGCGCGCGGCCATCGAGAAGCTCGGCGCCAAGCTCGACGGCGTCATGCGCCGCGACAAGCGCCGGGCCGACGGCACGTGGCGCTCGAGCGCCGTCTACTCGGTCGTCATCGACGAATGGCCCGAGGTGCGCGCCGGGCTCGAGGCCCGGCTCGCGACCTTCGGGTGACCGCCCGTCCGGGCGGGCACCTGGCGCGTCACCCCAGCAGCTCGAGCACGCCGTCGACGAGCGCCGCGGCGCCCCCGACGTAGGCGATCACGACGACCGCGAGCCGTGCCGCCCGGTGGCTGACCCTGGGCGCGAGCCATTCGCCGATGAGCAGCCCGACGAGGAGCGCGCCGATCACGAAGGGCCACGCCGCGGGGTCGAGCGACGGCCAGCTCCACCCGGTCGCGACGAACTTGCCGAGGAGCGCCGCCGAGCCGATCACGATGAAGTACGCCTGCGCGGTCGCGGCGAACCCCGCCTGCGGCCAGCGCGTCGCGACGGCGTACACGCTGAGCGCGGGGCCGCCCACGCCGGCCGAGGCGTTCATGAAGCCCGAGGCGGCGCCCGCGATGATCGCTGGCGCGGGGCCGGTGGCCGCATCGTCGGACGGCGCGGCCGCCGTGCGGGTCACGACGAGCGTGACGGTGAGCGCGACGACGACGAGCAGCCCGACGCCGACCTGCAGCACGCGGCCGGGCACGTTCGCGGCGACGATCGCGCCGGCGACCGTGCCGAGGATCGCGGGCGGCAGCAGCCATGCCAGGCGCCGCCCTTCGACCAGGCGCCACACCCGGGGAAGGATGAGCAGCGACGACAGCACCGCGCAGAGGTTCACGACGACGACGCCGTCGAACGGCCCGAGCAGCACGACGAGCGCGGGCGCGGCGATGAGCGCGAACCCCATGCCGGTGATGCGCTGCGACGCCGCGCCGACGAGCACGGAGAGGGCGACGGGCAGGAGCACCGGGCAAGTCTAGGCGGGCGTCAGCGGCGCTCGGGCACGTGCAGCCGGGTCAGGTACCCGTCGACCCCGCGGGGGATGCCTCGGCGATCGGCGCGGGAGACGAACACCGTCACGACGACCGCGAGGGGCACCGTCCATGCGGCGGGCTGTTCGAGGAACGGGCGCAGCGCGGGCACGGCGGCGCCGAGCGGCGCCCCGGCGAGGATGGCCGCAGCAGACAGCACGGCGCCCGTGAGCATGCCCGCGATGGCGCCGCGCGCGGTGAGCCCGCGCCACCAGATGCCGAGGATGAGCATCGGGCAGAGCGTCGACGCGGTGAACGCGAACACGAGCCCGACGCTGCCCGCGAGCCCCGTCGACTCGGTCACGAGAGCGACCGCGAGCGGCACCGCCGTCGAGACGATCGCGGCGATGCGGAAGCCGCGCACCCGGCCGCCGAGCAGGTCCTGGCTGATGACGCCCGCGAGCGAGACCACGAGTCCCGACGACGTCGAGAGGAACGCGCCGAACGCCCCCGCGATGACGAGCGCGGTGAGCAGGTCGCCGAGCGGCCCGGGCACGAGCCGGTCGGGCAGCAGCAGGATGAGCGCGTCGGCGCTGCCCGGTGCGGCGAGGTCGGGCGCGAACACCCGCCCGAGCAGCCCGAACGCCGTCGGGAAGAGGTAGAACACGCTGAGCAGCACGAGCACGATGACGGTCGTGCGACGGGCGGCGACGCCGTCGGGGTTCGTGTAGAACCGCACGAGCACGTGCGGCAGGCCGAGGGTGCCGAACAGCAGCGCGACCATAAGCGACACGGTGCGGTAGACGTCGAGGTCGGCTGGCCCGGCCGCGGTCGGGAACGCCACAGCCGGTGCGAGCGCCGCATCGAGCGCGGGCGCGGCGGCGGTTCCGCCGCCGACCGCGAGCAGCAGCACGACGACCGGCAGCGCGAGCGCCGTGAGCTTGAGCCAGAACTGGAACGCCTGCACGAAGGTGATGGCGCGCATGCCGCCCGCCGCGACCACGACGGCGACGATCACCGCGACGGCGACCGAGCCCGCCCAGGCGGGCAGGCCGGTCGTGATGCGCACGGTCAGGGCGGCGCCCTGCAGCTGCGGCACGATGTAGAACCAGCCGACGACGATCACGAGCAGGCTCGTCACCCGGCGCGCCCAGCGCGACTCGAGCCGCGCCTCGGTGAAGTCGGGGATCGTGTAGGCGCCGCTGCGTCGAAGCGGCGCCGCGACGAAGAGCAGCAGCATGAGGTACCCCGCGGTGTATCCGATCGGGAACCACAGCGCCGACGCCCCCGTGAGCAGGATGAGCCCCGCGATGCCGAGGAACGAGGCCGCCGAGAGGTACTCGCCGCCGATGGCCGACGCGTTCCACCACGGCCGCACCGTGCGGCTCGCGACGTAGAAGTCGCTCGTCGTGCGCGACACCCGGAGCCCGTAGAAGCCGATGAGCGCCGAGACGAGCGCGACCGCGGCGATCGAGACGTAGCCGATCGCGGGGTTCACGAGTCGTCCTCCGCGAGTGCCCGGTACCGTGCCTCGTTGCGTGCGGCCGCCCGCACGTAGAGCACCCCGACGGTGATCACGAGCGGGTAGAGGCCGAATCCGAGCAGCAGCCATGAGACGGGCACGCCGACGACGAACGTGCGGTCGAGGTCGGGCACGAGGGCGATCGCGACGACGAACAGCCCGGTCGCGATGACGAAGCCCGCTGCGACGACGAGCGCGAGGCGCAGCTGCGAGCGGATGAGCGACCGCACGTACACGCCCTGCACGTCGCTCGTGCCCGGGCGCGCGCCGCGGCCGGCCGGCTGCGCCGCGGGACCCCCGGTGTGCGGCGCGGTGACGCGCACCCGCGCGCGCCCCGCAGGTCGGGGAGGGAGCGGTGCGGCCGTCTCCGAGCCCTCGTCGCTCACGGCCGCGCTCGCAGGGTCGCCTGCTCGAGCCGGTCGCGCAGGCCGGGCAGCAGCCGACGGCTCACCGGCAGTTCGGCCTGGCCGACCACGACGCTCGGATGGTCGGCGCCGAGCCGCACCCGGCTCACGTGCGCGAGTGCGACGAGATACGAGCGGTGCACCCGCACGAAGCCCGCGTCGGCCCACTGCCGTTCGAGATCGGCCATCGGCACCCGCACGAGGTAGCTCGCCTCCTCGGTGTGCAGCCGGGCGTAGTCGCCCTGCGCCTGCACGTAGCGCACGTCGTCGCGGCGGATCATGCGCGTCGTGCCGCCGAGCGTCACGGCGATCATCTCGGGCGGGGCGGATGCCTCGGGCGCGGGCCGGCCCGCGGTGCGGGCGCCGGCGGCGGTGATGGCCTCGACCACACGCCCGACCGACCGGTGCAGCCGCTCGGTGCGCACGGGCTTCAGCAGGTAGTCGACGGCCTCGAGGTCGAACGCCTCGAGCGCGCCCTCCTCGTCGGCCGTGACGAAGACGAGCACCGGGCGCTGCTCGAACCGGGCGAGCGCCCGGGCCAGGTCGAACCCCGTGAGCCCGGGCATGTGGATGTCGAGGAACGCGGCGTCGACCGGCTCGCGCGCGAGCAGCCGGATCGCCTCGGACCCCGAGGAGGCCTGGTGGATCGTGCCGATCCGCGGGTCCTGGCGCAGCAGGAAGGCGAGCTCGTCGATCGCGGGCTGCTCGTCGTCGGCGATGAGCACGGAGATCATGGTGCGATCCTCCCATCACGGCGCGGGCCGGCCTTCGGCACCCGCATGCGCACGAGGGTTCCGGCGCCGAGGTTCGTCTCGACGACGAGCCCGTGCTCGTCGCCGTAGACCTGCCGCAACCGGGCGTCGACGTTGCGCAGGCCCACGTGCTCGCCGTCGGCCGGTCCGCCCGCGAGCACCGCCGCGAGCTGCGCGGGGTCGATGCCGACGCCGTCGTCCTCGACGGTGATCTCGGCGTAGGCGCCCGAGTCGGAGGCCTCGATCGTGATGCGCCCGCCGCCCTCCTTCGATTCGAGCCCGTGCCGCACGGCGTTCTCGACGAGCGGCTGGATCGAGAGGAACGGCACCACCGTCGAGAGCACCTCGGGTGCGATCTGCAGCGTGACCTTGAGCCGATCGCCGAATCGCGCGCGTTCGAGCTTGAGGTAGCCGTCGATCGAGCGCAGCTCCTCGGCGACGGTCGTGAAGTCGCCGTGGCGGCGGAACGAGTACCGGGTGAAGTCGGCGAACTCGAGCACGAGGTCGCGCGCCTTCTGCGGGTCGGTGTTGATGAACGAGGCGATGGCGTTGAGCGAGTTGTAGATGAAGTGCGGGCTGATCTGGGCCCGGAGCGCCTTCACCTCGGCCTCCGCGAGGGCCGCGCGCGAGGCATCCAGCTCGCCCAGCTCGACCTGTGCGGCGACCCAGTCTGCGACCTCGCCGGTGGCGCGCACGAGCCCCGCCCGCACGGGCGAGGCGAATGCGACGATCGCGCCGACCGTGCCGGCGCCGCCGACCACGGGCGCCGCGACCGCGTCGGTCTCCCAGGCGCCCACCGGGATGCGCCGCTGCACTGCCGGGCGGCCGCTCGCGAGCGCCTCGGCGACGAGCCGCTCGGCGGCGGGGCGCACGGCGTCGTCGCCGTCGATCGCGATCGCGCCGGTGCGGTCGGCGAGGGCGAGGCTGTCGCAGCCGAGGAGGGCGCGCAGGTGCCTCCCCGCGCGCTGGGCGTCGGGCCCCTCGAGCCCGCCGCGCAGGTGCTCGGCCGCCCGCGAGGCGAGGTGCAGGGTCTGGTAGGTCGCCTGCTCGGCGTCGGTGCCGAGCTCCTTCGAGGCGAGCACGATGCGCCGCAGGAAGATCACGAGCCCGACCGCGAGCGCGCCCGCGGCGACGCCGACGGCGGCGGCGAGCAGCATCGACTCGGGCATGCGGCCAGCGTAATCGCCTCGTCGTGCGCTCGTCGTCGCGGCCGGCGCCGTTCGTCGCACCGTCGGCGCCGTTCGTCGACGACGAACGGCGGGCGCCCCACGCGGCACCGACGCCGCGCGAGACTCGGCCACGGCAACACCTGAGAACACCACCCCGATGAAGGAGACGCCATGGGCAACGACGCCCTGAGCGCGGAGCAGGAGACGGCCCCTCCCGTCGACTACCCCGCAGTCCAACGATCCCCCGAGTTCCAAGAGCTGCGCTCCACGCACCGGAAGTTCGTCTTCCCGGTGCTCGGCGCCTGCCTCGTCTGGTACTTCGGCTACGTGCTGCTCGCGAGCTACGCGCACGACTTCATGTCGACGCCCGTGTTCGGGCACGTGAACGTCGCGATGCTGCTCGGCCTCGCGCAGGTCGTCACGACCTTCGCGGTCACGACCTGGTACGTCAGCTACGCCAACCGCAAGCTCGACCCGCGCGCCGAGAAGCTGCGCGACGAGATCGAGCACGCGGACTTCGCCCCTGCCACCGAGGAGACGGCACGATGAGCTTCACCGCACTGACCGCATCCGCCGCGGCATCCGCCTCGACCGGCGTCGCCGCCGAGGCCGCACCCGCCGCCTCGCCGGGCGAGCCCTGGCTCAACATCGCGATCTTCGGCGCCTTCGTCGCGATCACGATGATCATCGTGTTCCGCGCGAGCCGGAACAACAAGACCGCCGCCGACTACTACGCCGCCGGCCGCTCGTTCACGGGCGGGCAGAACGGCTCGGCGATCGCGGGCGACTACCTGTCGGCGGCGTCGTTCCTCGGCATCGTCGGCGCGATCGCGATGACCGGGTACGACGGGTTCCTCTACTCGATCGGCTTCCTCGTGGCGTGGCTCGTCGCGCTGCTGCTCGTCGCCGAGCTGCTGCGCAACACCGGCAAGTTCACGATGGCCGACGTGCTCTCGTTCCGGCTCAGGCAGAAGCCCGTGCGCATCGCCGCGGCGACGACGACCCTCGTGGTCTGCTTCTTCTACCTGCTCGCGCAGATGGCCGGCGCCGGCGGGCTCGTCTCGCTGCTGCTCGGCGTCGGCGACCAGCTGGGCCAGGCCGTCGTCATCACCGTCGTGGGCGCGCTCATGATCCTCTACGTGCTCATCGGCGGCATGAAGGGCACCACCTGGGTGCAGATCATCAAGGCGGTGCTGCTCATCGCGGGCGCCGGCGTCATGACCGTGTGGGTGCTCGCGCTCAACGGCTTCGACTTCTCGGCGCTGCTCGAGAACGCGGTCGAGGTGGCCGAGAACCCGGCGATCCTCGACCCGGGCCTCAAGTACGGCGTCTCGGATGTCTCGAAGATCGACTTCCTCTCGCTCGGTCTCGCCCTCGTGCTCGGCACCGCGGCCCTGCCGCACGTGCTCATGCGCTTCTACACGGTGCCCACCGCGAAGGAGGCCCGCAAGTCGGTCGTCTGGGCGATCTGGCTCATCGGCATCTTCTACGTGTTCACGCTCGTGCTCGGCTACGGCGCCGCCGCCCTCGTCGGCCCGGCCGTCATCGCCGGTGCCCCCGGCGGCCCGAACTCGGCGGCCCCGCTGCTCGCGTTCGAGCTCGGCGGGCCGCTGCTGCTCGGCCTCATCTCGGCGATCGCGTTCGCGACGATCCTCGCGGTCGTCGCGGGCCTCACGATCACGGCGGCCGCCTCGTTCGCGCACGACATCTACGCGTCGGTCGTGAAGAAGGGCAAGCCCGAGCCGGGTGCCGAGGTGAAGGTGGCGCGCCGCACGGTCGTCATCATCGGCATCGTCGCGATCATCGGCGGCATCGGGGCGAACGGGCAGAACGTCGCGTTCCTCGTGGCGCTCGCGTTCGCGGTCGCGGCGTCGGCGAACCTGCCGACGATCGTCTACTCGCTCTACTGGAAGCGCTTCACCACGAAGGGCGCCCTGTGGAGCATGTACGGCGGCCTCGCGTCGGCGATCATCCTCATCATCTTCTCGCCGGTCGTCTCGGGCTCCGAGACCTCGATGCTGAAGACCGAGGCGATCGACTTCGCGATCTTCCCGCTGTCGAACCCCGGCATCGTCTCGATCCCGCTCGCGTTCTTCCTCGGCTGGCTCGGCACCGTGCTCGACAAGGGCACCGAGGACCCGCTCAAGCAGAGCGAGATGGAGGTGCGCTCGCTCACGGGCGTCGGCGCCGAGAAGGCGACGCAGCACTAGGGACCCCGGCGGCGGGTGGGGGCCCGCCGCCGGAACAGCTCGGCGCGACCCCGCCCGCCTGCCCGGTCGCGTCGATGGAACAGGGGCGGATGCCTCGGCCGAGTGCCGAGGCATCCGCCCCGCTCGTTTCGATCAGGGGCGCGGGCGGCGCTGGCGGGCGATGGCCCACCCCATGAGGCCGAGGCCCACGGCCGCGACGAGCGCGCCGAGGATCACCCAGAGCGTCGCCCCGGTCATGACGGAACCCGGCAGCAGGCCGATCCCCTGGAACAGCCAGACAGCGCCGGTGAGGGTGAGCAGCGCGCCGACGATGATGAGTACCCAGTTCATGGAGATGCCTCTCGTTCTGGTGAGGTGCGGTGGTGTCGATACGGTGCTTCGCGCCTGCCCGACCGACCGCGCTACATGTTGATCATGTGGCCGGCGAGGCCGTGGAACGCCTCCTGCAGCGCCTCCGACAGGGTCGGGTGGGTGTGCACGTTGCGGGCGAGCTCGAGCGCGCCGAGGTCCCACTTCTGGGCGAGCGTGAGCTCGGGCAGCAGCTCCGAGACGTCGGGGCCGATCAGGTGTCCGCCGAGCAGTTCGAGGTGCTGCCTGTCGGCGACGAGCTTCACGAAGCCGACCGGGTCGCCGAGGCCGTTCGCCTTGCCGTTCGCCGAGAACGGGAACTTCGCGACGACCACGTCGTAGCCCTCGTCGCGGGCTTGCTGCTCGGTGAGCCCGAAGCTCGCGACCTGCGGCGAGCAGAAGGTCGCTCTCGGCATCATCCGGTAGTCGCCGAGCTCCATCGTCTCGGCGTCGCCGATCGTCTCGGCGGCGACGACGCCCTGCGCCTCCGCGACGTGGGCGAGCATGAGCTTCGCCGTGACGTCGCCGATCGCGTAGATGTGCGGCACGTTCGTGCGCATGCGCTCGTCGATGGCGATCGCGCCGCGCTCGGTGAGCTGCACGCCGGCGTTCTCGAGCCCGATCCCGTCGACGTTCGGTGCGAAGCCGACCGAGATGAGGGCCTTGTCGGCCTCGATCGATCCCGGCTGTCCGTCGGAGCCGGTGTACGCGACGGTGACCGACGACCCGTTGTCGACGACGCTCTCGACCTTGGTCGACGCGAGGATCGGGATGCCGAGGTTGCGGTACTGCCGCGTGATCTCCTTCGAGACCTCGACGTCCTCGTTCGGGAGGGCGCGGTCGAGGAACTCGATGACGGTGACCTGCACGCCGTAGTTGCGCAGCACGTAGGCGAACTCCATGCCGATCGCGCCCGCGCCGACGATCGCGATCGAGCGGGGGAGTTCGCGCGTGAGGATCTGCGTCTCGTAGGTGACGACGTTCTGCGAGAGCTGCACGCCGGGCAGGAGCCGCACCTGCGAGCCGGTCGCGATGATCGCGTTGCGGAACGAGACCGTCTCGACCGAGCCGTCGGCCTTCGTCACGTCGATCGTGTTCGCGTCGCGGAAGACGCCGCGGCCGTCGATCTCGGTGATGCCGTTCTTCTTCATCAGGAAGTGCACGCCCTTGACGTGCTTCTCCGACACCTGGCGGCTGCGGTCGAACGCGGCGCCGAAGTCGAACTGCACGTCGCCCGAGATGCCGAAGGTCGCGGCCTGGTCGTGGAAGATGTGCGCGAGCTCGGCGTTGCGCAGCAGCGCCTTCGAGGGGATGCAGCCCACGTTGAGGCACACGCCGCCCCAATACCGCTCTTCGATGACGGCCACGCTCAGGCCGAGCTGTGCGGCACGGATCGCGGCCACGTAGCCGCCGGGGCCCGCGCCGAGGAGGACGACGTCGTATTCGCTCATGGGCGCCAGCCTATGCCCGCGCGCGCTCGGTGACGAGGGGTGCCGGATGCCTCGGGGCTGCCGTTCTTCGGCGGATTCCGGACAGCGCGTTCCGCAGCGGTTCCGGCGGCCTTCCGGCCGCCGTAGCCTCGTCGGGTGAGCACCACCGAGTCCGTCGAAGCCGCCGCCGAGGCATCCGCGCCGTCGAAGCCGAACCGGCTGTCGACATGGCTGCAGTTCCTCGCGATGGGGCTCGTGTGGGGTTCCAGCTTCCTGTTCATGAAGGTCGCGCTCGGCGGGGTCTCGTTCGGGCAGGTCGCGTGGTCGCGCGTGGTGCTCGGCGCGCTCGCACTCGGCGTCATCGTGGCCGTGACGAGGCCGCGGGTGCCCGGCGTCGACGGCACGCCCGGTCCGGTGCTGCCGCGCGAACCGATCGTGTGGGTGCACTTCCTCGTCGTGTCGTTCACGACGTGCGTGATCCCGTACCTCTGCTTCGCGTGGGCCGAGCAGTACGTGTCGTCGAGCCTCGCGTCGATCTACAACGCGACCACGCCGATCATGACGGCGCTCATGGCGACGCTCGTCTTCCGCGTCGAGCGGCTCGGGCTCAGCCGGTGGGTCGGCGTGGGCGTCGGCATCCTCGGCGTCGTCGTCGTGATCGGGCCGTGGCAGTACCACGCGCTCACCGGCAGCCTCGCGGGGCAGCTCGCCTGCCTCGTCGCGACCGCCTGCTACGGCTTCACGTTCGGGTACCAGCGCAAGTTCCTGAGCCATCGGCCGATCGCGCCGGCGACGTTCGCCTTCCTGTCGATCGGGGTCTCGGCGGTCGTGATGCTCGCGCTCACCCCATGGCTCGCGATCGGCCCGATCGAGCTCGACTGGGCGGTCGGCCTCTCGCTCGTCGCCCTCGGCGTGCTCGGCACGGGCCTCGCCTACATCTGGAACATCAACGTGCTGCGCGCCTGGGGGCCGACCGGCACCTCGACGGTGACGTACGTGACCCCGGTCGTCGGGGTGGCACTCGGGGTGCTGCTCCTCGGCGAGCGGTTCAGCTGGCACGAGCCGCTCGGGGCGCTGCTCGTGCTCGTCGGCATCCTGCTCGCGCAGGGGCGGCTGCGTCTGGGACGGCGCCGGTCGGTCGAGTAGCGCAGAGCGCGTATCGAGACCTCCGGCAGGGGCGTGGTCTCTCGATAGGGCGCTGCGCGCTGCGCGCTGCGCGGGCGCAGGGGCGGCGGCGGTGCGCGGTACTCGACCGGGAGGGAACTCTCCTGGGCGGTTGTCGACAAGTCCGCTTGTGCACACCTTGGTTGTCGACAAGTCCGCTTGTGCACACCTTGGTTGTCGACAAGTCCACTTGTGCACACGTCTTGCAGGGGAACACCGCCCCGTGCGATCGCGGTCGCAGGGTGTGGTCTCGATATGGCGCTGCGCGCCTCCTCGACCGACGGGGTGCGTCGCGGGGTGTGGTCTCGATGTGGATGGCGCTGCACGCCTCCTCGGCCGACCGGGGGTTGACAGATCCCGGTGAGGATGGTTGGTTAGTTACTGTAGTAACTAACCAACATGCGAATCGATGTTCGCAGACGCACCAGATGGGCCGGAATGGACGACTCGCGTCCGATCTTCATCCAGATCGCCGAACAGCTCGAGAACGACATCATCGACGGGGCGCTGCCCGAAGGGTCGCAGATCCCGTCGATCAACGAGTTCGCGAGCTTCCTGCGGGTGAATCCGGCCACTGCACTGAAGGGGGTGGGTCGTCTTGTCGACGACGGATTCGTGGAGAAGCGACGGGGGATCGGCATGTTCGTGACCGCCGGTGCCCGCGAGCGCCTCGTCGCGCGACGGCGGGCCGAGTTCAGCGCCCAGTACCTGAAACCCCTCCTCGTCGAGGCCGAGAAGCTCGGCATCGACGTCGACGACCTGGCGGGCATGCTCGCCGCACTCCGATCCGAGAGGACCGCATCATGACCGCCACCGTGGCCCGCGCCACCGGCCTCACCAAGCGCTACGGCGACTTCACCGCCATCGACGGCGTCGACTTCGAGCTGCATGAGCATCGCATCTACGGCTTGCTCGGTCGCAACGGCGCCGGCAAGACGACGATCATGCAGTTGCTCACCGGGCAGCTCTTCCCGAACGGGGGCGAGATCGAGGTGTTCGGCCGAACGCCCGCCGAGCACGCCGACGTGCTGCGCCGACTCTGCTTCATCGCCGAGGCGCAGCGCTACCCCGAGGACTTCGCGCCGAAGCACGTCTTCAGGGCCGCCCCGTGGTTCTTCGAGAACTGGGACCAGGACTTCGCCGAGCGGCTCATCGCCGACTTCCGGCTGCCGGTGAAGCGCCGCATCAAGAAGCTGAGCCGCGGCCAGCTGAGCGCCGTGGGTGTCATCGTCGGCCTCGCCTCGCGCGCACCGCTCACCTTCTTCGACGAGCCGTACCTCGGCCTCGACGCGGTGGCCCGGCACATCTTCTACGACCGGCTGCTCGAGGACTACGCCGAGCACCCGCGCACGATCGTGCTCTCGACGCACCTGATCGACGAGGTCGCGAACCTCCTCGAGCACATCATCCTCATCGACCAGGGCCGCATCCTGCTCGACCGCGACGCCGAGGAGGTGCGCGGGTCGGCGACCACGATCGCCGGCGCGAGCGCCGTCGTCGAGCAGTTCGTCGCCGACCGCCCCGTGATCGGGCGTGAGCGCCTCGGCGGGCTCGCATCGGTCACCATCGACGAACGGCTCGACCAGGCCGAACGCGTGCGTGCCGCCGAACTCGGGCTCGAGCTCGCGCCGGTCTCGCTCCAGCAGCTCATCGTCCACCTCACCGGCACCGATCTCGCCGGTACGACCGAACAGGAGGCCGCAGCATGACCGCCGTCGCCACCGCCGCCGCCGAGCGAGGAGCCCTCGTGGCCGACCGGGTGCGGCCAGGCGAGATCTGGCGCATCGTGCGCCTGCTCGCCGTCAATCCCACCGTCTTCTTCGGCGTTCCGTGGATGATCCTCGGCGGCGCCTGGGTCGTCACGATGCTGATCGCCCTCATCGCCCACGCGGCAGGGGCCCCCGTCGACGAGATGCAGGAGGGGATGCGCTACAGCTGGGCGGTGCTCTCACCGCAGTGGTACCTCGTCGTCGTCGGCGTGCAGGCCGTCGCCTACACCCTCTCGTTCGCGCTCGGCTTCGGGTCGACGCGACGCGACTACTGGCTTGGCATGAGCATCATGTTCCTGTTCGTCTCGACCGAGATGGCGGTCGCGATCGCGACCCTCGTGCAGATCGAGCAGGCGACCGACGGCTGGTGGATCGGCGCGGGCATGTTCGATGCCCTCTGGTACGGCCAGTCGGGCTGGCTGTTCGACTTCTACACGACCTTCTCGCTGCAGCTGTTCGTGCTGTTCATCGGCGCCGCCGTCACCACGGTGTACATGCGGTGGCGGATGAAGGGCATGATGACCCTGCTCTTCAGCGTGCTCGCGCTCGTGCTCGCGGCCGTCGCGGCGATCACGCTGACCGGGTCGGGCCCCGCGGTCGCCTCATGGTTCGCCGCCATCGGCCTCGGCGGACTCTTCGGGATCGTGCTCGTGCTCGCCGTCGTGGTCGGCATCGCCGGGTACTTCGTGGTGCGCCGGGCGACGCCGCGCTGACATCACGGCTCGTCGAGCGAGGTGATCGCATCCTCAGGGCCGCGCCCGGCGGCGGCCGTCTCGGCGATCATGCGTTCGACTCCGGCCGCGCCGGGCGACGCCGCGATCTCGGCCGCGATGGTCTCCGCCTGCTCCCGGTACGACGGGGTCTGCAGCACGGTCTCCACCGCATCCGCGATCGACGACTCCCCGGGCAGGCCGGTGCGCAGGTTGATGCCGACACCGGACCACGCGATTCTCGCAGCGACGTCCTTCTTGTCCTCGGTGTCGCCGGCGACGACGAGGGGCACACCGCGTGCGAGCGCCGCATGGACGCCGCCATACCCGCCGTTGGTCACGAACACCGACGTTCTCGGCATCAGGGCGTCGTGCGGGATGAACTCGGCGGCACGGGCGTTCCGGGGCAGCGTACCGAGCGACTCGACCGGGAGCCCGCCCGTCGTCGCGACCACGAGCAGATCGCGGTCCGCGAGCGCCCGCAGGGTCGGGCCGAGCAGTTCTTCGGGATTCGTGTTCGCCAGCGTGCCCTGACTCACGTGGACGACGGTTCGACCGTCCAGGTCGCCCCACCAGGGCGGCAGCTCGCCTGCCCGGGCAGGAAGACCGAGCATCGGGCCGGTGAAGACCACGTTCGGCGGAAGGTCGTGGCGAGGGTATTCGAACCCGGGAACGGTGAACTGCGCGTATCGATCCGCGAAGCGCGCCGAGTCCATGAAGAACACGCCGGTGTCGAGCCCGATGACGTCGTGGCGGATGCGTTCCGCGACCCGTTGCGGGTGGCGCAGGAGCACCTTCTGGATCAGCGTGTACAGCAGCCGGTTGCGCGCCCGGCCCAACCAGTCGTCGCGCGGTTGCAGGCCGAGGAAGACCGGCGGAGCATCGGGGCTGGTGAAGCCGAGCACCGAGATGCCGCACATGATGACGGGTGGATGCGGCTTCGGGTCTCTGGCGAGGAGGGTCGCTCCGACGACCATGTTCTCCGCGATCACGGCGTCCACGGGCTCGGCGGCGATGGCGGAGCGGATGGCCCGGTACTGCCCTGGACCGGGCGCGAGGAACTCGACCTCCACGTCGCGCGCGAGCTGTCGCACGCCCCTGTTGCGACGGCCCTCGGCTTCGATGGTGCGCAGGTGTCCTTCGTGGTCGGCGCACGCGTCGCGCGGCCAGGGCACGAATTCCGCCCCTGCGCGCCGAATGCGCTCCGCGTACCGCTCGCCGGAGAGGAACCGCACGCGATGTCCGGCATCGGCGAGGTGTTGCGCGAGCGGAAGCATCGGTCCGGTGTGGCCGTCGAGGGCATGCGCCGCGAGCAGTATCGAGAACATGAGGCCTCCCGGAGAAGCGTCGATGTTCGGGTCGTTTGAATAGCGTACAATTGATTTGTGGCTCGTGCAAGAGAATCTGCTGCTCCGAAGCGGTCGTACCGGTCTCGGGTTCGAGAGGATGGGCTCGCCCGCACTCGCGAGGCCATCCTGGACGCCGTCATGGCGCTCAACGAGAAGAGCTTCGACGCGGTCACGCTTGCGGCCGCGGCCGAGCAGGCCGGCGTCTCCACCCAGACCGTCGTGAACCACTTCGGCTCGAAGAGCGGCTTGTTCGCCGCCGTCGCTCGGGAGCGGTTCCTGCCCTGGGTGGCAGGACTCCGCGGAGTCCCGCCGCACGGCGACATCGACGCCGCCGTGGCCGCGGTGTTCGCCGAGTACGAGGTGGCCGGGGCCGCGGTGATGCGCGGAATCGCCATCGCCGATCGGAATCCGCTCATCGCCGAAGGTCTCGAAGGCGGTGGCCGATACCACCGGGAGTGGGTCTGTCGCGCCTTCGCGGCTCAAATCGCCGCGGCCGCGGAGTCGGATCGCGAGGACACCGCCGAGCTCCTCGCGACGGCGCTCGACGTGCGCACCTGGAGCCTGCTGCGAGACGGCGGCCGAATCTCGGAAGATGTCGCTCAGGCGCGAATGCGCCGCCTGGTCCTCGGCGTGCTGCGGACCGTCGCAGATCATCCGGAGGGATGACGGGTCGGGCGCGAGATGCGACTCGCGCCCGACGCGCCCCCGCGGCCGTGCCGGGCAGGCTCGAGGGTATGAGTTCCTTCGTGCTCGAGGCATCCGGCCTCGTCAAGACCTACGGCCAGACCCGCGCCCTCGGGGGCGTCGACCTGCGCGTTCGCACGGGCGAGTCGCTCGCCATCATGGGCGCCTCGGGATCGGGCAAGACGACCCTGCTGCACTGCCTCGCGGGCATCGTGCCGGCCGACACCGGCTCGGTGTCGTTCCTCTCGGGCGCGGGACGCGTCGAGGTCACCGCGCTCGGCGAGCGCGAACGCTCGCGGCTGCGTCGCGAGGCGTTCGGCTTCGTGTTCCAGCAGGGCCTGCTGATCCCCGAGCTCACGGCGGTCGAGAACGTCGCGCTGGCCCTCATGCTGAACGGGATGCCTCGGGCCCGCGCCGAGGAGTACGGCCGGGGCTGGCTCGCCGCCCTCGGACTCGGCGGTCTCGAAGAGCGCCGCATCGGGCAGCTGTCGGGCGGACAGGCCCAGCGCGTGGCGATCGCGCGGGCGCAGGTGACCGGCGCGACCGTCGTCTTCGCCGATGAGCCGACCGGAGCGCTCGACTCGGCGACCTCCGCCGAGGTGATGCAGGCGCTCCTCGACTCGACGACCGGCCAGGGGCGCACCCTCGTGGTCGTCACCCACGATGCGGATGTCGCGGGGCGATGCTCGCGCATCGTCGACATGCGCGACGGGCGGATCGTCGGCGAGCGGGTGCCCGCCGGCGCCGCGGGCTCGGTTCCGCAGGCGGCGGCTGCGACCGGGGCGGATGCCTCGACCGGCGCCGCATCGGAGGTGCGGGCGTGATCGCGCGAGTCGCCTGGCTGTTCGCCCGCCCCGGCTCGGCGGGCGTCGCGACGCTCGCGCTGCCCGTCACGGCGTTCGCGATCGTGACGGGGCTGCTGCTCACCGTGCTCGGCGGCGCGCAGACGTTCTGGACGTGGACCGACGACATCGCCTTCACCTACCAGCTGCTCGCGGTCGTCGCGCTCGTGCTGCTCGTCGTGCCGCTCGCCTCGCTCGGCGGGGCGGCCGCACGGTTGTCGGCGCGCCGGCGCGACGACCGCCTCTCGACGCTGCGCCTGCTCGGCGCGACCCCCGCGACCGTGTCGGCCCTCGCCGTCGTCGAGTCGGCGGTGCTCGCGCTCGCCGGCGCGGTCGGCGGAGTGGTGCTCTACTTCCTGATCGTGCCGCTGCTCGCCCTCGTGCCGTTCCGCGGCGAGCCGCTCGGCATCGACGGCGTGCTGCTCGGGTGGCCCGTGCTCGCCGGTGTGACGGCCGGCATCGTCGCCCTCGCCGCGGTGAGCGCCGTGCTCGGCCTCCGCAGGGTGGTCATCTCGCCGCTCGGCGTGCGCACCAGGCAGGACGCGCCGAAGCTCTCGTGGCTGCGCTTCGCGATCGGCGCGGTCGTCGTGCTCGTCTCGTTCGGGCTCATGGGTGCGCTGCAGGTCGCGGGCTCGGCCATCGTGCTCATCGCCATCCTCGCCGCGGGCTTCGGCGGAACGCTCGCGGTGCTGAACCTCGTGGGGCCGTGGGTCATCCGGCTCGTGGCGAAGGGCCAGGCCAGGCGCGCCAAGCGCCCCGCGCAACTGCTCGCGGCACGCACCGTGCTCGAGTCGCCGAAGGCGGCCTGGCGCCAGGTGTCGGGCGTCGCGATGACGAGCTTCATGGCGGTCTTCGCCGGGGTCGGCCTCGCGATCGTCGACCTCGCGGGCGCCGGCGTCGACCGCGAGTCGCTCGAGCTGTTCGCCGACATCCGCACCGGCATCCTCATCACCGTGGTCGGGTCGTTCCTCATGGTCGCCTGCTCGGTGGGCGTCAACCAGGCGGCCGGCATCCTCGACCGGCGCGACCTGTATCGCTCGCTCGACATGCTCGGCATGCCGGAGGCGACGATGGACGCCGCCCGGCGGCGAGCCGTCATGTCGCCGCTGCGCATCACCGCGATCGGGTCGGCGCTGATCGCCGCCTTCGTCATGCTGCCGCTCACGGGCGCCGCGCTGATCGTGCAGCCGCTCGCGCTCGTCGTGATCGCCGCCGTGCTCGCGGCGGGCATCGGCGTGGTCTGGCTCGGCCTCGCCGCGACGCGGCCGATGCTCGCGCGCACCTCGGCCGCGGCATCCTGACCTGGTCCTGATCGCTCGGGCCGGTGGCCCGGGCGGTCAGGAGTTCAGGGCCGTGAACAGGTCGAAGACCATGAACGCCGGCCACAAGAGCCC
Source organism: Agromyces sp. NPDC127015 (assembly GCF_042725165.1). Classification (NCBI taxonomy): domain Bacteria; kingdom Bacillati; phylum Actinomycetota; class Actinomycetes; order Micrococcales; family Microbacteriaceae; genus Agromyces; species Agromyces sp. NPDC127015. The sequence continues at coordinate 525,251 of NZ_JBHXDI010000002.1, read as the reverse complement.
TTGGAAGAACGCCCAGACGAACTCCCAGAACTCGTCGGCCTGGCCGAAGAAGTAGAACCACGCCCCGAAGATGCCGAGGCCGTAGATCGCGCCCCCGCCGACCACCGCACCGCTGCCGCTCCGATCACCCATCACGACCACCTCCACGCCCGACGCTACGCCTGCGGCACCCGGCTGCGCCATGTCCGGTTCCAACGACATCGTGCGTCCCGCGACTTCGCGCGACCCGACCGACGCGAAGTACGCTCGAAGCATGACTGACGATGCCGCATTCGACGACCGGGACGCCGCGATGAGCGAGCTGCTCGGCATCCGCTCGAGCATCGACAACATCGACGCGGCGCTCATCCACCTGCTGGCCGAGCGCTTCAAGTTCACGCAGCAGGTCGGCCGGCTGAAGGCGACCCACGGCCTGCCGCCGAGCGACCCCGCCCGCGAGCAGCGCCAGATCGCCCGCCTGCGGGCGCTCGCGATCGACGCGCACCTCGATCCGGCCTTCGCCGAGAAATGGTTCAACTTCGTCGTCGCCGAAGTGATCCAGCACCACGAGGAGCTCGCGAACGGCGGCGGCGAGCGCGACCTGTGATCGCGGGCGACCGGTGAACTGGTACCCGACCGCACTGCCGCCGCAGGCCGGCAGGCGGTACCTCGTCACGGGCGCGAACGCGGGCCTCGGCTTCTTCACCGCCGCACGCCTGGCCGGCGCCGGTGCGCACGTGCTCCTCGCCGGGCGCAGCCCCGAGCGCCTCGAGGCGGCCATGGCCGCGATCCGGACGGCGCGACCCGAGGCATCCGTCGAACCGCTCGTCGTCGACGTCGCCTCGCTCGCCTCGGTGCGCGTCGCCGCGCGACGGCTCGCGCACCGCCCGCCGCTCGACGGCGTCGTCGCGAACGCGGGCATGGTGCACACCCCGGGCGAACGACTGACCTCGCCCGACGGCAACGAGCTCGTGCTCGCGACGAACGTGCTCGGGCATTTCGCACTGCTCGCCGACCTCGTGCCGCACCTGGCCGACGGCGCCCGCATCGTCTCGCTGGGCTCGCTGTCGAGTCGGCTGTCGACCTTCCGCGTCGACGACCTGCAGCTCGAACGCGGCTACGACTTCTGGCGCGCCTACGCGCAGTCGAAGATCGCGACGCAGGTGTTCGCCTTCGAGCTCGACCGGCGGTTGCGCGCGGCCGGGCTGCCGATCTCGAGCCTCGTCGCGCACCCCGGCTACTCCATCAGCGGGCGCACGCCGCGCGTGCCCGGGGTCAACGAGCCGACCGCGGGCGCACGCTTCGCCGACGCCCTGCAGGCGGCGTGGGCGCAGGGCAAGCATCGCGGCGCGGAGATCACGCTGCACGCGCTCACCGCACCCGAGGCGCAGGGCGGGCAGTTCTGGGGGCCGCGCTACGCGGTGAAGGGCCCGCCGACCCTGCAGACGCCGACGCGCACCTCGACCGACGCCGCGATCGCGGCACGGTTCTGGACGTTCGCCGAAGGGGCGACGGGCACGACGTTCGCCCTCGGCGCATGAACGGCGACGGCGGCGCCCGCCCGCGCCCGCGGTTCTTCGCGAGGCCGCGGGTGCGCCTCGTCGTCTCGCGGGTGCTCGTCGCCGTCGGGCTCGTGCTCGGCGTCATCGGGGTCGTCTCGGGGCGGTACGGCTGGCTCTTCGCGGGCATCGTCGTCGTCGGCCTGGGCGCCGCGTCGGGCCCTTCGCGCCTGCGGCGCTGAGCCGGGGCATCCGCCGCCCACGACCTCCCGTCGCCGACCCGCCCCACCGGGTTCACCGGCCGGTAACCGCGGCGCCCCGTGCCGTTGGCGCCCGCTGCCTACCGTGAGGCATCGGAACACGCACCGCCTGCGCTCGAGATCCGGGCCGGGGTTCACGAAAGGTCTCCGATGCAACTCACCACCAAGAGCTGGACGGCCGTCGCAGCAGCGGCCCTCCTCACCGTCGGCCTCGCGGCCTGCACCTCGGCGAACGCCTCCGAGGGGTCGGGCGACGCGGCGTCGGGCTCGGGCGACGCGACGTTCGCGGTCGACGAGAACACGCTCGTCTTCGGCGTCGTGCCCGACTCGGTCGACACCGAGACGAACTACCAGCCGCTCATGGACTACATCGCCGCCGAGACCGGCAAGACCGTCGAGTACCACGAGTCGACCGACTACGCGGCACTCATCGAGGCCGCCGTCGCCGGCAAGATCGACGTCGCGAGCTTCTCGGGCTTCACCTACGTCACCGCGACCAACAACGGCGCCGCGATCACCCCGATCTCGTCGATCGTCACCGCGGAGGGCCAGGAGCCCGGCTACTACTCGCAGGCGATCGTGCCCAAGGGCTCGGACATCACCGACCTCGCCGGGTTCGCGGGCAAGAAGGTCTGCTTCGTCGACCCGTCGTCGACGTCGGGCTACCTCTTCCCGAGCTACAACCTGCTCGAGGAGGGCATCGACCCCGAGACCGACGTCACCCCGGTGTTCGCGGGCAAGCACGACGTCTCGGTCACGAAGACCGGCGAGGGCGTCGAGTGCGAGGCGGGCTTCGCCGAGGACAGCGAGGTCGCCAAGAGCGACAAGGTCGAGGTCATCGCCGAGACCATGGTGCCGGGCGCCCCGATCGTCGTCTCCGACACGCTCCCGGAGGAGCTGAAGTCGCAGCTCACCGACATCCTCGGCGAGGTCACGATCGACGACATCATCGCCTCGGGCGTCGAGTCGGCCGACAGCGACGCCTTCCGCAGCGTGTTCTACGCGACGGTGCCCGTCGACGACGAGTACTACGACACGATCCGCGACATCTGCGAGAAGACCGAAGCGGAGCAGTGCCAGGGCTGACGCCCGTCACCGATGCGCACGGACACGGAACGGACGAGGACATGAGCGAGACCGCCGTCACCGAGGGCAGCGCCCTCATCGAGGTCGATGGCCTCACCAAGCGGTTCGGCACCACGGTCGCACTGCGGGATGCCTCGCTGGAGGTCGCCCGCGGCGAGATCGTCGTGCTGCTCGGACTGTCGGGCTCGGGCAAGTCGACGCTGCTCAGGCACCTCGACGGCCTCGAGATCCCGACGTCCGGATCCGTGCGCGTGCTCGGCCGGGAGGTGCCGCGCCTGTCCGGCCGGCGCCTCCGGGCCCTGCGCAGCCGCATCGGCTTCGTCTTCCAGCAGTTCGAGCTCGTGCCCTCGCTGACCGTGCTCGAGAACGTGCTCACGGGCGCGCTCGCCGAGCTCCGCGGGCCGCGTCTCGGCCTCTGGAGCTACCCGAGGCGGCTGAAGCTCGCCGCCCTCGCCCACCTCGACCGGGTGGGCCTGCTCGACCGCGCCTACCAGCGCGCCGACACCCTGTCGGGCGGGCAGCAGCAGCGCGTCGCGATCGCGAGGGCGCTCATGCAGGATCCGGAGATCCTGCTCGCCGACGAGCCGGTCGCCTCGCTCGACCCCGAGTCGAGCGAGCAGGTCATGGCCCTCATCCGCGAGATCGCGATGGACGCGGGGCTCACCGTCGTCTGCAGCCTGCACCAGGTCGACCTCGCGCTCTCGTGGGGCGACCGCATCGTCGGGCTCCGCCACGGCGAGGTCGTGCTCGACACCCCGGCATCGGGGCTCACCAAGGCCGAGGTCATGGAGATCTACGGCCGGGTCGCGACCGCGACCGCCGAGCTCGAGGCGATCGAACGCGAGCTCGCGGATGTCGCGGCCGAGCCGGAGCCGGCCCGCTGATGACCGCGCTCCTCGCCTCCGGGCAACGTCCGGCCGAGGCATCCCCGCCGGGTTCGATCGCCGAGCGCGCACCGCGCCGCATCGTGTCGCCCGAGCGCGTCGCGGCCGCCCTGACGCTCGTCGCGATCGTCGGCATGGCCGTCGTCGCCGTCGCCCAGTCGGGCATCTCGATCACCGGCATGGTGGAGAGCTGGGACAACGCCGAGCGGTTCTTCGCCCGCGTCGGCCCGATCACCTTCCCCGAGCCGGCCGAGCTCGCATACCTCACCGCGCTCACCGTCGGGCTCGTGCTCTGCGGCACCCTGCTCGCCGCCGTGATCTCGGTGCCCGTCGCCTACCTCTCGGCGGCGAACACGACGCCCGGGCCCGGCTGGCGGGCGTTCGGGCGCTTCGTCGGCGTCTTCACCCGTGCCGTGCCCGACGTCGTGCTCGCGATGGTGTTCGTGCTGATGTTCTCGCTCGGCACGCTTCCCGGCATCCTCGCGATCGGCATCCACTCGATCGGCATGATCTCGAAGCTCTTCGCCGACGCCATCGAGCAGATCGACGAGGGGCCGAGGCTCGCCATCCGTGCGGCGGGCGGCTCGAGGTGGCAGGAGTTCACGAGCGGCATCCTGCCGCAGGTGCTGCCGTCGTGGGTCGCCACCGTGCTGCACCGCAACGACATCAACCTGCGCGGCTCGGTCGTGCTCGGCTACGTCGGCGTCGCCGGCCTCGGCCTCGAGATGTCGTTCGCGTTCAAGTCGCTGAACTACTCGCTCGGCATCGGCATCGCGATCGTCATGTTCGCGCTGTGCGTCGCGATGGAGGTCGTCTCGAGCGCGGTGCGCAAGGCGATGCTCACGGGCGGCCGCGCCTCGGGCGGGCCGCTTCGGGCGACCACTCCGGATGCCGCGCTCCGACGCCCCTGGACCGCGTCGCGGGTGCGCAGCACCGCGTGGGGGTGGATCGCCGCGGCCGTCGTCGTCGGCAGCATCCTCATCTGCGACATCCAGTGGGGCGACCTCGTCACGGTGTGGGCGAAGATGCCCGCGGTCGCCGTGCAGTTCTGGCCGCCCAGCTTCGGCAACTACGACGCCGCCACCATGTTCGGTGCGATGGGCCAGACGATCGGCATCGCGCTCGCCGCGACCCTGCTCGCCCTCGTCGTCTCGGTCGTCGTCGGCTCGCTCGCCGCCCGCAACGTCGCCCCGAACGGCACCGTCCGCACGTCGATGCGGTTCCTGCTCGTCGTGATCCGGGGCGTGCCCGAGGTGATCCTCGCGATCGTGCTGATCGTGATCACCGGACTCGGGGCGCAGGCCGGCACGCTCGCGCTCGCCTTCGGCGGCATCGGCCTCGCCGGCAAGCTCATCGCCGACTCGTTCGAGGAGGTGAAGGCGGGGCCCGAGCGGGCGCTCGCGGCCACCGGCGCCTCCCGCACGCAGGTGTACGCCTCGGCCACCCTGCCCCAGGGCACGCCGGCGCTCCTCGGCCACGGGTTCTACCTGCTCGACACGAACGTGCGCGCGGCGACGATCCTCGGCATCGTCGGCGGCGGCGGCATCGGCTACTACCTGCTCAATGCGGGCCAGGGCTCGAACTACCAGGCGGTCACCGCCATCGTGCTCATGCTGCTCGTGACCGTGCTCGTCGTCGAGGGCGTCGCGATGTGGATGCGGCGGGTGTTCCGATGACGCGCGGGACGGTGACCGGCGGGGCGGCGCAGGGCGTTCAGCGCGACGGCGCCGGGCGCGGCCGCGCGTTCGACGTCGCCGTCGTCGGGTCGGGGGTCGTCGGCCTCGGGGCCGCACTCGCCGCGCACCGGCGCGGGCAGCGCGTGGTCGTGATCGAGCGGGGCAGCGAGCCGACGGGCGCGTCGATCCGCAACTTCGGCCATCTCTGCTTCACGCCGCAGCACGGCCGCGCGCGCGAGTTCGCGCTCGCCTCGCGCGAGCTCTGGCTCGGGCTCGCGCGCGACGCGGGTGTCTGGGTGCGCGAATCGGGCACCCTCGTCGCCGCCCGGAGCGACGACGAGACGGCCGTGCTGGCCGAGCTCGCGGCACTCCGCGGTGACGAGGTCGAGCTGCTCGACGCCGCAGAGGCGGGGCGCCGCATGCCGGTCGCGCCCGGCGTGCTCGCCGGCGGGGCGTTCCTGCCGCACGACCTGCAGGCGAACCCGCGGCAGGCTCTGCGAGCGATCGCGGCGCACCTCGAGGCGGCGGGGGTCGAGTTCCGTCGACGCACCAACGTCGCCCGCGTGCGGGGCGCGGACTCCGTCGGCGGTGCCGCCCGAGTCGAGACCGGCCGGGGGCCGATCGACGCGGGCGAGGTCGTCGTGGCGGTCAACCACGACGTCGACCTGCTCTACCCCGAGCTCGCCGAGGCGCGCGGCATCGTGCGGTGCGGGCTCGACATGCTTCGGGTGTCCGCCGGCCTTCGTGCACCCCTCGCGGCACCGCTGCTCACGGGCTGGTCGCTCGTGCGGTACGGCGCCTTCGCGGCGACGGATGCCGCGACCCGCCTCCGTGCGCGCCTGCATGCCGAGCGACCCGATCTCGCCGCTCTCGACCTCAACCAGATGTACACGCAACTGCCCGACGGGTCGCTCATCGTCGGCGACACGCACTACCGCGGCGAGTCGATCGAGCCGTTCCAGGGCGAGGCGGCGTTCGAGGCGCTGCTCGAGGTGACGGCCGAGCTCTTCGGCACGGGTCGGCCGCGCGTCATCGAGCGCTGGCAGGGTGTCTACGCATCGGCACCGGACGAGTTCCTCGTCGAGCGCGTCGAGCCGGGCGTGCACCTCGTCGCCGCGACGACCGGCATCGGCATGACGTGCGGGCTCGGTCTCGCCGAGCACGTCGTCAGCCGTGCGCTCGACGGCGAGCCGGACGATGCCGGTGCACCGCTCGCCGCCGCGGCGACCCTGCCGAGCGCGCCGGCGCCGAGGCATCCCGCGACCCAGACCACCTCCCAGGAAGGCCGACCATGACCATCGAGACCCGTATCGAGACCGACGACGTCCGCGATCTCCGCGACGAGACCGACGACGAGCTCGCCGAGCTCGACGAGGCGGCGGAGCTCGCCGATCCCGACGACCTCGACGACGAGGACGGCGAGATCGAGCTCATCGTGCTCGACATGGCCGGCACGACCGTCGTCGACGACGGCATCGTCGAGCGGGCGTTCGTGCTCGCCGCCGAGCGCAGCGGCATCATCGCCGCGGGCGACGATCTCGACGAGGCGCTGCAGTACGTGCGCGACACGATGGGCCAGTCGAAGATCGAGGTCTTCCGCGTGCTCTCGGGCGGCGACGAGGACGCCGCCCAGCATGCGAACGCCGAGTTCGAGGGCGCCTACGCCGAACTCGTCGCGAGCGAGGGCGTCGCCGAGATCCCCGGCGCCGCGCGCGTGATCGAGCGGTTGCGGGACGCGGGCGCCTCCGTCGTGCTCACCACCGGGTTCTCGCCGGCGACCCGCGACGCCCTCCTCGACGCACTCGACTGGCACGGGCTCGCCGACCTCGCGCTCTCGCCCGTCGACGCGGGCCGCGGGCGCCCGCACCCCGACCTGCCGCTCACCGCGCTGCTGCGCACCGCGACGAGCGCGGTCGACGCGATGGTCGTCGTCGGTGACACCGTGAGCGACATCGAGTCGGGTGTCGCCGCAGGGGCCGGGCTCGTCGTCGGGGTGCTGAGCGGGGCGCACGACCGGAACTCGCTCGAAGCAGCCGGCGCCGACGCGGTCATCGCCAGCGTCGCCGAACTGCCGGCGCTGCTCGGCCTGCACGGCGAGTAGGGCGGACGGGTGCACACCGTCGTGCGGGCCGCGGGGCCCGACCTGCTGCTACGACCCGCTCCGGTCGCGATGGTCTGGTACGAACCGGGCCGACCGCACGAGGCGCTCGCGGCCCCCGGCGTACGGCTCTCGCAGGGCGAGGCGCTCGTCGAGGTCGAACTCGCGACCGTCTGCGGCTCCGACGTGCACACGGTGCGCGGCGACCGGCCCGCACCCGCGCCGCTCGTGCTCGGACACGAGCAGGTCGGCCGGGTCGTCGCGGTCGGCGACGGCGCCGTGCGCGCCGACGGCTCGGCGCTCGAGCTCGGCGACCGGGTCGTCTGGTCGGTCGCGGTGAGCTGCGGCGACTGCGACCGCTGCCGGCGCGGACTCGAGCAGAAGTGCCGATCGCTCGCCAAGTACGGGCATGAGAAGGTGCATCGCGGATGGGAGCTCTCGGGCGGCTTCGCGACCCACGTGCAGCTCAGGGCGGGCACCGCCGTCGTGCGGGTGGGCGAGCAGGTGCCGGCACTCGTCGCCGCACCGGCCTCGTGCGCGACCGCGACCGCGGTCGCGGCGCTCGACGCGGCCGCCGAGCGCGTGCCGCTCGCGGGAGCGGCCGTGCTCGTCACGGGCGGCGGCATGATCGGGCTCAGCGTCGCGGCGATCGCACGCGAGGCGGGCGCCGAGGTCGTCGTCTCCGAACCGGATGCCTCGCGGCGGGCGCTCGCGCGACGGCTCGGGGCGATCGCGGTCGACCCGGGAGCCGCCCGCGGCGCGGAGGAGCACCTCGATTCCGTGCTCGAGCGGCTCGCCGCCCGAGGCATCCCCGAGTTGCTCGTCGCGATCGAAGCCTCCGGGGCGCCGCCCGCCGTGCTGGGCGCCATCGGCGCCGTGGGCGTCGGCGGTGTCGTGGTGCTCGTCGGCAGCGTGTCGCCCGGTACCGAGCTGCGGCTCGACCCGGAGCGGCTGGTGCGCGGGCTCGTCACGATCACGGGGGTGCACAACTACACGGGCGCGCAGCTCGAGCGGGCCGTGGCCTTTCTCGAGCGGTCGTGGATGTCGCTGCCGCTCGACGAGCTCGTGGGCATCACCCACGGGCTCGAGGAGCTCGACGTGGCGCTCGCCGAGGCGTCGACGGGGGAGTACGTGCGGGTCGGCGTCGCACCCGGACGTCGCGTCGTGCCCCACCCCGCCGAGCGCGCCTGAGCGGCGGGCGCGGCCGACTACCGTTCGCGGCGCGGGCGCGGCAGCATTGAGCCATGACGGATGCCACGGAGCGGGAGCTCGCCGGCGCCGCGGTCGCACGACTGCGCCGCGACCTCGAGGCCGCGTCGGCCCGGCTCGCCGAGGCGGGGGCGCGGACCGAGGTGCTCGCGGAGCTCGTCGAGCCGCGGCGGGTGCTCGGGGTCGCGCGGGCACCGCGGATGGCGCAGCTCGGCCGCGTGTGGCGGCTCGGAGTGCTGCTCGTCGCGCCCGACGGATCGGCGTACGCCACTGGGCACGTCGTGCGGGCCGAGCTGCCCGCGCGGCGCAGCGTCCTCGCCGACAGTGTCGCCGAGCACCGTGGATGGCAGGCCGCGGCGGTCAAGGGCGGCATCACCCCGGGGGAGACCGTCGACTTCGATGCCGCAGCCGTCGACCTCGACGCGCTCGCGCGCGAGGGGGCGGCCGGGCCGCTGGTGCTGCGGGGCGACACCGCCTTCGTGCGCTGGAACCCGACGCAGCCCGACGCGCTCGCCGACGCCGCGAGCTACCTCGCCGATCGTGTGGAGCTGCTGGCGTCGCCGCCGACGGGTACCTGAGCGATCGGCGGAAGAAATCACGCCGGAGCGAGACCGAAGGGGTGCGCTCAGATCGAACGACGTCGCACCGGAAAGCGCAGGTGCAGCACCCGGTCGCCCTGGATCACCGCATCCGGATCCTCCAACAGCTGCTGCGCGTCGACCGACCCGAAGTACCGCTTGCCTGATCCGAACACGACGGGTGCGACGTCCATTCGCACCTCGTCGACCAGGCCTGCGGCGAGCGCCTGGCCGCCGACGTCGCCGGCGGCGACCTCGACGATGCGGTCACCCGCGAGCCGCTGGGCCTCGGCGACGGCGGCCTCGACGCCGTCGACGAAGTGGAACGGCGCCTCGGCGTCCCAGCCCTCGGGCGCCGGCCGGTGGGTCACGACGACCACGTGTTCGATTCCACTCGGGGGCTGCCCGCCCCAGCCGTCGGTCAGGTCGAAGACGCGGCGGCCGGCGACCGTCGTGCCGACCTGGTCCCAGTACGGCCGGGTGTAGTCGAAGGAGATCTGCGACACCTTCAGCACGCCGCTCTCGTCCAACGGGACGTCGCCGTTGGTCAACCAGTCGAACAGGGGACCCGGCTGGTCGTCGTCGTCCGCGATGAAGCCGTCGACCGAGACCGAGCCGTACATGACCACCTTGCCCATTGGGCGCTCCTCTGCGACGCACCGTGACGAGGTCGTCGGGTTCACGGTAGTCCGCGCCGCCCGCTCCCCGCCAGCCCCGCGTCGTCGGCGCGCTCGGGCATTGGCCGTGGGGCGGGAGCCGCTGCTAGGCTGCTCGACCGTGTCCTGCATGTTCTCCACGATGGTGATTCGGCCCCGCACCGCCTGAGGCGGAGCGTCGACCGATTTCCGAGACCCTTCGCCTCAGCCAGCCAAGTGACCCTGGCCGGCGCACCTTCGTCGTGCCCGGCCGCTCGGATCTCTCGCCAGCGGAGCTGCAGTGCACACCCCTCGATCGTCATCTCATTCATCACGTCGTTCGTCGGGCGGGACACCGTCTCGTCCGTCGCGCCGTCCATCCGGCGACACCGCGCCGGTCGGCGGCCGGCACGAACTCGGCCAGAACTTCCTCGTCGACCGGCAGGTCGTCGGCCGGATCGTCGCGCTCGTCGCGGCGACTCACGGACCCATCGTCGAACTCGGCGCCGGCGGCGGTGCGCTCACGCACCGGCTCGCAGCGCTCGATCGCCCGCTGACGGCGATCGAGATCGATCCCGCGCGGGCCGAGGCGCTGCGGGTGCGCCTCGGCCGCCGCGCCCGCATCGTCACCGCCGACGCCCTCGACTGGCGCTACCCCGCCGAGCCGCACGTCGTCGTCGGCAACATCCCATTCCACGTCACGACGGCGATGCTGCGGATGCTGCTCGCCCGGCATCGCTGGACCGAGGCCGTGCTGCTGACGCAGTGGGAGGCAGCCCGTCGCCGGTGCGGCGTCGGCGGTACGAGCCAGCTGACCGTGCAGTGGGCGCCGTGGTACGAGTTCGACCTCGACGGGCGAGTGCCGCGCGCGGCGTTCCGGCCGGCGCCCTCGGTCGACGGCGGCCTGTTCACGATCCGCCGGCGCCGGCGGCCGCTCGTGCCGGTCGCCCGCCGGCGTGACTACCAGGCGTGGGTCGCCGACGTCTTCGGCGGCCGGACCCGCGCGCTCGGACGCCGACGGCCGAGGGATCTGGGGCCGGAAGAGTGGGTCGGCATGTGGGCGGGGCCACGTGGTGGACGATGAGCCGCCGAGGTCGGGGTGCTAGGCCCTGGGGGCGTCGGATGGACGATCGGGATCCCCGGCCGCGCCGGAGGCATCCTCATCGTTCGCCGTGGGGCTGCTGCCGGTGCCGGTGCCGGTGCCGGGGTCGCCCGAGTCGCCGCGCTCGCCGCCCTGCTGGCTCTGCTCCTGGATCGTGCGCATCATCGAGTCGCGCAGGCCCTCCTGGCCGGTGTGCAGCTCCTGGTACTTCTCGCCGGCGCCTGCGAACGGGCCGAAGGCCTCGCGCATCCGCTGCCCGCGCGGCGCCTTCACGGCGCGCATGATCACGCCGACGAGGATGATGACCGCGAAGAGCGCGATCGCGCCGCCTGCCACGATGCCCATGAAGGCGAGGTCACTGCCCTGCATTCGAGGCCTCCGTGAAGCCGAAGAGGCTGACCGGCGCGAGCCGTCCGTCGCGCAGCGCCTCGAGCACCTGGCGCTCGTGCGGCACGACGGGCTCGGGCAGCGCGTCGAGCGCGAACCACTCGAGGGCGGCGGCCTTCTGCGCCTCGATGATGCGGGCCTCGCCCGACCACTCGCGCACCTGGAAGAACACGTCGAAGCGCTGCTCGATCGGTCGCCCGGAGCCGTCGGTGCGGTGCATGAGCGTCAGCAGTTCGAGCGCGTCGGGCGCGACCTCGACGCCGAGCTCCTCGAGCGCCTCGCGGGCGGCGCCCGCGGGCAGCGACTCGCCCGCCTCGACGTGGCCGGCCGCGCCGAACGCCCAGTGCTCGTCGTAGTAGCCCGTGCCGCGGCGCAGCTGCAGCAGCACCTCGTCGCCGCGGCGGAGCAGCACGTACGCGGCGGGCACGACCGTGAACCTGCCGTGGGTCGACGCGTACGCGTCGGTGTAGTGCTCGGTCTCGGTCATGGGGTCTCGATTCGCATCGCCGCTCGACGACCGGCTCAGTAGCCGACGACCGGCCCGAACGCGTCGGCGAGCGGGGCGCGGTTGACGCCGCGCAGCTCGTCGATCGAGACGGTGAACGCGTCCTGCACCTCGAGCGACTGCGATGCGGCGTCGGTCACGCCGATGCGGCGCACCGGATAGCCGCGACCCTCGCAGAGCCCGCGGAACTTCACGTCGTCCTCCCGGGGGACGGTCACGATGACACGGCCCGCCGACTCGCTGAACAGCGCGGTCGCGAGATCGATGCCGGCGTCGCCCGTGACCTCGCCGAGGAACACGCGGGCGCCGACGCCGAAGCGCGAGACCGCCTCGGCGAGGGCGATCGCGAGGCCGCCGTCGGAGAGGTCGTGCGCCGAGTCGATGAGGCCCTCGATCGTGGCCGCCGAGAGCAGCTCGGCGAGCGCCTTCTCACCGGCGAGGTCGACCGCCGGCGGGCGGCCGCCGAGGTGGCCGTGCACGACGTCGGCCCAGGCCGAACCGTCGAGCTCGGCCGTCGTGTCGCCGAGGAGGTAGATGTTGTGGCCGTCGTCCTGCCAGCCCGACGGGATGCGCCGGGCGACGTCATCGATCACGCCGAGCACGGCGATCACGGGCGTCGGGTGGATCGGCACGTCGCCGGTCTGGTTGTAGAAGCTCACGTTGCCGCCGGTGACGGGGATGCCGAGCTCGAGGCAGGCGTCGCTCAGGCCCTCGACGGTCTCGGAGAACTGCCACATGACCTCGGGGTTCTCGGGCGAGCCGAAGTTCAGGCAGTCGCTCACGCCCATCGGCTTCGCGCCGGTCACGGCGACGTTGCGGTAGGCCTCGGCCAGGGCGAGCTTCGCGCCCTGGCGCGGGTCGAGCTGCGAGTAGCGGCCGTTCGCGTCGGTCGCGACCGAGACGCCGAGGCCCGACTCCTCGTCGACGCGCACCATGCCGGCGTCGTCGGGGTGGCTGAGCGCGGTGTTGCCGAGCACGTACTTGTCGTACTGGTTGGTCACCCACGCGGCATCCGCCTGGTTGGCCGAGCCGACGAGCTTCAGGAACTGCTCGCGGATCTCGTCGGGAGTGGCCGGGCGGTCGAGCTTCGCGGCGGTGTCGGCCTGCAGGGCGTCGATCCACGACGGGTAGGCGACGGGGCGCTCGTAGACGGGGCCGTCGACGGCGACGGTGCGCGGGTCGACGTTCACGATCTCCTGGCCGTGCCACATGATGCTGAGGCGCCCGGTGTCGGTGACCTCGCCGAGCACGCTCGTCTCGACGTCCCACTTCTCGACGACCTTCAGGAAGCCCTCGAGCTTCTCGGGCTTCACGATCGCCATCATGCGCTCCTGGCTCTCGCTCATGAGGATCTCTTCAGGCGTGAGCGTGGGGTCGCGCAGCAGCACGTCGTCGAGCACGATCGCCATGCCGCCGTCGCCGTTGGAGGCGAGCTCGCTCGTCGCGCACGAGATGCCGGCCGCGCCCAGGTCTTGAATACCCTCGACGAGGTCGTTCTGGAACAGCTCGAGGCAGCACTCGATGAGCACCTTCTCGGCGAACGGGTCGCCGACCTGCACGGCCGGACGCTTGGTGGGGCCGCCCTCGGCGAAGGTGTCGGAGGCGAGGATCGACGCGCCGCCGATGCCGTCGCCGCCGGTGCGGGCGCCGAAGAGCACGACCTTGTTGCCCGCGCCCTTCGCGTTGGCGAGGTGCAGGTCTTCGTGGCGCAGCACGCCGACCGCGAGTGCGTTGACGAGCGGGTTCGCCTGGTAGGTCGAGTCGAACCAGGTCTCGCCGCCGATGTTCGGCAGGCCGAGGCAGTTGCCGTAGAAGCTGATGCCGCTCACCACGCCGTGCACCACGCGCGCGGTGTCGGGGTGCGAGATGTCGCCGAAGCGCAGCGCGTCCATGACGGCCACCGGGCGGGCGCCCATCGAGATGATGTCGCGCACGATGCCGCCGACGCCGGTCGCGGCGCCCTGGAACGGCTCGATGTAGCTCGGGTGGTTGTGCGACTCGATCTTGAAGGTGACGGCCCAGCCCTCGCCGATGTCGAGCACGCCGGCGTTCTCGCCCATGCCCACCATCAGGTGCTGCTTCATCTCGGGCGTGACCTTCTTGCCGAACTGGCGCAGGTAGATCTTCGACGACTTGTACGAGCAGTGCTCGCTCCACATGACCGAGTACATCGCGAGCTCGGCGCTCGTCGGGCGGCGGCCGAGGATGTTGCGGATGCGCTCGTACTCGTCGGGCTTCAGGCCCAGGGCGGCGTACGGCTGCTCCTTCTCGGGCGTCGCGGTCGCGACCTCGACGGTGTCGAGCACCGGCGTCGAGGGTGCAGCGATGGTGGTGGGGGTTTCGGTGGTCACGAGTGGCGAGCTCCAGAGAACGGCGGCGTGGCGGATGCCGCGGGGCGGATGCCTGACCCCAGCAGTCTACCGGCCGTGCTCAGGTGAGCAGGCCGCTCGCGGGCGGGGGTTCGGACCGTGCGACGTGGCGCGCTCGGGTGGCGCTACGCGCTGCCCCCGGCTGGGCCGGGGGAGCGTTCAGGCGGCGTCGGCGAGCGGTTCGGGCCCGATGCGACCCCGCCCCGGGTCGGGTGGCCGGTTCGCGGGATGCCCCGGGCCGACATCGCCGGGTCGCGGTCGCTGCTCGGGGTCGAGGTGCACGGGCGGCACGAACCAGCTGCGGTGATCGCGGATGACGACGAGCCATCCGTCGTCGTGCACGCGGTGGTGGTGGAACGCGCACAGCATGACGCCGTTGTCGAGGTCGGTCGGGCCGGCGTCGCGCTTCCACCAGGCGATGTGGTGGGCGTCGGCGTGCGATGGCGGGCGGGTGCAGCCGGGCCAGGCGCAGCCGCCGTCGCGCTCGACGAGGGCGATCTTCTGCGCGGCCGAGAACAGGCGGGCGGATCGGCCGAACTCGAGCACCTGGTGGCCGTCGCCGATGAGCATCGGGGCGATGCCGGCCGATGCGGCGAGTTCGTGCAGCGTCGCGATCGACACCGGCTGGTCGATGCCGTCGATCGTCGCGAACCCGTGGCCGGCGGCGAGGTCGGTCGCGTTCACCCGGGCGACGATCGTGACCGCTCGCAGCGCGGGCGGTGCCGACGTCGCGGTGAGCGAGAGCCGCGCGATGTCGGCGAGGGCGTCGGCGTTCAGCTGCTGGATCGTGCGCTCTTCGGCCGTGATCGGGTCGACGCCCTCGCCGCCGCCGCACTCGTCTGCGGCGGCGCCGAACGGACGCTTCGCGTCGCGCGCTCGCCGCAGTTCGGCCTTCACGAGGGTCTCGATCGCGAGCTTGATCGGGGCGCCGGTGGCGGGGTCGAACGCACCCTTGAGGTTGATCATGCCCGCGGCGTCCTCCCAGACGGAGAGGCCTCGACGGGCTCGCAACTCGTCTTCTCGGGGCTTCACGCCGTCGGGGTCGAGGTGCGCCTCGAGCTGCTTGACCAGCCGCGCGAGGCCGTCGACGCCGACCGCGGGGGCCCGATCGACGAGGAATCGCTCGGCGTCGTCGAGCTCGGCCCGGTCGGCGCGCGGACCGACCCCGTCGAGGAACCGGCGGATCACCTCGGCCGCGGCCACCGCGAGCACGCCGGCGTGGAGCGCGGCGGCCACGTGCGGGTGCCGAGGCGGCCGTGCCTCACCCGTGAACGACGCACGCTCACCGGTCGCCCGGCCGACCGCGACGAGGCGTGCGGCATCGGCGTATCGGCCGCCGGTCGCCTGGGCGATCAGCCGCGACCCACTCGATGAGACGGCCGGGTGCGGGGTGCTGCGCCGGGGTGGCAGGGTCGAGACCGACCTGCCAGAGTGAGGGCACGAAACGCGGCAGAGGAGGCGCAATGGGCGACGGCGACGATCGGATGCCTCGGGCGACGATGTGGTGGGGCATCGCCCTGCTGTTCGGCGGAGGAGCGCTCATCGTGCTCGCCCCCACGATCGTGAACGTGCTCGTGACGCCGAACACCGAGTCGTGGGCGGCGGTCTACGAGCTCATCGTCACGATCGTCTCGGTCCTCCAGGCGACGATCCCCCCGCTCGGCGCCTCGCTCATCGCGGCCGCACTCGTCATGCGCCACCTCGACCGACGGCTCGGCCGAGGCACGCGCGACGAGCGCCCGAAGCGCTGGTACTTCCCTCCCTCGGCGGAGTGACGATCCGCGCGGCGCCGGCCGGAGGCATCCCACCCGGCCGACGCCTCGCCGCGGCCCGTGCTCAGCTGCCCGTCGTCTTCGGTGGTGTCGGCAGCGGCTTCTTCGCCTGACCGCTCGACTTCGCCTTCGTCGGCGTCGCAGGCAGCGGCTTCGTCGTCGGCGCGACCGTCGCCTGGGCGCCGCCGCCGGCGCCGCCGGAGGTCGCCGTCGACGTCGACGGCTGGCTGCTGTTCACCGACGGCGTGCCGCCCGCCGTCGCGTTGCCGCCTCCGCCGCCCGGCGCGTTCGCCGTCGTCGCGGTCTTGTCGCCGCCGAACTTCGCCCGCTTGCCGTACGGGGCGCCGAGCTTCACGGTGCCCTCGTCGAGGTCGATGTCGATCAGCGGGTTCGGCTCGGCGATCTCGGCCGTGTCCTGCCACTTCTTCGCGGCATCCCGGTCCATGCCCACGCCGAGCCGCACGAACGCCTTCGGCAGATGGTTCGCCTTGCCGGCGTCCATCGCCTGACCGACCGCCCCGAGCGCTGCGAAGCCCGACATCTTGCCCGCGGCGTCGCTCTTGTCCCACGCCGCCCTGACGACGTCGTTGGCCTTCGCGATCGTGAAGAGCGCGCCGCTCGGGTCGTTGTACCTGATGGCGTTCGAGCCCGCGTACGCGTACGAGGCCTGCAGCTCAGGAGAGCCGATGAGGCTGAACGGGTCGCTGAGCGCCGGATCGACGGTCAGGAACAGCTCGCGCCGCGCGTCGTACCAGCGCTCGCCGAAGTCCATCAGGCTGCGCCGCTCGTCGGTGTACGCGCCCGCGTACTGGTACGGCGTGCGGTACACCGTCGAGTGCTCGTCGATCCACACCTCGCCGGTCGGGAAGTACTCCTGGTGCTGGAACGTCTGGCCCGTCGCGTCGGTGACGACGTTGGTGCTGCCCTGCAGGTCCTTGTGCAGGAAGTAGCGCTGACCCTCGGCGGCGTACGGATCGTCGCCCGGGTCGCGCTGCTGCGCGATCAGCTCGTCGTCGACCCAGACCTGCTTCGTGAGCTCGTTGCCGTTGCGCACCGTGACCCACGGGTTGATAAACGCCGTCTCGCCGTTCGGACCGCGCTCGATGACCCTGCGGCCCTCGTCGTCGTAGGCGTACTCGGTCGTCTCGCCGTACTCGTCGACGAGCACCATGTGGCCGGCCCAGTCCCAGCTGATCTCCCGTGCGATCTTCGCCTTCTTGCCGGTGCCGTTGACGATCTGCGTGAGCTCGCCGTCGGCGTCGTAGTGGAACGTGTCCTGCCCCTGCGTGCTCACCTGGTGCGGGCCGTCGGCCGCGAACGTGCGGTTGAACGAGTACGAGGTGCCGGACTGCACCTTGCTTCCGAGCTTGTCGACCTGCGCCTTCTTCACGACGTTGCCGGCGTCGTCGAAGTCGAGGTCGAACGTGTAGCTGCGGGTGTTCTTCCACACCTTCGCCGAACCCGAGGCGTCGACGAGCCGGTCGTACGGGTCGTAGCCGTACGTCATCGACACGGGGCTGCCGAACAGGTTCGTCACGGTCGACGGCACGTCGTTCGAGTACTTCGTCGGGTTGCCCACCTTGTCGTACTGGTACGTCTGGTCCTGCACCTCGGCGTAGTGCGCCGGGTTGCCCTTGAGCGGCCGGTCCGCCGAGACGGTGCGCACGTTGTCCATCCACCTCGTCAGCTCGTCGTAGCTCCAGGTCGTCGTCGCGCCGTTGCCGTAGTCGATCGCGGCGGGCACGAGGAACTCGTCGTAGCGGCGGTCGTTCACGTAGTCGTAGTGCCACGTGGTCGGCTCGTCGGTGTACGTCGGGTTGCCGTCGGCGTCGAGCACGGGGTTGCCGTCGGCGTCGAGCACGGGCACCTTCACGAGCCCGGGTTCGTCGCCCACGACCGACCTGGTGAGCCCGCCCGCGTCGTAGTCGTAGGTCAGCACCTCCCCGTCGGGATAGGTCATCGTCTCGACGCGGCTGAGCCCGTCGTACTCCCACTCGGTGGTCCACTGGAACCGCGGGTCGCCGGGCACCCAGTTGTGCAGCTTGATCTCGCTGAGCTGGCTCGTCGTGTTGCCGAGCGGGTCGTAGCCCAGCGTGACCACGCGAGCGGCGTCGTCGATCTGCACGATCCGGCCGGCGCCGTTGTCGGGCGCGCCCGCCTCGCCGTACGTGTACGTCACGTCGGGGGTGTCCTCGGGATAGTCGATCTTCACGAGGTTCTGCAGCTCGTAGTGGTAGGTCGTCTCGACGTCCTCCTCGCGGAGCGTTCCCGAGACCTCCTTGATGACCTTGCCCTCGGCGTCGTACCACGTCTCCACGAGGCCGCCGTCGGGGGTGTCGGTGCTGGTCTTGTTGCCGACCCCGTCGTAGGTGTGGGTGGTCTCGTTGCCGGCGACGTCGACGACCCGCAGCAGCTGGCCGAGGGGGTCGTACCCGTAGCGCGCGGTCTTCGGGGCCAGCAGGTCGGTCGGGTCGGGGGTCGCCGGGTTCAGCGGCTGGTCGTCCATCTGCAGCTCGTTGCCGCGGATGTCGGTGAACGTCGTCGTCACCCGGCCGCGCGGGTCGGTGCTGACGGCTCGCATCACGGATGCCTCGTGACCGGCGACCTCGGCGTCGCCGAAGCCGTACGTCGTCGTCGTGGTCCGCGCCCCCGGCTCGGTCTGCAGCGTCTCCTGATCGAGCAGATTGACCTCGCGGACCGTCTTCGTCGCGACATCCGAGGTCGCCGTCTCGTAGGTCGTCTGCGCGACCGTGTCGAACGTCGGCCGGTAGGTCTCGACCTCGTGGCCGAAGACGTCGTAGACGACGGCGCCGCTGACGACGCGCCCGTCGGCCGGGACGCCCTGTGCGTCGACGACCCGCGCATCGCGCTTCTGCTGCGTGATGCGGCCGGTGCCGTCGGCGAACTGGACCGTCTCGATCGGGTCGTCGTTGAACCGGTCGGCGTGCCGCGCGATCGCGTAGCCGTATGCGGGTGCGTTCGGGTGGTACTCGAACGTCACGGCGTCGGCCTGCAGCGGGTTGCTGATCGAGGCGGGCCGACCGAGGCCGTCGTAGGTGTACGACGTCGTGTTGCCGTTCGCGTCGGTGCGACTCGCGACCGCCCCCGACGCCCAGTCGAAGGTCGCGGTCGAGGTCATGCCGGTGCGCAGCGGCACCGGATCGGTGTCGGCCTCGTAGTCGAGGAAGACGTCGACCTCGTCCTGGCTGTCGAAGTCGTACTCCGTCACCTCCGCGATGTTCGCGTGGCCCACGTTCGTGTCGTAGACGTACTCGACCGCGTAGCGCACGCCGCCCTCGCCCTCGGGATAGACGATGCGGTTGTAGCTGCCCCACGAGTCGTACTGCAGCTCGGTGACGGCGGTCTCGGTGTCGCTGATGCGCTCCTCGAGGTGGGTCACCGACTGGTTGTCGCAGACCGCGTCGCGACCGTCGCGCTGCCGCATCACGTTGCCGTCCGAGTCGAAGACGGTGATGACCGCCGGCACGCTCACCCACGTGGGGCACACGTCGGGCGAGAAGATCGGCGAGGCCTGCTCGTCGCTCGGCATCGGGTAGTACGGGGTGTCGCCGAAGCAGCCGAGGCCGGCCGAGTAGTCGCCCCCGTCGTCGAGCTCGACCTCGGAGGACGAGATGCGGCAGTCGGCGTAGTCGGTGACGGTCAGCACGTCGTCGGCATCGGTCTCGAGCTCGCCCTCGTCGAACTGCTCGAGCACGTTGCCGAGGCCGTCGTAGGTGAAGCTCACGCTCGTCTCGTTGCCGACCGTCGTGCCGTCGGCGGCGAAGTAGCGCTCCTCGCTGTCGACGACGAGCGGCGCGTACGACCACGTGAGCGACTCGGTTCCGGTCAGGGTCGGGATGGCCGTGTCGATGTCGACGAGGTCGGCCTCGGCGAGCGGGTCGAAGCCGTCGGCGACGCCCTGCACGTCGCGGATGCCCCAGTCGAGCGTCGCGGCGCGCAGCTTCTTGCCGCTCTGCGCGTCGCTCACGACCATCGAGGTCTGCAGCCCGGCGACGAACACGTCGTCGTTGAGGTACTCCGTCTCGGTGGTGCGCTTGGCGACGCCCTGCTCGTCGAGCTCCTGCTCGGTGACCTTGCCGAATCCGAGCGGCTGGCGGAACAGCCGGTCGAAGCGCAGGTCGTCGTACGCGAACGTCGACACCGAGACATCCGCACCGTCGCCGGGCCGGCCGTCGTCGACCGCGACGCGGCTGAGCGCCCACGTCGAGCCGGGGTGCGCGACCGTGTTGCCGTACCGCTCGTAGTCGAGGCTGACCGTGCCGCCGAGCGGGTTCGTGTACGACGAGAGCAGGTTGGTGCGCCCGGTCGTGTTGCGCTGCACGGCCACCTGGTGGTCGTCGGTCGACGCGAGCGAGTCGACGAAGCCGTCGCCGTCGATGTCCTCGAGCGTGACCTCGGAGAAGCTCACCGAGTTCTGGTACGAGGCGCCGGGGTTGATGACGAGGTAGCACGCGACTAGGCACAGCGGGCCGGCGTACACGGTGAAGTCGACGCCGCCGCCCATGCCCTGCGAACGGTCGTACGACACCTGCGGCGACGCGCCGAGGTCGGCGACGCCGACACCGGCGGCGCGGGCGAAGTCGCCGAAGTCGACCGCGGGCGCGAGGCCCGACCCCGTGCCGAACTCGACCGTCGGCTGCTCACCGGCGGACGGCTTGTGCAGGCGGTCGGGGATGCCGTCGCCGTTCACGTCGAGCCACGCGAAGCGGGCCATGTCGTAGTTCCAGTTGAACGAGACGCCGCCCGAGAACTCGCCCCACGGCGTCGCGAAACCGGCGGACGCATGGGCGCCGATCGACTCCTGGGTGTTGAAGCCCCCGGTCGCGAGCGGCAGCACCGCGTCGGCGAACGAGTAGCCGAGGTTGTAGCGCACGAACACGCCGCTCGGGTTCGTGTAGACGACGTCGGGCAGGCCGTCGCCGTTGACGTCGGCGAGCTCCTGCGACATCTGCGCCGTGTCGCCGCCGCCGGTCGGGATGTCGGAGAGCGCATCGGGCGGGCCGTAGTCGGCCGAGAGCGGGCCGCCGGAGGGGCCCGACTCGTTCGGGTTCGTGAACGACACGTCGAACCCGCCGCCGACGCTCACGCCGAAGCCTGCGCCGAGGCCCGGATCGCTGTCGGAGGCCTTGCTGCCCTTCGACGCCGCATTGCCCTGCGTCGTGTTCGTCTTGCCCTTGTTGTTGGCCGAGATGTCGACGAGGCCCGCGTCGAGGCCGCCCGATGCGTTCACCGTGAAGTCCTGGTTGACGAGCCCCTTCCTCGGGGTGGGATCCGCGACGGTCTTCTGGAAGATGCCGCGCTGGCTCGTGTACTGCACGTTGCCGGGCGTGATGACGTCGGGGTAGCCGTCGCCGTTGAGGTCCTCGTAGTCGACGAGGCTCCAGCTCGGGCCGATGCCGACCGACCCGCCGAGCGGGCCGAAGCCGAAGCCGAGCGAGAGGCTCGGACCGGTGACCGAGATGCGCGTCACACCGCTCTTCGAGGCCCCGTCGTCGACGCCCAGCGAGACCGTGTCGCTCGACAGGCGCGAGGAGCGCATGCGCTCGGCCGACGCGGCGAGGTTGTCGCGGGTGCCGCGCCACTGCGGGGCGTCGAGCGGCGATGCCCCCTCACCGAGCGAGTCGGGATCGAGCAGCGGCAGGTACGCGTAGGCGGGGTCGATGTCGGGCTCCGCCTCGCACTCGGTCACCGGGCCCGTGCACAGGTCTTCGAAGCCGTCGGCGGGCTCCGCGGACTGCGCGGCGGCCTCGTCGATCACGAACGCGTCCTCGTCGACGGGTTGGGTGGCCTTGCCGGCGCTCGCCGTGTAGCCGGCGACGCCCCACCCGCGGTAGGCGAGGGGGAAGATGCCCTGCCGGCCGGTCCACGTCATCACGACGGGCGGCGTCACCTCCTCGGGGACGGCCTCGTCGGTGCGCAGCGTCACCGCGAACCCGTCGGCCGACAGCGCGTCGGCGAGCGCGGGCTCGCGCACGCTGAGCTCGAACCAGTACTCCTCGCCGTCGACGAGCCCGAACGACTGGTCGGGCGGCGTCGCCGTCGGGTCCGTGAGATCCACCGAGGTCTGGTCGACCGAGGCGCCGAGCGTGACCTGCTTCTTCCAGACGAGGCCGTCGCGGCTCTTGATGCTGAGCACGACGTCGCGGTTCGGCAGCTCGTCGGCGATCGGCGAGAGCACGGCGTGCTCGATCTTCAGCTCGCCGTAGTCCTCGGTGTCGTCGGCCGTCCACGGCGCGAGCACCTCGGCGGTCGACCGGTTCGGGTACTGCTCGATCTCGGGCGCGAGGTCGACGCGCTTCGTGTCGGTGAGCACGCCGTCGATCTCCTGCTGCACCTCGATCGGGTCGCCGTTCTCGTCGGTCGCCGCGGTGTAGTGGATCGACGGGTTCCACGAGATGGCGGTGAGGTCGATCGACGAGTCGACCCCGAGGTGCGCGTGCACCGTGTCGGTCTCGGGCTCGGAGGCGGCGTCGGCGGGGTCGGCGGCCACCGGACCCGACACCGGCGTGTCCGCCGTGAACGCGATCGTGCCCACGAAGTCGCCGGGGATCACGCCGTCGGTGATCGTGACGTCTGCCGAGCCGTCGTCGGGCGTGCCGACCGCGTCGGGGATGGCGACCGGCAGCACCGTCGTGGGATCGGCGTCCGTGCGGTCGACCACGAGCCGCACGTCGTCGCTCGTCGCCTTCGACTTCACGACGGTCGCCGTGAAGCGCACGGTGCCGTCGTACGGCATGACGACGCGCGTGTTCGGGCGCCCGGCGAGCGTGAAGTCGTCGGCGATCGAGTAGACGGTCTGCGACAGTCCGTTGACGTCGAGCGGCACCTCGACGGTGTCGTCGGGCACCGGGTCGACCGAGCCCTCGTCGACGACCGCGTCGCCGCCGATCGCCGTGTAGGTCACCGTCGGTGCCCACGCGACCTCGTCATGAGCGCCGTCGTCGATCGAGCCGACCCGGAAGTAGACGCGGTCGCCCGCCTGCACCTCGAGCGGGGTGGCCGCGTCGAACGCGACCGATTCGTCTCCGGGGGTGGCGGGATCGTCGGCGACGAGCGTCTCGACGACCTCGCTCGCCTCGTTCAGCTGGATCGCGACGCGAACGCCGTCGTCGCTCGCGGCCGCCTCGGGGGAGTCGAGGTCCGCTGCGCCGGTGATCGAGACGGTGCCGTCGAAGGGGGCGACCCAGCGCCGGACCGTGTCGATCGGCGGCGATGCGGACTGCAGTCGCTGCTGCAGCGCGTCGAGCTCGGTGCTGTCGACCTGCGGCGTCTGCCCGCCGGTCGCGAGCGGCACCGGCGTGCCCGTGCTGCCGGCCTCGAACGACGGGACCCCGTTCTTCAGCCGGTTGAAGTAGACCGATCCCTCGTGCACCAGGTCGGGCAGCCCGTCGGCGTTGACGTCGGTGAAGTACACGTCGCCCCAGGCGACCGCGCCACCGACGCCGAACGAGGCGGTGACGACGATGTGCGCCTCGACCGCGACCTGCAGCTGGAACTCGTGGTCGCGCGAGAGCCCCTTGCCGGTGAGCGTCGTGAGCGGCACCGGCGCGCTGAACTCGGGTTCGCCGTCGGGTCCGCCGAGGTTCAGCCGGTACCAGACCTCGTGCTTGTCGCCGTTCGCGTCCGTCTTGCCGGCGTTCTTGAACACCTTGTCGGGAAGTCCGTCGCCGTTGAGGTCGATGAACTCCTCGAGGCCGTCGGTCTGGCCGCCGCCGACCTGGATCGATGCCCCGAAGGAGCCGACCTTCTGCGGGATGGCGGGGTTGAACCCGATGTAGGCGTGGCCCTCGGCCGAGTTCGACTCGGAGCCACCGAGCGCGCCGGCCGTGACGTTCTCGTCGAGGAACAGCCGGTCGCCGAGGTCGTCGTTCGCGCCCGTCTCGCCCGTGTTCCACGTCGGATCGGTCGCGAACCCGGCGTAGCCGGCCTGCGAGTACCCGACGTCGTTGAAGTACTGGAAGGTGTGCGTGACGGCGGCGGGGGTGCCCGCGCCCTGCGTCACCGTCGACAGCAGGGTCTTGCCGAACGGCCCGGTCTTGTAGCCGAGGTCGTAGCGCGTGGCGAGCTGGTCGTAGTCCCGACCGCCGTCGACCTGGAGGTCGCCGTACCAGACCTCGACGCTCGCGAGCCGCTCGGCGAGCAGGTCGAGGTAGCGGCCGGTGCCGTCGAGCGTCGAGTCGGGGCGCAGCGGGTACTTCGCGTTCGTCTCCGACGCGGGGTCGACGAGTTCGGTCTGCCGGATGAAGCGGATCTCGTACGGCGGCTGCTCGTGGTAGCCCTCGACCGGATGGTTCTCGTCGGAGGCCTCGGCGGCCTCGGTGTAGAAGATGCTGCGCAGGAACGTGTGGCGAGCGCACAACGTGTCGGCGTCGTCGTCGCACGAGGCATCCGCGACCCAGCCGCCGTCGACCGAGGCGTCGTAGCGGTACCGCAGCGTGTCGTACGCGTACCGGAACATGTTGACGCCGACGTCGCGCTGCGCCGAGAGCAGCCACTTGACGATGTTGCCGTCGTCGTCCTTCACGATGGAGTCGGGGTCGAGCGCCCCCGTGTTCGGGCCGGGCTCGACGAACCCGCGGGTCACGCCGAGCGGTCCGCCCATCGGCCCGCCGGCGTCGGGCTTGGCGCCGTACCAGCGGATGCCGCCCATCTTGTCGCGGACCTCCCACCAGTAGTTCTTCGGGCTGTCGCCGTGGCGGATGATCTGCTCGTACTCGGTCTCGACCTGGCGCGTGAAGTCCTGCCGGTCGGCGATGCGGTCCTCCCACGCGTCGCCGAGGGCGTTCGGCACGAGCATCGCACCGTCGAGCGAGTACGACTCCGACTCCTTGTCGGCGTCGAAGTACGGCACGCCGTAGCTCGTGTCGACCTCGACCGTCCCGACGCCGAGGTCCCAGCCGATGCCGGCCCAGCTCGACTCCGTGGCGGAGGCGTAGTCGAGCGAGAGCTCGGGCGTCATGCCGCGTCCCTGCGGGACGATGAGCGGGTACGACAGCTGGGCGCTGCCGTCGCTGGATGCCTCGGGCGCATCGATGAGCGCGAGGCCCTCCGCCGGATCGGCGTACTGCAGGCCGTCGAACGACCCGTCGCCGAGGTCGTCGGGCGTGAGCAGCGACTCGCGTGCGAGGGTCTCGCCGGGGTCGGCGGCACCGCCGAACCCGCCCGTCGCCGCGAATGCCCCGGTCGCCAGCAATCCGAGTACTGCGACGACCGCCGCCGTCTTCACCGCCGTGCGCTTTGCAGACATCGTCGTCCTCCGTCGGCCGATCCCGTCCCGCGCGCGGAGTGCGCGGGTCGAAGCCCAGTCGACCCCAGAACTGGTGCCGTGTCATGAAGAAAGCCTTCAAGTAGCCTTCAACCGGGGGGACGGCGTCGTCGACGCGTGCGGCGACGCCGATGGGATTCCGAGTGGATGAACAAGGGTGTCGCATGACCGGGCGATCGGGTGGTTCGGCCGCCTTCGTCGCGCCCGACGCGTACTTCTTCGACGGTCATCGCTTCGAGCCCGCCACCGGGACGCTCGTGCTCGACGGCGGCAGGGCGCGCACCGCCCGTCTCGCGGGCGGGGAGCTGCACCTCCGTCCGAAGACGGCGGCGGTGCTCACCGCCCTGCTCGAGCGCGCCGGCGGACTCGTCACGAAGGCGGAGCTCATCGACGAGGTGTGGGACGGCGCCACGGGCGACGAGTCGATCGCCGTCTGCGTCGCCGAGCTCCGGAGACTGCTCGGGGAGCGCGCCGACGACCCGCACTACGTGGCGACCGTGCACCGGCGCGGGTACCGGTTCGGGGCGCCGGTGACGACCGCGCCGCGGCGCGAGGGGCGCGGCGGGCCGGGGCCGGTCGGACGGGAGCCGGAACTGGGCGAGCTCGCCGCGTGGCGGTCGGCCGCGACCGCGGGCGACCGGGTCGTCGGCTTCGTGGCGGGCGAGGCGGGTGCGGGCAAGACGACGCTCGTCCGCGAGTTCGTCGCGAGGCTCCTCCCGGAGCGACAGGTGCTCGGCGAGGGGCGCTGCGCGACGCCGTCGTCGGAGGCGTCCGGGCCGGCGCTGCCGTTCCAGCCGTTCCTCGACGCCATCTCGGCGATCTGCCGCGGACCGGGCGGCGCGAGCTTCCGCGAGATCCTGTGGCGGACCGCCCCGACCTGGCTGCTGCAGCTGCCGGAGCTCATCGAGCCGGCCGCCGTCGAACGCCTGCGCCGTCGCGCCGTGGACCGGTCGATCGGCCGCATGATGCGCGAGGCGGCGGCGGCGTTCGACGCGATGTCGGCCGTCGCCCCCGTCGTCATCGTCATCGAAGACCTGCACGCCGGCGACGACGCGACCGTCGAGCTCGTCGCCCACCTCGCCGACCGGGCGTCCCGCGCGCGACTGCTCCTGATCGCCACCTATCGGGGTGAGGAGGTGCCGGGAGGCGGCGAACTGGCCGACGTCATCGGCCGCCTCGTGGCACTCAGGCGTGCCGAGCACCTCGAGCTCGGACCGCTCGACGCCTCGGCCGTGGCGAGCCTGCTGGCCCGGTCGGAGCGCCGTCGTCCGCCCGGGCCCGAGGTCGTCGCGGCGGTGCTCGACCGCTCCGAGGGGAATGCGATGTTCGTGTCGGCACTCGTCGCCCGGCTCGTCGAGACCGACGGCGTCGATGCGAGCGGAGGCTCGCCGATGACGACGGCCCAGCTCGCCACGGCCGAGGTGCCGGTCGCGGTCGAACGCCTCATCGCCGATCGCCTCGATCGCCTGCCCGCCGGGGATCGCCGCGTGCTGCTGGCGGCCGCGGTCGTGGGCGTGGAGTGCTCGGTCACCGAGGCCGCGGCCGCGCTCGCCGTGCTCGCCGACGGCGACGGCGCGGATGACGACGGGGTCGACGCGGCCGGCGTGGCCGGCGAAACCGACGTCGGGCGCGCGCTGGCACGGACCGCCGCGAACACCGGGGTCATCGTCGAGACCGAGCCGATCGTCTGGCCCGACGGATCGGTCGACGCGTGCTACCGGTTCGCCCATCGCCTCGCCCGTGAAGTACTCGACGCCCGGCTGGGCGCGGCGGCGCGCATCGCGGTGCACCGGGCGATCGCGGAGCGGCTGACGGCGCGCGCGACGCCGGGATCGCTGGCCGGCACCGCGGCCGAGCACTACGAGCTCGGCCGCCAGCCCGACCGGGCCGCCGAGCAGTACGCGCGCGCCGCCGAAGCGGCGCATCGTGCACTCGACACGCGACGCGCCCGCGAGTACGCCGGCCGAGGCATCCGACTCGCCGCGGGTGCCGGTGCCGGCGTACCGGCCGCCGTCAGGCTCCGGCTGCACCTGCAGCTCATCGCCGCGCTGCTCGGCGAGCACGGGCCGTCGGCCGAGGACCTGGGGGATTCGCTCGCCGAGGTCGAGGTGCTCTGCGGGTCGGCCGACGATCCGATGCTCGTCGCCCGCGCCCGGCACGTGTTGTGGAGCCTCGCGTTCATGCGCGGCGACCTGGTGGCGGCCGGCGCCCTGTTCGTCGACTTCGAGGTCGCCGTCGCCGACGTCGACGACGCGGTGCTCGCGACTCAGCTCGCCGATGCGCGGGCACTCACGTTGCTCGCCGAAGGGTCGCCGGCGCTCGCGCTCGCCGTCGTCTCGCGGCCCGAAGCGGCGGGCGCAGGGTTCCCCGGTGGCTCCGACCGCCCGGAGGCGGTCGTCGTCGATCGGTCCACGGCCGCGCTCGCGAGCTGGCTGGTCGGCCGAGCCGACGACGCCAGGGCGCTGGCCCTCGACGGGTTGCGCGTCGCCCGGGAGTCGGGCGCACCAGGAATCGTATGCCGGAGCCTCTGGCCCGTCATCGCGGTGCACCAGTTGCGCGGCGAGCGAGCCCGGGTGCGCCAGTACGCGGCCCAGCTCGCCGCGGTGGCCGAGCTCGACGAGCATTCGCGATGGCGCTCGGTCGCCGCGCTCTTCGACGGGTGGGCGCGCCCTCCGGGCCCGGGCGCGCGGTCGGGCGCGCGCGAGACGGCGCATCCCGCCGAACACCTGATGGCCGGCGGCATGGGATTCGGGCGGCCGTACCATCTCGCGGTCGCGGCCGAGACCGCGGCGCTCGCGGGCGACCACGAGCGCGCCGACGCCACGATCGACGAGGCGCTCAGCGCGGTCGCCTCGACCGGGGATCGCTGGTACCACGCGGAACTGCTGCGCGCCCGCGCCGAGATCCTGGTCGCGTCCGCTCGGGGCCACCCGGAGCGGGGCGTCGTGGCCGAGATCGACGAACTGCTCGAGGAGGCGGTCGCGGTCGCTCGCGCCCAGGGCGCTTCGGCGATCGAGGTGCGAGCGCTCACGGGTCTCGTGCGGCGCGGCGATCGGACGACCGACGGCGCCGTCCATGCGGGGGAACGGCTCGCACAACTGCTCGACGAGCTCGGTGAGGGCATCGCCCGCGTCGACCGCGCCGCTGCCGTCTCGGCACTGCGCGCGTCGGGTGCGGCGCGCCACGTCGGTTCCCCGGCCCTCCGCAACTGACCCGCGCGACGAGCGCCGCCACGTCAGGCGGCGAGCGCCGCCACGCAAGGTGGTCTCGGTCGTCGGTTCCCGACGGCCGCTCGAACGCTGCCGCGCACTCGCCGCGCAGGGTGGTCTCGGTCGTCGGTTCCCGACGGCCGCTCGAACGCTGCCGCGCACCCGCCACGTAAGATGGTCCTGGTCGTCGGTTCCCGACGGCCCTGGGCGCGCCCATCAGCGCGCAGTCGACCCGCCGCCGGCATTCGCGGAGCCCCGCCCGCCGCCCTCGGGACGCCATCCGCTTCAGGACTCCTCCAATGACGTCGTCAACCCCCGTCAGCCGTACCCCCGCGCCGCCGTTCCCGTGGCTCGGGCTCATCGTGCTCGCCGCGGCCGTGTTCCTCTCGGTCACGATCGAGATGCTCCCGACCGGTCTCCTGCCCGACATGAGCAGCGGCCTGCAGGTCGGCGAGCCGCTCATCGGCGTACTGGTCACGGTGTTCGCCGCGACCGTCGTCGTGCTCACCGTGCCGCTCGCCGCGCTCACGAGGCGCGTGCCCCGCCGCACGCTCATCGTGCTCACGCTCGGCGTGCTGGCGCTCAGCTGCCTGCTCACCGCGGTCGCGCCGAACTACCCGACGGTCGTCGCGACCCGCGTGCTCGGCGGTGCCGCGCACGGCCTGTTCTGGTCGGTCGTCGGCGCCTACGCCGGCCATCTCGTGCCCAAGGAGCAACTGGCCCGCGCGGTGTCGATCAGCGTCGCCGGCGGTTCGGCGGCGTTCGTGCTCGGCGTGCCGCTCGGCACCGCACTCGGCCAGGCCTTCGGCTGGCGGCTCGCGTTCGCGTGCGTCGGTGTGCTCACCCTCGTCGGCGCCCTGCTCGTGCAGCGGTTCCTGCCGCCGGTGCGGCATCATGCTGGCGAGGCGGATGCCGCGCCCGTGCGCATCCGCAAGGACCCGACGTTCGTGCCCGTCATCGTGGTGTGCCTCATCACGGCGGTCGCGATGGTCGGCATGTACACGTTCTACACGTACATCGCGCCCTACATGACCGACGTCATGGGGCTGCCGTCGAGCGCGATCAGCCCCATGCTCCTGGCGTACGGCATCGCGGGCGCGGTCGGCCTCGTGCTCGCGGGCGCGGTGCTCGGGCGTCGCCCGACGCTCGGTCTCGTGGTCGCCATGGTCGCGACGGGGCTCGGTGCGGCGGGGCTCGCGGCGTTCCCCGACGTGCCCGGGGTCGGCATCGCGAGCTTCCTGCTGTGGGGCACGGCGTTCGGCGCCCTGCCGACGATGCTGAACACGCGACTGCTGCACTCGGCGTCGGCCAAGATCCGCGACGCCGCGGCCTCGTTCTACACGACGGCGTTCAACACCGGCATCGGCGGCGGTGCGCTGCTCGGCGCCGCCCTGTTCGGCGTGATCGGCCTCGCGGCGCTGCCGTGGGTCTTCGTCGCCCTGCTCTCGTGCTCGACGATCGCGCTCATCTGGACGGCGCTCGTCAATCGCGTCCACCGCTGAGCAGCTTCCGGTCGTCGAGGAGCGGTGGCGGGGTGCCGGCCCCGAGGTCGGCGACTACTCCGCGCGCGAGAACGCCGCGGCGCGGGCGATCTGCTCGCGGGTGATCGGCACGCCCGTGTAGCGCTCGAACTGGCGCGCCGCCTGCAGTGCGTGCACCTCGGCGCCCGAGATGACGGTCCTGCCAGCCGCGCGGGCGGCGACGATGAGCGGCGTCTCGGCCGGGAACGCCACGACGTCGAACACGACGGATGCCGCGGCGATATGGGCCTCCGAGAACGCGAGCGTCGAGGCATCCGCCCCCTGCATGCCCAGTGGCGTGACGTTCACGATGACGTCGAACGCGCCCGGCCCCGGGTCGGTCGCGACCCACTCGTAGCCGTACTGCGCGGCGAGCACCGGGCCGAGCTCCGCGTTGCGGGCGAGTACCGTGAGCTGCTCGAACCCGGCCTCGCGGAACGCCGCGACGACCGCCTTGGCCATGCCGCCCGATCCGCGCACGAGCACGCGCAGCGAAGGGTCGAGCCCGTGGTCGGCGATCAGCTGGGCGATCGCCTCGAAGTCGGTGTTCGACCCAGTGAGCACCCCGCCGTCGTTGACGATCGTGTTCACCGACTCGATCGCCGCCGCCGACGGCTCGACGACGTCGATGAGCGGGATGACGGCCTCCTTGAACGGCATCGAGATGCTCGCGCCGCGGAGTCCGAGCGCCCGGATGCCCCGCACCGCGCCCTCGATGTCGTCGGTCGTGAACGCCTTGTAGATGAAGTTCAGGCCGAGCTCGTCGTAGAGGAAGTTGTGGAAGCGCGTGCCGAGGTTCGACGGGCGGCCGGCGAGCGAGATGCAGACCTGCATGTCCTTGTTGAGGATGGGCATGCGTCCATCATCCTCCGGTCGACACGACGCGAGTCGCCGAAAAGTGCTCCTCGTCGCTCGACGAAGCGCACTTCCTGGCGACTCGCGAGCCGACCGACCAGAGCGGTACGGAGTCAGCCGACCTTGGGCGGACCGATCATGAGCAGCGCGGCGAAGAGCGCGGCGATGCCGACGACCGCGACGACCGTGAGCAGCAGCGGCCGGGCGAGGAACCAGCGCAGCAGCCGGTTCACCCAGTTGCCGTCGGCGGGGTGATCGGTCGCCTCGAACCGCCAGTCGCCCTCGAGGTAGCCCTTGCGCACGAGCCACAGGTCGAACGGCACGGTCGCGTAGGGCACGATCGCCGTCAGCACGGCGAAGGCGATGCGACCGACGTTCCACCGCTGGTTGACGCCGACGAGCACCGACTGGAACGCGTAGGCGAGGAACACGAAGCCGTGGATCGACCCGCCGACGAGCACCGCCCACTCGAGGCCCGCCGCGTACTTCAGGATCATCGCGACGATCAGGATCGTCCAGGTGACGACCTCGGCGAAGGCGAGCAGGCGGTACAGGCGCTTCGGCGTGAGCCGGCTCGTCGGTGCGGTGACGGCGGCGGTCGCGCTCGTGGCGGGGGAGGTGGTCATGCGGTCGTGGCTCCAGAGGTCGGGATGCTTCCATGTTCGCAAGCGCGCGGGCCCCGCGGCATCCGTCGAAGGTTTGACGTCGGGCGGGCGCGCAGCCCGGCCGGAGTAGGCTGCCACGGTGAACGAGCCCGAAACCCGTGCCCTCGTCGAGTCGCGTCTCGCCGTGATCCCCGACTTCCCCGAGCCGGGCGTGCTGTTCCGCGACCTCACCCCCGTCTTCGCCGACGGCGAGGCGTTCCATGCGCTCGCCGAGGCGCTGACGGCGCCGTTCGCCGGCACGTTCGACGTGCTCGCCGGGGTCGAGGCGCGCGGGTTCCTGCTCGCGGCGGCCGCGTCGGTGGCCGCGGGCGTCGGCGTGCTGCCGGTGCGCAAGGCCGGCAAGCTGCCGCGCGCGGTGCTCACCGAGGAGTACGCGCTCGAGTACGGCACCGCCGCGCTCGAGGTGCACGTCGGCGAGCTGCCGCCCGGCACCCGGGTGCTCGTCGTCGACGACGTGCTCGCGACGGGCGGCACGGTGGGCGCGGCGGCGCGCCTCGTCGAACGGGCGGGATGGCGCGTGGCCGGCGTCTCCGTCGCGATCGAGCTCGCCGACCTGGGCGGCCGTGCGGCGCTTCCGGCCGGCCTCGAGGTGTTCAGCCTGCTGCAGTACTGAGCGCCGTCACCCTGCTGCCGCGGCCGCCTCGCGGGCCCGCAGGTCCTTGCGGAGGATCTTGCCCGACGCCGACTTCGGGACCTGCTCGATGAACTCGACGACGCGCACCTTCTCGTGCGGGGCGACGTGCGCGGCGACGTGCTCCATCACTCCCGAGGCGTCGAGCGAGGCGCCCTGCTGCAGCACGACGAACGCCTTCGGCACCTCCTGCCCGTCGTCGTCGAGCACGCCGATGACGGCGGCGTCGGCGATGGCCGGGTGCTCGAGCAGCACGGCCTCGAGCACGGCCGGGGCGACCTGGTAGCCCTTGTACTTGATGAGCTCCTTGAGCCGGTCGACGATGCGGTAGACGCCGTCGACGGTGACGGTCGCGATGTCGCCGGTGTGCAGCCAGCCGTCGGCGTCGAGCATCTCGGCGGTCGCGTCGGGCTTTCCGAGGTAGCCCGCCATCACCTGCGGACCCCTGATCCAGATCTCGCCCGGCTCGCTCGCCTCGTCGGGGGACGCCGGCACCGCGACATCCTCGCCGGTCTCGACGTCGACGATGCGGGCCTCGGTGTTCGCGAGCAGCACGCCGATCGTCGAGCGGTCGAGGTCGGGGCGATCGACGGGGATGACGTGGGTCACGGGGCTCGTCTCGGTCATGCCGTAGCCCTGGCACACGATGCAGTCGAGGCGCTGGGCGACGAGCTCGGCGAGGGCGCCGTCGAGCGGCGCGGCTCCGGAGAACACGACCTTCACGCTCGAGAGGTCGTACTGGTCGACGAGGGGATGCTTCGCGAGGGCCACCGCGATCGGCGGGGCGATGAAGACCCAGGTGGTGCGGTGCTCGCTCACCACGCGCAGGAACTCGGCGAGGTCGAACTTCGGCATCGTGACGAGGCTCGCCCGCTGCCGGAGCGCGAAGTTGAGCAGCACGGTCATGCCGTAGATGTGGAAGAACGGCAGCACCGCGAGCACCCGGTCGCCGTCGGTGAGTGCGATCGTGGCGCTGCACTGCGCGACGTTCGCGACGAGGTTGCGATGCGTCAGCATGACGCCCTTCGGGCGACCGGTCGTGCCCGACGAGTACGGCAGCACGGCGAGGTGCGTGGCGGGGTCGAAGCTCACGTCGGGCGCGGGGCGCCCCTCGCCCAGGAGCTCGGCGAGTGAGGGATGCCCCGGCGCGCCCTCGAGCACGATGACCTGCTCGTCGGGGATGACGAGCCGCTCCGCGGCGGCGAGCACCCCCGGCAGCAGCGGGCCGACGGTCACGATCCAGCGGGCGCCGGCGTCGCGCAGCTGGTTCTCGATCTCGGCGGGCGTGTAGAGGGAGTTGATCGTGGTCGCCGTGGCGCCCGCCCGCAGGATGCCGTGGAACACGGTCGCGAACGCGGGCACGTTCGGGCAGAGCACGCCGACGGTGTCGCCGACCCCGATGCCGCGCTCCGCGAGGGCGCCGGCGAACAGCTCGATCTGGCGCACGAGCTGCCGGTAGCTCGTTGTCTGCCCGCTCGTGCCGTCGATGAGGGCCACCGCGTCGAGCCGCGCCTCGTCGAGATCGCCGAACAGGAAGTCGAACACGGAGACATCGGGGATGTCGACGTCGGGGTGGGCGCTCCGGGTCATGCGATCTCCTTCGATCCTGCGCGCCGGTCGCCGTCGACCGCGCGTGGCATTCATCCTGCTTCACTGCGCGTCCCGAGGGAAGTGCCGCGAGTTGTCTTGATTCATTCAAGACAACTGCTAGCCTGATGGCATGGACACGGCGGCGGCACCCGAGCGACTCCGCGCCGCTGGCCTCAAGGTGACGGCGCCGCGCACCGCGGTGCTCGAGACGCTCTCGAGCCCCGGGCACCTCGACGCCGAGTCCGTCTACGAGCGGGTGCGGCAGACGCTGCCGACGACCTCGCTGCAGGCCGTCTACGGCGTGCTCGCCGCGCTCGCCGGCGCCGGGCTCGTGCGCCGCATCGAGCCAGCCGGCTCGCCCGCGCTCTACGAGGGGCGCACGGGCGACAACCACCACCACCTCGTGTGCACGAAGTGCCACACCATCGCCGACGTCGACTGCGTCGTCGGCGAACCGCCCTGCCTCGAGCCGGGCGACGCGCGCGGCTTCGCGATCCACACCGCCGAGGTCACCTTCTGGGGCCTCTGCGCCGACTGCCGATCGGAGCCGGCGGCCTAGCCCGCGGCATCCGACCCCTGCTTCCGCCGGCCCTGCCCGGCGGAGGACGAGCGCGCCCCCGCGGGGCGCTCGTCGCCGTGCCCCGGCGCGGCTCGTCACCGAACGAAACCGAACGAAGTGAAGGACGAACGCATGACGAACCACACCACCACCCAGACCGGCACCCCGGTCGCGAGCGACGCGCACTCGCTCACCGTCGGCGCCGACGGCGCGACGGTGCTGCACGACCGCTACCTCGTCGAGAAGCTCGCGCAGTTCAACCGCGAGCGCATCCCCGAGCGCATCGTGCACGCGAAGGGCGGCGGCGCGTTCGGCCGGTTCGAGGTGACGGCGGATGTCTCGCGGTACACCCGTGCGGCGCTGTTCCAGCCCGGGGCGAGCGTCGAGACGCTGCTGCGCTTCTCGTCGGTCGCGGGGGAGCAGGGCTCGCCCGACACCTGGCGCGACGTGCGCGGCTTCTCGGTGAAGTTCTACACGCCCGAGGGCAACTACGACATCGTGGGCAACAACACGCCCGTGTTCTTCATCCGCGACGCGATCAAGTTCCCCGACTTCATCCACTCGCAGAAGCGGCTGCCCGGCTCGGGGCTGCGCAACTCCGACATGCAGTGGGACTTCTGGACCCTCTCGCCCGAGTCGGCCCACCAGGTCACCTACCTCATGGGCGACCGCGGGCTGCCGAAGTCGTGGCGCGAGATGCACGGCTTCGGATCGCACACGTACCAGTGGATCAACGCCGAGGGCGAGCGGTTCTGGGTGAAGTACCACTT
Source organism: Agromyces sp. NPDC127015 (assembly GCF_042725165.1). Lineage (NCBI taxonomy): Bacteria > Bacillati > Actinomycetota > Actinomycetes > Micrococcales > Microbacteriaceae > Agromyces > Agromyces sp. NPDC127015. Next base: position 490,127 of record NZ_JBHXDI010000002.1, on the reverse strand, counting down.
CCGTTCGCGGCAGGGCGACCTGCACCTCGATGCCGCACAGGCCGAGGCCATCGCCGGTGCCGACGCCGACTACTACCGCCGCGACCTGCACGAGGCGATCGAGGCCGGCAACCACCCGAAGTGGGACCTGCACGTGCAGGTCATGCCCTACGAGGACGCGAAGACGTACCGGTTCAACCCGTTCGACCTCACGAAGGTCTGGCCGCACGCCGACTACCCGCTCATCGAGGTCGGCACGCTCACGCTCGATCGCAACCCGCAGAACTTCTTCGCCGAGATCGAGCAGGCGGCGTTCTCGCCGGCCAACACGGTGCCGGGCATCGGCATCAGCCCCGACAAGATGCTGATGGGGCGCGTGTTCAGCTACCCCGACGCGCAGCGCTACCGGGTCGGCACGAACTACAACCAGCTGCCGGTGAACGCGCCGCATGCCGCGCCCGTCGCGAACTACTCGCAGGACGGCGCGCAGCGTCACCACTACAACGCGCCGAACGTGCCGGTGTACGCGCCGAACTCGTTCGGCGGGCCGACCGCCGACGCGTCGGCCGCGGGCGAGGGCTCGTGGGAGGGCGACGGCGAGCTCGTGCGCACCGCGTACACGCTGCGCGCCGACGACGGCGACTTCGGCCAGGCCGGCACCCTCTACCGCGACGTGTACTCGGCCGAGGCGAAGGAGCGCCTGCACGTGACCCTGCTCGGCCAGGCGCAGGCGATCACGGTCGACGAGATCCGCGAGCGCTTCTTCCAGTACTGGACGAACGTCGACGCGGGCCTCGGCCAGGTGCTGCGCGCGGCCTACGCGGTCGCGGCCGAGGAAGGCGCGGCGGCGTAGCGAGGTCGACGGGCCGGATGCCTCCCGCGGAGGGGTCCGGCCCGTCGCCGCGCCCGCTCGCTTCCGGCCCCGGGGCGTCCGTGGCGTGCCGCGGCCCGGACCGGTGTCGCGCCCCCATTCGCGGCTGCGCTCGACGACCGAGGGGTTGACCGCTCGACGACCGAGGGTTGACCGCTCATCGGCCGAGGGGTTGACCGCTCGTCGGCGCGGTGGATAGGCTCCGACTGTCAGCAATCGATTGAAACGTTTCATCAATGAGGAGAAACGCGTGCGATCCAAACTCCGCAATGCAGCGACGGGCGTACTCGTCGCCGGCACCGTGTTCGCGTCAGTCATCTCGGCCGCACCGACGGCCGCCTTCGCGGCGGCGTCGCAGGCGCCGTCCGTGACCGTCGGCGGGCTCGAGACCAACTCGGCGAAATCCCCACTGGGCATCCCGCTCGCGGCCCCGAAGCTGAGCTGGCAGCTCGCCTCGGCCGGCCGCGGCGTCACCCAGTCGGCGTACCAGGTGCGCGTCGCCACCAGCAAGGCCGCGCTCGACTCCCCCGACGTGTGGGACAGCGGCCGCGTCGAATCGGGCGCCTCGGTCGAGGTGCCCTACGGCGGCCCCGACCTCGAGGGCGCCACCCGCTACGCCTGGCAGGTCCGGGTGTGGGACGGCGCGGGACGCGCCACCGACTGGAGCGAGCCCGCCCGCTTCGAGACCGCGCTCGCCTCGCTCGACGAGTGGCAGGGCGCCGACTGGATCGGGGCCGACACCTCGATCCCCGCCGGGTGGACCGACTCGACGATGACGTTCACCGCCTCGAAGGTCTCGGGCGCGCTCGGCGTCTACTTCCGCGGTCGCGACGGCTCGAACGCGTACATGTGGCAGCTCAGCGAGAGCTCGAAGTCGCTCCGCCCGCACGTGAAGTCGAACGGCGGCTACACGGTGCTGTCGGCGACGCCGTTCCCCGCGGGCTTCGACTTCGCGGCGAAGCACGACTACGCGATCACCGTCGACGGCACGACGATCACGACGAAGGTCGACGGCGCGGTGCTCGACACCCGCACCGTCCCGACCCACACCGCCGCCGGGCTCGTCGGCTTCCGCACGAGCGGCGCCGAGACCGGCACCGTCTCGGCCGTGAAGGTCACCTCGAAGACGGGCGACGTGCTGCTCGAGACCGACTTCCCGGCGAACGACCGCACCTTCACGGGCGGCACGCAGAAGGGCGGCGACCTCGTCGTCTCGGGCGACACCGACGCCTGGTACGCGTACGGGGCCGACGTTCCGCTGCTGCGCACCGAGTTCGACGTCGACAAGGAGGTCGCCTCGGCCCGCGTCTACGCCGCCGCCCGCGGCCTCTACGAGCTCCAGCTCAACGGCGAGCCCGTGGGCGACCAGGAGCTCGCGCCCGGCTGGACCGACTACAACACGCGCATCCAGTACCAGAGCTACGACGTCACCGATCTCGTGGCCGAGGGCGACAACGCCTTCGGGGCCGAGGTCGCGAACGGCTGGTACGCCGGCCGGGTCGCGATGTTCGGCGACTCGATCTACGGCAGCGACACGTCGCTCATCGCCCAGCTCCGCGTCCGCTACACCGACGGCTCGGAGGAGGTGATCGCGACCGGCGACGACTGGCGCACCACGAACGGCCCGACGACCTCGGCCGACCTCCTCGACGGCGAGGCCTACGACGCGCGTCGCGCGGCCGAGGTCGGCGACTGGGCCGAGGCGGGCTACGACGACGGCGACTGGTCCGACGCGGTCGTGCGCCCGTCGGCCACGGCGAAGCTCGAGCCCCAGACGGCGCCGCCGGTGCGGGTCGTCGACGAGCTCGACGCGGAGGCCCTGCCGAGCCCCGCCGACGGCGTGCACGTCTACGACCTCGAGCAGAACATGGTCGGCCACGTGCGGGTGAAGCTCACGGGCGAGGCCGGACAGACGGTGCGCATCCGCGTCGCCGAGGTGCTGAACCCCGACGGCTCGCTCTACACCGCGAACTTCCGCAGCGCGAAGGCGACCGACTACTACACCTTCGCCGACGACGGCACGGCGACGTGGGAGCCGAAGTTCACCTTCCACGGCTTCCGCTACGTCGAGATCACCGGCGTCGACGAGGCGCCGCCCGCCGACGGCATCACGGGCGTGGTCGTCGGCAGCGACAACGCTCCGACCGCCTCGCTCGAGACGTCGTCGCCGCTCGTGAACCAGCTGCAGAGCAACATCCTGTGGGGCCAGCGCGGCAACTTCCTCTCGATCCCGACCGACACGCCCGCACGCGACGAGCGCATGGGCTGGACCGGTGACATCAACGTGTTCGCGAACACCGCGAACTACAACATGGACTCGCAGCTGTTCCTGACGAAGTGGCTGCAGGACCTGCGCGACACCCAGAACGCCGAGGGCTCCTTCCCCGGCGTCGCCCCGATCATCCCCGGCCGCTTCGACGGCGGGTACGGCCGGGCCGGCTGGGCCGACGCGGGCGTGCACGTGCCGTACTCGATCTGGAAGGCCTACGGCGACACCCAGGTGCTCGCCGACAGCTACGACTCGATGAAGCGCTACGTCGACTACCTCGACGCGAGCGCGGTCGGTCACATCCGCAACGTGGGCGGGTACAACGACTGGCTGAACCTCGACGACGACACCCCGGCCACGGTGATCGACACCGCCTTCCTCGCCAAGGGCACTCGCGAGTTCGCCGAGATGGCGCAGGCGCTCGGGCACGACGACGTCGCGCAGGCGTACTTCGACCGCTACGAGGCGATCAAGGCGGCCTACGGCACGGCGTTCGTGTCGGCCGACGGCACGGTGCGCGGCGACTCGCAGACCGCGTACATCCTGACGATCATGAACGACCTGATCCCCGACGGGCTCGACGACGCCGTCGCGACCCAGTTCGAGGAGACGCTCGCGCGTCGCGGCAACCACCTCTCGACGGGCTTCCTCGGCGTCGACGGGCTGCTGCCGGCACTCACGAAGATCGGCCGCACCGACATCGCCTACACCCTGCTGCAGAACACCGACTACCCGTCGTGGGGCTACGAGATCGGCAAGGGCGCGACCACCATCTGGGAGCGCTGGAACTCGATCATGCCCGACGGCTCGTTCGGCCCGGTGGAGATGAACTCGTTCAACCACTACGCCTACGGCGCGGTCGGCGAGTGGATGTACCGCACCATGGCCGGTGTCTCGGCACTCGAGCCCGGGTATCGCAAGGTGCTCGTCGCGCCGCAGCCGGGCGAGGGCATCGACCGGGTCGACTACTCGCTCGAGACGCCGTACGGCACGGTCGTCTCCGACTGGCGAACGGATGCCTCGGGCACGATGCGCCTCGACGTCACGGTGCCGGCGAACACGACGGCCGAGATCCGCATCCCGACGACGAGCCGCTGGGCGGTCACGGAGGGCGGCGTCCCCGCGGCGTCGGCGCGGGGCGTCGAGTTCTCGCGGTACGCCGACGGGGTGGCCGTGTTCACCGTCGGATCGGGCGAGTACGAGTTCGCGCAGGACGCGACGCTCGGCCGCCTCGGCGACACGCGCGACGCGGCGACGGCGTTCGGCGACCAGGTCTCTGCCCTCGACGAGGCCGGCTCGCTCTCGGCCGAGCAGGCCGAGGCGCTCGGCGAGTTCGCGGCGACCTTCGCCGAGCGCGCCGGCAAGGCGTGGGACTCGTACGTCGGCGACGAGCGGGGCCGCGACCGCGACCTCCGCACCGCGGCCGCGGCGCACAAGACGCTGAGCACGATCCAGACGATCTCGGCGTACCTCGACCGCGAGGTCGACCACGGGGCGCTGCCGGCGGAGACCGCCGACGCGCTTCGGGCCGTCCTCGATCCCGCCGCGGCGAAGCTGACGCAGGCGTGCGCCGCGCTCGCCGGCGCCGAGGTCTCGCTGACGGTGCCCGCCGACGGCGTGTTCCCCGGCGACGAGGCGACGGCGAGCATCGCCGTCGAGGTCGCGGGCGGCAAGAAGCTCGGCCGGGTCGCGGCAGAACTCGTCTCCGACGACGGCTTCACCGTCACCGCCGACGGCGGACGGACCCTCCCGCAGCTCTCGCCCGGTGCCGACGCCACGTTCGACTTCGTCGTGGCGGTGCCCGCCGACACCGCTCCCGGCCGCTACGGCCTCACGGGATCGCTGAACTACCGGTACGAGGGCACCGACGTCGAGATCCCCGTCGACGCCGAGCTCGTGGTCGCTGCGCCGGTCCTCGTGCAGGACGTCACGATCGAGCCCGCAACGGCGCACCCCGGTGACGTCGTCGCGGTGACGGTCGACCTCGCCAACCTGAGCGACGACGACCGCACGGGCACGGTCCGGATCGAAGGCCCCGACGGGTGGAGCGACGCGACCGCGGCGTTCGACCTGCCCGCCGAGGCATCCGCCGCGTCGAACGTCGAGGTGACCGTGCCGTACACGGTCACCGCGGGCGACGTCGCGCTCACCGCATCGGTCGGGCAGACCGCGGAGGAGCGTCGCGCGGCGACGCTCGCCGTCGGGCTCTCGAACGCCCCCGCGGTCGTCGTCGATCACGTCGACCTCGGCCTCGCCCAGTCGGAGCGCTCGCACGGCCTCACCGCCTCGGAGCACTCGGGCACCTCGAGCGAGGCGGGCCTCACCCGTCGCTACACGCACACCTCGTACCCGGGCGGATGGTTCGAGTTCGACGTCGCCGTGCCGGCCGGCGAGCCGTTCGTCGTGCGGGCGGTCGAGACGTTCGACGGCGCGCGCCAGAAGACGTACGACGTGTCCGCCGACGGGGCGACCGTCTTCGAGCAGCGCTACGCCCGCACCGCGGGCGGGGCCGGCACGATGACCTACCAGTTCCTGGTCGAGCCCTCCGACGCGACCGCCGACGGCACGGTGCGGCTCCGCTTCCAGGACGTCGACGGCGGCTACGACCCGTCGATCGCCGACGTCTGGGTGCTGCCCGCGACGCCCGGCCTCGACGCCGCCGAGAACGTGCTCGCGGGCGCCGCCGCGACGGCGCGCACGAGCCTGCAGTCGGCACCCGCGTGGAGCACGGCGAACCTCGTCGACGGCAAGCGCGAGAGCCTCGCGGGCGGCGCGAAGGGCTACACCTCGAACGGCCCCGACCGGTCGCCGACGGGCGTCGACCAGTGGGTCGCGTTCGACCTCGGCGAGGCGACGGCCCTGAACACCGTGGTCGTCTACCCGCGCACCGCCACGGCCGACGACCCCGCGGCCGACGGCACCGACGGGGCGCACTTCCCGAAGGCGTTCGCGCTGCAGGTGAGCGACGACGGCCAGGCCTGGACCACGGTGAAGGAGGTCACCGGCCAGGCCGACCCCGGCCCGCGGCCCCAGACCTACCGGTTCGACACCGTGCAGGCGCGCCACGTGCGGATCGCCGTGACCGAGCTCGGCCGGCCGACGACCGACGAGGGACGCCTCGGGTACTACCGGCTGCAGCTCGCGGAGGTGCAGGCGTTCGACCTCGGTTGACGCGAGGGGCGCCGAACAGGGCGACGGGCCGGATGCCTCGTGGTGAGGCATCCGGCCCGTCGGCGTCTCAGGCGAGCCGTGCAGCGGCCTCGGCGACGAGCTCCGCGACCGCGTCGTGCGCGCGGTCGCGGTCGGCGGCGACGAGGCCGATGCGGGTGCGGCGGTCGAGCACATCGTCGACGTCGAGAGCGCCCTCGGCGCGCACGGCGAACTCGATCTCCGCGCGGGTGACATCGAGGCCCGGTGCGATGCGGTCGGCGGGTCGGTCGCAACGGGCCATGGCGAGCACGGTGAAGGCCTCGGCGCCGAAGCGGGCCGTGAGCGATGCCGGGAGTTCGTGACCGCTCGCCGATGAGCCCCCGCCGTCGGCCGGGCTCGCGAACGGCGCCGCCGATCCGCGCGCACCGACGAGCGCGAGCCCCGCGGTGCGGCAACCGGGGTCGACGAGGCCGGCGTGCCGGCAGGCGAGGTCGACCGCGTCGCGCGCCATCGCCCGGTAGGTCGTGAGCTTGCCGCCGAGCACGTTCACGAGTCCCGTGCCCGACACGGCCACGTGGTGACGGCGCGAGATGTCGGCGGTGCCGCCGTCGGCTCCGGTGTCGATGAGCGGGCGCAGCCCCGCGAAGGCGCCGAGCACGTCGTCCCGGCCGAGCGGGCGCTCGAGCGCGGACGAGAGCGTGCGCAGAAGGAAGTCGATCTCGTCGTCATGCGGCTGCGGCACGTCGGGGATCGGTCCCGGCGCCTCCTCATCGGTGAGGCCGACGACGACCCGACCCAGCTGCTGCGGCAGCGCGAACACGAATCGGCTGACCGACCCGGGGTGCGGCACGGTGAGCGCCGCCGTGGGGTCGCCGAGCGCGGCCGCATCGAGCACGAGGTGCGTGCCGCGGCTCGGCCGCATGCGGATGCCGGGGTCGAGCTCTCCCGCCCAGACGCCCGCGGCGTTGACGACGGCCCGGGCACGCACCCGCACCGACTCGCCCGTCACCGCGTCGACGAGCGTCGCCCCGTCGGCCACGGCATCCGAGACCCGCACCCGCGTCAGCACCGTCGCGCCGTACGCGGCCGAGGTGCGCGCGAGTGCGACGACGAGCCGGGCGTCGTCGACGAGCTGTCCGTCGTGCGAGAGCATGCCGCCCCGCAGACCCTCGCGTCGCAACGCCGGCGCGAGTCGCAGCGCCTCGTCGCGATCGATGCGACGCGGGTGCGCCAGCACGCTCGCGGGCGTGTGCGCGAGCATGCGCAGGCCGTCGCCGAGGCCGAGCCCGACGCGTCCCGTCATCCGCTGCCTCGACGAGACCGACGGGGTGAACGGCAGCAGCTGGGGGAGGCTCCGCACGAGGTGCGGGGCGACGCGCGTCATGAGCAGGTGGCGTTCGACGGCGCTCTCACGAGCGACGGCGACGTCGCCCGTCGCGAGGTAGCGCAGTCCGCCGTGGACGAGCTTCGAGCTCCACCGGCTCGTGCCGAACGCGAGGTCGTGCGCCTCTGCGAGCACGACGGAGAGGCCGCGGCTGGCGGCGTCGAGTGCGACGCCCGCACCGGTGACCCCGCCGCCGATGACGAGCACGTCGACCGGTGCGGCGCGGTCGGCGAGCGCCGAGAGGTCGCGGGCGCGTCGTGCGGCATCGAGTGCTGAGGAGTGCGTCGGCGCCGCGTCGGGGGAGGAGGTCAGGGACGCAGATGTCCGTCGAGTGCGTGCCAAAGTTCGTTGCTCCAATGCGGCTCGTCGATGAGGGCGGAGACGGTGTCGTGCGAGAGGATCGCCGACTGGGCGATGAGCAGCAGCATGACCGCGATGTCGCCGGGGGCCCCCGGGCGCACGGTGCCTGCCTGCTGGGCGAGGGCGATCGACTCGGCGATCCACCGCAGGATCACGCGCTGGCTCTGGCCGAGGCGCTGCAGCGTGTACCGGGTGAACACCTCGGGCTCGCGCTCGAGGAGGCGGCCGTACAGCGGGTCGGCGCGGAACAGCTCGGCGAAGCGGAGCACGTTGCGCACGATCTCGTCACGGGACGTCGCGGGCTCGGGGAACCGCTCGATGAGCATCACGGTCGCGCGGAGCAGGGTCGCGCGGACGATCTCGTCGGCGCTCGCCCAGCGCCGGTAGACCGTCGGCCGGCTGACGCCGGCGTTGCGCGCGACCTCGGCGACGGTGACCCCGCCGACGCCGCGTGCGGAGATCAGTTCGGCGGCGGCGTCGAGCATGCGCGACTCGGCCTCGTCCCACACGGGACGGTCGAGCTCGAGTGCTTGACGATCTTCCATGATGTGTCACACTGTAACGCATGGTCGATGACGACGACAGCACCCTCGCCGCAGCCCCCGACGCGGCATCCGCCCCGATGCGGTGGAACGGCCAAGGGGCCGACGCTGTGGGATCCGACGCGGCATCCGCCCCGATGCGGTGGAACGGCCAAGGGGCCGACGCTGTGGGATCCGACGCGGCATCCGCCCCGATGCGGTGGAACGGGTGGGGCGATCCTGCCAAGGCGAAGGAGCTGCCGCTCGCGGTGCGGGCCCTCCTGCCGATGGTGCTCGGGCGGGTGCGGAAGCCCGAACCGGCGACGGCGCTGGCCGACGTCGAGATCGCCCCGACGCGGCTCGGCGACGACGACCGGGCCGCGCTCGCGGCCGTGGTCGGCGACCGGCACGTCTCGATCGACGACGAGTCGCGCATCCGGCACTCGGGCGGACGCTCGACGCCCGACCTGCTGCGCCGCCGCGCACGACACCAGGACACGCCCGACGCGGTCGTCGCCCCCGCCGATCACGCGCAGGTCGCCGCCGTGCTGAACGTCGCGGGCGAGCGCGGCATCGCCGTCGTGCCCTTCGGCGGCGGCACGAGCGTCGTCGGGGGCCTCGACCCAGAACGCGGCGCGCACCGTGCGGTCGTCGCCCTCGACCTGCGGCGCCTGACCGGGCTCGTCTCCCTCGACGAGACGAGCGGCGAAGCGGTGCTCCTCGCCGGCACGACCGGTCCCGAGGCCGAGGCGTTGCTGGGCGCGAGGGGCTTCGAGCTGGGCCACTTCCCGCAGAGCTTCAGGTACGCGACGCTCGGCGGCTTCGCCGCCGCCCGATCGTCGGGCCAGAACTCCGCCGGCAACGGCCGCTTCGACACGATGGTGACGGGGCTCCGCGTCGCGACCCCGACCGGCGAGCTCGAGCTCGGCCGCGCGCCCGGATCGGCCGCCGGACCCGACCTGCTGCGACTCTTCCTGGGCTCCGAGGGCGCGTTCGGCGTCATCACCGAGGTGCGGCTGCGCGTGCACCCGGTGCCCGCGGTGCGACTCGCCGAGGCGTGGACCTTCCCCGACTTCGCGACCGGCGTCGACGCCCTGCGCCGGGTCGCGCAGCTCGGCACCGGCCCCACCGTCATCCGGCTCTCCGACGAGGCCGAGACGGGGATCGCGCTCGCCCAGGTGGGACGCATCGGCAAGGCGCTCGCGAAGGGCGCGAGCGCGGTCACCGTCTTCGAGGGCGATGCCGAGCTCGCCGCCGACCGACGGGCGCGCACGGCGACGGTGCTGCGCGAGGCCGGCGGTACGTCGACCGGCCCGGATGCGGCGGAGGAATGGGTGCACGGGCGCTTCAACGCCCCGTACCTGCGCGACGCGCTGCTCGACCACGGCGTCTTCTGCGAGACACTCGAGACGGCGACGACCTGGTCGAACCTCGCGCGGCTGAAGCGCGAGGTCACCGCCGCCATCACCGACGGCTTCACCGCCGCCGGCGCGAAGTCGCTCGTGCTCTGCCACGTCTCGCACGTCTACCCGACGGGCGCCGCGCTCTACTTCACGATCATCGCGGGCCTGAAGGGCGACCAGCTCGCGGCCTGGCAGCCCGTGAAGGCCGCGGTCAACGATGCGATCATGGCCGGCGGCGGCACGATCAGCCATCATCACGGCGTGGGTCGCGATCACGCGCCGTGGCTCGAACGCGAGGTCGGCGCAGTCGGAATGCGCATCCTGCGGGCGGTGAAGGCGGAGCTCGACCCCGCCGGCATCATGAACCCCGGGGCGCTCGTCGAGCGTGCGTCGACGGATGCCGCATCCGCCGCCCGCCCGTCGACCGGGATCGCCTGACGTGGCCGACCACATCTCGGTGCTCGTGAACCCGACCTCCGGCCGGGGCCGAGGGGCCGATGCCGCCGCTCGGGCCGTCGAGCGCCTCGAACAGCTCGCCACGGAGGTCCGAGTGCACCGAGGCCGCTCGGTCGACGACACCCGCCGGCTCGCGCACGAGGCGGTGGCGAGCCGCCCCCGGGCGCTCGTCATCGTCGGCGGCGACGGCACGCTCTCGTCGGTGCTCGACGCGGTCGTGGGCTCGGGCGTGCCGATCGCGCTCGTGCCGGCCGGCACCGGCAACGATCTCGCCCGCGCGCTCGGGCTGCCCTTCGAGGCATCCGACGCGGCGGCCGACGCCGCCGAACTCGCCGTGCACGGCCGTCCGCGCACGATCGACGTCGGCGAGATCGAGTCGACGGCGGGCATCCGCCAGTTCCTCACGGTCGCGGCGATCGGCTTCGACGCGCACGTCGCCGAACGCACCAATCGGTTGCGCTGGCCGCGCGGTCGCGCGAGGTACTACCTCGCCCTGCTCATCGAGCTCGCCCGCCTGCGGCCGACCGCCTTCGAGCTCGGCCTCGACGGCGCCGCGCCACGACCGGCGCCCGGCACGCTCATCGCCGTCGGCAGCACGCGCAGCTACGGCGGGGGCATGCCCGTGTGCCCCGACGCCGACCCGGCCGACGGCCTGCTCGACGTCACCCACGTCGGACCGCTCGGCCGGGCGAAGCTCGTGCGCCTGTTCCCGCTGCTGCTGCGCGGCGTGCACGTCGACCGGCCCGAGGTGACGACCTCGCGCGTCGCGACCGTCGACGTCGACGCCCCCGGGCTCGTCGTCTACGCCGACGGCGAGCGGGTCGGAACCGGCCGCGCGCGCATCCGGGTGGTGCCCGGCGCGCTCACGGTGCTCGTACCGTCGGACGACGCGCCCGAGGCCTCCGCATGACCGCCTTCGACCACGACGTCGTCGTCATCGGATCGGGCTTCGGCGGCTCGGTCGCGGCGCTGCGCCTCTCGGCGAAGGGCTATCGCGTGCACGTCTACGAAGCAGGACGCCGCTTCGCCGACACCGACTTCGCGAAGACCTCGTGGAACGTTCGCCGCTACCTCTGGGCGCCCGCGATCGGATGCTTCGGGGTGCAGCGCATCCACCGGCTGCCCCACGTCATGATCCTCGCCGGTGCGGGCGTCGGCGGCGGATCGCTCAACTACGCGAACACGCTCTACGAGCCCGGCCCGGCGTTCTTCGCCGATCCGCAGTGGGCGGCCCTCGGCGACTGGCACGACGAGCTCGCCCCCCACTACGCCACCGCGAAGCGCATGCTCGGCGTCGTCGAGCAGTACCCGCACTCGGGCCCCGTCGAGCGGATCATGGAGGGTGCGGCGAACGACCTCGGCGTCGGCGACACCTTCCGCCGGGCACCCGTCGGGGTGTTCTTCGGCGCGCCCGGCGAGACGGTGCCCGATCCGTTCTTCGGCGGCGACGGCCCCGACCGCACGGGCTGCACGCTGTGCGGCAACTGCATGGTCGGCTGCCGGGTCGGCGCGAAGAACACCCTCGCGAAGAACTACCTCGCGCTCGCCGAGCGGCTCGGGGCGACGATCGAGCCGCTCCGCACGGTCGTCGAGGTGCGGCCGCGCGCGGGCGGCGGCTACGAGGTGACGACCGTGCGCAGCGGCGCGTGGCTCGCCCGCGACCGTCGCACGGTCAGCGCCGGGCAGGTCGTGTTCGCGGCCGGCACCTGGGGCACGCAGCAGCTGCTGCACCGGATGAAGGACTCGGGCGCCCTGCCCGCACTCCCCGATGCGCTGGGCCGGCTCACGCGCACGAACTCCGAGGCGCTCGACGGCGCCGTCGCGGTCGCGGTGCCGGAGGAGCTCGAGCTCGCCCGCGGCGTCGCCATCACGACGTCGTTCCACGTCGACGAGCGCACCCATGTCGAGAACGTGCGCTACGGACCCGGCTCGAATCTCATGGGCATGCTCGCGACCGGGCTCGTTCCGGGTGACCGATCGCTCCTCGCCCGACTCGGCTCGCTCGTCGGCGGGATGCTGCGGCATCCCGTCACCGCGCTGCGGCTCGGCTCGCTGCGCCGGTGGAGCGAACGCGGCATCATCGCCCTCGTCATGCAGACCGCCGACAACTCGCTCACCCTGTCGCTGCGGCGACGCTTCGGGCGACGGGTGCTCACGAGCGCCCAGGGCGAGGGCGAGCCCAACCCGAGCCACCTGCCCGGCGCGCATCTCGCCGCACAGGCCATCGCGGCGCGGGTCGCGTCGGCGAGCGGTGTGCACGCCGAGGCGCGCGGCTCCTGGCCCGAGGTGTTCGGCATCCCGCTGACGGCGCACTTCCTGGGCGGAGCCGTCGTGTCGGGCTCGCCAGACCAGGGGGTCGTCGACCGGTACCACCGGGTCTGGGGCTACCCGGGGCTGCACGTCGTCGACGGCGCCGCGGTGCCCGCGAACCCCGGCGTGAACCCCTCCCTCACGATCACCGCCATGGCCGAGCGGGCCGTCTCGCTCTGGCCGCGGCGCAGCGGCGCCGACGAGCGGCCGACGCAGGAGGAGCTGCTCGCGCGGCACTGAACCGTTCGGGCGGCGCCGTCGAGGCGGGCGGCGTCGCCACGAGGCATCCGCCCCCTGTCGGCGCCCGCCGCGCCCGAGTACCATCTCGCGCATGGCCGAGCTGCCGGATTTCAGCGACCTGCGAGCCCTCTTCGTGAACTGCACGCTCAAGCGAAGTCCCGAGGTGAGCAACACCCAGGGGCTCATGGACGCGAGCATCGCGCTCATGCGCGAGCACGGCGTGCGCGTCGACGCCCTGCGATTCGTCGACCTGGATGTCGCGACCGGGGTCTACCCCGACATGCGCGAGCACGGCTGGGCGACCGACGCGTGGCCCGACGAGGTCTGGCCGCTCGTCGACGCCGCCGACATCCTCGTGGTGGGCGGGCCGATCTGGCTCGGCGACAACTCGTCGATCACGAAGAAGTTCATCGAGCGCATCTACTCGATGAGCGGGCTCTTCAACGATCGCGGCCAGTACGTGTACTACGGCAAGGTCGGCGGGGCGGTCATCACCGGCAACGAAGACGGCATCAAGCACTGCGCGATGGACATCCTCTACAGCCTGCAGCACGTGGGCTACGCGATCCCGCCGGGCGCCGACGCGGGCTGGATCGGCGAGGCCGGGCCCGGCCCGAGCTACCTCGACCCCGGGTCGGGCGGCCCCGAGAACGACTTCACGAACCGCAACACCACGTTCATGACCTACAACCTGCTGCACCTCGCGCGGCTGCTGAAGGACGCCGGCGGGTTCCCGGTCGGCGGCAACCTGCGCTCGGAGTGGGACGGGGGCGACCACTACGGGTTCGAGGTCGACCCGTACGACGAGAACCCCGAGTACCGCTGAGCGCGGGGGACGAACGGGCCGGAATCGTTGAACAATCTGGACGCCCGGCTCTTGAGCCGTGCCACGTCCCCTCCGTAGGCTGCCCATACGTCTGGGGGGACGGTCGTGACGGATCCATCCTCGGATTCGTGTCGCATTCGCGCCATGCCATCTCGACGAGGAGAAGCACATGACCAACGACCCGAAGACTCAGCACCGTCGCCCGAGGGGGGTCGCGCTCGCCGCAGCAGCCGCCCTCGCACTCGCCGCCCCGCTCACGGCCGGCGCACCCGCCCTCGCCGACGCGAACTTCCCGTCGCCCGAGGGCAACACCAACATCTCGAGCATCGTCGACTACGCCGACCTCGTCGCCGAGCTCGAGAAGCTCGAGGCCACCTCGCGCTTCGGGCTCGACGCCTTCACCCTGGCCGAGGCCGGCACCGCGGTGAACACCTCCGAGACGGGGCGCGCCCTCTACGTCGCGACCGTCGGCGACGGCCCCGAGAACGTGTGGCTGCAGGGCCGCATCCACGGCAACGAGCCCTACGGCACCGAGTCGCTGCTCGCGGTGCTCAAGGAGCTCGGCACCAACGGCTCGCCCCAGTGGGAACTGCTGCGCGACGCGTACACGTTCCACGTCATCCCGATGTACAACCCCGACGGATCGGAGCTGAACATCCGCCACACGGTGCTGCAGGACGGCACGAACAAGCGGATCGACCTCAACCGCGACTGGGGCGTCGGCAAGTTCGAGGCCGCCGAGTCGGAGGCCTATTACGAGTACTGGACGATGGTCGACCCGGCCTTCGCCGTCGACGTCCACCACCAGGGACTCAAGACCGAGCGCGGCGACGGCGACGAGGTCACCCTGTCGCTCGGCGTCTCGCTCGCACCCGGCGGGCCCACGCTGCCCGGCATCCAGGGCGGCGCCTACGACGTGCTCACCCGTCAGATGCAGGTGCACGTCTTCGACGAGCTCTCGAAGTACGGGTACATCAACATCGACCGCTACGACGTCGGACGCGGTGTCGAGATCGACATCAAGGGCGGCGTGGTCTCGGCGATGATGCTCGGGCTGAACCACGACGGGCTGAACCCCGAGGGGCACAGCAACCCGGCGATCTTCTTCGAGACGAGCGGCAACACCTCCGACGGCAGCCTCGGCCAGAAGGCGCGCGGCAAGTCGATCCAGCAGAACGTGCTCGCGCTGCGGGAGCTGCTGACGGGCATGGCGACCGGCGAGGTGCAGCAGGAGGACCCGGCCCGATGGGACGAGATCCCGCACGCGCCGGTGACCGCGTACCAGACCGACACCGGAGTCATCCCCGCGTCGTTCTGAGGTACTGCGTGCTCGACGTGCGATCCGGCGGCGGCCGGTCCCGAACCCGGGGCCGGCCGCCGCCGCCGTCGTCAGCCGTCCCCGGCGTCGGGCGGCCCGTCGGCCCGCTCAGTGCTGCTCGTCGCGCTCGGCGAGGTAGGCCGCGTTGCCGCGGAGGGAGGCCTCGTAGCGCAGGAGCTCATCGGTGCGCACGCGGTCGGCGACGAGCTCGAGCATGATCGCGAAGGCGGCGTCGTGCCGGCCGGCCGCGTGCAGGCTCGTCGCGTGCCACACCTTCAGCGAGTCGGACTCGGGGAACGCCTCGCGTGCCCGCTCGAGCACTGCGAGTGACTCGTCGAGCCGGCCGAGGTTTCGCAGCGTGCTGCCGTACTGCAGCAGGCAGCGGCGCAGCGCGTCGCCGTCGAGCCCGGCGGCCATCGCCTGCTCGTAGTAGCCGGCCGCGGTCTGCTCTTCGCCGGCCGTGTCGTAGGCGCCGCCCACCTCGTAGAGCACCTCGGGTTCATCGGGATGCTCGACGAGGACGGCGAGGAACGCGTCGATCGTGGGCTGCATGTGGGCCCGGTCGCGCGCCGCGAAGATCTCGGCGAGGCGGGCGTGGAGTTCGGGCGGCGTCGGCTGCGGCATCCGCCCAGTGTGCCGCACCCTTCGCTCGCGCGCGCTCAGGCGACTCGAGCGCGGGTGGGTGCGCCCGGCCCGCTTGGTGAGGCGAGTCGCCGGAAGATGCTGCTTGCAGCGCGTTCGGGCGCACTTCCTGGCGACTCGCGTGTCTGGGCGTGGCGTCGGATCGGTCGAGTTCAGCGCGAGCGTGCGGCGAGTGCACGCGCGACCCGCGCGACCGTATCGGCCGGGTCGCGGAACAGCCCGTGCGATCGGACGCGCACCACGAGCCATCCCGCCTCGTGCAGTCGGTCGAACCGAGCGATGTCGTGCTCGTACTGCTGGGTGCTGGTGCGATGCTGGTCGCCGTCGTACTCGATGGCGATACGCAGGTCGGGGTACGCGAGGTCCACACGGGCGATGAAGCGGCCGTCGACGGCCGTGACGACATGGTTCACGACCGGTTCGGGCAGTCCGGAACGTGCGAGCAGGAGTCGCACCAGTGTCTCGGGCCGCGACTCGGCGCCGACTCTCACGAGCGGTGCGGCTTCGGTCGCGAGGCGGCTCCCGCGCCCGCGGAACTCTCGCGCGGCTTCGACCAGTTCGTCGAGCGACAGGAACGGGCGCAGATCGAGTGGATCGAGGACGGCCGGGTCGAGCACGAGGTGATCGCCGGCGGCGACGAGGTCGTCGAGTGCGAGGACCCCGGCGAGCTGCAGCCAGGTCGAGGCCGCGTCGGTCGCGGGAAGGTCACCGCGGACGACGATCGTCGCGCGGTCGGGCCCGAGCTCGTGGCCGATCACGCCGCGCGTGCGCGGGGGTCGCCGCGGAGCGAACGTGGAGACGTGCAGCGGCGCGGTCGGGTCGAACCGCGTCGGCAGCGGGACGCCCCAGAGCCGGGCGGCCGTGTCGTGGCTGAAGAACTGCCCTGGCCTCAGCCGGGGCAGGTAGGTGCGGCAGCGAGCCACCGTATCGGATGCCTCGGCGACCGTCCGGACTCCGTGGAAGGGCCGCAGAAGGTCGGGCCCGCGAAGGCGTCCGGTGCCGAGCCCCGAGCGAACGCCTTCCGCCGTCGTGAACGCGCGACGACCCAGCTCGTCGGGGAGCGGCACGCGAGGCATTCCGACACTCTGACGCACCTGGACCACGGACGTCGCCCGTCATCCACAGGGCGAGTCACCGCCTCCGGTCTCAGGGGTCGAGTCGCCGAGAAGTGCCCTTCGCGACTCGCTCAGCCGCATCTTCCGGCGACTCGTCGCACCGGGCGAGCGGGAACCCGGAGCGGCGCGCGCTCGTGCGCCCTGAGGCCGGACGACTCGCCGAAAAGTGCGGTTCGATGCACGCTGAGCAGAATTTTTTGGCGACTCGGCGAGGAGGGAGACGAGGCACGCCGCGCGGAGGCGAGGCGAGGCGAGGCGAGGCGGCGCGGGGCCTACGCCTCGACGAGCGCCCGCTTGACGACGCTCGTGAAGAAGCCGAGCCCGTCGACGCCCGAGCGCATCGCCGCAGCGGTGTCGGGGCCGAAGCCCGGCTCGACGGCGTGCTCGGGGTGCGGCATGAGGCCGACGACGTTGCCGCGCGCGTTCGTGATGCCCGCGATGTCGCGCAGCGACCCGTTCGGGTTCACGTCGACGTAGCGGAAGACCACGCGGCCCTCGCCCTCGAGCCGGTCGAGCGTCTCGTCGGACGCGATGAAGCCGCCTTCGCCGTTCTTCAGCGGGATGGTGATCTGCTGGCCGGCGTCGAACTCGGCGGTCCACGCGGTCGACGCGTTCTCGACGGTGAGCACCTGGTCGCGGCAGATGAACGAGCCGTGGTCGTTGCGGATGAGCCCGCCCTCGAGCAGGCCCGCCTCGGTCAGCATCTGGAAGCCGTTGCAGATGCCGAGCACGGGCATGCCCGCGTTCGCCGCGGCGACGACCTCGGTCATGATCGGCGAGAGCGAGGCGATCGCGCCGCAGCGCAGGTAGTCGCCGTAGCTGAATCCGCCGGGCAGGATGAGCGCGTCGACGCCCTCGAGGTCGTGCGAGCCGTGCCAGAGCGCGACGGGCTCGCCGCCCGCGAGTCGCACCGCGCGCTGCGCGTCGCGGTCGTCGAGCGAGCCGGGGAAGGTGATGACGCCGATACGCATGCGAACCCCGCCGCTCAGTGGGTCTCGCCTGCGGGGGCGCCGAAGCCGTCGCCCGCGACCGCACCGGCCTCGGCCGCCTCTTCGGCGAGCTCGGCGTTGGTGACCTCGTAGTGGATGCCCACGACGTCCTCGATGACCTGGTTGGAGAGGATCTCCTCCGCGATCTGCTGCACGTTCGCGCGCAGCGCGTCGTCGACCGGACCGTCGACGGTGAGTTCGAAGCGCTTGCCGATGCGCACGCCGCTGAACCCGGTGTGACCGGTGCGGGCGAGGGCGCCGGCGACGGCCTTCCCCTGAGGATCGAGCAGTTCGGCCTTGGGCATCACGTCGACGACGATGGTGGGCACCGCGGTTCTCCGTCCGGTGTCGAGGGTGTGGATGCCTCGATTCTAACCTGCGGTCGACCGCCTCCCGTGGTCGGGCTGTCCGCACCCCGCAGGGCGGGGCAGGCCCCGATGCGGCGGCTGCGGCGGGCGACGAGAATCCATCGCATGAATCCCGTCGCGCAGGTGCTCGCCGCCCTCGAGGCGCTGACGCTCGTCACCGTCGGCGTGCTCGAGTCGTTCTTCTTTCGCAGCCCAGAGCTGTACCCGATCTTCCTCATCGGCCCCGACGAGTACGACGCCGTGGCGCTGTGGACCCGCAACGTGGGCGTCTACAACATGCTCATGGGCGCGGCGATCGTCGCGGCGCTCGTGCTCGTGCACCGGGCGAACGAGGTGGCGGGCCGCGCGATCATCCTGACGATCTGCGCGATGCACGTCGTGCTCGGCGTCTCGCTCGTGATCACGGCCCCCGAGCTGTGGCTCTCGGCCGTGTTCGAGTTCGGGCTCGCGCTCGCGGTCGTCCTCGCGATCGTGATCGGCGACCGACGCCGAGCGCCCGCGCCCGCCGCCGCGATGTGACGGCGGGGCGCGCCTCGCGCTCCCCGACCGAGTCGATCGGGGATGCCTCGGCCGGAGGCAGCCGGACGAGGCATCCGTCGTTCGGTGCTCAGCGCCGCGTGAGCGCCTTGACGACCAGGCAGACGCCGACGACCACGGCCGCTCCGACCGCGATGACCGCTGCGGGGTGCTCGCGGTACCGTGCCTTGACGTACGCGACGCCGTCGTCGAGCACCTCCCGCGCCTCCCCGGCGACGACGCTCGCCTGGGTGCCGATCGTCTCGACGGCTTCGGTCGCGCTGCGGCGCACGTCGCTCATCACGTCGCCGACGGCGTCGGCGACGTTCTCGACGCGGTCGCCCAGGTCGTCGAGCCGGTCGCCCGCTTCGTCGACCAGGTCTTCGGTCACGTCGCCTGCGCGGTCGGCGGCGCGTTCGGCCGCGTGACGGGCGGCGGCGACGGTCTCGTCGAGGTCTCTCTCGGTGCCGGACATGGGGGGCTCCCTTCACGAGATGATCGGCAATCGTACGCTCGCGAACCCCGAGCGGCCCGATTCGGGCGAGGGGGTTGCCGTGGTGGCCGCACCTTGGTAACGCGGAGGCGGGAGGGCCGCCGGACGGTTGCGCATCGATCGTTCCGGACGTATTATTCCGTGCGGAATAGTTGTGAGCGGATGCCTCGGAGGGGACCGGAATGACCACGCTCTCGCCGCTCGGCGTCACGGTGCTGGCGCTGCTCGCCGAACGCGACATGCACGCCTACGAGATGTACCAGCTCATGCTCGAACGATCCGAGGACAAGGTCGTCAAGGTCTCGCCCGGATCGCTCTACCGGGCCGTCGAGCGCTTCGCCGCCGACGGCCTGATCGCCGAGGTTGCGGTCGAGCGCCAGGGCAACCGCCCCGAGCGCACGGTCTACGCGATCACCGACGAGGGGCGCGAGCGGCTGCGTGCCACGATCGCCGAGATGCTCGGCCGCCACGTCAACGAGTACCCCGAGTTCCCCGTCGCGATCGGCGAGGCGCACCACCTGCCCGCGGCCGAGGTCGCCGAGCTGCTCGGCGTCAGGCTCGCGTCGATCCGCGAGCTGCTCGGCTTCATCGACGCCTCGCTCGCGAGGATCGAAGCCCGCGGGCTGCCGACCGCGTACATCCTCAACGTGCACTACACCCGAACGCTCCTCGTCGCCGAGGCGACGTGGCTCGAACAGACCATCGGCGATCTCGAGTCGGGCGAGCTCGCCTGGCCCGAGGCCGCCGGATCGAGTGGCGCGAAGCGCGTCTCGAGATCATCCGTCCATTGACCGGGGGCGACCGCCCCACCGACCGGAAGGTTCCACGCATGGAACGCACCCTCAAGCCCTGGCCAGCGCTGTGGGCGCTCGTCATCGGGTTCTTCATGATCCTCGTCGACTCGACGATCGTGTCGATCGCGAACCCGGCGATCCTCGAGGACCTCGACACCGACCTCACTGCCGTCATCTGGGTGACGAGCGCCTACCTGCTCGCGTACGCGGTGCCGCTGCTCATCACCGGTCGCCTCGGCGACCGCTTCGGGCCGAAGCGCGTCTACATGATCGGCCTCGTCGTGTTCACGTTCGCCTCGCTGTGGTGCGGACTGTCGGGCGACATCACGACGCTCATCGTCGCCCGCGCGGTGCAGGGCCTCGGCGCGGCACTCATGACCCCGCAGACGATGGCCGTGATCACCCGCATCTTCCCGCCCGACCAGCGCGGCAAGGCCATGGGCCTCTGGGGTGCCGTCGCGGGCGTCGCGACGCTCGTCGGGCCGATCCTCGGCGGCGTGCTCGTCGACTCCCTCGGCTGGGAGTGGATCTTCTTCGTCAACGTGCCCGTCGGCATCGTCGCGTTCATCGCGGCCTGGCGGCTCGTGCCGAACCTCGAGACGCATTCGCACCGCTTCGACTGGCTCGGCGTCGTGCTGAGCGCCGTCGGCATGTTCCTCGTCGTCTTCGGCATCCAGGAGGGCGAGACGTACGACTGGGGCACGATCACCGGGCCGATCACGGTGTGGGGCGTCATCATCACGGGCGTCGTGGTGCTCGCCGGGTTCGTGGTCTGGCAGGCGTTCAACCGGGCCGAGCCGCTGCTGCCGCTCGGGCTCTTCCGCGACCGCAACTTCTCGCTCTCGAACGTCGCGATCACCTTCGTGGGCCTCGCGATCGTGTCGATGCCGCTGCCCCTCGCGTTCTACTACCAGGTGGCGCGCGGGCTGACCCCGACGCAGGCGGCGCTCATGCTCATCCCGATGGCGGTCGTCACGGGTGCGATGGCGCCGGTCGTCGGCAGGCTCGTCGACCGTGTCGACCCCAAGTGGATCGCCGTCGCCGGCTTCGCGATCACCGCGGCCGCGCTCGCGTGGACGGCGACGCTGCTCGAGCCCGACACCGAGCTCTGGGTGCTGCTCATCCCCTCGGGGCTGCTCGGCCTCGGGCTCTCGGGCGTCTGGGCACCGCTCGCCTCGTCGGCGACGCGCAACCTGCCGCAGTCGCAGGCCGGCGCCGGATCGGGCGTCTACAACATGACCCGTCAGGTCGGCTCGGTGCTCGGCTCGGCCGCGATCGCGGCCCTCATGAACGCGCGACTGACGGCCGAGCTGCCCGGGTTCGACACGAACGCGGCCGAGCAGGCCGGCGGTGGGGCGGGCGGCATGCCGCCGCAGGTCCTCGACGGCTTCACCGCGGCGATGTCGCAGTCGATGCTCCTGCCGATCCTCGGCTTCGCAGCCGGCGCGATCGTCGTGCTCTTCTTCGCGAAGCCGAAGGTCACGGTCGCGTGGGGGGCGAGCGGCAGCGCCCCGGCCGGGGCGACCGCCGGGCCCGTCGACGCGGATGCCTCGCCGGAGGCCGCTCGCACCGAGTGAGCCCAGCGCGGCCGTGAAGGGCGGGCGAACGCGACTCCGACGCTGCGTCGCCATGCGACTCAGTGTCGGAGCACACGCGGGAGAACGGTCACCGGCTGTCGGCGCTCGACATCGGCGAGCCGGCCGCTACGCCAGCCCCGCTCGCTCGGTGAGCACCTCGCGGAGCACCTCGCGCGTGAGGTCGAGCCCGCGGTGCACCTCCTCGAAGCTCGTCGACAGCGGCGAGAGGCCGATGCGCAGGCCGCCCGGGTCGCGGTAGTCGGGAATGACGTCGCGCTGCCACAGCCGCGCCGTGACCTCGCGCATCGCATCGTGGTGCAGCGTGACGTGGCCGCCGCGCTCCTCGGCGTCGGCGGGGGAGGCGAGCGTCACGCCGAGCGGCGCGAGCCACTCGTCGGCGAGGGCGATCGCGAACTCGGTGAGCGCGATCGACTTCGCGCGCAGCGCAGGCATCCCCGCCTCTTCGATCATCGCGAGGGTCTCCTCCATGGCGAGCATTCCCACGATCGGGGCGGTGCCGCTCGTGAAGCGTCGGATGTCGGGCACGGGCTCGTACGACGGCCCCATCATGAACATGTCGGTGTTGCCCCACCAACCCTGGATCGGCTGCTCGAGCACGCCCTGCAGGTCGTCGCGCACGTAGGCGAACGCGGGCGAGCCGGGCCCCCCGTTGAGGTACTTGTACGTGCACCCGACGGCGAGGTCGAAGCCCCACGCATCGGCCTTCACGGGCACCGATCCGGCCGAGTGGCAGAGGTCCCAGAGGATGAGCGCACCCGCGTCGTGCGCGATGCGGGTGAGTTCGGGGGCGTCGGCGAGATAGGCCGAGCGGTACGCGACGTGCGACACGACGACGAGCGCCGTCTCAGGCCCGACGGCCTCGGCGAGCTGCTCGGGGGTGACGCCCGACGACGTGTCGACGTCGATCCAGCGCAGTCGCATGCCACGCTCGCGGGCGATGCCGTCGACGATGTAGCGGTCGGTCGGGAAGTTGTCGGTGTCGATCACGATCTCGCGCCGGTGGGGGTCGCGAGCGAGCTGCGCGTCGACGGCGGCGCGCGCGAGCTTGTAGAGCAGCACCGTCGTCGAGTCGCCGATGACGGTCTGGCCGGCCTTCGCTTCGATGACGGCGCGGCCGATGCGGTCACCGATCTCGGTCGGCAGCTGCAGCCACGCCTCGTCCCATCCGCGGATGAGGCGTCCGCCCCAGTCCTCGCGGAGGAACCGCTCGACCCGCTCGACCGCCGACACGGGCGGACGGCCGAGCGAGTTGCCGTCGAAGTAGACGAGGTCCGTGTCGGCTCCGACGAACCGCTTGCGGTAGTGGGCGAGCCCGTCGGCGCGGTCCATGCGGCGGGCGAAGGCGAGGTTCGGGTCGAGGGTCACAACAACTCCAGGTCGTCGGCGGGCACGACGCGCGCGGTCGCGAGCCGGTCGGGCAGGGGGGTGGGGGAGGTGCCGGGCACGGCCGGATCGGCGCCCGCGACGAACGTCGCGATGCCGCCGAGGCCCCAGTCGCCGCGTTCGGCGCGCGGCCAGGGGTCGGCGAGCGCCTGCACGAGATCGGATGCCTCGAGCCCGGCCCGCTCGAGCAGTGCGAGCTCGACGGCGTTCACCCCCACGGGCAGCTCGCCGTTGCCGAGATCGGTGCCGTAGAGCACTCGGCCTCCGGCCGCATGGAAGCGGGCCAGGTTGTCGATCGCGCAGGCGAGTTCGGGGGAGTCGCCGAAGTCGCGCGCGTGGATGGCGAGCGTCGAGATCCACGCCTGCCGGGCGGCGGCGCGCGCGATGAGCTCGTCGTCGAGCCGCTCGGTCCACGGCGTGTGCACGAGGGCGTCGACGCCCGCCTCGATCGCGAGGCTCGCAGTTCCGGCGCCCTCGGCGTGCACGGCGACCGGCAGGCTCCGCGCGTGCGCGGCGGTCACGACCGCTTCGAGCGTGGCTCGGTCGAACACCGGGCCCGCATCGGCGTTGAGCACGACCTTGACCACGGATGCCCCGAACGCGTGCTGCTCGTCGACGGCGGCCTCGATCGAGTCGGGCAGTGCCGTGTGGTCGCGGCGGTCGCCGTCGCCGCCCGCGACCGCGGCGAGCTCTCGCACGCTGCCCTCGGGCCGCCACGGCCGATCGGAGGGGTACCCGCCGACGGCGGTCAGGAAGGCGCCGGCGAACGCCACGGCCGGCAGCCCGTCGCGCGCGGCGCGCGCTGCGACGACCGAGGGACTCGCGCCGAGGTCCACGACAGCCGCGATGCCGAGGGCGACGATCGGGTCGGGGTCGACGAGCTCGACGTGCACGTGGTGGTCGATGAACGGCGGCAGCATGACGCCGACCTCTCCCGCGTGCGCCCCGTTGAGCGAGCGCCGGGCGGCCCGCCCGAGCGGTTCGTGCACGTCGCCCATGATCAACCCGGGATCTCGGTTCGCACCGCGTAGAGCTCGGGGAAGAACGTGAGCTCGAGCGCGCGCTTGAGGAACGGGGCGCCGCTCGAACCGCCCGTGCCGGTCTTCGAGCCGATGATGCGCTCGACGGTCTTGAGGTGACGGAACCGCCAGAGCTGGAAGTTGTCCTCAAGGTCGACGAGCTCCTCGCAGGTCTCGTAGGCCGACCAGTGCTCGTCGGTGTCGCCGTAGATCTGCGCGAACACGGGGACGAGCTCGGGGGTGAAGGTCCAGGCGAGGGTCACGTCGCGCTCGAGCACCTCGGTCGGGATCGGGTAGCCGGCCCGGGCGAGCAGGCGGAGGAACTCGTCGTACAGGCTCGGCGACTCGAGCGCATGGCGCAGCAGGGCGGTGGCCGAGGCATCCGACTCGAAGATCTGCAGCATCTTCGCGTTCTTGTTGCCGAGCACGAACTCGACCGCGCGGTACTGGTACGACTGGAACCCGCTCGCGTTGCCGAGCACGCCGCGGAACTGCGCGTACTCGGTCGGGGTGAGCGTCGCGAGCACCGACCACTGCTCGGTGAGGGTCTTCTGGATGTGCTTGACGCGGGCGATGCACTTGAGCGCCCGGCCGAGCTCGTCGGCGCGCAGCAGGTCGCGCGCGGTCTCGAGCTCGTGCAGCACGAGCTTCAGCCACAGCTCGGTGGTCTGGTGCTGGATGATGAACAGCAGCTCGTCGTGGTGCTCGGGACGCGAGATCGGGCGCTGCGCGCTGAGCAGCGTCGGCAGGTCGAGGTAGCCGCCGTAGCTCATGCGGTCGCTGAAGTCGGTGACGACCGTCGCCTCGATGGTTCGGGTGTTCGCCGCGACGCCGTCGCTCACGCCTTCGCCCGCGCTGGCTGACTCAGTACTCACCCGTCAAGCCTAAGCGCGACGGTCGGTCGAGTAGCGCTGAGCCGCCACCAGGTCGGTCGAGTAGCGACGAAGGAGCGTATCGAGACCACCGCTCCGACCCCGAACCGACGCGACGGGCGCTCGCCGTAATCTCCCGGCTCGCCCGCCGCGCGGTCGTCCTCCACTCCCCCGTGAAGGTCGGTCGTCTCGTTCTTCGGGTAAACGGAGACGGCTCTCCGAATCATACGTGAAGAACCGCGTACAGTGAAGCGATGACCTCCTCGGCTTCGTCGCGCCGGGACGCACGGCGCAATCACGAACGTCTGCTCGCCGAAGCACGGCGGCTCTTCGCCGAGCGGGGCATCGACGCGCCGCTCGACGAGCTCGCGACGCGCGCGGGAGTCGGGGCGGGCACCGTCTACCGACACTTCCCCAATCGCGACGCACTCGTCCGCGAGCTCTACGACAACGCCGTCGCGGAGCTGCACGACCTCGCCCCCGAGATCCTCGGTGCCGAGACCGGCTGGCGATCGGTCGAGCTCTATGTCGAGCGCCTCGGCGCCTGGGTCGCGGACTCGCCGTTCCTGCCCGCCGTCATGCGACGGGTCGCCGAGCTCGACCCGTCGCATCGCCCGGGCATCGAGTTCGAGCCGCTCGTCAACGGCATGATCGAGCGCGCCCAGGCCGAGGGCGCCCTGCGCGCCGACGTCACGGCCGTCGACCTCAGCATCCTCGTCGACATGCTCGGCTCGCTCGGCCAGTACGGCGGCGAGTACCTGCCGTTCTGGCGGCGTCAGCTCACGATCATCCTCGACGGGCTGCGGGCGCGACCGGGCACGACCCCGATGCCCGTGCCGGGCCAGGCGTTCGACGCCTTCCACGACATGTCCCACGCGAAGGGCCCGAAGCCGCGTCCGTCGGTCGAGTAGCGCCCGGCCGGCCCACCGTCGGTCGAGGAGCGCCCGAAGGAGGGCGCGTATCGGGACCACGCCCCGAGCGGCCTGAACCCGACCCCGAGCGACCTCGGCCTCGTCGGCCTCAGCCCGCGAGCCCGACCCCGTCACCCACGCGGATCACCGCGGGCGCCACCACGTCGGCGTACACCGCGAGCGACATCTCGCGCTCCTTCGTGAGCGGCTTCAGCAGTCGCCCCTCCGCCGTCGTGCCGTCCTGCGCGACATCCACGGTTCGGCACCGCTCGATGCGTTCGACGACCCGCAGCCGGGCGTCGCCGACGGTGATCTCCCGCCCGAGCCAGCCCTCCTCGACGAACGGCTCGTCGGTCTCCACGACGAGGTTGACGCGCAGCCGTCGCGGGTCGGAGTCGATGCCGAAGCGCTCGGCGCACCACGCGAGCGAGGCGGTGCCGACGATCGAGATCTGCCCGCCGTCCTGCATGGGGATGTCGCGCTCGGGCAGCGCTCGGACGCTCGCGCCCATGCGCTCGGACAGGTCGGCGTCGAGCTCCTCCTCGCCGACGAGCCACAGGCCGTGGTCGCCCCGCTGCACCTGCACCGAGCCGTCCGCCGTCGTCGAAGCCGCGTACTCGAAGACCGCGTCGCGCCGGCGGAAGCGTCGCGTGTTCTTGCCCGACGCGAACTTGCCGTCGACGTCGACGACGGCGAAACCGCGATCGCCGACGAGTCCGCGCGCGTCGAGCGCCACCTGGGTGAGGGCCTCGCCGCCCATCGCCTTGACGGGGTATCGGCGGATCGATCGGAGCGGGTAGGTCATCGGGTCAGCCTATCCGCGGGACCCGATCATCCCGCCGCGCGCACCTCGACGAGGTTGGCCCACGGGTCGTCGAACGCGAGCGTCCGGCCGTCGTCGCGCGTGCCGACCCGGTAGTGGGCCATGCGCTCGCCGAGTTCGCCGAGGTCGTCGGAGGTGGGCACGACGATCTCGACCTTGCCGAGGCCGAGGGCGAGCCCGCGGCGGCCGGCGCCGCGACTGTTCCACGTGTTCATCGCCATGTGGTGGTGGTACCCGCCGGCCGACACGAAGAGCGCCTGGTCGCCCATCTCGGCGGTCGTCTCGAAGCCCAGCCGGTCGACGTAGAACTCGCGTGCGCTCGCGACGTCGCCGACCGAGAGGTGCACGTGGCCGACGACGGCGTCGCCCAGCCGGTCGCCCGAGGCGACGGCGGCCGTGCCGGTCTCGCCGAGGTGGTCGCGCAGGTAGCCGTTCGGGTCGAGGTAGATGGTCGCCATCTCGACGGTGCCGTGCACCCAGCTCCAGGTCGAGCGGTCGCGGTCGAAGTACAGCTCGACGCCGTTGCCCTCGGGGTCGGTGAAGTAGAAGGCCTCGCTCACGAGGTGGTCGGCGCTGCCGGTGAAGGTGCCGGGGTAGCGGGTCGCGACCGAGGCGATCGCCGTCGCGAGCGCTTCACGCGCGTCGAAGAGGATCGCGGTGTGGAAGAGCCCGGCGTCGCGCGGCGACGCGTGCTTCAGCTCGGGCGCGTGCTGCAGGATCACGATCGGCGTCGCGCCGCGGCCGAGCACGGCGACGGGGCCGTCGTGGCTGAGCAGCTCGAGGGTGACGCCGTCGCGGTAGTAGCGGATCATGCCGTCGAGGTCGGCGACGCGCAGCGTCACCGCACCCATGCCGGTGTCGGCCGCGAGGAGTCCGGCGCCTTCGGGCGCCCCATTGGTTGTAAGCACAACTAATACTAACGGATGTCGCGGCGAATCCATTCCGGATCGGCAGAATCGCGGCATCCCCCGACTGGTATCATCGTGGTATCACCGGAGGTGATCTCATGGCCCTCACGCTGCGCCTCTCCGAAGAGGACGACCGACTGCTCACCGAGCTCGCCGCACGCGAGCACCGCTCGAAGAACGACGTCGTGCTCGCCGCGATCCGCGATCGCGCCGAGCGCGCGGCGAAGGCCGAGCGCACCCGCGCCGCATTCGCCCGCATCGAGGCACGCGACGCCGACGCGCTCGACCTGCTGTCGCAGTGACCGAGTACGTCGAGCCGGCCGACGTCGAGGAGTGGCTCGCATCGCGCGGCTTCCACGTGCGCGATCGCGGGCTGCTGCTGTCGGCGCTCGCCGCACCGATGCCGGTCTTCGGCGAAGAGGTGCATCCCGGCCTGCATGAGAAGGCCGCGGTGCTGCTCATCGGGCTGAGTCGCAACCATCCGCTGTTCGACGGCAACAAGCGTCTCTCGTGGCTCGTGACTGCCGTCTTCTACGAACTCAACGGGTTCGACCTCGTCGAGCCGGAGCCCCGGGCGATCGACCGTTTCGTGCGCGCGGTGGCGGCCGGCGCGGTCGGGCGCGACGAGGCGATCGCCTGGCTCGAGGCGCGCGCGGCGCCGTTCGACTGAACTGCACCGGCGTTCGGGTCGTCGGTCGCGGGGGCGCCACGCTGCCATCAGTGCACTATCATGCACTCATGGATGCCGAGACGGAGACGCTCGCGCTCGCGATCGGGCGCAGGGTGCGCGACGAGCGACAGGCGCGCGATTGGACCCTCGACCGACTCGCAGCCGAGGCCGGCGTCAGCCGGCGCATGATCGTCAACGTCGAGCAGGGTGCCGTGAACCCGAGCGTCGGCACGCTGCTGCGACTCAGCGACGCCCTGGGCATCGGACTGCCCGCCCTCGTCGAGCCGCGGGCCGCGGCCTCCGACCTCGTCAAGGTGACCCGCCACGGCGCGGGCGCCGCGCTCTGGAGCGGTGAACGCGGCGGCCGCGGCGTGCTCGTCGCGGGCACCGAGACCCCCGACGTCGTCGAGCTCTGGGACTGGACGCTCGAACCCGGCGAACGGCACGCGAGCGAAGCGCACTCGACCGGCACGCGCGAACTCCTGCAGGTGCTCGACGGCGAACTCGTCATCGAGGTGCGCGACGCGACCCACGCGCTCGCCGTCGGCGACGCGCTGACCTTCCCCGGCGACGTCGACCACGCCTACGCCAACCCCGCCGACCGGCCCGCGCGATTCTCGCTCGCGGTGTTCGAACCCGGCGTCGGCACGACCCATCGCGAGGCGGGATCGTGAGCCGCGCGAGCGAGCGGGTGCCGCCGTGGACGATGGCGGTCGCCGCGATGCTCATGATCCAGGCGACGAACGCGCTCTCGGTGCCGCTCATCGCGCAGCTCGGCGCAGCCGGCACCGCGTGGCTGCGGCTCGCGTTCGGCGCGCTCTTCTTCATCGTCATCGCGCGGCCGCCGCTGCGCCGCGTCCGCCGCGTCGACGTGCTGCCCCTCGTCGGCCTCGGCGTCGCGACCGGCGTCATGATGGTCGCGTTCCTGTCGGCGGTCGACCGCATTCCGCTCGGCACGGCCGTGGCCATCGAGTTCCTCGGGCCGCTCACCGTCGCGGCGATCCGCAGCCACAGCCGCCGCATGCTCGTCTGGCCCGTGCTCGCGCTCGCCGGCGTCATCCTGCTCACCGAGCCCTGGCACGGGCAGGTCGACCTCGTCGGGGTCGGCTTCGCCGCCCTCGCAGGCACCGGCTGGGGCGTCTACATCCTGCTCACGCAGAAGGTCGGCGACCGCTTCTCGGGTGTGAGCGGCCTCTCGATCACGATCCCGATCGCCGCGGTGGTGACGGCCTTCGTCGGCGTACCGCAGGTGGCCGGCCACTTCGAGTGGTGGGTGCTGCTCGTCGCCGCCGGCCTCGCGCTGCTCTCGCCCGTCATCCCGTTCGGGCTCGAGATGCTGGCCCTGCGCCGCATGACGCACACCGCGTTCGGCACGCTCATGGCGCTCGAGCCCGCCTTCGGCGTCGTGCTCGGACTCGTCGTGCTGCACCAGATCCCGTCGTTGGCGCAGGTCGCGGGCATCGTGCTCGTCGTGCTCGCCGGGGCGGGAGCGCAGCGCGGAGGCATCCGCAACCGACCGACCGACGACCCCGATCCCGCACCCCTGGAGGAACGAGTATGAGCACGACACCCGCCTGCAGTTCGACGTTCATCTTCGAGATCGGCGAACTGGATGACGCGTTCCATCGCCTCAACGACGAGATCGCCGAGCGGGCCCGGCGCATTCCGGGCTTCCTCGGCGAGGAGGAGTGGCACAACGAGGCGACCGGGCTGCACGCCGAGGTGTACTACTGGTCGAGCATGGAGGCGCTGCGCGAGCTCGTCGGCATGGACGCCCACCGCATCGCCAAGGGGCGCAACGGCGAATGGCTCGGCGAGTACCGCGTCGTGATCTCCGAGGTGCAGACGGTCTACGGCAACCCGGCGCTCGGCCTCGCGCACGTGCCGGCGGAGGGGTAGTCGCATGTCCGGCGCAGGCATCTTCACCGGACTCAGCGCGTTTCCGCTCACGCCGTTCTCCGACGACGCCGTCGACGAGCGCGCGTTCGCCGGGCTCGTCGGGCGGCTCGCTTCCGCGGGTGTCGACACGATCACCGCGCTCGGCTCGACCGGGTCGTACGCCTACCTGTCGACCGACGAACGGGCCCGCGTCGCGCGGCTCGCGGTCGAGCACGCAGGCGAGACGCCGGTCGTCGTCGGCGTGGGCGCGTTGCGCACCCGCGACGTGCTCGCGAACGTGCGCAATGCCGAGGCGGCGGGGGCCAGGGGAGTGCTGCTCGCCCCGATGACGTACCAGCCGCTCACGCACGACGACGTCGTCGAGCTGTTCCGTGAGGTCGTGTCGAGCACCGAGCTGCCGGTCATCGTCTACGACAACCCCGCCACGACGCACTTCGCCTTCACGAGCGAGCTCTACGCGCGGCTCGCCGAGCTGCCGGGCGTCGCGTCGATCAAGATCCCGGGCATGCCGCTCGATGAGGCGGCGATGCGCGAGCGGGTCGCCGCGATCCGCGCGGTCGTACCGCCGCATGTCAGCATCGGCATCTCGGGCGATGCGTTCGCGGCGACCGGGCTGAACGCCGGTTGCGACGTCTGGTACTCGGTCATCGGCGGCACGCTGCCCGAGCCGGCGCTGCGCATCACGCGCGCGGCGCAGGCCGGGCGGGTCTCCGACGCGTACGCGGAATCGGCCCGGCTCGATCCGCTGTGGAAGCTGTTCGCCGAGCTCGGCGGAAGCCTGCGCGTCGTCGCCGCGATCGCCGAACAGCTCGGGCTCGCGCCCGCCCGGTGCCTGCCGCGGCCGATCCTCGGCCTCGACGAGGGGCAGCGGGCGCGGGTCGCCGAGGTCGTCGCGGAGCTGGGGCTCGCCGCCCCGGTCGCCGGCGACCGCGCAGAACTGTAGGAACTTCTGAGACCACGTCCGCGTGTTGAGTCGCGACACGCCGTCGGCGGGTCAGAAGTTCCCACCGTCGAGTCAGCGGCCCGCGCTGGGGGCTCGAGTCGGCCGCTGCGCGGCGGCGCTCGTCATCCAGCGCTCGGCTGGCTGAAGCGCAGCATGTTGCCCGCAGGGTCGCGGAAGGCGCAGTCGCGCACGCCGTAGAACTGGTCCATCGGCTCCTGCAGCACCTCGGCGCCCGCGGCGCGGATCGACTCGAACGTCGCGTCGACGTCGGGCGTCGTGAAGTTCACGCCGCGCAGCAGGCCCTTGGCGAGCAGTTGCGCCGCGGCATCCTTGTCGGACTGGGTCGCGTTCGGGTCGGCGATCGGCGGTTCGAGCACGATGTTGACGTCGGGCTGCGACGGCGAGCCGACCGTGACCCATCGCATGCCCTCGTAGGCGATGTCGTTGCGCACCTCGAGGCCGAGCACGTCGCGGTAGAAGGGGATCGCGGTGTCGTGGTCGTCGACCGCGATGAAGCACTGGGAGAGTGAGATGTCCATGACCTCGACGCTACCGAGGCGAGGTCTTGCCCGCTTCTCCATTCCTGACGGGGCGGGTCTGGATCTTCACGATGCACGCCGGAATCGGCGCCGCGACGTCGTGCGACCGGGCCCGGTAGGCGCTCGGGCTCTCGCCGACGAGCTCGGTGAACCGCGAGCTGAACGAACCGAGCGAGGTACAGCCGACCGCGAAACACACCTCGGTCACGCTGAGGTCGCCGCGGCGCAGCAGCGCCTTGGCCCGCTCGATGCGCCGCGTCATGAGGTAGCTGTACGGAGTCTCGCCGTACGCCTCGCGGAAGCTGCGCGAGAAGTGCCCCGCCGACATGAGGGCGACCCTCGCGAGCGCCTCCACGTCGAGCGGCTGCTCGTAGTCGCGGTCCATCGTGTCGCGGGCGCGGCGCAGGCGGCGCAGGTCGTCGAGGTTCATCGGGCGGGGGTCACCTCCTCGTGTCCATCGCGCGGGTCTCGATTCGCTTCGCTCCTCGACCACCGGGTTCCGAGCGCCCGCTCGTCAACCCTCGATCGGCAGCCGCAGCCGGTCGAGCAGCTCGCGATATCGCGCGGCGGTCTGTGCGACGACCTCGTCGGGCAGCACCGGCGGGCGGCCCTGCTGGTCCCAGTTCGCGGCGAGCCAGTCGCGCACGATCTGCTTGTCGAAGCTCGCCATGCGCTCGGCCGGGGTCGTGCCGGCGGCGTAGGCCGCGGCATCCCAGTACCGGCTCGAATCGCTCGTGAGCACCTCGTCGGCGAGCGTCACGATGCCCGTCGCGCGGTCGGCGCCGAACTCGAACTTCGTGTCGGCGAGGATGAGCCCGCGCTCTTCGGCGATGGTCGAGGCGCGTGCGAACACCTCGAGCGAGAGCTCGCGCAGCTGCGCGGCGACGACCTCGCCGACGAGCTCGATCGTGCGCTCGTACGAGATGTTCTCGTCGTGCGCGCCGAGCGGCGCCTTCCATGCGGGCGTGTAGATCGGCTCGGGCAGGCGGTCGCCGTCGGCGAGGCCCTCGGGCAGCTCGATGCCGCCGATCGCACCGGTCGCGACGTACTCCTTGTAGCCGCTGCCCGTGAGGTACCCGCGCACGACGCACTCGATCGGGAACATGTCGAGCGTGCGGCACAGCGTCGCCCGGTCGGCGACCTCGGCCGGCACCTCGGGGAGCTCGAGCACCTCGAGCCGGTCGTCGAGCGGGTGCGCGAGGTGGTTCGGCACCTGTGGAAGCTCGTCGAACCACCAGTGCGTGAGCGCCGTGAGCATGGCGCCCTTGCCCGGGATCGCCGGCTCGAGCAGGTGGTCGAACGCGCTCACGCGGTCGCTCGCGACGACGAGCACGACGGGCGAGGTCGCGAGCGGGTCGCCCGTCCAGCTGTCGTCGTCGGTCATCAGCTTCGTCGGCACGTACAGGTCGCGCACCTTGCCCGAGTAGACGTGGGTCCAGCCGGGCAGTTCACCGGTGTCGGTCATGCTGATCTCCTCGCTTCGGGCCGCTTCGCCGCTCACTCCGCGACGCGCGCCGCGATGTCGGTGCGGTACTGGCCGCCGTCGAGCCGCACCTGGCCGAGGGCCTCGTAGGCGCGTCGGCGGGCGTCGGCGAAGCCGTCGCCGAGGGCGACCACGTTGAGCACGCGGCCGCCGGTCGCGATGAGCGGCGCGTCGTCGCCCGGCTGCGCGTCGTCGGGCAGGGCGCCCACCGCGGTCGCGGCGTGGGCGAGGTGCACGCCGGGCACGGATGCCGCGGCGTCGAGCCCCTCGATGACCCGGCCCGTCTCGGGTGACTCGGGGTAGCCCTCGCTCGCGAGCACGACCGTGACGGCGGCCCGGTCGCTGAACACCGGCCGGTCGAGCCCGCCCAGCCCACCCGTGGCGGCCGCGAGCAGCAGGCCCGACAGCGGGGTCTCGAGGCGGGGCAGCACGACCTGGGTCTCGGGGTCGCCGAAGCGGGCGTTGAACTCGATCACGCGGATCCCGCGGGAGGTGAGGATGAGTCCCGCGTAGAGCAGGCCGATGAACGGCGTCTCCTCCGACGCGAGCCGGCGCACCGTCGGCAGCGCGATGGTCTCGATGACCTCGTCGACGAATGCCTGCTCGCTGCCGAACCGACCGCCTCGACCGTCGACCGCGTCGGCGAGCCAGGGCAGCGGGGAGTAGGCGCCCATGCCGCCAGTGTTCGGGCCCTGGTCGCCGTCGCGCAGGCGCTTGTAGTCCTGGGCGGGTGAGAGCGGCAGCACGTGCTCGCCGTCGGAGAGGAGGAAGAGCGAGACCTCCTGGCCGTCGAGGAACTCCTCGACGAGCACGGGGCCCTGCTGCAGGTAGTGGGCGGCGTGCGCGAGCGCGGCGTCGCGGTCTTCGGTGACGAGCACGCCCTTGCCGGCGGCGAGGCCGTCGGCCTTCACGACGTGCGGCGCACCGAACTCGTCGAGCGTCGCGGCGACCTCGTCGATGGTGGTGGCGAGCGTCGCGCGGCCGGTCGGGACGCCAGCGGCCTCCATGATGCGCTTCGCGAAGGTCTTCGAGCCCTCGAGTGCTGCCGCCTGCCTGCCCGGCCCGAACACCGGGATGCCGCGGGCGCGGAGCGCGTCGGCGACGCCGGCGACGAGGGGCGCCTCGGGGCCGACGACGACGAGGTCGATGCCGTTGTCGGCGGCGTACCCGGTGACGAGATCGGCGTCGGTCGCGTCGATGCCGACGGTCGTCACGCTGCCGCGGGCCGACGAGGTCGGCGATGCCGCGATGCCGGCGTTGCCGGGAGCGGCGATGATCTCGTGGCCGGCCTCCTCATCGAGGAGCGCGAGGATGATGGCGTGCTCGCGCGCGCCCGAGCCGAGGACGAGGATTCTCACCGGATCAGGCTACCGCTTCGGGCCGTCGCCCTCCGCTTCGACGGCGGCGGCCGCGAACGCGCGCCGGTGCGAGAATGTCCGGATGAGCTCAGACCCGGCCGCTCCCGGCGACGCACCGACCGACGCCGGCCCCGCGGCCGCGCGCGAGCCCGCAGCATCCGGCCGGCGCCTGTTCTGGTGGGTGATCGCCATCGCCGTCGTCGTCGTGGTGGTCGATCAGGCCAGCAAGTGGTGGGCCGTCGCCGAACTCGGCGACGGCACCGCCGTTCCCGTGATCGGCGATCTCATCCGCTTCGTGCTCGTGTACAACCCGGGCGCCGCGTTCTCGATCGGCACCGAGCACACGTGGATCTTCGCGATCCTCGCGGGCGTCGGCGCCGTCGCCGTCGCGTGGTACGCGTGGCGGGTGCGCTCGGTCGGCTGGACGATCGCGCTCGGGCTGCTGCTCGGCGGCGCCGTGACGCACCTCGGCGATCGACTGTTCCGGGAGCCCGGATTCGGCCGGGGCCACGTCGTCGACTTCATCGGGTACGGCGACTGGTTCATCGGCAACGTCGCCGACATCGCGATCTTCGCCGGCGCGGTGATGATCCTCGTCCTCACGCTCATGGGCGTCTCGCCCAAGGGCGGGCGCACGCGCGACGCCTGACGCGCGCAGGCACGTCGCCCGTCGGTGGCAGAATCGCCCACATGGCACGAGCGAGGATCGGCGACGAGATCGGGCGGGCGGCGGTCGCGACGATCGTCGCGATCGCGGCACGGCACGAGGGGGATGTCGCGGCCGCGACGTCCTCGGTCGACCGTGCGACGCTCGCCCTCGCGGTGCGGTACTCGCTGCAGCTGCTCGCCGAGCAGGCGCCGGGCGGCACGCTCGAGGTGCGGGTGCCGCCGTTCGCGGCCGTGCAGTGCGTCGAGGGGCCGAAGCACACCCGCGGCACGCCGCCCAACGTGATCGAGACCGACGCCGCGACCTGGCTCGCCCTCGCGACGGGCGCGCGGTCGTGGGCCGACGCCCGAACGTCGGGCACGGTGCACGCCTCCGGGCAGCGCGCCGACCTCGAGGGGCTGCTGCCGGTCGTCTGAGCGCGAGCGGCGCTCCCCGGCCGCCGGTGCGCGACAATGGAAGGGTGAGCGACACCCACGAACGGCCCGAACCGCAGTACGAGACCGAGGCGACCCGCGACGAGGTCGTGGTCCGGCGGTCTCCGCGCTACGGGGTGTGGATGCTCGCAGGCGCGGTCGTCGGTGCGATCGTCGCGTTCGTGCTCTCGTTCGCCTTCGCGCCGACGGAGGCGCAGATCGCCGAGCGCGTGCAAGAGGACTTCACGTACGACCAGGGCCAGGTGTTCGGCTTCCTGCTGCTCGGCGGCGTCGCCGTCGGCGTCGCCCTCGGCGCCCTCGTCGCCCTCGTCGTCGATCGCGCCATGTCGCGCCGCGTCACGCACGCCGTCGCCGAGCACGACGAGACGCACCGCGTCGACGGCTGAGACGCCTCCCGACACCCGTCGATCGGGTTCCCCGTCGGCTCGGGTCCCTGCGGCATGGCATCGACGTCGCCGCGCGGCATCCAGTCGTCGTTCGGCCGACCCGCCGACGCACGCGCGTGGCGACTCCGACACCGAGTCGGCTCGCGATTCAGTGTCGGAGGAGTCGGAGCGGAGGCGTCGGCTCGTCGCGCCGCTCAGCTGAGCTGCGTGCGCTCCACCCAGCCGAGGTACTCCTCGGTGACCGTGCCGGTGACGTACTCGCCCGTGAAGCA
The DNA here is from genome assembly GCF_042725165.1 of Agromyces sp. NPDC127015. NCBI lineage: Bacteria > Bacillati > Actinomycetota > Actinomycetes > Micrococcales > Microbacteriaceae > Agromyces > Agromyces sp. NPDC127015. Next base: position 453,958 of record NZ_JBHXDI010000002.1, on the reverse strand, counting down.
CGAGAGGTCGAGCCGGTCGATCGAGGTGCCCTCGGTGATCGCCGCCTGCAGGTCGGCGACCTCCTGGTAGATCATGTGGTCGGCGCCGAGCTCGGCCGCGATCTCGGGGATCTTGCGCCCGTGGGCGATGAGCTCCTGCCGGCTCGGCATGTTGATGCCGTACACGTGCGGGTAGCGCACGGGCGGGGCGGCCGAGGCGAACGTCACCTTGTTGGCGCCGGCGTCGCGGGCCATCTGCACGATCTGCTGCGACGTGGTGCCCCGCACGATCGAGTCGTCGACGATGAGGATGTTCTTGCCGCGGAACTCGGTACCCATGGCGTTGAGCTTCTGGCGCACCGATCGCTTGCGCTCGGACTGGCCGGGCATGATGAAGGTGCGGCCGACGTAGCGGTTCTTGTAGAAGCCCTCGCGGTACTCGATGCCGAGCTTCTGGGCGACCTGCATCGCCGACGGGCGCGACGAGTCGGGGATGGGCATGACGACGTCGACGTCGCCGAGCGGCATGTGCGTCGCGACGGTGTCGGCGAGGCGGTCGCCCATGCGCAGGCGCGACTCGTAGACCGAGATGCCGTTCATGACCGAGTCGGGTCGGGCGAGGTAGACGTACTCGAACGAGCACGGCACGAGCACCGGGTTCTTCGCGCACTGGCGCGAGATCATCTCGCCGTCGAGGGTGATGAAGATCGCCTCGCCGGGCTCGACGTCGCGCACGATCTCGTAGTCGCCGTTCTCGAGCACGAGCGACTCGCTCGCCACGATCCACTCGTCGCGGCCGGACTCGGTGACGCGCTTGCCGAGGATGAGCGGGCGGATGCCGAACGGGTCGCGGAAGGCGAGCAGGCCGTAACCGGCGATCATCGAGATCACCGCGTACGACCCCTCGACGCGCTCGTGCACCTGCGAGACCGCCTCGAACACCTGGTCGGGGTCGAGCTCGAGGCCCTTGATCTGGCCCTGCAGCTCGGTCGCGAGCACGTTGAGCAGCATCTCGGTGTCGCTCGTCGAGTTCACGTGGCGGCGGTCGATCGAGAACAGGTCGCTCGAGAGCTCGCGCGTGTTCGTGAGGTTGCCGTTGTGCACGAGGATGATGCCGTACGGCGCGTTCACGTAGAACGGCTGCGCCTCCTCTTCGCGCTCGGCGGCGCCCTTCGTCGTGTACCGCACGTGCCCGAGCCCCATGTTGCCGATGAGCGAGCGCATGTCGCGGGTGCGGAACGCCTCGCGCACCTGCCCGCGCGCCTTCGCCATGTGGAAGACGGGGCCGTCGGCGGTCGCGATGCCCGTCGAATCCTGGCCGCGGTGCTGCAGGAGCAGCAGGCTGTCGTAGATCTGCTGGTTGACGGGCTCGGTGGAGACGATGCCGACGATGCCGCACATGCGAGCGATGGCTCCTCGTGGGGGTGTGGTGAACGACCGGAACCGGCCTCGTCGATTCTCCCACACCGCGCGGGTGAGCCCGCCGAGTGCGGGGGGTTGCTCAGATGCGCAGCTTGGGGCGCCATCCGCGCGTCGAGACGGCGAGTTCGTTCCACGCGTTCACCGAGACGATGAGGGCGAGCAGCGCCGCGAGCTCGTCGTCGGTGAACGCGGTGGATGCCTCGTGCCAGACGTCGTCGGGCACGTGGGTCTCCGAGAGCCGGGTGACGGCGTCGACGAGGTCGAACGCCGCGCGCTCGCGCGCCGTGAAGAAGTTCGACTCGCGCCAGACGGCGACCGCGTAGAGGCGCTGCACGTGCTCGCCGGCCGTGGCCGCGTCGCGCGAGTGCAGGTCGACGCAGTACGAGCAGCCGTTGAGCTGCGAGGCGCGGAGGCGCACGAGTTCGCGCAGCCCCTTCTCGATGCCGGCGCGGTCGGCCTCGGCCTCGGCGGCGTCGTCGAGCGCGCTCACCGCCCGGACGAACGCGGGCGCGACCCCGTCGAGGTCGAGTCGCCGGGTCGGGGCGACGGGAGCGGTGGGCGGGGCGGTGTCGATGGTCGTCGTGGTCATGGGAGTCACGCTACGGATCGACCGCCGCGCTGGTAACGTCCAATGCCATGGCACAGGATTGGGCCAATTCCGGATTGGATCTGCATCTCGAGGTCGACCCGCGGCGCAAGGCCGCGTCGCTCGAGGAGGCGTTGCGCGCTGCCATGGTCGACGGCCGGCTCGCGCCGGGCATCCGGCTGCCGCCCAGCCGTGCCCTCGCGGCCGACCTCGGCCTCGCGCGCAACAGCGTGGCCGAGGTCTACGCCCGGCTCGTCGGCGAGGGGCGGCTCGAGGCGCGGGTCGGCTCGGGCACCTGGGTGCGCGGGGTGCCCGAGCCCGCACCGGGAGCGCGCGTCGACCGATCCACCCGGTTCGACCTCGACCTTCGCGGCGGGCTGCCGGACGCCTCGGGCTTCGGCCGGTCGGCGTGGGGTCGCGCCGTCGCGCGGGCGCTGGCCGACGCGCCCGCAGCCGCCTTCGCCTACGGCGCGCCAGAAGGCGCGGCCGGGCTGCGCACGGCGCTCGCCGGGTACCTGGCGCGCACCCGCGGCGTCGTCGCCGGCGCCGACGGCCTCGTCGTCACCCACGGCTTCGGCGAACTGCTCTCGCTCGTGGCCCGGGCGATCGCCGCCCGCGGCGGACGGCGCATCGCGGTCGAGGCGTACGGGCACTCCTCGCACCGGGACGTGCTCGCCGCGGCGGGCCTCGAGCCCGTGCCGGTCCCGCTCGACGCCGACGGCATGGTCGTCGACCGGCTGGCCGCCACGGGCGTCGACGCCGTGCTCGTCACGCCCGCGCACCAGTTCCCCACCGGGGTTCCGCTCTCCGCGTCACGACGCACGACGCTCGCCGACTGGGCGCGCGACGCCGGCGCGATCGTGATCGAGGACGACTACGACGGCGAGTTCCGCTTCGACGGGCGGGCGATCGGCGCGTTCCAGGCGCTCGCCCCCGCGCAGACCGTCTACGGCGGAACCGCGAGCAAGGCGCTCGCGCCCGCGCTCGGCATCGGCTGGGGCGTCGTGCCGCCGACGCTGCGCGACGCGGTGCTCGAGCAACGACGGCTGAGCGGGGCTGCGACCGATGCGCTGTCGCAGCTCGCGCTCGCCGCGCTCATCTCGGCGGGCGACTACGACCGGGCCGTGCGCGGTGCGCGCCTGCGCTACCGGGCCCGCCGCGAGCGGCTCGAGCGGCTCATCGCCGACGGACTGCCCGGTGCCCGGGTGGCCGGGCTCGAGGCCGGCCTGCACTGCCTGCTCGAACTGCCGGGCGGTACCGCCGAGGCGGAGGTGGAGCGCGCGGTCTCGGCGATCGGCCTGCGCTACGGCGGGCTCGCCTCGTACGCCGCGGATGCCGCGACCGTCGCGTCGCGTCCGCCGACGATGGTGGTCGGGTACGGCGCCCCGCCCGAGCACCGGTTCGAGCGGGCGATCGCCGCGGTCATCGCGTCGGTCGAGCGGGCGCGACCGATGGCACCGACCGGCTGATCCGGGCGGTGCGCCGGCGCCGAGGCATCCGCGCGTGCTCGACCGATGACCGGGCTCAGTACTCCGAGGGCTTCGGAAGCACCGCCATCGTGCACCGCGAGATGCACACGAGCTTGCCGTCCTCCTGCGTGATGCGGATGTCCCACACCTGCGTCGTGCGGCCGCGGGTGATCGGGCGCGCCTCGCCGTAGACCCATCCCTCGGCGATCGGGCGCAGGTGGTTCGCGTTGATCTCCATGCCGACGCAGTAGAACTGCGCCGGGTCGACCGTGAAGGTCGCGCCCCAGCTCGCGAGGGTCTCGGCGAGGGCGACGGAGGCGCCGCCGTGCAGCACGCCCCCGGGCTGGCGCGTGCGGCCGTCGACGGGCATGCGGCCCTTCAAGGACTCGTCGGTGACCTCGGTCATCTCGATGCCGAGTGCGTGGATCGCGGTGCCGTCGCGGCGGGAGTTCGCCCACTCGAGGGAGGGCTCGCCGAACCAGATGCTCATGCGAGAGAGTCTGTCACGCCCGCCTACGCGAGTTCGGCGATGATCGGGTGGATCGCGTCGTCGAAGGCCGAGGCGTCCGACCGCAGCGAATCGGTGACGCCGACGGTCATCGCGCCGATCCACCAGACGCCGGTGCCCGACAGCGGCAGCACCTCGACGTTGAGCTCGAACGAGTGGGCGCGGCGCCCGACCTCGCGCTCGTGCTCGGCGATGGTGCCGGCATACGCGCGGTACGAGTCGCCGCGGCGGGCCGCGGAGGCGTTGCGATACGCGTCGTGCGCCCACTCCGTCCATGCGCGGGCGGCCTCGGCGTGCGGGACGATCTCTCGCGCGAGGATCTCGGCGCCCTTCACCGGCAGGGCGACGTCGGTGTCGAACGCCTCGACGAGTTCGAGCGGCACGGGCGACGGATGCGCCTCGGGCTCGACGGTCATCGCCCACCACGCGCGCCACTGGCGCTCGAGCAGGTCGTGCTCGTCGATCTCGAGCCGTTCGCCGACGGGGCCGACGTCGCGCAGTCGCGGCAGTTCGACGGGGGAGGAGATCGCGAGCACCTCGCGCAGATAGAGCGCGAGCAGAACCGGGCGACTCGCATTCTCACGGATCACCCACGACGGTGCCGCCCCTGGCTGCATACCCCGAATTCTACGCTCGCCCACCCCAGTCGGCGGCAGCGACGCGGCCCGGTACCCTTGACGGGTGAGCGCGAACTCGTCCTACGCCGCTGCCGGAGTCGACACCGCAGCCGGCGACCTCGCCGTCGAACTCATGAAGGAGGCGGTCGCCAAGACCCACGGGCCCAACGTGCTCGGCGGGGTGGGCGGCTTCGCCGGCCTCTACGACCTCTCCTTCGCGAAGGACTTCGAGCGGCCGCTCCTCGCGACCTCGACCGACGGCGTCGGCACGAAGATCGCGATCGCGCAGGCGCTCGACAAGCACGACACGATCGGCCAGGACCTCGTGGGCATGGTCGTCGACGACATCGTCGTGGTCGGTGCGAAGCCGCTCTTCATGACCGACTACATCGCGTGCGGCAAGGTCGTGCCCGAGCGCATCGCCTCGATCGTGACGGGCATCGCCCGTGCCTGCGCCGAGACCGGCACCGCCCTCGTCGGCGGCGAGACCGCCGAGCACCCGGGCCTCATGGGCGCCGACGACTACGACGTCGCGGGCGCGGCGGTCGGCGTCGTCGAGGCCGACAAGGCGCTCGGCGCCGAGAAGGTGCAGTCGGGCGACGCGGTCATCGCGATCGCGTCGAGCGGCCTGCACTCCAACGGCTTCTCGCTCGTGCGCCACATCCTCGCCGGCCAGGGCATCGCCTACGGGCACGCCTCGGCCGAGCTCGGCATGACGTGGGGCGAGGCGCTCCTCGAGCCGACCCGCCTCTACTCGGGCCAGCTCGTCGAGCTGCTCGCAGGCCCGCACGGCGACGCCGTGCACTCGCTCTCGCACGTCACGGGCGGCGGCATCGCCGCGAACCTCGCGCGCGTGCTGCCCCGCGGCTCGTTCGCCGAGGTCGACCGCTCGACCTGGTCGCCGGCGCCCGTGTTCCGCGTGCTCAACGAGCTCGCCGGCACGAGCCTCGAATCGACCGAGGGCACCTGGAACCTCGGCATCGGCTTCTTCGCCGTCGTCGAGCCCGGCGCCGCGGCATCCGTGATCGCCGAACTCGACCGCCTCGGCCTGCCGGCCTGGCAGGTCGGCACCGTGGGCCTCGGCGAGCCGCCGCAGGTCGCGGGCGCCGACCGCTGGGAGCAGGGCGCGAAGGGCGTCGACGGCGGCGCGGTGCGCCTCGTCGGCAGCTACGCGAGCTGAGCGACGGCGACCGCGGCGACATGCGCACGCCCGTCTCGATCGGCATCACGAGCCTCACCCCGCTCGAGACGGTGCGCGCGCTCGCGCCGCGCGTCGAGCGGCTCGGCTTCCACGCGCTGTGGATCAACGACCTGCCGGGCGGCGACTCGCTCGACGGTCTCCGGGCGGCGGCGTCGGTCACCGAGCGCATCGGCCTCGCGACCGGCGTGATCCCGCTCGACCGCCGGCCGGCCGGCACGCTCGTGCTCGGCGGCATCCCCGCAGACCGGCTCGTGCTCGGCGTCGGGTCCGGGCGCGCCGAGCGACCCCTCGCGCTCGTCGAGCAGGGGATCGCGGCGCTGCGCGACGCGACCGAGGCGGCGATCGTCGTCGGGGCGCTCGGCCCGCGCATGCGGTGGCTGGCCGCCGAGCGCGGAGACGGGGCGCTCTTCAACTGGCTCACCCCCGACGCCGCGGCCACGACGACCGCCGAGCTGCACGACGCCGGCGGAGCCCGCTCGGTGCGCGGCATCCTCTACACGCGCACGACGGTCGACGATGCCGCACGCCCCGCGCTCGAGCGCGAGGCCGCCGCGTACGAGGGCTTCCCGGCCTATGCGGCGAACTTCGCCCGGCTCGGCTTCCGCGCGATCGACGCGACGATCGGCGACCCCGACGCGCTCGCCGCGTACGAGGGCGCGCCCGACGAGCTCGTGCTGCGCGCGATCACGCCGTCGAACGCGCTCGACGAGCTCGAGCGCTTCGTCGAGACGACCGCCGCGTGGGTGCGCTCGGCGTGAGTCGCGCCGAGCGATCGCCCGTGCGGGCGGCTCAGTCGGCGAGGCCGTGCTCGAGCAGCCGCTCGAGCACGGAGCCGGGCGGCACCGCGTCGTACTTGTAGCTCAGTTTCTGCAGCGGAGACACGTCGAGGATCTGGCGCACGACTCCGGGTCGCCAGGGCTGCATCATCTCGAGCTGCAGCAGGTGCGCCGCCGTCGACGAGAGCGTGGGCACGGCGTCCCACTGCCCACGAGCCTCGGGCACGAGTACCTGCAGCACCTCGAAGACGCGGTGGTAGAGGAAGTAGTCGGGCAGGTCGTCGTTCGCCGCCCACCACGCGTCGAGGGCGAGGCGCTGCAGTGCGATGATCGGGGTCGCCGGATGCGAGGCGATGAACCAGTTGCCGATCTGCCGCCGCGTCCACCGCGGGAACACCGTGCCGGCGCGCAGGCACCGCCGCAGCTCGTCGTCGAGCGGACGATCGACCCAGGCCGTCGCGTCGACCCAGACCCCGCCGTGCTCGGCGAGCACGGCGGTGCGCACGTAGTCCGAGAAATGGGCGGGCCGGTCGTGCTCGAGGAGTGCGGCGACGCGGTCGGGAATCTCGACGAGGTCACGAGCGGAGTCGCCGTCGAGCACGCGCAGTGAGGGATGCACCCGCCGCAGCTGGGCGATGCACGCCCGCACGAGCGGCGGGGCGGTCTCGACCGGTGCGTTCCAGTAGGTGTACACCCGGTCGGTCGGCACGGCGATCCCCCCGTACGCGCGGGCGGAGCGACGCGCACGCCAACGCGCCCACCTCGGCGGCGTCGCCGGCAGGCCGGCGGCACGGCGGAGGTCGGCGAGCTGCGGCGCGAGCAGGCGCACGACCCGTGCGTACGCCGCGTAGGCGGCGGCGAGGTCGAGTGTGTCCTCGAACCGCTTCGAACGCTCGAGCTGCGCGCGCAGGCCCGCGACCACGCGATCGGTGCTGCGGTGGGCGGCGGCCATGCGTCGAGGGTATCGGTGCACAAGCGCCGTCGTCGGTTCCTGCTGCAGGCGCACCGACGAACGGGAGCGCGCGCTCAGCAGGAGCGGCGGAGGTTCGCGGGGAGCGTGTCTTCGACGGAGCGACGATCAGGCGCGCTGTTCGCGCTGCTCGTCGTCGGCGTAGGTGTCGTCGTCAGCGTACGTGTCGTCGTCATCGTCGGCATACTCTGCCCACTTCGACGCCTCATCGCTGTACTCGTCATGCTGCGAGCCGGTGAGCTCGCGCTCAAGCGCGTTGTAGTCGGTGTTGGGGCTGAAGTACTTCAGCTCCCGAGCGACCTTGGTGTGCTTGGCTTTCTGACGGCCGCGCCCCATGCGTGACCCCCTTACGACATCTGGCCGGGTGGGATGGTCTTCACCCGGCGCTCCCTTGAGAAATTCGTCCAGCCGCCAGTTTAGCACCGCCGAAGACGCCGATCGCCGGTCTCCACAGCCTGCGGATCGCGCTCGGGCGACGTGCTGCGAGCACACAGCAAGACATGCTGAGATTGTCAGGTGACGACGAGCCCCGAACGCGTGAAGGTGGTCGTGATCGGTGCCGGCCAGGCCGGGCTCTCGGTCGCGTACTACCTGCGTCGATTCGAGCTCGTCGCCGGGCAGGACTTCGTGATGCTCGACCGCGCGCCCGGCCCCGGCGGCGCATGGCAGCACCGCTGGTCGTCGCTCAGGCTCGGCACCGCGCATCGCGTGAACGACCTGCCGGGCATGGCCGAACTCGGCCTCAGCTTCGACACGGCCGACCGGGCACTGCCCGCGAAGGACGTGGTCGCCGACTACTACGGCCGGTTCGAGCAGCACTTCGACCTGCAGGTGCGACGCCCGATGAACGTGCGCTCGGTGTCGAACGAGGGCGCCGACCTGCTCGTGCGCTACGAGGACCTCAGCCCCCAGCCCGTCGAGGAGCTCACGACGCGCGGCCTCTTCGGCCGACGCCGCAAGACGTTCTCGGCGCCCGCCACGCCCACCATGCCGCAGCACGCGCTCGCGACGCAGTTCCTCGTGAACGCGACCGGCACGTGGGGCTCGCCGTTCGTGCCGTTCTACCCGGGCATGGGCGAGTTCGAGGGACGCCACGTGCACACCTCCGACTTCACCGACGCCGAGGACTTCCGCGACCAGCACGTCGTCGTCGTCGGCGGCGGCACGAGCGCGATCGGCTTCATGCTCGAGCTCGAGGATGTCGCGGCCGGGCTCACCTGGGTCTCCCGGCGCCCGATCGACTGGATCGACCGGCAGGAGCTCGACCTCGAGGGTGCATCGGCCGCCGTCGCCATGCAGGACGAGGCTGCCCGCTCCGGGCGGGCGCTGCCCTCGATCGTGAGCGGAACGGGCGTGCCGAAGAGCCGCCGCATCGCCGCGGGGATCGAGCGCGGACTCCTCGTCGCGCGCCCGATGTTCGACCGCATCGAGGGCGACCGCGTCGTCTGGGACGGCGAGCAGCAGGGGTCGGCGCGCGCCGACGCGATCATCTGGGCCACGGGGTTCCGACCCGAGCTGCGGCACCTCGCGCCGCTCAAGCTGCGCGAGAAGGCCGGCGGAGTGACGGTGGGGCAGGGTGCGGCGTGGAGCGACCCGCGCGTGTTCCTCGCCGGCTACGGACCGCAGGCCTCGACGATCGGTGCCAGCCGGGCCGGGCGCATGATCGCCCGCCAGATCATGGCGATGCTGTAGCGAGGAGCGAGCCCTCGCTGCTCAACCGGCGGAGCGGACGGCGAAGTCGTACGATTCGCGCACCAGGTCGGTCAGCACGTCGAGATCGACGACCGCGAGATCCTTGAGGTAGAGGCATCCCACCCCGGTGGTGTGCGGCCCGAGGCGCTCGAGCAGTTCGGAGTCCTCCGCGAACCCCGGCAGCAGGTACACCGTCGACGCAGCCTTGCGCGGTGAGAAGGCGGCCGCGGGCGTGACGCCCTCGCGACCGCTGTCGTACCGGTAGCGGTACTCGCCGAAGCCCACGATCGACGGGCCCCACATGTACGCCTCTTCGCCGGTCACGCGCTGCATGAGGGCGAGCAGGGTGTCGGCGTCGCGCCGGCGCACGCGATGCGTCACCGAGTCGAGGAACACCTCCACCGGGACATCCGTGCGACCGGTCGCCATGCCGTGAGCCTACCGCCCGCGCTTGCCCGTCGTCTCGGCGATCGGCCGGCGCGGCACCGCCCGCACCGGCTCGCCGCGGCGGTCCTGGCCGGGCAGGGGGCGCGAACGGCGGCCGTAGATGAGGTCGGACGAGTCCAGCAGCCACGGCACGAGGGCGATCGTGACGCCGTGCACGAGCATGAGCTTCTGCCGGATGCGCCGAGCCTTGTGGTTGTGGAGGATGTTCTCCCACCAGTGGCCGACGATGTACTGCGGCATGTACACGGTCACGACCTCGGAGCCGTGCTCCTCGCGATGCTGCTTGATGTGCTGGATCAGCGGGTGGCTGAGATCGCGATAGGGCGACGACAGGATGCGCAGCTTGACGTGGATGTTCATCTTCACCCAGTCCTTCTTCAGCTGCTTCGTCTGCGCGTCGTCGAGCGAGACGTGCACCGCCTCGATCGAGTCGTGCCGGGCGGCGATGGCGTAGTCGAGCGCCTTGAGGGTCGGCTTCTGCATGCGGCCGACGAGCACGATCGCGTGGTCGCCCGAGGCGCCGAACGTCGTGGTCGGGTCGACCTCGACCTCCTTCTCGACGTCGCGGTAGTACCGGTGCACGCCCATCATGAGGATGAACAGGATCGGCATCATGAGGAACACCATCCACGCGCCGTGCGTGAACTTCGTGATCGTGACGACGACGAGGACGACCGCGGTGAGCGTGGCGCCGAACGTGTTGATGCACAGCGAGCGGATGATCGCGCCGCGGGTCATCGGGCGGTGGTCGTCGTCGGCGGGGCCGGGGCGACCCGGCTTGGCCGCCTTCTGCTTCGCGGCGCCGGCCGCGCTCGCGCCGGTCCGTGCGCGGCCCGCGCGCAGGAGGCCGATCCAGTGCCGCACCATGCCGCTCTGGCCGAGCGTGAACGACACGAACACGCCGATGATGTAGAGCTGGATGAGCAGTGTCAGGTTGGCCTGGAACGCGACGAGGATGACCATCGCGGCGAGGCCGAGGATGATGACGCCGTTCGAGTAGATGAGGCGGTCGCCGCGCGTCGAGAGCGACTTCGGCGCGTAGCCGTCGCGGGCGAGCACGGAGCCGAGCAGCGGGAATCCGTTGAACGCGGTGTTCGCCGCGAGCAGCAGCACGAGGGCGGCGGCGGCCTGCACGACGAAGAAGAGGATCGAGTCGTTGCCGAACACCGCGGCGGCGATCTGCGCGACGAGGCTCGGCTGCGGCGCGGTCAGGCAGTCGTTCCAGCCGATGAGGTCGCACGGGTCCTCGGCGTAGTGCACGCCGGAGACGAGCGCGAGGGCCGTGAGGCCGACGAACATCACGATCGCGAGCCCGACCATGAGCGAGAGCGTCTTCTGCGCGTTGCGCACCTTGGGTGCGCGGAACGCGGGCACGCCGTTGGCGACGGCCTCGACGCCGGTCAGCGCGGAACAGCCGCTCGCGAACGAGCGGAGCAGCAGCAGGATGATCGCGGCCTGCGTGAGGTCCTCGCCCTCGACCGAGTACTGCGACGACTCGGCCACGGGCGGGTTGCCCATCGCGATCTGCACGAGCCCGGTGCCGACGAGCAGCAGCACGCTCGCCGCGAAGAAGTAGGTGGGCACCGCGAAGGCCTTGCCCGACTCGCTCACGCCGCGGAGGTTCATCGCGGCGAGGATGATGACGAACACGACCGCGAGCTCGACCCGCCACGGGTTGAGCGCCGGGAAGGCGGAGATGATGTTGTCGACGCCAGATGCGACCGACACGACGACGGTCATGACGTAGTCGACGAGCAGGGCCGAGGCGACCACGAGCCCGGCCTTCTCGCCGAGGTTCTTGTGCGCGACCTCGTAGTCGCCGCCGCCCGAGGGGTACGCGCGGATCAGCTGGCGGTAGCTCAGTGCGACCGTGGCCATGAGCAGCACGACCACCGCGGCGACCCACGGCGCGAAGGCCAGGAACGCGAGGCCGCCGACCGTGAGCACCATGAGGAGCTCCTGCGGCGCGTACGCGACCGACGACAGGGCGTCGCTCGCGAACACCGGCAGGGCGATGCGCTTGGGGAGGAGCTGCCCCTCGAGCTTCTCGGTGGGCAGGGGGTCGCCGATGATCCAGTGCTTCGGCGACTTCAGTTCGGCAGGCGGCTCGCCCGCGTCGTTCGTCACGGCGGATGACACTACACCTGCGCGCGTGCATGTCAAGTCGGCTTGCTAGACTCGAGGCGCATTTCTTCCATCGAGCCCGGGGAGCCCCGACGTGAATCGTGCGACGCAGCTCGCGCGCGGTGCTGCGACCGCCTCGGTGGCCCTCTTCCTCGCGGCCTTCTCGCACGGGGTCGCCGGCGGTGAGGCGCCCGGCTCGGTCGGGCTCGCGCTCGCGGCGATCGTCGCGCTCGGCGCCTCGGTCGCCTTCGTCGGCCGGCGAACGACGCCCGTGCGCACGGCGCTCGCCGTGATCGCGAGCCAGGCGGCCTTCCACCTCCTCTTCGGCGTCGGCTCGGGCCCCGCATCGGGCGAATTCGTCACCACGGGCGGCGGCCACCACGCCACGATGGCCTTCGTCGAGTCGGCCGGCGCCGCCTCGACCGCGGCGCACGACGGGCACGGCGCCGCCATGCTCATCGGGCACGCGCTCGCCGCGGTCGCCACGATCGTCTACCTGCTCGTGCTCGAGCGCACGGCCTGGTCGGCGCTCGCGACGGCGACCCGCCGCTTCGCGCTCGTGTTCGCCGGTCGTGCCGGCGAGCCGGTCGCGATCATCGCCCCGCCGACGCCGCGCCTCGCGACCCTCGTTCCGCCCGCACTGCGCTCGCGCCTGCGCTTCGCGGCACTCCGCTATCGCGGCCCGCCGCTCCTCCCCGCCTTCGCGTGAACCCTCCGCCCTCGGGGCGGAACCATCGAAGACTCCGGATGCCTCGCGCCGACGATCGGCGCACGCATCGATGCATGCCGTCCGGAGCATGAGGAGAAGGACTCCCGAATGCACACCACTTCCATCGCGCTCCGTCGCACCACGAACCCCCTGCGCACCGTCGTCGTCGCGGCGACCGCGCTCACCTTCGCGGGCGCGCTCGCGCTCTCGGGCGGCACCGCCGCCCTCGCCCACGACGAGCTCGTCGGCTCGACCCCCGAGAACGGACAGGTGCTCGAGACGCCGCCCGCCGAGGTCTCGCTGCAGTTCTCGGACGACATCATCGAGGTCGGCACCGCCGTCGAGGTCGTCGACCACCACGGCGAGGAGGTCGAGGTCGGCGAGCCCGTGATCGACGGGCCGAACGTCACCGCGACGCTGCCGGCCGACCTCGAGGGCGAGTACCAGGTGCGCTGGCGCGCAGTGTCGAGCGACGGCCACCCGATCGAGGGCACGATCGACTTCGGCGTGGGCGCCGACGCGACGGGCACCTGGACCGAGGAGGCGCCGCACGACGCTCCCGCGGCCGACGAGGACGACCACGGCGACCACGGCGACGAGGGCGACCACGCCGACGACGCCGACGACGCCGCGGCGAACGGTCCCGACGGATGGGCCGTCGCGGGCTTCATCGTCGGCGGGCTCGGCATCATCGCGCTCATCGTCGCGATCATCGTGAGCGCGCGCCGCAAGAGCGCAGGCCCGGGTGCCGGCGACGGCCCGGCCTCCGGCACCGGCACCGACGCCTGACCGGGCGGGAGCGATCGAGATGCGTTCCACCGCGATCACCCCTGCCCTCGGAGCGGCGTCGGCCGCGCTGCTCCTCCTGTCCGGCTGCAGCACGGTCACCGGCGGCTCCGCCGATCCCGACGCCCGGGTCGCGGCGGCCGCTCCCGGCGCGTCGTCGGTGGTCGTCGAGGAGGCCTGGATCAAGGCCGCCGACGACGGCATGACCGCACTCTTCGGCGACGTCGTCAACGGCGGCGACGGCGACCTGGTGCTCGTCGGCGCCGTGACCGACGCCGCCGAGTCGGCCGAACTGCACGAGACGGTCGGATCCGACGGCGCCATGCTGATGCGCGAGAAGGACGGCGGCTTCCCGATCCCCGCCGGCGAGACCCTGACGCTCGAGCCGGGCGCCGACCACGTGATGCTCATGGGCCTCGGCGGACCGCTGCTCGCGGGCGACGAGGTCACGGTGACCCTCGAGTTCGATGACGGTTCGACGCTCGAGGTCACGGCGCCCGTCAAGGACTACGCGGGCGCGAACGAGCAGTACGACGACGGACACGGGTCGGACTGATGGCCGGCGAACCCGGCGGTTCCGGGTTCTCGCGGCGGCACCTCCTCTTCGGGGGCGCCGCCGCGGCCGGAGCCGGCGCCGCTGCGGTGCTCGGCGCCCAGGCGTTGGCCGGCGCGCTCGCCCCCACGGAGGACGGCACGGCGGCGTCGGCGCGAGGGGTGGGTGCGACGGCGGTCGGCGACGCCCTCGTCCCCTTCCACGGTGCGCACCAGGCCGGCGTCGAGACCCCGCCGCAAACGCATGCCCGCTTCATCGCGCTCGATCTCCGCTCCGACGTCGACGCTGCGGCCCTGCGGCGGATGCTGCGCGTGCTCAGCGACGACGCAGCACGGGTCACGCAGGGCCGAGCGCCGCTGGCCGACTCCGAACCGGAACTCGCGCTCGCACCGGCGCGGCTGACGGTGACGTTCGGGTTCGGCCCAGGGCTCGTGGCCCGCGCCGGCGGCATCGCACCCGACTGGCTCCGCCCCCTGCCGCCCTTCGGCGTCGACCGTCTGCGCCCGGAGTGGAGCGACGGCGACCTGCTGATCCACCTCGGTGCCGACGATCCGGTCACCGTGGCCCACGCCGCCCGGATGCTGCTGAAGGATGCGCGCTCGTTCGCGAACGTGCGCTGGTCGCAGCAGGGCTTCCGCAGGGCGGCCGGGGCCGAGGCCTCCGGATCGACGATGCGCAACCTGTTCGGACAGCTCGACGGCACCGTCAACCCGGTGCCCGGGAGCGCCGACTTCGACGAGCTCGTCTGGTCGAATGGCGGTCCCGGCTGGATGGCGGGCGGCACGTCCCTCGTGCTGCGGCGCATCGCGATGGACCTGGACGGCTGGGATCGGGTCGACCGCCCGGGCCGGGAGGCCGCGGTCGGTCGACGCCTCCGCGACGGGGCGCCGCTCACCGGTGCCCGCGAGCACGACGAGCCCGATTTCGCAGCGTTGACCCCGGTCGGCTTCCCCGTCATCGCGGACTACTCGCACCTGCGGCGCTCGCGCAGCGACGTCCCGGGGGAGCGGATCTTCCGTCGTGGGTACAACTACGACGAGGCACCCGCCGGCGGCGCCGTCTCGGACGCGGGGCTGCTGTTCGCCTCGTACCAGGCCGACGTCGATCGCCAGTTCGTGCCGATCCAGCGCCGCCTCGACGAGCTCGACCTGCTCAACGAGTGGACGACGCCCGTGGGCTCGGCGGTGTTCGCGATCCCGCCGGGCTGCGGCCCCGACGGGTACGTGGGGGACTCGCTCGTCTGACGACGAGCACGGTGGATGTCGCGGCCCGGGTCGCGGCATCCGCCGCCCGTCACCGGAACGCGAGGTACATGCCGGCCGCGGCCGCGAGGCCGACGGCGAGGGTGACGACGACATTGAGCACGGCCGCCCGCCACCGGCCGCCCGAGACCAGTTCGATCGTCTCGACGCTCCAGGTGCTGAACGTCGTGAGGCCGCCGCAGAATCCCGTCACGAGGATGAGCCGCAGGTCGCCGTCGAGCGCGGCGCGCTCCGCGAGGCCGATGAGCGCGCCGGCGACGCCCGAGCCGACGACGTTGACGATCAGGATGCCGCCGGGGAGGTGCCCGGGCCGCACCGGCAGCGCGCGCGAGAGCGCGTAGCGCGCGACGGCCCCGACCGCGCCCGCCACGAGCACGGCCGTGACGACGATCGGGCTGAGCGAGCCGGTCACAGCGTCGCCCCGTCGTCGCTGACCTCGTGCGGCATCGGACGGTGCGCGAGGTGCGAGCCCAGCTCGAGCCCGAGTGCGGCGAGGCCGAGCCCGCCGACGACCGAGGCCAGGAGGTAGCCCGCGCCGACCCAGAACGCGCCGCCGCTCGTCAGCACGACGACGGCCGCCATCACGGCCGACAGCGTGGTGAACGAGCCGAGCACCCCCGATCCGAGGCCCGCCTTGAGCCACATGGGCGTCGCCGGCCTCGTCCAGAGGCCCCCGACGAGCCAGCCGAGCGCGAACGTGCCGGCGAGGTTGATGACGAGCGTCTCGAGGGGGAAGGCACCCGCGGGCGGTGCGAACGCGAGGTCGAAGGCGAGGCGGAGGCCGGTTCCGATGAGGCCGCCGACGGCGACCGCGAGATACGCGCGCACCCCTGAAGGCTACGCCGCGCCGGGCGGGACGAGCGTCGCGACCCAGTCGTTGGTGCGGAGCACGCCGCCGCCCGTCTCGAAGTCCGCTTCACCGAGCAGGGTGAACCCCGCCTTGCGGCACACGGCGTTCGACGCGGGGTTGTCGACGCTCGGGTAGGCGTGCACGGGCAGCGTCTCGCCGGCGGCGCGGGCGAACTCGAGCATGGCGATGACGGCGGCCGGGGCGATGCCGCGCCCGCGGTACCGGGCCTCGACCGACCAGCCGCTCTCGAGCGCCGGCTCGCCGTGCCACTCGTGCTGCCAGTAGCCGACCATGCCGACGCCCTCGGGGTGCCCGGGGATCGTGATGCGGAACTGCTGCCCCGTGCCGTCGCGCGCGAGCGCGAGGTAGCGGGCGTGCCGCGAGACGACCTGCTCGTCGGTCTCGACGCCGCCGACCCAGTCCATCAGCTCGGGGGTGTTCGCCCGACGGAGCAGCCCGAGGTCGCCCTCGGACCACGGATGCACCTCGACGTCGTCCATGCGACCATCGAACCACCGGCCGCCGACAGCGACGACGGCCGGCACCGGGCTCAGCGGTCGAGTGCCGCGAGCACGTCGGCGCGCACCTGCGCGAGCCGCGCCTTCAGCAGGGTGACCGCCTCATGGGGCACGTGGTCGGCCTGCGTGCGGGTGCGAAGGTCGGTGCGCACCTGACGACGGAACTCGTTGAGCACGAGCTCGGCCTCCTGCAGCGCGCGCCGCGACTCCACCTGGGCGTCGACCGTCGCCGACCGGGCGCTCTCGGCGGTCGCCTTCGCCGCGTCCTTCGCCGAGCGCTTCGCGTCGCGGGCGGCGCTCGCGAGCTCGGCGCGCAGCGAGCGCATCGCGTCGTTGACCTCGGCGCGCACGCCGTCGGCGAGGCGACGGATCGAGTCGGTCACCTCGTCCTCGATCGCGTCGAGTTCGGGGCGGCGGGCCTCGAGCTCGGTGCGCCCGGCGTCGGTGATCTCGTAGACCGACTTGCGGCCGTCGCTCGTCTTCGTGACGAGCCCCTCCTCCTCGAGCTTCGACAGGCGCGGGTAGATCGTGCCGGCGCTCGGCGAGTAGGTGCCGCCGAATCGGTCGGAGAGGGCCTGGATCAGCTCGTAGCCGTGCCGCGGCCGCTCGTCGAGGAGCGCCAGCAGGTAGAGCCGCAGGCTGCCATGGGCGAACACGGGCGGGGTCACGCGGCGCCCCCGACCTCGGTGCGGGATGACTCGTCGTCGGCGCCCGCACCGGAACCGGAGCCGGAGCCGGTCGCGGCGTCGCCGGCTGCGCCGGAGGCATCCCCGGGGACGGGCTCGCGTCGCATGACCGAGATCGACCCCGAGACGCTGTTCGCGCCGAAGTCGAGCCAGCGCCCGGCGAGCTCGCCGGTCACCCGCTCGAAGCCCTTGCCGAGCACGCCCTTCATCGTCACGTCGTCGATGAGCACGGTGCCGCCGACGGTGTTGACGCGATACCGGGCCCCGGCCCCGGCGTCGAAGCGCACGGTGAGGTCGCCCGAGACGGTGTTCGTGTCGATGCGGCTCGGGGTGCCGTGAGCGTCGACGATCATGTTGCCCGCGACGGTGTCGGCATTGAAGACCGTGATCGCGCCGGTGGCGATGATGTCGCCCGACACGGAGTGCGCCGTGACCCGGCCGGTGTGGTTGCCGACCGAGAGCTCGCCCGACACGGTCGAGAGCTCGAGGTCGCCGTCGTGGTCGTCGACCACGAGCTCGCCCGAGACGGTGCTGAGCTTGGCGTCGCCGTCGAAGCCGGAGACGAGCGCGTCGCCCGACACGACGCCGAGCTTCACCAGCGCCGTGCGCGGCGCGAGGATCGACACGTCGGCCTTGGCGTTGTTCGCCCAGCCCTTGAAGGCATCGATGAAGTTGTCCCAGCGCAGCTGCGGGTGGTCGATCTCGAGGGCGTCGCCGTCGATCGTCACGAGCAGGTCCTTGCCGGTCACGCTCGAGACCTCGATGCGGGCGCCTGGCTCGTCGTGGGCG
This sequence comes from Agromyces sp. NPDC127015, assembly GCF_042725165.1. Lineage (NCBI taxonomy): Bacteria > Bacillati > Actinomycetota > Actinomycetes > Micrococcales > Microbacteriaceae > Agromyces > Agromyces sp. NPDC127015. Next base: position 436,014 of record NZ_JBHXDI010000002.1, on the reverse strand, counting down.
ATGAGGTCGACCTTGCCGCCGATGAGGCTGACCTTGAGCTTGCGGACGAGTTCGAGGTCGATGACCCGCGATTCGCCCGGGGTGATGACCCACTTCTCGATCGTCATGTCGTGCTCCTTCTGTGCGGGCGGAGTGCCGCGAGGCATCCGGCCCTGAAATCCGGGGTTTCGCGATATATCGCGTCTTGATGTGCAACACGATATATCGCGTTCCTGAGAATCTCAACCTGTTTCGTTTGACCTTGACGCTACGTCAAGTTCTACGGTGGAACCCGTACCGGCAACGGTGCAGCACGACACGAACCGAACGCGAGAGGAGGCGGCGCCGTGGACTGGTCGATCCAGGAGATCGCGAAGCTCGCCGGCACGACGAGCCGCACCCTGCGGCACTACGACGACATCGGCCTGCTCGAACCGAGCCGCGTGGCCGGCAACGGCTACCGCCATTACGACGAGCGCGCACTCGTGCGCCTGCAGCGCATCCTGCTGCTGCGCGAGCTCGGGCTCGGACTGCCGGCCATCGGCGAGGTGCTCGAGGGCGACGCCGACGAGGCGCATGCGCTCGGCGCGCACCTCGACTGGCTCCGGCAGGAGCAGGGCCGGCTGGCGCGTCAGATCGCGTCGGTCGAGAAGACCATCGAGGCATTGGAAGGAGGTGAACGACTCATGGCAGACGAGATGTTCGACGGCTTCGACCACACCCGGTACAAGGAGGAGGTCGAAGAGCGCTGGGGCAAGGAGGCGTACGCGAGCGGTGACCGCTGGTGGCGCGGCCTCGGCGAGGCCGGCCGGCGCGAGTGGAAGGCTCGCGCCGAGGCGCTCGGTCGCGACTGGATCGCGGCGGCGGAGTCGGGCGTGCAGCCCGGCGGCCCCGAGGGGCAGGCGCTCGCGAAGCGCCACGTCGAGTGGCTGACCGGCATTCCCGGCACGCCCGCGGCGGCGCCCGGCGGCGACGTCAAGGCGTACGTGATCGGCCTCGGCGAGATGTACGTGGCCGACCCGCGCTTCGGCGTGAACTACGGCGGTCCGCACGGCGCCGAGTTCGTGCGCGACGCGCTGCGGGCGTACGCCGAGCGCGAGCTCTAGAGGCTGGGCGGTCGAGGAGGCGCGCGGCGCCGCATCGACACCACCCGCGTGGTCTCGATGCGCTTCGCCCCTCGACCGACGATGGTCGCTGCGGCCTCCGAGGTGTCCCGGCCTCGGAGGCCGCAGCCGTCTAGTCCGCCGCGGCGGCCACGGGGGTCGCGGCGGTCCCGGTGCCGACGGCATCGGTTCGGGGCGTCCGCGCCTTCTCGGGCACCCGGAAGAGCGGCAGCGTGACGCCGCAGAGCGGCCCGATGAGCAGCGCGAACGCCACGGTTCCGAAGCCGACGTCGCCGCCGAGCAGCCAGCCGACGAGCAGCACGGTCACCTCGACGAGGGTGCGGCCGACCCAGATCGGCCAGCCCGTGCGGGCGTGGATGCCGGTCATGAGGCCGTCGCGCGGTCCCGGGCCGAAGCGGCTGCCGATGTAGAGGCCGCTCGCGACGGCGAGCAGCAGCAGGCCGCCCGCGAAGAGCAGGATGCGCTGCCACAGCTCGGGCGGCGTCTGGATGAACCACAGGCCGAGCTCGATGCTCGGGCCGATGAGCAGGATGTTGAGCACGGTCCCGGCGCCGGGGCGCTGGCGCAGCGGGATCCAGAGCAGCAGCACGAGCGCGCCGATGATGTTCGTGAGCCAGCCGATGCCGATGCCCGTGAGGTGCGAGAGCCCTTGGGCGAACACCGTCCACGGGTCGACCCCGAGCGCCGCGCGGATCATCATCGCGTCGGCGATGCCGTAGAGCACGAGTCCGATGAGCAGTTGGGGAATCCGGCGGGCCATAACATCCATCCAATTCGATGATTGGCCTTGACATCTATAGCCAATTCGTCTGAAGTGGCATTATGTCGGATGCCTCGCTGAGTGCCCGTGCCCTGCAGAACCTCCTCGGAGACTGGCGGGGCGGCCTTCCCGGCGCCGCGTACCTCGCGCTCGCCGACCGGGTTCGGCTGCTCGTGCTCGACGGGAGGGTGAGCGTCGACACCCGGCTGCCGGCCGAGCGAGAGCTCGCCGAACGGCTCGGCGTCAGCCGCACGACCGTCACCGCCGCGTACCGGCACCTGCGCGAGCAGGGCTACCTGCGGAGCCTGCGCGGGTCGGGGAGCGTCGCCCGCATCCCTGGAGCGCCCGCGGTGCTGCCGGTCCCACCTGCCGCCACGCACCTCGACCTGTCGAAGGCGGCGCCGCCCGCGCTGCCGTGGCTCGCCGAGGTGGCCCGCGACGCGGCCGACGAACTGCCTGCGCATCTCGGCGACTCGGGGTTCGACCCGATCGGCATGCCCGCCCTCCGCCAGGCGATCGCCGACCGCTACGGCGTGCGCGGACTGCCGACCCGGTCGGAGCAGATCATGGTGACGATCGGGGCGCAGCACGCCATCGGGCTGCTCGCGCGGGTGCTCGTCGGCCGGGGCGATCGCGCCGTGATCGAGGCGCCGACCTACCCGCACGCGTACGAGGCGCTGCAGCTCGCGGGCGCACGGCTCGTGCCCGTACCGGTCGCGCCCCACGACCCGCGGTTCGACGGCGGCGTCCCGCCGCACGGCGACGAGGTCGAGGCGCTCGAGCGCGCGCTCGCCCGTACCAACCCGTCGACGGCGTACCTCATGCCCGACTTCCAGAACCCCACCGGCCGCAGCCTCGACGCCGATGCGCGACGCCGGCTGCTCGACGTCGCCGCACGCCAGGGCACGGTCGTCATCGCCGACGAGACCACCGCCGAGCTCGACATCGACCGCGACCGCGCGCCGCTGCCGCTCGCGGCCTACGGGCCGCCCGGCACCGCGGTGCTCATCGGCTCCCTCGGCAAGACGGTGTGGGGCGGGGTGCGCATCGGCTGGATCCGTGCGGAGCCGCCGCTCATCCGCCGACTGCTCGCGGCCCGACTGCCGGGCGACCTCGGCACGCCGATCCTCGAGCAGCTCATCGCGACCCGGCTCATCGGGCGGATGGACGAGATCCTCGAGCTGCGCCGGTCCGAGCTCCGTGCGGGTCGCGATCGGGTCGAGACGCTCATCGCCGAGCTGTTCCCCGACTGGCGCGTGCCGCACGTCGACGGGGGCATCGCCGTCTGGATCGGCCTCGGTGCACCGATCAGCTCGCAGCTCGCGCTCGCGGCCCGGGCGCAGGGGCTGCTCATCGCCGCGGGTCCGCGATTCGGCATCGACGGGGCGTTCGAACGGTTCCTGCGTCTGCCGATCTGCCAGCCGGTGGCCGAGACCGAGGCCGCCGTGCACGCACTGCGCCGTGCCTGGGAGTCGATGCCCGGAGTCGCCGCGGCCGACGCCGGGCTGCTGCCCGCCGTCGTCTAGCTCGGGGCGCGCACCGGCCGTTCACGTACCGGTCACGATCGCGTCACCGGCGCGGAACCCCGGCGACAGCCGTCGGCGGGACTCTGGGCCCGACTCGCCCGTCGACCCCAGGAGCCCCCTCATGCCCGCACGCCCGCTGTCCCTCGCCGCATTCGCGGTGGCATCCGTCGTCGCCGGGTGCGCGCTCGCCGCCCCAGCCGTCGCCGCGCCCCGCTCGAACGACACCGCGACCGCCGCGACCGCCGCCGACCGCGAGGAGACCGCGGGCCCCGGCTTCTCGCGGACCGCGACCTACCCCGTCTTCCAGAACGCGCCCGCGGGCGTCGATCCGGCCGAGGCCGCCGTCGCCGAGATCTCGGCCGTCTCGGACGACGGCCGCACGGTCGTCTACACCGACGCCCTCGGCAAGCGCATCGGCTTCGTCGACCTCGGCGACCCCGAGCACCCGGTCGGCACCGGCACCGTCGAGCTCGCCGAGCTCGGCCACGCCGACGACCAGCCCACCTCGGTCGCGATCGTCGGCGACCGCGTGCTCGTGGTGATCGACGAGACGGGCGGCGACTTCCCGAACCCGCGCGGCCGTCTCGACGTGCTCGACCTCACGACCCGCGAGCGGCTCGCCTCGATCGACCTCGGCGGCCAGCCCGACTCCATCGCCGTCTCTCCCGACCGCAGGACCGCCGCGATCGCGATCGAGAACCAGCGCGACGAGGAGCTCGAGGTCGACGGCGTCGAGGGCGGCCTGCCGCAGGCGCCCGGCGGCTTCGTGCAGACCGTGAAGCTCACCCCGGCGAAGCCGTCGAGCTGGAAGGCCCGGCCGGTCGCGTTCGACGACCGCTGGGCGAAGGCGGCCTTCGCCGCGGCCGGCGTGTACGCCCCGGGCGACCCCGAGCCCGAGTACGTCGCGTTCTCGCCGTCGGGACAGCTCGCCGTCACCCTCCAGGAGAACAACGCCGTCGCGATCGTCGACGTGCAGAGCCGCCGGGTCACGGGCGCCTTCTCGGCCGGCACCGTGACCGGATCGGGCTTCGACGTCAAGAAGGACAAGAAGGTCGACGCGACCGGGTCGATCACCGACGTGCCGCGCGAGCCCGATGCGATCGCCTGGGTCGACGACCGGCACGTCGCGACCGCCAACGAGGGCGACCTGCGCGGCGGCACCCGCGGCTGGTCGGTGTTCGACGTGCGCACGGGCGACGTGGTCTGGGACGCGGGCGACTCGTTCGAGCAGCTCGCGATCTCGCGCGGGCTCTACAACGACGACCGGGCCGGCAAGAAGGGCCCGGAGCCCGAGGGCCTCGCGGTCGCGACGATCCGAGGCATCCGCTACGGGTTCGTCGCGAGCGAGCGCTCGAACTTCGTCGCCGTCTACGACCTCACCGAGCCCGCATCGCCGCGCTTCGTGCAGACGCTCTTCTCGACGAACGGCCCAGAGGGCATCCTTCCGGTGCCCTCGCGCGACCTCCTCGTCGTCTCGAGCGAGACCGACGCCGCCTCGGTCTCGGTGCGTGCGAGCGTCAACGTGTACCGGTTCGGCGACGAGGCGGCGCGGCCGTCCGTCGTGAGCGGCGACGACGCGAACGGCCGGGCGATCGGCTGGCTCGCGCTGGGCGCGCTGTCGGCCAAGCCCGGTGACGCGTCGGCGATCTACGCCGCGAGCGACAACGCGCTCAGCCCGTCGACGATCTTCACGGTGGATGTCGCGGCCGAGCCCGCACGCGTCACCGACCGGCTCGTCGTCACGAAGGGCGGCGCCCCGCAGGCGCTCGACGTCGAGGGCGTGTACGCCCGCCCCCAGGGCGGGTTCTGGCTCGCGAACGAGGGCGCGACGGGAGCCGCGAACTCGCTCGTGCGCACCGACGGCGCAGGCGCCGTCGTCGAGACCGTCGCGCTGCCCGCCGATATCGCGGCGCACGTCGGCAAGTGGGGCTTCGAGGGCGTCACCGCCACGACCGATGCCGCGGGCGCCGAGGTCGTCTTCGTCGCCCTGCAACGTCCGTTGTGGGCCGACCCGGCGGCGGCGGCGGGCCCGATCGACGGCGAGGGCGTGACCCGCATCGGGCGCTACGACACCGCATCGAAGACGTGGACCTGGTTCGGCTACCGGCTCGAGCAGACCTCGGTCGCCGGGGACTGGCTCGGCCTCTCGGAGATCGTGGCGGTCGACGCCGACACGCTCGCCGTCATCGAGCGCGACAAGCTCAACGGTCCGGCGGCGGCGGTCAAGCGCGTCTCCACCGTCGAGGTCGGCGGCGTCGCCGGGGTGGCCGGCGTCGGAGCGCCCGGCGAACTGCCGGTGCTCGAGAAGTCGCCCGCGGTCGACGTGCTGCCGGCGCTCCGGGCCGGCAACGGCTGGACGCAGGAGAAGCTCGAGGGGCTCACGATCGGGGCCGACGGCGACGTCTACGCCGTGACCGACAACGACGGGCTCAAGGATGCCACGGGCGAGACGGTCTTCCTCCGCCTCGGCGCAGCCGGCGACCTGTTCTGAGCCCGTCTTCGGGCAGGTGACGGCGGCCCGGGCCTCGCGGCTCGGGCCGCCGTCGTTCGTGTTGCTTCCCCCTGATTTCCCCTTCGCATCCATGAGGGCGCGGGGCGACGTGCGACTGCGAAGCGCACGCCGCCCCGACCCGGCCACGCCATGGACGAGCGCGGCCGGCCGTGCCGCACGGGTCTGAGGCACGGAGTCGTTCGACCGGCACGACCCGCTGAGCCGGTCGGGGCCCGGCGCCGGCAGGGCGGCGCCGGGATGACCCGCTATCGGCGCAGCGTGGACCGCCGCACCGTGAACCGACGCAGTCCGACGAGCACGAGGCCGGCCGTCAGCGCGAGCGCTGCGAGGCCGAGCGCCGAGACGTCGGCGCCCGTCGAGGCGAGCGCGCCGTCGCCGGCCGCGATCACCATGTCACCGTCGGAGGCGACCGAAGAGCCGTCAGAACCGTCGTCGGAGCCGCCGTTCGAACCGTCACCGGGGTCGGTGGGGTTCGTCGGGTCCGTGGGGTCCGTGGGGTCCGTGGGGTCCGTGGGGTCCGTGGGGTCCGTGGGGTCGGTCGGGTCGGTCGGGTCGGTCGGGTCGGTCGGGTCGGTCGGGTCGGTCGGGTCGACGATGGTCGTCGAGCCGTCCGTCTCGCTGTCGCCGATCACCGAGATCGCGTTGCCGCCGATCGTGATGGGCAGGGACAGGTCAGGCAGCAGCTGTGTTCCCCCGAGCAGCCCGCCGTCACCGTCCGTCGTCGCCGAACCGCCCCCGGTTCCCGGCAGAACGACCGTCTCTGCATTCGTCGACGTGGAGTCGCCGATGCCCGAGATCGCATTGCCGCCGATCGTGATCGGCAGATCGAGCGCCGGCAGCACCTGCGTGCCGCCGAGGATCGAGTCCTCGCCGGACGTCGTCGCCTCGCCCGAGCCGCCCCCGGTGAGCACCGCGGTGGTCGCATCCGACGAGGTCGAGTCGCCGATCACCGAGATCGCGTTGCCGCCGACGGTGATCGGTGCATCGAGCGAGGGCAGCAGCTGCGTGCCGCCGAGCAGGCTGTCCTCACCCGACGTCACCGCCTCGCCCGTGCCGGAGCCCGACCCGCCCGTGCCCACTTCGGTCACGGCGTCGCTCGACGACGAGTCGCCGATGCCCGAGATCGCGTTGCCGCCGACCGTGATCGGCAGATCCAGGTCGCCGAGGATCTGGGTGCCGCCGAGCAGGCTGTCCTCGCCCGACGTCACCGCCTCGCCGGCGCCCTCGTCCGAGCCGCCGGCCTCGGTCGCCACCGCGGTCGTCGCGTCGCTCGACGACGAGTCGCCGACGACCGAGATCGCGTTGCCGCTCACGGTGACCGGCACGTCGACGTCGACGAGCCCCTGGGTGCCGCCCAGCAGCGAGTCGTCGCCACTGGTCTCGGCGCTGCCCGCTTCGCTCGCACCGTCGTCGGTCGCGACCTCGGTGGTCGCATCCGACGACGACGAGTCGCCGATCACCGAGATCGCGTTGCCGCCCACGGTCACCGGGATGTCCACGTCGATGAGCGCCTGGCTGCCCGACCCGATGCCGTCGTCGCCGGAGGTGACGGCGACCGGTTCGGCGTCAGCGGTCGAGACCTCCGTCGCGGCATCCGACGACGACGAGTCGCCGATGAGCGAGATCGCGTTGCCGCCGATCGTCACGGGAAGGTCGATCGAGATCCCCGCCTGGGTTCCCGATGCGATGCCGTCGTCGCCACCCGTGTCCGCGTGGGCGACGCCGGCCCCGAGGAGCGTGAGCCCCCCGGCGAAGAGGGTCGCGTACAGCGCCCTCAATGCCATTCTCTTCATGATCCAGTCCTCCTGACTGATGGGTGATTTCGCTCCCGGGCAGGGAGCGATGACCGTGTCCGCGGGGGCACGCAGGCGCGTGCGAGCGGACCGGTCCCCGGTCAGTCAGGGGTGGAATCGGTGTCGTACACCGGCGACGACGGCAGCTCGTCGTCGACGGAGTGGAGCACGAGCGACGCGAGTGCGTCGAGTTCGAGAGCGGCGTAGGCCGTGTCGGCGGCGCTCGACGCGCCGCCCGAGCCCGCGCCGGAAGCGCCCGAGCCGGAACCGGCTCCGCCAGAGCCGCCGGCAGGCGGTGTCGCCACGGGTGAATGGTCGCCGGGCGGGGCTCCGCCGCCACCCGGCAGTGCGGCGCCGGAACCGAGGCCGCCCACCGTCTCGGCGACCCGTCCGGACCCCTCGGGTCCGAGTGCGATGCCCGACGAGGGCACCGCAGCCGATGCGCCGGGAAGCACGGGCGCCAGCGGCGCGTTCGGCGCCTGAACGCCCGGTGTGCCGGGCTGCTCGCCGGGAACACCCGGGTCGACCCCCGGGATGCCCGGGCCAGCCGAACCGCCGTCGCCCGGAAGCACGGGGATCGAGGGGATCTCGGGGATGACGCCGGTGCCGTCGGTCGGCAGCTCGCCGGGCGTGCCGACGACCGTGCCGAGGGTGTCGTCGACCGCGCCGACGACGGGGTCGAGGACGCCTCCGACGGTGTCGTCGCCGAGCAGGCCGCCGACGATCGGGAGCGATCCGACGAGTCCGTCGACAGCACCGGTGACAGGGGTCGTGATCGAGCCGACGGTGTCGCCGCCGGCGATGTCGGAGACCGTGCCCGTGACCTCGTTGACGACCGTTCCGACGGTGCCGTTTCCGGTGCTGACCACGTCATTCGTGGTGTCGGTGACGGTGTCGACGACGTTCGGAACGACCGCTTCGACGACGTCGCCGACAGGTGCCGGGGCGACGTCGACGACGGGCTCGACGAGCTGGTTCACCGGCTCGGTGACCGCGTCGACGACCCCGCCGAGCGTGTCGCCGACCGCACCGGTCGCATCGGTCACGCCGCCCACGAGCGAGGTCACGCCGCCGAGCAGTCCGCCCGGCTTCGACTCCTCGGCCGATGCGCTCGATGCGCTCGAGAAGAGCGAGAACGCGAGCCAGATCGCCGAGCACACGAGGGCCAGGAGGCCATATCGAAAAAGCGCAGCGCGGAGCCACGGCACCTGCCGCTCGGCAACCGCTGTGGCCATGGCCCACCACCTCACGTCGAGCGCCACCTTACCGAGGGTGCTCGCCGCGCGACGACCCCCGTTCGGGGGTCAATCGGATCTTCTTCACCTCGAATTCGACACTCGGTGACATCCGTCGTCGACCCTGCTGCGAGAATCGAGCAATGCACCTGCTCGCTGCGCTCAGCATGAAGAACCGCGCCCTCATCGCGCTCGTCACGATCGTGGTCGCGATCTTCGGCGGCATCTCGCTCACGAGCCTCAAGCAGGAGCTCGCGCCCTCGATCGAGTTCCCGCAGTTGTCGATCGTCTCCAGCTATCCGGGCGCTTCACCCGATGTCGTCAACAACGACGTGTCGACGCCCATCGAGACCGCGATCCAGGGCATCACGGGCCTCGAGTCGACCTCGACGACGAGCTCGACCGGACTCAGCCGGGTCACGGCGAGCTTCACGTACGGCACCGACCTCGCGTTCGCCGAGCAGAAGCTGCTGTCGGCGGTCAACCGCATCCAGAACCAGTTGCCCGACGACGTCGACCCGCAGGTCATCGCGCTCTCGCTCGACGACTTCCCCGTGCTGCAGATCGCGGTCACCGGCGCCGACGACGTCAGCGCCCTCTCCGACGAGATCGAGCGCACGACGCTCGGCGAGATCACCGACGTCGACGGCGTCCGCGACGCGACCCTCGTGGGCGAGATCGGCCAGCGCGTGACGATCACGCCCGACCCCGAGAAGCTCGCCGCCCACGGCCTGACGCAGCAGGCGATCCGCGACGCGCTCGCCCAGAACGGCCTGCTCGTGCCGGCCGGCACGATCACCGAGGGCGACTCGACCTTCGCGGTGCAGACGGGCACCCGCATCGGCAGCGTCGACGAGATCGCGGCGCTGCCGGTGCTCGGCGCGACCGAGGTGCAGGTGCCGGACGACTCGGAGTTCGGGCCCGACGATGTCACGACGCCGCCGACCGACGGTGGAGACGGTCTCGCCGACGGCACCGACGTCGTGCGCGTGCCCGTCGCGGCGACCATCGCGGATGTCTCGACCGTCGCCCTGACCGACAACCCCGTGACGAGCATCTCGCGCGTGAACGGCGAGCCGGCCCTCACCATCTCGGTCACGAAGCTCCCGGCCGCGAACACGGTCGAGGTGTCGAACGCGGTGACGGCGCTGCTGCCCGACCTCGAGGCGTCGCTCGACACGACCAACCCGGGGGCGACGTTCACCGTCGTCTTCGACCAGGCGCCCTACATCGAGCAGTCGATCGAGTCGCTCGCGACCGAGGGACTGCTCGGCCTCGCCTTCGCGGTCCTCGTCATCCTGATCTTCCTGATGTCGGTGCGGGCGACTCTCGTCACCGCGATCTCGATCCCCACGTCGGTGCTCATCACCTTCATCGGCCTGCAGGTCGCCGACTACACGCTCAACATCCTCACGCTCGGCGCGCTCACGATCGCGATCGGGCGCGTGGTCGACGACTCGATCGTCGTCATCGAGAACATCAAGCGGCACCTCGTCGAGGGCGTCGACAAGGCGTCGACCATCGTGCGCGCCGTGCGCGAGGTCGCCGGCGCGATCACCGCGTCGACGATCACGACCGTCGCCGTCTTCCTGCCGATCGCGCTCGTCGAGGGCGTGACGGGCGAGCTGTTCCGGCCGTTCTCGCTCACGGTCACGATCGCCCTGCTCGCGTCGCTGCTCGTCTCGCTCACGATCGTGCCCGTGCTCGCGTACTGGTTCCTGAAGCCCGCGAAGCTGCGCAAGGTCGAGGGCCCCGAAGACACCGCCGACGAGGCGGAGCTCGAGGCCGAGGAGGCCGCCGCCGCATTCGTCGACGACGTGTGGCTCGCACCCGAGCTGCGAGACGAGAGCGGCGCGACCGGGCTGCCCGTCTCGCGCCCGTCGGGCGTCGCGACGGCCGAGCGGGCCGCCGCCGAGGCATCCCCCTCGGTCGCCCACCCGGTGGTCGACGAGCTCGAGCACCCGTCGCGGCTGCAGCGCGGTTACCTGCCGATCATCGCCTGGACGCTCAAGCACGGCGTCGTCACGATCATCATCGCGGTGCTCGTGCTCGCGGGCACGGTCGCGATGACGCCGCTCATGAAGACCAACTTCCTCGGGTCGAGCGGGCAGAACACGTTCCGCGTGTCGCAGGAGCTGCCCGTCGGCACGAGCCTCGATGCGCTCGACGCGGCGTCGAAGCCGGTCGAGCAGGTGCTGCGCGACACCGATGGCGTCGAGACCGTGCAGACCTCGATCGGCACCGGTTCCAACCCGCTCGCCGCGGCGTTCGGCGGCGGCGGCGCGAACGTGACCTACTCCGTCACGACCGACGACGACGCCGACCAGGACGCCCTGCAGGCCGAGGTGCGCGACGAGCTCGACGGGCTCGACGCCGACGAGGTGGGCGAGGTCTCGCTCGCCGCATCGAGCGGCTTCGGCGCCTCGAACGACATCGAGGTCGACATCACCGCCTCGAACGCGGAGGACCTGCAAGACGCGACCGACGCGGTCGTCGGCGAGCTCGACGGCGTCGACTCGGTGTCGCAGGTCACGTCGAACCTCTCCGAGTCGCGCCCGTACGTGGCGGTCGAGGTGAACCGGGCGGATGCCGCGGCGGCCGGCTACTCCGAGGTCGCGCTCGGCGGGCTCGTGTCGGCGGCGATGCAGCCGCAGAGCGCCGGATCGGTCGTGATCGACGAGAAGACGCTGACGATCTACCTCGCGAGCGAGAACCCGCCGGTCACCGTCGAGGAGCTCTCGGCGCTCGAGGTGCCGACCCCGGCCGGCGTCGTGCGCCTCGACACCCTCGCGACGGTCGAGCAGGTCGAGGGCCCCGCCTCGGTCACGACCGTGCAGGGGCTGCGCAGCTCGACCGTGTCGGCCACTCCCGCCGGCGACGACCTCGGCACGGCGTCGGGTCAGGTGCAGGCGGCCGTGAACACGGTCGACCTGCCCGAGGGAACGACGGCGTCGATCGGCGGCGTCACCGCCGACCAGCAGGAGTCGTTCTCGCAGCTCGGCCTCGCGCTGCTCGCGGCGATCCTCATCGTCTACATCGTCATGGTCGCGACGTTCCGCTCGCTGCTGCAGCCGCTGCTGCTGCTCGTCTCGGTGCCGTTCGCGGCCACGGGCGCGATCGCACTGCAGGTCGTCACGGGCATCCCGCTCGGCGTCGCCTCGCTCGTCGGCGTGCTCATGCTCGTCGGCATCGTCGTCACGAACGCGATCGTGCTGGTCGACCTCGTGAACCAGTACCGCGACCGCGGCATGAACGTGCGCGACGCGCTCATGCACGGTGCGTCGCGTCGTCTGCGCCCGATCCTGATGACGGCGCTCGCGACGATCTTCGCGCTGCTGCCCATGGCGCTCGGCATCACCGGTCACGGCGGGTTCATCTCGCAGCCGCTCGCGATCGTCGTGATCGGCGGCCTCCTGTCGTCGACGCTGCTCACGCTCGTCGTGCTGCCCGTGCTCTACGACCTCGTCGAGGGCGGTCGCGAGCGCCGGCGGGCGAGGAAGGCGGCCAAGGCGGCGGGTGCGGGAGCGACGCCGGCGGCCCCCGAGGTCGCCGCGCCGGCCGAGTAGGCGCGGAGCCCCCGCTGCGGGGATCGATGCACGTCCTGCTCCGTCGGCGCTACTCGACCGCCGGGGGACCGCCGAGCTCTGCGATCCGCGCGAGCAGCGCCTCGCGCTCTCGTGCGTTGCCCGTGAGCCGGGCGGCCGTCTCGAGCTCGCCGCGCGCCTCGCCGGTGCGCCCGAGGCGAGCGAGCAGCTCGCCGCGCACGGCCGGCAGCGGGGGATACCCGGCGAGCCTCCCGCCGGCGACGAGCTCGTCGACGACCCGGAGCGCCGACGCCGGCCCCGTCGCCATCGCGATCGCCGCGGCGCGGTTGAGCTCCACGACGGGCGACGGGGCGATGCGACCGAGCGCCTCGTAGAGCACGACGATCTGGGCCCAGTCGGTCTCGTCGGCCGAGGGGGCGACCGCATGGCAGCCGGCGATCGCGGCCTGCAGGCCGTACGCGGCGCGCCCGCGCCCGATGCGGTCGGCCCGGTCGAGCGCCGCCCGCCCGCGGGCGATCTGCGCGCGGTCCCAGCGTGAGCGGTCCTGCTTGTCGAGGGGGATCGCACTGCCGTCGCGCGCCGTGCGCGCCGGGAAGCGGGCGGCGGTGAACTCCATGAGCGCGACGAGCGACTGCGCCTCGGGCTCGCGGGGCATGAGGCCCGCCACGATCCGGGCGAGCCGCAGGGCCTCGGCCGAGACGTCCGGCCGCAGCCATTCCTCGCCCGACGCGGGCAGGTAGCCCTCGTTGAAGATCAGGTAGAGCACGTGCAGCACCGAGGCGAGGCGCTCGGGGTACTCGTTCGGCTCGGGCACGGCGAAGGGCACGTTCGCGGCGGCGAGGGTCTTCTTCGCGCGCACGATCCGCTGCTGGATCGTCGCGGTCGGCACGAGGAACGCGCGGGCGATCTCCTCGCTCGAGAGGCCGCCGACGATGCGCAGCGTCAGCGCGATCTGGGCCTCGCGCGACAGCACGGGGTGGCATGAGACGAAGACGAGCCGCAGCACGTCGTCGTCGATCGTGTCGGGGTCCCAGAAGGTGTCGGATGCCTCGCCGCCCTGCTGCTCGAGATCGCGCGCCATCGCGGCGTACCGCTCGTCGAGCCGTTCGCGCCGGCGCCAGCCGTCGATGGCCCGGCGCTTCGCGACCGCCGTCAGCCAGGCGCCGGGGTTGCGCGGCACGCCCTCGTCGGGCCACTGCCCGAGGGCCTCGACGAGCGCCTCCTGCGCGAGGTCCTCGGCCTGGCCGACGTCGCCGGTGAAGCGGGCGAGCGTCGCGACGATGCGAGCCGACTCGATGCGCCAGACCGCGGCGATCTCGCGCCGGGCGCGGTCGGCGTCGGCCGGGCCGGAGGTGCCGCGGCCGGAGGTGCCGCCGCCGGAATGCCGGGCCCGGTCGGCGTCGGCGTGCGCCGAACCGGCCGAGCCCGAGGCATCCGTCTCGCTCATGGTGCGGTCACGCCCCCGCCGTGCCCAGGCGACCCTCGGCCTCCTCGCGCCAGCCGGCCTCCTTCTGGATCCACTCGTTGTCCTGCGGGAAGTCCTCGAGCTCGGTGACGCGACGCACCTCGAGCTTCGAGCCGGGGCCGAGCGGGCAGCGCTTGGCCCACTCCGCGGCCTCCTCGGGGCTCTGCGCCTGGATGATCCAGAAGCCGTTGAAGAGCTCCTTCGTCTCGCCGTAGGGGCCGTCGGTCACCACGGGCGGGGTCTGGTCGAAGTCGACGACGAAACCCTCCTTCGCGTCGGTCAGTCCCTCGCCCGCGAGCAGCACGCCGGCCTTGATGAGCGACTCGTTGTAGGCGCCCATCGCGGCGATGACCTCGTTGAAATCGAGCTGCTCGTAGGCCTCGACGGCGGCGTCGTTCGATCGCATGATCAGCATGTACTTCACGGTGTTCTCCTTGTTCGGATCGATGTCGATGCGGGGCCGAAGTGCCCGCCTCACTCATGCGTCGAACGGGGCGGGGGCCGGATCGACATCCGGGCGGAAAAAGCTCGGAACTGTTTCGGCCATGTTCTCAGACGCCGATCGGCTTGGTGATTGATACCCCACCGGGGTATAGTTCTGAATATCGAGGGAAGGATGACCGACATGACCCACAGCCACGCCGCCACCACCGTGCCCGAGGGCGCCACCGAACTCCAGCTGGTCGACCAGGCCGCCGCTGCGGATGCCTCGTGCGCGTGCTGCGCGATCCCCGACGCCGCGGCGACGTCGACCGCGCCCGCCGAACTCGACGGACTCGCGAGCGCCCACTACGCCGTCGCCGGCATGACCTGCGGCAACTGCGTGCGCCACGTCAGCGCCGAGCTCGCCGCCATCGAGGGCGTGGAGGCGGTCGAGGTCGAGCTCGTCGCCGGCGGCGTCTCGACCGTCACGGTGCGCAGCAGCTCGCCGCTCGCCGACGCCGCGGTCGCCGCCGCCGTCGAGGAGGCCGGCTACGAGGTCGTCCCGCGCTGAGCGCGGGAGGGCGTCAGCCTGCGACCGGCTCGAGGCGCACGATGACGGCCTTCGAGACGGGGGTGTTGCTGCCGTCGGCGGCGCTCTCGAGGGGCACGAGCACGTTCGCCTCGGGATAGTAGGCGGCGGCGCAGCCGCGCGCGGTCGGGTACGCGACGAGGCGCTGGGCGGGCAGCACCCGGTCGGCCTGGCCGGGCCACTCGCTCACGACGTCGACGCGCTGCCCGTCGGCGAGTCCGAGCTCGGCGAGATCGTCGGGGTGCACGAACACGACGTCGCGGCCCTTCTTGATGCCGCGGTAGCGGTCGTTCAGGCTGTAGATCGTCGTGTTGAACTGGTCGTGCGAGCGAAGCGTCTGCAGGATGAGCCGGCCGGCCGGCCGTTCGAGGTGCTCGAGCTCGTTGACCGTGATCTGCGCCCTGCCCGTCGGGGTGTCGAACCGGCGCACCCGCGGTGAGATGGGCAGTTCGAAGCCGTTCTTCCTGCGGACGTCGTCGTTGTAGCGCTCGAATCCCGGCACGACGCGCGAGATCCGGTCGCGGATGAGGTCGTAGTCGCGCTCGAACTCGGACCAGGGGATGTCGGGCGCCTCGAGACGCTCCGCTCCAGCGGAGGCACCGGTGCCGCCGAGCGTCGCCTGCGCCATGCGGCACACGACCGCGACCTCCGAGAGCAGGCCCGGCGCCACCGGCGGGATCGCGCCGTGGCTGCCGTGCACCGAGCACACCGTGTCCTCGACCGAGACGAACTGCGGAACGCCGCCCTGCAGGTCGACCTCGGTGCGGCCGAGCACGGGCAGGATGAGCGCCTCCTCGCCCGTGACGACGTGCGAGCGGTTGAGCTTGGTCGACACCTGCACGGTGAGCTTCGCCCGCCGCATGGCCTGCTCCGCGACCTCGGTGTCGGAGATGGCGGCGACGAAGTTGCCGGCCATCGCGACGAACACGTCGATCTCGCCGTCGCGCAGCCCCTGCACGGTCTTCACCGCGTCGCGGCCGTGGTCGCGCGGCACGGGGAATCCGAACTCGGCCTCGAGGGCGGCGAGGAAGCGCTCGGGCATCTGCTCCCAGATGCCCATCGTGCGGTCGCCCTG
This sequence comes from Agromyces sp. NPDC127015, assembly GCF_042725165.1. Classification (NCBI taxonomy): domain Bacteria; kingdom Bacillati; phylum Actinomycetota; class Actinomycetes; order Micrococcales; family Microbacteriaceae; genus Agromyces; species Agromyces sp. NPDC127015. Next base: position 419,988 of record NZ_JBHXDI010000002.1, on the reverse strand, counting down.
CACGTTGCTGTGCCCGCGGATCGGGGCCGCGCCGGCGCCCGGCTTGCCCATGTTGCCGCGCAGGAGCAGGAGGTTGACGATCTCCTTGATGGTGTCGACCGACTTCTTCTGCTGGGTGAGGCCCATCGCCCACGTGACGATCACCCGGTCGGCCGCGAGGTACGCGTCGGCGAGCTCGTCGATCTCGGCCGAGCTGATGCCGGTCGCCGCGAGCACCTCGGCCTCGTCGAGGCCGGCCAGGTGCGTGCGGAAGTCGGCGAGCCCATCGGTGCAGGCGGCGAGGAACTCGTGGTCGAGCACGGTGCCGGGCGAGGCGTCCTCGGCGTCGAGCACCCGCTTCGAGACCGCCTGCAGCAGCGCCATGTCGCCGCCGGAGCGGATCTGGATGAACTGGTCGGCGAGCTTCGTGCCGCGTCCGATGACGCCGCGCGGGCGCTGCGGGTTCTTGTAGCGCATGAGCCCGGCCTCGGGCAGCACGTTGACCGCGACGATGCGCCCGCCGCGCCGCTTCTGGTCCTCGAGCGCCGAGAGCATGCGCGGATGGTTCGTGCCCGGGTTCTGCCCCATCACGATGATGAGGTCGGCCTGCTCGAAGTCGTCGTAGACGACGGTCGCCTTGCCGACGCCGATCGACTCGGTGAGCGCGGTGCCGGATGACTCGTGGCACATGTTCGAGCAGTCGGGCAGGTTGTTCGTGCCGTAGGCGCGCACGAACAGCTGGTAGAGGAACGCGGCCTCGTTCGACACCCGGCCGCTCGTGTAGAACGCGGCCCGGTCTGGGCTCTCGAGTGCACCCAGGCGCTCGCCGATGAGCGCGAACGCGGCCTCCCACGAGATCGGCTCGTAGTGGTCGGAGCCGGCCGGCTTGTGGACGGGCTCGACGAGCCGGCCCTGCTGGCCGAGCCAGTACTCGCTCCTGTCGAGCAGCGAGGTCAACGAGTGCTCGGCCCAGAACGAGGTCGGCACGGTGACGGGCGTCGCCTCCCACGTGACGGCCTTCATGCCGTTCTCGCAGAACTCGAGCGTGTGCCGGTGCTCGGGCGGGTCGGCCCAGGCGCAGCTCATGCAGTCGAAGCCGCCGTCCTGGTTGATCGTGAGCGACAGCTTCGCCGTTCGGCCGAGGCCCATGTCGTCGAGCGCGGGAACCATCGCGTGCACGATGGCGGGCACGCCGACCGCGGCGTCCTCCAGGTGCCCGACGTGGAGGTCGGGGTAGGGGTCGGTCGCGCGCTGTTCGTTCACGGTCACCTCGGCTGTGTGGGTGCGGGCACGCGGGCGGGCTCGCCCGGGCGGTCGGGTGCGGTCGCGCGGCCGTGCCTGCCGCCGCGGTCGGGTCGGGCGCTGCGGGATGCCGCGACCGAGGCATCCGGGCGAGCCGTCGCGGCCGGCTCGACCAGCCGGTCGGGTCGCGAGTACGCCACCAGCGACGGGTCGCGCACGAAGCCGAGGAGGGTCAGGCCGACCTCGTTCGCGAAGTCGACGGCGAGCGACGACGGCGCCGACACGGCCGAGAGCACCGGGATGCCGGCCATGCCCGCCTTCTGCACGAGCTCGAAGCTCGCGCGCCCCGAGACCTGCAGCACCATGCCGCGCAGGGGCAGCAGGCCTTCGCGGGCGGCCCACCCGACGACCTTGTCGACGGCGTTGTGGCGGCCCACGTCTTCGCGCACCACGAGCAGCTCGCCCGTTCGGCCGTCGAAGAGGGCCGCGGCGTGCAGGCCGCCGGTCTGGTCGAACACGTCCTGGGCGGCGCGCAGCCGGCCGGGCAGCGCGATGACGAGCTCGGGGTCGATGCGCACGGGGTCGTCGTCGACGGCGAAGGCCGAGCGCGTGCGCACCGCGTCGATGCTGGCCTTGCCGCAGACACCGCAAGCGCTCGTCGTGAGCCGGTCGCGGTGCAGCGAGGCGTGCGGTGGGGCGACCCCGGGGGCGAGCGTCACGTCGAGCACGTTGTAGGTGTTGGCGCCGTCGGCGCCCGCGCAGTGGATCGCACCCGCGACGTCGGTGCCGCGCACCACGACGCCCTCGGAGACGAGATAGCCGATCGCCAGGTCGACGTCGTGGCCAGGCGTGCGCATCGTGACCGCGAGCTGCGACCCGCCGACCCGCATCTCGAGGGGCTCCTCGACGGCGAGCAGGTCGTCGCGCCGACTCACCGACCCGCCGACCGTGACGCGTGTGATCCGCTTCCTCGCGGTGATCCTGCCCATCCCTCCTTGGTATCAGCATCGGTGGCCCGCGCAAAGCGCCGGACGTCCACCGATTCAGATGCCCGGCATCACCGATCGAGATGCCCGCTTCGCCGGGATGCCGCAGCGCGCCCCCGCCCGACTGCCTAGCATGAACGCATGATCGAGCTCGGTGCCGTGGTGCTCATGGGCGGCCGTGCCTCACGGCTCGGCGGCATCGTCAAGGGCGACCTCGGCATCGACGGACGGACCCTGCTCGAACGCGCCGTCGACGCGGCGGCGCCCGCGGGGGAGATCGTCGTGGTCGGCGAGGCCGGACGATCGCGGTTGCCCGCCGCGGTCCTGGTCGTGCGCGAGGACCCGCCGTTCGGCGGCCCTGCCGCGGCCGTCGCCGCGGGGGTGCGCGCGCTGGGATCGGATGCCTCGGCCGTGCTGCTGCTCGCCGGCGACCTGCCGTTCGCGGCCGACGCGGTGCCGGGGCTGCTCGCGCAGTTCGGCGTGGTCGCGGGCCGCATGCGCGGGGCGGGCGACGCACGTGGCGAGGGCCCCGGAATCGAGGGGGCCGAGCGCGGAGCGCGCGACGCGGCCGACGGGGTGCGGGCAGTCGATGCCGAGGGCCGGGCGCAGCACCTGCTGTGCGTCGTGCGGCGGCACCCGCTCGAACGGGCGATCGCCGAGCTCGAGGCGCGCGGGCCGCTCGAGGGCAGTTCGATGCGGTCCCTCCTCGCGCCGCTGCGATTCGTCGATCTCGGGGTGCCGGGGACTGCCACCATGGATGTGGACACCTGGGCCGACGCGGAATCCGTCGGCGCGACCGGTGCGACCCGAGGGGAGACCCCATGACCGCGAACGACGACGACCTCGACCGCACCCTGCAGGAGTGGGCCGACCGGGTGCGCGCCGAGCTCGACCTGCCCGACGTGCCGCTCGACGTGAACGCCGTGCTCGGCGTCGCCGGTGTCGCGGCGCACGCGGTCGTGCGGCCGGCCGCGCCGATCACCACGTACCTCGCCGGCTACGCCGCCGGCGTCGCCGCCGCGCGCGGCGCGGACCCCGAGGCGGCCGCTCGCGACGCGCTCGACCGGGTGCGACGGCTCGCGTCGTCGTGACGGTGCACCGGGCCGGGCTCGACCTCGTGACCGCGCGGGCGCGAGCCGCTGCCGCGGCGCCCGACCTCGTCGTCGAGGAGGTGCCGCTGGATGCCGCGATCGGCCGGGTGCTCGCGGGCGACCTCGTCACGCCGATCCCGCTGCCGCACTACACCTCGTCGGCGATGGACGGCTGGGCGGTGCGGGGTCCCGGCCCGTGGCGGGTCGTCGAGGCCGACACCGCGGCTGCCGCGCCGTCCTCCGAGACGGAGCTCGCTCCCGGCGGCGCCGTCGTCATCGTGACGGGTGGGCTCGTGCCCGCAGGCGCCGAGGCGGTCCTGCGGCGCGAGGCCGGTCGCGTCGTCGACGGGCGACTCGAAGCGGTCGGCGACCTCGGCCGGCGCGATGTCGCGGGCCGACGCCACCTCAGGGCGGCCGGCGCCGAGGCGAGGGCGGGGGAGGTCGTGCTGCCCGACGGAATGCCGCTGACCCCGCCGCGCATCGCACTCGCGGCCGCGACCGGTGTCGACCGCCTGGTCGTACGACGACGGCCGAGGGTCGCACTCGTGCTGACCGGGGACGAGGTCATCGAGTCGGGGGTGCCGGCGCCCGGGCGCGTACGAGACAGCTTCCGAACGATGCTGCCCGCGATGCTCGACGCCCTCGGCGCCGAGGTCGTGGCGGTGCACCGCGCGGGCGACGACCTCGCCGCGACCGAGACCGCCGTCACCGCCGACGCCGCCGACCTCGTCATGACGACGGGCGGCACCGGCGGGTCGGGCGTCGATGTCGTGCGCGCCGCCGTCGACGGGCTCGGCGCCGAGTGGCTCGTGCCGTCCGTCGCGATCCGCCCCGGCGGGCCGACCTTCCTCGCACGAGCCGGGGGCCGGCTCGTGCTCGGGCTCCCGGGCAACCCCCTCGCGGCCGTGCTCGGACTCGTCGCGGTCGGCGGCCCATTGCTCGAGCGCTGGACCGGAGTGGGGGAGGCGCTCACCGAGGTCGTCGTCTCGGAGGCCCTCGACGGCGCCCCCGGCGCGACGCGTCTCGTCCCGGTCATCGTCCGCGACGGCCGGGCAGCGCCCGCCGCGCACCTCGGCACGGGAATGCTGCGCGGCCTCGCCGACGCCGACGCGATCGCCGTCGTGCCGGCCGAGGGGGTCGCCGCCGAGGCATCCGCCCTCGCCCTTCGCCTGCCGTGGTGACGGCGCGCCCCGTCGGCGGGGCGACCGCCCGGGTGCACGCGGTTCGGGAGGAAGAACCGCCCGGCACGCCGCGGCGAGCGGGCGACACGCGGGGCCAGGCGCGGAAGTTCCGACCGAGCCGTTCTCCCGGAGGGACGCCCGGCGCCTGCGAGGGCCGGCCGAACGCGACCGTCCAGCCCGTCGACCGCTGATGCGGACGGCGGGCCGGACGGGCGACGGGAGGGTCAGCGCGTGCGCTCGAGGACCGCTCGCGTCGAGGCCTCGGGGCGCAGGTCGAGGCGGCGCAGCAGCTGCGCGTTCGCCGCGACGATGACGGTCGAGAGGCTCATCAGGATCGCGCCGACCGACATCGGCATCACGAACCCGATCGGGGCGAGCACGCCCGCAGCGAGCGGCACCGACACGAGGTTGTAGCCGGCGGCCCACCAGAGGTTCTGGCTCATCTTGCGGTAGCTCGCCCGCGACAGCTCGATCACCGAGAGCACCGAGCGCGGGTCGCTCGACGCGAGGATGACCCCGGCGGAGGCGATCGCGACGTCGGTGCCGGCGCCGATCGCGATGCCGACGTCGGCCTGGGCGAGCGCGGGCGCGTCGTTCACGCCGTCGCCGACCATCGCGACCGAGAGGCCCTCGCGCTGCAGCTCCTGCACCTTGGCGGACTTGTCTTCGGGACGGACCCCCGCGTAGACCCGGTCGATGCCGAGCTCGGCGGCGACCGTGCGGGCCACCGGCTCGGCGTCGCCCGTGATCATGACGACCTGCACACCGAGCGCGTGCAGCGCGTCGACCGCCTCGCGCGACTCGGGACGGATCTCGTCGGCGAGGGCGATCGCACCCGCGACGACGCCGTCGATCACGACGTGCAGCACGGTCGCGCCGGCCTCGGCCCAGGGCACGGATGCCTCGAGCACGTCGAGGCCCTCGCGCCGGAGCAGCCCGGGGCCGCCCACCTGCACGACGCGGTCGCCGACCTTCGCGCGCACTCCGATGGCGGCCGATGCCTCGAACTCGGTCGCGCCGTACACGGCCAGGCCGCGGTGGAACGCGTCGGCGACGATCGCCTTCGCGAGCGGGTGCTCGGAGTCCATCTCGGCGGAGGCGGCATCGGCGAGCACGGCGTCGAGGTCGAAGCCGGGGGCCGCCGCGGCATCCGTGACGGCCGGCTCGCCCTTCGTGAGGGTGCCCGTCTTGTCGAAGAGCACCGCGCCGACCGTGCGCATCGTCTCGAGGGCGAGGCGGTCGGTCACGAGCACGCCGCCGCGGGCCGCGCGCTCGGTCGCGATCTGCACGACGAGCGGGATGGCGAGGCCGAGGGCGTGGGGGCACGCGATCACGAGCACCGTGATGGTGCGGACGACGGCGTCGTCGGGGTCGCCGAGCAGCGTCCAGGCGATCGCCGTGATGACGGCGGCGCCCAGCGCGAACCAGAACAGCCAGCCCGCGGCGCGGTCGGCGAGGCGCTGCGCGTGCGAGCTCGAGGCCTGCGCCTGCGCGACGAGGCGCTGGATCCCAGCGAGCGCGGTGTCGTCGCCGACCGCGCCGACCCGCACGCGGATCGCGGTGTCGGTCGCGACGGTGCCTGCGACGACGTGGTCGCCGGGGCCGCGGCTGACCGTGGCCGACTCGCCCGTGATCATCGACTCGTCGATCGCCGCGGTGCCGTCGACCACCTCGCCGTCGGCCGGCACGCGCCCGCCGGGGCGCACGATCACGAGGTCGCCGACGCCCAGCTCGCTCGGGGCGACCGTCTCGGTCTCCGTGCCCGCCGAGCCCGTCGAAGGCTCGACCACCCGCTCGGCCTCATCGGGCAGGAGTGCGGCGAGGGCGTCGAGTGCGCTCGAGGCCTGCATGATCGAGCGCATCTCGATCCAGTGGCCGAGCAGCATGATCACGATGAGGAGCGCGAGCTCCCACCAGAAGTCGAGGTGATGGCTGACGAGCATGAGGCTCGCCGCGAGGCTCGCGAAGTAGGCGACCGTGATCGCGAGGCCGATGAGCAGCATCATGCCGGGCTTGCGGGCCTTGAGCTCCGACCAGGCGCCGGTGAGGAACGGCTTGCCGCCCCAGAAGTACATGACGGTGCCGAGCACCGGGGAGATCCACGGGACGATCGCGTTGTCGGGCAGCGAGTAGCCGAGGATCGAGGCGAACATCGGGCTGAACGCGATCGTGGGGATCGCGATGACGAGCATGATCCAGAACAGGCGGCGGAACTGGCCGACGTGATCGCCGTGGCCGCCGTGGCCGGACATGTCGTGCCCGGCGTGGCCGGCGTGCATGTCGTGGCCCGCGTGGGCGTCGCCGTGACCGGCGTGCGCGGCGTGGGGGGCCTCGGTCGCGGTGCTCGTGCCGTGGCCGGCGTGCATGTCGTGGCCGGCGTGCGGGTCGTGCCCTGCGCGGCCCTCGTGCCCGGCGTGGCCTGAGTGGCCTGAGTGCGGGTCGTGCCCGGCGTGGCCCTCGTGCCCGGCGTGCGGGTCGTGGGTCACGGCCGCGGCGCCCTCGGCGTGGCCCGCGTGCTGCGCGTGGTGATGGCCGGCGTGGCCCTCGTGCGCGTCGTGCTCGGTGTGCGTCTCGTTCTGGCCGGCGCCCATCGCGTCCTCCTGTGGTCGTTCCCTCAGATTAATACCCCTAGGGGGTATCTGCAAGAGGGAACCGCAACCCGATTCCCACTATTCCGCATCGGAGTGCATCAGCGCTCGGCGAACACGATGGCGCCGTTCCGGGAAGGTCTGCTGTGATGGCGAGATGCAGATCCTGATCCTCGGTGGAACCCAATGGCTCGGTCGTGAGCTCGCCCGCGATGCGCTCCGGCGCGGACACGAGGTGACCTGCCTCGCGCGCGGCGAGGCGGGCGAGGTCGCACCCGGAGCACGGCTCGTCGTCGGCGACCGGTCGCGGGCCGACGCCTACGACGCGCTCGGCGACGCCGAGTGGGACGCCGTGATCGACGTCACGCGACAGCCGGGATTCGCGCGTCGCGCCGCCGCGGCGCTCGCCCAGCGGGCACGGCACTGGACGTTCATCTCATCGGGCAACGTGTACGCGCACCACGACGAACCGGGTGCCGACGAGACGGCTGAGCTCATGCCGCCCCTCGAACCCGACGAGTCGACGCCCGAGACCTACGGCGAGGCGAAGTCGGCGATCGAATCGGCCTACCGTGAGGCGCTCGGCGACCGGCTGCTCGTCATCCGGCCCGGCCTCATCGGCGGCCCGGGCGACGCCTCGGGCCGCACCGGTTACTGGGTCGCGCGCTCGGCGCGCGACGACGAGCCGATGCTCGTGCCCGACATCATGGATGCCTCGGCGCAGTTCATCGACGTGCGCGACCTCGTCGGCTGGACGATCGACTCCGTCGAGCGCGGGCTGACCGGTGCGTTCAACGCGGTCGGCGATCGCTCGACGTTCGGTGCGTTCCTCGACGCGTCGCGGTCGGTCGGCGGTCACCGCGGCGAGGTGCTGTCCGCACCCAGCGCGTGGCTCGAGCGGCAGGGCGTCGCCGAGTGGTCGGGCGAGGAGTCGCTGCCGCTCTGGATCATCGCTCCGACGTGGGCGTCGTTCCAGGATCGTTCGAACGCCGCGGCCCGTGCCGAGGGCCTCGAGCTGCGCCCGGTCGAGGAGACGCTCGCCGACCTGCTCGCATGGGAGCGCGAACAGGGACTGGATCGGTCGCGCGGTGCCGGACTCAGCGCCGCACGCGAGCGCGAGCTCGTCGCGGTGCTGCGTGCCGAGCGAGCGGATCGGCTCGTCGAGGAGTGAACCGGCGGGGCGCACTCGAGTACGGGTGCGCCGCGCCGCTCGTCCCGTCTCGAGGCTGGGAGCGACGGGCGCTCGACGACGGGGCTCGAGGGGCGCATCGCCCCGCCGGCGTGCGCGTCTTCCCGACGGGTCGGGCCTCCCGCCCTGCGGCCGGGCCGTCTGGGATGACAGACGGCGTGACCGCGCGAGGGCTGGGCGCGGACGCGGCCGACTCGTAGCGTGGGGGCATGGCCGACGTCGCACTCTCGAACGATCCCCTCTGGCCCCGCGCGGGAGACTGGCCCGCGCCCGAGTCGCTCGCGCCCGAGGCATCCGCTCGCCTCGCCCTGCTCGGCGTGCCGGCGTGGCGCACCTCGCTCTCGCCGACCGACGCGCACACGACCCCCGCCGCCGTTCGCCAGGCGCTGCGCCGATACAGCCCGGCGCTCGTGCCGAGCCGGCAGGAGGGCCGCGACGCCGTCGACCTCGGTGAGCAGGCCGTCGTCGACGCCGGCGACATCGTCGAGCCCGACGGCCCCGAGGGGGAGACGCGCACGCGCGCCCGGGTCGCCGAACTGCTCGAGCGCGCCGAGACCGTCATGGCGCTCGGCGGCGACAACTCGGTGACGGTCGCGACCGCGCTCGGCGCCTACGGCGACCGGCTCGACACCGCCGGCCTCATCACGATCGATGCGCACTACGACCTGCGCGACGGCGTCTCGAACGGGTCGCCCGTGCGCCGCCTCGTCGAGGCGGGCCTCGATCCGCGACGCATCGTGCAGATCGGCATCGCCGACTTCGCGAACTCCGCCGTGTACGCACGCCGCGCCGCCGAGCTCGGCATCACCGTCGTCCACCGCGACGAACTGCACGGCCGCCGGCCCGCCGATGTCATGGCCGAGGCGCTCGAGATCGCCGGCGCCGCGGGCGGCCCGGTGCACCTCGACATCGACGTCGACGCCTGCGACCGCTCGGTCGTGCCCGGATGCCCCGCGTCGATGCCCGGCGGACTCGCCGCGTGGGAGCTGCGCGCCCTCGTGCGCGCCGCGGGCGGCGATGCCCGCGTCGTCAGCGCCGACCTCGCCGAGGTCGACGCGAGCGCCGACGCACCCGACGGCCGCACGGTGCGGCTCACGGCGCTCTGCGTGCTCGAGTTCCTCGCCGGCGTGGCCTCGCGCTGAGCGGGCAGGCGTCGCCCGACATCCGGCCGTAGCGCGTCGCGCCGAGGAGTGACAGGCTGAGCCTGTACTCGACCGCCGCGCGGGCGGCGGTTCCCCTCGAAGGGAGTCGCGATGTCGTTCATCACCCGGGGCTTCACCGGCCGCAGCCGAGAGCGCGACGATCGGCTGCCGCCGGGGCAGACGCTCGTGCACGACTTCCCGGTGCTGTCGGCCGGGCCGACACCCGAGGTCGACACCGCCGACTGGGAGTTCACGATCCGCACCGAACACGGCGGCCGGCGGTGGAGCTGGGACGAGTTCATGCAGCTCGAGATCGAGGATGTCACGACCGACATCCATTGCGTCACGCACTGGTCGAAGCTCGGCACGAGCTGGCGCGGTGTCTCGCTCGACACCCTGTTCGCCGAGGTCGAGACCGAGTACGACTACGTGATGGCGCACAGCTACGGCGGCTACACGACGAACGTGCCCCTCGAGGAGCTGCTCGGCGGCAGGGCCTGGGTGGCCTTCGAGTTCGACGGCGAGCCGTTGGACCCCGAGCACGGCGGCCCGGCCCGGCTGCTCGTGCCGCACCTGTACTTCTGGAAGAGCGCGAAATGGGTGCGCGGGCTCGAGCTCATGCCCACCGACGACCCCGGATTCTGGGAGCAGAACGGCTACCACCTCCACGGCGACCCGTGGAAGGAGGAGCGCTACTGGTGAGCGAGGTGCAGCAGCTCCAGGCGGCGCCCCGCACCGCGTGGCACGTCGCCGAGGTCGCCGAGACGCGGCGCGAGACGCCCACGGCCGCGCGCATCTCGCTCGACGTCGTGGGCTGGCCGGGCAACCTCGCCGGCCAGCACCTCGACGTGCGCCTCACCGCCCCCGACGGGTACACCGCGACCCGCTCGTACTCGATCGCCTCGTCGGGCGACGGCGAGCGGGTGGTGCTCGCGGTGGATCGGCTGCCCGACGGCGAGGTCTCTCCGTTCCTCGTCGACGAACTGCGCGCCGGCGACCGGCTCGAGGTGCACGGCCCGCTCGGTGCGTTCTTCGTCTGGCGGCCCCCGGCCTCCGGCGCGGTCGGGCGACCCGTGCAGCTCATCGCGGGCGGTTCGGGCGTCGTCCCGCTCGTCGCCATCGCCCGCGCGCATGCCGACGCGGGCGATGCCACGCCGTTCCGCCTGCTCTACTCGGTGCGCACGCCCGACGACGTCTTCTTCGCCGCCGAGCTCGAGGCGGCGCGGCGCGGGCCGGCGCCGCTCGAGGTCGAGTTCGTCTACACGCGGAGCGCCCCCGACGGCTCGGGCGGCCCCGTCGGCCGGATCACGCGCGAGCGCCTGGCGGCCGCGGTGATCGGGGCCGATGCCGCGCCGATCGTCTACGTGTGCGGGTCGACCGGGTTCGTCGAGCGCGTCGCCGCGTGGTTGATCGAGCTCGGCCACGACCAGGCGGCCATCCGCACCGAGCGTTACGGAGGAACCTGATGCAGCACTTCGACGGCAATCTGCTCGCGGGCCCGCTCGCCGAGGTGTTCGCGTTCGACCCGACGACGGCGCGGGCGCGCTGCAACGGCTGCGGGGCCGTCGCCGAGCTCGCGACCGCCCTCGTCTACCGCAGCGGCGCGGGCAGCGTCGCCCGCTGCCGAGGCTGCGGCGCCGTGCTGCTCAGCCTCGTCGAGGGCGACGGCCGCCGCTTCGTCAACTTCACCGGCACCGGCGCGATCGAGATCACCACGGCAGGAAGGGACGACGCATGAAGACGCTCTACCTCGTGCGACATGCCAAGTCGGACTGGGGAGACCCGTTGCTCGAGGACCACGACCGTCCGCTCAACGAACGCGGCCTGCGCGACGCCCCGGCGATGGGGCACCGCCTCGCCGAGCGGGGCGTGAACCCCGACCGCATCGTGACGAGCACCGCCGTGCGCGCTCGCAGCACCGCTCGGCTCCTCGCACGGACCCTCGGCATCGGCGACGACCACGTCGTCGAGGACGACCGGCTCTACGGGGCGACGGCGTCCCGCATTCTGAACATCGCCTCGGGGCTCGACGACGCCATCGGCACGGCGATGCTCGTCGGACACAATCCGGGCATGAGCGACGCCGTCGGCGAGCTCACCGGCGAGTGGGTCGAGCTGCCGACGTGCGCGGTCGTCGAGTGCCTGGTCGACGTCGACTCATGGGCCGAGCTCATCGAGGGCACGGGCGACCTGGCAGCGGTCGACACGCCCAAGGGCCAGCTCCGCTGACATCGGGGTGCCCGCGCGATCCGGCGAGCGGTCGACGGCCGGGATGACTCGCGCCGACGCGCCGGGCCCGCCGGCGCGGCTCAGGCCATCGGTGCGCCGGCGGCCCAGACACGGCGCACGATGGGCACGCCGGGGCGGTATGCGAGGTGCAGGTAGCTGGGGGCGTCGAGCTCGACGAGGTCGGCGCGCATGCCTGGGCGGAGCGCGCCGACGTCGGAACGGCGCAACGCCTTCGCACCGGCGGCCGTCGAGGCCCAGAGCGCCTCGGCAGGGGTCATGTTCATGTCACGCACTGCGACCGCGATGCAGAACGGCATCGAGCTCGTGAAGCACGACCCCGGGTTGCAGTCGCTCGCGAGCGCCACCGTCACCCCGGCCTCGATGAGCCTGCGCGCATCGGGGTACGGCTGCCGGGTCGAGAACTCGACGCCCGGCAGGAGCGTCGCGACGGTGTCGGACGAGGCAAGCGCCGCGACATCCTCGTCGCTCAGGAAGGTGCAGTGGTCGACCGAGGCGGCGCCGAGCTCGACCGCGAGGCGGACGCCGCCGCCCTCGCCGAGCTGGTTGCCGTGCACGCGGATGCCGAGCCCGGCGTCGCGTCCGGCCTCGAGCACCCGGCGCGACTGTTCGGGCGAGAACGCGCCCCGCTCGCAGAAGGCGTCGATCCAGCGCGAGTGCGGCGCGCACGCGTCGAGCATCTCGCCGATGACGACGTCGACGTAGGCATCGCCCGCCGCGACGGGGTCGCCGTCGAAGCGCGGGTCCTCGCGGAACTCGAACGGCACGACGTGCGCACCGAGGAAGGTGACTTCTGAGGTGACCTCGCGGGCGAGGCGTACGAGGCGCTCCTCGTCGGCGACGCTGAGCCCGTAGCCCGACTTCACCTCGAACGTCGTCGTGCCCTGCGCGTGCAGCTCGGCGACGAAGCCCGTGAGCCGGGCGCGCAGCTCGTCGTCGGTCGCGGCGCGGGTGGCGGCGACGGTCGACCTGATGCCGCCCGCCTCGTAACGGCGCCCGGCCATGCGGGCGGCGAACTCCTCGGCGCGGTCGCCGCCGAACACGAGGTGCGTGTGGCTGTCGACGAAGCCTGGGATGACGGCGCGCCCGCCCGCGTCGACGAGCTCGACGCCCGACTCGGGCGTGTGGGCGGATGCATCGGCGGCGGCGCCGACCCAGGTCACTTCGCCGTGCTCGACGAGCACTGCGGCGTCGCGCACGATGCCGAGGGGGCCGCCCTCGCGGCCGGGCTGCTCGTCATTGGTGACGAGCTCGCCGATGTTCGTGATGAGCGTGGCCCGAGGCATCCTGGTCGCCTTTCGATCGTCGTGCTGAGTTCGAGTCTCTCAATCGAGCGGGCGATCTCGGCGGCGCGATCGCGGTGCGATGCGCTGGGATCGCCCACTCGACGGAGGAGGGGAGCGGAGGAGGAGCCGCTCAGCCCTCGAGCATCGGCACGTCGACGCCGCGCTCGCGCGCGACCTCGATCGCCCGCTCGTAGCCGGCGTCGACGTGACGGATCACGCCCATGCCGGGGTCGTTCGTGAGCAGCGCCGTGAGCTTCGCCGCGGCGAGCTCGGTGCCGTCGGCGACGGAGACCTGGCCCGCGTGGATCGAGCGGCCGATGCCGACGCCGCCGCCGTGGTGGATCGACACCCAGGTCGCGCCCGACGACGCGGCGGTGAGGGCGTTGAGGAGGGGCCAGTCGGCGATCGCGTCGGAGCCGTCCTTCATGGCCTCGGTCTCGCGGTACGGCGAGGCGACCGAGCCCGAGTCGAGGTGGTCGCGGCCGATCACGATCGGCGCCTTCACCTTGCCTTCGGCGACGAGCCGGTTGAAGAGCAGGCCGGCCTTGTGGCGCTCGCCGTAGCCGAGCCAGCAGATGCGGGCGGGCAGGCCCTCGAACTCCACGCGCTCGGCGGCGGCGTCGAGCCACTTGTGCAGGTGCGCGTTCTCGGGGAACAGCTCCTTGATCGCCTCGTCGGTGACGCGGATGTCCTCGGGGTCGCCCGAGAGCGCGACCCAGCGGAACGGCCCGAGGCCCTCGCAGAACAGGGGACGGATGTACGCCGGCACGAAGCCCGGGAACTCGAACGCGCGGTCGTAGCCGCCCTTGCGCGCCTCGTCGCGGATCGAGTTGCCGTAGTCGAAGACCTCGGCGCCGGCGTCCTGGAACTCGACCATGGCCTGCACGTGGTGCGCCATCGACGTCTGCGCCTTGCGGGTGAAGCCCTCGGGGTCGTCCTGCGCGGCCTGCTTCCAGTCGGCGACCGAGATGCCCTCGGGCAGGTAGGCGAGCGGGTCGTGCGCGCTCGTCTGGTCGGTGACGACGTCGACGGTCAGCTCGCCCGCGCGGTGGCGGCGCAGGATCTCGGGGAAGACCTCGGCGGCGTTGCCGACGTAGCCGACCGACCAGCCGCGGCGCTCCTCCTTGGCCTTCAGCACCTTGGCGATCGCGGTGTCGAGGTCGGTCTCGACCTCGTCGAGGTAGCGCTTGCCGGCGCGGCGGCGCAGGCGCGTCTCGTCGACGTCGACGATGAGGCAGGCGCCGTCGTTGAGGGTGACGGCGAGGGGCTGGGCACCGCCCATGCCGCCGCAGCCGCCGGTGAGGGTCAGCGTGCCGGCGAGGGGACCCTCGCCGTCGCGAGCCGCCGCACCGCCGAGCGCGCTGCCGCGCCCCTCGCGCTTGAGCTTCTCGCCCACGGCCGCGAAGGTCTCGTAGGTGCCCTGCAGGATGCCCTGCGAGCCGATGTAGATCCACGAGCCTGCGGTCATCTGGCCGTACATCGTGAGGCCCTCGGCCTCGAGGCGGCGGAACTCGGGCCACGTCGCCCAGTCGCCGACGAGGTTCGAGTTCGCGATGAGCACGCGGGGGGCCCACACGTTGGTGCGGAAGACGCCGACGGGCTTGCCCGACTGCACGAGCAGGGTCTCGTCGGCCTCGAGGCGCTCGAGCGTCTTCGTGATGGCGTCGAACGCCTCCCAGTTGCGGGCGGCCTTGCCCGTGCCGCCGTAGACGACGAGGTCCTCGGGGTGTTCGGCGACCTCGGGGTCGAGGTTGTTCATGAGCATGCGCAGCGGCGCCTCGGTCTGCCAGCTCTTCGCGGAGAGCTCGGTGCCGCGAGGCGCGCGGACGGTGCGCGTGGTGGTCGTTGCGTCGGTCATGATTCGATGGTCGCGCACGTGCGGCACTGCGACAACGGATGCCGCGGGGCGGGCGTCTGGGATCCCAGAACTAGCCCGTGGTGGCGTACGACTCGCCGGGAAGGCGCACGGTCACGACGAGCCCGCCGCCCGGCCGGGTCACGAGGGCGAGTTCGCCGTCGTGGGCCTCGACGATCGCCCGCACGATCGAGAGGCCGAGCCCGGCGCCCGAGCCGTTGCCCGTGCGCTCGCCGTCGAGCCGGCGGAAGGGCTCGACCAGGCGGTCGAGCTCGTACGGGGCGATCGGCCGGCCGGTGTTCGTCACCTCGAGCAGGGCCCTGCCCGAGGCATCCGTGCGCGTCGTCACCCGCACCCACCCGTCGGCGGCGAGGTTGTGCCGCACCGCGTTGTCGACGAGGTTGCGCACGAGCTGCTCGAGCAGCACCGGGTCGCCCGCCGTCGGGGCCTCGTCGGCGATGAGCTCGACCGGCGGGGCGGCGGGGTCGCCCGTCGTGCGAGCCCGCGCCTCGTCGACCACGTGCTCGGCGACGTCGGCGAGATCGACGAACCGCCGTTCGCCGAGCTCGCGCTCGGAGCGGGCGAGCAGCAGCAGCCCGTCGATGAGCCGTTCGTGCCGCGCGTTCACCTCGAGCAGGGTCTCGCCGAGGAGCTTCAGGTCGGGCGAGGCGTCGGGCCGCTCGGCGGCGACCTCGATGAGGGCCCGATTGAGGGTCAGCGGCGTGCGCAGCTCGTGCGAGGCGTTCGCGATGAACCTCCGCTGCGCGTCGAACGCGGTGTCGAGGCGCGCGAGCATGCCGTCGAACGTCTCGGCGAGCTCGGTGACCTCGTCGCGCGGACCCGTGAGGTTGATGCGCTCGTGCATGCGGCGGTCGGCGTCGGGCGCGTCGGCGATGCGGCGCGCGGTCTCGGTGATCGTCGAGAGCGGGCGCAGCATGCGCCCGGCGACGAGCCAGCCCATCCATGCCGCGATCGCGCCGACCACGACGACCGCGATCGCGCCCTGGGTGATGAGGGCGCCGAGCGCCTCGTCGCGCGCCGCGCCCACGATCTTCACCGTGTACAGGTAGTTCTGCTCGGCGCCGCCGGGCGGCGTCGGCGCGGCCGGGTCGAACGAGGGCGCCTCCTCGCCCGGTGCGGTGCAGCAGTAGGAGCTGCTCACGATCGACGCGTCGCCGATGAGCCGTTGCTGCACGAGCGCCCAGGTGAGCACGAGCATCACGAGGCCCGCGACGAGGAACAGCAGGCCGTAGACGACCGTCAGCCGGGCGCGCAGGGTGAGCCGGAACCGTCTCATCGGATGCGATACCCCACGCCGGCCTCGGTCTCGATGATCGAGGCATCGCCGAGCTTGCGGCGCAGCTTCAGGATGGTGATGCGCACGACTCCCGTGAACGGGTCGATGTTCTCGTCCCACGCCTTCTCGAGCAGCTGCTCGGCGGACACGTATGCGCCGTCGGCGCGCAGCAGCTCGACGAGCACCGCGAACTCCTTCTTCGACAGCGGCACGTACCGGCCGTGGCACACGACCTCGCGGTGGTGGGTGTCGACCCGCACGCCGGCGCGCTCGAGCACGGGCGGCGCGGCGGGCCGAGAACGCCGGCCGAGCGCCTCGACGCGCGCGCCGAGCTCGGCGAACGCGAACGGCTTCGGCAGGTAGTCGTCGGCGCCCATCGCGAGGCCCGCCACCCGGTCGTCGACCGTGCCGGCCGCGGTGAGCATGAGCACGCGCGTCGGCATCTCGGCGGCGGCGATGTGGCGGCACACGTCGTCGCCGTGCACGACGGGCAGGTCGCGGTCGAGCACGACGAGGTCGTAGTCGTTGACGTCGACCCGTTCGAGCGCGCTGCCGCCGTCGCCGACCACGTCGACCGCGTGCGCCGCGTTCCGCAGCCACTCGGCGACGGCACCGGCGAGCAGCGGCTCGTCCTCCGCGACCAGGATGCGCATCTGCCCATTGTCGCCGGTCGGTGCGTTACCGGGGCGTTAGCGCGCACGGTCACGACCGGGAAACGGCGGCTGGGGTGTGCTGGGCAGACCCGGGGCCGCGGCGGCCCCGCTCGACGGAAGGACCTCGGATGCCTCGCCCCAGCCGGCTCGCGACCCCGATGCTCGGCGTGCTCGTCGTCACCGCGGCACTCCTGCTCGCCGGGTGCACGGCCGACGCGCCGCCGTCGGTCGCGTCGCTCGACGACCCGGATGCCCCGGGCATCGCCGGCCTCGCGTCGACGACCGAACCGGCGCTCGATCTCGACGGCGACCCCCGCGGCCTCAGCGAGTGCATGGCCGAGCAGGGGGTGCCGATCCCGATGCCGACGCAGGACGGACATTCGTTCACGTACCGGTACCCCGAGGGCGTGCCCATCGAGGAGGTCGACGAGGCGCTCGCCGCCTGCGCCCGCTTCATGCCGGGCGCCGGCGTCCCGCCCGAGCACGACCCCGAGCAGCTCGCACGGCTGCGGGAGCTCGCCGAGTGCATGCGCGAGCACGGGGTCGACGACTACCCAGATCCGCGTCCCGACGGCGTCATCGACATCCCGCCCGGGAGCCCGATCGATCCGACCGCCCC
Organism: Agromyces sp. NPDC127015; assembly: GCF_042725165.1. NCBI lineage: Bacteria > Bacillati > Actinomycetota > Actinomycetes > Micrococcales > Microbacteriaceae > Agromyces > Agromyces sp. NPDC127015. The sequence continues at coordinate 402,633 of NZ_JBHXDI010000002.1, read as the reverse complement.
CGACTACCTCGCCGCCCAGGCGGCCTGCGTGCACAGCGACCGCTGACACGCCCACACGAAAGGACTCGACATGTTCCGCACACATCGGCGGGAGGCATCCCTCTCGGTCGTCATCGCCCTCGCGGCCGCGCTGGCACTGGCCGGCTGCACACCCGCGGCGTCGGGGGTCGCCTCGCTCGACGGCGACCCGCAGGCGCAGCAGTCGTCGCCACCGGGCGGCGACGATGGTGACGGCGGCGGCGGGGGCGACGGCGACCAGGTGGCGTTCGCCGAGTGCATGCGCGAGCACGGCATCGACATGCCCGACCCCGACACCGAGGACGGCGGGTTCGCGATCGCGATCCCCGAGGGATCCGATCCCGACGAGGTCGACGCGGCGATGGAGGCCTGCAAGGAGTTCATGCCGAACGGCGGCGAGATGCCGAAGCCGAACGCCGAGCAGCTCGCCCAGATGCGCGAGTTCTCCGAGTGCATGCGGGACGAGGGCATCGAGGGATTCCCCGACCCGAGCGCCGACGGCGGCCTCCGGATCGACTCGGACATGGGTTTCGACCCCGAGAGCGACGAGTTCCGCGAAGCCCAGGAGAAGTGCGGCGAGTCGATGCCGAAGCCCAAGGGCGAAGACGGCGGGCCGGCGACGAGCGAAGGCGGCGAGTCGTGAGCACGCGGGCACGACTCGGCTGGATCGGGCTCGGCCTGCTCGCCGTGGCGGGCGTGGGAGTGACCGCGGCGGCCGCGAGCGGGTTCGGGTTCGCCCCGGCCGCCGCGACGCCCGCGCCGGCCGCCCCCGAGACGGGCGAGGTCACGCGGGGCGACCTCATCGCGACGACGACGGAATCGGGCGAGCTCGCGAACGCGGGCGAGACCGTGCTGCGCGCCGACGGCGGCACCCTCACGTGGCTGCCCGCGGCCGGCGCCGTCGTCGAGCGCGGCGGTCAGCTCTACCGGGTCGACGACGCACCCGTCGTGCTGCTCGTCGGGGCGATGCCCGCCTACCGGGTGCTCGCGCCGGGAACCTCGGGCGCCGACGTGCGCCAGTTCGAGGAGAACCTCGCCGCGCTCGGCTACACGGGCTTCGACGTCGACGACGACTACACGTGGGCCACCGCCGACGCGGTCGAGGACTGGCAGGAGGCGCTCGGCGTCGACGAGACCGGCACGGTCGAGCCGTCGCGAATCCACTACGCGGGCGGATCGGTGCAGGTGACCTCGGTCGCGGCCGACGTCGGCGACGCGGCCGCAGGCGAGGTGCTCACGACCGCGAGCACCGACCGCGTCGTGCAGGTCGACCTCGACGAGACGGATGCCGCGTACGCAGTCGTCGGCGCGGTCGTCGAGGTCGCGCTGCCCGACGGAACGACGTTCCCCGCCACGGTCACCTCGGTCGAGACCGTCGTGATCCCCGGTGAGGACCCGCCCATGGGCAACGGCGACACGACCGTGCTCCGGGTCACCGCGACCCCCGACGACCCGGCCGCCGTCGGTGCGGCCGGCGGGTCTACCGCCGAGGTGGCCTTCACCGCCGAGACCCGCGAGGGCGTGCTCAGCGTGCCCGTGACGGCGCTGCTCGCGCTCGCCGAGGGCGGCTACGCCGTCGAGGTCGTGCGCGGCGACGGCACCGAGCTCGTCGGCGTCGAGACGGGGCTGTTCGCCGACGGGCGGGTCGAGGTCGCCGGCGCCGGCATCGCCGAGGGCGACACGGTGGTGGTCGCGTCGTGAGCGCGATCGTCGAGCTCGAGGCCGTCGGCAAGTCGTACGACGGCGTCACCGCGCTCCGTGGCGCGAGCCTCTCGATCGACGCGGGCGAGTTCACGGCGATCGTCGGGCCCTCGGGGTCGGGCAAGTCGACCCTGCTGCAACTCATCGGCACGCTCGACCGCCCGACCGAGGGCGTCGTGCGGGTCGACGGCCACGACACCGCGCAGCTCACCGACCGGCAGCTGTCGGGCCTGCGGGCGCACCGCATCGGGTTCGTCTTCCAGCAGTTCCACCTGGCGGCCGGCGTGCCCGCGATCGACAACGTCGCAGAGGGCCTGCTCTACCAGGGCGTCGGCACCGCGAAGCGGCGTGAGCTGGCTGGGGAGGCGCTCGAACGCGTCGGCCTCGGGCACCGGCTGCGCCATCGTCCGCACGAGCTGTCGGGCGGTGAGCGCCAGCGCGTGGCGGTGGCCCGTGCGATCGCGGGGCGCCCTGGCATCGTGCTCGCCGACGAGCCGACGGGCAATCTCGACTCGGCCTCCGGCGGCGAGGTGATGGGCCTGCTCGACGGACTCAACCGCGAGGGCACGACCGTCGTCGTGATCACGCACGACCACGACATCGCGGCCCGGGCGCGGCGACGCATCGCCCTGCGCGACGGGGAGGTGCAGCCGTGAGCCGGCGTGCGCCCGAGGCATCCGGCCGGAAGGTGCCGCCCGCACCCGCGGAACCGCGGTCACCCGCGGAGCTGCCCGCACCCGCGCGCCTGCGCGCGGGCGACGTGCTCCGCGTCGGCGGCGCGGGGCTGCGGGCACGGCCCCTGCGGGTCGTGCTGTCGGCCCTCGGCATCGCGATCGGCATCGCCGCGATGATCGCGGTCGTCGGCATCTCGAGCTCGAGCCGCGCCGAGCTCGAGCGGCAGCTCGACCGGCTCGGCACCAACCTCCTGGCCGTGGCGCCGGGCAACGACCTCTTCGGCGAGGCCGCCACGCTGCCCGACGAGGCGCCCGCGATGATCGAGCGCATCGGACCGGTGACCGACGTCTCGGCGCTCGGAACCGTCGAGGCGAAGGTGTACCGCAACGAGTTCATCGACCCGAACGAGTCGGGCGGCATCGCCACCTACGCCGTCGACCTCGACATGCCCGAGACCGTCGGCGCCGAACTGGCCGACGGCGACTGGCTCAACGCCGCGACCGAGCGCTATCCGGTCGTCGTGCTCGGGTCGGCCGCCGCCGAGTTGCTCGGCATCGACCGGGCCGGCGCCGACGTGCGGGTGCTCATCGGCGGCGAGTGGTTCACGGTCGCGGGAATCCTCGCGCCCGTGCCGCTCGCGACCAAGCTCGACACCGCGGCGCTCATCGGCTGGCCGGTCGCCGAGGCGCTGCTCGACTTCGACGGGCACCCGACGGCCGTCACGGTGCGCACCGACGAGGACGCCGTCGACGCCGTGCGCGACGTGCTCGCCGCGACCGCGAACCCGACGAGTCCCAACGAGGTGCAGGTCTCGCGCCCCTCCGATGCGCTCGTGGCGCGGGCGGCGGCCGACCAGGCGTTCACGGGGCTGCTCGTCGGGCTCGGGGCGGTGGCCCTGCTCGTCGGCGGCGTCGGCGTCGCGAACACGATGGTGATCTCGGTGCTCGAACGCCGCGGAGAGATCGGCCTGCGCCGATCGCTCGGTGCGACGCGCGGGCACATCCGCGCGCAGTTCCTCACCGAGTCGCTGCTGCTCGCGCTCGTCGGCGGGGCGGCCGGGGTGATCGTCGGCGTCGTCGCGACGACCGTGTACTCGCTGCTGCAGGGCTGGCCGACGCTCGTGCCGATCTGGGCCTCGGTCGGCGGGTTGCTCGCGACCGTCGTCGTCGGCGTGGTCGCGGGGCTCTACCCGGCCATCCGGGCGTCCCGGCTCTCGCCGACGGAGGCGCTCGCGACGGCGTGAAGGCCTCGCCGTCGGCGGGGGCCGGCGTGCGGGATGGGAACAGCCCCCGGGCCTGGTCGGCCCGGGGGCTGTTCGGTGGTGCGGGATGCCGCGGGCGGAGCGGTGCGGCTGCCCGATGCGGCTCAGCGGGGAACGGCGGCGCCCGGCTCGACGAGTCCCGGGCCGGCCGCGTTCTCGCCGACCCTGCCCCGGATGAAGATCAGCAGCACGAGGCCGGTGATGATCACGCCGACGTTGCCCAGGCCGGCGATGCCGGTCAGTGCGCCCTCGGCCGGGTAGGCGGTCTGCAGGAAGATCGACGGGTCGGTCGAGGCGTGCAGCAGGATCGGCCAGATCAGGTGGCCCGTCACGCGCAGGGCGAGGTACATGCACAGCCCGAACGCGAACGTGTAGACGAGCTGCAGCAGGGTCGCGAAGGGCGACTGGCCCGACAGCAGGTTGCCCGCGTGCAGCGCGGCGAAGAGCGCCGCCGAGACGACCGCGACCGAGATCTCGCGATAGCCGTGCCTGCGCATGAGGTTCACCACGAAGCCCCGCGTCAGCGTCTCCTCGGCGAAACCGATGAACAGGCCCGCGACCAGCCACGTAATCACCATGGCGGCGCCGGCCTCGGCGTAGTCGACGGTCGCGAACCGCAGCACGTTGAAGAGCAGCACGACCCCGACCGCGATCCACATCCAGCCTCGCCCGCGGATCGGCTGCGGACCGAACAGCTCGCGCAGCCACCCCAGCGAGACGGCGAACACGACGAGGATGACGCCGCCGAGCGCGATCGGCAGCGCGGTGCCGACGAAGACGGCCATCGCCGGGTCGTCGATGCCGGCCAGCAGCGGGCCGAAGAGGAACGAGCCGCCCTGGTAAAGCGTGTAGTACGCGACGACGGCGAGCAGCGACCGCCACCAGCCGCCGCGCTCCCAGAACCGCCTCCACGGGGTCCAGGTGGTCTCCGCGGCGGTCATGCGAGGCTCGCAGCCGCGCGCGGCGACTCGATGCGCTCGTCGGCGCCGCGGATCACGAAGGCGACGACGATGAGGCCGAGCACGCCGGCGACGAGGTCGACGGTGCCGCCGAGGGCGGCGAGCGGGCCAGCGGTGCCGTGACCGACCGCGAAGGTCGAGAAGTCCCACAGGCCGTGCAGCACCATCGCCCAGATGAGCGTGCCCGTCGTGCGGCGCAGGATGTAGAACACCGTGCCGCCGAGGAACGCCATGCCCACCTGCGTCGTCGTGAGCCCGAGATCTTGGCCCGAGAGCGCGTTCGTGAAGTGCATCAGCGCGAACGCGGCCGAGCTGATGAACCACACCCAACCCTCGGCGAGACGGCTCCGGAGGCCGACGAGCAGCAGGCCGCGGGTCGCCATCTCCTCGGTGAAGCCGACGAGCAGGAGCACGACGGACGCGGCGAAGAAGCCGAGGTCGTAAGAGCCCCAGTCGGTGCTCGCGAGGTTCATGACGAGGGCGACCGCCATGATCGCGGGCACGAAGATCGGCCAGCGCGCGCTGTGCTTGCGATCGAACAGGGCGGGATGCCACCATCCGAGCAGGCTCGTCGTGATCGCGAGCAGTACCGCACCGATGATGAGCGAGATTCCCGCGCCGAGGAAGAGCGTGCCGGCATCGCGGCCGAAGTCGGTGTACGGAATGCCGCTCAGCTGTTGCACGATGAAGACGAGCACGGCATATGCGGCCCAGATCACGAGGCCGATCCAGACGCGAGGTCGAACGCGGAGGACCGGTGCCGGCTGCAGGGATGTCATGGTTCGAAGGTATTGGATCGAGAGGTTCCTCGAGCAGCCGTCGCGGGGCGGTGTCGCGTAATTCACCTGGGTGATTCTCTGAGCGAGAATATGAGGCGATGTTCCCGGCCACGAAGTTCCGCCCGCCGACGCCAGGGCCCAACGTGATCGCGCGACCTGAGCTGTTCGATCAGCGGAGCGGAGCGCGCCCCGCGGTCGTCGTCGTGCGTGCGCCAGCCGGGTACGGCAAGACGACCGCGGCAGCCCTGTGGGCGGAAGGTGACTCACTGGCCGACGGTGACCCACGTGCGCACGGCTTCGGGGGCCACCGGCCCGCCCGGTGCATCTGGGTGAGTCTCGACGTCGACGATGACGACCCGGCCGGGCTCTGGGCGGCGATCACGGCTGCGGCCGCAGGCGCCGGCCTGTGGAGCGGGCGCGTACCGGAGGCATCCGGGGTCGGCGGAGCACGCGCGGGCGCGATCGTGCCGTTGATCGACGCGTTCGCGGCGACGGATGCCGACTGGGTGCTCGTGCTCGACGATGCTCACCGGCTCACGCACGAGGACACTGTCGCGAGCCTCGATTGGTTCGTCGGCCGTGCGCCCGAGAACCTCACCACGATCGTGGCGACGCGGACGCCGCTCGCGCTGCCCGCCGTCGACCGCTTTCTGGCGCGCGGCCGGGCGATCGAGGTCGGCGTGGAGGAACTGCGGCTCGACGACCGGCAGGCCGCCGTGCTGCTGCGCGACGCGCACGGGCTCGAGCTCACCGCCTCCGACGTCGCGCACGTCGTCGAGGTCACCGGCGGTTGGCCCGCCGCCGTATCGCTCGTGGGATCGGCCCTTGCGCGGGGCGTGCCGCTCGCGGGCATCGGTGCGCACCGCCCCGACGACGGGGGCCTCGACGCCCTCGTGCGCGAAGGGCTCGCCGGGAGCTCGCGACAGGATCATGCGCTGCTGCTCAGCCTCTCGGTGTTCGAACGGTTCGACGCCGTGACGGTGCAAGAGGTGGTGCAGGACGATCGCGCCTGGCCGCTCGCCATGGAGGTCGCCGCCCGCACGGGGCTCGTCGCGACGCTCGACGACGAGGGGCGGTGGTGGCGGCTGCACCATCTCGTGCGCGACCGTCTCGCCGCCGAGCTCCAGCGCGAGGATCCGCTCCTGCGCCGCGAGCTGCATCGCCGGGCCTTCGCGGTTTTCGAGCGTGAGCACGACCTCGTCGCCACCATCCACCATCTGCTCGGTGCCGATGACTACGACACCATCGCCGACATCCTCGCGAACGTGCGCAGCACGACGATCGTGCCGCGGCAGTCGCTCGGGCTCAGCTGGCTTGACCGTATCCCCGAGTCGGCGCTCGACCGCGACCCCCGGCTCGCCTTCTACGAAGCCTGGGCGACGTCGACCGCCGGCGATGCGACGCGGAGGGACCGCGCACTCGCGCGCGGTCGGCTCGCGGCCGTCGGCCGGGCGGTAGAGGGCTTTCGCAACTGGGACGACGTCGAGGACTTCGTGCACTCGATGGCGTGCTTCGGCGATGTCGGCACGGCCCACCGTGCTGGCCAGCGATTCCTCGCCTCGTACGACGCATCGAGCCCGCTCATGCCGCTCGTCGCGATGCGTACGGCCTCGATGCGGTATCTCGAAGGACGGTGCACCGAGGCCCTCGAACTGCTGGACGACGTCGAACGCGCGGGGCCCCTCGCGCGTCCCCTGCGGCTGTTCGTCCCGGCCTACCGCGCCCTCTGCCTGTTCGAGCTCGATGATCGTGTCGCGGCCGCCGAGCAGGTGGAGCGGAGCGTGCGGGCGCGCGCCGCGTACAAGATCGGTCCCGATCCTGTCTACCTGCCCGCCGAGCAGGCGCTGGCCAGGCATCGTACCGAGTCGGGCGACGCCGTCGCAGGGCGCGCGATCGCCGCCGGCGCGCTCGAGACCGCGCGCCAGCAGGGCGATTCGGTGCTCGTCGTGCCGCACCTGCTCATCGAGCTCGCGCGCGCGGAGCTCGCACTCGGCCGCGCCGCCGAGGCCGTCGTGTCGCTCAACCGTGCCGAGGAGCTGTGCGTCGGGTTCTCCGACCCCGGTGCCCTCCCGGCGCGCATCCGGCAGGTCCGCGAGCGTTCGAAGACCCGTCGTAGTGCCGCGGGGAACCGCGAGGCGTTGAGCCGTCGCGAGCTCGAGGTACTGACCCTGCTGCCAAGTGCGCTGAGTGCCGCGGAGATTGGGTCGGAGCTGTTCGTCTCGACCAACACCGTGCGGAGCCACGTGAAGTCGATCCACCGTAAGCTGGGCGTGACCACGCGCACCGAGGCGGTCGCCGCCGCACGTCGAGCCGGCCTCATCGCCTGAGGCAGCGCGCGGGTCGACCTCGCGTCAACCGGGCGACCGCGCCACGACCGAGGCGGCACGCGGGTGCCGCGGCCGCAGCGGCACACCGGTGCCGCCTCGCAGGCGGACGATCGTCGACGGGACCCGAGGATCAGCCGAGTTCGATGCCGCGTGCGGCCATGAACGGGATCGCGTCGACCGCGCTGCCGTCGATGCGCACCTCGAAGTGCAGGTGGCAACCGGTCGATGCGCCGGTCGAGCCGACGGCACCGATGAGCTCGCCTGCTTCGACCTTCTGGCCGGGGGTCACGAGGATGCCGCCGTCGATGAGGTGCGCGTACCCGGTCGAGATGCCCGACCCGTGGTCGATGAGCACCCAGTTGCCGTACGTGCCGTTCGCGCGGGCCTCGACGACCGTGCCGCTCGTCGCCGCGTAGACGGGGTTGCGGCAGCCCGTCGCGAGGTCGGTGCCGCGGTGGAAGTCGTTGACGCCCGCCAACGGCTTGTCGGGGCGGGGGCCGAACCCGTCGGTGAGGTTGCCCGTGACCGGCAGCGACCAGCCCTGGTCGCTCAGCTGGCCCGAGTCCGTCGGCAGCGTCTCGATGAACGCGACGCTCGATGACGCGACGCGCGTCTTCAGGCCGGAGAGCGCGGCTCGCGCAGCGGTGACGGCGTCTTGCGCCCGCTCGACCTTGCGCTCGGCCGCCTCGACGTCGATCGCCTCGACGTCGGCCCAGGCCTCGTCGGCGCGTTCCTGCGCGGCATCGGCTTCGGCGTCGCGCTTCGCGGTGATCTCGAGCAGCTGTTCGGTGTCGCCGGCGATCTCGCTGACGCGGGCGACGCCGCCGAGCCCGGCGAGCAGGTCGTGCCCCGAGCCGAATGCGGCCTCCATGGAGTTCAGCGAGGCGTTGCCGCCCTTCGACGCCGCGACGTATACGGCCGCCGCGGCGTCGGCCTTCTCGCGCGCCTGCTCGGCGAGCGACTGCATGTGCTCGGCGATGCCGCGCGCGACCTCGCGCGTGGAGCGGACCGCGGCGAGGTCGGCCTCTGCGTCGCGGAGCGCGGCGACCGCCCGGTCGAGCTTCGCCCGTGCCTGCAGCATCGGACCGACGCTCGAGTCGACCCCGCTCGAGATGCGGGCGAACGGTCCGTCGCCGATGAGCACGACGGGCGCGCGCGGCGACGTCGTCGGGGCGCCGGTCGTGGGAGTCGTCGGCGTCGGCGTCGGCGTGTCGGTCGGAGTGGGCGTCGGCGTCGGCGTCGGAGTGGGCGTGGGAGTCGGAGTCGGCGTCGGAGTGGGCGTGGGAGTCGGCGTCGGAGTGGGCGTCGGGGTGGGCGTGGGAGTCGGCGTCGGGGTGGGCGTCGGCTCGGGGGTCGGCGTCGGCGTGGGAGTGGGCGTGGTGGTCGGGTCGTCCGTCGGCGTTCCCTCGCCGTCGGTCGCCCCGGTGTCGCCCCCGCTCGTGCCGTCGCCGGTCTCGGTCGTGCCGCCATCGGCCGGCGCGGGATCGCTCGCCGGGTCGCCCTCCGCCGCGGTCGTGTCGGTCGTCGCCTCGACCGTGCTCGTCGCGTCGGCGGTACCGGTCGCGTCGGTGCCCGTGGCGTCGGTGCCCGTCGCGTCGGTGGTCGTGCTGGTCGCCTCGACCGGAGCCGCCTCTTCGGCGATCGCCGGGGTCATGCCCCCGACCCCGATCAGCACCGCCACCGCGGCGGCCGCGATCGCAGTACCGCTGGGGCGCGTACGTCGCGCGCGAAGCGGGTCGTGCTGGATCAAGGCGAAGCGGTGGGGCATCAGGGTTCCGTCCGGTCGTCGGTTTCGGGGCCGACGAACCCCAGTCTCGCATCCGTCCGGGTGGGGCACAACCGGTCAGTTCACAGGCTTCGTGCCCTCTTCGGGGGAGACTTCGCACCCTTCTCAGGGCGGAGCGCGGGCGCGGGCGACGTTTTCATCCCCTCCTTGCAGCGGTGACGGCGCGTCGCCGCACCGGTCCTGAACCGACGAGGGCCGCCTGAAGGGCCGGGCATGCGGGCGAACGCAGAACGGGCCGACGCGGCTGCATCCGGAACTGATGCGACCGCGCCGGCCCTCCGGCGTCGGCGGGGACTCCGGTCAGTCGAGGTGACCGGCGACCGACGCCGCCTCGGCCGCGACGCGGCCGCTCGCCACCGCGGCGGCGATGGCTTCGATCTCGGGCGAGAGGAAGCGGTCGGGGCCCGGGCCCGCACCGAGCGACTCGGTGAGCGCGATGACCGCGCCGGTCGGGGCGCCCGGCTCGAGCGGAGCGCGCAGGGCGAGGCCGCGGGCGGCCGTCATGACCTCGATCGCGAGCACGCGGGCGAGGCCGTCGACGGCGCGGCGCAGCTTGCGAGCCGCTGCCCAGCCCATCGACACATGGTCCTCCTGCATGGCCGACGAGGGGATCGAGTCGACCGAGCTCGGCACCGCGAGGCGCTTCATCTCCGAGACGATGCCCGCCGCGGTGTACTGCGCGATCATGAGGCCCGAGTCGACGCCGACCTCGTGCGCGAGGAAGGGCGGCAGCCCCTGGTTGCGCGCCCGGTCGAGGAAGCGGTCGGTGCGGCGCTCCGACATCGACGCGACATCCGCCGCGGCGATCGCGAGGAAGTCGAGCACGTAGGCGACGGGGGCGCCGTGGAAGTTGCCGTTCGACTCGACCCGGCCGTCCTTCGTGAGCACGGGGTTGTCGACGGCGCTCGCGAGCTCGGCCTCGGCGACGCCGACCGCGTGCGCGACGGTGTCGCGTGCGGCGCCGTGCACGATCGGGGCGCAGCGCAGCGAGTAGGCGTCCTGCACGCGGCCGTCTTCGGGACCCTTGTGCGAGTGCACGATCGGCGAGTCGGCGAGGAGCTTGCGGAAGTTCGACGCCGAGATCGCCTGGCCGCGCTGCGGGCGGAGGGCCTGCAGGTCGGCCGCGAACACGGCGTCGGTGCCCATGAGGCCCTCGACGCTCATCGAAGCTGAGATGTCGGCCGTGGTGAGGAGCATCTTGAGGTCGGTGATGGCGAGGGCGAGCATGCCGAGCATGCCGTCGGTGCCGTTGATGAGGGCGAGGCCCTCCTTCTCGCCGAGGTGGAGGGGGGCGATGCCCGCCGCCGAGAGCGCTGCCGAGGCATCCACGAGCTCGCCCGACGCGTCGCGCACGTCGCCCTCGCCCATCGCGACGAGCGCGCAGTGGGCGAGCGGGGCGAGGTCGCCCGAGCAGCCGAGCGAGCCGTACTCCCGCACGACCGGGGTGATGCCCGCGTTGAGGATCGCCGCGTACGTCTCCGCGGTCTCGCGGCGCACGCCCGTGCGGCCGGTCATGAGGGTCGAGAGGCGGAGCAGCATGAGGGCGCGCACGACCTCGCGCTCGACCTCGGCGCCCGAGCCCGCGGCGTGCGAGCGCACGAGGCTCGCCTGCAGCTGGGCGCGGCGGTCGGCGGCGATGAAGGTCGTGGCGAGCGCACCGAAGCCCGTCGAGATGCCGTAGTGCGGGTTCGGGTCGGCGGCGAGGCCGTCGATGATCTCGCGGCTCGCGGCCACCTCGGCGAGGGCGGCCGGGTCGAGCATGACGGGGGCACCGTGGCGGGCGACCGCGACGACGTCGTCGATGCTCAGGCCGGCGATGCCGACGGTGACGGCGGTGGGGGTCGAGGACGCGTTGCTGCTCATGCTCATATTCCACAACGGGGACGACGCGCGCGGGAGGCCCGATCGAGGGTGGCTGTCTGGCATCCCGGACGATACGCTGGGCGAATGGCGACTTCGAAGGTGCCGGCCGCCGACCAGACGCTCGCGATCCTCGCCCATCTGGCGTCGCAACGCGGCCCGGTGCCCGCCGCGACCATCGCCCAGGCGCTCGAACTGCCGCGCTCGACCGTCTACCACCTGCTCGCCGTCATGCAGGAGCGCGGCTTCGTCGTTCACCTGCCCGAGGAGCGGCGCTACGGCCTCGGCATCGCCGCGTTCGAGCTGTCGAGCGGCTTCAGCCGGCAGCAGCCGCTCGCCCGGCTCGGCGGCCCGCTCGTCGCGTCGCTCGTCGACCGCATCGGCGAGAGCGGGCACCTCGCCGTGCTGCACGGGCGCGACGTGCTCTACCTCGTCGAGGAGCGGGCGCCCCGTCGCCCCTCGCTCGTCACCGACGTGGGCGTGCGCCTCCCGGCGCACCTCACCGCGACCGGCCGCGCGATGCTCGCGGCGCTGCCGCCGGCGCAGTTGCGCGCGCTCTACCCCGACCGGGCGGCGTTCGCGTGGCGCGGCGACCCCGAGGCATCCGGCACGTGGCGGTACTCGCTGCTCAAGCAGGTGCTGCACGGCGTGCGCGAGGCGGGGTTCGCCGGCGAGGACGGCGAGGTGACCGAGGGCCTCGCCTCGGTCGGCGTGGCGGTGCTCGACCACGTCGGCTGGCCCGCGGCCGCGATCGCGGTCACCTACCGTGCCGAATCGGATGCCGCGGAGCGTGCCGACGAGATCACGGCCGCCGTCCGGGCCGCCGCGGGTGAGCTGTCGCGCCGTATCGGCGCCGTCCGCTGAGCGGTCCGCGATCACCTCGCGAGTCGCCGGAACATGTCGGGAATTCGACGAAGAGGGACGCTTCTCGGAGACTCGGCGGATGCGAACCGGCCGGTAGCGTGACGGGTATGACGGCATACGAGGTACTGGAGATCGGCGCGCTCGACGAATGGCGCTCGCATTACGGCGGATTCCGCCCCGACAGCTCGCGCGACGGGCGCCGGGTCGTCGACCACGACCTCGAGATGCAGTACATCGGGCTCACGGCGAACGCCCTCGAGCCCGGCGAGGAGGCCGGCTACTGGCACACGCACGCGCGCATCGAGGAGCTCTACGTCTTCCTCTCGGGTCGCGGGCAGATGGGCCTCGACGACGAGGTCGTCGAGGTCGGACCGGGCACGGTGGTGCGGGTCGGCCAAGGGGTCGCCCGCACCTGGCGCTGCGCGCCCGACGGCACCGAGCAGCTGCGCTGGCTGTGCATCCGCGCCGGCGGCTCCGAACTGCCGCACCTGCCCGACGACTCGGCGCGGCTGCCCGAGAAGCCGATGCCCTGGGGCGACTGACCCGGCCGTCGGTCGAGTGGCGGAGCGCATCGGGACCACGGACGTGCCGATGGTCTCGATGCGCGCTTCGGGCTACTCGGTCGACGGGCGCTGCCGGTGCAGCCAGCGGTGCAGCATGCGGGTGACCCACGGCAGCACCCAGTACGTCATGATCGGCGTCAGGATGAGCGTCGACACGAGCGATCGGAGCCAGATCGGCAACCCGTCGAAGCCCGGCAGGGGTGCGACGAGGTACGAGAAGACGAGGTTCACCGGGAAGAAGCCGACCCAGATGGCGACGGCCTGCTTCCAGCGCGGCGGTGCGAACGGCACGGCGGCCTCGAGGTCGATGCCGCCCGAGGCATCCGTCGCGGGAATCGAGCCGGTGGCCGGATCGTCGAACCAGCCCTCGATGCCCGTGCGGCGCTTCGACCGCTCGCTGCGCACGAAGCCCTCGCCCATCGAGAGCCACCACGCGCGTTCGTCCGAGCGCTCCCACGACTCGAGGGTCTCCTCGCTCGCGAAGCGGTAGAGCATGTGCCAGACCTGCGACGACTCGCCGGCGCGCACCCATCCGGAACCGAGGAAGCCCGGGTACTTGTTCGCGAGGTTCACGCCGGTCTGCACCCAGGCGGTCGCCTCCGAGATGCGCGACGGGTCGACCTCGCGCCGGATCGACACGGTGATGGGTTCGGACATGCTGCTGGTTCCTCGCGGGCTTCTGGCCGGGGTGGGACGGGTCGGTCGGCGACGACGGGGTGCGGTCGCGCCGGTAGTCGAGTGTAGTTCGAGGATGTTTCGAGATCGTGTCGTGCGCCGCGCGGGCGGTCCACCCGCCGATAGCGTGGTCGCGTGATCCGACTCCTCTGCTTCGCACTGCTCGGCGCCGTGATCGCCAGCGCCGCCGCATGGGCCCTCTCGGCCGACGAAGCATGGGTCGGCATGTTCGTGCCGTGCGTCGTCGCGCTCAGCGTCCTCGGCCCGATCGTGCTCGTCGTGCGCAGCCCCGCGGGCGCGGGACTCGGGGGCGCGCTCGCCGGCCCCCTGAGCGCCGAAGAGCTGCAGCGCGCCGACTCGGAGGGGCGGCTCGCCCTCGCGCGCGTCCGGTCGATCCGGCGCACGGGCACGATGATCAACGACCAGCCGATCTGCGACCTCGACCTCGTCGTCGTGCCGCGGTTCGGCGCTCCGTTCGAGGTGCGCACCCGCCGGCTGGTCGATCTCGTCGAGATCCCGCGCCTGCAGCCCGAGTGCGTCGTGGTCGTCGTGATGCAGGAGGCCGCGCCGTCGCCGGTCTCGATCGTCTTGGACCCGCCCGACGAGTGGGTGCAGCTCGCGCAACGCGACGAGCGGGTGCGCTCGACGCGGACCGCCGCGCCCTTCACGCCGGCGCCCGCTGCGGCGGGGAAGGCCGCGGGCGGGCTGCGTCGCATCCATCCGGCCTTCTACGTCGTCGCGGTGCTCGTCGGCGCGGCGCTCGCGCTCATCCCGGCGTATCCGACGATCGCTGCGATCGCGTCGGGCGAGACGACGCTCGGCGAGGTCCGCTACGCGAACTCGTGGGAGGGGCGGATGGCGGCCGACGAGCAGGCGCGGGCCGACGCCGAGGCCGCCGAAGCCGAGGCCGCGGCGGCGGCGAGCATGTTCGTCGGCGACAACGCGGCGAGAGCCGTCGACGCGCTCGTCGACGCGATCGGCGCCGGGCAGGTCGTGCAGCTCTCGTTCTGGGGCGAGCACCTTTCGGCGATCGCGCCGAGCGGCCCCGGTGCGGCGACGCTCGACAGCTGGGACGTCGTCGCCGGCGAGGTGACGAACAGCGGTCCGGCGGGCAGCCAGCCCGACCCTGCCGCGCTCGAGCTGCAGCTCTTCGACGCGAGGTCGGTCGACACCTCGCTGATGCCCGATCTCGTCGCGCAGGCGAAGGAGCTCAGCGGCCTGTCGGAGCCCGACCCGACGCGCACCGACCAGTGGGTGTACGTCTCGCGCTCGGGGTCATCGGACAGCGGGCCGCCGCCCGTCGTCCTCGACGTGCCGGTCTACGGCGAGTACTACGACGCCTGGATCACGTTCTCCCTCGAGGGCGAGGTCGTCTCGATGCGCGGCGGGGCGCCGGGGTCGGCGAGCTACGAGGCGGAGAACGGCGCGGGCTGATCGGCCGGATCGGGCATGAGCACCGTCGAGAGCATCACCGTGCGCCGGCCGCTCGCCCCGCCCTGCCCGTCATCGACCTGCGGAGCCAGGTAGGGGGCGAGCAGCTCGCCGAGGCCGGCCTGGATGCGCGACAGGTCGTCGGTTCCGACGTGCAGCCGAACCTGTCCGAATCCGAGGAACTCGCGGAAGTCGGCACCGGCTGACGCGCGGTCGAAGTCCTCGCCGAGGTGGGCGAGGAAGGTGAGGAACGACTGCTGCAGCTCGCGTTCGCCCATCTCGCGAAGCTCGTCGTGGTCGACGTGGGCCATGCGATCGCCGAGCGCGAAGGTGCGCTCGACGGCACCGCGGACCCGGCGTTCGTCGACGACGGCGACGATCCCGGCGTCGACGAGCGCGGCGATGTGGCGGTAGAGCGTCGCCTGCGCGACGTCGGGCAGTGCGCCCCGGAGGTCGGAGGTCGTGACCCGTCGGCCCTCGCCGAGCTGCTGGACGATCCGAAGCCGAACCGGGTGCATGACGACGTCGGCGATCGGCGAGGTCTTGCGCATCGCTGACTCCTTCCATTATTCTCAGTGTGAGAACATTCGCACTACTAGAACATTCTCAAACTCCCAACGAAGTATCCCACCGAAGGATGTCCACATGAACTCCCATGCGATCGAGGTCACGGGGCTGTCGAAGCGATTCGGCGAGGTCGAGGCGGTCCGAGCCGCGAGCTTCAGGGCCGAGCCGGGCCGGGTCACCGGCTTCCTCGGCCCGAACGGCGCCGGCAAGTCGACGACGCTCGCGATGGTGCTCGGTCTCAGCCGGCCCGACGCGGGAACGGCCCGCATCGGCGGAGCCGCCTATCGCGATCTCGACGACCCGACCGGGACGGTCGGCGCGGTCCTCGATTCGACCGGCGCGCACCCCTCGATGACTGGCCGCGGCCACCTGCGGGCCTACGCCGAGCTCGGCGGGCATGCGCGCCGTCGGGTCGACGACGTCGCCCTCACCACCGGCATCACCGAATACCTCGATCGACGCATCCGCGGCTACTCGACCGGCATGCGCCGACGGCTCGCGCTCGCGACGGCCCTGCTCGGCGAGCCCTCGGTGCTCGTGCTCGACGAACCGTCGAACGGCCTCGATCCGGCCGGCATCGTGTGGCTGCGCGAGTTCCTCCGCGCCTTCGCCGGCCGCGGCGGCACCGTGCTGCTCTCGAGCCACGTCCTCACCGAGCTGCAGCACAGCATCGACGACCTCGTCCTCATCGACCGGGGACGCGTCGCCTGGTCGGGTCCGCTCGACGAATTCACCGGTGCCGCCTCGAGCCTCGAGTCGGCCTTCCTCGCCCACACCATGGAGGTGCACCCGTGATCGCACTCGTTCGAGGCGAACTCGCCAAACTGCTCGCGACCCGCCTGCCGGTCGCGACCCTGCTCACGGCGCTCGGCTGCGGTCTCGGGTTCACCGCACTGCTCGCGCTCGCCGGGCCGGGCAACTCGACCCCGCCCCTGCCCGGAATCGAGACGCCGGAGGGCGTGAGCCTCGTCGTCGGCATGGGCGGCCTGCTGCTGTTCGTGCCCGCACTGATCGGCACCATCGCCGTCACGGGCGAGTACCGGCACCGTTCGATCGGCACGACGTTCCTGACCGTCCCGCGCCGAGGCCGCGCGCTCGTCGCCAAGCTCGTCGTGTTCGGCGGGCTGGGCTTCGCGTACGGCGCCGTCGCCGCCGTCGGAACCGCGGTCGCGCTCGTCGGGAGCGCCGCGCTCCGCGGCGTCGCGCTCGGCGTGCCCGCCGGTGCGCTCGTCGCGATGCTCGCCCAGCTCGCCCTCGCGGCCGCGGTCTACGCGGTGCTCGGTGTCGCGATCGGGGCGCTGGCGCGGCAGCAGCTCGTCGCCGTCGGCATCGTGCTCGGGTACTTCTACTTCCTCGAGCACGTGCTGCTCCTCATTCCCGGGGTGAACGTCATCCACCCCTTCCTCCCGGGCGGTGCGACGGCCGCGCTGACCGACTTCACCTTCCTGAGCGACGCGATCGGCGCGCAGCTCCCGATCTCGATGCCCGTCGCGATCTCGCCGATCGGCGGTGCGCTCGTGCTGCTCGGATACGCGGCGATCGCCGCGGTCGTCGCGGTGGCGGTGCCGCTCCGTCGCGATGTGAGGTGATCCCGGCACCGGGCCCGCGTCGTCGCGACGCGGGCCCTACCCCTGCAGTTCGCCGAGCAGCGCGGCCGCGGGGGCGGCGAGCGGCTCGCCGCCCCGCCACACGGCTCGCAGCCGCCGTCGGAGGTCGAGCCCCTCGACGGGGACTTCGACGAGTTCGCCTCGGGCGACCCACGGGCGCACCGCGAGCTCGCTCAGCACGGCTGGCCCGGCGCCCGAGGCCGCCGAGATGAGCACGGCGGCATTGCTCGAGACGACCATCGCGGGCCGCGAGAGCTCCGGGACGCCCGCGCCGTCGACGCCGCCCGCGCCGAGCGCCTCGGCGAGGGTCGAGCGTGTGCCCGAGCCCGGCTCGCGGCTGACGAGCGGGGTGGTCGCGAGCTCGTGCGCGGTGACGTGGGTGCGCCGCGTCCACGGATGCGACGGCGCCACGACGACGACGAGCCGGTCGCGCGCGACGGTGCGGCTGTGCAGGCCGCGCGGCACCGAGGGCGACTCGACGAAGCCGAGGTCGATCGCCCGGTCTGCGAGCAGGTCGAAGACCTGCGTCGAGTTCTCGACCCGCACCCGCACGTCGAGCTCGGGGTGCGCGTGCCGGAGGCCGGCGATCCAGGCGGGCAGCAGGTACTCGGCGACGGTGAGGCTCGCCGCCAGGTCGAGCCGGGCCTCGTGGCGCTCGCGAAGCGCGCGGCTCGTGGCGAGCAACTCGCCGGCCCCGTCGACGAGTCGGGCGGCCAGCTCGGCCACCACGACGCCGTCGGCGGTCAGTCGCGAGCCGCGCGGGTGGCGCTCGACGAGCGAGAGCCCGAGGTTTCGCTCGAGGGTCGCGATCGCGCGGCTCGCGTTGGGCTGCGCCATCCCGACCGCGCGTGCCGCCGCACCGAGACTGCCGTGCTCGCCGATCGCCGAGAGCAGTTCGAGCACCGCGAGTTCGGGCCAGCGAGTCGGCATATCGGAATGATATGCCTCGATGCCGGAATCACGGCTACCGCGCCGCCGGTCCGCCTGCGACCGTGGAGGAGATGTACCGCCCCACCCCCGCTCCCCGGTCAGTCCCCGTGCCCCGTCGCCGCCTCGCCGGCTGCTTCGGCGCCCGGGTCGCGACGCTCGCGCCCGGCCTCGCGCTCTGCGCCGTCGTCGCCGGCCTCGCGCTCGCCGTCACCCTCGTGGTGCCAACGATCAGCGCCCTGCTCGTCGCCATCGTCGTGGGCGTCGTCGTGCGGAACACGATGCGCCTGCCCAGGCGCCTCGAGCCCGGCATCGCGTTCGCGGCGAAGCCGCTGCTGCGCCTCGGGATCGTGCTGCTCGGCCTGCAGCTCGTCGTCGGAGACATCCTCGCCCTGGGCCCCGGCATGGTCGTCGTCGTCATCGCGATCGTCGTCGGCGGCATCGCCGCGACGCTCCTCATCGGCCGGTGGCTCGGCATCGGCTCGACGCAGCGACTGCTCGTCGCGTGCGGCTTCTCGATCTGCGGTGCGGCGGCGGTCGCCGCGGTCGACGGCGTCGTCGAGGCCGAGGAGGAGGAGGTCGTCACCGCCGTCGCGCTCGTCGTGATCTTCGGCACCCTCATGATCCCGATCGTGCCGTTCGTCGCGGGGCTCATCGGCCTCGACGCCGACGAGGCGGGGATGTGGGCCGGCGGGTCGGTGCACGAGGTCGCGCAGGTGGTCGCGATCGGCGGGGCCCTCGGCGGCACCGCGCTCGGCGTCGCGGTCGTCGTGAAGCTCGCACGCGTGCTCATGCTCGCCCCGGTCATGGCGGTCATCGGCCTGCAGCGCCGCCGTGCGCTCGCGAAGGCGGGCGAGGATGCCTCGGGCGCACGCGGCGGCAAGCTGCCGCCGCTCGTCCCCCTGTTCGTCGTCGGCTTCGTGGCCATGGTGGCGATCCGGTCCCTCGGCGTCGTGCCGCCCCAGGTGGTCGCGGGCGCCGGCGTCGCGCAGACCGTGCTGCTCGCCGCGGCCATGTTCGCGCTCGGCACGGGCGTGCGGTTCAGCATGTTCCGCCGGGTCGGCGTGAAGCCCTTCGTACTCGCCGGAGCGTCGACCCTCGTCGTCTCGGCCATCGCGCTCGGTGGCGTTCTGCTCGTCGGCTGAGTCTTCGGTCTTCGGTCTTCGGTCCTCGGTCGGCGGCCGCGACCACATGACCACTCGACCACATCGTCGGCAGCGGGACCGCCGCCCGCACGAGAGGCTCGGCGCCTACGGAATCGCCCGTGACACGCGGACCGCCGGGCGGCGCACGGGCCGCGACGGAGCCCGTCTCGCGAACCACAGCAGCACGAGTGAGAGGAACGCCGGCAGCGGGCCGAATCCGGCGACGAGCAGCACCGCGACCCCCGCGACGGCGCTGACCGCCGCGATCGCGGTCGCCCCGTTGCCGGGCGCAGCGCCACGAGTGCTCCGCCCGCCGGCCCGCGGCCGGCTCGTCCGCTCGAAGCGGGAGAACACGAGCACGACGATCGCGACGACCGCCGCGGCGACGACGAGCCAGAGGGGCCGGCTCGCCCACCAGCCGAAGCTCAGCGGCTCGGGCAGCGGCAGCCCGACCGCGGCGTTCGCGATGAGGGCGAGGCCCGCGAGCCCGACGAGCACCGGCATGTGCCAGAGGTACACGGTCATGGCCCGCTCCCCGACGAACGAGATCGGCCGCGCGGCATCCCGCCGTTCGACCCACGCGCGGATGCGCGGGCGTGCGAGCTGGAAGAGGGCGAGCTGCGCGACGCCGAGCACGACGAGGCAGACGGTCGGCGGGTTGAGGTTCACGAGCATGTCGACCGGGTAGGGGCCGGCCACGGTGAGCACCGCGAGCAGCGCGAGCGAGGCGCCCGCGATGCCCGCGAGCGTCGGCCGGGCCAGCCGGTCGAGGGCGCCGTCGGCGAGGTGGAATCCGAGCTGCTGCACGAGCAGCCACACGAGCAGCAGGTTGACGAAGCCGATCGCGTCGACACCGGTCGAGAGCCGCACGACGTCGACCGCGACGACGCCGGCGAGCAGGGCGAGGGGCACCAGCACGGAGGCGCGCTCATGCGCCCGCACCATGGCCGGCACGAGCGCCGACACCGCGAGGTACACGCCGAGGAACCACAGCGGCTGGCCGATGCGGAACCCCGCGATGCCGACGAGCTCGGCGGGCATGCCCGCGAGCGAGAGCGCGACGAGCGAGCCCGAGACGACCGCCACGAGCGCGACGGCCGGGCGCACCAGCCGTTCGATCCGGGCGACCACGTACTCGGCGGGCGTCGCGCCGCGGGCGCGCATCGACCGCCAATGGGTGAGGCTCGAGAATCCGCCGACGATGAAGAAGAGCGGCATGATCTGCACCACCCAGCTGACCGGGCCGAACCACGCCTGGTGCTCGAGGGCGTTCTCGAGCACCGGTCCGTCGGGGCCGACGCCGACGCCGACCATCATCGCGTGCAGCACGAACACCATGCCGAGCAGCACCACCCGGATCGCGTCGACGCTCGCATCGCGCCGCACCCCGGTGCGCGGCCTCGTGGATGCCTCGGGGCGGGTCGATCTCGCGTGCTGGCGTTCGAGCGTGTCGGTCATGTGCCGCAGGCTACGAACGCGGTCGGCGCCGGGGCATCACCCCGCGGAGCGGTTCGCGGGCCCTACCGGGGTACGGCGGGGCTCAGCCTGCCGAGGGGGTGACCAGGCCGGTGTCGTAGGCGAGCACGACGGCGTGCACGCGGTCGCGCAGGCCGAGCTTCTGCAGGATCTTCGAGACGTGCGTCTTCACGGTCTGCTCGGCGATGAAGAGCGCCGCCGCGATCTCGGTGTTCGACATGCCCCGCCCCACGAGCGTGAGCACCTCGAGCTCGCGCTCGGTCAGCGCGGCGAGCCGGTTGCCGGCGGGCTTCGGCGGCGGGCCCGAGCGGGCGAAGTCCTCGATCAGCCGACGGGTGACGCTCGGTGCGAGCAGTGCATCGCCGCCGGCGACGACGCGCACGGCGGCGACGAGCTCTTCGGGCGTCGCGTCCTTCAGCAGGAATCCGCTCGCGCCCGCCCGCAGCGCGTCGTAGACGTACTCGTCGATGTCGAACGTCGTGAGCATGAGCACCTTCGGAACGTAGTCGGAGCTCCGCGGCGGCGACTGCAGCGCGCGCGTGGCCTCGATGCCGTTCTGCTGCGGCATCCGCACGTCCATGACGACGACGTCGGGTCGCAGCTCGTGCGCGAGCGCCACCGCCTCACGGCCGTCGGCGGCCTGGCCGACGACCTCGATTCCGTGCTGGGCGCCGAGCACCGCGGCGAATCCGGCGCGCACCATCGCCTGGTCGTCGGCGATGAGCACCGAGATCGTCACCACGGGCCTCCGTCCGACCCGAGCGGAAGGGTCGCGAGTACACGGTAGCCGCCGCCCGGGCGCGGTCCGTGCTCGGCACGCCCGCCGAGCAGGGCGGCGCGCTCGTCGATGCCGACGAGGCCGTGCCCGCCGTGAGCGCCCGCGCCCGCGGAATCGGCTTCGGAGCCGGCGTCGGACCCGGGGCCCGCGGTCGGCGACGCGGCGGGCGGCGCCTCGTTCTCGACGCCGACGACGAGTTCGTCGGCGAGCACCTCGATGGAGACATGGGTCGACGCCCCCGGCGCGTGGCGGACGACGTTGCTCAGCGCCTCCTGCACGATGCGGAAGGCGGCCGTCGCGGCGAGCCCGCCTTCGGGCAGTCGGTCGCCGAGCTCGAGGGTCACCGGCACCCCGCCGCGTTCGACCGAGGCGACGAGGGCGGGCAGGTCGTCGAGACCCGGTTGCGGTGCCGTCTCGGCGGTCGAGTCCGAGCTGCGCAGCACGCCGAGCAGCTGCCGCATCTCGGTCATGGCGACGCGAGCCGACTCGGCGATCTCGGCGAACTCGGCGCGGGCCGCGTCGCTCAGCCCGTCGACGCGGTACGGCGCGCTCGTCGCCTGCACGTGGATGATCGAGAGCCCGTGCGCCACGACATCGTGGAGCTCCCGGGCGATGCGGTTGCGCTCCTCGACGAGCACCCGCCGCTCCTGCTCGGCGGCCGACACGGCACGCTCGCGGAACAGCTCGCCCGCGATCACCCGTCGCTGCGCGATGAGGAGCGCGATCGGCAGCGCGACCGCCGTGAGGCTCGCCGCGGCGATCTCGTTCGCGGTCGCGCCGGCGTCGACGAACGCGAACGGCACCGTCACGACCACGCCGGCGAGCCAGACCACGAACATGCCGAACCAGCTCATGCCGTTCATGCCGAGCACGAGCAGCAGGGCGGTCTGGCCGATGATCGTCGTCACCGGCCACGGCCATGGAGCACCCTCCGACCCGGCCGAGAGCAGGGCGAACATCAGGATGCCCCAGGTCGCGACGACCGCGGCGGTCCTCGGGAACCGCATCGCGAGGGGCAGCGCCCCCGCGAGCGCGAGGCAGGTCGCGAAGGCGCCGAGCAGGTGCACCCCGTAGATGGTCGCGGCGAGCGGCACCGCGACCGCGAACAGCACGAGGGCGAGCGCGGATGTCGCGAGCCACGCCCAAGCGCGGAGGCGCCGATCGGCGTCGGTCGGCGCGGGTGCGCCGCCGGACCGGGTGGTGGACAGCGAGAGGTTCATGGTGCCAGCCAGCCTGTCACGGCCGGTCGGGGTGCACATCCCTCGGCGGAGGGGTCTCAGGGCGATACTCCGGTAGGGGGCGGTGGCTTCCGCTGGGCATGGCCGCGCGTCGACGGGTGCCCGAGCACCGGCCTCGTCGGGCGCCCGCTCAATCGAGCCGCAGGTGCCGCGACGCCCGCATGTCGTTCAGCCGCTCCTCGCGGTTCTTCGCGATGAGGCGGTCGTCGCGCAGCGGCAGCTGCACCTGCTCCTCGGCGACGACGCCGGCTCGCAGCTGCCGGGCGCGCTCGACCTCGGTGTCGAGCACCCCGCCGAAGAGCAGGGCGAGATTCGACAGCCACACCCAGAGCAGGAAGGCGATCGCACCGCCCAGCGCACCGTAGGTGCGCGAGTACGAGCCGACGCCGAAGACGTACATGGCGAACAATGCGCTCACCGCGACCCAGACGAGGAGCGCCCCGACCGCGCCGACGCTGAACCAGCGCAGGTGGCGTCGTCGCACGTTCGGCGCCGCCCAGCAGAGCAGGGCGATCGCGACGATGCCGATCGCGGCGAGCAGCGGCAGCTTGCCGAGGTCCCACCAGAAGGCGACGCCCTCGTCGAACCCCAGCGCCCGTGCCGTCGCGGTCGCGATCGGGCCGGTGATGACGAGGCCGACCACGGCGAGGGCCGCGAGCAGCAGGAGGGCCGCCGAGACGGCGAGCATCGCCGGGCGCATCGCCCAGAACGGGCGGCCTTCTTCGACCCCGTAGATGCGGTTCAGTCCTCGCCCGAGCGAGCCGACGTAGCCCGACGTCGCCCACAGCGCACCGAGCAGGCCCGTCACGAGCGCGAGGCCCGCGTGCGAGGCATCCAGGAGCTGCTCGAGCGGGGTGCGCACGGCGTCGACCGTCTCGGCGCCCCCGAGCTCCTCGACGACGCGGAGTGCGAGCGCGACGACCGCCTCCGCACTGCCGAACACCCCGATCGCGGCGAGTGCGGCGAGCAGGGCCGGCAGCGCTGCGAGCACTGCGTAGAAGGTGAGCGCGGCGGCGATGTCCTGCACCTGGTTGATGCGGTACTCATGCGCGGTGCGCGTGAGGATGACGCGCCAGTCGTCGCGCGAGAGCTGCACGGGGGAGTCGGGCATGCGGCCTCCGATCGGATCCGAGCCTACGGCGCGGTCGGTCGCGGAGGGAGGGGGTTGCGCGCGGCGCTCGGCTCAGCCCAGGTGCGCGTGCAGGAACGCCGCGACCCGCACCCGCAGCGCCTCGTCGAGGATGCCGATCGAGTGCTCGCCGCCCGGCACGACCGCGAGCTCGACGGGCACGCCGGCGGCCTCGAGCACGGCGGCGAACCGCGTCGACTGCCCGAGCGGCACGATCTCGTGCTCGGAGTGCCCGATGAACACGGGCGGGTCGCTCGGGTCGACGTGCATCGCCGGCGAGGCATCCATCGCCTGCGGGCAGTGCGCGTCGGCGGCGCGAGGTTCGCACCCCAGGTAGTCGGCGACGATGCCCCGCAACCAGGCGGATGCCCCGTCGGCGTCGAGCGCGGCCGAGCCGAGTCCGACCGGGCCCGAGAGCTCGGCGACCGCGGCGACGCGGGACCCCGCGTCGAGCGCGCCGTCGCCGGTCGTGCCGAGGAGCGCGGCGAGGTTGCCGCCCGCCGAACCGCCGAACGCGCCGATGCGAGCCGGGTCGATGCCGAACCGCTCGACCTGTTCGGGTGCGCGCAGCCACTCGACGGCGAGGGCGACATCGTCGATCGCCCCGGGGAAGACGGTGTCGGGCACCAGCCGGTAGTTCACCGAGACGGCGACGAAGCCCTCGCTGGCGAGCCACATGCAGACGTTGCGCCAGTCGGTGTTCGCCTTGTCGCCGCGGGTCCAGCTGCCGCCGTGGATCGAGACGACGGCCGGGAGCAGCGACGTCGCCGTCGTGGCGGCCGCCTGCTCGGGTCCTTCGACCGGGGCGGCCGGCCGGCACACGTCGAGCGTCAGCAGCGTGCCGTCCTCGCGGACGCCGTACTCGAGGTCGGCGTCGACCTGCAGCCCCTCGGGCGGCGTGAACGTGCGGATGCCGATGATCTCGTCACCGACGACCTCGCTCGCGGCATCGGGGCCGGGCGGGTCGATCTCGCGCAGCTGCTGGTGGAAGCCGGAGAGCGCGACGATGCCCACGATCGCGGCCGTCACGGCCGCTGCGGCCACCGCGACCCGCTTGCGGCGGACGCCGGAGCCGCCTGTGCGTCGGGTCGAGGTCACGCCGGGCTCCGGGATTCAGGGGTGGAGCGATGCTAACCCACGATCGGCCGATCTGGAAACGCTTGCTCAAGACCGTGAGACCACCGCTCCCGTCGTCGCGTCGAACGTCACGGACGCGTCCTCGTACGCGGAGTCGAGGAGGACCATCGCCTGCACCGGCCGGCTGCCCGACTCGTCGGCGACCCCGGCCCGCTGGAACCGCACGATCACCGACTCGGGGTCGGCGATGCCGCTCTCGTGCTGCGCCGCCGCGATGAGCTCCCGGACCTGCGTGAAGTCGACGGCGGTGACGTCGAACAGCTCGGCGGCCGGATCATCGGGCTGGATGAGCTCGGGCCCCTGGTGCTCGGTGCGGTCGTACCGGTACTGGTAGTCGTCGATCGTGAGCGCACCGGGTGTCGACGGCGCGGTCGCGAGGGCGTAGCCGTCGTAGAAGCCGACGCTCGTGAACTGCGGTCCGCCGACCTCGCGCACGAGCGCATCGACGATCTCGTCGTGCCGGTCGCCCTCGACGACTCCGGCGGCGGCCGGGTCGCCTGCCGCGATCGCCGTGATCGATCGGCCGATCGTGCCGTACGCGGGCACGAGCGTCGCCGCGGCGGCGATGACGAGCACGAGCGCGAACACGACGGCGTGCAACGGATTCGACGTCGCCTTCGGAACGCCGAGCAGGGTCTCGGGCTCGCTCGGCCAGGCCTGCGCGGTGGCGGCGAGCGGGATGGTGCGATCGGCGCCGGCGCGCAGCCGCTCGGCCTCCCGCAGCCGCTCCCAGTCGTCGGGCGGGTCCATCACTAGCACGACGTTCGCCTTCGACTCGACCGGCCGGCGCACCACGACCACGCAGCCCGGCTGCAGGCGCGGCAGCGCGACGAGGTCGACGATCTCGCGGTGCACGGTCGTATAGGCCGCGCGGTGACGAGGCGCCACGGTGAGCACGAGCTCGCACTGCGGCTGGTCGTTGATCGTCATGCCGGTCCGGCGGATGCGTTCGACCCGGGCGAGGGCGAGCTCGCCCGTCGGGTCGGTCGCGGCGGCGACCGCACGGCGGCTCGTCGTGAAGACCGACGCGGTGCCGGCGAGCAGCCCGATCGTGAGGGCGATGCCCCAGAACATCGAGTAGCGCGGGTCGCCGGTCGCGATCCAGCCGATCAGGCCGCCGGCGGCGGCGCCGAGTCCAATGGCGGAGAGGAGGCGGAGCATGGTGCGGGTCCTTTCGCGGGTTCGGCTCCCACGATGGCCCGGCGCGCCTCGAGCGCGGATGGGTAGCGATTGCTCATTCGCCCGCGGCGCGATGCTCAGGCCGGGGTGAGCTCCTTCGCCATGCACACGCTGAACTCCTCGCCGATGTACTGGCCGAACTGCTCGATCCGCCGGTACCCGTGCTTCTCGTAGAGGGCGAGCGCGGGCAGGTGCCGCGGCCCCGTCTCGAGCACGATCTCGCCGAGGCCGCGGGAGGCCGCGTCGGCCTCGATTCGCGTGAGCAGGGCGCCCGCGACGCCGAGTCCGCGTCCGGCCGGATCGACGAACATGCGCTTCAGCTCGCCGCGCCTTCCCGCGGCATCGCCCGGCGTCTCGTCGACGAGTGCCGCGATGCCGACTGCGGCGCCGAGCGCGTCGCGCGCGACGTACAGCCGCACCTCGGGTCGCTCGAGCTGGGCGACGTCGAGCAGGAAGCACGCTTCAGGCGGGTACAGGCTGCGCGAATACTTGGTGCTGCCCTCGAGCAGGCGCTCCACCTCGGGCTGTCGGGGCGGCTCGATCGAGATCGCGACGGATGCTTCGGTGCTGGGTCGTTCGGCCGGCATGCCACGAGCGTACGGACCGCGCGTTTCGCGCACGTTTCACGGCGGACGCCCGGCTGCACGGCGTCGGCCCCGCGATACCGGATCGCGGAGCCGACGCCGTCCGAACAGGCGGCTGCGGCCTCAGCCGACGATCGCCTGGGGGGTGACGCCCGCGTCGTGGATGCGCTGCACGAGCTCGCGCAGGAAGGGGTGCTCGTCGGCGCTCAGCCCGTCGGGGTTCGCGATCGTGAACACCGTGCTGCCCCCGGCGGTCGCCCTGGTCGCGTCGTCGGCGTACTCCGCGACGAGCGCGGCGACCTTCTTCGCGTCGTTCGGCGCCACCGTGATCGAGATCGGACGCCACTCGCCGCCGAGGTCGGCTGCGACCGGTGCCGCCTGCGCGGCCTCACGGGCGGCGGTCGCCCGGTTCGACGACGCCGCGGTCTCGCCCGCCGGCATGAGCAGCGCGTTCGCGACGAGCTGCATGCCCGAGTCGTTGTACGCGCGGAACAGCGGGTTGAAGGCGTAGAGCACCGCGTGCCCCGACCCGACCGGCTCGTCGACGACGGCGGCCGAACCGCGGAGCGCGTCGGCGCCGACCGAGTAGCCGTTCGTCCAGAACGTGTCGCCCGTCGGGTAGGTCACCACGTTCGTGCCCGTCGTCGACGGCTCGAGGATCGGGTCGCCGTTGTTGAACGCGAAGTCCTCGTCGGGGCGTCCGAGGCCGATCGCGCTCGAGGCATCCGTGTCGACCCGGAAGTGCGAGCCGACGACCTGGTAACCCGCCGGCTTCGCCCGCTCGGTCGTGCTCGTGAGCCCCGCCGAACGCGCCACGCGGGTGCCCTCGTTGC
Organism: Agromyces sp. NPDC127015; assembly: GCF_042725165.1. Classification (NCBI taxonomy): domain Bacteria; kingdom Bacillati; phylum Actinomycetota; class Actinomycetes; order Micrococcales; family Microbacteriaceae; genus Agromyces; species Agromyces sp. NPDC127015. Next base: position 375,134 of record NZ_JBHXDI010000002.1, on the reverse strand, counting down.
GGAAGCCCAGGTAGACGCCGCCGTCCTCGACCCAGGCCTTGAGGTTCGCCTGACCGGTCGCGGTGAGCCCGCCCGTCGCGTTCGAGCCGTCGGGCACGACGAGCACGTCGCGGTCGGTGAACGCCGCCGTGTTGTCGTTGATGTCGGCCGTCGTCACCGGCGCGAGGTCGAGCCCCCAGCGCTCGCCGAGCACGAACCGCGTCTCGCCGTGCGATCCCGCCGTGAGCGAGATGCCGGTGCCGCCGAACAGGCCGACGTCGGGCAGGCCGAGCGGCGAGGCATCCGTCGGCGCCGTCGTGTTCGTGAGGCTGATGCCGAACGATCGCGCCAGACGGTCGAGGTCGACCGAGCGCATCGCCGACGGCGGCACGACGACGAGCCCGTCGGCCGTGCGCTGCAGCTCGGCGCCCTCGCCCAGCAGGGCGAACGTCAGGTCGGCCGCCTTCGAGGAGTCGAGCGGGTAGGCGTACGCCTCGCCCTTCTTCGCCGTGTTCGCGATGCCGCCCGAGGTGTCGGTCACGCGCTTCGCCTTGGGCGTGACCTCGTCGCCCGTCGAGAGGGCGTTCATGCCCGCCAGCAGCGGGTTGCTCCACGACGAGACGTCGTAGAAGTACGGGAACGGCACGTACGGGTCCTCACCCAGCGTCGCCTGGATCCAGTGCTTCTGCGGCTGGGCCATGGGGATCCAGTAGGAGCCGGCCGGCACCGTCACCTCGGAGGCGTCGCGGCCGCCGAACAGGCGCGCGGAGTCGAGGGTCAGGGGCTTCTGGACCTCGTAGACCTCGACGTCCATGCGGCGCAGCCGGTCGACGAGCTCGCGCACGTCGCCGAGCTGCCGGTCGGGCAGCAGGAAATAGCTGCGCACCGTCAGGTCGGGCACCGGGAACTGCACGGTGTTCGTCGGCTGCACGACCTCGTTGGGCTCGAGCGTGCCGGCCTCGCCCTCGGCGAGCGCGGTCTTCCAGATCTGGTACCAGCTCGACAGGATCTCGTGCCGGTTGTCGGCAGCCCAACCGGTCGTCGCCCACTGCGTGAGGAACTGCTGCTGCACCCGGTCCTCGGTGGCCGACGCCGACCCCTTCTCATAGGTCATGCCGGCCGCACCGAACCCGGTCGCGGGCACCGTGTCGCCGTACCCCATGTAGAACATGTCGTACGAGCGGTAGTTGAAGTAGCACTCGGTCGTGACCGTGTCGGTGCAGATGCCGTTGTAGTTCTCCGTGAACGTCTCGGCGTTCTCGGCGCCGATGCGGTTGATCCAGTCGACCGGCTGGTCGGCGATCTCGTGGTGGATCGGGTCGGCGTTCGGCGGGAAGAAGTACTGGCGGCCGCCCATCTCGTGGGCGTCGATGAAGACCTGCGGCGGGAAGGCCCGCAGCAGCTCGAGCTTGGCGTCGGTCTCGACCTGGGTGCGCGCGAACCAGTCGCGGTTGAGGTCGAAGCCGAAGTCGTTCTGGCGGCGGTTCGCGTTGCGACCGTCGGGGTTCTGCGTCGGCATGATGACCGTGATCAGGTTGTCGAGCCGGTTCTCGACGTCGCACGACAGGCCCGACGACAGCTCGTAGAGCGTCTTGAGCGCAGCATCGGCGCCCGACTTCTCGCCGCCGTGCACGTTGCCGGCGATCCACGCGATCGCGGGCAGCTCGTCGGCGTACTCGGCCGCCTTCGCGTCGTTCAGCGCACGCGGATCGCGCAGTTCGCGGATCTGCCTGGCGATCTTGTCGAGCGCCGGCTTCGTGACGTTCGCCGACGTCGACACGATCGCGTAGGGCATCTCCTCGCCCCCGTTGCTCGTCGCGACGGTGCCCGAGACGACCCGGTCGCTGGCGGCGTCGATCGCGGCGACGTACGCCTGGATCTGGTCGACCGTGACGGGCTCGGCCTGGCCGAGGCCGAGCGGCGTGCCGAGCGCGTCCTCCGGCGACGGGACGGAATCGAGCCGGGCGTTCGGGTCGGCCGAGCAGTCGGCCGTCGCGGATGCCGCGGCGAAGGCGGAGGTCTGCGGCGAGGCCGCTGCGGCCGCCGCTGGGACCACCGCGACGGCGGGGATCAGCAGGGCGCTCGCGAACAGCGCGGTCGCGCGTGTCAGACGGAGTTCGGTGTGCTTCATTGGACAGTTCCCTCCAGAACAGGCCACGGGGGGCGGCCCGTGGCCGAGTCTGCCAGCGCCCCCGTTCGGGGGATAGTCCTCCTTTCGGCCCACCGGCGAAGGCGGAACCGGTGGTCGATCCCGGTTTCGCGCGCTGCACGGAGGTTTCCCAGCCGGATTCCGGTATTCTCGACGGGTCGGTTCTTGACACCGCGTTCGCGCGGATGGGTTTGTGAGTCAAAAGGGCCGGTTCCGGGGCGACTGGTCTCGGATAGTCACCGTATGTGAACGGCCCCGGTCGACGATGTTCCGGGTTCTCGGCGTGCTGCGCTCGCAGCTGCGCCGCCATGTACCTCTCGTACAACCCAGGAAGTCATCACGATGCCCAAGAACAAGAAGCCCAAGGGCGGCCGTCCCGCCGCCAACTTCGACCCGTCGTACGCGAAGGGCGGCAAGGGTCGCGGAACGCAGAAGGCCGGATCGCGCAGCCCCGGCCACCGTGGCTACCGTCCCGAGGAGGAGGCGCCCCGCAAGGAGCGCTGGTCGCGCGACGAGCGCGTCGCCTCGGGCCGCTCGCCGCACCGTGCCGACCGCGAGGGCCGCGCCGATTCCTCGGCCGGTCGGGGAGCCGAGCGCAGCGGTGCGTCCCGGGACCCGCGCTCGCGCGACGACCGTCGATACGGCGACCGCCCCGCGCGCCCCCACTACCGCGAGGACCGTCCGGCCCGTTCGTACGATCGTGACGATCGCGCTCCGCGTTCGTTCGACCGGAACGACCGGAACGACCGTCCGGCTCGTTCATACGATCGTGACGATCGCGCTCCGCGTTCGTTCGACCGGAACGACCGCAACGACCGTCCGGCCCGTTCGTACGATCGTGACGACCGCGCCCCGCGTTCGTTCGACCGCAACGACCGCAACGACCGCAACGACCGTCCGGCCCGTTCGTACGATCGTGACGACCGCGCCCCGCGTTCGTTCGACCGCAACGACCGCAACGACCGTCCGGCCCGCTCGCACGATCGGGACGATCGGGCCCCGCGCCGCTTCGATCGCGACGACCGTGCGCCGCGCTCGCATGACCGCAACGACCGCGCCCCGCGTTCGTACGACCGCGACGACCGCCCGGCCCGCTCGCACGATCGCGACGATCGTGCACCGCGCCGCTTCGATCGCGACGACCGCCCCGCGCGCGCCCATGGCCGCGACGATCGCGGCCAGCGTCGCGAGTTCGACCGGCCCGGCTTCCGCGACTCCGGTCGCCGGCCCTCGAACTTCTTCCCCGCTCGCGACGCGGCGCCGCGCTTCTCGTCGAACGACGACGTCGTGCTCGAGCGCCTCGAGGCCGAGGCCATCCAGGCCGACGCCGTCGAGGGTGTGGACTTCGCCGATCTCGGCCTCGGCGGCAACGTCGTCCGCGCGCTCCGCGAGCTCGGGGCGGAGTCGCCCTTCCCGATCCAGGCCGCGACGATCCCCGTCGTGCTCGAGGGCCGCGACGTGCTCGGCCGGGGCAAGACCGGCTCGGGCAAGACGATCGCGTTCGGCGCCCCCGCGGTCGAGCGGCTCATGCAGCTCTGGACCGAGTCGGGCAAGGCCGGCGGACGCCGGCAGATGGGCCGCAAGCCCCGCGCCCTCATCCTCGCCCCGACCCGCGAGCTCGCGCTGCAGATCGACCGCACCGTGCAGCCGATCGCGCAGAGTGTCGGCCTCTTCACGACCCAGATCTACGGCGGCGTGCCGCAGGGGCGCCAGGTCGGTGCGCTGCAGCGCGGCGTCGACATCGTGATCGGCACCCCCGGTCGCATCGAGGACCTGATCGAGCAGGGCCGCCTCGACCTCTCGGAGGTCGTCATCACGGTGCTCGACGAGGCCGACCACATGTGCGACCTCGGGTTCCTCGAGCCGGTGCAGCGCATCATCCGTCGTACCGCCCCCGGCGGCCAGAAGCTGCTGTTCTCGGCGACCCTCGACAAGGGCGTCGCCGCCCTCGTCGACGAATTCCTCGTCGAGCCGGCCGTGCACGAGGTCGCCGGTGAAGACCAGGCCTCGTCGACGATCGATCACCGCGTGTTCGTCATCGACAACCGCGACAAGCGCGACATCGTCGCCCAGCTCGCGCAGCGCGAGGGCAAGACCCTCGTGTTCAGCCGCACCCGCGCCTTCGCGGAGGACCTGACCGACCACCTCGAGGACTACGGAATCCGCGCGGTCGCCCTCCACGGCGACCTCAACCAGGCCAAGCGCACGCGCAACCTGCACCAGCTCACGAGCGGTCGCGTCGACGTGCTCGTCGCGACGGATGTCGCGGCGCGAGGCATCCACGTCGACGACATCGACCTCGTGATCCAGGCCGACGCGCCCGACGAGTACAAGACCTACCTGCACCGTGCGGGCCGTACCGGCCGCGCCGGCAAGGAGGGTCGCGTCGTCACCCTCATCCCGCGCAACCGTCAGCGTCGCATGAGCGAGTTGCTCGGTCGCGCCGAGATCGACGTCGACTTCGTCGACGTGCGCCTCGGCGACGACCTGCACGGCGAGCTCGAGCGCGGTGCCGCCGCGGTCGAGGTCGAGACGGTCGAGGTCGAGACGGTCGAGGTCGAGACGGTCGAGGTCGTCGAGGTCGAGTCGTCCGACGTGACCGCGTCAGTGGCCGACACGACTGACGTCGAGCCCGCCTCCTGAGCCCGCGGGAGTCGCGGCGCTAGCATGAGCGCGACGCGACTCCCCGGCGCGGCCGCCCGGGCTCGGGCGGGAGCGCGCTGGGGAGGCGCAACCGCATGACCGACGAACCGACCTCGACCCCTGCTCCGTCCGAGGGTGGTGCGCCACCGGCCGGCGCGCCCGCCGGTGCCGCGACTGCGGCTCCACCCGCGGCCGCGACGCGTTCGATGCTCATCTGGTTCGGCGTCGTCATCGTCGTGCTGTCGTTCGTCGCGGCGTTCCTCGGCTCGTGGCTCGCTCGATCCGGCGACTCGACGGCCGCGGCGCCCAGCCCGACGCCGACGGCGACGGTCGACGAGGCCGCCTACGAAGAGGCGCTCGAGGAGATCCTGCCCGCGGGATCGGCCGTTCGCGCCGGCAGCGGCGTGCCCGAGGCCGGCAAGGGCTACGAGGGCGACGTCTACATCGACATCACCACCTCCGACGTGTACCTCTTCGAGGACGGCGAGTGGACGCTCGTCGGCAACATCCGCGAGTCGGCCGCCGAGAACCTGACGGGCGCCACCGGAAAGACGGGTGCGACCGGCGCGCAGGGCGAACAGGGCGAACAGGGCGAGCAGGGCGAGCAGGGCGAGCAGGGAGCGCAAGGCGAAGCCGGCACTCCGGGGACCCAGGTCCTGCTCGGCGTCGGCGCTCCGGCGGCCGACACGTGCACGACGAACGGCGACGTCTACATCGACACCTCGACCGTGCAGTTCTACGAATGCGCCGCCGGATCGTGGCGGCTCTTCGGGCCGCCGAGCACGCCGACTCCGACCGAGGCGCCCGTCCCGACCGAGGAGCCCGCTCCGACGGAGACGCCCGCCGCCCCTGAGGACTCCACCGGGGAGTGAGCCGTCGCGGGCGGCGGGAAGACGGGCGGTGAGGGCAGGATGCCGCGCCCGTCACCGTGCACACCCTGATCCGCCGACCCCGCCGGCGCGCTATGTTCGGACCCATGCGCTCATCGGGTCTCGAACTGTTCGCCGGAGTCGTCGCGACCGCCGTCCTCGTCGCCGGCCTCGCCGGATGCACCCCCGAGCCGGCACCCGCGGCTTCTCCCGACCCGACGGCCGCCGCGTCTCCCGAGCCCGTCGCGACGCCGCTCGAGTGCGACGACCTCGTCGCGCCCGAGCTCGTCGCGGCGACCCTCGAGGGCGGCGACGGCACCCCGGTCGAGCCCGTCGCCGCGGCGTACGAGCACGACGTCTTCACCGGCATCCTGCTCGAGGGCGTCGGCGGCCTGCCCTGTTCGTGGCGGGTCGGCAGCGGGATGCCGGAGTACGGCAACGGCTCCGACTGGGCGTACCTGCGCGTCGACGTGCTCCCCGGGGCGGCCGGCGAGTGGCAACCCGAGTGGGCCGGTGACGCCCCGTCGACCGATACCCGTGACGTGGCCGGGATCACCGCATCGATCGCCGCCGGTGACAGCGGGTGGCGGCTGTCGGCTCCGGTGGGCGACGCGTGGGTGCGGCTGAGCATCAGCGCCGCCGGACTGACCGGTGCGGGATCGCGCTTCCTCGGCGTGCCCGGTGGCGACATGCTCGACCGCCTCGCCGCCGCAGCAGAGCCGGTCTTCACGAGCATCGCGGGCGCGTCGCCCGAGCAGCTCGCCTGGCCGGCGATGCCGTCGCGCGAGGGCGAGGCCGCCTGCACCGGCGGGCTCGACGAGCAGGGCATCGTCGCGGCCGAGCAGCTTCCCGACGGCAGCGCCGTCGAATACACGACGGTCGACGCGACGACCGCGCCGGTCGAGGGCTTCACGGGCGCCGTCGAGGCGGCGGCCCGTGCCTTCGACTGCGACCTCGTCGTGGATGGCGGAGCCGTGCCGCTCGTCTCGATCACGACCGCCCGCGGATTCGGGCCGCTCTTCGAGCGCCTGCGCGAGCCCGACGGCGACGTGGCGTTCGAGCCGATCGAGCTCGCCGACGTACCCGCGGGGTCGACGGCGGAGGCGGTCGTCCGTGGATACGACGACGGACCGTCGTCGCCCGCCTACCTCGTCGTGGGTGACAGCCTCTACCGGATCCAGGGCGACGGCGCGTCCGCCGTCGCGCAGGCGATCGTGCACCAGACGTACTGACGCAGCGCGCCCGCTACCCTCGCACAGCCAGCGCGAAGGGCAGCACCTCGGTCGCCCCGGCTGCGCGGAGTTCGCGTGCGGCGACCGTCAGGGTCCATCGGCTGTCGACCTGGTCGTCGACGAGCAGCACCGGCCCAGCCGGCACACCGAGCCCGCCGGCGCTGAAGCGCTGCCACACGCCCGCGAGCCGGAACGCGCTGTTGCCGCCCGGCTGGCCGGTCGGACCGCCGTCGACGAGTTCGAGCGCACCGAGGTAGGGCAGCCGCCCCACCTCGGCGAGGCCGCGCGCGAGTGAATCGACCAGCTGCGGCTTCGAGCGCGACGGCATTGCGACCACGGCCACCGGGCGCTCGGCCCAACCCCACTCGGCGAGCACCCGCACGCAGCCGTCGAGCACGCGGGGCGGCACCGGTGCATCGGGGGCGCCGGCCGCGAACAGCTCGCGCAGCGTGCCGCCCCAGCCGAGGTCGGTGAGCCGGGCCAGCGCCCGCCCCTCGGCGGCTCGCGCCTCGGGCGCGATGCGGCCCTTCACCGGTACGCCCAGGCGGTCGGCGCCGGTGGGCCACTGCGCGCGCGGCTCGATCGGAACGCCCACCCGGTCGAGCGCTCCCCGGGCGGCGGCGGATGCCTCGCCGCCGACGCTCGTCGGGTACCAGGCGCCCGCGCAGTTGTCGCACCGGCCGCACGGGGTCGCCGTGTCGTCGTCGAGCGAGCGCTGCAGGAACTCCATGCGGCAGCCGTCGGTCGTCTCGTACTCGAGCATGTGCTGCTGCTCGGCGAGGCGCTCTGCGGCGATGCGGCGGTATCGGTCGGCGTCGTAGACCCATGGCGCACCGGTCGCGACCCAGCCGCCCTGCACCCGGCGCACCGCCCCGTCGACGTCGAGCACCTTGAGCAGGAGCTCGAGCGGGGTCCGCCGGATGTCGACCATGGCCTCGAGCGACGGCGTCGAGGTCGGGGCGTCGGAGGAGAGGGCCGAGATCACGCGGCTCGCGCGCTCTTCATCGGGCATCGACGCGGTGGCGAAGTAGTGCCAGATGTCGGGATCTTCGGTGCCGGGCATGAGCAGCACGTCGGCCGACTCGGTCGCCCGCCCCGCGCGGCCGACCTGCTGGTAGTAGGCGACGGGTGACGATGGAGCGCCGAGGTGCAGCACGAAACCGAGGTCGGGCTTGTCGAAGCCCATGCCGAGCGCGCTCGTCGCGATGAGCGCCTTGACCTCGTTGCGCTTCAGCATCGTCTCGGACTCGGCGCGTTCGTCGGGGTCGGTCTGGCCCGTGTAGGCGCGCACGGCGTGGCCGTGCTCGCGCAGCAGGCGCGCGGTGTCGTTCGCCGCGGCGACCGTGAGGGTGTAGATGATGCCGGAGCCCGGCAGGTCGTCGAGGTGGTTCAGCAGCCACGCCAGCCGGCTCGGCGAGTCGGGCAGCCGCAGCACGCCGAGCCTCAGCGAGGCGCGGGCGAGCGGACCGCGGATGGTGAGCACGCCGGCCGCGGCATCCGCATCAGGGCCGGAGGCGGGCGCCGGACCGCCCGTCGTCGCCCCCAGCTGCTCGGCCACGTCGGCGACGACGCGGCTGTTCGCGGTCGCCGTGGTCGCGAGCACGGGCACGTCGGCCGGCATCCGGGCGATGAGCTCGCGGAGCCGGCGGTAGTCGGGACGGAAGTCATGCCCCCAGTCGCTGATGCAGTGCGCCTCGTCGACGACGAGCAGGCCGATGCGCTCGACGAGCGCCGGCAGCTGCGTCTCGCGGAACGCCGGGTTGTTGAGGCGCTCGGGGGAGACGAGCAGCACGTCGACCTCGTCGGCCGCGAGCTGCTGCTCGACGTCGCGCCACTCGTGCGCGTTCGTCGAGTTGATGGCCACTGCGCGCACGCCTGCTCGCTCGGCGGCGGCGATCTGGTCGCGCATGAGCGCGATGAGCGGGGAGACGAGCAGGGTGGGGCCGGCGCCGGCGCGCCGCTGCAGGAGCGTCGCGACGAAGTAGACCGCCGACTTGCCCCAGCCGGTGCGCTGCACCACGAGGGCGCGACGCCGCCCCTCGACGAGCGCCTGGATCGCCTCGAACTGGCCGTCGTGGAAGACGGCGTCGTCGCGGCCGACGAGCTCGCGCAGGGCTTCGAGGGCGGACGGACGCAGGTCGCTCATGCCCTCAAGCCTGCCCGATGCCGCTGACAGCCTTCCGCACGGGCGGCCGGATGCGATACGCTCTGGATTCCCTACCGAACAATCGGTCAGGAAATAGGTCTCCGGCGCGACGCGTCCCGGTCGCGCCGGCCGGCCTGTCCCCGCCCGCCCCCTGAACAACGGAGTTCGCATGACCGCTGTCACCGACCGCCCCCGGGCCGGAAGCACCACGGCCGAAGAACGCAAGGTCCTCGCCGGCACCCTCGTCGGCACCTCGATCGAGTGGTACGACTTCTTCATCTACGCGCAGGCCGCCGGCCTCGTGCTCGCGCCGCTCTTCCTCGCCCCCGTCGCCGAGTCGAACCCGGGCCTCGCCCAGGTGCTCTCGTTCGCGACGATCGGCATCTCGTTCCTGTTCCGGCCGCTCGGCGCCGTCGTCGCCGGTCGCCTCGGCGACAAGCTCGGCCGCAAGAAGATGCTCGTCTTCACGCTCGTCATGATGGGCCTGTCGACCGCGCTCATCGGCGTGCTGCCGACCTACGCCGCGATCGGCATCGCGGCGCCCGTCCTGCTCATCCTGCTGCGCATCCTGCAGGGCTTCTCGGCGGGCGGCGAGTGGGGCGGCGCCGCACTCATGGCCGTCGAGCACGCGCCGAACGGCAAGCGAGGGTTCTTCGGCGCCTTCCCGCAGATCGGCGTGCCGATCGGCATGATCCTCGCGACCTTCACGCTGTGGGTGCTCACGAGCTCGATGTCGCCCGAGGCGTTCATGGCGTGGGGATGGCGCATCCCGTTCCTGCTCTCGATCGTGCTGATCATCGTCGGCTACGTCATCCGCAAGGCCGTCGAGGAGAGCCCGGTGTTCGAGGAGCTGCTGCGCCGCCGCAAGGAGGCCTCGGCCCCGCTCGGCCAGCTGTTCCGCAAGAACACGAAGCAGGTCGTGCTCACGGCGGTCATCTTCATCGCGAACAACGCGGCCGGCTACCTGCTGATCGCGTACTTCGCGACCTACGCGGTCACGGCGCTCGGCATGGACCGCCCGACGGTGCTGCTCGCGACGACCCTCGCCTCGTTCGGCTGGCTGATCTTCACCCTCTGGGGTGGCCGGGTCTCCGACCGGCTGGGTCGCGTGCGCACGTTCCAGATCGGCTACGTCTTCCTCGCGCTCTGGGCCGTGCCGATGTGGTTCCTCATCGACACGGGCGAGATCCTCTGGTACTTCGTCGCGCTGTTCGTGATGACGTTCGGGCTGGGCCTCTCGTACGGGCCGCAGGCGGCGCTCTACGCCGAGATGTTCCCGGCGAACGTGCGGTACTCGGGCGTCTCGATCGGGTACGCGCTCGGCGCGATCCTCGGCGGCGCGTTCGCCCCGATGATCGCCGAGGCGCTCATGAACCAGTTCCACGCCTCGTGGACGATCGGCGTCTACATCGCGATCGCCGCCGTCATCTCGCTCGTGGGCGTCTCGCTCGTGAAGGAGACGAAGGACGTCGACCTGCTCGACTGAACCGTCGATGAGCACGGATGCCTCGGGGCGCACGCCGCCCCGAGGCATCCGTCGTCTTCGAGGCTCGCCGGAGCGGTCGCGAGGTCGCGGCGGATGCCGCGACGTGACATAATTACTTCCCGAACGCTCGGTCAGGAATTCGACCGGGCGATACCGTGCTCACGGTGCCCCGTCGGACAACGCAGTCAGGAGAGCCGCATGGCCGAGGCCTATCTCGTCGGAGGGGCGCGCACGCCCGTCGGTCGCTACGGCGGCGCCCTCGCGACGGTACGTCCCGACGACCTCGCCGCACTCGTCGTCGGCGAGGCGGTGCGCCGTTCGGGCCTCGCACCCGGTGAGGCGGCCGAGATCGACGAGGTGATCCTCGGCGCCGCCAACCAGGCCGGCGAGGACAACCGCAACGTCGCCCGCATGGCCGTGCTCCTCGCCGGCCTGCCCGACGAGGTGCCGGGCGTCACCGTCAACCGGCTCTGCGCCTCGGGCATGTCGGCCATCACGATGGCCGCGCAGGCGATCCGTGCCGGCGACGCCGACCTCATCGTGGCCGGCGGCGTCGAGTCGATGACCCGCGCGCCCTGGGTGCAGCAGAAGCCGAGCTCGGCGTGGGCGAAGCCCGGCGCGGCGTACGACACGTCGATCGGCTGGCGGTTCCCGAACCCCGAACTCGTCGCCCGCGACAAGGCGACCTACTCGATGCCCGAGACGGCCGAAGAGGTCGCGCGCGTCGACGGCATCACCCGTGCAGAGGCCGACGCCTTCGCGCTGCGCTCGCAGCATCGGGCCGCCGCGGCGATCGCCGCCGGCCGGTTCGAGGCCGAGATCGTCGGCGTGCCCACGCATCGCGGCGACGTGCTCGTCGACGAGGGACCGCGGCCCGACTCCACGCTCGAGGCTCTGGCGCGGTTGCGCCCGGTCGTGCCGGGCGGCGAGGTCGTGACGGCCGGCAACTCGAGCTCGCTCAACGACGGCGCCTCGGCGATCGTCGTCGCGAGCGCCGCCGCGGTCGAGCGCTACGGGCTCACCCCGCGGGCCCGCATCGTGGTCGGCGCGAGCGCGGGCATCGCCCCCGAGATCATGGGGCTCGGACCGGTGCCGGCCACCGAGAAGGCGCTCGAGCGGGCCGGCATCGACCTCGACGAGATCGGCTCGATCGAGCTCAACGAGGCGTTCGCGACGCAGTCGATCGCCTGCATCCGCCGGCTCGGGCTCGATGACGAGCTCGTCAATGCCGACGGGGGCGCCATCGCGCTCGGGCACCCGCTCGGGTCGAGCGGGTCGCGTCTCGTGGTGACCCTGCTCGGCCGCATGGAACGCGAGGGCGCTCGCTACGGCCTCGCGACCATGTGCGTCGGCGTCGGCCAGGGCTCGGCCCTCATCGTGGAGCGCGTGTGATGGGCGACTCGACGAACGGCGTCGCCGAGGGGCCGCTCCGCGTCGAGCGGTCGGCCGATCGCGTCGTCGCCACGCTCGACCGGCCCGAGAAGCGCAACGCGATCGACCAGGCCACGATCGACGCCCTGCACGCGCTGTGCGCCGAGCTCGAGGCCGAGCCGCGCATCCTCGTCATCACCGGTGCCGGCGGCGTCTTCGCCTCGGGCGCCGACATCGCCCAGCTCCGCGATCGTCGCGCGCACGACGCCCGCCGCGGCATCAACGCGAACGCCTTCATCCGCATCGCCGACCTGCCGATGCCGGTCATCGCCGCCCTCGACGGGTACGCCCTCGGCGGCGGCGCCGAGCTCGCGTACGCCGCCGACATCCGCATCGCGACCCCGTCGCTCAAGATCGGCAATCCCGAGACCGGGCTCGGCATCATCGCCGCGGCCGGCGCCAGCTGGCGCCTCAAGGAGATCGTCGGCGACGCCCGCGCGGCCGAGCTGCTGCTGACGGGGCGCACGATCGACGCGGCCGAGGCGCTCTCGATCGGGCTCGTCTCGTCGGTGCACCCGGCCGGCGACCTGCTCGCGGCCGCGCACGAGGTCGCCGACCGCATCGCCCGCAACGACCGGGCCGCGACGATGGCGACGAAGCGCGTCTTCCGCGCTCCGCGCTCGGCGCACCCCGCGGTCGACCTCGACGAGCAGGCCGTGCTCTTCGAGAGCCCCGAGAAGATGCGGCGCATGACCGAGTTCCTGGAGAGGAAGCAGTGAACGACGAGTCCCGCGGTCCCGAGATGACTCCCTCGTCGAGCACCGCCTCTGGTGCCCCCGGCCGTGTCGGCGTGCTCGGCGGCGGTCGCATGGGCGCCGGCATCGCCCACGCCTTCCTGCTCGCGGGCTCGCGGGTCACCGTCGTCGAGCGCGACGCCGATGCCGCGGCGGCCGCCGCGACCCGTGTGCTCGAGTCGGTCGACGCCTCGATCGCGCGCGGCACCGCCGACGAGGATGTCGCAGCGTACGCCGCCCGTTTCGCGACGAGCACCGCCGTCGACGCCTTCGCCGGTTGCGATCTCGTCGTCGAGGCGGTGCCGGAGGACCTCGAGCTCAAGATCGACGCCCTCACCCGGGTCGAGGCGGTGCTCGCACCGGGCGCCGCCCTCGCGTCGAACACGTCGTCGATCTCGATCGACCAGCTCGCCGCCCTGCTCGAGCGCCCGCACCGGTTCGTCGGCCTGCACTTCTTCAACCCCGTGCCGGCCTCGACCCTCGTCGAGATCGTGCGCGGCGAGGCATCCGACCCCTCGCTCGTCGACGACGCGCGCGACTGGGTGCGTGCCATCGGAAAGACGCCGATCGTCGTCGCCGACGCCCCGGGGTTCGCCTCGTCGCGCCTGGGCGTCGCGCTCGGGCTCGAGGCGATCCGCATGCTCGAGGCGGGGGTTGCGAGCGCCGAGGACATCGACGCCGCGATGACGCTCGGCTACAAGCACCCGGTCGGGCCGTTGCGGCTCACCGACCTCGTCGGACTCGACGTGCGGCTCGGCATCGCCGAGTACCTCGCCGAGACGCTCGGCGACCGATTCGAACCGCCCGCCCTGCTGCGCCGCCTGGTCGCCGAGGGCAAGCTCGGCCGCAAGGCCGGCGAGGGCTTCTACCGATGGGATGCCTCGTGAGCGGTCTCGACACGCTCCATCGTCGCTCCCCGACCCCCGAGAGGATTCACTGATGACCGAGATCCTGCCGAGCTACGTCCGCGGCGAGTGGTGGACGCCCGACGCCGATGCCGCGGCCGGCGCGACCGAGGTGCGCGACGCCTCGACGGGCGAGGTCGTCGCCCGGGTCTCGACCGAGGGCCTCGACCTCGGCGCCGCGCTCGACTACGCGCGCACGGTGGGGCAGGCGAGCCTCGGCGAGCTGACCTTCCACCAACGGGCGGTGCTGCTCAAGCAGCTGGCGCTCGCGCTCACCGAGCGCAAGGCCGAGCTCTACGAGATCTCGAGCCGCACCGGCGCCACGAAGCAGGACTCGTGGGTCGACATCGACGGCGGCATCGGCGTGCTCTTCACCTACTCGGGCAAGGGCCGCCGCGAGATGCCGAACGCGAAGGTCTACGTCGACGGCGCGGTCGAGCCGCTCTCGAAGGACGGCTCATTCCTCGGCCGGCACATCTACACCCGCCTGCCGGGTGTCGCCGTGCAGATCAACGCCTTCAACTTCCCGGTCTGGGGGTCGCTCGAGAAGTTCGCCCCGGCGTTCCTCGCCGGCATGCCGACGGTCGTGAAGCCCGCGACGCCCACCGGCTACCTCGCCGAGCACATGGTGCGCATCCTCGTCGAGTCGGGCCTCCTGCCCGACGGCTCGCTGCAGCTGGTGTCGGGCAGCGTGCCCACCCTGTTCGACGAGCTGCGCCTCGGCGACCTCGTCGGCTTCACCGGTTCGGCGTCGACCGCCGAGCGGCTGAGGGCGCACGATTCCGTGCAGACCGGCGGGGTGCGCTTCACGAGCGAGACCGACTCGATCAACGCCTCGGTGCTCGGCACCGACGCCGTCGCCGGCACCCCCGAGTTCGACGCGTACGTCAAGCAGCTCGTCGTCGAGATGACGACGAAGGCCGGGCAGAAGTGCACGGCCATCCGCCGGGCGATCGTGCCCGAGGCATCCATCGACGCCGTCATCGACGCGGTGCGCGCGCGCATCGCGGAGCGCGTCGTCGTCGGCGACCCGCGCACCGAGGGCGTCACCATGGGCCCGCTCGCGTCGCTCGCCCAGCGCGACGAGGTGCTGCGCCAGGTGGGCCGCCTCGAGCAGGCCGGCGGCGAGGTCGTCGTCGGGTCGACGGGCACACCCACCGTCACCCTCGCCGACGGCACGCGCGGCGAGGCATCCGACGGCGCCTTCGTCTCGCCGGTGCTGCTGCGGTTCGCGGATGCCTCGAGCCCGGCGCTGCACGAGGTCGAGGCCTTCGGCCCGGTGTCGTCGATCGTCGGCTACGACTCGCTCGACGAGGCGGTCGCGCTCGTGGCGAGGGGCGGCGGATCCCTCGTGACGAGCGTCGCGACGCACGACCCCGACGTCGCTGTCGCGCTCGCGTCTGGCATCGCCGCCTACAACGGGCGCGTGCTCTTCCTCGACCGCGACGACGCGCGCAGCTCGACCGGTCACGGGTCGCCGCTGCCGAACCTCGTGCACGGCGGGCCCGGGCGGGCCGGCGGCGGCGAGGAGCTCGGCGGCATCCGCGCCGTGCTGCACCACATGCAGCGCACCGCGGTGCAGGGTTCGCCCGAGATGCTGACCGCGCTCACCGGCGTGTGGCACGCGGGCGCCGCGGCCCGGCCGTACGAGGCGAGCGGTGAGCCGCACCCGTTCCGCAAGTCGCTCGCCGAGCTGCGCATCGGCGACCAGGTCGCGTCGGCGCCGCGCGTCGTGACCCTCGACGACATCGAGACGTTCGCGAACTTCACGGGCGACACGTTCTACGCCCACATGAACGAGGAGGCGGCGGCCGCGAACCCGTTCTTCCCCGGCCGGGTCGCCCACGGGTACCTGCTCGTGTCGTGGGCCGCCGGCCTCTTCGTCGACCCCGAGCCGGGCCCGGTGCTCGCGAACTACGGCCTCGAGAACCTGCGCTTCATCACGCCCGTGTCGCCAGGCGACGAGATCCGTGTCGAACTCACGGCCAAGCAGATCTCGCCGCGCGAGACCGACGAGTACGGCGAGGTGCGCTGGGACGCGGTGCTGAAGAACCAGAACGACGAGCTCGTCGCGACCTACGACGTGCTGACGCTCGTCGCGAAGGAGCGGACGGAGCCGCAGCCCGCGTAGGTCGCGCGACCGGTTCGAACCTTCGGACGATGCGGCGGACGGCGCGCCTGCGCCAGACTGGGCGCGAACGCGCCGACCGGGCGCGACCGAAGGAGCGACATCCATGAACCGTCTCTTCACCGCCGCCGTCGTCTACGTCGTGCTCGGGCTCGGATCGGGCCTGTACTACCGCGAGTTCACGAAGGCGAACGACTTCCTCGAGGGCGCCCCGACGCAGCTCTCCGTCGTGCACACGCACCTGCTCGCCCTCGGGCTGCTCGTGATGCTCATCGTGCTCGCGCTCGAGAAGTCGTTCACCCTCAGCGCGAGCCCGCTGTTCGGTTGGTTCTTCTGGGTCTACAACGCGGGCGTGCTGCTGACGAGCGCGATGATGGTCTGGCACGGTTCGCTCACCGTGCTCGGCGAGGAGTCGAACGCCGCGATCGCCGGCGTCGCGGGCCTCGGGCACATCATCGTCACCGCGGGACTCATCCTGCTGATGATGGCGCTGCGCAAGGGCATCACGGCCGCGAAGAAGGCCGAGACCGAGGCATCCGCCCCCGTCGCGGGCTGACGGCGGGCGAGGGCGAGTACCTCAGTGCCCGCCCTCGCCGAAGTTAGGGCGATGTCCTGATGTCGCGCCCCCACCTCAGGGCGGAGGCTGGGTGTCGATCGAAGGAGTCGACACCATGTACATCTCGGAGACCGCATTCCCGCACCTCGCCGCCGAAGCCGACGCGCGCCTCGCTCGCGAACTCGAGCGGCGTCGCGTGATCGCCGAGCGCCTCGCCGAAACGGGCGAGCACTCCCGCCGCCTCGGGCGGGGCACCCGGCGGGCGTGGTTCCAGCGTTCGGCCGTGCCCGCGCACTCGCCGCTCGCCGCGACGGCGTGAGCCGGTCGGCGGCGATCACCGCCGATGGATGCCTCGGGGTCAGCCCAGCAGCTCTTCGACCCGGTTCTCGGTCGGCATGCGCAGGCCGTCGAGCGCGATCGCGATGACGTCGTCGGCCAGGCGGTCGGCGTTCTCGCGGCCGCCCGGGCGGTACCACTCGACGATCGAGTTGATCATGCCGAACGCGAGGCGAGAGACGACGCTCGCGTCGATGTCGCTGCGCAGGGTGCCCTCGGCCTGGGCCTCGGCGACGATCGCGGTCACGCGCTTGTCGAAGTCGCGCCGTCGGGCGAGGGCTCGGCGCTCGACGTCGGTGTTGCCGCGCACGCGCAGGAGCAGCGTGACCGACGGCAATTCGTCGACGAGCACGTGCACGGCACCGCGCAGCACCCGGTCGAGCCGGTCGGCCGCGCGGCCGCCCGCCGCGTCGTTCTCGTCGACGACACCCTCGAGCCCGCCGAGCGCGGCCTCGAGCGCCTGGTCGAGGATCTCGTCCTTCGAGGCGAAGTGGTGGTAGATCGCCGACTTCGACAGTCCGAGCCGTTCGGCGAGCACGCCCATCGAGGTCGCGTCGTACCCGAACTCGTTGAACGCCGCCACGGCGACGTCGAGGATGCCCTGCCGGTCGTAGCCGGGGCGGCCCCGTCGCAGGCTTCCGTTCTCGCTCATCGCCCCCATCCTCGCACCTCGGGTTCCGAGACGCGTGCTCCTTCGCCGCGCGCTCCCCGACCCGCCGACGTCACCCGTTGCGCAGGTCGTAGACCCGCTTGTACTTGCCCTCGCTGCGCGGCAGTGCCCCCGGCTCTTCGAGCTGCACGACCACCGTCGAGCCGACGTGCACCTTGATGCGCTGGGCGAGCACGACCGCTGCGGCCTCGCACGTCTCGACCGAGAGGTCGGGATGGCGCTCGATGCGCACCGTGAGCGCGTCCATGCGCCCCTCCTTCGTCAGCTCGAGGACGAAGTGCGGCGTGAGCTGCTCGATGCCGAGCACGAGCTCCTCGATCTGCGTCGGGAAGAGGTTGACCCCGCGCAGGATGATCATGTCGTCGTTGCGCCCGGTGATCTTCTCCATGCGGCGCATGCCGGGGCGCGCGGTGCCGGGCAGCAGGCGCGTGAGATCGCGGGTGCGGTACCGGATGACCGGGAACGCCTCCTTGGTGAGCGAGGTGAACACGAGCTCGCCCATCTCGCCGTCGGCGAGCACCGCGCCCGTGTCGCCGTCGATGATCTCGGGCAGGAAGTGGTCCTCCCAGAGGTGCGGGCCGTCCTTCGTCTCGAGGCACTCGTTGCCGACGCCCGGGCCCATGACCTCGCTGAGCCCGTAGATGTCGAGCGCGTCGAGCCCGAGGCGCTGCTCGAGCTCGTGGCGCATCTCGTTCGTCCACGGCTCGGCGCCGAGCACGGCGACCTTGAGCGACGTCGAGCGCGGGTCGATGCCCTGCTCGGCCATCGCGTCGGCGATCGTCAGCAGGTAGCTCGGCGTGCAGAGGATCGCGTCGGGCTCGAAGTCCATGATCAGCTGCACCTGCCGAGCGGTCTGCCCGCCCGACATCGGGATGACGGTCGCGCCGAGGGCCTCGATGCCGGCGTGGGCGCCGAGCCCGCCGGTGAACAGGCCGTAGCCGTAGGCGTTGTGCACCTTCATGCCGGCGCGGATGCCGCTCGCCCGGAGCGACCGGGCGACGAGCGACGCCCAGCGCTCCAGGTCGCCCTTCGTGTAGCCGACCACCGTCGGCCGGCCGGTCGTGCCGCTCGAGGCGTGGATGCGCGCCACCTCGGACATCGGCACGGCGAACATGCCGAACGGGTAGGTCTCGCGCAGGTCGGCCTTGGTCGTGAACGGCAGCCTCGCGACGTCGGCGAGCGACCGGATGTCTCGCGGGTGCACTCCCGCCTCGTCGAACTTGCGGGTGTAGAGGGGCACGTGCTCGTACGCGTGCGCCACGGTCTGCTGCAGCCGTTCGAGCTGCAGCGTCTCGATCTCGGCGCGGCTCAGCCGCTCCTCGGGGTCGAGCTCGTCGAGCGCCGGCGGCTGCAGGCCCGAGACGGAGACGCTGGTGGTGGGGGCGTTGGTCGTCGTCGACACGGTGGCTCCTGTGCGGGGGATCAGAAGGTGCGGTTGGTGGAGATCGAGCGGCCGCGGAACTCGGCGACCGCGTCGCCGTCTTCGTCGACGACCGACACGTCGTAGAGGCCGGTGCGGCCCGAACGGGTTCGTCGCACGGCGGTGGCGGTGAGGGTCTGGCCGGCATGCGTCGACTTGAGGAACGTGATGTCGGCGCCGGCGGCGACGGTGACCCGGTCGTCCTCGTTGCACGAGATCGCGAAGGCGGTGTCGGCGAGGGCGAACACCAGGCCGCCGTGGGTGATGCCGAAGCCGTTCGTCATCTCCTCGCGCACGACCATGCTCACGACGGCGTGGCCGGGGTCGTCGCGCTCGACGACGAGGCCGAGCCAGGCCGAGGCGCGGTCGCGCTGCATCATCGCGCGGTTGAGGGTGTCGGCGTCGGCATCGGTCATCTCGCACTCCTCATCGAGTCGGCGGCGCCGTTGCTGCGACGCCGAGATCGAATATATACTAACTGAACGATCGGTTGGTAATATCAGGATGCCCCGGCACGCGCCGCGGCCCGATCGCCGCCGACCGCCGCAGAACCCAGGAGTCGATGATGACCGCACCAGCAGACCTCCGCCCGGTGACCGGGGAGGCATCCGATGCCGACGGCCAGGCCGCGTTCGACGCGATCATCGCCGCCGACTCGCGCATCGAACCCCGCGACTGGATGCCGGAGGCCTACCGCAAGACGCTCATCCGCCAGATCTCGCAGCATGCGCACTCCGAGATCATCGGCATGCAGCCCGAGTCGAACTGGATCACGCGGGCGCCGAGCCTCAAGCGCAAGGCGATCCTCATGGCGAAGGTGCAGGACGAGGCGGGCCACGGCCTGTACCTCTACTCGGCGGCGCAGACGCTCGGCATCTCGCGTGAGGAGATGATGCAGCAGCTCATCGAGGGGCGCGCTCGCTACTCGTCGATCTTCAACTACACGACGCCGACGTGGGCCGACATGGGGGCCATCGGCTGGCTCGTCGACGGTGCCGCGATCTGCAACCAGGTGCCGCTGTGCCGCGCTTCGTACGGGCCGTACGGGCGGGCGATGGTGCGCATCTGCAAAGAGGAGTCGTTCCACCAGCGGCAGGGGTTCGAGATCCTGCTCGAGCTCATGCAGGGCACCGAGGCGCAGCGCGAGATGGCGCAGGAGTCCGTGAACCGCTGGTACTGGCCGAGCCTGCAGATGTTCGGCCCGCCCGACGACCAGTCGCCGAACTCGGCGCAGTCGATGGCGTGGAACATCAAGCGGTTCTCGAACGACGAGCTGCGCCAGCGCTTCGTCGGCATGCTCGTTCCGCAGGCCGAGGTGCTCGGGGTCACCCTCCCCGACCCGAACCTCGCCTGGAACGAGGAGAAGCAGGCCTACGACATGAGCGAGATCGACTGGACCGAGTTCAACGAGGTGCTCGGCGGTCGCGGTCCCGCGAACGCCGAGCGGCTGCGCCGGCGCCGCGAGGCCCACGAGGAGGGCGCCTGGGTGCGCGAGGCCGCCGCCGAGTACGCACGCAAGCAGGCGCTGAAGCAGAAGGCGGTGGCGTGATGTCGACTCCCGGTGAGACCGCAACCGAGGCCTGGCCCCTGTGGGAGGTCTTCGTGCGCGCCAACCGCGGCCTGAGCCACGTGCACGTCGGCTCGCTGCACGCGCCCGACGCCGACATGGCCGTGCGCAACGCGCGCGACCTCTACACGCGCCGCAACGAGGGCGTGTCGATCTGGGTGGTTCCGGCCGTGGCGATCACGACGAGCGACCCCGATGCGAAGGGCGCCTTCTTCGAGAGCCCCGCTGGCAAGAACTACCGCCATGCGGTCTACTACACGAAGAGCGAGGGGGTGAAGCACCTGTGAGCGACACCGCCCATGGCGACGTCACCGTCGATCGGCTCGCGCTCGCCGACGAGCTCGCCGGATCGGCGGCCGACGGCATCGCCCGCGTCGCCTCGCCCGAGGTCGCCGAGTACGCCCTGCGCCTCGGCGACGACGCACTCGTCAACGCCCAGCAGCTCGGCATGTGGATCACCCGTGCGCCCGAGCTCGAAGAAGATGTCGCGCTCGGGAACATCGGGCTCGACCTGCTCGGGCACGCCCGCTCGCTGCTGCACTACGCGGGCACCGCGTCGGGCCGCAGCGAGGACGATCTCGCCTACTGGCGCGACGAGCCCGAGTGGCGCAACGCCTGGCTCTTCGAACAGCCGAACGGCGACTTCGCCTGCACGATCGCGCGGCAGCTCGTGGCATCCCTGTACTGGTTCGAACTGTACGGCGCGCTCACCGAGTCGACCGACCCGACCCTCGCCGCGATCGCCGCGAAGGCCGTGAAGGAGGTCGACTACCACCGCGACCACGCCGTGCAGTGGACCCTGCGCCTCGCGGGCGGCACCGACGAGTCGCGCCGCCGCATGATCGAGGGCGTCACCGTCACGTGGCCGTACGTCGACGAGCTCTTCGCCGACGACGACCTCGTCGAGCGCCTCGCCGCCGACGGCGTCGCCGTGCTGCCCTCGTCGCTGCGACCCGCGTTCGAGGCGGCGATCGACGCCGTGTTCGCCGAGGCAGAGCTCGAACGGCCGAGCGGGCGCACGGCGTACACCGCGTCGGGCGGCGGGCGCGGCGGATCGCACACCGAACGACTCGGGCCGCTGCTCGCCGAGATGCAGGTGCTCGCCCGGCAGCATCGGGGTGCGTCGTGGTGACTGCGGCTGTCACCGATGGTCTCGATACGCGTCCTCCTACGTCGGGCGCCACTCGACCGACCGAGAACCACGCCTGGTCGGTCGCCGCGACGGTGACCGACCCCGAGATCCCCGTGCTCACGATCGAGGACCTCGGCGTGCTGCGCTCGGTCGAGGTGGGCGACGACGGTGCGGTGCGCGTGCAGATCACCCCCACCTACAGCGGATGCCCCGCGATGGACGCCATCCGCGACGACGTGCTGCTCGCGCTCACGCACGCCGGCTACGACGACGTGCGCGTCGAGCTCGTGCTCGCCCCCGCTTGGACCACCGACTGGATGAGCGAAGCCGGCAAGCAGAAGCTCCGCCGATACGGCATCCAGGCGCCGACCGGCCGCGCAGCGGCCCGCGATGCGGGGCCCGTGCGCGTGCAGCTCGGCGTGAAGTGCCCCCGCTGCGACTCGCTCAACACCCGCGAGCTCGCCCGCTTCGGCTCGACATCGTGCAAGGCGCTCTACGAGTGCCGCGACTGCCTCGAGCCCTTCGACTACTTCAAGGTGCTCTGATGGCGGCGAAGAACCTCGGCTCCACCCGCCCCGAGCAGGTCGCCGAGGCGTTCCTCGCGTCGACGGTGGGCGGCGAGCACGTGCCCAAGCGGCGCCGCGCTCGCTTCCACTCGCTCGAGGTGGCCGAGGTGCGTCCGCTCACGAGCGACTCGGTCGAGGTCACCTTCGCCGTGCCCGACGAGCTCGCCGACGAGTACTCGTACCTGCCGGGCCAGTACGTCGCGCTGCGCAAGGAGCTCGACGGCTACGAGCGCCGCCGCAGCTATTCGATCTGCCGTCCCCCCGAGCGGGGCAGCCTGTCGGTCGCGATCAAGCGCGACCTCGGCGGGGTCTTCTCGACGTGGGCGAACTCCGAGCTCCGGGCCGGCGACACGCTCGACGTGATGAGCCCGCAGGGCACCTTCACCTCGACCCTCGACGCGCTCGACGGCAAGCACGTCGTCGGCATCGCGGCCGGCTCCGGCATCACCCCGCTGATGGCACTCGCGCAGGCCGTGCTCGCCCGCTCCGAGACATCCGAGTTCGAGCTCGTCTACACGAACCGGTCGACGCTCGACGTGATGTTCCTCGAAGAGCTGGCCGAACTCAAGGACCGCTACCCGTCGAGGCTCGCCCTGCACCACGTGCTCTCGCGAGAGCAGCGCACCGCGCCGCTGCTCTCGGGCCGCATCGACGCCGAGAAGCTCGGCACGATGCTCGACGTGCTGATCCGCCCCGAGACCGTCGACGAGTGGTTCCTGTGCGGGCCGTTCGAGCTCGTGCAGCTCGCTCGCGACACCCTCGCCGAGCGCGGGGTGCCGGTCGGCCACGTCCGCTACGAGCTCTTCACGACCGACGCCGACCAGGTCGAGCCGCGGCACGGTCGCCCCGTCGTCGTGCAGCAGGGCGAGCAGACGGTGTCGATCGAGTTCACCCTCGACGGGCAGTCGTCGACGGTCGAGAGCCCCGTGTCGGCGAACGAGTCGATCCTCAACGCGGCGCTGCGCGTGCGCCCCGACGTGCCGTTCGCGTGCGCGGGCGGCGTCTGCGGCACGTGCCGCGCACGGGTCGTCGAGGGCAGCGTGAACATGACTGAGAACTACGCGCTCGAGCCCGACGAGCTCGAGCGCGGATACGTGCTCACCTGCCAGTCGCACCCGAAGTCCGAGCGCGTCGTGGTCGACTATGACGTGTAGCGGTGCGGTCGAGCTCGCCCGCACCGACGTCGACGCCCGCCGAGTGTTGCCGTTCGCGCCGAATGTGGCCGAGCGAACAGCCCGGTTCGGCGCAAACGGCAACGCTCGGCGATAGCAGCACGAAGGAGTGGAGCAGCGATGATCGAGTTCACGGTCGACGGGACGACCCGGGTCGGCGAGGTCGTGCTGAACGCGCCCGACAAGCTCAACGCGCTCGACGAGCACGCGCTCGGCGAGCTCGCGGCGGCGTACGCCGAGGCGGGCCGGCTCGCGCAGTCCGGCGACCTGCGCGCCCTCGTGCTGCGCGGCGAGGGGCGTGCGTTCTGCGCCGGCCGCGACATCTCGGGCGTCGACCCGCGTGAGGACGACGTGCTCGGCTACCTCGGCGGCCGGGTCGAGCCGCTGCTGCACACGATGGCCGGCCTGCCGGTGCCGACCTTCGCCGTCGCTCACGGTGCGTGCCTCGGCGTCGGGCTGGGCCTGCTCATCGCGAGCGACATCGTGTACGTCGCCGACACCGCGAAGATCGGCTCGCCGTTCGCGAACCTCGGCGCCACGCTCGACTCGGGCGGTCACGCGCTCTTCGTCGAGCGGCTCGGAGCCCACAAGACGATGGACCTCATCGTCACGGGCCGGCTCATGACGGGCGACGAGGCGGTCGCCTCGGGCCTGTTCAGCCGCGTCTTCGAAGCCACCGAGGTGCTGGATGCCACCCGCGCGGCGGCCCGGGCGGCCGCGACGGGAGCGACCCAGGCGTTCGTCGCCTCGAAGATGCTCGTGGCGTCGCTGCGCGACGACCGGCTGGGGCTCTGGGCCTCGATGTCCGAGGAGAACCGCGCGCAGGCCGCCCTCTGCGACACGGCCGACTACCGCGAGGGCTTCGCCGCCTTCCAGGAGAAGCGCAAGCCGCAGTTCACCGGTCGCGGCTGAGTCGCTCGTCGACGGTTTCCGTTTGCACCGAACGTTGCCCGGAGAACCGACACGCTCAGTGCGAACGGCAACACTCGGCGGAGGTCGGGCGCGCCGCGGCGCGGCTCGTCAGCTCAGTCGCCGCCCGTGAGCGATTCGAGCAGCGGGATGACGAACCAGATGCCGACCATGACGACGAGCGGCAGCACGGCGAGCACGGGGATGCGGTGCTTCAGCCGTCGACCCTGCGGCGCCACGCCCCTGGGGATGCCGGGCGTCGGGTTCGCCGTCGAGGCAGACACGCCGTCGTCCGGCTCGGCGAGCCGGTCGTCGCGCCAGCGCTCCCAGCGCTCGAGCTTCGCGTCGAGCACGTCGATCGTCGCGAAGACCCACTCCCACGTCGCGGGGTCGGTGCCGGAGAGCGGGCGCGAGCCGTGCGAGTAGAGGTAGAGCCGGTCGTCGACGATCTCGATGTCGAACTCCGCGACGGTGTCGACGAACCGCGCCATGACGTCGGGAGTGAACAGGTACAGGGCGTCGGCCTCGTAGCCCTCGGGACAGTACAGGTCGAAGTACCGATCGAAGTCGCCCTCGAGCGACAGCCGCTGAGCGGTCGCGAGCGGTACCGGCAGGTTCGAGCCGAGTGCCGGCGAGTTGTTGCGCCTCGAGTCGAGCACGATGTGCGGCAGCCGGCGTTCGAGCGTGATCTCGACGTACGACCACGAGAACGTCTCGTGCGTCTTCGCGGTCTTCTGCACATAGCGATAGTTCG
The DNA here is from genome assembly GCF_042725165.1 of Agromyces sp. NPDC127015. Taxonomy (NCBI): domain Bacteria; kingdom Bacillati; phylum Actinomycetota; class Actinomycetes; order Micrococcales; family Microbacteriaceae; genus Agromyces; species Agromyces sp. NPDC127015. The sequence continues at coordinate 350,350 of NZ_JBHXDI010000002.1, read as the reverse complement.
CGATCTCGACGGGGCGGGGGCGAGCGAGGCGAACGACCTCGCTCGCGACGCGGTCGCCGCCGATGCCGAAGATCATGCCGGGGGACTCGGGGTCGGCGATCCGCGGCACGAACTCGAGCCCGTTGGCGGCGGCGAATCGGCTCACCCGGTAGCGTTCCTCGCCGGCGCGGCGGCGGTCCTTCACGATGAACCAGGCGAGGCACGCGATGAGGGTCGCGGCCCCGAGGAACGCGATCTGGAACACGCGGTCGGACGACATGTTGACGCCGAGCTGCTCGAGCACGGGGGAGGCGAGCATCACCACGAGCGCGAGCGGCAGGGCGATGACGAAGGCCGCGACCCCGCCGAGCACGACGCCGACGACGACGCCGAAGCCCCCCGAGCGGCCGTCGGTCGGCGCGAAGCCGTTGTCGGACTCGTATGCGCGCACCGCCCCGCGGTCGACCGGGCCCGACAGCGGGGCGAAGTCTGACGGGGCGCGGTCGGCGGCCTTCTCGCTCATCCGCCGATCGTATCGGCGGATCTCGAGACGGGTGCTCGACCGCTCATCGACCTGCGCCCGAGCTCAGCGACCCGCCGGGTGCTCGTCGTGCTCGGCGATGTCGCGGCCGAGGTCGTCCTCGATGAGCAGGTCGCGGCGCACGTGGTCGGTGCGGTAGGCCGAGCGACCGAGCATGTGCGCGGTCATCGGCTGGGTCAGCAGCTGGAACGTCATGATCACGATGACCGTCGAGATCACGCCCCACGTCGGCGCGCGCAGCGCGATCGCGAGCAGCACGGCGGCGAGCCCGAGCACCTGCGGCTTCGTCGCGGCGTGCAGCCGGGTGAGCACGTCGGGGAACCGCAGGATGCCGAGCCCGGCCGCCATCGAGAGGAAGGCGCTCACCAGGATGAGCAGCCCGACCGCGACGTCCGCGCCGGTCATCGCCCACCTCCCGGCTCAGCGCGCAGCGCGTCTCGCGCGATGTCGACGCCGCTCACGAGGCATCCTGCTTCGCCATGAACCGGGCGATCGAGATCGACCCGACGACCGCGAACATCGCGAGGATGAGCAGCACCACGAGCGTGTCGGTGTGCCGGTTGATCGCCATCTCGGCGCCGAGCGCGCACATCGCGATCGCGAGCAGCACGTCGGTCGCGAGCGCCCGGTCGAGGATCGACGGGCCCTTGATGATGCGCACGACCGCGGCGATCGCGCCGATGCCGAACATCACGCCGGCGGCGATCGAGACGAGGGTGAGGAAGGTCATGCAGTGCCTCCGTTCGATCCACGCGTGCCGGATGCCTCGTGGCCGGCGCCCGCCCGGCGGGCCCGCCGCTCGGCGCGCACGACCTCGGCCTGCTCCCGGGTGCCGATCGCGAGCACGATGCGCTCCTCGGTGCCGAGCACCTGTCGCCGGGTGCGGTCGATGTCGGCCTGCGTGCGGGTGCCGAGCGCGTGCAGGTAGAGCAGCCCGCGCTCGCGGTCGATGTCGACGACGACCGTGCCGGGAACGACCGAGATCGCTTCGGCGGTGAGGGTCGTCACGAGGTCGGAGCGGGTGTGCAGCTGCACGACGATGATCGAGTTCATCGGCTTCCACCACGGCCAGATCGCGAGCACGGCGACCTGCAGCGACGCGTGCACGACGTCGAACATCATGCGGAGGCCGAGCAGCAGCCCCCGCCACGGGTTGAACCGGCCGCTCAGCAGCACGGGGGGCAGGTAGAGCAGGCGGGTCACGGCGATCGCGAGCACCACGCCCGTGACGATGCTCAGCACGTCGATGTGGTCCCACAGCAGCAGCCACAGCACGAGCAGCCCGACGAGCAGCGGCAGCTGCCGCCACACCGACCGCCAGCGCGACACGGGTTCGTTCGTGTGCGTCATCGGGTGCCTCCGGGGAACACGATCGAGACGTACACCGACGGGTCGCTGAGCCCTTCGGCCGCGCGCCCCGCGAACTCGAACAGCGGGCCCGCGAACACCGTGAGGCAGACGGTGACCGCGACGAGCGCCGCCGTCGCGACGACCATGAGCACCGGCGTCGTCCGGGTGGCGGTGACCGTCGCGCCCTCGGGGGCCTCGAGCACCGAGCCGAGCAGCACCGACTCGTACCCCTCGAGCTCGTCGCGCCGGCGCCAGAACGCCATGTTCCAGAACCGGGTCAGCGCGTAGAGCGTGATGAGCGAGGTCGCCGCGCCGGCTGCGATCACGACCCAGATGAGCCAGTCGGGCGCGGTCGAGGCGTCGGGTGCTGCGCCCTGCGCGCCCGCGACGAACAGGCCGACCTTGCCGAGGAACCCCGAGAACGGCGGGATGCCGCCGAGGTTCAGCGCCGGGATGAAGAACAGGATCGCGAGCAGCGGCGAGGCCTTGAGCAGGCCCGCGAGCCGGTTGATGGAGGTCGCACCGCCGAATCGCTCGATGAGCCCCGTCGTGAGGAACAGCGCCGTCTGCACCGTGATGTGGTGCACGACGTAGTAGATCGTCGCGGTCAGGCCGAGCACGCTCGACAGCCCGATGCCGAAGATCATGTAGCCGATGTGGCTCACGAGGGTGAACGAGAGCAGTCGCTTGATGTCGGCCTGCGTGAGCGCGCCGAGGATGCCGATGAGCATGGTCAGCCCGCCGATCACGATGAGCAGCGTCGACAGGTCGTTCTCGGTGAACAGCACGGTCTCGGTGCGGATGATCGCGTACACGCCGACCTTGGTCAGCAAGCCGGCGAAGACCGCCGTCACGGGTGCGGGCGCCGTCGGGTACGAGTCGGGCAGCCAGAACGACAGCGGGAACACGGCCGCCTTGATGCCGAACGCGACGAGCAGCAGCAGGTGCAGGATGAGCTGCACGTCCTGCGGCAGCTCGGCGATGCGCACCGAGAGCTGGGCGATGTTCGCCGTGCCCGTCGCCCCGTAGATGAGCGCGATCGCGCTGAGGAAGAAGAGCGAGGACACGAGGCTCGTGATGATGTACGTGACGCCCGAGCGGATGCGCTCGCCCGTGCCGCCGAGGGTCAGCAGCACGTAGCTCGCGGCGAGCAGGATCTCGAACCCGACGTAGAGGTTGAACAGGTCGCCCGCGATGAACGCGTTGAACACGCCCGCCGCGAGGATCAGGTACGTCGGGTGGAAGATCGACACCGGCGTCTCCCGGTGCTGGTCGGCGATGCCCTGCCCGACCGAGTAGACGAGCACGACGAGCAGCATGATCGCCGAGATCACGAGCATGATGGCCGACAGCCGGTCGACGACGAGGGTGATGCCCCATGGGGCGTCCCACGCGCCGATGTAGACGACGGCCGGGCCGGTCGTGTCGACCGCGACGAGCAGCACCGCGGCGATCACCGTGACCGCGGCGAGCACGGCGACGCCGACGGCCATCTGCGCGCGGCGCCGACGGCCGAGCATGAGCGTGACCGCAGCGCCGAGCATCGGCAGCAGGACGACGAGGGGAACGAGGGTCGCGGTCACGGGCGGCCCCGTTCGTCGTCTCGGTCGCGGGCGGATGCCTCGCGCTCGAGCTCTTCGTCGTCGATGGCGGCGACGAGCTCGTCGAACTCCTCGTCGCTCGCGTCGATGAGCGACTGGATCGCCTCGTCGTCGGCCGCGGAGGAGCGGATGAGGTCGGCCGCCTCCTCGGCGTCTTCGGCCAGCTCGGCCTCGTCGTCGACGAGGTCGCCCTTCGCGCCGAGCTGCGCCAGCCACCACGAGCGGTAGATGAGGGCGAGCATGAAGGCGGTGATGCCGAGGTTGATCACGATCGCGGTGAGCACGAACGCCTGCGGCAGCGGGTCGGAGATCTCGCCCTCGTCGACGCCCTCGCCGAGGATCGGCGCGAGGCCGGGGGCGCCGCTCATGAGGTACATGAGGATGTTCACGGCGTTGCCGACGAGCAGGAACCCGATGAGCACGCGCGTCAGGCTGCGCTCGAGCATGACGGCGATGCCGGCGCCGAAGAGCACCGCCATGAGGAGGACGAGGGTCAGGGAGGCGGTCACGCGGGGGCCCCCTCGCGGTCGGCGGCGGTCGGGTCGGATGCCTCGGGGTCGGCCTCCGACTCCTCCTGGTGCCGGTCGACCTCGGCCCCGAGCGAACGCAGGATGTCGAGCACGAGCCCGACCACCACGAGGTACACGCCGATGTCGAAGAGCGTCGACGTGCCGATCGAGAGGTGGCCGAGCAGGGGCACGTCGGCCTCGAACCACGTCGACTCGAACACGGTGAGCCCGAACAGCAACGAGGACGTCGCGGTGCCGGCCGCGAGCAGCAGGCCGGTGCCGAGCAGCCGCCCGGCGTCGACGGGCGCCGCCTCGCCGAGTTCGTAGCGGCCGCCCGCGAGGTAGCGGGCGACGAGCGCGAGCCCCGCGAGCAGGCCGCCGGCGAAGCCGCCGCCGGGCGCGTTGTGCCCGACGAAGAGCAGGTACACCGACACGATGATCGCGGGGTGGAACAGCAGCCGCACGAGCACCTCGATGAGGATCGACCGGTTGCGCGGCGACAGCGTGCGGCCGGCGAGCAGCCACGTCTGCCGGTTCTCGTGGGCCTCGGCTCGCGCGTCGGTCTCGTCGTCGACGTCGGCGAGCCGCGGCTTCGCCGCGCGGATGCTCGACGCCGGCTCGAGCACCGGCTGCAGGCGGTTGCGGCGATCGGGCTCGTCGAGCCGGGGTGCGCCGCCCGTGCGGCCCGAGACGAAGATGAGGCTCGCGACGCCCGTCGCGACGGCGACGAGCACGGAGATCTCGCCGAGGGTGTCCCACGCGCGGATGTCGACGAGCATGACGTTGACGATGTTCTTGCCGTGCGCCTCGAGGCTGAGCGCGGGCAGCCCGCCGGCGATCGTCGGCTCGATGCGGGCGCCGAGGGCGACGAGGCCGATCACGGCCATGACGAGACCGGCGAGCACCCCGATGACGGTGCGCGTGACGCGACCGAGCGCCGTCGGGTGCACGGCGCTCTGCTTCGGCAGGCGACGCAGCACGAGCACGAACACGACGATCGTGATGGTCTCGACGAGCGCCTGCGTGAGCGCGAGGTCGGGCGCGCCCGACATGCCGAACAGCAGCACGAGTCCGTACCCGGTCACGCTCACGAGCAGTACCGACGTCACGCGCTGGCGGATGATCGCGGCGGCGATCGCGGCGAAGGCCATGATGAGCGCGATGAACGGTTGCGCCGGGTAGTCCCAGAGCCGAACGCCGTCGGGCCAGGTGCTGTTGAGCATGGCGGCGGTGCCGAGGCCCGCGATGAACACGACCATGATGATCGCGAGGTACCCCGCGAGGCCGCGCACCTGGAACGCGGTCGTCACCCACGCGGCCGTGCGATCGACGGCCGAGACGATGCGGAGGTAGCCGCGGGCCGAGTCGATCGCCGGCGGCAGCGACGCCTGCATGCGCGCGACCCGTCGGCGGCCCCACACGAGCAGCGCGGCGATCGCGAAGACGGCCGCCGACAGCCAGAGGGCCGGCTCGAACCCGTGCCACAGTGCGAGGTGGTAGTCGTGGGCGCCCGGCAGGGTGTCGGCGTAGGTCGCGAACAGCGGCTCGATGGCCGCCACCGTGAACGCCGAGACGAACGATGCCGCGGCGAGCAGCGCCGGGGCGATGCCGATGGCCGGGCTCTCATGGTGCAGGGGTGTGGGCGCGACATCCGCCTTCGTGAAGAACGCGCCCCAGACGAACCGCACGGTGTAGGCGACGGTGAGCACCGAGCCGGCGAAGGCGGCGGTGAGTGCGATCCAGCCCCACGTGTCGCCCGCGAGCGCCGAGTCGAGCTCGGCGGTGAAGACCGCCTCCTTCGCGACGAAGCCGAGCAGCGGCGGCAGGCCCGCCATCGAGCCCGCGGCGACGAACGCGATCGTCGCGATCACGGGCATGCGCCGGCCGAGGCCCGAGAGCTTCCGCCAGTCGCGGGTGCCGGCGGCGTGGTCGACGATGCCGACCACGAGGAAGAGCGTCGCCTTGAACAGGGCGTGCGCGAGCAGCAGGGCCATGCCGGCCAGCGCCGCGTCGCGGGTGCCGAACCCCGTGACCATCACGAGGAATCCGAGCTGGCTGACCGTGCCGTACGCGAGCAGCAGCTTGAGGTCGTACTGCCGCAGGGCGCGCCAGCCGCCCACGAGCATGGTGAGCGCGCCGAGCCCGATGACGATGGGATGCCACACCTCGAGGTCCGCGTAGCCGGGGGCGAGCCGGGCGACGAGGTAGACGCCGGCCTTCACCATGGCGGCGGCGTGCAGGTAGGCGCTCACCGGGGTGGGTGCGGCCATCGCGGCGGGCAGCCAGAAGTGGAACGGCACGAGCGCGCTCTTCGAGATCGCGCCCACGAGCACGAGTGCGACGGCCCACTCGCCGGCCGCGCCGGTGACGGGGTGCGCGACGAGCTCGGCGAGGCTCGTCGTGCCGCCCGCGACCGAGAGGATCACGAGGCCGACGAGCATCGCGAGGCCGCCGAACGTCGTCACGGTGAGGGCCTGCAGCGCGGCACCGCGGCTCTCCTTCCGCCCCGTGTAGTGGCCGATGAGGAGGTACGAGAGCACGCTCGTCGCCTCCCAGAACGTGAACAGGATGAACACGTCGTCGGCGGTGACGAGCCCGAACATCACCCCGGCGAAGGCGAGCAGCAGTGCGGCGAAGCGGCCGAGGGCGGGTTCGTCGTCGCTGAAGTACCAGGTGCAGTAGACGAGCACGAGGGCGCCGATGCCCGTCACGATGAGCGCGAGCAGCAGTGCGAGGGCGTCGAGCCGGAAGCTCAGTGCGATGTCGAGCGTCGGGATCCACTCGACCGACTCGACGAGGACGTCGCCGGCGACCACCGCGGGGACGAGGGTGAGCAGCCAGCCGAAGACGGCGGCGGGCAGCACGGCCAGCAGGAGGAAGACCCGGCGCCCGAGCAGCCTCGTCAGGGTCGGGGCGAGCAGCGAGAGCACGCCGAAGGCGACGAGGCTGAAGATCATCCACCCTCCTCACGCCGCGCAATCGTCCGGCCACCAGCCTACCGGGGCTCGACGCGGGTGCCCCGGCGCTGCGCATTCGACGGCGCAGACCCGCGGATCGTCAGCCCGCAGGAGTGCCGTTCTCCGACGGCAGGCTGTGCCAGATCTCGAAGGTGAGCTCCGCTGCCCCCTCGGCGTCGCCGTCGGTCAGGAGCTGGATGAGTCGTTCATGCCGTTCGATCGACGCCGGCCCGTCCGCTGCGAAGCGGTCGCGTTCCGATCGCCGCACCACGGGGCCGAACTGGTCGAGTACCGACTCGATGGCGTGGTTCCCGAGGCTGGACACCGGTACCGAGTGCAGCTCATCATCGGCGTCGAGCGCCGCGGCGGTGTCGCCGGCGCCCACGGCCCGGGCGAACCGGCCGTTCGCTTCGCGCATCCGCGCCACCTCGGCATCGGACAGGTTGCCCGCCGTCTCCCGTGCGACGAGGACATGCATCGCGGCGACCACGTCGCGTGCGTCCCTCACGGCCTTCGGGTCGATGGCGCTCACCGTCGTCGATCGTCCGGGCACCGCGACCACGAGTCCGCTCGCACCGAGACGGAGGAGCGCTTCGCGAACCGGGGTCCGGCTGACGCCGAGCCACTCCGCGAGGTCCACGTCTTTCAGCTGCTCCCCGGGCAGGAACGTGCCGTCGACGATCGCGTCCCGGAGCCGGCGGAATACGTCGTCGCGCAACAATGACCGGTCGACACCGGGGGCGCTGCGGGGAATCGGCATGCAATATATTGCCCATACTCCAGCCCTGGGAGGCAAGTCGATGCTCGGCCCGGGTGCGGATCTTGCAACATGCAATATATTGCGTATCGCCGTTGTTGCATCACATGACCGCAACCCACCGGCCGAACGGCCACTCCGGAAGGAAGATACATGAACATCGAAAACGGCATCACCAACGTCGTCCTCGTGCACGGGGCGTTCGCCGACGGATCAGGATGGCGCCGCGTGTACGACCTGCTGACCGCACGCGGCTACCGGGTCTCGATCGTGCAGAACCCGCTCACGTCGCTCGAGGCCGACGTGGCGGCCACGAAGCGGGTGCTCGACCTCCAGGACGGGCCGACGATCCTCGTCGGCCACTCGTGGGGCGGCACCGTCATCACCGAGGCGGGTGCCCACCCCAAGGTCGCCGGACTCGTGTACGTGTCGGCGCTGGCGCCCGACGCGGGGGAGAGCACCGCTCAGCAGTACGAGGGGTTCGCGCCGACGCCCGAGTTCGTCATCGACGTCGGCGACGACGGTTACGGATACCTCAACCGCGACGCCTTCCACGCCGGATTCGCCGCCGACGTCAGCGACGCCGACGCCGCCTTCCTCGCCGACAGCCAGGTGCCCATCGACATGGCCGTGTTCGCAACCCCGGTGACTGCGGCCGCCTGGCGTGACAAGCCGAGCTGGGCCGTCATCGCGACCGAGGACAAGGCGTTCGACCAGGCCATGCTGCAGCACATGGCCACGCGCATCGGCGCGGACATCACCAACGTGCCGGGCAGCCACGCGCTGTTCATCACCCAGGCCGAGACGGTCGCCGACATCATCGTCACCGCAGCCGAGCGCAGCGCGACGCGCTGACGTCGTCGCCGAGCTCCGGGGTCGGTTCGCTCACCTGCAGCGAGCCGACCCCGAGCGCCTGCGGCCACCGCGGTTCGCGGGAGCGGATCCGAAGAATTCCACGTGGTCCGAGGTCGAGCGGCGATGATCCGATGATCGTTGACGGCGGGAGCCCTACCGGCGGATGATGCGGCGCTCGATCGCCGCCGCGACCGCCCCTGCCCGCGTGTCGACGCCGAGCTTCGCGTAGATGTGGGAGAGGTGCGACTTCACGGTCGCCTCGGAGATCAGCAGCTCGCGGGCGAGCTCCTTGTTGCCGAGACCGTCGGCGAGGAGTTCGAGCACCTCGACCTCGCGCTCGGTGACCACCGGGCCCGGCGCGGCGGCGCGGCGCACGAGGGTCGCGGCCACCGACGGCGCGAGCACGGTCTCGCCGCGGGCGACCGCGCGGATGCCGGCGAACAGCTCGTCGGGCGGGGCGTCCTTCAACAGGTAGCCGCCTGCACCGGCCTCGAGCGCGCGGATGATGTCGGCCTCGGTGTCGTACGTCGTCAGCACGAGCACGGCGGGCGGTTCGTCGAGCGCGCGCAGCCGGGCGGTCGTCGCGACTCCTCCGGGGCCCTCGCCGAGGTTGAGGTCCATGAGCACGACGTCGGGGCGGTAGGCGCGCGTCTTCGCGACGGCCTCGTCGGCATCGCCGGCCTCCGCGACGACCTCGAGCCCGTCCTTTCCGCCGAGGAGGGCGGCGAGCCCCGCGCGCACCACCGGGTGGTCGTCGACGAGGATGACGCGCACCGGTGCGGCGCCGGCCTGCGACACGCGGGATGCCTCGCTCACGACGTCACCTGCTCTTCCGTGCTGCTCGACAGGGGGAACGATACCGACACCGTGGTGCCCTCGCCCGGCGCGCTCTCGATCTCGGCGCGTCCGCCGAGCTCCTCGGCCCGCTCGCGGAGCCCGCGCAGGCCGTGCCCCCGGTCGGCGGCCCCGCGACGGTTCGAGGCGACGTCGAACCCGACGCCGTCGTCGCGCACGTCGAGGCGGATCTCGTCGGGCTGGTAGGTGAGGCTCACGACGACGCGTCTCGCGTGCGCGTGCTCGACGGCGTTCGCGACGGCGCCCCTGGCACTGCGCAGGAGTGCGCCGGCGGTCGGGGCGGGCACGGCGCGGGCGGCGCCGTGGCGGTGGAACGCGAGCACGGGCCCGGCGCCCATGGCGGAGGCATCCGTCACCAGGCGATCGATGGCGTCGGGCAGCGCGTCGGCGCTTCCGTCCTCGAGCGCGGCCGGTGCGAGGTCGCGCACGACCCGGCGCACCTCGTCGAGACCCTCGCGCGCGGTCGCGGCCGCGGTGCGCACGTGCTCGCGAGCCGAGTCGGGGCGGGCCCGCCAGTCCTGCTCGGCCGCCTGCAGCAGCAGGTTGATGCTCGAGAGCTGCTGGCCGACCGAGTCGTGGATCTCGCGCGAGAGCCGGGTGCGTTCGGCGAGCGCGCCCGCGCGGTGCTGCGCCTCGGCCAGCTCGTCCTGCGCGTCGGTCAGCTCGTCGAGCAGGCGCTGGCGTTCGGCCGACTCCCGTTCGAGGGCGCGGTAGGCGATGACCGTCGCGATCGCGATGCCCGCGGGGCCGACGATGACGGTCGGGTCGATGCCGTCGTCGATGCGCGACCACGCGACGCTCACGACGACCGTCATGACGACGACGACCGCGACCGCGGGCCCGAACGGGATCACTCGCAGCACCGCGAACGCGAGCGGCACCGCGCACCACGCGAACGACGGGGCGGCGAGGGTCAGCGCCATCCACAGCACGACCACGCCGACCACCCAGATCGTCGGCCAGGCGCCGCGCCGGGGGAGCACGGGGCGCAGCGAGGCGACCACGGCGAGCGCCGCCGCACCCGCGAGCACCGCCGCCGTCTCGGGTGCGAGACCGTGCCGCTCGACATAGCGGGCCGCGCACACGACGAGGAGCACGAGGAGCACCGCGTGCAGCCAGCGGTCGAAGCGGGCGACGGGCGCGAGGATGCCGCGCATGCCGTTGATCACCTGCTCCATGACCGCACAGCCTACGGACCGTCGGTCCATGCGGGCGTCATCCGATCGGCTATTCGATTCGAGCCGGATGCCCGACGCCTCGCGGCGGAACGTGCGGTGGAGTGGAATCACCCGGTTCGCACCGGACCAGGACCGGACCGGACGTCCCCAGGAGGAGATTCCATGAAGCACCAGACCACCATCGCCGGCCTGCTCGCCGCGGCGACCCTGACCACGATCGTCACGACCGGGGCCGCGCCGGCCCTCGCCCAGGAGGCCGACCACGGCCGCCCGGGCACGTACACCCTGAACGGCGACGCCGAGGGCAGCCGCTTCGAGGGCATCGGGGCCGACCGGCGCAGCGGCGCCTTCTACGTGAGCGAGGTCACCGGCGGCGAGATCCACCGCGGCGACGTGCGCTCGTCGACCACCGAGCAGTGGATCGCGGGCGACGGCACCGACGGCCGCTACACGGCCCGCGGCATCACGGTCGACGGCGCCGGCAACGTCTTCGTCGCCGGCGGCCCCAACGGCATCGGCACCGGCCGCCCCGACCTGTGGGTGTACTCGCCCGAGGGCGACCTGCTCGCCTCGCTGCGTGTGCCGGGCACTGCCGACGCGTTCCTCAACGACGTCGCGATCGGCGCCGACGGTGCCGCGTACTTCACGAACTCGAACGACCCGCAGGTCTTCCGGGTGGCGCAGGACGCCGACGGCGAGTGGGCCGCCGAACTGTGGGCCGACGCGACCGGCACGGTCTCGCGGTCGGCCGGCTTCAACCTCGGCGGCATCGTGCTGACCGCTGACGAGAGCGCGTTCGTCGTCGCCCAGGGCAATGTCGGCAAGCTGTTCCGCTTCGGCTTCGACGGCACCGTCACCGAGATCGCGACCCCCGGTGCCGACCTCGTGAACGCCGACGGCCTGGTGCGCGAGGGCAACCGGCTCACCGTCGTCCGCAACTTCTCGAAGGCGATCACGACCCTGCGCATCTCGGCCGACGGCTCGGTCGCGGGCTTCGTGAGCGACGTGGCGACCGACCCGAGCCGCGTCCTCACGACCGCCGAGTCACTGCACGGCCGCACCCTCTACGTCGACAGCGAGTTCGGCGACGGCCAGGTCGAGGCCCCCTACGAGGTCGTCACGAACCCGTTCGCGGGCTGACCCGACTCACGATCGGCATGACGGATGCCTCGGGCGCGAGCCCGAGGCATCCGTCGTCGTCGTTCGCCGAGTCTTGGGAGGATGGACGCATGCCGATCCTCATCACCGCCGACGAGCTCGCCGCCCGCCTCGACGCCGAACGCACGGGCCGCGCCGACACCCGCACGGTCGTGCTCGACGTGCGCTGGTCGCTCGCCCAGCCCGACGGCACCGACGCGTACCGCGCCGGGCACATCCCCGGCGCCGTCTACGTCGACCTCGACGGCGAGCTCGCCGACCACGACGCGGTCGGCGAGGGGCGGCATCCGCTGCCGACCGAGGCGGCGTTCACCCGGGCGATGCGGCGCTGGGGCGTACGCGACGGCGACACCGTCGTGGTGACCGACGACCTCGGCAACCAGTCGGCCGCCCGGGCGTGGTGGCTGCTGCGGCACGCCGGCGTCGCCGACGTGCGCATGCTCGACGGCGCGCTCGCCGCCTGGCGGGCGGCCGGCCTGCCGCTCGAGACGGGGGATGCCTCGCCCGAGCCCGGCGACGCGACCGCGCACTTCGGCGGCATGCCCGTGATCGGCATCGACGAGGCCGCCGCCCTGCCGGGGCGGGGCGTGCTGCTCGACGCGCGCGCCGTCGAGCGGTATCGCGGCGAGGTCGAGCCGATCGACCCGCGGGCCGGTCACATCCCGGGTGCGAGGTCGGCGCCGAGCGGCGGCAGCCTCGACGCGTCGGGCCGGTTCCTCGCGGCCGAGGCACTGCGCGAGCGGTTCGCCGCCGTCGGCGTCGTGCCGGAGTCCGGCGCGCCCGTCGCGGCCTACTGCGGTTCGGGCGTCACGGCCGCCCACGCCGTCGCCGCGCTCGCGATCGCCGGTGTCGACGCGGCGCTCTACCCGGGCTCGTGGAGCCAGTGGTCGAACGACGAGACGCGCCCCGCGGCGACGGGCGACGAGCCTTCCGCTGATTGAGGTGCGGCGGGGCCGGTGAACCGCACCCGTCCCCTCAACCGGCGTCGGGACGGTACCCGACCGCGATGAGGGTCGTGAGGTCGAGCGTGCGCGCCTCGGGCGACTCCTCGAGCCGGGCGGTGAAGCGTTCGCGTACCCCGGCGACCTCCTCGTCGTCGAGTCCCGCGATCGCGTTGCGGATCGCCGTGCCCTCCACGAGCGACCAGGCGAGGTCGGGGGAGACCTCGACGTGCCTGCGAGCCTCGTCGGCGCGCACGCGCTGGAGCCCGAGCCCCGTGAGCCATCGCGCGAGGCCGCCGGGAGTGTCGATGCCCTCGAATGCGGGCGTGTGGTGTTCGTCGTCGTGCTCGCCCGGCAGTGCCGACGTGAGCGCCTCGAGGAACGATCCGAGTGCGCCGCGCGCCCACACCGTCACGCCGACGCGGCCACCCGGCTTCGCGCGCTCGATGAGGTGCCGGGTGCCGGCGTCCATGTCGGCGAAGAAGAACACGCCGAGTACGCACTGCACGAGGTCGTAGCCGGTCGGCTCCCACGAGGTGACGTCGGCGACATGCAGGCGCAGCTGCGGCAGGCGATCGCCCGCGCGGGCGCGCGCGAGCCCGATGAGCTCCTCCGCGAGGTCGACGGCGTCGACGAGCCCGCCAGGGCCGACGAGCTCGGCCGCGGGCAGCGCCGACGCACCGTCGCCCGAGCACGCGTCGAGCACGAGCTCGTCGAACTTCGGCCGGGTGCGCGCCAGTGTCGCGGTCGAGATCGGGTCCCACACCGCCTCGTCCAGTTCGGCGAACTTCGCGGCCCCCGCCGCGAACGCACCGACATGGTCAGGCTCGTCCGTCAACTCCCCCATGCGCCCATTCTGGCCTTGATCGGGCAGATCTCCGGGAATTCAGGAAAGAGAAAGCCGAACAGGGCAGACTGGGATGCCACAGCACCACGTTCTCCGACCGAAACGAGTCCTCTCCCATGAATCGTGCCCTGCGCCGCGGCGCGCCCATCGCGCTCGCCACCTCGGCCGCCCTGCTGCTCGCCGGTTGCGCGGGCAGCGCCGGCCCCGAGGCATCCGAAACTCCCACCGCCGACGCCGCCGCCTGCATGGACGTGCCCTCGGGCGACCTCAGCGACGGCGTGAAGGTCGATGGCGAGTTCTCCGAGAAGCCCACCGCCACCTTCACGACGCCGCTCGAGGCCGACGAGCTGCAGCGCACCGTCGCCATCGAGGGCGACGGCGACGTCACCGAGTCGGGCCAGAAGATCAACGCGGTGGTCACGACCTTCTCGGGCACGTCGGGCGACGAGCTCTTCTCGCAGCCCGCGACCATCGTCGCCGGTGACGACACGCTCTACGAGGCGTTCCTCGCCGGCATCGACTGCGTGCCGATCGGCTCGCGCACCGTGACCGTCGCGCCCGCATCGTCGCTGTACGGCGACACCGGAAACGAGTCGATCGGCATCGTGCCGGGCGAGACCATCGTGATCGTCGTCGACGTCGTCGAGGTGCAGCAGCCGCTCAAGCCCGCCGAGTGGACCGAGAACGTGCCCGAGGTGAAGTGGGGCGCTGAGGGCGAGGCGCCCACGGTGACCCTGCCGAAGACCGACCCGCCGGCCGACCTCCAGCTCAAGGTGCTCGAGGAGGGCGACGGCGCCACCGTGGGCGACGGCGACAGCGTCACCGTTCACTACCAGGGCATCAGCTGGGACACCGGCGAGATCTTCGACCAGAGCTACACCCGCGGCGAGCCGGCGACGTTCACGACCGACGGCGTGATCCAGGGCTTCAGCGCGGCGCTCGTCGGCCAGAAGGTCGGCACGAAGCTCATCGTCACGATCCCGCCGGAGTACGCCTACGGTGCCGAGGAGAGCGACCAGAACCCGCTCGGCGGGCAGACGCTCGTGTTCCTCATCGAGATCCAGGACACCGCGCCCGCCGGCCAGTAGCCGGTCGACGCGAGCGGAGGGGTCGGGCGGCATCGCCCGGCCCCTCCGTCGTCCCGGCGCCGACGGCGCGCTGGAACGACGTTCGGGCGCTGGAACCATGTTCGCCCGCTGGAACCGCGTTCGAACCTGCTTCCAGCGGGCGAACCTGCTTCGAGCCGCGCGGGGAGCAGCGGGATCGACGCTAGAACGCCCTCGTCGCCCAGACGATGAGCGCGCTCGCCGCGACGAACGCCGCCACGAAGACCGTGTCGTGCGCCCGCCACGGCATCAGGTGCCGTTCGGTGCGGGTGCGATGGGCGCCGAACGCGCGGGCATCCATCGCGAGCGCGACCCGCTCGGCGTGCCGGATCGCCGACGCCAGCAGCGGCACCGCCGTGCCGAACGCCCGGCGCACCGCCGCGATCGGCCCGCGACCGGCGACGGTGCCGCGCACCCGATGCGCCGCCCGGATGATCTCGAGCTCGTGCCCGAACCGCGGCACGAACCGCAGTGCGGCGAGCGCCGTGTAGCCGACGCGGTACGGCACCCGCAGGTTCTGCACCGCCGCCCGCACGAACTCGGTGCCGGTCGACGTGAGCCCCGCGATGAGCGAGAGCATCAGCACCGCGAGCACGCGCAGCGCGGTCGCGAGGCCGACGAGGTAGGCGGCGAGCGTGAAGCTCCAGTCGCCGACCCCGAAGAGCACGACGGATGCCTCGGGGCCGGCCACGCTCGACGGGTCGACCCAGATGCCGAAGCTCACGCCGAGCACGAGCGCGGCGACCGGCGTGCCGACGACGAGCGCGGTGACGAGGCCGGCCGAGAGACGTGCGCCGGCCAGCAGCACGACGAGCGCGAACGCGATGAACGCGAGCGGCAGCACGAGGTCGCGGCTGAACACGACGACGATCATCGCGGGCAGCGGCGCCGCGAGCTTGGCGAGCGGGTTGAGGGCGGCGAGCGGGCCCGGGCGGGTGGGCCTGCTCGCCGCGGGGCCGGTGGTGGCGGGGTCGGTCGCGGACTCGTCGTCGACGGACGCCCGCGCGGGCCGACTCACGAGGCGCCCGCCGCGATCGGCAGCTGCGACATTCGGGTCACGCCGTGCCACCCGGGGTGCCGCTCGAGGCCGCGGGTCGCGCGGGCGAGCGGCGGGTGCCGGAGCCCCGACTGCTCGATGAGCGGCCCCGCGAGCACCTCGGCGGTGGGGCCGACGCCGATGAGGCGCCCGTCGGCCATCACGGCGAGTCGGCCCGCGTAGTCCGCGACGAGCTGCAGGTCGTGGGTGACGACGAGCACGGTCGTGCCCTCGTCGTTGAGGGTGCGCAGCATGTCGAGGAGTTCGGCGGCGCGGGCGCGGTCCTGTCCGAAGGTGGGCTCGTCGAGGGCGAGCACCGGGGCGCCGGCCACGAGCGCCGTGCCGACCGACAGCCGGCGCTTCTGCCCGCCGGACAGCAGGAACGGATGCTGCTCCGCGTGTGCTTCGAGGCCGAATCGGCGAAGCATCCGGTCGCGCGCCTCGGTGACCGCCTCGTCGGCGAGACCCTGCAGCCGCAGGCCCTGCTCGAGCTCCTCGCGCACCGTCGGGGCGACGAACTGGTGCTCGGGGTTCTGGAAGACGAAGCCGACGCGGCGCACCCGCTCGCGCGCATCGGCGCGCGCCGGGTCGATGCCGAGCACCTCGACCGTGCCGCGCGGAGCGGGGATCACGCCCGCGAGCGCCTGCAGCAACGAGGTCTTGCCGGCGCCGTTGGTGCCGACGATCGCGAGGAAGTCGCCCGGCGCGACCTCGAGGTCGACGTCGTCGACGACGACCGGCCCCCGCCGGCCTCCTCGCCGCACCGACAGGCCGCGCGCACGGATCGCCGGCGCAGCCTGCGCGGGTGCGCTGCCGGACGGCGCGAGCGACAGCGCCGGTGCGAGCGCCGTCGAGCGCACCGGAGACGAGTCGCCGAGGGGCGGCGGCAGAGTCGGCATCGCATCGAGTGCGGCGCCGAGTTCGGCGGGGGTGAGGGGCAGCGGGCCGATCGGCAGCCCGGCGTCGCGCAGTCGCATCGCGGCGAGCGTCGAGACCGGCAGCCACACGCCGAGCTCGGCCAGCTCATCGGCCCGTTCGCGCAGCGTCTCGCGGGCGGGTCCGTCGACGACGAGGCGCCCGTCGGCATCGAGCACGAGCACCCGGTCGACGAGGTCGACGGCCGCGTCGAGGTTGTGCTCGACGAGCACGATCGCGTGCTCGTCGTCGTCGGCGAGTTCGCGCAGCACGGCGTAGACCTCGTCGATGCCGGCGGGGTCGAGGTTCGCCGTCGGCTCGTCGAGCACGAGCACGGGCGCCGCCATCGCGAGCGCGCAGGCGATCGCGAGCCGCTGCCGCCCGCCGCCGGAGAGCGCGTCGGGGTTCTCGGTGCGACGGTCCCAGAGGCCGACGAGCTTGAGCGCGCGTTCGGCCCGGGCGAGCACGTCGGATGCCTCGACGAGCTGGTTCTCGGGCGCGAAGCAGACCTCGTCGAGCACGGTGCCGGTGACGACCTGCGCGTCGGGGTCCTGGAAGACCATCGCGACGTGCTCGCTCAGCACGCCGACGGGGTGGTCGCGGCTGTCGAGGCCGGCGATGCGCACGGTGCCTGCGAGCTCGGCGGGCACGGCGTGCGGCACGAGCCCGTCGAGCGCGAGCGCGAGGGTCGACTTGCCGCAGCCGCTCGGCCCGAGCACGAGCACGACCTCGCCCGGGGCGACGTCGAACGAGACCTCGGCGGGGGTCGGCCGCTCGGCGCCCTCGTGGCGGATGCTCACGCGGTCGAGCTCGAGAACAGGGGATCCGGGCATGCTTAGGACAGCCTAACTTGCGGCGCTGCCGGGCAGCGGCTCGCCCGGGTTCGACCGCGGGAATACCCCGGTCAGACCCGATGTTGTACTGATGTCCGGCATGTGGAGCCTCCACGCCGGGAGGAGGAGAACGTGGGCATCAGCTATGTCGAGTTCGAGGACGAAGCCGGGATCCTGCGTCGCTATCGCAAGCACGTGAACGGCCGGGGCCTCGTCGCCACGACCGCCAAGGTCGACCCGACCGCGTTCGTCGACCCGACGGCCTACGTCGACCCCGGAGCCGAGGTGCAGCGGGGCGCCCAGATCGGCCCCCGGGCCTGGATCGAGAGCGAGGCGATCGTCGCCGAGCGCGCCGTCGTCGGCGTGAACGCCCGGGTGGGCCGTCACGCGGTCGTCGGCCGCAGCGCCGTGCTCGGGCCGTACGTCACCCTCGGCGCCGGCGCGAAGGTGCACAACGCCGCCCGGGTGCCGCGCGAGACCGTCGTCGCCGACGGCGACGAGTACCGCGCCACGACCAAGGACCTGCGCCGGCTCGGCCTCGCAGCCTGAGCGACCCGCACGCGCCGGTCGAGTCAGGCGGCTGAGAGCGCCCCCGCGAGCAGCTCGAGCGTCTGCTCGCGCCCCGGCGTCGCGTCGGCCGGCTCGGCCGCGTACGAGCCGGAGATCGGCGCGACCATGACCTCGTCGATGCCGTGGCGATCGGCGAGGGCCCTGAGCTCGGACGCCGCGCCCGAGGCATCCGCGATCACCCAGCGTCGTTCCATCGCCGCGATGAGGCCCTCGGCGTCGGAGTCGGCGGGCGCCGCGAGCGCCTCGTCGACCGTCTCGAGCGGTCGCATCGGGCGGTTGAGCCGCAACCGCGCCATCGAGCGCAGCTGCGGCAGCGCGCGCTCGCGGGCCTCTTCGACCGTTGGCGCGACCGAGGCGTTGACCGTGAGGAACGTCTCGGGCTCGCGGTGCGACTCGCTCGGCCGGTACTCCGTGCGGTAGAGCTCGAGCGCGCGCTCGAGCCCGTCGCCCGAGAAGTGGTTGGCGAACACGTACGGCAGGCCCAGCTCGGCGGCGAGCTTCGCCGAGTAGTCGCTCGAGCCCAGCAGCCACAACGTCGGCACGGCGCTCGCCGCGGGGGTCGCCTGGATCGGGTACTCGCGCCCGCTCGTGAGGCGCAGGGTCGCACCGTCGGGGGAGAGCAGCGAGAGGATGTCGGCGACGTGGTCGGGGAACCGGTCGACGTCGGCGGTCGGGCCCGAGACCCGCAGCAGCTGCGTGATCACCGGGTCGCTGCCGGGCGCCCGGCCGATGCCGAGGTCGATCCGCCCCGGCGCGAGGGCCTCGAGCGCGGCGAACTGCTCGGCCACGACGAGCGGCGCGTGGTTCGGCAGCATGACGCCGCCCGAGCCCACCCTGATGCGCTCGGTGCGCGCCGCGATCGACGCGATCAGCACGGGCGGCGTCGTCGAGGCGACGGCCGGCATGTTGTGGTGCTCGGCGAACCAGTAGCGGGTGAAGCCGAGCCGGTCGGCCAGTTGCGCCAGGCGTACGGATGCCGCGACGGCGCCTCCGCTCGTCTGGTCGGTGCGTACGGGAACGAGGTCGAGAACCGAGAGGCGCGGCGAGATGTCCATCCCCAGCGGCAACCGCCGCGAGGCATCCCGTATTCCGGCCCGCGTCCGTGAGTGGAGGCGAAGCGCCGTCTCGAGGCTGCCGCGGGGGACAGGGAAACCCCTGACCCGATCGGAGGGACACCCCGGGTGACCCGGACGTCCGCGACGAATTGGATGGGATCTCGTCGCGAGTGCTGCATCCGTCGATGCGGCCGCCGGGCCGGTTCGAGAACCGAGGCAACCGGCCCGCGAACGCACACCGAAAGGAACCATCCGTGAACACCCCTGTGCCCCCGACCGGCGAGCTCCTCATCGAGGACGCCGTCGACGACCTCGCCCTTCCGCTGCGCGAGGCCTTCGCCCGTCTCGACTCCAGCCTCGGCGGCCGTCTCGTGCTGTCGGGCGATCCCTACTGGGACGCCGCCCGCGCCGCGTGGAACCTCGACGTCGACCAGCGCCCCGCCGCGGTCGTGATCGCCCGCTCGGCCGCCGACATCGTGCGCACCGTCGAGCTCGCGGGCCGCTACGGCCTCGCCGTCGCCCCGCAGGGCACCGGCCACAACGCCGGCCCGCTCGCCGCCGACCACGGCCTCGCCGACGCGATCCTGCTGCGCACCCACGAGCTCCGCGACGTGCACGTCGACGCCCGGCGCCGCGTCGCCCGTGTCGAGGCCGGCGCCCTCTGGGGCGACGTCGTCGCGGCCGCCGCGCCGCACGGCCTCGCCGCGCTCGCCGGGTCGTCGCACGACGTCGGCGTGGTCGGCTACACGCTCGGCGGCGGCGTGAGCTGGCTCGCCCGCTCGCACGGCCTCGCCGCGAACCAGGTGCTCGCGGTCGAGCTCGTCACCGCCGACGGCCGGCACCGCCGGGTCGACGAGGAGCACGACGCCGACCTGTTCTGGGCCGTGCGCGGCGGCGGCGGCGACTTCGGCGTCGTGACGGCGATGGAGTTCCGCCTCTTCCCGATCGCCGAGGTCATGGCGGGCATGCTGCTGTGGCCCGTCGAGCGGGCCGACGAGGTCGCGGCCGTGTGGGCCGAATGGACGAGGCGGGTGCCCGACTCGGTGCAGAGCGTCGTGCGCATCCTGCACCTGCCGCCGCTGCCCGAGCTGCCGCCGTTCCTCGCCGGCCGATCGATCGTCGTGGTCGAGGCGGTGGTGCTCGAGGACCGGGCACGCACGGACGCCCTGCTCGAACCGCTGCGCGCGCTCGCACCCGAGATCGACACCGTGCACGCGCAGCCGCCCGCCGAGCTGCTCGCCCTGCACATGGACCCGCCCGGCCCCGTGCCCGGCCGCGGCGACGGCATGACGCTGCGCGAGCTGACGCCCGCCGCGGTGCGCGCGTTCGTCGGCGCCGTCGGCGCCGGCTCGGGCACGGCCCTCATGACGACCGAGATCCGCCACCTCGGGGGAATGGTCGAACCCGACGCCGCCGTGCTGCGGGCCACCGACCTGGGGCTGCCGACGCCGGGTGCGACCGCGGGTTTCGACGCCGGCTACCTGCTCTACAGCGCCGCGATCGCGGTGCCCGGCGCCGACGAGGCGATCGCCCGATCGCTCGGCCGGCTGCTCTCGTCGATGGAGCCGTGGCGGGCGCCGCAGGAGTACCTCAACTTCGCCGAGCACCGCCGCGACGCCGAGCGCCTCTTCGGCGGTCGCGACGGCCGGCTCGCCCGCCTGCGCGCGATCAAGCGGGCCGTCGACCCGACGCGCCTGATCCGCTCGAACCACCCGGTGGGGTGAATGTTCGCGGCGCGCTGAACGTCGGCTCCGACCCGCAGATGGGGGTGTCGCTCGCGCGCCGGCCTTCATAGGCTGGGGGCGAGCGACATCGTCGTCGCGCGAACTCGGGGGAGGAACGAATGACCGTCCACTACGAACTACCCACCACTGCCGATTTCGCAGCCCTTGCGGGGGCGCATCATCCCGCCGTCACCATCTACGCGGCGACCTCGCCCGTCGTGAGCGAGCGGGAGCGCGCCGAGGTCGCCGTGAAGAGCGCCTTCGACGAGGCGATCGACCGGATCAAGCAGGGTGGGGCATCGGCCGCCGAACTCACGGCGCTGCGCGAGGAGCGCGACGCGATCCTGCGCGACCAGCGCCTCTGGGGCGGCCTCGCCCGCTCGATGGCCATCTTCGTCGCCCCGGGTTTCAGCGAGGTCTTCGTGCTGCCGAACCGTCTCGACGACGCCTGGCACGTCGGCTCGCACTTCACGCTGGGGCAGCTGCTGCGCGCCCCCAGCCAAGACCAGGAGGCGTTCGCCCTCACCCTGTCGGCGCACGAATGGGCCGTCTGGCACGCCACGCCGACCGACCGCGCGTCGAAGCTCGACGTCGACCAGACGGGCGCCGCGAACCTCGACGAGGCCACGAACCGCGAGCCCGACGAAGACCGGCCGCGCGGCTCGAGCCACGGCACCGCCAGCCAGTTCGGCGGCGCGAGCCGGCTGCTCGGCGACGAGGGCCGCAAGAAGCTGCTCGACCAGTACTCGAAGCGCGTCATCGAGATCGCCCGCCGCGAGCTGCTCGCGCTCGATCCCGAAGAGCGGGTGCCCGTGTTCGTGTTCGCCGCCGAACCGCTCCTCAGCCTGTTCCTCGCGAACACCCGCAACTCGCGGCGTGTCATAGCCGTGCCCGGATCGCCCGACCGCCTCGGCGCCGCCGAGGTCGACGAGGCGGTTCGACAGCAGCTCGGTGCGCTCAACGTGCGCGAGGCCGAGCAGTCGCTGCGCCAGCTCTCCGAGGGCACGGCGGGCCGCATCGAGCGCGACCTCGCCGCGATCGGACGGGAGGCGGCCGACGGCGCCGTCGAGACGCTCTGGTTCGACTTCACGACCTCCGTCAACGGCACGCTCGACCGCGACTCGGGTGCGATCGAGTTCGCGAGCGGCAACGGGGCGGGGGAGGCCCTCGCCGACGGCACGCACGCGGGCGACCTGCTGCCGCAGCTCGCCCTCCTCGTCATCGCCAAGGGCGGCAAGGTCGTCACGGTCCGCAGCGACGACCTCGACGGCACCGTGTGGTCGGGCCCCGCGGTCGCCGAGTTGCGGTACGCGCTCGCCTGACGCACGACACGACGGATGCCTCGGGGCCGGCCCCGAGGCATCCGTCGTGTCGTGGTCGCGCGCCGCCGGGGCGCCGGCTCAGCGGAACGCGGGAACGCGTTCGCGCAGCGCGAGCCGGAAGCCCTCGCGCCAGCGGAACCGGATGATGATCTCCTGGGCGTGGAGGTCCTCGATGATGGCCTCGACGGGCACCTCGGTGAGCACTCGCGGGCGCGGTTCGCCCGGTGCGGTCTCGCGGAGTTCGAGCCACAGGCTCTCGGGGTGGGCGACGACGCCCGGGTTGGCGGCGACGAGTTCGAGGTGCCAGCCGTGGCTCGGGGCGAGCCCGTGGCCGGTCACGCGGATGAGGCGCGCGTCGCAGGTCTCGACGACCGTGGCATCGAAGTCGGAGGCGGAGTAATCGCAGTGGAGCTGACCGTTCATTGGGCCGACGGTACGCCTCGACCCGGACCGCGGCCTCAGTGCTGACGCTGAATCCCGGAACGGGCTCGCCCCCGGATGCTCATAGGCTGACGGAATGCGATTCGGAATGTTCGTACCTCAGGGATGGCGCTTCGACCTCGTGGGCATCGACCCCGCCGAGCACTGGGCGGTGATGAGCGACGTGGCGTCCTTCGCCGACGGCGCCGACTCGCCGTTCGAGTCGATCTGGGTCTACGACCACTTCCACACGACGCCCGAGCCGTCGCCGACCGAGGCCACGCACGAGGCGTGGAGCCTCATGGCCGCGTTCGCCGCGTCGACCTCCCGCGTGCGCCTGGGCCAGATGTGCACGTGCATGAGCTACCGCAACCCCGCCTACCTCGCGAAGGTCGCGGCGACGACCGACCTGATCTCGGGTGGCCGCGTCGAGATGGGCATCGGCGGCGGCTGGTACGAGCACGAGTGGCGCGCATACGGTTACGGCTTCCCACCCGTGCCCGAGCGGCTCGGGCGCCTGCGCGAGGGCGTCGAGATCATGCGCCAGGCGTGGACGACCGGGCAGGCGACCCTCGACGGCCGGTACTACCAGGTCGACGGAGCGATCGTGCAGCCGAGGCCGCTGCAGGCCGGCGGCATCCCGATCTGGGTGGCCGGCGGCGGCGAGCAGGTGACGCTCAAGATCGCGGCGACGTACGCCGACTACACGAACTTCACGGGTTCGCTCGAGGAGTTCGCGCACAAGGACGACGTGCTGCGCGGCCATTGCGAGGCGATCGGGCGGGATGCCTCGGCGATCACCCGCTCGATGAACTTCAACACCGTGGTCGGCTCGTCGACGGCGGATGTCGCGGCCCGCCTCGCCCGCATCGAGGAGCGGCTCGTTCCGCACCTGGGCGCCGACGGTGCCGCGAAGGCCGTCGAGAGCTACTACGTCACCGCGCCCGGCGCGCTCGTCGGCACGCCCGACGAGATCATCGCGAAGCTCGAGCAGCGCCGTGCGGTGGGGCTCGACTACGCGATCCTCTACGCGCCCGAGGCGGCGTACGACCGCTCGGGGCTCGAGCTGTTCGCAGCTGAGGTCGTGCCGGCGCTGCGCTGAGCGGGCCCCGCGTAGTTCAGGACGAGTCGGGCTGGTGCGTACGCGAGCGTGCGATCGCGCTCGTCCTGAATACTGCGGGCGGCGCCGCGGTCAGGCGTTGAGTGCGGGCTTCAGCGGTCGTGTCCGGACGTCGGCGCCTGCGACGCTGATCGTGATGCCGTGCGCCTCGATCGGCACGGCGATGAGGTCGCCGACCGCGAGGTCGCCGGGCAGTTCGAGCGGCGCGAGCGCGAGGCGTCCACCCGCCGCGAAGCGGACCGAGACGGGCGCCACGCGCGCGGTCGACGCGCGACCGAGGAGGCGGGCCTCCGCCCAGTCGGGGCGATGGGGTCCGAATCCTGCGTCGAGCTCGGCCTCACGGCGGCCGCCGACGGTCGAGATCGCGCGCACGGCGGCGAGCACGACGCCGAGGTGCCGCGTGCGGCCGACCCCTCCGGTGCGCGCCGGGGCGGGATCCAGGTGCGCGAACGGGGTGCCGTCGCGTTCGGCGAGGCGGAGCATCGAGAACCCGCCGACGATGACATCGGTCGTCGTGACGCGGGTGCCCGCGGGCCAGTGCTCGGGCGCGATCGGATCGGGGATCGAGCGCCGCAACGTCGGCAGCAGGCGCGTGAGCGTCATGCGTGGCACCGCGAGGTCGAAGGCATGTCTCCGTTGTACGCCGGGTCGGCTGGACGTGCGCGATTGTTACGCGACCCGAACGGCGTGCACGCGGGAACTCACGCGTTGCTCACGGCGATCCCGGCTCGGGTGTCGCCCCGCAGCGAGTTACGCGGCGAGTTCCTCGTCGAGCTTCGCGCCGAGCTCGGCGTCGGTGGGCTCGGTGAAGTGCGTGCCGTCGGGGAAGACGACCACGGGGATGTTCGTGCGGCCCGAGATCGACTTCGCGATGTCGGCGGCCTCGACGTTCACCTCGAGGTCGACGTACTCGTAGTCGACGCCGCGGGCGTCGAGCAGTCGCTTCGAACGGCGGCAGTCGCCGCACCAGGCGGCGCCGTACATGGTGATGCGGTCGGGGTGCGTTGCAGAGGAAGTCACGTGCATACCCTACGCAGGAACCCTCTGCGATATTCCCGAGCGCGGCGTGCGGCCCGCTCGACGGATGTTCCGCGTCTTCGACCGTCATCGACGGAATGCCGCGACGTCGAACCGGGTTCGCCCTGACATGACGAAGAACGCCGGACCCGTGCCGCTCACCGAGGCCGAAGCCTCCGACCTGCTCGCCGCCCAGAACTTCGGCGTGCTCGCCACGCTGAAGCGCGACGGGCAGCCGCACCTGACGACGATGCTCTACGGCTGGGATGCCTCGGCCGGCGTCGCGCGCTTCTCGACGACGAGCACCCGGCTCAAGGCGACGCATCTCAGGCGCAACCCGAGGGCGACGCTGCACGTCTCGGCCGACGACCATTGGTCGTACGCCGCGGTCGAGGGACTCGCCGAAGTGTCGGCGCCGACCGTCGAGCCCGGTGACGCGGTCGGGCGGGAGCTGCTCGCGCTCGTGCCGGAGGCCGCTCGCCCCGCGGACCCCAGCGACTTCTTCGACGAGGCGGTCGCGGAGGGCCGGGTCGTCATCCGGCTGCGAGCCGAGCGCCTGGGCGGCACCCGCCTCGACTTCGGGAACTGAGCGGCGCAGAGACCGTTCCGCGCGGAGCGCTGCTCAGCTCACGACGCTCGGCTCGGCCACCCGCGGCTCGAGGGGCGCCGCGCGGGAACCGCGTGCGTCGACGAGCCGCATGAAGGCGCTGAGCTGCGCGACGCCCTCGGCCCGGTGGGGCAGCCCGTCGAGCAGCCCGGGGGAGTACACGAGATACGCCGCCCACTTGGCTCGCGAGATCGCGACGTTCAGCCGGTTCTTCAGCAGCAGGAACTCGAGTCCGCGGGGCGCGCTCGCCGCCGAGGATGCCGCGAGCGAGACGATCGCGACCACCGCCTCCTGGCCTTGGAACTTGTCGACCGTGCCGACGGGGACGTCGGCGAACCCGGCCGCGTCGAGCGCCTCGCGCACCGTGCCGAGCTGGGCGTTGTAGGGCGTCACGACGATGAGGTCGCGCTGGTCGAGCGGTCTCGGCGGCGACATCGCGGGCCCGGTCGGCGAGTCGGTCGCGTCGGTCCAGTCGCGGCCGATGAGCGAGCGCACGAGGTGCACGACCGCGTCGGCCTCTTCGGGTGAGAAGGTCGAGTTGCCCTCGTGCTCGACGGGGATCGGCGTGACCCCGGGCGCGACGCCTTCGAGCGCACGACCGGCCGCCACCGGGTGGGAGCGCAGTTCGCCCTCGTACGACAGCCGCGACACCGGTGCCGCGACGGCGGGGTGCATGCGCCGGCTCTCGGCGAGGAAGTAGCCGTACTCGGGCGGCAGCACGTCGTGGCCGTCGGCGACCCAGCCGAGCGCCGAGGCGTTGACCGGCTCGGGATGCAGCGCCTGGCTCACCTGCGGCAGCTGCTGCGGATCGCCGAGCAGCAGCAGCCGCTTCGCCGACACCGAGACGGCGATCGTCGAGGCGAGTGAGAACTGCCCCGCCTCGTCGATGACGAGGAGGTCGAGCGAGGCTCGCGGAATGCGTCGGACGTTGCAGAAGTCCCATGCCGTGCCGCCGATGACGTACCCGCCGGGGCGCTCGGCGGCGAAGGCCGCCACGTCGTCTTTGCGGGCGAGTGCCGTGAACCCGTGCCGGTCGGCCTCGCCGGCGTCTTTCAGGTGCTTCGCGACGAGGTCGCCGTCGAGCCCCGCGGTGTTCACGACCGAGTCGAGCACGTTCTCGACGACCGAGTGGGACTGCGCGACGACGCCGATTCGCCAACCGTGGTCGCGCACGAGCGCGGCGATCACATGGGCGGCGAGGTAGGTCTTGCCGGTGCCGGGCGGGCCCTGCACGGCGAGGTACGAGCGTTCGAGGCGCCGCACCGACTCGACGACGGCGGACTGGTAGTCGTGCGCGGCGTCGAGCGGCGCGAGGCCGCCGATCGCGCGCGGCGGACGCCGCCGCAGGATGTCCATCGCGGGGTCGAGCGGCAGCTCGGGCGCGCGCCCGGGAATCGGGGCGGCCCACTCGGCGATCGCGTCGCGCAGCGCGTCGGCGCGGGGCGGGGCCCCGGGGGCGATCGCGAGGGGCAGGTCGCGCCATGTGATGCCGGGATGGCCGCGCTCCTCGACGCGCACGCCCGCATCGGTCACCTCGACCACGGTCGCGTTGGACCACGCGCGCTGGCCCGGCCGGGTCGACTGCGACGGGAACGGTGCCGGCCAGTCGTAGAGCAGGAAGACGTCGCCGCCCACGCTGAACCGCGAACCCGGTGCGATCCGCCCGTCGAGCAGCAGCTCGCGACGCGCGCTGTTCCACCGGGGCTCCTCGTACCAGTTGCCGATCGCGCGCGAGCGCGCCGGGTCGACGACGAGCACGTCGCGGTGCTCCTCCCAGCTCTCGATGGGCTGGTCGCAGCGCAGGTAGTGCGACCACCAGAAGCTCTTCGCCTCGCGGGCGTGGTAGTCGATCGCCGCCGAGGCGAGCGCGAGGGCCTCGGTGTCGGCGTCGCGACGCGCGGTGCCGATCGCGGTCGCGACACCGCCGGCCCTCGCCGCGGACCGCTCGGCCCGCTCTTCGCGATCGCGTACGAGCGACTTGAGCTGCAGCGCCAGCGGCGAGGCCTCGTAGATCTTGCCCTCGGCGCGGTCGGCCAGGAGCGACGCCGCGACCGGCCGGACGCCCTCGCGCGCACCGACCGCGAGCAGCCAGTCGCGCAGGCGCAGCGTCGACACGCAGTCGTACCGGTTGTAGTCGGCGAGGTCGTCGAGGATGCGCGCTGCCTCGGCCGCGGCATCCGCAGCCTCGACGGGTGACGCCGGGCCGATCGCCAGTGCGAGCGCCTGCAGCTCGCCCGCGCGCACGTACTCGGTGATCGAGTCGGCGCCGGACTTCACGTCGGCCTCGCGGAGCTCGGAGCCCATGTACAACGGCTCGAGCTTCTTGATCGAGTACGAGCGGCTGCCCACGCGCACCGCGCGCTTCACGATCGGGTAGAGGTCGACGAGCACGCCGTCGGCCAGCAGCTGGTCGACCTCGGCCTCGCCGACGCCGTGCCGGGCGGCGATCGACGTCAGGTGGGTGCGCTCGTAGCTCGCGTAGTGGAAGATGTGCAGGTCGGGATGCACCTGCCGACGCAGCGTCACGAACTCGAGGAAGCGCTCGAGCGCGACGCGCTCTTCGGCGAACGAGTGCGCCCAGAACGCCGTATAGGTCTCGGAGTTGTCGACCATGCCCCAGAGGTAGTCGAGGTTCCACTTCGTGCCGTCGCCCTCGGTGTAGAGCGGGTCGCCCTCGAAGTCGAAGAAGAGGTCGCCCGGGCTCGGCTCGGGGATCGCCGCGATCGCGCGGGCATCGCGCACGCCGACGGGCGGCGGCAGCGGCGGGTCGCCCTCGCGCCACGCGCCCGACGCGACGGCCTCGGTCGCCTCGACCTCGGCCCGCAGTTGCAGGCGGGCCTGGGCGCGGAGGTTGTCGAGCGTCGCCTCCATCACGTGCGGCACGGGATCGTGGGAGGCCGCGAGGGCGTCGATCGTCGTGATGCCGGCCGCGGCGAGGGGCTCGCGCTGGGTGACGCGCAGCCCGCCGACCATGAGCACGTCGCGGTTCGCCTGCACCTCGAGCTCGCAGGTGGGGCACCGGCCGTCTTGCGTGTAGAGCGGGTCGCCCCAGGCGACCGGGCCGGCGTCGGCCACGCGGTCGGCGACGATGCGCTGCAGGCGCCCGATGCGTTCGCGGTAGACGGGCAGGATGTCGTCGAGCCGGTGCGCGCTCACCGAACCGTCGCCGAGCAGCAGCTCGACCGTGTCGTCGAGCTGCACGCCGAGCCGCGTGAGCTGCTCGGCGTAGGCGGCGAGCTGCAGCAGGGCGGTGACGCGCGCGTGCCGGGCGAGCTTCGAGTCCTGCACCCGGTACCGGCCGTCGGGCTGGCGCACGATGAAGTCGGCGAAGCCGATGAACCCCTGCCCCGGCACGGGCTCGTCGGAGAAGGTCGCCTGGAACACGACCGGCGCACCCGCCTCGAACGCCGCGATCGTGGCGTTCGTCGCCGCGGCCACCGCCTCGGCGTCGCGCACGTCGGGTCGATCGATCTCGACGACGCCCGGCCCGAACTCGGCGCGGTACCGCTCGAGCACCCGCAGTTCGTGCGCGTCGCCGAGCTCGCCGGCACGGCGCAGCATCGGGTCGTCGAGCGGGGCGAACAGCGTGTCGCGACCGAGCTTCACGTCGAGCTCGCGCAGGAAGGCGAACTCGCAGTCGCTCGCCTTCTTGAGGTCGCTCGCACTCGTCACGACGATGCCGTTCAGCAGGTACATCGTGCTCCTCTCGCCGGGCGTGCTCCCAAGGTAGCGTCAGCGTGCGACATCGGTCGGGCGAGCGAGGCGGCTCGAGTGGGCCCGGGGGATGCCGCGGCCGACCCCGCGGCGTAGGGTGACGCCCATGGCCGACTGGGAGCTGCTGCGGCGCCTCGCGCTCGCGCTGCCCGACACGAGCGAGGCGGTGAGCTGGGGCTCGGCGCACTGGCGCGTGCGCGGCAAGGGGTTCGTGTGGGAGCGGCCGCTGCGCAAGACCGACCTCGCGCACCTCGGCCTCGACGAGCAGCCCGGCCCGATCATGGGGGCCCGCGTCGAGGATGAACACGAGAAGCTCGGGCTCATCGACGAGGATCCCGATGTGTTCTTCACCATTCCCCACTTCGACGGGTGGCCCGCGATCCTCGCGCGGCTCGACCGCATCGGCGACGAGCGGCTCGCCGAACTCGTCGAGGAGGCGTGGCTCGTGATGGCACCGCCGAAGCTCGCGCGGGCACGGCTCGACGGGCGGTCGGTCGAGTAGCGAAGCGGACCGGCACAGGCGGGGCCGTGGTCCCGACACGGCGCTGCGCGCCTGCTCGACCGGCGAGTCGCGCCTACTCGACGACCGGAACGTGGGACCCGAGCGCACCGCGCGCGAGCCCGAGCATGCCCTCGACCGCGTGCGCGGTCAGCTCGCCGCGGTGCGCCGAGTCGCCCCAGCGCACGAGCGCCTGGGCGTTGAGCCCGTCGACCATGCCGAGGAGCTGCCATGCGACGCCCGAGGCATCCGTCGTCTCGAAGTCGCCCGAGCGCACGCCCGCCTCGATGACGCCCTGCAGCACCGACTGCCAGGCGTCCATCTGCTCGCGCACCGCCCGGGCCAGGCTCTCGTTGCGCCGGCCGAGGGCCCAGGCCTCGACCCAGACCACCGTGACGTCGTCGCGGGTGCCGTCGAGCACGGTGCGGATGATGCCGCTGAGCTGCGCGCGCGGCCCGTCGAGCGTTGCGACGAGACCCTCGACCTCGGCGATCTCGGCGCCGACGACGGTCGAGAAGGTGCTCGCGATGAGCGACTCCATGCTCGGCACGTAGTGGGCGACGAGGGCGGGGGCGACGCCGGCCCGCGCGGCGACGGCGCGCAGGGTGACGGCCGCGAGTCCCTCTTCGAGCGCCAGTCGGTGCGCGGCCCGGGCGATGTCGCGGGTGCGCTCGTCGGGCGACTTGCGGGCGGCGCGGGGTCGGGTCGGCGTTGACATGATCACCCATTGTAGGTAATCTCGCAGCAATATTGATCATTTGGTCAATAAAGGCGGCATCCGCATCGAACGCGAAGACCGCACCACGAACGAACCGCACCATCTCGAAGGGGAGACCACGCATGGCCTGGCGCATGCCGAGTGAGACCGCACTGCACGAGCGCACCTGGATGGCGTTCCCCCGTGAGGGGTTCACCCTCGGCGAGGAACTCGCCGAGCGCGAGCAGGGCTACGCGGCGTGGACGGCCGTCGCCCACGCCGTCGCCGAGTTCGAGCCCGTCACGATGGTCGTCGACCCGACCGAGCTCGACCGCGCCCGCCGCATGCTGAGTTCGGAGATCGAGATCGTCGAGGCCCCGCTCGACGAGTTCTGGATGCGCGACTTCGGCCCCACGTTCGTCGTCGACGACGAGCGCCCGGGCGTGCTCGGCGCCGTCGACTGGACGTTCAACGGCTGGGGCGCCCCCGAGTGGGCCGAGTGGCGCAAGTCGGCCGAGATCGCCCGCTTCGTCGCCCCGCTCGTCGGCGCCGAACTGGTGTCGAGCGTGCTCGTCAACGAGGGCGGGGGCATCCACGTCGACGGCGAGGGCACCGTGCTCGTCACCGAGACCGTGCAGCTCGACCCGCGCCGCAACCCCTACGCCGACAAGGCCCGCGTCGAGGCCGAGCTCGCCCGCACGATCGGCGCGACCAAGGTCGTGTGGCTTCCGCGCGGCCTGACCCGCGACTACGACGAGTTCGGCACCAACGGCCACGTCGACATCGTGGCGACCATCACCTCGCCCGGCAAGCTGCTGCTGCACGCGCAGCAGAACCCCGACCACCCCGACTACGAGGTCACGCGCGAGCTGCGCGCGGTGCTCGAGCAGGCGACGGATGCCGCGGGGCGGCGCTTCGAGATCGTCGACATCCCCGCGCCCGAGACGCTGCGCGACGACGAGGGCTTCGTCGACTACAGCTACGTCAACCACCTGGTCGTGAACGACGGCATCATCGCGTGCGGCTTCGGTGAGGAGCGGGCGGATGCCGCGGCTCGCGAGATCCTCGAGGCCGCCTATCCCGGTCGGCGCGCCGTGACGGTCGACTCGCGCGACATCTTCGCCCGTGGCGGCGGCATCCACTGCATCACCCAGCAGCAGCCGGCTGTGGCCCGATGAGCGGGTTCGACGTCGTCGAGGCGCCGATCGAGCGCCTGCGCGCCGCGCTCGAGGCGGGCGAGACCACCGCTGTCGAGCTGCTCGACGCGTATCTCGCGCGCATCGCCGCCTACGATGCGTCGGGCACAGAGACCGCGCTCAACGCGCTGGTCGTCATGAATCCGGATGCCGCGGCCGAGGCCCGTGCTTCCGACGAGCGTCGCTCGCGCGGCGAGGTGCTCGGGCCGCTCGACGGCATCCCGTACACCGCGAAGGACAGCTACCTCGCGAAGGGGCTCACCGCGGCCGCCGGATCGCCCGCGTTCGAGCACCTCGTCGCGCAGCGCGACGCGTTCACGATCGAGCGGCTGCGCGCCGGCGGCGCCGTGCTCATCGGGCTCACGAACATGCCGCCGATGGCGAACGGCGGCATGCAGCGCGGCGTCTACGGCCGGGCCGAGAGCCCGTACAACGCCGAGTGGCTGACGAGCGCGTTCGGCTCGGGCTCGTCGAACGGGTCGGGCACCGCGACGGCGGCGTCGTTCGGCGCATTCGGCCTGGGCGAGGAGACCTGGTCGAGCGGGCGCGCGCCGGCGTCGAACAATGCGCTGTGCGCGTACACGCCGTCGCGCGGCGTGATCTCGGTGCGCGGCAACTGGCCGCTCGTGCCGACGATGGACGTCGTGGTGCCGCACACCCGCACGATGGCCGACCTGTTCGAGCTGCTCGACGTCATCGTCGCCGACGACCCCGAGACGCGCGGCGACTTCTGGCGCGCACAGCCGTGGGTGCGGATCCCCGCGTCGTCCGCGGTGCGACCGGCGTCGTATCCCGCGCTCGCCCCGGTCGACGCGTCGGCGGCTCGTGCCGCGCTCGCCGGCAAGCGCATCGGCGTGCCGAAGATGTACATCAACGCCGACCCCGAGGCCGGCACGAACCCCGACGGCGGCATCGGCGGTCCGACCGGCGAGCGGGTCGAGACGCGCGAGTCGGTCATCGAGCTGTGGGAGGCCGCGCGCCGCGACCTCGAGGCGGCCGGCGCCGAGGTCGTCGACGTCGACTTCCCGGTCGTGACGAACTACGAGGGCGACCGCCCCGGAGCGCCGACGGTCAAGACCCGCGGGCTCGTCAGCGAGGAGTTCCTGAAGTACGAGATCGTCGACCTGTCGGCGTGGGCGTGGGAGGACTTCCTGCAGGCCAACGGCGACCCGGCCCTCTCGACGCTCACGGGCGTCGAGGGCGCGACGATCTTCCCGCAGCCGCCGGGCGCGCTGCTCGACCGCTACACGGGCTTCGACGACGACATCGCCGAGTATCCGGCGCAGGTGCGCGAGCACCCGTATGCGTCGTTCACCGAGATCCCCGAGCTCGAGGCGGGCGTGCGCGGCCTCGAGGAGACCCGCCGCATCGACCTCGAGCAGTGGATGGACGGGCTCGGCCTCGATGCCGTCGCGTTCCCCGCGGTCGCCGATGTCGGCCCCGCCGACATGGACGTGAACGAGGCCTCGGCCGACCTCGGCTGGCGCAATGGCGTCTGGGTCGCGAACGGCAACCTCGTGCCGCGCCACCTCGGCATCCCGACCGTGACGGTGCCGATGGGCACGATGGCCGACATCCGCATGCCGGTGGGCCTCACCTTCGCGGGACGTGCCTACGACGACACGGAGCTGCTCACGCTCGCCGCCGCCTTCGAGGCGACCGGATCGCGCCGCACCGCGCCGCCGCGCACGCCCCGCCTGGGCTAGGTCGAGGATGCCTCGGGCTCGACGCCCCTCGCCCACTCGGTGAGGGGCGTCGATGCTGCTCGGGCGCGCTCGAGCGCCGGCTTGTCGAAGAGTTCGAGTCGCGTCGCCGACTCGACGTGCACGCGCGTGCGGAGCAGCTTCGACGCGATGCGCTCGAGCGCGTACGCCTCGCCGCTGCCTCGATGCAGCGCGGTCGTGACGAGCAGCTCGAGCGGACGTGGCGGCACCCACGGAGCGTCGTCGTCCTCGTCCTCGGCGCCCTCGGCTTCGGCCGGCCCGTGCTCGGCGGTGTCGCCCAAGTGGATCAACCGGATGTCGGTCGCCTCGCGCTTCGCGAACACGCGGATCAGCTCATCGCGCCGGAGCGCGAGCCGATCGGCGACCGGCAGTTCGTCGAACGTGACCCGCCCGTCGATCCTGACGATCGATCCCCGACGCGCCGCGTACTCGGTGATCGCATCCGCGACGACGTAGGTTCGCGTGCTGTCGAGCAGGTAGGCGAGATCGCCGATCGCTCGGTGGGTCCCGTCGTCGACCCGGATCGTTCGCGTCGCCATCTGAAGCTCCTCGGTGGTGGTGGTGGCGGTCGTCGCGTCGACTGGCGACCAACGCTTCGCCGACCGTGTGGATTTGTGGACTTGTGGACGACCTGCGTGTGGATTCGTGGACTTGTGGACGACCTGCGTGTGGATTTGTGGACTTGTGAACAGGCTCTCGGGAAGGATGCTCCCACCGCGCGGGGTGCCGCGTCGCACGCGACGGCTCATCGTCGACCGGACGCTCCGGTCCGGGGCTGGGGAGGACGAGTGCGGGCGGGGAGGAATGGCGATGGGTGCGACGGAGGGCCGGCGCGAGTGGCGCCGGAGCGCAGCGACGTCTCGAACCCCGCGCGTCAGCGCACGTCGACGGTGATCTCGTGCAGGCCGGTGGCGCCGTCGGGCACGACCGGGCGTTCTTCCGCGGTCTGCAGCTCGCCGTCGGCGCCGGTCGCGCGTACCCGCAGCGTGTGGCTTCCGGACGAGGCATCCGGCCATGCGAAGCGCCACTGCACCCAGGTGTCGTCCGAGATCGCGGTGGCGAGTTCGGCCGGGCGCCACGCGCCCTCGTCGACCTGCACCTCGACGCCTTCGATGCCCGTGTGCTGGTGCCAGGCGACGCCGGCGACGACCACGTCGCCCGCCTCGACCGACTGTCCGCGCCGCGGCACGTCGATGCGCGACGAGAGCTTGATGGGGCCGTGGTCGCTCCAGCCGCGGTCGGTCCAGTACGCGCGCGCCCGGTCGAATCGCGTGACCTCGAGGTCGACGACCCACTTCGTGGCCGAGACGTAGCCGTAGAGGCCCGGCACGACCATGCGCACCGGGAAGCCATGCTCGATCGGCAGCGGCTCGCCGTTCATGCCGACGGCCAGGATCGCGTCGCGGTCGTCCTGCAGCACCTCGATCGGCGTCGAGGCCGTGAAGCCGTCTGAGCTGCGCGAGAGCACCATGTCGGCGTCCGGGAGCGGGCGCGCACGGGCGAGCAACTCGCGGATCGGGTAGCCGAGCCAAACCGCGTTGCCGATGAGATCGCCGCCGACCTCGTTCGAGACGCACGCGAGCGTCGTGACGCTCTCGGCGAGGGGAAGGGCGAGCAGCTCGTCCCAGGTGAGTTCGAACTCCTGCTCGACCATGCCGTGCACGCGCAGCTTCCACTCGGCCGGGTCGAGCACGGGCACCGCGAGGGCCGTGTCGATGCGGTAGAAGTCGGCGTTCAGGGTGATGACCGGGGCGAGCCCGTCGATGCCGAGGTCGGCGCCCGACGGCACGGACGCCCTCGAGGTCGGCGTCGGCAGCCTGATCGCCTCGCGCACCGCCGTCACCGCCCGCCCGCCGGCCTGGATCGCAGCACCGCCGATGGCGGCGAGCGCGCCGATCACCGCGGCGCCACCCGCCCAGCCGAGGAACGCCCGTCGCGTCGTGCGGGTCCCCGAGGCGGGGACGGATGTCTCGCGAGTGGTGGCTGGGGTGGCGGGGGCGAGTGCCTCGTGCGCGGTGGTTGGGGCCGTGGGGGCGGGCGTCTCGCGTGCGGCTGCTGGAGTGGCGGAAGCGGGCGTCTCGCCTGTGGCTGCTGGAGTGGCGGAAGCGGGCGTCTCCCCTGGGGCGGTCGAGGCGGGGCGCCGCGACGTCTCGACGCCGGCGACCGCGGCGAGCCGTCGCACGAGCACCCGCAGCGCCACCACGGCGGCCGCGCCCGCGACGAGCGACGGCACGACCGCGAGCATCGGCGCGTTCGCACGCGTCGCGGCGGCGACCGCCCCGGAGACGCCGAACACCGCGAAGACCGCGCTTCCCCACGGCGGCCGGCGTGACTCGAGGACGCCCGCACCGCACGCCGCGACGAGCAGCACGAGCACGATGCCGGTGACGAGGGCGAGCTTGTCGGCGGTGCCGAACAGGGCGATCGCGGCGTCCTTCGCCCACGGTGGCGCGAGATCGATCAGCGCGGACCCGATGACGACCACCGGCCCCGACTCGGGTGCGATCACCGCGGCGACGAGTTCGCCGAGGCCCGCGCCGAAGACCGCCGCCGCGGCACCCGCGGCCGCGGGGAGGAGCCATCCGGTCGACCGTGCGTCGCCCATGAGGCCAGCGTACGCGGCGGGGCAGTGTGCGCGCCGAGTCTTCGCCGTGGTCGCGAAACGGTGCTGCGCGCCGAGTCGACGGACGGAGCTGCGGTCTCGATACCGCGCTGCGCGCCTACTCGGCCGACGGGGCGTGCGCGCGCACGAACGAGGCCGCGCGCTCCGCGAGCGACGCACCGATCTCGGCCGCGGGGCGCTTCGCGCCCTTCACCTCGAACGAGTGGTTGGCCCCGTCGATCCACTCGACGACGGCGTTCGGCCCCACCCGCTCCGCGACCGCGTCGAGCTGCTCGTTCGGAATCGCGAACGGGTCGTTGCGCCCCTGCAGGAACAGCATCGGCATCGTGATGCCCGGCAGGTGCTCGTCGCGCGGCTTGTCGGCCTTGCCCGGTGCGTGCAGCGGGTACCCGAGGAACACGAGCCCCGAGGCATCCATGCCCGAGGCGACGGCCATCGAGGCCATGCGCCCGCCGAACGACTTGCCCGCTGCCCAGACCGGCTCGCCAGCACGCCCGGCCTGCACGGCCAGCTCGCCGGCGACCCCCATGACCGTTCGCCACGCCGCGATCGCGGCGGGCGGCCGGTCGGGGAAGCGGCGTCCGGCCTCGCGATACGCGAAGTTGAAGCGCAGGGTCGAGAATCCGTCGGCGTTCAGCGCCCGCGTGAAGCCCGACATGAACGGATGATCCATGCCCGCGCCCGCGCCGTGCGCGACGACGATCGTGGCCGAGGCATCGCCGCCGGCCGGGCGGGCGTAGACGCCCGAGACCGCGGTGCCGTCGAGGTCGATCGAGATCGCCTGCTCGAGGTCGGTGAGGCTCATGAGCCCAGCCCTTCGAAGATGCCGCCGATGCCCTCGATCACCGAACCGGTGCCGTCGACGAGGTCGCCGACCACGGCGGTCAGCTCGAGCACGCCGCCCGCGGCGTCGATCGCGGCGGCCACCTCCGCGGTGACGTCGACGAGGTCTCCGAGCGTGTCGACGTTCGTGTGCGCGAGCGTGTCGGCCTCGAGGCGGAGCTTCGCGAGCCACTCCCGTTCGAGGCCGAACAGCACGGCGTACGGCAGCAGGCGCTCATGCAGGTGGAAGCGCTCGAGCTGCGCGGATGCCTCGGGGTCGGCGCCGATCGACGGCCCGCCGCCGATCGACCCGGCCGGGGCGTCGGCGCGGAGCTCCGCTCCGCTCGGCGACTGCAGCACGCGGAGCCGGTCGGCCTCGGCGACCTCGAGGTAGCGGCGAAGTCCGGCGAGGTGCTCGCGATGCGGGAGCGACGGCGGCAGGTACCGTCGCCACGAGGCCGGGGTGACGAAGATCGTCGCGATCGTCACGGCCACGGCCGCGAGCGTGGCGAAGAACGCGGTCCAGTCGCCCGCGATGAGCGTGAACACGAGCAGCAGCGCTTCGACGAGCATGCCGAGGTAGGCGAGCACGGTCAGGGTCGTGCCGGGCCAGGTGACGCGCCGGTCGCCGACGAGTCCCTCGCGCGCGAGCGCGAGCTCGGTGAACGTCATGAGCGTCTTCAGCCGCCCGGCCAGCGCCCGGCGGTCGGCCGAGAAGCGGCGCAGGCGTGCGCCCGTGTGCTCGGGGCCGAACAGCACCTCGAGCAAGGCGGTGTCGGCGGTGGTGAGCCGTGCGCCGTCGGTGAGCTCCACGCCGATCGGCTCCCGGGAGCGGGAACCGGACGCGCCGCCCGCCGTGCCCGCAGCCGACGCGCCCGCCGTGCCGGCGATGAGCCGCACCTTGCGCTTGACCGCGAGGTCGATGAGCGCCGCCGCGGCGGCCCGCTTGTCGGCGTCGGCGAGCACCGCATCGCGGAGCAGCGTCGTGCCGCGCTCGGGCGCGTACTGCACGACGCGGGCCGTCACGGGCTGCGCGGCGAACGCGCGTGCGACGAGCCCGAGCACCAGGATGAGGCACGCGGGCACGATCGCGAGCAGGATGACGGCGGTGAGCACGCGCCCAGTCTAGGGATCATCGAGTTCCCGGCCGAGCGGTCGGAAGGCGACGCGCGGGCCGGCTGCCGGGGATGTCGGCGGGGCGGCGTAGCTTGACTGCCATGACGAACCAGCTGCAGACCGAAGCCCCGCGCGAGGCGCTCGACGAGCCGTGCCCCCGGTGCGGTTCGGCCGCCGTGCGTGCGATCGTCTACGGCCCGCTCGACCTCGCGGTCGAGGCCGAGACCGTCGACCCGTTCCTCACCGACGACGCTCCGATCTTCGACTGCCGCGACTGCGGGTTCGAGTGGGGCCTCGCCGTGCGCGACCTGCTCGCCTGAGCCGCAACCGTCGGTCGAGTAGCGCGCGACGGAGGAGCACGCGTATCGAGACCACTCGATCGACCGGCGACCCCTACCAGCCTTCGCCGAGCACCCGGTCGAGCATCTCGACGAAGAACTCGGCCGACTCGGGTTCGACGCACAGCGGCGGCTTCGTCTTCAGCACGTTCTGGTGGTCGCCCGTGGGCTGCATGACGACCCCGAGCTCGAGCAGCCGATCGCAGATCGCGCGCGTCTCGTCGGTCGCCGGTTCGAGCGTCTCGCGGTCGCGCACGAACTCGACGCCGAGGTACAGGCCGAGCCCGTGCACGGCGCCGATGAGCGGGTGCCGTTCGGCGAGCTCCTCGAGCATCCGCTTGAGGTAGGCGCCGGTCGACGCCGCGTTCTGCTGCAGCCCCATCTGCTCGTACGCGTCGAGCACCGTGAGCCCGGCGATCGACGAGGCCGGGCTGCCGCCAGTCGACGAGAAGAAGTACCCCTGCGTGCGGAACCGCGCCGCGATCTCGCGCGTCGTGATCACCGCGCCGAGCGGATACCCGTTGCCCATCGCCTTCGCGACGGCGACGACGTCGGGCACCACGCCCTGCTGCTCGAAGCCCCAGAACCACTCGCCGAGGCGCCCGTAGCCGGCCTGCACCTCGTCGGCGATCGCGAGCCCGCCCGCCTCCCGCACGGCGGCGTACACCTCGGCGAGATAGCCGTCGGGCAGGGGGATGCCTCCGGCGTTGCCGTAGAACGTCTCCGCGATGAACGCGGCCGGGGGCCGGCCCGAGTCCGCGAGCTCGCGGATCCGCGCCGCGGCCTCGGGCGCGTAGCGCGCGGCATCCGCCCCTCGGTACCGGCCGCGGAACGAGTTCGGCGCCTCGACGGCGTGCACCCAGTCGGGGCGCGTCTCGAGCGCGTTCGGGTTGTCGGCCGTCGAGGTCGAGACGGCGTCGGAGCCGTAGGTCCAGCCGTGGTAGGCCTCGAGCACGCTCACGACGTCGCGCCGGCCGGTCGCGGCGAGCGCGACGCGGATCGCGAGGTCGGCGGCCTCCGACCCCGAGTTCACGAGGAACACGGTGTCGAGCGGATCGGGCAGGAGTCCGGCGAGCCGCTCGGAGAACTCGACGACCGCCTCGTAGTTGAACCGCGAGTTCGTGTTGAGCCGGCGCAGCTGCCGGTGCACCGCGTCGGCGAGGCCGACGTGGCCGTGACCGAGCGGCGTCACGTTGTTGACCATGTCGAGGTAGACGCGCGCGTCGGTGTCGGCGAGGTGCTCGCGCCAACCGCGCTCGATCTGCGGCGGGGCCTCGTAGTAGTGCTCCTGCACCTCGGCGAAGGCCGCGTTGCGCCGCCCGATGAGCGACTCGCGGTCGGTCGAGTCGGCGCGCGGCGCGCTATCGAGACCCAGCATCGGCGCCGGATCGAGCGTCACCGCGAGCCATCCCGCGGCGTACTCGGGCCGCACGAGGTGCGGCGTGCCGGCGCGGCCGAGCCGCACCCGGACGCGCGTGCGCGCGGGCACGATCCAGTCGCCGTCGGCGTCCTGCGTCGCACCCTCGACGACGAGGTGCTCGGATGCCTCGAGCCGTTGCGGTTCGGCGTACCAGACGTCGATGCCGACCGGCACCGTCGCGGGCGAGGTCTGCGAGAGGGTGCGGCTCGCGGTCAGCCGGGGCGTGCCGCGGTCGAGCCAGGCCGCCGACGCACCGGCGTCGAGGGCCTCGAGCGCGAGTCGCGCCTCGAGCGCCTCGCCGTCGAGCCACGCACCGCCGTCGGCGGCCTCGGCGAACACCGACACGTCGAGCCGCGCCGGCGAGGCGGTCGCAGTCCCCTTCGAAGATCTCGGCGGGAGCCGGTGCTCGCGTGCGGGCCCGTCGTGCGTTCGTGCGCCGAGATCGACCTGCGGCGAATCGTGAACCCCGAGCGCATCGGCGATGACCGCCGTCATCACGTCGGCCGGCACCGAGGTCGCCTGCTCGAAGATGCGCCATTCGCGGTCGAGCGCCGACCGCGCGTAGTCGTTCGACTCGCCGTCGAGCTGCACCTGGTGCTCGCCGCTCACGACGAGCACGGCGCCACGCAGCACGACGAGCGGCCAGAGCGCGGCGACCTCGGCGGGTGCGAGCGGGCGCAGCGCGTGGAACGCGCGCACCGCGGGCAGTACCGAGACGGGTTCGGCGCCGGCATGGTGCAGCACCGACGAGATCGTGATCGCGAGCTCGCCGACGGCCCAGCTGCGGGTGACGTCGCCGAAGTCGATCATGCCGTCGGGCATCCGCCGGCCGCCCTCGACGCGGCAGACCACGTTGTCGTCGGTGAGGTCGAGGTGCACCGCCTGCTGCGGCAGTTCGTCGGCGAGGGCGGCGACGGTGCGCCAGGCCTCGCGGGCGGCGCCCTGCACGAGCTCGCGCCGGTAGTGGTCGGGGTGATGCGGCGCGAGCAGTTCGACGACGCGGTCGGCGAAGCGCGGATCCCACTGCAGCGCCCGGTCGAGCCCGGCGTGGTCGAGGTCGGCGAGCGCGAGGCTCGCCGTCGCGGCGAGTTCGCCCATGCGGGCGACGACTGCGGGGGCGAGATAGGCGTCGCCCGTGAGCGTGCCGCCGCCCAGGAACTCGAGCAGTCGCACCGCGAGTGGTCCCGCGCTCGTGTCGGCGACGACGGAGCGCGGCCGCCCGTCGGCGTCCTTCGTGGTCGTCGCGACGCGGACGCCCGCCATTCGACCGCCCGACCCGTCGGCGATGCGCTCGGCCGCGGCATCCTGCGCGGCGAGCTCGGCCGCCGTGAAGGCGGGGTTCGTGATCTTCACGACGCCGAGGGGGGCGCCGCCGTCGGCGGCGTCGTCGGCCGCGGCATCCCGAGCCAGGAAGTTCTGGTCCTGCTGGCTGCCGAGGGATTCGAGTTCGACGTCGAGCCCCCACTCGGCGGCGACGATGCCGCGCACCTCGTCGACCGGCAGCGCCGGCGCAGGCAGCTCGCCGACCGAGAAGAAGTCGAATCCGGTCGGTTCAGCGGTCATCGTCGGCCCTCTCCTGCGCGGCGCTCGCGGCGTGCTCGTCGTGCGGCGGATGCGGGGCGCACGAACCGGCCCCGTGGCATCCGCTTACGACCCTAGACGCCCGCCGCGGTTGACGCGCAGACCTCGTTCACACCGCCGCCCGCGCCCACACGACGGCGGCGATGACGCGCCGATTCTCGTCGGGGCAGCGCAGCAGTCCGAGCTTCGAGAAGATCGAGCGCACGTGCGACTCGACCGTGCGCTCCGAGAGGAAGAGGCCGGCCGCGATCGCGGCGTTCGAGGCACCGCACGCGAGCGCGCGCAGCACGGTCAGCTCGCCGGCGGTGAGCGAGGCGAGGTCGGGTACGCGGGCGTCGATCCAGTCGAACTCCGCATTGGTGGTGTCGGGGGCGAGTAGCTGCCGCATTGGGGCACTCCTTCGGGGTGCGGCAACCCTCGGCGAGGCGCGACCGTCGGGCAACGGTCGTACGGGGAGCCGGCTCGTCGAGGTGCTCGCCGACAAGATTACGGATGCCTCGTGCCGGCGCCCTACGTAGTCGGGTACGTAAATCGGGGCGATGCGCTCGCGGCGTCGTCAGCCGCCGTCGGCGAGGTCGCGCAGTTGGGCGCGCCCCTCGACGCCGAGCTTCGCGTAGATGCGATG
Source organism: Agromyces sp. NPDC127015 (assembly GCF_042725165.1). Taxonomy (NCBI): domain Bacteria; kingdom Bacillati; phylum Actinomycetota; class Actinomycetes; order Micrococcales; family Microbacteriaceae; genus Agromyces; species Agromyces sp. NPDC127015. The sequence goes on along the minus strand of NZ_JBHXDI010000002.1, from coordinate 308,742 downwards.
CGCGTGCGCCTCGACCGTGCGCGTCGAGAGCCCGAGGCGCACGGCGATCTCGCGGTCCGAATGCCCGCCGGCGATCAGGGCCGCGATCTCGCCCTCGCGTTCGCTGAGATCGGGTCCGAGGCTCGCCCGGGCGACGGCGATCGTGTGCAGCCGGCCCGTCGTCGACTCGATGCCCCGCACCCGGAGCCGCGAGGCGGCGGCCCGCCCGCCGCGACCGGCCGCGGCCCAGTGCACGGCGGCCTGGGCGGCCGCGTCGGTCGCGGTGATGAGGTCGCCGTCGGCCTCGAACGCCCGCGAGAGCTCGTCGAGCTCGGCCGCGTCGCCGCGATCCCACGCGTCGGCGTGCCGGGGCGCGAGCCGCGCGCGGGGTCCGTCGAGCCCGTCGGCGAGGTCGCTGACCCGATCGCGGAGCCCGCGCGCTCCGTGCCGCACCGCGTCGTGCAGGGCGCGGAGGGCCAGCGCCGGGGCATCCTGCTCGATCGCGAGGTCGGCCGCCGCCACCGCGCCGGCCGCGGCCTCGGCGGCCCTGCCGGCGGCGGCGTCGATCAGCGCCGCGACGCGCTCGAGCTGCGGCAGCCGGTAGCGGAACGCGGGCGACCACTCGGCCCGCGCCCGCTCGAGCGCGCGTCGCGCCCGGCGGAGGTCGCCGCCGAGGGCCTCGCCCTCGGCGAGGTCGACGAGGTTGAGCGGCGACCAGCCGGTGTGGTCGTGGCCGCCGATCGCAGCCTGCGCCGACGTGAGGGCGACGAGCCCCTCGGCGATGCGGCCGCTGCGCACGAGGGCGCGTCCGGTGAGGTTGAGCAGCCGGCTGTCGAAGGGCGGGGGTGCCTCGCGATCGTCGGCGAGCACCCGCTCGGAGAGGTCGGCGGCCTCGCCCATGCGCCCGGCGAGGTGCAGGGCGAGCAGGTGCGCGTCGAGCAGCACGGTGCGCAGCACGGCGGCGTCGTAGCCGCCGCGGGCCGCCGCATATCCCGGCTCGGCGACCGCCGCGACCTCGTCGCTGCGGCCCGCGCAGGCGAGCGCCGTGACCCGGGCGATCGTCGCGAACGCGATGGCCCGGCCGCTGTGCCCGGGATGCGCGAGCGCCGCGTCGGCGAGGTCGAGCGCGTGCGCCGGATGGGCCTGGAAGGCGTGCTCCCATGCGAGCATCGCCGCGAGCTCGGCGCGGTCCCCGTCGTCGGTCGCCGCCGCTCGGGCCGCCTCCGTGCGCGCGATCGCGCCCTCGGGGTCGCCGAGGACGAAGAACCGGTTGCCGGAATCGACGATGAGCGCGTCGACGGGCGGCCGCTCGGCATCGAGGAGCGGCGCGAGCATCGCGGCGGCCGCCTCGCCGTGGCTGCGCAGCGACAGGGCGTAGGCGGCGAGCGTCGTCGCCGCGGGTGGTCCGCCGTGCTCGGCCGACGCCGTGGCGAGCCGCGCGGTGAGGTCGAGGTCGAGGCGCGCGAACGCGGTCGCCGCCGCTTCGAGGTGGAGCGCGGCGTCGCCGCCGCCGTTCGAACCGTCGGCCTGGAGACTCAGCAGCGAGCGGGAGACGATGTCGAGGTCGACGCCCGTGTGCTCGACGGCGTCGAGGATGCGGCCGCGGAGCCGGCGCGCCCGGAGGGGGCCCATCGCGGCTCGGCGGGCCTCGGCGAAGAGCGGGTGCGCGGCCCGCAGCGTGATGAGGTGCCCCGGGTCGTCGATCGCCGCGACGATCACGCCGCGCGCCTCGAGCTCGTCGAGCAGGCGCACGTCGGCGCTCGGCACGGCCTCGATGATCGCCGCGAGGGGGAACGGCTCGAGCAGCGAGACGGCGTCGAGCACCTCGAGCCGGGTGTCGTCGAGCCCGATGAGCGTCTGCTCGATGAGCGCGCCGAGTTCCGCGGGCAGCGGGCTCGCGGGGTCGGGCACGAAGGGGAGTGATGTCGCCGGTTCGTCGGCGTCGTCGGCGAGCCCGCCGGCAGCCTCGTCGTCGCCGCCGGCGGCGAGGGCGTCGCGCCAGTCCTGCGCGATGTGGGTGATGTACAACGGGTTGCCCTGGCTGCGCTCCCACAGCCGGTGCGCGGCGACGGCCTCGAGCGGCCGTTCGAGGATGGCCGACGCGAGCCGGCCCGTCGCGGCCTCGTCGAGCGGGTGCACCTCGATCCGTTCGACGAGGTCGTCCTTCCAGAGGTCGACGATCACGTCGGGCAGCGGCGCGGGCGTGCGGGCGGTGAGCACGAGACTCGTCTGCGGGCGACGGGCGAGGGTCTGCACGAGCAGCGCCGACATCGGATCGAGCGCGTGCACGTCGTCGACGAAGACGGCGGTCGGCCGGTCGCCGGGGCTGATCTCGGCGGCGAGCTGGGCGAGCAGTGCGAGGGTGTCGTCGCCTTCGCGCGTGTACGCGGCGAACGCTCCGAGCGGCTGGTGCTGCGCCGTGCGGCTCGCGGTCGCCCAGACCGCCCCGAGCCGGTGCCGGCGCACGAGCCGGTACAGCTCGCGCGCGATCCGGGTCTTGCCGATGCCGGGCGCACCCACGAGCAGCGCCCCGCGACGCCGCTCCGACGCGGGCGATTCGACGAGCCGGCGCGCCACCCGCGAGAGCTCGTGATCCCGACCGACGATCGGCCATCCGTCCACGGGTTCATCATGCTCCTCGGCCGGGGCGGGCGATAGGGGCGCGCCCCCGGCCGCATGCGAGCATGGCTGCATGGCATGGGTCTACCTGGCGCTCGCGATCGGCTTCGAGGTCGCGGCGACGAGCTTCATCGGCAAGACCGAGGGGTTCACGAAGCTCTGGTGGACGGTCGCCGTGCTCGCCGGCTACGGCGTCTCGTTCGCCATGCTCGCGCAGGCGGTGCGCGAGCTCGAGATCGGCGTCGTCTACGCGATCTGGTCGGGCGTCGGCACGGCCGCGATCGTGGCGATCGGCGTGCTCTTCCTCGGCGAGAGCCTCACCGTGCCGAAGCTCCTCGGCATCGGGCTCATCATCGCGGGCGTCATCGTGCTCAACGTCTTCGCCGGGCAGTCGGCCGCGCACGGCTGAGCTACTCCTCGAGCAGCTCGCCGCGGATGCGCCGCAGGTCCTCCATGAGCGACCCGATCAGGATCCAGTGGCCCGAGCGCGGCGGCGAGACCACGAGCGGCGCCGTGAGCGCGGGGATCGCCGACGTCATCGGCTCGGGGTCGACGTCGGCGAGATGCACGGCGAGCCGTACGTCGTGCGCGGCGCGGCGCAGCTGCTCGGCGATCGCCTGCACCGTCGGCTCATCGGCGAGCGACGGGTCGTAGTGGTCGAACGTCGCCCGTGTCATGCCGATGACCTGCGTGACGATCGGACTCAACCGCTCGATGAGCGCCCGCATCTCGGCGAGGTCGGTGCGGTGCGCCGAGCGCCGCGGGTTGAAGGTCAGCGATTCCTCGCCCGCCGAGATCGATGCGTCCGCGGCATCCCGCATCGGTCGCATGAGACGGGCCTCGAGCATCAGCTGCTGCAGCTGGGGTGCGGACTGCGGCGCCTCGAGGGCGTGCGCGAGGCGGTCGAGGGATGCCGCGAGCTCGCCCCCGAGCAGTGCGAGGTCGCGGCGGGCGGGGGCGACCGCGACCGGCGGCACGACGGCCGCGTTCACGACGATGCCGATCGCCGCGCCGATGAGCGTCTCGATCACCCGGTCGAGCGCGTACTCGGGCGACGACGAGCCGAGCGCGAGCACGAGCATCGCGCTGATCGCGACCTGGTTGGAGGTGCCCGGCGTCATCTTGAGCGCCCACGCGACGAGCATCGCGACGACGATCGCGACGAGGATGATCCAGCTGTTCTGCCCGACCGTCAACGAGATCGCCGTCGCGATGAGCACGCCGAGGATGACGCCGACCGAACGCTCGACGGCCTTGCCGAACGACTGGTTCACGCTCGGCTGCACGACGAGCAGCGCCGCGATCGCGGCGAACACGGGGAGCTGCCCGGGGATGAGCCAGCCGGCGACGAGCCACGCCGCGATCGTCGCGACCGACGCCTTCGCGACCTGCAGCAGGGGCGGGCGCTTCGAGGCGCGCAGCGTGGCGGTGATGCCCATGCGCTCCATTCTCCCCATTGAGCGCCTCCTCGACCCGCATGGTCGCCCGCGGGGGAGGTCCGTGCCATGATCGGCGGTGTGGCCGACCGACTGATGCTCCTCGACACCGCCTCCCTCTACTTCCGCGCCTTCTACGGCGTGCCCGACTCGATCAAGCGCGCCGACGGCACCCCGGTGAACGCGGTGCGGGGGCTCCTCGACATGATCGCCCGGCTCACCGTCGACTTCGAGGCGACCGAGCTCATCGCCTGCTGGGACGACGACTGGCGGCCGGGCTGGCGCGTCGCGCTCATCCCGACCTACAAGGCGCACCGGGTCGAGCGCGCGGTGCCGGGCGGCGTCGACGTGGAGGAGACCCCGCCCGGGCTCGTCAAGCAGATCCCGCTCATCCGCGAGGTGCTCGGGCTCATCGGCGTGCCGATCGTCGGCGCAGCCGAGCACGAGGCCGACGACGTGATCGGCACGCTCGCCACCGGCGCCGGGCGGCCCGTCGACATCGTGACGGGCGACCGCGACCTGTTCCAGCTCGTCGACGACGAGGCATCCGTTCGCGTGATCAACACGGCGCGCGGCATGTCGAAGCTCGAAATCGTCACCGACGCGGTCGTCGTCGGCAAGTACGGCGTGCTGCCCGAGCAGTATGCCGACTTCGCGACGCTGCGGGGCGACAACTCCGACGGCCTGCCGGGCGTCGCCGGCGTGGGCGAGAAGACCGCGGCGGGGCTCATCCAGCAGTTCGTCGACCTCGACGGCATCATCGAGGCCGCGGGGGACGCCTCGGCGAAGATGTCGGCCGGCGTGCGCACGAAGCTCGTCGCGGCCGCCGACTACCTCGCCGTCGCGCCGAAGGTCGTCGAGGTCGTGCGCGACCTCGACCTGCCCGAGGTCGACGCGCACCTGCGGCCGGTCGCGGGCGACCGTCGTGCAGCGCTCGAGCGCCTCACCGACGAGTGGAACCTCGGCGGCTCGGTGCCGCGCGTGCTCGCGGCGCTCGACTCCGTCGGGTCGGTCGAGTAGCGCCAAGCGCGCATCGAGAACGCGGCCGCGGCCCTGGCCGACGGCGCGGCCTCGAAACCGGTCGCTCCGCTCCCTACGCGACCGACGAGGCCTCGATCACCCCGACCGGCGCCCGCTCGGGCGCGAACCAGTACGGCGGAGCGGGCAGCTCGATGCCCGTCGAGGCGAGCCAGATCACGACGAACGCGTAGCAGGCGACGACGACGGCGAGTGCGCCGAGCGCGAAGGCCGCGCGCACCGTCCAGGAGGTGCGCACCCCTGCGCGCCGGTAGCGCGGCATCGCCATCGCGGCGACCCAGATCGCGGCGCACCCGAACCCCACGATCCACACCGTGCGCAGCGCATCGCCCTCGAGCGGGGCGAACAGCGCGATGACGAGCGCACCGGCGCCGAGGAGGAGGCCGGTCCAAGCGAAGAAGCGGGCGAAGCCGATGCCGCCGAGATCGTCGTCGCCGGTCCACCAGGGGCCGTTCGGGTCGGTCATGCTCCGATCGTAGGGGCGCGCCGCCGCCGGTGTTGATGCGCGCGGCCGCCGATCCTGCGATGCTCGAGTCCGTGAGCCAGGAGCCGAACCCCACCGCCGACGCCGCCGCGATGCTGCCGGTCGACGGCACGGCCGGCACGCTCGCCGGCCGCGTCTTCCATCCCGCCGTCGGCGGGCCGAGCGTCGTGGCGATCCGCGAGGCGGGCGTCGTCGACGTCAGCATGCACTTCGCGACCATGCGCGCGCTCACCGAGCTGCCCGACCCGGCCGCCGCACTCGCCGCTGCCGACGGACCCGTGCTCGGCACGCTCGCCGAGATCGTGGCGAACACGCCCGACGACGTGCGCGCCCCCGGCCGGCCGTGGCTGCTCTCGCCGATCGACCTGCACGTCGTGAAGGCGGCCGGCGTCACCTTCCCGGTGTCGATGATCGAGCGCATCATCGAGGAGCGCGCCCTGGGCGCAGCCGAGTCGGCGGCCGACGTGCGCGACGAGGTGCTCGCCGTCATCGGCGGCACGCTCGACGACCTCGTGCCCGGTTCGCCCGAGGCGGCCGCCCTCAAGGAGCTGCTCATCGAGCAGGGCCTCTGGAGCCAGTACCTGGAGGTCGGCATCGGCCCCGACGCCGAGGTCTTCACGAAGGCACCGGTGCTCTCGACCGTCGGGTCGGGTGCCGACGTGGGCGTGCTGTCGACGTCGGCGTGGAGCAACCCCGAGCCCGAGCTCGTGCTCGTCGTCGCCTCCGATGGGCGCATCGTCGGGGCGACGCTCGGCAACGATGTGAACCTGCGCGACGTCGAGGGCCGCTCGGCGCTGCTCCTCGGCAAGGCGAAGGACAACAACGCCTCGGCCGCGGTCGGCCCGTTCATCCGGCTCTTCGACGACGGCTACGGCCTCGACGACGTGCGGCGCGCGGTCGTGACCCTCGAGGTCGACGGTGCCGACGGGTTCCGGCTCGAGGCGACGAGCCCGCTCGAGCGCATCAGTCGCGATCCCGCCGATCTCGTCGCACAGACGGTCGGCGCCCATCATCGGTACCCCGACGGGTTCGTGCTCTACCTCGGCACCCTGTTCGCGCCGATCCAGGATCGCGACGAGGCCGGGCACGGGTTCACGCACCGGCTCGATGACGTCGTGACGATCCGCGAGCCCAGGCTCGGCGCCCTCATCAACAGGGTGCGCCACAGCGAGACGGTCGCGCCGTGGACCTTCGGCATCGACGAGCTCTATCGCGGCCTCGCGCGGCGCGGACTGCTCTGACCGTCGCGCGGGTCGGGATGCGGCATCAGGCCCCGGACGCCTCGCCGCCGGTGCCCGCGCGGGCGGCGGTGCGGCGGGCGAGCAGTGCGCGGACGACGAGTCCGACCGCGGCGACCACGACGGCCACGACGATCGGCTTCACGACGAGGTCCGGGTCGGTCGCGGCCAGGCGGAACACACCCGCACCGTAGTCGAGCATCTCGCCGGGTACGCGCGCGAGCACCCGGCTGCCGAGTGCCGCCGACGCCGCGGTGATCAGGGCCGGCGCGAGCCACAGCAGGGCGAGGGCGGCGATCGCCGCGATGATCCGCCCGGCGGTGCGGACGCCCGCCCACGCGATCGCGAGGCCGATGAGCACGGACGGCACCCACCGCACCGCCGTCCAGAGCCACTCGGGTTCGCCGGCGAAGGCCGGGCCGCGCGGCGCCATGAGCAGGTGCAGCCATCCCGGCAGCAGGACCGCGGCGATCGCGATGCCGACCACCGCGCCGGCCTGCGGAGCCCGGCCGATGAGCCAGAGCACCGATGCGCCGATGCCGACGGCGAGCACCGCGACCGTCAGCACGCCGGCGAGGAAGACGGCCGACCAGGTGTCCTCGCGAAGGCCAGGGCCGACCGTCGCGGCGCTCTGCGCGACCGCGACGACGTCGACCAGCAGCACGCCGAAGAACAGCAGTGCGAACCCGCGTGCGGGTGTGCGAGCGCGGAGGATGCGCCCGGCGAGTCCGCCGGCCGCCGCCCCGACGACGAGGAGCGAGGCGATCGTCGACAGGGAGTACTGGCTGAAGGGCAGCAGCACGAGCGGCATGTCATCCGGCAGGGTGTCGGTCGCCCAGAGATTCTGCAGCGGCAGTCGCATGCCGGTGAGCAGCCACGGCAGCAGTCCGAGCAGGGCCGCTCCCATGCCGACGAGGAGCAGTTGCCAGGGCCGCATCCGCCGGGCACCCGTCTCGAGGTCGTCGGACTCGGGCTGGATCGTTCGTGACTCGCTCATCGGCACCTCGGTGATCGTTCGGATCGGCTGGAGCAGTGCAGGGTCCGTTCACCCTATGGCCCGATCGTCGCGGCGCGGACGACCGGGCGCAGCCCGTCGCGGGTTGGCATGAGGCTTGCGCTGCATGGCATTCTTGCCGCATGACCCGTCGTCCTCACCGCGTCGCCGTGCTCGTGCTCGAGGGTGCGAAGCCGCTCGACGTCGGCATCCCCGCCCAGGTGTTCTCGACCCGCGCGAGCATGCCGTACGAGGTGCGGGTGTGCGGAGCCGCGCCGGGGCTCGTGACCGGCGGCGACGGACTCTCGTACCATGTGGCCGACGGCCTCGAGGCCCTCGAGTGGGCCGAGACCGTCTTCATCCCCGGCTACCGGCACCCCGATCGCGACGACCCGCCGGCCGCGGTCGTCGATGCGCTGCGCGCCGCCCATGGGCGCGGCGCCCGGCTCGCCGCGATCTCGACGGGCGCGTTCGCGCTCGCCGCGACCGGGCTGCTCGACGGCCGCCGCGCGACGACGCACTGGCACTACACGCGGGCGCTCGCCACGAGGCATCCGCTCGTGAACGTCGATGCGAACGTGCTGTTCGTCGACGAGGGACAGGTGCTCACCTCGGCCGGTGCCGCGAGCGGACTCGACCTGTGCCTGCACCTCGTGCGGCGAGACCACGGCGTCGGCGTCGCGAACCACGCCGCCCGGCGGCTCGTCGCCGCCCCCTACCGGTCGGGCGGCCAGGCGCAGTACGTGCCGCGCAGCCTGCCGCCCGAGCTCGGCCCGGTGTTCGCGGCAACGCGCGAGTGGGCGCTGCGCCGGCTCGACGAACCGCTCGCGCTCGGCGACCTCGCCCGGCATGCGAACGTGTCGCCGCGCACCTTCTCGCGCCGATTCGTCGAGGACACCGGCTACACGCCCATGCAGTGGGTGCTGCGCGCCCGGGTCGACATGGCGCGCGAACTGCTCGAGCGCAGCGACCTCGGCGTCGAGCAGATCGCGGCGCGTGCCGGTCTCGGCACCGGGGCGAACCTGCGCCTGCACTTCAAGCGCATCCTCGGTACCTCGCCGAGCGACTACCGGCAGACCTTCGCACGCGGCGAGTAGCCGGGGCGGCTAGAGGTCGAGCATGCTCCACACGATCTCGCCGAGCTCGTCGGCCGTCGAGTGGTCGCGCCGGAACCCGAGCTTGTCGAGCACCCGGAACGACGGCGTGTTCCACGTGCGCACCGTCGACCAGAGCCGGTCGCGGCCGGTCTCGCGGGCCGCGTCGACGACGGCGGCCGCCGCTTCGGTCGCGTAGCCGTGCCCGTGCGCACTGCGGAGCAGCTCGTAGGCGAGCTCGGGCTCGTCGATCGTCGAGCGGCCGACGACGAGTCCGCAGTAGCCGAGGAACTCGTCGCTGCCGCGCAACCGCAGTGTCAGGCAATGGATGCCGCGACGGGGCGCGTTCTCGCGGGCGCCGGTGACCTCGGCGCGTGCCGCGTCGAGGCTCAGCAGACGACCCTCGTCGACCCGGTCGCCCTCTCGCTCGGCGCGCGCCTCCTCGCGCTCGCGCACGAGCAGGCGGTAGCCGTCGGCGTCCCACTCGTCCCACAGGCGCAGGCTGAGACGGTCGGTGTCGCGGGCATCGGCGAGCGGGGCGTAGGGCATGGGGTTCAGGCTATCGGGGAGAGCACGGCCGGGTTGGCGAGATCCTTACGAGCACTGTCTTGCGTGCCACTCCCGCCCGAGGCATCCGCACCGCAGAGTGGAGGTATCGCGGACTGAAAGGACCCATCCCCGCATGACCACCCGCATCGCCATCAACGGTTTCGGACGCATCGGCCGCAACGTCGTGCGCGCCCTCGTCGAGCGCGGCGCCGACCTCGAGCTCGTCGCCGTCAACGACCTCACCGACCCCGCGGCCCTCGCGCGCCTGCTGAAGTACGACAGCACGGCGGGCCGCTTCGGCTACCCCGTCGAGGTCGACGGCGATGTGCTCGTGATCGACGGCCGTCGCGTCAAGGTGCTCGCAGAGCGCGACCCCGCGAAGCTGCCGTGGGGCGAGCTCGGCGTCGACGTCGTGCTCGAGTCGACCGGGCGCTTCACCGACGCGACCGCCGCCCGCGCCCACCTCGACGCCGGCGCGAAGAAGGTGCTCGTGTCGGCCCCGTCGAAGGGCGCCGACGTCACCCTCGCCTACGGCGTGAACACCGAGGCGTACGACGCCGAACTGCACACCATCGTCTCGAACGCGTCGTGCACCACCAACGCGCTCGCCCCGCTCGCGAAGGTGCTCGACGACCTCGCCGGCATCGAGCACGGCTTCATGACGACGATCCACGCGTACACGCAGGACCAGAACCTGCAGGACGCCCCGCACTCCGACCCCCGCCGCGCTCGCGCCGCCGCCGTCAACATCGTGCCGAGCTCGACCGGTGCCGCGAAGGCGATCGGCCTCGTGCTGCCGAAGCTCGACGGCAAGCTCAACGGCGACTCGATGCGCGTGCCCGTGCCGGTCGGATCGATCGTCGAGCTCAACACGACCGTCTCGAAGGACGTCACCCTCGACGAGGTGCTCGCCGCCTACAAGGCCGCCGCCTCGGAGGGCCCGCTCAAGGGCGTGCTCGAGTACTCCGACGAGGCGCTCGTGTCGAGCGACATCGTCGGCAACCCGCACTCGTCGATCTTCGACGCCGAGCTCACCCGCGTCGACGGCCGCCACATCAAGGTCGTCGCCTGGTACGACAACGAGTGGGGCTTCTCGAACCGCGTGATCGACTCGCTCACGCTGCTCGCCGGCTAGATCACCGCAGACCCCGCCGCCGCACGGTGCGCGGAACTGCGGCGCACCCCTGCCCCGCGCCGCAGAAACGGGCCCGCCTCTCCGGAGGCGGGCCCGTTCGCGTTCCGGTCGTCCTGCCGCGCTTGCGGCGGGGACGCGCCGCGGCGTACGTTCGGCTCGACCCGACCGCTCGAGCGGAGGTTCGTCGTGGACGCGTTGATCTGGGCGGCCGTCGGGGTCTCCGTGCTCCTGATGATCGTCATGGTGGTGCGTGCGGCTCGCGTACGGCGTGCCCCGCCCGCTGACGCCGGGTCCGTCGAGCGGTCCGAGCTCGATCGACTGAACCGCGAGCGCAGGCTCGAGCGCGAGGCCGAGGACCCGGGGCCCCCGATCGGCGGTGCCGGCATGTGATGCCCCGAGCCCGCACCTCGTGCGGGACCGGTATCGTCGGGCGGGTGCAGACCTTCACCGCGCGCGACGGCACCGGCATCGCCTTTCACGTCATCGGTCAGACGAACGGGGATGCCGCGGCCATCGTCGTTCCCGGCGGACCGTGCCGCGGGGTCGACTACCTCGAGGACCTGGCCGGCGCCGCCGATCTCGCGGGGCGACCGCTCGCCGTGCTGCACCCGCGCGGAACCCCGACGACCGGCGGGCTGTCGCGCGGCTGGTGGACCGACGCCGACGATCTCGTCGACCTCGCCGACCATCTCGGCCTCGAGGCCGTCGACGTCGTGGCCCACTCGGCGGGCACCCGACTGGCGCTCGCCGCCTGGGCGCGAACGCCGGAGCGGGTGCGGAGCCTCGCCCTCGTCACCCCGGCCGCGGCGTGGTTCACCGATGCGCCGCGCGACAGCGTCGAGCTCGCACGCCGGCGGCACGATCCGCTCGTCGATCGGGCGCTCGACTCGCTGACCGGGCCCGAGCCGCGCGACCAGGCCGAGTTCGAGCGGGCTCGCGAACTCGAGGGGCCCGCCGGCTACGCCCGCTGGACCGAGCGCGAGCAGCGGCATGCCGCCGTCGGCGAATGGTCGCTCGCCTCGCTCGACGCGTACTTCGCCGATATCCCCGCCGACGCCGCCGAGCTCGTTCGCGCCGCACCGGCCCGCCCCGCGCTCGTGATCGCGGGCGACGAGGACATCCTCGTCGGCGTGCGCACCGTCGAGGCCTACGCCGACGCGATCGGCGCCGACCTGCGATTCCTCGATGCGTGCGGCCACTACCCGTGGGTCGAGCAGCCCGAGGCGTTCCGCGCTCTCCTCGGCGACTGGCTGCGGCAACGCTGAACGGTCCCGACCGCACTCGGGCGCGCGCTCGCCGGCCCGCCCCGGTCATCTGCGGTCGTCCGAGGCCATCAACCGCCGAGGTCGACCCGCGTGGTCGGCACCCATTCGACCGCGACGGTCGAGGGGTCGACGCCGGCAGCATCGAGCGACTTCTGCAGCGGTGCGACATCGGGCATCGCGTCGCCACCGGTCACGCGTACCACGTAGCCGGGCGACTCGGTCGCGATCTCGATGACCTCGAGGTCCTCGTCATCGGCCCATGAGTTCGCCGCCGCGTCGACGTTCGACGCCTGCGTGGTCGTCGTCACGGTGCGATAGGTCGAGAGCGTGAGCGGAATCGCGACGAGCACGAGCATGACCGCGATCGCGATGTGCGAGCGCCGGCGACTCAGGGGCGTGAGCGCCATCGACCCGGTCGCGATGCGCGGGGCCCCGGCGGCGACCGCCATCGCGCCCCAGCGCTGCACGTGGTAGAGCGCCATCACCACGACGCCGGTGCCGAGGATGGCCGCGACGTTCGCGACGAACAGCAGCAGCGACCCGATCGACGCGGCGTAGTCGCCCGACTCGGCGGCGACGCCGACCACGACGAGCGGCGGCACGAGCGAGATCGCGATGGCCACGCCGGGCAGCGTGTCGGAGATGTCCTTGCGCACGAGGGCGATCGAGGCGACCGCGCCCGTCGCGAGCGCGCCGAACAGGCTCATGAGGTCGGGCGTCGCCCGCTCGGCGATCTGCGCGTTCGTCGCCGCGGTCTGGGGCACGACGACGAGCAGGCCGCACAGGTAGCCGATCGCGATCGCCGCGAGGGCGCCCGCTATCATCGTGACGAGCGATCGCACGAAGTTCGCCCGCTCGCCGAGCACGGTCGCGAGCATCGTGCCCTGGATGGGCAGCATCATCGGCGCGACGATCATGGCGCCGATGACGGTCGCGGTCGAGTCGCCGATCACCCCGCTCGCGGCGATCGCCGACGACAGCACGAGCAGGATCCAGAAGCGCTGGATGCGGCGCACCCGACCCGGCTCGTCGAAGAACACCGCATCGCGCATCTGCTCGATCGTGTTGATCGACTCCGACGGCGGCGGCGGGTACACGGGCTCGGCCATCGGCGGCTCCCTTCGCGTCGGCTCAGGGAGAGCGTAGATCCGCGACGCGGCGATCCGCGGGACCGACGCGATCGGCGTGGGCGGCGACATCCGCGTCGCAACGTGCGCGAACGGGAACGGGCCCGCCTCCTCGCGGAGACGGGCCCGTTCGTGCGAGCAGCCGAGGCTAGTTCGCGGGGTAGTTCACGGTGACCCCCATGGTGCCGCCCGTGACCTGCGAGGTGACGGTGACCGTGACGCCCTCGCCGGCGACCTTGACGCCGCCGAGCGGGTTCGACGGGTCGTTGAACGCGTTCACGTCCGAGTCGTCGAACGTCGCGTCCTGGGCCTCGCCCGGGGCCGCGGCCCCGACGGACTCGACCGTCTGGTTCTTGCCCTTGCCGACCACGACCTGCTTGTGGAGCACCACGTCGGTGAAGTCCTTCAGGCCGAAGGTCGCGTCGAACGGCTGGCGCCGGTTGCTCGGCGCGGTGCCGTCGGGGTAGGTGAACTTCGCCGAACGCGCGTCGACGGGCAGCGCGAGGCCGTCGCCCGGGTGGTCGATCGTGTTGTTGTCGGTGTAGGCCTCGTTGACCGCCCAGATCAGCAGCCCCTCCTGGAAGGCGAAGTGCTCGACCCAGTCGGGCCGCGTGATGCCCTCCGAGAACTGGTACGGACCGTTCTGGAGCGTCGCGTCGTAGCCGACGTAGGTGCGGTTCTCGGCCAGGTAGTACCGGTCGCCCGTCGAGGTCGCGGTGCCGTCGCTGATCGTGAAGCCGCCCGCGGCCGTCCAGCCGTTCGCGCCGCCCTCGACGTCGTCGGTCAGCAGCGTCGTGCCGCCCGACTTCACGACGATGTCGTCGAGGAACGCGCCGGCGAGGTGCACGCCGCCGTCCGACTGGTAGCGGAACCGGAACTGCGTGTCGGCCGAGCCGCCGGGCACCGAGTACCGCAGCGTCGTCCACTTGCCGTTCGAGGTGTCGCTGAGCGACTTGCCGGCCGGCAGCCAGCTCGCGCCGCCGTCGGTCGAGTACTCGGCGTAGAAGTAGTCGTAGCCGGCCTCGATGTCGTACCAGGCCTTCGCCGTGACCGTCGCCGACTTCACCTTGCTCAGGTCGAGCGTGCGGGTGAGGGTCGTGTTGAGGTCGTCGGCACTCGAGGTCCACCAGGCGTTCGCGCCGGAGTACGGCGTCGTGTACGTCTGCTCGATCTCCTCGTCGGGCAGGTCGATGACGAGCGCCTGCTCCTGGCCGTCGGTCTGGAGCGCGGCGGGGCTCAGCGTGTACGAGCCCGACTCGCCCTTGTTCACGACCGCGTAGTCGAGCCAGCCGAGCTGCATCTTCTCCCACGGGCCCATGTAGTTCGGCGTGGTGCCGATGTCCTCGCCGCCGTGGTTGAGCCACGAGCCGCTCGACATGAGGGTCCAGAAGGCGGTCGAGTTCTCGCCGCCGTTCGTGTCGTAGAAGTCGGGAAGGCCGAGGTCGTGCGCGTATTCGTGCGCGAACACGCCCAGGCCGCCGTTCTCGGCCTCGACGGTGTAGTCGCCGATCCAGAAGCCGGTGTCGCCGATCTGCGAGCCGCCGAACTTGGCGCCCTCGGGGCCGGTCGTGCCGTAGTCGGTCGAGTTCACGTACCAGCGGTGCGACCAGATGGCGTCTTCGCCCTGCGCGCCGCCGCCGGCGTCTTCGCCCTCGCCGGCGTGCACGGCCTGGAAGTGGTCGAGGTAGCCGTCGGGCTCGTCGAAGTTGCCGTCGCCGTCGGCGTCGTAGCGGTCCCACACGTCGAACGAGGCGAGCTCGGCCTTGATCTCGGCCTCGGTCTTGCCCGCGGCGACCTGCTCGTCGTACCAGGCGTTGCCCGTGTCCTCGATGAACTGCCAGGCGCCGCCGTAGTCCTCGACCGAGTTGTCGCCGTAGGTCGAGGCGTTGCCGGGCACCTGCACCCAGTCGCTCACCTCGCCGTCGACGGTGTAGTTGCCGTTCGACTGCTTCGAGTAGAAGTCGGCGAACGACTCGCCCTCGCCGAAGAACAGGTCTTCGTAGCTGGCCTTGTTGAAGTCCGCCATCCAGTGCGTGCTGTTGTTCACGCTGCGGTCGGGCTGGGGGATCTCGTTGTGCAGCGGGCCCGGCACCGTGCCGAGCTTGCCACTGCCCTGGTCGCCGAACTCGGACAGGATCGTGAAGACCCGGCCGGTGCCGGTCACGGCGGTCTCGGCGAACTTGTCGGCGCCGAGCGCGACGACGCCGTCGTCGTTCGGCGTGGCCTTGCCCTGGCGCACGAGCTGCTGCGCGAGCTTGCGCTGCTCGCTCTGGGACTTCGTGAGGGGGCCCGGGCGGTTGTCGAGTCGCTGGGCGGCCGACGGCGACGTGCCCGGGTCGGCGGCCGGTGGGGCGGCCATTGCGGCGGGGCCGAACGCGAGCCCCGTCATCATCGTCGCGCTCGCCGCGGTGACGGCGAGCATGGTGCGTCGTTTCACTTGCACTCCTTCGTGGGAATGCCCGGGATCGCCGGGCACGGTGCGAGCACGCTAACACGCACTCCGGACGGGTGGAACGGTCGTTTCGATGTTGTTACCGCCCGGTGCCGACGGTGTCCCCCGATGACGCCGAACGTCCTGCTCGACGTACCCCGCGATCCGGTTCGCAGGGCCCGTCCGGCACGCTCGGGACCGCAGTACTTGGACAATTGACCCACTTCGCCGTAGGCTCCTCGCATCCCGACCCGCAACGACGCGCAAGGAGTACCCCCGAAGTGTCTTCGACCCTGCATCGAGCCGGCGCCGCACTCGCGCTGGCGCTCACCGCGAGCCTCGCCGTTCCGACGGCCGCCTCGGCCGCGACATCCGAATCGGCGAACGCCCAGCCGATGACCGCGACCTCGCGATCCGCCCTCGCGGTCGCCGCGACCGCCGACCGTGATCGCGGCACGATCACGACCCCCGACGGCCGTACGTTCATCGCCGACGAGCAGGGCCGAGCCCTGCAGCTGCGCGGCTTCAACGCCGGAAAGTACCCGAGCGACCGCGTGACTGCCGAGGATGTCGCCGCGATGGCCGACCAGGGCTTCGACTTCCTGCGGCTCGTCGTGCAGTGGCAGTACTTCGAACCCGAACAGGGCCAGTACGACGACTCCTACTTCGACTACGTCGACGCGGTGCTCGACGCGGCCGACCGCGAGGGCGTGCACGTCATGATCGACATGCACCAGGACGTCTACGGGCCCACGTTCGGGGCCTCGGGTGCTCCCGAGTGGACGACCCGCACCGACGGGCTGCCGTTCGTGGACGACCCCGACAACTGGTTCAACAACTACTTCCAGCCCGCGGTCATGCGCGCCTTCACGCATCTCTACGACGACGCCGATCTGCGAGCGGCTCAGCAGCAGTTGTGGGTCGAGGTGGCCGGCCGTTTCGGCGACCACGAGAGCCTGCTCGGATACGACCTCTTCAACGAGCCGTTCGGCGAGTTCTACGAAGACGAAGACTGGGTCACCGCATCGGCCCGCATCGAGTCGACGAAGATCAGCGACATGTACGACCGGCTGATCCCCGCGATCCGCAGTGTCGACGACGACTCGTGGATCTTCGTCGAGCCGACCGTGCTGGTCGGTTACGGCGTGCCCACCCAGCTGCGCTCGTTCGACGACCCGCGCGACGGTGCCCCGCGCATCGGCTACGCCCCGCACTTCTACAACACCGGGGTCGAAGAGGGCGGCGACTGGGTCGGCGACGACTTCGTGGTGAACTACGAGGCGGCGATCTCGGCCTACCCGGCCGCCAACGGCATGCCGCTGATCGTGGGCGAGTGGGGCGTGCCGAACTCGCGCACGCCCGGCAACGCCGCCCTCGTGGCCGCGCAGGTGGCGTCGATGGAACGGTTCGCGACCGGATGGTCGATGTGGTACTTCTGCCGGAGCGACCACGGCGGGTACTGCGCGATGGATGCCGCGGGCGGGGCCGCGCCCGGCAACGAGCCCGCGTTCGGACCGTACGCCCGGGCGATCGCCGGCGTTCCCGGCGCCGAGCACTTCGACGCCGCGACCGGCGACTACTCGCTGAGCTACATGGCGGGCGCCGGTCCGAGCGAGGTGTGGGTGCCGAGCGCCGCATACGCGCAGCGTCCCGACGTCGAGATCAGCGGCGGCACGGCGCACTACGACCGCAAGAAGCAGACCCTGCGCATCACGGCGAAGCCGGGCGCGACGGTCGAGCTGACGCTCTCGCGCTGACGCGGTCGCCCACGCACGGCGGGTGCGAGTCATTCGGGACCCGCACCCGCTGTCGTCGGTGCGACGAGCGTTGCCGTTTCCGGCGATCGTTGCCGTTCGGACGGGAACGCCCGGCGCGAACGGAAACGCTCGGCGGCTCCAGCCGAGCCGCGCGCCACCGCGCCCCGCCGCGCCACCCCGCCCCGCCGCGCCACCCCGCCCCGCCGCGCCGCGCCACCCGGCGCCGACGGGCGCGGGCAGCTCCGCGCGTCCTCCCGCGTAACGGGCCGGGCGGCGCGGGACCCGCGTGACTACACTCGCGATGTGACCCCCAGCACCTCCGGCGCGCCCAGATTCGACCTCGACATCGACCCGGTGCCGAGGACCGCCCGCGCCGAGGCCCTGCTCGAGGCGCTCGCGACCCGCGTCGTCATCGCCGACGGCGCGATGGGCACGATGCTGCAGCAGCACGACCTGTCGATCGAGGTCGACTTCGAGGGACACGAGGGCTGCAACGAGGTGCTCAACGTCACCCGCCCCGACGTGATCGGCGGCATCCACGACGCGTACCTCGCGGTCGGCATCGACGCGGTCGAGACGAACACCTTCGGGGCGAACTGGTCGAACCTCTCGGACTACGGCATCGACGAGCGCATCTTCGAGCTCGCCGCGGCCGGTGCCCGCATCGCGCGGGCGCGGGTCGAGGCGTCCGAGGCAGACGACGGCCGCATGCGCTGGGTGCTGGGCTCAATGGGGCCCGGCACGAAGCTGCCGAGCCTCGGCCACACGACCTACGACCACCTCAAGCAGACGTTCGCGCTGCAGGCCGAGGGGCTCATCGCGGGCGGGGCCGACGCGTTCCTCATCGAGACGAGCCAGGACCTGCTGCAGACGAAGGCCGCGGTCAACGCCTGCAAGCTGGCGATCGTCCGCCGCGGCATCCGGTTGCCGATCTTCGTCGAGGTGACCGTCGAGACCACGGGGACCATGCTCATGGGCTCCGAGATCGGCGCCGCCCTCACGGCGCTCGAGCCGCTCGGCGTCGACGCGATCGGCCTCAACTGCGCCACCGGACCAGACGAGATGAGCGAGCACCTGCGGCACCTGTCGAAGCACTCGCGGGTGCCGGTCGCGTGCATGCCGAACGCGGGCCTGCCCGTGCTCGGCGCGAACGGCGCGCACTATCCGCTCACGCCCGCCGAGCTCGCGACCGCGCACGCGCAGTTCGTCGAGGAGTTCGGGCTCGCCCTCGTCGGCGGCTGCTGCGGCACGACGCCCGACCACCTCGCGGCGGTCGTCGAGCGGCTGCGGCCCGTCGGGGCGGCGTCGGGTCTCGATACGCGTGCTCCAGCATCGGGCGCCACTCGACCGGCCGTCCAGACGGAGCCCGGCGTGGCCTCCCTCTACCAGCACGTGCCGTTCCAGCAGGACGCGTCGTACCTCGCGATCGGCGAGCGCACGAACGCGAACGGGTCGAAGGCGTTCCGCGAGGCGATGCTCGAGGGTCGCTGGGACGACTGCGTCGAGATCGCCAAGTCGCAGACCCGCGTCGGCGCCCACCTGCTCGACGTGTGCGTCGACTACGTGGGGCGCGACGGCGTCGCCGACATCCGCGAGGTGGTCTCGCGCTTCGCGAGCGCGTCGACGCTGCCGCTCGTCGTCGACTCGACCGAGCCCGAGGTGATCCGCGCCGGTCTCGAGCTCATCGGCGGGCGCCCCGTCGTCAACTCGGTCAACTACGAAGACGGGGATGCCGCGACGAGTCGCTTCGGCCGCATCATGCCGCTCGTGAAGGAGCACGGCACGGCGGTCGTCGCGCTCACGATCGACGAGGAGGGCCAGGCCCGCACCGCCGACGGCAAGGTCGCGATCGCCTCGCGGCTCGTCGACGAGCTCACCGGCACGTGGGGCATGCGCGTCGAGGACATCATCGTCGACGCGCTCACGTTCCCGATCGCGACCGGCCAGGAGGAGACCCGGCGCGACGCGATCGAGACGATCGAGGCGATCCGTCGCATCAACGCGAAGTACCCCGGCATCAACACGACGCTCGGCGTCTCGAACGTGTCGTTCGGGCTCAACCCGGCGGCACGCAGCGTGCTCAACTCGGTGTTCCTGCACGAGGCCGTCGAGGCGGGGCTCAGCTCGGGCATCATCGACGCGGCCAAGATCGTGCCGCTCGCATCGCTCTCCGACGAGCAGCGCGAGGTCGCCCTCGACCTCGTCTGGGACCGCCGGGAGTTCGACGCCGACGGCAACGCCACCTACGACCCGCTCGCCCGTATGCTCGACCTGTTCGCCGGGGTCGACACCGCGGCGCTGCGCGACCAGCGCGCCGCCGAGCTCGCGGCGCTGCCCGTCGGCGAGCGCCTCGAGCGGCGCATCATCGACGGCGAGGGCAAGGGACTCGACGCCGACCTGTCGCTCGCGCTCGACTCGGGCATGACCGCGCTCGGCATCATCAACGACCACCTGCTCGAGGGCATGAAGATCGTCGGCGAGCGGTTCGGTGCGGGCGAGATGCAGCTGCCGTTCGTGCTGCAGTCGGCCGAGGTCATGAAGAACGCGGTCGCCCTGCTCGAACCGCACATGGAGAAGTCGGATGCCTCCGGCAAGGGCCGCATCGTGCTCGCGACGGTGCGCGGCGACGTGCACGACATCGGCAAGAACCTCGTCGACATCATCCTGACGAACAACGGCTACGACGTGATCAACCTCGGCATCAAGCAGCCGATCGCCGACATCATCAGGGCCGCAGAAGAGCACGGCGCCGACGTCATCGGCATGTCGGGCCTGCTCGTGAAGTCGACGGTCGTCATGAAGGAGAACCTCGAGGAGCTGAACCACCGCGGCCTCGCGAAGCGCTGGCCCGTCATCCTCGGCGGCGCCGCGCTCACGCGCACCTACGTCGAGGACGACCTCGCCGGGATCTTCGACGGGCAGGTGCGCTACGCGCGCGACGCGTTCGAGGGGCTCGCGCTCATGGAGCCGCTCGTGAGGATCGCCCGCGGGGCCTCGCCCGACGAAGTGGGCCTGCCGCCCCTCAAGAAGCGCATCCACGCGTCGGGGTCTCGCCTGACGCTCACCGAACCCGACGAGATGCCGGCGCGGTCGGATGTCGCGACCGACAACCCCGTTCCGGCCCCGCCGTTCTGGGGAACCCGCATCGTGCGCGGCATCGCGCTCGCCGACTACGCGGCGTTCCTCGACGAGCGGGCGACGTTCATGGGCCAGTGGGGGCTGAAGCCGGGTCGGGGTGCCGACGGCGCGTCCTACGAGGAGCTCGTCGAGCGCGAGGGCCGGCCGCGCCTGCGGTACTGGCTCGACCGCATCCTCTCCGAGGGGCTCCTGGATGCCTCGGTGGCGTACGGCTTCTTCCCGGTGGTGTCGGAGGGCGACGACGTCGTCGTGCTGCACCACGCCGACGACCCCACGGGCGTGCTCGGAGTGCCCGGGCTGCTCGCCCCCGACGGCGGTTCAGATGAGGCGCTCGGCACCGACCGCCTCCGTTTCCACTTCCCGCGGCAGCGTCGCGACCGGCACCTGTGCCTCGCCGACTTCGTGCGCTCGCGCGAGTCGGGGCAGGTCGACGTGCTGCCCGTGCAGCTCGTGACCGCGGGCGCGAAGATCGACGAGTTCACCGCGAAGCTGTTCGCCGAGAACAAGTACCGCGACTACTACGAGGTGAACGGCCTCGTCATGCAGCTCACCGAGGCGCTCGCCGAGTTCTGGCACGCGCGAATCAGGTCGGAGCTCGGCTTCGCGGGTGAAGACCCGACCGACACGGCCGGGCTCTTCAAGCTCGAGTACCGCGGCGCGCGGTTCTCACTCGGCTACCCCGCCTGCCCCGACATGGAGGACCGCCGCAAGCTCGTCGAGCTGCTGCGCCCCGAGCGGATGGGCGTGGAGCTCAGCGAGGAGCTGCAGCTGCACCCCGAGCAGTCGACCGACGCCTTCGTGTTCCACCACCCCGAGGCGAAGTACTTCTCCGTCTGACGCGTCGAGCGGGTCGAGGATGAGGCGCAGCGACCGTCTCGAATTCCGGCCACCCGTCGGGGTGTGGTGCGCCGGCTCGGGGTGGCGGATACCTCGGGGAGTGGGTCCTTCCGGCGGGGTTGTCGACAAGTCCACAAATCCACACGTGGGTTGTCGACAAGTCCACACGTGCGTTGTCGACAAGTCCACAAATCCACACCATCACCTCCGGTGATGCTCGCTCCCTGCGCTGCAGGCCGGGCGCCCCGGAGGCGACCGATCACTCCGCTCAGCGCGACAGCCGCACCCGACGCAGCGCCGCGAGCGCGGCCGGGCCGAACACGGCGAGCCCGACGACGGTCGTGACGGCGCGCAGCGTGTCCCACGTGAGCGTCGAGGTCGTCAGCGAGTACAGCCAGAACGACGCGAGGTTCTGTGCGAGCGGGGCGCCCGATTCGTACGAGATGCCGGTGCCGCCGCCGATCGCGAACGGCCAGAACCACAGGTTCATGACGAGCCCGAACGCGTACGAGGCGAGCACCCCGTACACCGACAGCAGCACGATCTCGCCGAGCCGCCCGCGCGCCCGCGGCAGCAGCCCTGCTCCCGCCCCGACCCACGCGCACGCGAACATCTGGAAGGGGGTCCACGGCCCGAATCCGCCCGTCATCGTCGACGACAGGGCGATCGCGAGCACCCCGAGGAGGAACCCGAACCGCGCCCCGAACGCCCGCCCGGCGAGGATCAGCAGCACGAACACCGCCTCGACTCCGCCGACCCCCGTGCCGGCGACGCGCACGGCGGCGGCGACCGCGGTGAGCGTGCCGAGCAGCGCGAGCGTCTTCGCCGAGCGGAATCCGCCGTCGACCGCGAGCACCGCGACGATCGCGACGAGTGGCGCGAGTGCGAGCGCCGCCCAGGGCGCCGCCGCCTGGGCGTCGGTCGGCAGTGCGGGGGCGATGAGGGGCCAGGCGAATGCGGCCGCCGCGACGACGCTGCCGCCGACGAGGAGCATCGACGACCACGACGGAAGCCGTCGCCGCCGTGCGACGACCGGCGCCGGGGGAGCGGCGAGCGTGCTCATGCCGCACCTCCCGCGGGTGCGGGCGCGGCAGGCGTTCGCCGCTCCTCGAGGCGCCCCTCGCGCATCGAGAGCGCGCGGTCGGCGACGCACGCGGCGAAGCCGCGGTCATGGGTCGCGATGACGACGGTTCGCCCCCGATCGGCGACGAGCCGAAGGGCCCGCGCGAGCGCGGTCTGCGCCGACGGGTCGAGTCCGCGGGTCGGCTCGTCGACGAGCAGCGCGGATGCCTCGCCCGCCGCCTGCACGGCGATCACGAGCAGCCGCCGTTGGCCGGCCGAGAGGTCGCGCGGATGCCGCGCCGCGAGCTCATCCCGATCGGTCGGGTGCCCGAGCAGCTCGGTGAACAGTGCCCACGTCGTGCCGCGCGGTCGGCGTCCGGTGCGGTCGGCGCGCCGGCACTCGGCCTCGACGGTGTCGGTGAAGAGCAGGTCGTCGGAGCGGTCGGGCACGAGGGCGATGCGACGCCGTGACGACCGGGAGGGGCGGTGGCCCGAGGCATCCTGGCCCGAGTCATCCTCGTCGCCCGTGCGCACCGTGCCCGGTTCGGTGCCGAGCGCGATCGCGGTGAAGAGGCTCGACTTGCCGGCCCCGTTCGGTCCGCCGAGCGCCACGATCTCGCCGGGCGCCGCGTCGAATGAGACGTCGTCGACCGCGACCTGATCGCCGTGTCGCACGGTGATGCCGGCGACGCGCAGTCCAACGCCGGCCCGTCGGCCGGGAAGCGACGCACGAGCGTCTCCAGACGAGGCGGCCCGCTGGCCCTCGGTCGAGTCGGGAGCGCTCGATGCCTCGACGACCGCGCCCTCCGAGATCTCGAACCACCGATCGGCGACCGCCGCGAACTCGGCCGCCCGATGCTCGGCGACGAGCACGCAGACGCCCGCCTCGTGCGCGATGCGTCCGAGCAGTCCGGTGATGCGGGCGCGGGCCTCGGGGTCGAGGTCGGCGAGCGGTTCGTCGACGAGCAGCAGCAGGGGTTGCTCGACGATCGCGGCGCCGATCGCGACGAGCGTCGCCTCGCCCGCCGAGAGGCTGCGCAGCTCGCGTCCCGCGAGATGCTCGGCGCCGATGCGCGTCAGCACCTCGGCGACGCGGGCCGCGACGATGACGGGTGCGACGCCGCGCACGGTCAGCGCGAAGCCGACCTCGTCGTCGACGGTCTCGCTCGTGAATCCGAGCCGCGGGTCCTGTGCGACCACCCCGACGAACCCGGCCGTGTCGCGGGCCGGCACGGCGAGGCGGTCGACGCCGCCGACGCGGAGCACGCCCGACGCCCGACCGCCGTCGACGTGCGTGTGCACGCCGCCCAGGGTGTCGAGCAGGGTCGACTT
Source organism: Agromyces sp. NPDC127015 (assembly GCF_042725165.1). Classification (NCBI taxonomy): domain Bacteria; kingdom Bacillati; phylum Actinomycetota; class Actinomycetes; order Micrococcales; family Microbacteriaceae; genus Agromyces; species Agromyces sp. NPDC127015. The sequence goes on along the minus strand of NZ_JBHXDI010000002.1, from coordinate 285,227 downwards.
GCCCGAACCGGTCGGGCCGGCGAGCACGGCGAGGGTGCCGGGCTCGAGCCGCAGTTCGGGCACGGCGATCGACCAGCGGTCCGCACGCTCGCGGTCGTCGCCCTCGCCGTGGCCGAGCACGGCGCCGGTCACCTCGACGGGGCGGGCGCAGTCGCCCTCGACGCGATGGGTCGCGGCGAAGCCGCGCACCTCCATCGCGGCGGCGATCGCGATCGAGCGTTCGATCGTGTGCTCGAGAACGGGCACGATGAGCGCGCCGGCGCCGCGTTCGCCGCGGAGCCGCCGGGCGAGCCGAACCCGGCGCACGGCGTCGGCGAGCGCGGGGAACGTCGACCACGCGATGACGAGCGCGCGAGCCGATCCGGCGAGGGGACCTCCGCGAGCGGCCCGCGCGAACACCCGCGAGACGTCGACGCACGCGTTGACGACGCCGAAAGCGAGAATCACGAGCGCGATCGGCAGGGCGCTCACGAACGCGGCCCACAGCCCGCCCGTCGTGATCGGTCCGAACATCGCGACATGCTCGAACGGGGGAGCGAGCCGCACGACCGGCAGGTCGACCAGCACGACGCCGGGCCCGCCGGCGCCCGCGAACAGCACGCGGTACACGACCCGGGTCGCGACGAACACCGCCGCGAGCACGAGCGCAAGGCGGAGCGGAGCTGGTCGGAACCGGAACATCGGGGTCAGTGCATCAGGTCGCTGGTGCGCGGTCAAGGGCTGGCTGGCATCGTGGTCTCGATACGCGTCGGCGCCGCCCGGCCGGCGGAGGCACGGGCCGCCTACTCGGCGGGCGAGGCCGGCTGGTCGTTGAGCGTGAAGAGCAGCTCGACCGCGTCGCCCGGCGCCAGCTCGAGCGTCGGCAGGCCCTCCTGCGCGTAACCCCATTCGCCGCCGCCGCTGCGCTGCCAGAGCGACCAGTACGCGAACGCCGCGGGCATCGAGGCGCAGGTCTCGTGATACTCGGTGCCGTCGGCGGCCGTGATGAGCGTGTCCTCCGCGGGCTCGCCGTTCACGCGGCAGACGACCTGGTCGCCCCATTCGACGGTGCCCTCGGTCGCGACGCCGGCCTCGTCGAGCGCGTCGGCGGCGAGAATCGGCTCGTCGGTGTCGACGCACGCGGCGACGTCGATCGGTTCGCTCAGCTCGAGGTCGGCCGAGTCGACGATGACGGCGACGCCCGTGCACTCCTCGAGCACGGTCGCGGCGTCGGCGGTGGCTTCCGCCGTGGCGGCAGCGGTGGGCTCGGCGCCCTCGCCGGTCGAGCCGGACGGCGAGGAACAGGCGGCCAGGGCGAGCACGAGCAGGGGCAGGGCCGCGAGCACGGGCCGAAGTCGAGTCATCCTTCGAGCGTATTCGGCGCAGTCGTGCTGTGACGCCGCGTGACCTGCGGTGGGCTTCTTCCGTGATCTGTCGATATCGGCGCGGCCCGTTCGACGTCCAGAATGAAGGCGGATGCTTCGCCGCCACCTGAATCGGAAGGACAGGCCAATGCGCCCCATCATCGTGACCGAGTTCATCAGCCTCGACGGCGTCGTCGACTCGCCCGGCGGCGGCGACCACCCTCGCGCCGGCTGGACCTTCAAGGAGGTGCCGTTCGTCGAGGAGGCGTACGAGCTCAAGGGCACCGAGCAACTCGAAGCCGGAGCCCTGCTGCTCGGCCGGGTGAGCTACCAGGAGTTCGCGCCCGTGTGGCCCTCGATGGAGGACGACTTCGCCGAGTACAACGCGATGCCGAAGTACGTCGTGTCGACGACGCTCGACGAGGCCGACCTCGTACCCGAGTGGCACGAGACGAACCTGCTGCGCTCGCTCGACGACGTCGCCCGCCTGAAGGAGGGCGAGGGCGCGCCGATCATCGTGCACGGCTCGGCGACCCTCGCGCAGGGGCTCGCCGCCGCCGGGCTGGTCGACCGGTACCACCTGCTGGTGTTCCCGGTGCTGCTCGGCAGCGGCAAGCGCCTGTTCGGCGACGATCCGGGCCTCACGACGAAGCTCGAGCTCACCGAGCACGCGGCCTACTCGAACGGCATCGTCAAGGCCGTCTACGACGTCGTGCGCTGATCGCTACGCGGCAAGCGCCGCGCGCAGCCCGTCGACGAGCGAGGTCGTCGGCCGGCCGATGAGGCGGGCGAGCGCGTCGTTCGGCACGTCGAGCACGCCGCGGCGGATTCCGTCGTCGATGCCCGCGACGAACCCCGCGGTGCCCGCGTCGAGTCCGGCCGACTCGAGCGCGGCCACGTGCTCCTCGGTCGTGAGCTGCTGGTACCGCACCTCGCGACCGAGCACCTCGGACGCCGCGGCGGCGAGCTCGTCGTAGCTCCACGCCGTCTCGCCGGCGAGCTCGAGCACCTGGCCGACGTGGTCGTCGCTCGTCAGCAGCACGGCGAGGCCCTCGGCGAGGTCGGCGCGGGTCGCGCTCGCGACCTTCCCGTCGGCCACGGAAGCGGCGATGACGCCCGTGTCGGCCGCGCGCGAGACATCCGCCGCGTAGTTCTCGGTGTACCAGTTGTCACGGGCGATGACCGCGGGGATGCCCGAGGCGCCGATCGCCTCCTCGGTGGCGCGGTGCTCGGGCGCGAGCACGAAGTCGGCGGTCGCGGCCTGCGGTGCGCTCGTGTAGACGAGCTTCGCGACGCCCGCGGCCTTCGCCGCGTCGATCACGTTCTGGTGCTGGGCGGCGCGCTCGCCGAACTCCGAACCGGAGACGAGCAGCACCCGGTCGACGCCGTCGAGCGCCGCCGTGATCGAGGCGGGCTCCGAGTAGTCGAGGCGAGCGGTGTGCACGCCGCGCTCGGCGAGGTCGGCGAGCTTCGCCGTGTCGCGGGCGGTCGCGACGATGTCGGCGGGGGCGACGCCGCGGTCGAGCAGCGCGTCGACGACGAGGCGGCCGAGCTGGCCCGAGGCGGCGGTGACGAGGATGGTCATGAGGGTCGGTTCCTTTCGAGAAGCGTCACCGGCTCCAACCGGATGCCTCGGCTGAACCTTCCCTCGAATCTGTACCCACTTTGAAGTAAGGTACCCACATGACGGTAAGTCTTGCGGAGATCCGGGAGCAGTCCGGCGAAGTCTTCACCGACGGCTGCCCGACACGGGTCGTGCTCGACCACATCATGAGCAAGTGGGGTGTGCTCGTGCTGCTCGCGCTGACCGACGGCACGCATCGCTGGGGCGAGCTGCGTCGCGAGGTCGAAGGCATCAGCGAGAAGATGCTCGCCTCGACGCTGCGCACCCTCGAGGCCGACGGGCTCGTCGCCCGCACCTCGTATCCCGAGGTGCCGCCTCGCGTCGAGTACTCGCTGACGCCGCTCGGCGACGACCTCATGGAGCACATGCTGCCCCTCGTCGGGTGGGTCGCTCGCGAGGCCGACGGCATCGTGGGTCGAACGGCCTGAGTCGGTCGAGGAGCGCCGACGAAGAGGACCCGCCTCGAACCCCGGACGGCCGAGGACCCGAGCTGCGCCCGCGGCGCCTCAGCCCAGCGACCCCACGAACTCCCGCACCCGCGCCGCCATCGCCTCGGGCACCTCGGCGACGGTGAAGTGCCCGCCCTCTGGCAGCCGGTCGAAGACGCGCAGGTCGAGGTAGTGCCGTCGCGCGAGCGTCTCGGGGTAGTCGGCCTCGTGCCGCTGGATGAAGACGGCCGCCGGAACCCCGGTCGGCGGAATCGGGTCGGGTTGATCAGCGCCCTCGTAGTACGGACGGAACGACGACGCGATCGAGCGGGTGACCCAGTAGATCATCGCCTCGGTGAGGATGCGGTCGCGCGAGATGCGGCGCTCGACGGCGCTGGGGTCGCCGGGCGGGGTGTCGCTCCACTCGACGAGCTTCTCGGCGATCCAGGCGAGCAGGCCGGCGGGGGAGTCGTCGAGGGCGACCGCGAGGGTGTCGGGACGCGTCGCCTGCACGTGCCCGTAGGCGCCGTCGGTGCCGTGGCGCTCGGCGAGCGCCGCGAAGAACGCGCGCTCGGCCGGGTCGGTGAGCGCCTCCCGTTCGTCACCGGTCGGGAAGTGCGCGTGCGTCGCGACGATCGCGGCGACGTGCTCGGGATGGCTCGCGGCGATGAGGTCGCTCACGTTGGCCGTGACGTCCTCGCCGTAGGTGACGTAGCGCTCGTAGCCGAGCACGTCGGTCATGAGCGAGTGCATCGTCTCGGCGAGGCGCCGCTCGGTCATCGGGCCGTCGGCGTACGGCGATGAGAAGGCGAACCCCGGCAGGCTCGGCACGACGACGTGGAAGTCGGGCAGCAGGTCGGCGAAGTCGAGCTGCAGCGCGAAGGTGTGCGGCCAGCCGTGCATCACGAGCAGCACGGGTGCGTCGGTGCGCTCGGATCGCCGGTGCACGAAGTGCACGTCGGCGTCGCCGACCCGGGCGACGAACTGCGGATGCCGGTTGAGCCACGCCTCGCGCGCTCGCCAGTCCCATGCCGCCCAGGTGTCGATGAGCTGCCGCAGGTAGTCGTGGTTCATGCCCGCCGGCGGCCGTCGCGGCGAGTCGCCCCGGAGCCGGGTGCGGGCGAGGCGTGCCCGCAGGTCGCCGAGCACTTCATCGTCGACGTGGATCTCGAACGGTTGCACCCGGCCCATGGGCCGACGGTACGGCGACCCACCGACGGAGTCGCCCGTGTCCCCCGAAATACCGGCTGCGCCGACCCTGCGCTTGTCGCTAGTTTGGGGGGCATGGTCGGCCTTCCGGGGCTGCGGGCGCCCACGGGGTTGTGGGCGACCGCCCATCGGAGGGCTCGATCGCTGTGTCGAAACGCAGGTTCTGTCGTAACGAGAGAAGAGGGCACGACGATGAGATCCGAACAACGACCCCCGAATGCGCGGCGCCGCGCACTCGCCGCCGCCGGCGCCCTGCTGCTCGGCGCCTCACTGATGACCGCCACCGCGGCGGTCGCCGAAGACGACCCCAGGGTCGACCTGCCCGCCGGCTACCTCGACGCCGAGGTCGCGACGAGCAACATCGACCTCTTGTCGAGCACGCCACGGGTCGACCCGTTCAACGCCCCGCCCGGCGACTTCGGGTTCGTCAACTCCGACCTCGCCTTCTCGGGCGACAACGCCATCGTGGGCAACTTCAACGGCTTCCAGGTCTACGACGTGTCCGACCCGGCCGAGCCGACGCTGCGCTCGTCGTTCGTCTGCCCGGGCGGCCAGGGCGACGTCTCGGTGTACGGCGACCTGCTGTTCATGTCGGTCGAGGAGACGCGCGGCCGCATCGACTGCGGCACCCAGGGGGCGCCGGGCTCGGTGAACCCCGAGCGGTTCCGCGGCGTGCGCATCTTCGACATCAGCGACATCGACAACCCGGTGCAGCTGCCCGGCGTGCAGACCTGCCGCGGTTCGCACACGCACACGCTCGTCAGCGACCCGAACGACGCCGAGAACGTCTACATCTACAACTCGGGCACCTCGGGCGTGCGTTCGCCGCTCGAGCTCGCGGGCTGCGAGAACGCGCCGGCTTCGACCGAGCCGGTCACGACGGGCAACCCGACGCAGTGGCGCATCGACGTCATCAAGGTGCCGCTCGCCGCGCCTGAGACGGCGGCGATCGTGAACCAGCCGCGCATCTTCGCCGACCCCGAGACGGGCGCGTTCAACGGACTGCAGAACGGACCGACGCAGCCGCTGCACCCGTCGGGCACCCGGTACTCGCCGAACCCCAACACGAACACGTGCCACGACATCACCGCCTACCCCGAGATCGGGCTCGCGGCCGGCGCGTGCCAGGGCAACGGCATCCTGCTCGACATCTCCGACCCGGCCGACCCGGTGCGGATCGATGCGGTCGCCGACCCGAACTTCTCGTACTGGCACTCGGCGACGTTCAACAACGACGGCACGAAGGTCATCTTCACCGATGAGTGGGGCGGCGGCACGGCGGCACGGTGCCGGTCGACCGACCAGCCCGAGTGGGGCGCCGACGCGCTCTTCGACATCGTCGACGGCAAGCTGCAGTTCGCGAGCTACTACAAGCTGCCGGTGCCGCAGACCACGCAGGAGAACTGCGTCGCGCACAACGGTTCGCTCATCCCGGTGCCGGGGCGCGACATCATGGTGCAGGCGTGGTACCAGGGCGGCCTGTCGGTGATCGACTTCACCGACACCGCGAACCCGAAGGAGATCGCCTTCCTCGACCGCGGTCCGATCAACACGCCGAGCACGACCGGCCTGAACCTCGGCGGCTACTGGTCGACGTACTGGTACAACGGCAACGTGCTCGGCAGCGAGATCGCGCGCGGGTTCGACACGATGGCGCTCACCGCGAGCGACGACCTGTCGGCGAACGAGATCGAGGCCGCCGGCGAGGTGCGCTTCGACGAGTTCAACGCGCAGCTGCAGACCGGCGCCGTGCACGCGCCGAGCTTCGCCGTCGCCGGCGCGTACGTCGATCAGGCCGAGCGCGACGGCAGCCTGAGCGGCGAGGCGCTCGCCGAGGTGCGTGAGCACCTCGCCGAGGCGGAGCAGCTCGCCGACGGCTCGGCGGCCGACCGCGCGGTCGTCGCGCAGCTCGTCAATGCCGCCCGCAAGTCCGGCCTCCCGGCCGACTCCGACGTGGTGCAGGCGCTCACGGCACTGACGGCGACATTCCGATGAGTCGGTGTGGGGAGGCCGCGCCTCCCCACCCACGACGGGGCCCGGCGGTCGACGACCGCCGGGCCCCGTCTCGTCGGTGCCGCCCGTGCCTCAGCCGGTGCGCTCGGCGAGCATCTGCTGCATGCGGGCGATCTCGATGCCCTGGTCCGATTCGACGTGACGGGCGAACTGGTCGGTCGCCGACTCCTGGCCGCCGCCGTCGGCGTAGAGGTCGTCGACCATCTGCACTGCGCCCTCGTGGTGCTGGATCATGTACTCGAGGAACAGCAGGTCGAACTCCTCGCCCGTCGCCGCCTCGAGCTCGGCGAACTGGTCGTCGCTCAGCATGCCGGGCATCGACTCGGCGTCGTGCGCCTCGTGGCCGCTGCCGTCGCCGTTGACGGGCACCGATCGCTCCTGCAGCCACGTCGTGATCTGGGTCTTCTCGTCCTGCTGACTCACCGACATGCGTTCGGCGAGCAGGCGGATGTCGCGGTCGTCGGTGCGATCGTCGACGAGATCGGTCATCTCGATCGCCTGCTGGTGGTGGCGGATCATCGCGAGCATGAACGCCGAGTCGACCTCGGAGAACTCGGGCGAGCCGAGGTTCGCCGCCTCGTCGGGGGAGAGCGTGCGGTTCGATTCGCCGGGCGCACCGAGCTGCACGACCGGGCTCGTCGGCTCGGGGGAGTCGGACCCGGTCGGCGTGCAGGCGGTGAGCGCGACCGCGAGCAGGAGCGGCGAGGCCGCCAGGAGGGCCGTGCGTGCGCTGTAGGGGCTCCGTGTCGTCATCCGCATACCTCGTCTTCGTCGATGGGCAGTGCGTCGCGGCTTCGCCTCGCGGCGAATCGCACGACGGTTCCATCTAACCCGAGTCCCGCGCGCGTGTGAATCGGAGTGCACGGCAGGTCACGGGCGTCGGTCGCGCCGCCGGCTCAGTCGGCTTGGCCCTCCGTCACCCGTCGCTTCTCGCGTACGTACACCTCGCGCCGCACTCGCGCGACGACCTCGCCGGCCCGGTCGGTGATGTCGGTCTCGAACCACTCGAGCACCTTCGCGCCGCCGCGGGCGCGTTCGCGCAGCTCGGCGGCCTTGTCGCGCGACACCTCGAAATGCGCGGTGAGGGTGCCGCGGCCCGGCTTCACGAACTCGATCTCGCCGCGCGTGTCCCACACGACGTACTCGCGACCGAGCTGGTGCATGACGAGCATGAAGTAGTAGGGGTCGGTCATCGCCGACATCGACCCGCCGAACGCGGTCTTCACGTAGTTGCGGGTGAAGAGGTTGACGTGCAGCTCCACGGTCGCGCTCGTCCAGTCGTCGGAGATGCGCTTCACGCGGATGCCGCTGAACAGGTTCGGGGCCCACAGGCTCATGCCGATGGCGAGGCGTCGGGGAGTCATGCGCATGCCTCCGATTGTGCGATGAACGGATGCCTCCTGCGAATCCCTTGTCGGAACCCTCAACTCGCTCGCCCCGCCGTAGGCTGCCCGCATGACCGATGCCGAAGAGACCCCGCGCCGTGTGCGCCAGTTGCGCCTCGTGGTCGAGGCCGACGACTGGGAGGCCGCCGTCGCGTTCTACCGCGACGTGCTCGGACTGCCCGAGGAGGAGGCGTACGAGGCCGAGGGCGGGGCCCGCGTGATGATCCTCGACGCCGGCCGCGCGACGCTCGAGCTCTCGAATCCCGCGCAGGTCGAGTACATCGACAGGGTCGAGACCGACGGGGTGCGCAGTCCGCACCTGCGGGTCGCATTCGAGGTCGCCGACACGGCCGCCGTGACCGACGAGCTCGTCGACGCTGGCGCCGGCCTGCTCGCGACCCCGCGCGAGACTCCCTGGCGCTCGATCAACTCGAGGCTCGACGCGCCCGCGGGCCTGCAGGTGACGATCTTCCAGGAGCCGGAGGACTGACGCGTAACCGGCATATCCCGAACTCGTGGCGATCGAGCGCGACGAAGAACCGACCCGCTCGCGAAGTTTCTCGAATCCGGGGCGGGAAGCGCCTACCATCGGAGAGGCGTGCCGCTCCCCACGGCCGCAGCCCCACCGCCCCGGCGCCCACCCCCAGGAGCCACGATGACGATCCACGCCGACGAGCCGTCTGCACCGGGCGACGGTGCGTCGGCGAACGATCTCACCTCGCGCGCGGCACGACGCAGTGCCGAGCTCGGTGGAACGCTGCGCCCCCGTCGCCTGCCGACGCCCGCGGCGAGCGGATGGGCTCCGCCCGCGCCGGCGCAACCCCGCCAGACGCCGCCGACGCCGCAGCCTGTCGAGTCGACCCCGACGGCGCCGACCTCGCCCGCGGCTGCTCCGGCGCCGGCCTCCCCCTCCTCGGCGCGCGCCGTGCCGATCGTCACGACGGGTGCGGCCACCGCCGCCTCACCCGAGCAGCAGCGCTACTACCTCTGCTGCGAGGTGCCGAGCGGCGATTTCGTCGAGGTGATCGTCGCGGTGACCGACGGCGCCCGGCGGCGCTACTTCACGACGAGCGACGGCGCCCGGCTCGTGGAGGTCGACGAGGACTACTTCGTGCATCGCAGCCTCGGTGACGCTCGTTCGCTGCTCGAGCTCGACGCCCGCGAGATGGCCGAGCTCGAGGCCGAACTCGGCTTCGTGCGCACCGTGCGCGGCCGCGACCCGCTCGCCGAGGTCGAGCTCGAGGCGCCCGCCGTCGAGAACGCAGAGCCGGATGCCTCGGGCGCGGCGCCGATCGCCGGCCCCGAGCCGGTCGCCGTGATCGAGGAGATCCAGCCCGCGGCCTCCGAGTCGCAGGTGGAGCTCGCGCCGCAACCGGAGCCCGCTGCGCCGGCGCCCGCTGCACCGGCATCCGCTGCACCGGCGCCCGCGGTGTCCGAGCCCGAGCTCGAGCTCGAGCCCGAGTTCGAGTTCGGCTTCGACTCCCTGTTCGATCCCGCGCCGGCGGTCGAGGCCCGACCGGCTCCGACGATCGAGGAACCGGTCGCCGAACCTGCCCCTGAACCGCTCCTCGAACCCGAGCCGCTGCTCGCGAGCCTCCTGCCCGTCGCTCCGGTCGACGCGGAGCTCGACGACCATGAGATGCGCGAGGGATCCGCCGCGGCAGAGCCCGAACCGCTGCGCGTCGCGCCCGAGGTCGAGTGGCCGTTCGACGCCGAACCCGACCCGGAGCCCGCCGCGGCTCCGGTCGCCGGCACGCCCTGGTGGCTCGCACCGGCGCCCGCGGCGGCCGCGCCCATCGAGCGACCTGCCGACGTCGCGCCGCCGATCGCCGACCCGATGCCGCAGCCCGCCGACGTCGCGCCGCCGATCGCCGACCCGATGCCGCAGCCTGCCGAGGTCGCGCCGCAGGCCGCCGACCCGATGCCGCAGCCTGCCGGCGCGTGGCCCGCTCAGACCGACCAGACCGAACGAACCGATGTGAACGAGGAGACCGACCGAATGGTGACGGGAACGACGAACGCTTTCGAGCCGGCCGGCGCCGGAGCACCCGTGACGCCCATCTGGGCCGTGGAGCCGCTGCCCGACGCCGACGCGGTCGTCGCCGCGGCTGCGCAGGTGGCGCTGGCGAAGGGCATCGCGTTCGTGGCGCACCGAGGTCAGACCGACAAGGTCGGGGCGGCGTACATCGACCACCCCGGTCGGGTCGCCGAGCGTTTCGATCCGATCGCCGAGCCCGTCGCGACCTCGGCCGCCTGGCTGCACGACGTGCTCGAAGACACCGGCCTGACGGCGCGTGAGCTGCTCGAGGCGGGCGTGCTGCCCGAGGTCGTCGAGGTCGTCGTGCTGCTGACCCGCACCCCCGAGGTGCCCGAGGCCGAGTACTACGGGCGCATCCGCCGTCACGCGATCGCACGCAGCGTGAAGATCGCCGACGTCGACGACAACTCGGCCGCCTGGCGAGTGCGCAAGCTCGACTTCGAGACGCAGCAGCGCCTCGCCGAGAAGTACCGCCACGCGCGGGAGATGCTCGGGGCGTAGAACCCTTCGGCAGCGGATGTCGCTGACGAATGCGGACGGTGGCCACAGGCGTCAGCTCGACGGAGTCATCGCGCGACCCGGAGGTCCTTCGCGAACCAGTGGTCGGCGTACGGGCTGTCGTTGAAGGGCTCGACCTCGGCGTAGCCGAGCTTCGCGTAGAGGGCACGGGCTTCGACGAGGTCGGAACGCGTGTCGAGCCGCACGGTGCGCCGCCCGGTGCGACGGGCCTCGGTCTCGACAGCGCCGACGAGCGTCGCGGCCAGCCCCAGGCCGCGCGCCGCGGGGGCGACGAACACCCGGGTCAGTTCGGCCGTGTCGGCGTCGACCCAGCGCACACCGGCGCAGCCGAGGCATCCCTCGTCGCCCGTTGCGATGAAGAACGCACCGAGGTCGCCGCGCAGGTCGTCGTCGGGATCGCCGGCGAGCTGCTCGTCGATCTCGGCGGCGGTCGCGGCCCGGCCGTAATAGCGCGTGATGATGTCGTCGTAGTAGCGGCGCAGGATCGCGACGGCCGCGGGGCTCAGCGGGTCGACGTGGGCGATCTCGGGCACCGCACCACCCTACGTCGCTACTCGGCCGGCTTCACGTCGAGCGCGTACGCGCCCTCGGCGCAACCGGTGAGCAGCCAGCCGCCGGGCACCTCGTCGACGGCGACGTCGCCGAGGCCGCTCGACTCGACGGCCGGCTCAGCCGACCCGGGGATCCAGACCTGCAGCCCGCACGTCGCCGAGGGGGCCTCGCCGGTGAGCGACATCGTCGCCGCGGCATCCGGCGTGCCCGTGACCCCGGCGCGAAGGCTCGTGAGCACGCCAGGCGCCTGCTGCGGGTAGGCGCGCGACAGGATGCCCAGCAGGTGCTCCTTGCGCGGCGCCTCCTCGCCCGTCGCGCAGACCTCGGAGAGCAGCCCGTTGCCGAGCTCCTGGATGCCGTTCTGGGGGTCGCCGCACGCCTGCTTCCACACCCAGTAGGCGCTGCCGAGCATGCGCGCGTCCTCTTCGGCGGCGTATCGCGAGAGGTGCGCCGCGGTCGACTCATCGTCGCCCCAGTACCCGTACTCGCCCGACCACATCGGCATGCCGAGCTCGTCGGCCACGCGCTGGCCGAGCTCGAACTGGCGCTCGGTGCTGACGATCGTGGGGAGTCCGAGCGAGGCATCCATGGTGATCGACTCGGCGTAGAGGTGCGGCGAGAACGCGACGTTGAGGTCGTCGGTGAAGCCGCGCGCGGGACCCGAGTCGAAGCCGAGCCCCGACCACAGGATGCTGGGCTCGACGAAGACGATCTGCGGCGCGCCCGCCTCCCGGATCGCCGCGATCGCCTTCGCCGAGTATTCGCCGTTCTTCTTCGAGGTCGTGACGGGCGCGGTCTCGCCGAAGCCGGGCTCGTTGAGCAGGTCGAAGCCCGCGACGGCCTTCTCGTCGGCGAACTCGCCGGCGAGCTCGCCCCACGTGCGGGCGAGCGCCGTCTGGATGCCGTCGGTGTCGAACCAGAAGTGCTCGAACGCCCGGTCGCCCGCGGGCGAGATGTCGCGGCCCGTGAACGAGCAGCGCGGGGCGCCGTCCCAGTGGGTCGCCCACTCGGGTGCGCCGTCGTAGCCCCACATCGGGTCGGTGCCGGGCCGGCACACGGTGCCCTCGGCGGTCGGCAGGTTCGACCAGCCGTCCTGGTGCATGTCGAGCACGGTGCGGATGCCGTGCTTCTCGCCCCACGCGACCGCCTGCTTCACGGTCGCGAGGTAGTCGGGGTCGAGCTCGCCGCGCGTCGGCTCGAGTGCCGACCACGAGAGGCCGAGCCGCACGACGTTGAACCCGTACGTCGCCATGTCGGCGAAGTCCTGCTCGGTGAGCTCGCGGGTCGCAGGCACCTCGGGGCGCGCCTGGTAGAAGTCGACGAGCTGGTTGACGTTGACGCCGCGCAGCAGCACCTGGTGGCCTTCGCCGTCGGTGAAGCGCCCGTCTTCGACGCGCAGGAACCCGGCGGGCACGGATGCCTCGTTCGCGACGGTCGCGACCGCGGGCGCCGCCGGGGCGAGCAGCGAGGCGGTGACCGCGGTCACGGCGACGACGGCCACGCCGATGCCGACGCCCGCGGCGATGCGTGCCGGCGAGGCATCTCGTCGCTCGTTCAGTTCGCCCGCCGTCGGGTCTGCCGCGCTGCGTGCCGCTCGCCGCGCCATGACGCGGTCGGCGACGAGTGCGACGACGGCCGCGATCCAGCCGGTGCAGGCGGCGAAGGCGAGCCCGTCGGCGACGTGGATGTAGGCCGCCATGAGCGGCCAGAGGTCGCCGCGGAACCCGTCGTCGACGACGAGGCCGACGATCGACTGCGCGAGGCCGAAGACGCCGCCCGCGACGAGCACGCCGAGCCAGGTGCCGAGGAACCCGGGCACGCGTCGGCGCATCCACCGGATGCCGAGCCACGCCGCACCGATGAGCAGCAGCACGGCGACGACCATCGCGATCGGGCCGTCGTCGGGCCTCGGCGTCGGGATGCCGGGCGCGTACGTCGCTCCCGTCCACCAGGAGCCCGCGAGCAGCGGCGCCACGGCGCCGGCCGCGATCGCCGCCGGCCAGACCGTCAACGCGTCGGCCGATGGGGCGCGAAGCGCCGTATCGAGGCCACGGCGCCGCGCCACCACCCGCTCGACGACGCGCACGACCCCCGCCACGATCAGCGCCGTGGGCACCGCCTTCGCGGTCACGAAGCCGCCGGCCCACGCCGACAGCGCGACATCCCCGGTCATCGCCAGGCACGCCGCGAACTGCGCGAGCAGTGCGGCGAGCACGACGCCCGCGGTCAGCGTCCAGAAGCGGTCGCCCGCGCGCACCGCCGCCCACCAGACGACGGCGAGCATGACCGGCACGAACACGACGTAGCGGGCGACGGGCCACCACAGGTCGAACCGCGGCGTGCCGCCGGGCCAGCCGACGAGGGCGAGCAGGCCGGTGGGGTCGATCACGGCCTGAACGACCAGCAGCAGGGATGTCGCGGCGACGGTGACGATCGGACGGCGCAACGCGCGCATGGCACTCCATCGTGTCGTGGGTTCGGGTGCAGCCATCCTCCGTGCTCGACACGAGCGGGTCAATAGCCGAGTGGGACAAGTGACCCAGTTGTGATCTTCCGGTGGAGGCCGTGACCGGTCGAATGCCTCGACGATGGGCGGCAGCGAGGCGCCTCGTTCGGCCTCAGAACGAGAGTTTAGGTGAGTTTAGCTGGAGTGGTAGCGCCCAAAGTCACCGTTATCCGCCATGAATTCGCACGACTTGGCGGCGAGATGATCCAGGAAATGAGACCGGTTGACTTTGCCGACCAAAACCGGTTTACTATCCGTGTTCAATCCCTTACCCGGAGGATGCGAGCACCTCGCGCACGTGTGGGCGAGTGGCAGGGGAAGGGCCCCAGCACAGCAGGAAGAGCGCGCGAGCGCCTTCCAGACGAAGGAGTTCCTCGCAATGAAGCGTTTAGCAGCCACCGTTGCCCTGGCGGCCCTCGCCGTGCCGCTCGCGGCATGCGCGTCGTCGGGCGCGCCCGACAGCACCGAACTGACATCCGGCCCGATCAGCATCTGGTACTCGACGAACGAACAGGAGATCGCGTGGGCGGAGGCGGTGGTCGACGCATGGAACGCCGATCACCCCGACGAGCAGGTGACGGCCGAGGCCATTCCCTCCGGCAAGTCCTCGGAGGACGCCATCGGAGCCGCGATCACCGCCGGCAACACGCCCTGCCTGGTCTACAACACGGCGCCCGCCGCCGTGCCCGCCTTCCAGAAGCAGGGCGGCCTGGTGAACATCTCTCAGACCTTCGAGGACGGCGAGTCCTTCATCACCGAGCGGTCGGGCGAGGCTGCCGACGGATTCCGCTCTCCCGACGGCGACCTCTACCAGGTGCCGTGGAAGGCGAACCCGTTCATGCTCTACTACAACAAGGACGTCTTCGAGGCGGCCGGACTCGACCCCGAGAACCCCGATCTCGCGACCTACGACGACGTCCTGGCCGCCGCGGAGGCGATCAAGAAGAGCGGCGCGGCCGACTTCGTCCTGTATCCGCCGGCCTCCAGCGACTACACGAACGCGCTGTTCGACTTCTACCCGTTCTTCCTCGCCAACTCGGGCGGCACCCAGCTGGTCACCGATGGCAAGGCATCCTTCGCGAGCGAGGAGGGGCTCGAGACGCTCGAGTTCTGGAAGGCCCTCTACGCCGAGGGCTACTCCTCGGCGGAGCCGTACAGCGGGGACGCGTGGGCCGGTCCGTTCGCGGACGGCGTCGCAGCTCTCGGCATCGCCGGCCCGTGGGGTGCCGGAGCGTTCGACGGCAAGGTGGACTACGGCATCGTGCCGCTGCCGACCGCCGACGGCACGCCGGCGGCCGACACCTACACCTTCGGCGACTCGAAGAACGTCGGCCTGTACACCTCCTGCGAGAACAAGCAGACCGCGTGGGACTTCGCGAAGTTCTCGATGGATGCCGACAACGACCTGGCACTGCTCGAGACCACCGGGCAGTTCCCGATCCGCGGCGACGTCGATGAGATCGCCGGCGAGTTCCTCGCGACGAGCCCGGTGCTCTCGACGTTCGCAGAGTCCGTGCCGCTCACGGTCGACGTGCCGAACATCGCGAACGCCACGGAGATCTGGCAGACCTTCCGCGACGCCTGGGGGCAGGCGGTGCAGGCGGGCGACGGCGACCTCGAGGAGACCTTCAAGACCGCGGCCGACGAAGTCGACACCTTGATCTCGCAGGGCTGACGCCCTCCCCGGGGTGCGTGGCTGCGCTCCGCACCCCGGGACCCGTACCACCCCACGATCGAGCGCCGGCCGGCTGCGTCCGCGCGCTCATCAGCATCCGGCAGAACGGCAAAGGAGCCCCGCCATGCGACGCTTCACCACATCGATCGCCATCACGGTCGCCGCCGTGATCGGCGCCACCGGACTCGTCGCGGCGCCGGCCGCCGCGGCCGACGACGACGTCGCGACGGTCGTGTCGCGCCTCGAGGAGTACTACCTCGAACAGGGCGACGAGATCATCATCGCCAACGGCATCTACCTGGCGCGCACCTCCGAGGCGATGGACTACGTCGCGTCCCAGAACGAGGACGGTTCGTGGTCGGATGTCGACTACGCCGACCGGACGAGCTCGGCCAACGGTTCGGTCTGGTCCCCGTACATCGCGCTCTACCGCATGCTCGCGATGACGCAGGCGTACCGCGATCCGCAGGCCGAGGGCCATGGAGACCGGCGGCTCGTCGACGCCGTCGGGCGCGCGCTGCTGCAGTGGGATCGCGTCGACCCCGGCAACCAGAACTGGTGGGAGACCGAGATCGGCGAGTCGATCGCGATGGGCCGGATCTCGATGTTCCTCGGCGACGAGCTCGACGACGCGGCCTTCGACGTGAGCCTCGAGCACAACACGGGCAAGCTCGATCCCGTCGGGGCAAACGGCGCCTGGCGCACCTCGAACTACCTCTTCGAGGCGCTCGCCACCCATGACCTCGAGAAGGTCGCAGAAGGTTTCTCGACCATCGTGGCGACGATCGCCGTCGACCACTCGGGCACGGTGAAGGAGGCGGTCCAGCCCGACGGGAGCTTCTGGGCGCACGGCGCGCAGCTGTACAGCGAGGGCTACGGCATGGTGCTCTTCACCTACGCGGCGCTCTGGGCCGACGTGGCGCGCGGGACCTCGCTCGCCTTCTCCCGTGACCAGCTGGACTCGATCGCGTTCTACATCATCAACGGCACCCGCTGGCTCATCCGCGGCGAGATCGGGATGCTGTACCTCAACTACCGGCCGCCGAAGACGATCCAAGGCGTCACCAGCCATGCGTCCGAGTTCATCGAGCCGCTGCAGCGGATGGCGCGCACCGATGCCCTCTACTCGACCGAGTACGCGGCCCTGCTCGACGGCATCACCGGCGAGACCCGCACCAACGGCGTCACCGGCGACAAGTACTTCTGGCGTTCGGAGTTCAGCTCGCACCTCAGGGCGGACTACGGCATCTTCACCCGCCTGAACTCGTCGCGCACCTTCGGTGCCGAGTTGCGGACCGGCTATCGCGATGAACTCGGGAACCCCGTGTACTGGAACGCCATGGGCTCGACCGCGATCCAGGTGAACAACCGGGAGTACCTCGACCTCGGTCCGACGTTCGACTGGTGGCACTACCCGGGAGTGACCGCACCCGACGAGAAGCGCACCGAGCGCGGCTTCGAGAACCGTGGACGCAACGGCGACGGGGCGAGCTTCACGGGCGGCGTCTCGAACGGTGAGTTCGGCGCGAGCGTGCTCACGCTCGACACCGCCGGAACGAACGCGCAGAAGAGCTACTTCACCTTCGACGACGAGCTGGTCGCCCTGGGCGCCGGCATCCGTTCGACGAGTGCCGCGCCGGTGCACACGACCCTGAACCAGGCGGTCGCCAAGGCGAACGCCACGGTCGGCGGGAAGGCGGTCGACCCGGGCACCGAGGCCGTGAGCGTCTCGGGTGCGAAGTGGGCGTACAACGACGAGGTCGGGTACGTCTTCGCCGCCGACCAGGACGTGAAGGTGTCGAACACGACGCAGAGCGGGAGCTGGGAGGGCGAGGACCCGGTCAGTCGCGACGCGTTCACGCTGTTCGTCGACCACGGCACCAAGCCGACCGCCGCGACCTACGACTACACGGTGCTGCCCGCCGCCGAGCCGGGCGAGGTCGAGGCGTACGCCGAGCGGCCCGCCGTGCGGACGCTGCGCAACGACACCGAGGTGCAGGCGGTGCGGCACGACGAGCTGCGCCTGACGATGGCCGCCTTCTACCGCGCCGGCTCCGTCGAGCTCGGAGACGGCCGCACCCTGACCGTCGACCAGCCGAGCGTCGTCATGCTCGACGAACGCGGCAAGACGCCCGTGGTGAGCATCGCCAACCCCGACCGCCCCGGACTCACGGTCGCACTCACCATCACCGGGAAGGGCAAGGACTGGAGCGGTGTCTTCGGCCTCGGCTCCGGCGAGAACACGGGCAAGACGGTGACCGCGGCACTCGACAAGGGCCGGCTGAGCCCCACCTCCGATTTCACGGCCAGCAGCACCGCACCCGGCCGTCGCGTCGCCTCACTCGGCGACGACGACCCGAGCACGGTCTGGGCCTCGCGCAGGGAGGACCTGACCTGGGTCGACAGCCGGCTCGAGCGCGGCTCCTGGGTCACCGGGGTCACGATCGACTGGGCCGACGCGTTCGCGAGCGACTTCCTGATCCAGACGTCGCAGGACGGCGTCTCGTGGACGGATCGCACGCATGTCACCGACGGCACGGGCGGCGTCACCGACGTGGCCGTCGAACCGACGCCGGCGACGCACGTTCGCGTGCTGATGCTCGACGGCGAGGGCGGAACGTTCGCGATCCGTGACCTGCAGGTCGACCGCGGCGTCAACCTCGCCATCGACCGTGCGACGCGGGCATCGGGCTACTCGGGCTACAACCTCGTGTACACGCTGGCCGACGGCGATCCGACCACGCGCTGGCGGGGCAACAACTCCGACACCGCATGGGCGCAGGTCGACCTCGGCAGTTCTCAGGCCGTCGGCGCGGTCCGGCTCAGGTGGGAGGCCGCCTACGCGAAGTCGTACAGGATCCAGCTGTCCGACGACGGCGCCACGTGGCGCGACGCGTACACGACGCCCGGCGCGGGCAGTGACGGCGGCGTCGACGTGATCGCGCTCGACGGCGAGACCGCGCGCTACGTCCGGATGCAGACCGTGAAGCGGGCCCTCAACTACGGGCCGTCGCTCTGGGAGTTCGAGATCTTCGCCGATCGAGCCGTCGTCGACGCCCCGAGCGTGCCGGGCGGCCCTGAGAACCTCGCCCTGAACCGACCCGCCACCGCCGACAGCGTCTACAACGACAACCCGACGATCGTCGCCTCCAAGGCGACCGACGGATCGCTCGGGACGAAGTGGTCGTCGGCTCGGCAGCGCGCCGAGCACTGGCTGCAGGTCGATCTCGGCAGCTCCCGGTCCGTGACCCGGGCGGTCGTCAACTGGGAGGCGGGCACCTCGAACGACTACCGCGTCGAGGGTTCGGCCGATGGCGTCGAGTGGGCCGAGCTCGCGCGGGTGACGTCGGTGCAGCCCTCGCTGAAGCACGTCCACGACTTCGGTCCCGCCGATGTCCGCTACGTCCGCGTGGCCGGGCTGCCGGCCACGCAGTACGGGCTCAACATCTGGGAGCTCGAACTCTACGGCGGCTACACGTTCGACTGCGCAGAGGCGCTCGTCGCCGAACGCGACGGCACGGCCGTGCTCGCCGGTGTGGTGTCGCCGGTCGATCAGCAGGACGCCTTCACCGCCGAACCGATGGATGCCTCGGTCGTGACGATCTCCGAGACGCCGCGCCTCGGCGATGACGGCCGGGTCGAGGTCGGCATCGAGACGCACGAGCCGGGCGCCACCCGGGTACTGCTTCGTCACTCGGGTGGCGACGAGCTGGCGTGGTGCGACGTGACCGTCACGGCCGACCGGGCGGCCCTCGTCGAGCAGGTCGACGCCGCCGACGCGCTCGACAGCCGCGAGTACACCGCGCCGACCTGGGCGACGATGGTGCGCGCACTCGAAGCGGCGAAGGCGATCCTCGCCGCGACCTCCTCGACGCAGGCGCAGGTCGACCGCGCCACGGCCGATCTCGAAGCCGCAGTCGGCGGCCTCGACGGGCGATGAGGCGGTGACGCGGCCCCCGACCGCCCCGTGAACGACGGACCCCGATCCAGGTGCTGGATCGGGGTCTCGTCGTGCCGGATCCCGTATGACCGCGGACGAGGGCTCGGGAGCGACGGGCCCGCCGAACGACGCAGCGCCCGGGACTCGAGTCCCGGGCGCTGCATCCTGCGGGTTTCGCCGCTCACTCCAGGCGGGTCAGCTCCGCGACGCCGATCGACGAGTCCGCCATTCCGTAGAAGACGAAGCGGCGGTCGCCGATCTGCTCGATCGCGGTGGGGAAGACGACGTTGCCGAGCGTGCCGTGCAGCTCCTCAGAGGTCTCCGGTTCGAGCAGCGGTTCGGCGGAACGGGCGATGACGCACCGTGGGTCCGCAGCGTCGAGCAGCATGGCGCCGGCCGAGTACCGCGATCCATGGGCGAGCTCGAAGCCCTTGGGCGTCGCCCCCGACACCCCGTGGTGCAGCAGCAGCCAGCCCTCGGGTACGCGCAGCGGAGAAGGGCCGGCACCGATCTTCGCGGTCTCGTACGCCATCTCGGGAGCGGCGATCATCGACGAGCCGAGCACCCGGGTGAGCGCCGCGGGGTCGCGCTGCACGGCTTCGAGGTCGACGTAGCCGATCCAGATCGAGGGGCGGTCGTCGTCGATGCCCGCGGGCGTGCGTGCACCCTCACCCGGACGAAGCCAGTCGAGGTCCCACATCGGTCGGTGCAGCAGTGCGAGGCTCTGACGTCCGTCGGGCGCCGTGACGAGCTCGGGGAAGAACACGATGTCCTTGTTCGGGAAGAGATTGAGATCCGTCTCGAGCTCGGGCTGGTACTCGAAGTGGATCGGCCCGAGCCGTCGCCACTCGATCGTGTCGCTGGAGACCGCCAGCGCGGGCTTCGGCCCGAGCGGACCATAGGCGATGTACGTCATCACGTGCAGGCCGATGGGCTCCAGGAACGTGATCCTCGGGTCCTCGACCCCGGCGTTCCGCCGGCCGTGCTCCCACCGCTCATCCGGTGAGAGCACGATGCCGAGCCGCTCGACGCCGACGGGGACCCCGTCGACGATCGTGACCCGGGCTCGGGCGATGCGTGAGACGTTGCCGGCGGCGACGACGCGCGGGTAGAGGTAGAGCTCGCCGTCGGCGCCCCAGGCCGTGCCCGGGTTGAGTACGCCCTCTGCCTCGAGCGGGTCGCCCGGGTCCGCGGACATGATCGTTCCGAGGCGACGGAGTGCGTAGGGGACTGCGGTCGTTCGTGTCTGGTCGTGGAGTCGGGTCATTACCTTGCCTTGGAGGGTGTCGGAGTCGTCGGCTCAGCCCTTGATGGCGGAGCCGAGGTTCGCAGAGGTGAAGTTCCGCTGGAACAGGAGGAAGAGCACGACGACCGGCACCGCGAGCACGCAGGCACCGGCGAGCACGGCGCCCATGGGGTTGTCGAGGAACGCTCCGTTGGTCTGTGAGAAGTTCGCCAGGCTGACGGCGAGGGTCTGCTTCGAGGCATCCTTGGTCACCAGGAACGGCCAGAGGAACTCGTTCCAGGGGCCGATGAAGGTCACGAGCATCGCCGTGAGCACGGCCGGACGCACGAGCGGCACCGCGATGGAGACCAGGATGCGCAGCTCGCTCGCGCCGTCGATCCGCGCCGCGTCGAAGACGTCGCGGGGGATCTGCAGGAAGTACTGCCGGAAGATCAGCACCGCGACGGAGTTGATCGCGAACGGCAGGATCATGCCGATGAAGCTGTCGGCGAGGCCGAAGTACCGCACGACCATGACATACAGCGGGATCATGAGGAGCTGGAACGGGATCGTCTGCACGAGGAGCACGAGCGCGAACACGACCCCTCGACCGCGGAACGAGAGCACCGCGAGGGCGTATCCGACGAGCAGCCCGAACACGAGGGTGCAGCCGACGACCCCGATCGTGAAGATGAGCGAGTTCATGAGCGACCCGACGAGATCGACCGACTCGTTGATCTCGATGAAGTTGTTCAGCGTGAGGTTGCCGGGCAGGGGCAGCAGCCCCAGCGGGCTCGTGTCGCGCTCGCGCTGCAGCGCGCCGATCACCATGTAGTAGAACGGCACGAGGGCGAGGAGCGCGCCGACGAGCAGCAGCGCGAAGCGGAGCACTCCGACCACGCGGCCTCGGTGGGCGGGGCGCTCGGCTCTCGGGGTCGATGCGGTCATCGGTCCTTGCCCTCCGTGATGCGTCGTGAGATGAGCGAGACGATCAGCACGGCGATGACGAGGATCATCCCGATCGCGGCGGCGATGTCGGGCTTCCCCTGCTGGATGCCCAGCTGGTACATGAGCAGCGCGGGCGTCATGGATGCGCCGTTGGGACCGCCGCCCGTGAGGAGGTAGGGCTCGGTGAAGATCTGCGCGGTGGTGATGATCGACAGCAGTACGACGAGCGAGGTCACGGGGCGAACCGCAGGCAGCGTCACCGAGCGGAAGCGCTGCCATCGTCCGGCGCCGTCGAGCTGCGCCGCCTCGTGCAGCTCGCTCGGCACGTTCTGGAGCGCGGCGAGGTAGAGGAGGATGTAGAAGCCGAGGTTCTTCCAGGTGACGTACAGCGCGATGAGCGGCATGATCAGCGTCGGATTCGCGAGCCACGAGGGTTCGGGAGCGAGCGGGCCGAGCAGCGAGTTCACGACGCCGTTGCTGTTGAACAGGAAGATCCAGACGGCGAGCGTCGCGACCGATGCCGTGATGTACGGGACGTAGTACGAGATGCGGAAGAACCCGCGCCACTGCACCGCGGCATCCAGCCCTGAGGCGAGCAGCAGGCCGAGGACCACGGTGAGCGGCACGTTGATGAC
Organism: Agromyces sp. NPDC127015; assembly: GCF_042725165.1. NCBI lineage: Bacteria > Bacillati > Actinomycetota > Actinomycetes > Micrococcales > Microbacteriaceae > Agromyces > Agromyces sp. NPDC127015. The sequence continues at coordinate 263,187 of NZ_JBHXDI010000002.1, read as the reverse complement.
GAGGAAGATCAGCAGGTTGCCGAACGCCTGCTGCACCGCGGGATCGTTGATGACCGTCGCGAAGTTGTCGAACCCGACGAACGGATGCGGGACTTCGACGCCGGGAGCCGTGAAGTAGAAGTCGTGGAACGACATCCAGACCCCGAACCCGAACGGGATCAGGAAGACCACGATCACGAAGATCGCGTACGGCGCGCTCAGCAGGATGCCGAGGGGATTCTCGCCGAGCCAGCGGCGGAGGGCACCGCCGCTGCGGCGAGGGTGGGCGCTGCCCGGATGATGCGCTGGCGCGGCACTGCCCATCGCGATGCTCCTCACTTCGGTACGACCGATGGTCGGCGACCTCTGCGAGGAGTCCGGCCATCGGTGACGAGTCCCTAGTAAACCGGTTTTGGTGACATCGGTCAACTCTCCCGGGCAGCGCGGTTCGGATCTCTGCGTTTCGCCGGTATATCTGGGCGATTCCGTGATCCAGGGTGAGCTAAAACTCGCTAAACACCCGCTATGCTTCGGAGCATGGACGTCACACCCACCGACGAGGGGAGCCCGAGCGGCTCGGCCGCTTCCGGCATCAGGAACGGGCAGCGGGATCGCAAGGTCACGATCGGCGACGTGGCCGCGCGGGCGGGCGTGTCGAAGAGTGCGGTCTCCTTCGTGTTCAACGGGCGCCCGGGGGTGGGAGACACCGCGAGGGAGCGGATCCTGGAGGCGGCCAGGGAGCTGGACTGGCGGCCGGACGCCAGGGCGCGTGCGCTCTCCAGGAGCCGCGCTCAGGCGCTCGGCCTCGTCATCCGGCGCGAACCCGAGCTGCTGAGCACCGACCCGTTCTTCCCGCAGTTCGTCGCCGGCGTCGAGAGCACGCTCTCGACCGTGGGCTACGCCCTCGTGCTGCAAGTGGTGGAGAGCGAGCAGGCGGAGCGCGACGCCTACTCGAGGTTCGCCCACGAGGCGCGCGTCGACGGCGTGTTCCTCACCGATCTCCGCATCGAGGACGGGCGCCCCGCCGCGCTCGAGGCGCTGGGCATGCCGTGCGTGCAGCTCGGCTCGGCCGAGGACGACCCCTCGCTGATCGGACTCGACGACGCCGCCGGGGTCCGACGCGCAGTGCGTCACCTCCACGCCCTGGGTCACCAGCGGATCGCGCACGTCGCGGGGTCCGACCGCTACGTGCATTCGCGCGTGCGCCGTCAGGCGTGGGCCGACGAGATGACGCTCCTGGGGCTCGAGCCCGGACCGGTCGTCGTCGGCGACTTCACCGGAGCGTCGGGCGCGCGCGCGACCCACGAGCTCCTCGACCATCCGCAGTCGCCGACGGCGATCATCTACGCCAACGACATCATGGCGATCGCCGGCGTCTCCGCCGCGATCGATCGCGGTGTGCGGGTGCCCCGTGACCTGTCCATCGTCGGGTTCGACGACATCCCGCTCGCGCCGTACGTCATCCCACCGCTGACGACGGTGCGTCAGGACGTGTTCCAATGGGGCAGTGCCTGCGCTCGGACGCTGGTCGCGATCGTCGAGGGTGAGGCGCCGGCGCCGGTCGAACTGCCGCCCGTGGAGTTCGTGGTCCGCGGGAGCACGGCTCCGCCGCGGAACCGCGCCGACCAGACGCCCGGCGTCGACGATTGAGGAGACGCCCGATGCCGACCCCGCGCCTCGTCGCCTTCGACCTGGACGACACGCTCGCGCCCTCGAAGACGGCGATCGAGCCCTCGATCGGCGAGCTCCTGCTCGAGCTCGCCGACCGCGTCGAGGTCGCGATCATCTCCGGCGGGCAACTCGGCCAGTTCAGGTCGCAGGTGATCGACCGGCTCCCCGACGCCGGGGCTGAGCGGCTCTCGCACTTCCACCTCCTGCCCGCCTGCGGCACCCAGTACTACCGCGTCGGCATCGAGGGGGTCGCCGAGGTCTACCTGCATCCCCTCACCGACGACCAGAAGTCGCGTGCGCTCGCCGTCGTCGAGGCCGAAGCGCGCCGGCTCGGGTTGTGGGAGACACGCACCTGGGGCGACATCCTGGAGGACCGGGGTTCGCAGATCACGTTCTCCGCGCTCGGGCAGCGGGCCCCCGTCGCTGCGAAGTCGGCGTGGGACCCGACCGGTGAGAAGAAGGACGCCCTGCGCAGCGCCGCCGCAGCCCTGCTGCCCGACCTCGAGGTGCGTTCGGGAGGTTCGACCTCCGTCGACATCACCGACCGCGGCATCGACAAGGCCTACGGCATGACCCGGCTCGCCGAGCAGACCGGAATCCCGCTCGGCGACATGCTCTTCGTCGGCGACCGGCTCGACGAGCAGGGCAATGACTACCCGGTGCTCGCCATGGGCGTCGAATGTCATGCGGTGAACGGCTGGGAGGACACGGTCGCCTACCTCGAGGTGCTCGTTCCGACGCTGCCGATGCGCACCGTCGCCGTCGCGCGGTGATGCCATGGCGTCGACCCGGTGTTGACCCCTGCCCCGAAACCCCGCTAGTGTGCCAAGGCCGCGCCGACCGCGCGGCATCCCCGGAATCTGGAATGGAGGCGGCCATGAGCGTGCATCTGCAGCGCACGAACAAGCCGGCCTTCGTCGAGCCCGCGAACCAGCCCGCCCAGCGCGGGTTCACCCGTGTACTCGACCAGCTTCTCGACCAGGCACCCTGACGCCCGCGACCACTCGCGAATCCGTCACCCCGTGCCGCTCGAGGCCCGGGGTGTTTCTCTGTCTGCGCGCGACGAGACCCTCGGGCCCGAGGAACTCGAAGTCGGCCCCGCAACGCGGAGCCGACGCAATTCAACCAGACAGGAAAGGACCATGGAGAAGATCTCCGATCGGCTCGTCTCGTGGGCGAGCCTGCTCGACGAGCTGACCGTCGAGCAGGCCCGCGTCTCATCGACGATGCCGTTCATCTACCCGCACCTCGCGCTCATGCCCGACGCGCACCTCGGCCTCGGGGCCACGGTGGGCTCGGTCATCCCGACGCTCGGTGCGATCATCCCCGCGGCCGTCGGCGTCGACATCGGCTGCGGCATGATCGCGGTGCAGACGCAGTTCGAGGCATCCGACCTGCCCGAGGGCCGCAGGGAAGTGCGGGAGCAGATCGAGCGCGCGATCCCGCTCTCGGCCGGCAAGTACAACCGCAAGATCGTCGCGACCGCCGAGCCGCGCGTCGCCGAGCTCGAGGCCCTCGCCGAGGCGAAGGGCTTCGACCCGGCCCGGTACGCGGGCAACTGGCGCGAGCAGCTCGGCACGCTCGGCAGCGGCAACCACTTCATCGAGGTGTCGCTCGACGAGGCCGACCGGGTGTGGCTGTTCCTGCACTCGGGCAGCCGGGGCGTGGGCAACAAGATCGCGCAGCACCACATCAAGATCGCGCAGCGGCTCGCGAAGCAGTGGTGGATCGAGCTGCCGAACCCCGACCTGGCCTACCTCGTCGAGGGCTCGCCCGAGTTCACGCGGTACATCGCCGAGCTCAGGTGGGCGCAGCACTTCGCGCTGCTCAACCGTGAGGAGATGATGGACCGGGTCATCCGGCAGGTCTCCGAGTGGGTGGGCACCCCGGTGGAGGAGCGGCAGCGCATCAACTGCCACCACAACTTCACCGAGAGCGAGGAGCACTTCGGCAAGCGGGTGTGGGTGTCGCGGAAGGGCGCCATCCAAGCCGACGTCGGTCGGCCGGGGCTCATCCCGGGCTCGATGGGCACCGCCTCGTACGTCGTCGAGGGGCTCGGCGACACGATGTCGCTGAACTCGTCGCCGCACGGCGCCGGCCGGGAGTACTCGCGGTCGAAGGCCCGCAAGACGTTCACGCACGAGCAGCTGCGTGAGGCGATGGTGGGCATCGAGTTCCGCGACACCGACGCGTTCATCGACGAGATTCCGCAGGCGTACAAGCCGATCGACCGGGTGATGGCCGACGCGGCCCCGCTCGTGAAGGTGCGGCACACGCTGCGGCAGATCGTGAACGTCAAGGGCGACTGAGGGTTCAGCGGGTTGAGGGGGCGCGACGCGCCGCCTCGATACCCGCGACGGATGCCTCGGCCGCGGCCCGCGCACAGGGGGAACGTGCGCGGGCCGCGGTGGGGCTCGCCCACGGCGGGGAGTGGCTCCCGTCCAGGGCCCCTCGCCGGGGGTCGTGCCGGTCTTTCACCTAGACCGCGTGATGTCGCGAGCGGCGTCCACCGGCAGGATCGGCGAACGAGCGCCCGGTGCTTCCCGCGAAGCCCGTGCGAAGGTTCGGAGGGGGATCCGAACGTCATCTCGGAGGGGGTTCCGAATGTCATCGGTCGACACGCGGCGCACGAAGCGGTGGGTGGCTTCCTGGCCTCGCCCGGTCGTGGTGCTCATCACGTCCGTCAGCCTGCTGGCGATGGTGCTGGTCGCACCGCAGCCGGCGTTCGCGGGCCCGGGCAGCCTCGTGGGCGGGCTGGCGTGGGCGGACGTGAATCGCGACGGCGTGCGAACCCCCGACGAGGCCGTGAAACCGGGGGTCGCCGTCGAGCTGCTGTCGTCGCCGACCGGCCCCGTGGTCAGCACGACGACCACCGGCGCGAACGGCAGGTACAGTTTCGCGAACGTCGCCGACGGGAGCTACTACGTGCGGGCGACCGCGCCGGGGCCGTTCGTCTTTCCCGCCACCGCGCAGGGGCAGAACGTGTTCACCCGTGCGGGCGTGCCGGCGGTGGGCAGTCCCGAGCGCGGCATCACCGGTCCGATCACGATCGCGGGCGCGACGCAGGCGACCAATCTGGACGCGGGGCTGCAGCCGCTGGCGACCCTGCAGACCGAACGGCTGCAGATTCCGAACTCCTGCGAGACGTACGCGACGACCGGCACGCCCCCGTGGGACGCCACGGACGGCCCCGGACTGGACACGGGACCCGGCAACTGCATCGTGCGCGTCGGCGACACGGTGCTGCAGAACTACTCGGTGTCGCTGACGGGCCTCCCCACCGGGGTCAGCGTGCCGAACGTCGTCATCGAGATGACGATCGACCCGGTCTCGAACCCCGACGACCCGAGCGATGTCGCGGACTCCCGGCTCCAGCTGGCCGGCCCCGGCACCAACGGGCTGCCTGCGGGATGCCTCGCGGCGGTGAACGGGGCGAACCCGCCGTCGTCGGCGACGACGAACGCGAACGGCTCGATCACCGTGGTCTGCAACCTGGGGTCGATGTCGTCGAACGTCGGCACGGTGCAGCTCGCGTACCGGTTCGCCGACGACACGCCGATCCCGGGCTTCGCGTCGGTCACGGCGTCCGCCTATGCGGGGCAGGATGACGCGGCGCCGTCGAACACGGTCTCGGGCCCTGTCGTCCAGGTGACCGGCACGGCGCAGTGGGAGGCGAAGAAGTTCCTGCAGAACGGGCCGATCCGGGCCACGCGCACCGTCAACGGCGTCGCCACCCCCGGGTTCGACCACTACTACTGGATCGATCTCATCAACGTCATGGGTGCGATCGGTGGATCCGACCTGCAGTGGCCGATCTCGTTCACCGACCGGATGACGAAGTTCCCGAACGCCGTGCTCTTCAGCTGCTCGCCGAGGATTCCGGGCAACGACGTCGCGGTATCCGACTGGAGCGTCACCTGCCCGCTCAACCAGGCGGCCGGGACGACCGGATGGAACATGACGGCGTCGAAGCCGTCGACCTCGCGGCAGGAGAACACCCGCATCCTCGTCGGCGTGTTCGTACCCACCGCCGACGCATACCGGTCTGTCGACCCCGACTGGCAGCCGGGCGACACGCCGCCGGCGGGAACGGTCTCGTGGGAGAACCAGATCCGGGACACCAACGGCTGGCACATGATCGGCGGACAGCTCAACGATCCTCCGGGCAGTGTCGGGCCGGGGTACGAGCCCGGCTGGGACGGCACGACCGCGAGCGGCGACAACGTCGTGGCGCGCCAGTTCAACATCACCGAGCCCCGGTGGGACCTGTCGAAGACCAACACGGGGAATCCGTCGTTCCAGGAACGGGACCTCGACAACAACCCCGCCACCCCCGCGGTGCCCGGCTTCAACGTGGCGTACCAGTTCACGGTCAGCGAGTCCAACGGCAACATCCTCAGCAGCAACATCGACCGGATCGCGTTCAAGGACGTGATGCCGCAGTACCCGGGTGCCGTGCTCACGGGCTGCCTGGGCCACTCCGGAAACTTCAACACGGGCACGCCGACATGCGAGACCGGGGTGCAGCCCGCGGACGGCTGGGACATGAGTTTCACGCCGAACGCGAACGGCAACAACACCAAGACCAACACGTGGCAGGCGTTCTTCTTCGTCCCGACCCCGACCATCCCCGATCCGTGCCGTGCGAACGTGAACGACACCATCTCGGTGCGCAACGAGGCGACCGACACCGACGGCTGGACGGCCGGCGGCTGGCTCATCAACAACACCGGACTCGAGCCCGGGTGGGACGGCACGACCGCGACCGGCAACAACGTCGTCACCCGCACGTTCAACGTGCGCAGCACCGTCAGCGACTGCGGCACCCTGCGCGGCGACAAGCAGTACGAATCGCTCGCCGGCGGGTTGACCGCTTGGAACCAGTTCTCGCTCGGCGACGTCGTGAACTCGCACGTCTGGACGACGGCGAGCACCAACCGCATCTCGCTGACCGACCCGACGGTGTGCGACGTGTTCGACGTGTCGGTGTGGCGCGTGTCGGGCAACCCGCTCACCCCGGTCACCGGCGCCGACCCGAACCCGCACCTGCAGGCGAACCCGACCAACCCGAACTTCGATCGCAACGACTACGTCATCGAGTACGCGGTCGGCACCAATGACGTCGATACGCAGACCGGGGTCGGCAACGGGCTCGACAACACGGCGAACGTGACCGATGCCCGGGCCTGTCGTGACTACCCGGGCCCCTGGACCACCGACCCCGCCGCCACCTTCGGAGCCGACTGGCGCGACGAGGTCAACATGGTGCGGGCCAGGCCGGTGAACGCCGGCCATGTCGAGGTCGGCCCCTTCACCCTCGGGCTGTACCTGCCGCTGCAGTCGCGCTGGCAGTACAACGGCGGGCCCAACGCGGGAGAGGACATCCCGCAGGGGGTGCTGCTGAACAACACGGGTGCATGGCCGCAGATCGAGGCGAACGGGTCACTCGCGTGGCGTGACGTCTCGCGGCAGCTCACCGCGAACCTGCCGCTCAGCGGTCGCAAGTCGTACGCGACCGAGGCGGGCAACCAGTGGGCCGACAACGCGACGGTCGCCGCGGGAACGAAGGTGCAGTCGATCGTCGAACTCGGCGCCGACCGCGTCCTCCTCGGCGCCACGACCGGTCCGCCCAACGGCGTGCAGGCGCCGGGTGCGCCCGACACCCTCGGATTCCCGGTCGACAATCCCACGGTGTGCGACGCGTTCGACGTGTCGGTGTTCCAGCTCGATCGCCTCGGGTGGTCGACCTCGTCGGGCATCACCCAGAGCGACTACGTGATCGAGTACGCCGTCGGGTCGAACGCGGTCGACACGCAGGCCGGCCCCGCATCGGGCGGGCTGTACCCGGTCGACCGGACGTCGCTCGTGGCTGACGCGACGGACTGTCGCGAGTACGACGGCCCCTGGGTGACCGACCCGGCGCAGTTCGGGTCCGACTGGCGCAACAAGGTGAACATGGTGCGCATGCGCCCCATCGACACCGACTACGTCCAGCACGCCGCGTTCGCCCTCACGCTGCGCACCATGCTCAAGGCGCGCGGCGTGTACAACGGCGGGCCCGATGCCGGCAAGCCGCTGCTCACCGGCGTCCGGCTCTCGAACGTCGGCGGCTGGTCGGCGGGTCCCCGCGGTGACCAGTGGGCCACGATGCAGAAGGAGGTCCGCTACCAGGGCATGCAGCTCATCGTCGCGAAGTCGGTCGGCCAGGCGACCTACCTGCCCGGGCAGGACGCGATCTGGAACCTCAGCGTGGGTCTCAACAACGCCGAGGTCGGCGCGGTGATGGAGAACATCCGTCTCGTCGACACCGTTCCGCTGGGGCTCACGTACAACTCGACGTGCACCCGATCCCGGCTTCCGGCGGGCGTCACCGTGAGCTACAACGCGGCGACCCGCGAGGTCACGTTCATCCTCGGCGATGTCACGGCCACGGCCGCCAACTACTGGATCCGCACGGGGGCGACCGCGCTGCAGTTGTGCGCCACGCTCGAGACGGTGGCGCAGCCCGGCGACACATATGTGAACCAGGTGCGGGCGCTGGCGGACAACTCCGAGAACTCCCCGACGGCGACCGCGACCACCACGGCGACCGGGTCGGGCCAGCTGGGGCTCGTGAAGAACGTCGACAAGGCGCTCGTGGCGAACGGCGAGACCTACACCTGGTCGCTGGACTGGGCGAACACCTCGACGGTCATCTCCTTCCTGCCGACCGATCTCATCGACGTGCTGCCCTGGAACGGCGACGCCGATCCGGCCGCCGGCTCGGCGCGCGGCCAGTACGCGTCCGACTACCAGGGCCTCTCGCAGCTGACGGACCCGCTCGCCGCGCCGACCTATGTCCGCGGCGGCACGGGCAACGTGCCCGGCACCTGGTACTACTCGACCGCCAACCCGTCGACCATCAACCACGACCCGCGCAACCCCGCGAACGCCGACCCCGCGGCACCGGGCGGGCTGTGGCAGACCGCGGCCGAGATCGCCGACATCGGCGATGTGACCGCAGTGCGTTTCGTCTCGAGCACCGCACTCGGCACCGGCACGCGCGTACGCGCGCTGATTCCCATGGTGTCGACGAGCAACGAGCTCGACAACGTCTACGTGAACCGCGCCGAGATCTACTCGGGCACGTTCCCGAACCAGCCGCTGCTGTCGAACGAGCCGTACGTCGTCATGCCCGGATTCACGGTCGGCGACCTCGTGTGGCTCGACGAGAACGGCGACGGGCGCTTCGACGACGGCGAGCAGGGCATTCCCGGCGTGACGGTGCAGGTCCTCGACGCCGACGGCGAGATCGTCTCGACCGAGGTCACCGACGCGACGGGCCGCTGGGTCTCCGAGGCCGTCCCGGCCGGCACGTACACGGTGCACATCCCGGCTTCGATGTTCGCTCCGGGCGGCCCACTCGCCGGCACCGTCGTGCGCACGGCCGGGTCGAGCGCCGCCAACGCCGTGAACGAGCGCGGCGACAACAACAACACCGCCGCCGCCGATCCCGCAGCCACGGGCCTCAGCAGCTCGCCGGTCACGCTCTCGTACGTGCGTGACACCCGCGGGTTCCTGACCGGTGCGAACGGGGCGCTCGGCGACGACGTCGCGGGTCTCACCAACCCCCTCATCCCCGACGAGTTCAGCAACTTCACGATCGATCTGGCTGTGATGCCCGAGCCCGAGGTCGATATCGAGAAGTCGACGAACGGGCAGGATGCCGATCAGCCGACGGGGCCGAACGTGGCGGTGGGCGGTGTGGTGCGGTGGACCTATGTGGTGACGAACACGGGCGGGGTGGATCTTGCGGACGTGACCGTCACCGATGACCGGGTGGATGCCGCGGCGATCGACTGCGGCGGCACCGGCTCGAACATCGTCGTCGGGCCGCTTGCGCCCGGTGGGTCGTTCACGTGCGTCGCTGAGGGCACCGCGACCGAGGGGCAGTACGAGAACCTGGGTTCCGTCACCGCCTTGGACCCCACCAGTACCCCGGTCGCCGACGATGACCCGTCGCACTACTTCGGTGCGACGCCGGCGGTCGACATCGAGAAGTCGACCAATGGTGAGGACGCCGACGAGCCGACGGGGCCGCTCGTGACGGTCGGCGGCGAGGTGCGCTGGACGTACGTGGTCACGAACACGGGCAACGTGCCGTTGACGGACGTCACGGTCGTCGACGACCAGGTCGACGCGGCCGACATCGACTGCGACGGCACCGGTTCGAACGTCGTGCCCGGTCCGCTGGGCCCTGACGAGAGGTTCACCTGTGTCGCGTCGGGTGAGGCGAGCCCCGGGCAGTACGCGAACCTCGGCACGGTGACGGGCACCGGCCCGGAGACGACTGATGTCGACGGCAACGCGGTGGCCGGGCCGACCGTCACCGATGAGGACCCGTCGCACTACTTCGGCGTCGAGCCCGCGGTCGACATCGAGAAGGCGACCAACGGCCAGGACGCGGACGAGGTCACCGGCCCGGTCGTGGCCGCAGGCGGCGAGGTGCGCTGGACGTATGTGGTCACCAACACCGGCAACGTGCCGCTGACGGACGTCACGGTCGTCGATGACCAGGTGGACGCGGCCGACATCGACTGCGACGGCACGGGTGGCAACGTCGTTGCCGGGCCGCTCGCACCGGGCGCGTCGTTCACGTGCGTAGCGACGGGCGAGGCGACCCCGGGGCAGTACGAGAACCTCGGCACCGTGACCGGTATCGGCCCGGAGACGACCGATGTCGACGGTGAGACCGTCGCCGGCGAGGAGGTGACCGACGAGGACCCGTCGCACTACTTCGGCGTCGCCCCCGCGGTCGACATCGAGAAGGCCACCAACGGTCAGGACGCGGACGAGGCCACCGGCCCGAACGTGACCGTCGGGGGCGGGGTGCGGTGGACCTACGTCGTCACGAACACCGGCAACGTGCCGCTGACGGACGTGACGGTGACCGACGACCTGGTGGATGCCTCGGGCATCGATTGCGACGGCACCGGGAGCAACATCATCGCCGGTCCGGTGGCTCCCGGTGACACGTTCACGTGCGTCGCGAACGGCACGGCGACCGTGGGGCAGTACGAGAACCTCGGCACCGTGACCGGTATCGGCCCGGAGACGACCGACGTCGACGGCGAGCCCGTCGCGGGCGAGACCGTGACCGACGACGACCCGTCGCACTACTTCGGCGTCGAGCCCGCCATCGACATCGAGAAGGCGACGAACGGCCAGGACGCCGACGAGCCCACCGGTCCCATCGTGAACCGGTTCGGCGAGGTGCGCTGGACCTACGTCGTCACCAACACGGGCAACGTCGTGCTGACCGACGTGACGGTGACCGACGACCTGGTCGACGCCGACGACATCACCTGCGAGGGCGGCGACGGCAACGTCGTCGCCGAGCTCGAGCCGGGCGAGTCCGTCGAGTGCACGGCGACCGGCACGGCCGTCGTCGGGCAGTACGCGAACCTCGGCTCGGTGACAGGGATCGGTCCGGCGACCACGGATGTCGACGGCGAGACCGTCGCGGGGGAGACCGTCACCGACGACGACCCGTCGCACTACTTCGGCGTCGAGCCCGCGGTCGACATCGAGAAGGCGACGAACGGCCAGGATGCCGACGAGTCGCCCGGCCCGCTCGTCGCCGCGGGCGGCGACGTGCGCTGGACGTACGTGGTCACCAACACCGGCACGAGCGACCTCACCCAAGTCACCGTGACCGACGACCAGGTCGACGCCGCCGACATCGACTGCGACGGCACCGGTGGCAACGTCGTCGACGGGCCGCTCGCACCGGGCGCGTCGTTCACGTGCGTCGCGACGGGTGAGGCGACGCCGGGGCAGTACGAGAACCTCGGCACCGTGACGGGCATCGGCCCGGAGACGACCGATGTCGACGGTGAGACCGTCGCCGGTGAGGAGGTGACCGACGAGGACCCGTCGCACTACTTCGGCGTCGCCCCGGCCGTCGACATCGAGAAGGCCACCAACGGCGAGGACGCGGACGAGCCGACCGGCCCGAGCATCACCGTCGGCGGCGATGTGGAGTGGACGTACGTCGTCACCAATACCGGCAACGTGCCGCTCACCGACGTGGCGGTGACCGATGACCTGGTGGATGCCTCGGGCATCGACTGCGACGGCACCGGGAGCAACGTCGTCGCCGGGCCGCTCGAGCCGGGTGCGTCGTTCACGTGCGTCGCCACCGGCACCGCCGTCATCGGCCAGTACGCGAACCTCGGCACCGTGGTCGGCACCGGCCCGGAGACCACTGACGTCGACGGCGGCCCGGTGGCCGGTGCGGTCGTGACCGATGAGGACTGGTCGCACTACCTCGGCACGGTCACGTCGACTCCCCGGCCCGGCGACCCCCCGACTGGGAACCCGCCGTCGGGCGAGAACCCGCCGCCGGCCACGAGCGACGACGACCCGCTCGCCAGCACGGGCTTCGCGATCGGCGTGCCGATCGCCCTCGGAGCCGTGCTCCTCGGCGGTGGCCTCCTGTTCGTCCTGATCGCCCGGCGCCGCAGGTCGTCATCTCGATGAGTTGAGGACGCGCGGAGCGCCGTCCGGAAACGCGCGACCGCGCCGGTCGAGGAGCGACGAAGGAGCGTATCGAGGCCCGCCCTGAGCAGGTCGGCGTGGTCTCGATACGGCGCTGCGCGCCCCCTCGACCGACGGATGTCGATCTCGACCCTGCCCGTTCGACGCATGAGTAGAAGCGCCTGCTTCACGAAGCATCCGAACTCTCGGCAAGGAGCACGATCATGACTGCACCTCGGGCCCTCCGCCCCCTGCGGAACCCCGCCTACCGGTGGCTCGCCGCCGCGCTCGTCGCATCGATGATCGGCGCGGGCATCTGGATGGTCGCCCTCGTCTGGCAGATCGTCGCCATCGGCGGCGGGGCGGCCGAGCTGTCGTTCGTCGCCGGTGCGTCAGCGGTCGGGATGCTGCTGACCACGCTGCTCGGCGGCGCGCTCGCCGATCGCATTCCGCAGCGGCGCATCCTCATCACGGTCGAGGTCGTGCGCGCCGCGAGCGTCGGGGCGGTCGCCCTGCTCGCGCTCGCCGGAACCCTCGATGTCTGGCACCTCGTCGCCGTCGCCTTCGTCGGCGGTGTGATGGCGGGCCTCTACTACCCGGCGTACTCGGCGCTGCTGCCGAGCGTCGTGCCTGAAGACGAACTGCTCGCCGCCAACGGCTTCGAGGGCATGGCGCGCCCGGTGCTCATGCAGGCCGGCGGCCCGGCGCTCGCGAGCGCGCTCATCGCGGTCTCGTCGCCGGGTGCGGCGCTCGCGGTCGCAGCGCTCACGGGCGTGGTCGCAGCGGTGTGCCTCAAGCGGGTTCCCGACCAGCCGCTGCGTGGCGAGCGAGCGAGCGGAACGAGGCATCCGGCCGTCGCCCTGCTCGTCGACGTGCGCGACGGATTCGCCTACATGGTGCGCACGCCGTGGCTGCTCGGCACCCTGGCGTTCGCGTCGCTGCTCATCCTCATCATCATGGGGCCGTTCGAGGTGCTCGTGCCGTTCGTCATCAAGGATGTCGCGGGCGCCGGCCCCGAGGGCCACGCGCTCGTGCTGGCCGCGTTCGGCATCGGCGGCGCGGTCGGGTCGATGGTCGTGGCATCCCTGCGGCTGCCGCGCCGGTACCTGACCGTCATGAACCTCTTGTGGGGGCTCGGCTGCCTGCCGCTGCTCGTGTTCGGCCTGACCGACCAGCCGTGGGTGATGGCACTCGCCGCGTTCGCCGTCGGCGCCGCGTTCAACGGCGGCGTCGTCATCTGGGGCACGCTGCTGCAGCGCCGGGTCCCGCCCGAGATGCTCGGACGCGTCTCGAGCCTCGACTTCTTCGTCTCGCTCGCGTTCATGCCGGTGTCGATGGCGATCGCCGGGCCCGCGGGCGAGCTCGTCGGACTGCCCGTCGTGTTCCTCATCGCCGGCATCGCCCCGCTCGTGATCGGCGTCGTCGCGATCGTCGCGGCCCGCATGCGCCGCGACGAGCTCGCGAACCCCCTGGATGCCGCAGAGCCGGCCGACCTCGACACGGTGGATGCCTCGGCCGAGCCCGATCCGGCGTTCGCCTGACGCTCGTCGGTCGATTAGCCGCGCAGCGCCGTATCGAGACCTCCCCGTCGGCCTCTCGTCGGTCGAGCAGCGACGAAGGAGCGTATCGAGACCACGGACCCGCGCACACCCTCTTACGGCATCACCCAAGAGCTGATACCCATGAACATGCCCTCAGACGTGAACGCATCACCTGCTGAAGCCGCCCGCCGCGTCGTCGACGCCAACACGTACATGACCCTCGCGACCGCCGATGCTTCGGGCAACCCGTGGGCGACGCCCGTCTGGTTCGCCGAGCACGAGCTGCGCGAGTTCGTCTGGGTGTCCCGCTTCGCGACGCGACACTCCCAGAACATCGCCGCTCGTCCCGAGGTCGCGCTCGCGATCTTCGACTCGACGGTCGCCGTCGGCAGTGCGATCGCCGTCTACGCCGAGGGTGTCGCCGGCGAGCTGCCCGACGACGAGCTCGATGCCGCGCTCGCCGTGTTCGACACCCGGTCGGTGGCGCAGGGCCTCCGCAGCTGGACTCGTGACGACGTCACCGGCACGGCACCCTTCCGTCTCTACCGGGCGACGGCGACGCAGGTCTACGTGCTCGACGAGCTCGAGCGGCGGGTTCCTCTCCTGTAAGCGGCACCGACGCGGGCGGCGCCGCGCGCCTAGGGCACGCGCTTCGCCGCGTGCCGCGCCGCGCGCCGCCGTTCGAGCGCGGCATACCCCTTGAACATCATCGGCATGACCCAGTAGGCCGCGATCGGCACGACGATGAGCGTGAGTACGAAGGCCCGCAGCACGGGATGCCAGCCCCTCGTGAACGGTTCCGACAGCATGCCGACGATGGCGACGAGCGGAAATATCGTGAGCCACACGATGAGTGCCGAGACATGGATGTTCGGCCGCGCAGGAGGCGGGGCGGGCTGCGGCAGGGCGGCCCGCGGCGGGGCGGGCTGCTCGGTCTGTTCGAGGTCCGGCGCGGGTACTTCGTGCTCAGGCGGTGTGGTCGACATCACGGCCTCCGTGATCGGGGCATGGCCGCGGGCGGCGGCGAGACACGCGGGCGCGGCCGACTCGTTCCATTCTCCTCCCGAGCGGAGTGCACCGCTACGATCCTGCCGGGGTCGGCGCCGCCGCGCCGCCGCGCCGGCGGCTCGCGACGCACGATGGCGGGCCCTGAGTCGCGATCTTATGATGGAGCATGGCCTGGTTCGGGGTCAGGCGCAGACGCGATGCGCACGAACTCGAGGTCCACGACGCAGACTTGGCGAAGCGGGCTGGATCGGCCCTGTTCGCCTGTGATGAGCGCATCCGGGTCGCCATCGACGAACTCGCGTTCGCGGAGGCCGAACTGGGATCCGACTCGACCGATGGATTGAGCCAGGCGATCGCTTCGGGTCGAGGACTCCTGAGCGAGGCGTTCCGAGTGAACCGGGCCAATCGCGACGTGGTGCGCGGCACCCCCGACGAGGTGCGTGCCCGCGACGCTCGCATCATCGAACTGTGCACGTCAGCAGTGAGCGCGCTCGACGAGCAGTCCTCCACGCTCGCGCGTCGGCTCGCGCTGGCGCGGCGGGCACCCGAGGTCATCGCCGGCGTCCGAGCCGATGCTGCACGCATCCGCTCGCGGATCCCGCAGGCCCGCGACATCCTCGAGCAGTTGGCCGCCCGCTACTCGGGCGAGGCGCTCGCCGAAGTGGCGGCCAATCCCGCTGAGGCGGAACGGCTGCTCGACTTCGCCGAGCACACTGCGCGCGTGGCGGAGCGGCGGCGTGCGGCCGGGCAGCGGGAGCAGGCGAATCTCGCGCTCGAGGCATCCACCGAGGCGGTGCGCCGGGCCGCGGCCGCGCTCGATGCGGTCGAGACCTACGAGGTCGAGGCGTTGCACGCGGAGTCCAAGCTGGCAGCGCTCGTCGACGAGTCCCGCCGTGGCCTCGCCGCCGCGCTGAAGGAGCCGCAGTCGCGCGGCGTCGCCAACGCGATCGCCGAGCTCCGGGCCGCCCTCGCCGACCTTCCGGAGGTCGGCGTGAACACCGACCCGATCGCCCGCCTCGACCGGCTGCGCGCGGCGAACGAGGCATTGGATGCCGCGATTGCGGCCGTTCGCGAGCGTGCGACGCACCCGGTCCCCCCGCCCGAGCACGTACGCCACGTCATCTACGACGCCGACAAGCAGCTCGACCTGGTGCGTGACACCGTCGCCGGTCACCCGGGCTGGGTCGGCCCCGAGGCGTTGGCGCAGCTGGCCCAGTCCGAGCGCGTTCGGATCGATCTCGGCCACTACCTCGGCAGTTCGACTGCGCCGATCACCCTGACGGACGAAGACCACCGAGCGCACGTGATCGCGATGGCGCAGCATGTCGCCTACCTCGCGAGCGAAGCCCTGCACCTGGCGCGGCGCGACATCCGAGCGGGCCGATTGCAGGACGCCGGGCAGCGGCCTTCGTGACCCTCGGTTCGACGTCGAAGAGCGTCAGCGGCCGAAGAGACGGGCGAAGAAGCCCTGCGACGGCTCGTGCTCGTGCCCGGCGCAGCGCTGCGCGCGCGGGACGCCGCGCATGACTTGATCGACGTGCTGGCCGCAGCCGGCCCAGGTCGTCTTTCCGCACTTGCGGCAGGTGACGGTTCGGCACATGGTGAATTCCTCGGGGTTCTCGGGTCGTATGAACGGACGGGTTTCAGCGACGGTGGTCGCCGTCGCACCATTGCTCGACAGGCACGTGGGCCTTCACATCGGCGACGTGCTGGCCGCAGCCGGCCCAGGTCGTCTTGCCGCAGGTGTCGCAGGTCGCAGGGCTGCACATGGGTGGTCCTCCTCAGGGGTGGTTGTCGGTGATCGGTGGAATGACGGAGATCGGGTCCGCCGGTCAGGCGGCGGCCTCCAGTACGCGACCGGGCGCGTCATTGCCGGCCTTCCAGGTGAGGTAGCCGCCGTCGAGGTTGACGGCGTCGCGGCCGTGCTGGGCGAGCAGGCGCACGGCGGTGTGGCCGCGCTGGCCCACCTTGCAATGCACGATGAGCCGGCCGCCGGGAAGCTCGTCGAGGCGGTCGCGCAACTCGTCGAGCGGGATGCGCACCGAGCCGGGGATGGCGCCGTCGGCGACCTCGCCCGGGGTGCGGATGTCGAGCACGATCGCCCCGGCGGCCACGGCCGCATCGACCTCGTGCCACTGGATCGACGGAGTGAGCCCATCGGCCGCGTTCAGGGCGACGTAGCCGAGCATGTTCACCGGGTCCTTCGCCGACGAGTACTGGGGCGCGTAGGCGAGCTCGAGGTCGGCGAGGTCGGCGGCGGTCAGTCCGGCGGTCATGGCGGTCGCGATGACGTCGATGCGCTTGTCGACGCCATCGCCGCCGACGCCCTGGGCGCCGAGGATCGCGTCCGTCTCCGCGTCGACGATCAGCTTCAGCGACATCGGCTCGGCGCCGGGGTAGTAGCCGGTGTGCGACGCCGGGTGCGTGTGGATGACCCGGAGGTCCCGCCCGCGCGCCCGCAGGAGCTTCTCGTTCCACCCGGTCGTGGCCACGGTGAGGCCCATGACCCCGACCACGGCCGTGCCGAGCGCGTCGCGAACGCGGACCTCCCGGCCCGCGATGGCGTCGGCCGCGAGTCGCCCGTGGCGGTTCGCGAGGCCGGCGAGGGCGACGATCCGGGGCTCGCCGGTGATCGCGTCGGTCTTCTCGACGGCGTCGCCGATGGCCCAGATGTTCGGGTCGCTCGTCTGCAGGCGCTCGTCGACGCGGATGCCGCCTCGAGCGCCGAGCTCCAGTCCAGCCGCCACGGCGAGCGAGGTCTCCGGCCGCACCCCGACCGAGCCGAGCACGAACTCGGCCGGGATCACGGAACCGTCGTCGAGCACGGCGGTGTCGTCGCCGAGTTCGACGACCTTCGTGCCGAGGCGCACATCGACGCCCGCGTCGATGAGGTGCTGGGCGACGGGACCCGCCATCTCCGGGTCGATCGTCGGCAGCACCTGGTCGGCGAGTTCGACGAGCGTGACGTCGAGTCCGCGGTGCATGAGGTTCTCGACCATCTCGAGGCCGATGAAACCGGCACCGATGACGAGCGCGGTGCGGGGCTTCACCTCGAGCGCGCTCATCGCGGCGTCGACGTCGTCGATGTTCCACAGGGTGAGCATGCGCTCTCCGCCCTCCATCGGCGGCCGAACCGGCGTCGATCCGGGCGAGAGCACGAGCGCGTCATAGCGCAGCACCTGCTCCTGCCCGCTCGTGAGGTCGCGTGCCGTCACGGTTCGCGCCGCGCGATCGATCGCGACCGCCTCGGTCCTGACGCGCACGTCGAGCCCGAACCGGTCGGCGAGCGAACGGGGCGTTTGGAGCAGGAGACTCGAGCGCTCCTCGATGACTCCGCCCAGGTAGTACGGAAGGCCGCAGTTGGCGAACGAGACGTGGCCGCCGCGCTCGAGGACGGTGATCTGCGCGTGCTCATCGAGCCTGCGCAGCCGGGTCGCGGCGGACATTCCGCCGGCGACGCCGCCGATGATGACGTACTGCTTGGAGATCATGCCGCCACTGTAACAATACCCCAGGGGTATTGTCAAAATACACCCGGGGTATTGAATCCGACCGATGGTGACGGGGCGCCGGGAGGCGTCAGGCGAGGGAGAGGAACAGCTTCTCCAGCTCGTCGAGCGTGAGCGGCTGATCGGGCGCGTCGCCGGAGGGCTCGGTCGATTCCTGCTCGGCGACGCAGTCCTTCATCGCGCTGGAGATGATGGCGAAGCCTGCGCGATCGAGCGCGGACGAGACGGCCGAGAGCTGAGTCACGACCGTTCGGCAGTCCGCGCCCGATTCCACGGCTTCGATCACGGCATTCAGCTGGCCGCGAGCGCGCTTCAGGCGGTTCGCGATACGGCGCTGGGGGTCGAGCGACGCGTTGGTCATGGTGTGCCTCCGGTGTCTCGGTCCGACGTGTGATCCCGCGGGGTCGGACCCAGCCCTGCGGGGGCGGTGGATGGCCTCGTCGCCGAGGGGGTCGGTCGCCCGGTGCTCATGGGACGACCGGGAGACCGGTGGCGGAGGCGGCCTGCTGCATCGATCCGGCGTCGGTGACGACGAGGCCCGTGTCTTCGAGGAGTTGTGCCGCCTGGCTCGAGCGATTGCCCGACTGGCAGTAGACGACGTAGTCGGAGTCGTCGTCGAGCTGGGGGAGCTGATCGGCGAGCTCGCCGGACGTCAGGTCGAGATTGACGGCACCTTTCAGGTGTCCGGCGGCGTACTCGTCGGCGGTGCGTACGTCGATGACGACCGTATCGGCCGTCAGCTCGACGGGGTCGGCCGTGGCGCATCCCGTGAGGGCGAGGGCTGCCGCACCGGTGGCGGCGAGAAGGGCGGTTCGCAGTCCGTGCATGGCCTCAACAATACCCCATGGGTATTTTCTGGTATCCTCGAGTCATGGCTTCCGTGACCATCACCCACGACACCATCGAGTCCACCGTGCGCGACAACGATCTCGTGCTGCTCGACTTCTGGGCCGAGTGGTGCGGCCCCTGCCGCGTGTTCGGCCCCATCTTCGAGCGCGCCTCCGAGCAGCATCCCGACGTCGTCTTCGGCAAGGTCGACACCGAGGCCGAGCAGGCGCTGGCAGCCGGGTTCCGCATCACCTCGATCCCCACGCTCATGGTGTTCCGGCAGGGCATCATCGTCTTCGCCCAGCCTGGCGCGCTGAACGCGGCGCAACTCGAGCAGGTCGTCGAGGGGGCGAAGGCGCTCGACATGGATGACGTGCGCCGTCAGCTCGCGCAGCAGTCCGACGTGGCATGACCCTCCCGTCTCGACGGGTCGGGTCGCGGGCCTGCACGGTCAACCGCGGTGAGCGTGTCGTGCGGGGCGTCATCGCCCTCGTGCTCGCGGCGTTCGCGGTGAGCAGTCTCGACACCCTGTGGTGCGCGATCCCAGCTGCCGCGTGCGCGGGATTCCTCATGGTCGGAGCGATCACCGGCTGGTGCCCCACCGATCTGCTCGCGCGCACCTCCGGCGGAGTCGAACCCAACGACCTCGGCTACCCCGAAGCCCCTCAGCAGCTCATGCCGTGATGGTTCGGGCGCTGGCAGTGCTGCAGGTCGCGAACCCCGCCATCCGACCGACTCGAGCCTCGAGGCATCCGTCTGCGAAGCCCACAGTCGCCTTCAAGCACCGCCCGTAGGATCGAGGGCATGGCCGGATTCTGGGGCAAGCGAAAGCGCGACGAGCAGGAGCTCCAAGCTCAAGACGCCGACTTGGCGAAGCGCGCCGGCAGCGCCCTCGTCGAAGCCGACGAGCGCGTGCGCGTCACCGCCGACGAGCTCGCGTTCGCCGAGGCCGAGCTCGGGCACGAGGCGACCGCCGAGCTGAGCCAGGCGCTCGCCGCGGTGCGCGAGCACCTGGGCGAGGCGTTCCGGCTGAATCAGCTGAACTACGACGAGATCCCCGACACCGTCGAAGAGCTGCGCATGCGCAATGCCCGCATCGTGCAGCTGTGCGACTGGGCCGAAGACGTGCTCGACGAGCGCACCGCCGCCCTCGCCGACAAGATCGCACGGGCGCGCCGGGCTCCCGAGATCATCGCCGGGGTGCGAGCGGATGCCGCGCGGCTGCGCTCGCGCATTCCGCACACCCGCGACACCATCGAGCGGCTCGCCGCGCGCTACTCGCACGAGGCACTCGCCCAGGTCGAGGTCAATCCGGCTGAGGCCGAACAGCTGCTCGGATTCGCCGAGCACAGCGCCGGCGTCGCCGAGCGCCGGCGCGAGGCCGGGCAGCGCGAACAGGCGAACCTCGCGCTCGAGGCGTCGACCGAGTCGGTGCGCCGCGCGGCGGCGCTGCTCGACGCGGTCGAGACGTTCGAGGTCGAGGCGCTGCGCGCCGAGGCCACGCTCGCGGCTATCGTCGAAGACTCGCGCGCCGACCTCGTCGTCGCCCTGAAAGAGCCGGCGACGCCCGGCGTCACGTCGGCGATCGCGACACTGCAGGCGGCACTCGCCGCGATGCCCGCGGCCGGCGTCAACACCGACCCGTTCACCCAGCTGAGTCGCCTGCGCGAGGCCAACGCCGGCTTGGACGCCGCGATCGCCGCCGCCCGCGAGCGTGCGTCACGCCCGATTCCGCCGCTCGAGCACGTGCACCACGCCATCGACGACGCCGACCGGCAGCTCGCGATCGCGCGCGACGTCATCGCCGGCCACCGCGGCTGGATCGGCGCCGACGCCCGCACCCGACTGGCCGAGTCCGAGCGCATCCGCCTCGACCTCGATCACTTCCTCGGCGCGCCCGCCGCGGCCGTCACCGTCATCGACGAGGATCACCGCGAGCAGGCGATGCTCATGGCCCGCCGCGTCGCCCAACTCGCCGCCGCCGCACTGCAGCTCGCCCAGCGCGACATCGACGCCTCGCGCCCGCAGGGCGGCCCCGGCCAGTGGGGCGACCCGGGCTGGGGCGGCGGACGCCGCGGCGGAGGCTCCGACCTCATGGGCGGCATCCTCGGCGGCCTCGTCATCGGCAGCGTGCTCGATGGGATCTTCGACTGACCCGATCGTCGGTCGAGTAGCGACGAAGGAGCGTATCGAGACCACACCGTTGGTGCCCCGTCGGATCGACAGCCTGCTGGCGTGGGCCGTGCTGCAGCACTGAGGATCGCGCCGTGACCGAGACCTACGCCGATCGGGCCGATTCTGGTTCACGCCGAGACATCCGCTTGGTTCGCCGCTGCCGCAACATCGTCGAGCGCAACTCAACCGCGAACTCGAGCGTGAGGCGGGTCCATTCGTCGGCATCAGCTCGCTCGTAGGGGCGAAGCAAGGCGCGGAACGAATCGAACGCCGGTGGATCTTCGCGCCCTGAGAGGCGGGCCGCTGCCAGCGCGACGACCGATTGGATGACGGGATCACTCGGACGCGGCTCGCCCATCGGCGTGAGTGGCGGCAGCGCGTCGGGGGCGAGTGCGTTCTCGAGACGGAGAAGTGCACACCAGAGTTCGTCTCGCGTTCGCTTTCGGCGAGGTGACCGAAGTACCAATTCTGCTTCCCTCACGACTTCGGTCGTCGCAGAGAGGACGTTCTTCAGGATTCGATTCGTGTGTCTGACACGCGCAACGTGCGCGGCAGTTGCGGCGATCGCGACGGTCAGGAGGGTCGCGATCGGAAGGATCTCGCTTCGGGGGGTGCCAACTATGAGGTAGCCGAGTGCGACGAGCGCGGTAACGATGGCGGCGACAAACGCGACATCGGCCGCGCGTCCATACCGTGCCGGGTTGAGACCGTGAGTCGTGCTGACGGGGGGCTCGCGCTGTGAGAGGGGGAGCAGGCCCATGGCGAACGCAAGAATCGCCCATTCGAGCCCGATCGCCGCGAGCGGTCGCGCTGACTGTGCGGCTCCGGAGGTCGCTGCGACGAACACCGCGATGAGCCCCATGCCCACGCAGAACCAGGTCAGCACGATGGTGACGACTACGATCCATGGGCCGATGGCGCGGGCGATGCGGGCGATCCGGACAACGTGACGATGCCGGAGCGATCCCAACGTCATGCCGATCCCGAGCGCGCTGACAATCACGCCCGGTATGAAGAGCAGATGGTCGACGAGGGGAATGTTGGCATTGCTTGCCTCGCCAGCCGCGATCGCGATGATCCCGGCACCGAGAAGTGCCACCATCCATGCGACCACTCGCAGCCGGCGAGCCCGTCGGTGATCCGACGGAGCGTCAGGGATGGTAATGCTGGCGTCGTCGGCAAGTTGCCAGAGCGGCGGAGAGGCGTGAGCAGGCGGTGTCGATCGTGCGGCTCTCACTTGAGTCAGCAGTATCACTTCGGCCCCCCTCGCATTTGCGCAAGAGAATGACATGCGCCTCTGACATGCCTGCAGATCATGCCGACCTCCCCCTGTGAGATCGGCCGAGGAGCGACGTAGTCGAGGTCAGGGCATCAGCGCCGACATCACCGACGTCCACGCCGAGACCGCCGCGAGCGGCAGCGCAGCGAGGATCGCAAGCAGACCGGCGATCGCCCACCCGCGACGACGGGTTCGCGCACCGTCGACGTTGCGGCGCAGCTGATCGAACGCCGCGACATCGGCAGGTTCGAGCGAGGGCGCTTCGTGCCAGGTCGAAGGCTGCGCCGCGGCATCCGCAACTCGATCGACGGCGTCGGGCGGCACGGCCGCCGGCCGCGAACCCAGCCACTTGATCAGGCTGCGTTCGCGCAGCACGATCACGGTCGCCGGCCGTTCGCGCACGGTGATGCGCCGGGCTCCCACGATCACGATCACCGGCGTGACCTCGATGAGGGCGTGCGCCGCCGCCGAGAGCAGCTGCGATGCGCGCTTCGCCTCGAAGCTCGCGTTGCGCAGGTGGTCCGTGGGCTGCCCACTGACGAGCAGGCGCTTCGAGCCGAGCCAGATGTCGTGGCCCTCGTGGTGCTTCGTGTTGATGGTGAAGACGCCGGGCGGGCCGACGACGACGTGGTCGATGTCGCTCGATCCACGGCCGACGGGCACCGAGTGGAACACCCGCCAGTCGGGCCCGAGCGAGTCGAGCCGGCGCGCGACCTCGAGTTCGCCGAGCGCACCGAGGTACCAGGGCTCCGACTCGGCGCTCAGCGGTGTGCGCCCGAACAGCCGTGCGACTGGCGAGCGCGGCGGTGCGGTCGCCTGCGTGCGCAGGCATTCGGCGATCACGGATGCCGCGGGCTGACGCGCGGCGAGCGTGAATGTGTCGGGCTGGGTCGTGGTCACGGTGCGTCCGCCTCCTTGCCGTCGTCGTCGCCCCGATGCGGCCGACCGGTCTGACGGCCGCTTGGACTCCGACGCTATTGGTCGGCGGCTTCGTGGCGTGACCCCCGTTCACGTGTGAATTCGATCGGGCAGGTTGGCGCGATCTCGCGCCACTTCGGCCGTCGAGCACAGCCCCGATGTCGGACGTCACGGGCAGAATGTTCAAGTGACTCGCCGCGGACTGCTCCTCTTCATCGCGCTCGGAATCGCGTGGGGCATCCCATATCTGTTCATCAAGGTCGCCGTGTCAGAACTCGACCCTGGCATGGTGGTGCTCGCCCGCTCGGGGCTCGCGGCGATCCTGCTGCTGCCGCTCGCGCTGTTCCGCCACGAGGTCGGGCCGGTGCTGCGCCGGTGGAAGCCGATGCTCGCGTACACCCTCGTCGAGATCGTGCTGCCGTGGTACTTCCTGAGCTCGGCCGAGCAGACGCTGCCGAGCTCGACCGCCGGGCTGCTGCTCGCAGCGGTGCCGCTCGCGGGCGTCGCCATCGCCTTCCTCATGGGGCGGCCGGCGCGCCTCTCGGGCACGAACTGGATCGGCATCGCGCTCGGCATGCTCGGCGTCGCCGCGCTGGTCGGCTTGGATGTCGCGGGGTCCGACCTCTTCGCCGTCGCCCAGATGGCCGTGGTCGTCGTCGGTTATGCGCTCGGCCCGGCGATCCTCGCCCGCTGGATGCCCGACCTGCCCGGCATCGGCATCGTGGCCGTCTCGCTCGCGGGCGCCGCCATCGCATACGTGCCGTTCGTGCTGCTCACGGGCGGCGTGCCGACGGCCTGGCCGTCGCCGCCCGTCATCGTCTCGGTGATCGTGCTCGCCGTGGTCTGCAGCGCGCTCGCCTTCCTGCTCATGGTCGGCCTCATCGCCGAGATCGGCCCGGTCAAGGCGACGACCATCACGTACGTGAACCCGGCCGTCGCGATCATCGCCGGCGTCGTCGTGCTGGGGGAGCGGGTGACGGTGTGGACGATCGTGGGGTTCGTGCTCGTGCTGCTCGGGTCGTACTTGGTGACGCGGCATCGAGCGGCCTCAGTCGAGCCGACAACTGACGCCGTAGGGGCAACCGCGGAGGAACCGGTATCCGGTCAGGGCGGCCAGTCCAGGTCCTGATCTCGGCTAGGGATCGCATGTGGATATCTCACCCTCTGCGACCTGGTCACCTAGGCTCGGACCGTGGCGCGAGGTGAGGAACAGTGGCTGGCACGTAGTGTCGCCGACCGCAAGGTCCTCCTCACCGCCATGGAGGAAGGCTTCGTCGCCGAGCTGCTGTACGAGTTCTTCGTGATCACCGAGGCTGGCCGCCAGCAGGCTTTTCCCGCCCTCGACCTACTGACGGCTCGCGCTGCTCTTCGGCGGATGATCGAACTCGGTCTTGTGGGTACCTACCTGCTCAATTCCGACAACGAGTACCTGGGAATTGCTGCGGTGGCGTCAGTTGAGCGGGATGCGGTCTGGACTACACCCGGAAGTGAAGGGCTCTGTCTCTACTTGACAGCGACGGGCGAGGACGCAGTCGGCATCCGTGAGGTACCAACGAACGCCGACTCATCGGATCAACCGTCCTAGTCGCCGGTCTCCCGCGTCACCCAGCATCGCCCACTTCAACCGCCGACGTCTCTTGATCGATTCGAGAGCGCTTCGGCCCTGATCGCACGTGGGCCGGCGTTCATACTCGTGTTCAGTGGGTTCGCCTTCATGGGGCAGATTGAGCGGGTTGAGGAGCGACGAAGGAGCGTCTCGAAACCCACCGTCCGAGCGGGGACACGAGAGAGAGTAGGACGGATTTCCCGCCCTACCCTCATGTCGGTGAAATGGATCATCCTCGGGTCAGTTGCTCGAGGAGTACCAATTCCTGATCATCAACGCCACCACCAGTGCCCCATCGACGCCACCTCCTCGTGCTGTCAATCTTCACGATCACTGGGCGAAAGTCGCCCGCTGTCCGCTATCCAACCGATGCCGCAAACCGAGCGCTAGCCCCAGATCGGCCCCTCCGTCGAAGATGATTCGGCTCCCGTGACGTGGAGCCGCGCCATGGTGGCGATGCTTCAACGGAGGGCGCCTCTTGACGCCGGCGCCCGTCCGCGGCATCCTCGGGCGCGGAGCGAACGGGGGAGATCGCATGAAGACGCTCGAACCAGGTGACGACGGCTACGACGACGCGCGGCGCGTATGGAACGCGATGGTCGACCGCAGACCCCGGTACATCGTCGCCTGCTCGAGCGCCGAGGACGTCGCCGAGGCGATCCGCTTCGCGCGCGCGAACGACCTCGAGATCGGCGTGCGCTGCGGCGGGCACAGCATCGTCGGGCACGCCGTGCCCGACGGCGGGCTGATGATCGACCTGCGGCCGATGGGGTCGGTCGAGGTGGATGCCGCGGCGCGACGAGCCCGCGTACAAGGTGGTGCGCTGCTCGGCGCGCTCGATCGAGCTGCCCAGGCGCACGGCCTCGCAACGACCGCGGGCAACGTGTCGCACACCGGCATCGGCGGACTCGCGCTCGGCGGCGGCATGGGCTGGCTCGCCCGCCAGCACGGACTCACGTGCGACAACGTCGTCTCGTTCGAGATCGTGACCGCCGACGGCGAGATTCTGCGAGTCGATCGCGACCATCACCCCGAGCTGTTCTGGGCGCTCAGGGGCGGCGGCGGCAACTTCGGGGTCGTGACAGAGTTCGACCTGGTGCTGCATCCCGAGCCCGGAGGCGTGCTCTCGGTCGAGTACCTCTACCCCGTGGCATCCGGCGCAGTGGCGATGCGTCGCTGGCGCGACGAGAGCACCCGAGCCGACCGGCGAGCGACCTACAACGCGACGATCTCCGACGGAACGTTGTCGCTCGGCTTCGTCTGGGTCGGCGACCCGATCGACGGCGAGGCCGCGGCCGCCGCCCTCGCGACGAGTCTCGCCGAGGTCGATGCCGGCTTCGAACGGGTGATCGTGCCGATGACGTACCTCGAGCTGCAGACCCGCGAAGACGACGTCGAGGCGCACGAATGGCGCCGGTACTGGAAGGGGCACTACTTCAGCGAGCTGAGCGACGAGGTCATCGACGCGGTGCTTGCGCGTGATGGCGACGATCTGCCGAATGTGAGTCTGCAGGCGTATGGAGGAGCGATCGCCGATGTTGCGCCGGGTGAGACGGCGTTCTCGCGCCGGGACACGGCGTTCGAGTTCGTGTGTGCGTCGAAGTGGGTCGACCCGACCGATGATGAGGCGCGGGTCGCGGGCGCGCGTCGGTACGCCGCGGCGATGGAGCCGTTCGCGAGCGGTGCGTATGTGAATGCGCTCAGTGACGAGGGCTCGGCGGGTGTGCGCCGAGCGTATGCGCCCGAGCATCTCGCGCGCTTAACGGCGGTGAAGGATCGCTACGACCCGGCGAACGTGTTCCACCTGAATCAGAACATCGCGCCGTCGAAGTGGTAGCGCTGGTCGTCGCCCGGCCTCGAAGTAGTACGGGACTCGGGGCCTCTGCGTCTCTCCCGTCGGTGGCAACTGTACGACGGCGGCAACACTTCTTGGGACTGGGCGCGATAAGATCCATGTCGGCTCGAACGTCTGAGCCGAACGGCAAGCCACCACCCCACTGACATCGACTCGTACACGGCGCGCCTCGGATTCCCTATGAAGCTCCTCGCTGCGACCTCTGCAGAGTGGCACCAAGGCGGTTCAAGACACTCCCCGGGATTCGAAGGCCTCTGAACGGAGCCCAGATATCGTGGGGACAGGCAGAGCTTGTGTCTATGTCCGAGGCTCCTCGTATCGTGGCCTGGCACCCTGCCATCGAAAGGAACCTCAGTGACGGACGCGACACCAGTTATCGATCTTTTCGCAGGTGCAGGCGGTCTTGGCTTCGGCGCTATGGCTGCTGGAGGTGATCTGCGGCTCTCTGTCGACAGCGACTATTACTCGTGCGAGACGCTTCGCACGAATCCGAAGCTGCACGCCGGCGGGGTCCTCGAGAGCGACGTGACGACGCTCACCGGCGATGATCTCCGAAAAGCGGCCGGGCTAGGTCGCAGCGAGGATCTGGTGGTCGTCGGTGGCGCACCGTGCCAGCCGTTCAGCAAAGCGGCGTACTGGATCGATAAGGGCGATGAAGCCGCCTATCGACGC
This sequence comes from Agromyces sp. NPDC127015, assembly GCF_042725165.1. Classification (NCBI taxonomy): domain Bacteria; kingdom Bacillati; phylum Actinomycetota; class Actinomycetes; order Micrococcales; family Microbacteriaceae; genus Agromyces; species Agromyces sp. NPDC127015. The sequence goes on along the minus strand of NZ_JBHXDI010000002.1, from coordinate 235,628 downwards.
GCCCGGGCCCGTGGCGAGGATGCTGTAAAACCGCTGGAGACGCCATCCGCGCGCCCAGATAGCCGTCGCACGCTGGTTCACGAGTTCCTCCGCCTGGTCCAAGAATCAGATGCGAATGCGTTTGTGTTCGAGAATGTGCCAAGTATTTTGCACCCGCGTAACAAGGCCATTTTTGAGGCTCTCCGCGACGACGCAGAGGCTGCTGGCTACGCCACTCGTACCGTTGTCGGCGTTGCCACGAACTTTGGCGCTGCTCAGACGCGACAGAGGGTATTCCTGATCGGATCCCAGAATGGCGAGCCTCCCGCGCCCGTGCAAACCCATGCAGAGGACGGGAACGGTGGGCTGCCGGGCTGGGTCACCTCGGGCGAAGCTCTTCGTCCGTACTCAGGTGATGAGTACGCAGAGGAAAGTGAAATCGTCGCGGGCCGGTGGGCCGAACACTTGCGTGACATTCCGCCCGGGATGAACTACAAGTTCCATACTGCTTGGGCTGGGCACCCCGAACCAACGTTCGAGACCGAGACGCGCTATTGGAACTTCCTGCTGAAACTTGACCCCGACCGGCCATCTTGGACCATCCCCGCCAGCCCTGGTCCGTGGACTGGCCCGTTCCATTGGTCCGGACGCAGACTACGGACTGCGGAAATTGCTGCTCTGCAGGCCTTTCCCGCTGGTTATCGATTCGCCGGACCGCGACGTGAGCAGGTGCGGCAGATCGGGAACGCTGTTCCCTCCGTCATGGGGCGCGCGATGGTCGCGGCAGCACTTGAGTCACTTGGAGCAACCGAGAAGAAGGTAGCTGCTTAGTGGCCGAGCAGCTGAAGGCCGTGAGCCTCTTCTCAGGGTGTGGCGGTCTCGACCTAGGGCTACAGAACGCCGGGTTCCGAATCCTTGCCGGGGTCGACACCGACCCCTTCTCTGCCGAAAGCCACGCGATCAATTTCCCCACCGCGAAGTTCTTCAATGGCAGCATCGCCGACTTCTCCCAAGACCTCGTGAACGAATTGGTAGGGGCACCCGAGCTCGCCGATACAGACCTCTTGATCGGTGGACCACCGTGTCCCCCGTTCTCGAAGAGCCGTTTCTACCGAACCGACAAGCCACGAGCGATGAACGATCCTGTTGGCGAAGTCACAATTTCGGGTTACCTTGAGACGCTCAGGTGGCTGCGTCCGAAGATGTTCCTACTCGAGAACGTGGCGGGCATGGCCTTCAAGCCCCACGCCAAAACACTCAACCACATCCTCGAGACAGCCAAGGGGTACGGCTACACCTGCAAGACCGCGGTTCTAAATGCCGCGGACTTCGGGGTTCCGCAGATTCGTCAGCGGTTCTTCATCGTGGGCACGCTGGACGGCTATTCGTTCGAGTTCCCCGAGCCAACGCACCGCTCGCCCGAGTCGGTCGAGCACCCTGAGCTTCCGGTGTGGCGAACTGCTGGCGAGGCGATCAGCGATCTCGACACCGAAGAGCGTGCCGATGACGAGGGACACTACGCGGGTGGGAAGCATCACGACTTGCTGGTCCAGATCCCGCCAGGGGACAACTACCTCTTTTTCACTGCGAAACGCGGTCACCCTAACCCGCAGTTCGAGTGGCGCAAGCGGTACTGGTCGTTTCTACTCAAGCTCAGCCCCGACATGCCGTCGTGGACGATCCAGGCGCGGCGTTCGAACAACATGGGGCCATTCCACTGGCGGAGCCGCATCTTGCGGATCGAAGAGGTGAAGCGCATCCAGACATTCCCAGACACATGGTTCCTTGGCGGGAACGTCGAGCAACAGTGGCGTCAGGTTGGAAACGCAGTACCGCCACTTCTAGCCGAGTCACTTGGAAAGCGCATCGCTGAATCCCTGCGCTCGGCGCAGACGGGAGCGATCGCGGCATGATTTCTGAGTCGCCGAAACTGCCAGCCGGGCAGGAGTTCACGCCAGGGCAACTCGGTGGCGACGCGGCTTCGCTAAAGGTGATCCTGGACAAGATCACCGAGGTCGGTGGCGAGAAGACTGTGGTGGTTGATTGGATTCGGGAGGAGTGGATTCCACCCACCGCCTCGGGACAGGAAGACAACAGGGCAAATAATGTCCTGCGCGGTATGGCCAACTATGGCCTGCTCGAGTCACTAGAGAGTCCGCTGACGCTCTCTGCCGCGGCCCTGGAAATCCGGGATTCGTCCAGCCCGGTTGAGGCATTCGCTAGGCACCTCCTGACGAACTGCCACGGCCTGGAACTGCTGCAGTTCGCTGGTGATGTTCGTGGTCGCGACGGCATAGCCACGAACGCCTCGGTCCTCGAAGAACTGAGGTCGAGGCAGTACAGAACCTCTAACGGCACAACCGATCACACGAAGATGCGTCAGTGGTTGGAGGCGGCTGGAGTGATCTCATTCAGCCGCAAGGACGGTTGGGTCGTTGAGACGACCCAACTCGATGCCCTCGTCGGTGTCCAGTCCGGAGACGTTGCATTGTGGCAATCGCTTTCGGAAGCGCAGCGCGCTGCCGTCACCATCATGCGCAAACGTGAGCTCGGCAGCCCCGGGGCGATGCCAGTGAAGGCACTCCTCGAGCTCCTCCGCCAGTACGGCGTCGAGTTCAATGAGAAGCAGGTGGCGGCTCAGATCACGCGGCCCCTGGAACAAGCTGGACTCCTGACTCACGCTGTAACCAAAGCCGGCGGGCAGGGAAGCAAGAGCGGGGCGATCGAACTCACTGATAAGGCGAAGGGGCTTCAAATCGGCCTCATCGCCGGGCTCGATCTGGGCGTTGTCCCGTATGAGCTTCAGGCCAGCCTTCACAAGGCGACTCAGGAGATCCTTGACGATCTGCACTCACCCGACACCGGTGTGAAAGGAATCGCGCTCGAGCTCTTGGCTCTGCGCATGGCGGCAGACCTAGGGCTGATCCCGGCAGATATGCGGCTGCGGAGTGCCCAGACAGGCGGCGCCGAAGTCGATCTTGTTGCAGAGGGTGCGCACCTGCACTTCTCTCGCTGGCTCGTTCAGTGCAAGAACCAGGCCCCACCCGTCGACCTCGGAGTGCTGGCGAAAGAGCTTGGAATGGCGACATTGCTGCGGGCGCAGGTCGTTGTCATCGTCACCACAGGCACGTTCGCTGCGACTGTTTCCAAGTTCGCACGACGGGCCGCGGAGACGACCGCCATCCAGGTCGTTCTCCTCGACGGCGATTCGCTCGCGAATTACCGAGCGAAAGGCGCCAGTGGACTCAGAGCCGAGTTGCATCAGCTAGCCGAGCAGGCATTGACGAGGAAGCGCCACCAACTCGAGGAAGTACCGCCCGAAGCGACGACGTCGTAGCTCCGCATGCCCACGATGACTGATCTCGACCAGCATGAAGCGCGCCCTGCGATTTTGGCGAGGGATCGAGAGAGGACCGCGATGGCTTTCGACGCTCGGCCCGATTCTGCTCGATGCGGGCATCGAACCATCGGAGACACGGGTAGTCCGGCACGCCTGTGTTCGCGAGCAAGGATTCTACCGATGCGGAGGTTCTCGAGTACACGCGCGATGAATCCGCGAACACGCGATGGCTCCGTGCAGTCCCGCCTCGCTTCCGTGTGGTGCTCATTCGTGAGTGCGGTGACCAGGCCCGGAACTGGTGAGTCGTAGAGAATCGAGGCGAGACCTCCAGCAAAGGTGTTCCGCGCCTTTCGATGCTGCGGGATCGGAGCGGGCATGTGGCTGATCTGAGGGGCCGAGGCCAGTATGCCGGCAGGCAGACGGCGAGGAGACCGTGCGTCAGCGATGGGCTACGTACGCGACGAATGGTCACGGCGACAGCGCTGAATTGAGGGGCCTCGAGCCCGCAAGCGTCCGCCCTTGGCCCATTCGTCTGTTCGATCCTGCGACGCCGAACTCAGTAGTGGACGCGTCCGTGAGTCAACTCAAAGTTGCGCTCGACACCCACCGTCAAGGGCTCAATCGGAACGAGAGACCGTTGGCGACGGAGAGGCTCCGCCCTAACTAGACGTGGGGACAAATGGTCGCTTCAGTGCCGTCGGTGTCCCCTTGTACCGTTAACGCCGCAGCCTCGTTGGCTGATCAAGAAGACGTGGGGGCGCAATTGCGAAGCTTTGAGCAGGCAGTCACAGAGTCCGATGTTGTGTTCATCGTAGGTTCGGGCGTGTCTGCCGCCACGTCAGGTGGAGCACCCACGTCTACGTGGGCGGGGCTCATTCGAAGCGGCGCCGATCGCGCACAGGCTCTGAATCCCTCGCTTGGGACACAGTGGCGAGCCCTCGTCGACGGCTCGCTGGATTACGGTGCAACGAACACGGTGATTCAAGCGGCTGGGATGGTTGCAACGGAGATTCGTGCCAGAGGTGATCACGCGTTCAACGGGTGGCTGGCAGAGGACATCGGCGAACTACAGATCAAGAACGACGGGGTTGCGACCGCTTTGGCCGCGTACCCCTTCCCGATACTCACCACAAACTACGACACTCTCCTGGAGTCCGCCACGGGCCGCAAGTCCGCAGACTGGACTGACCTCCGTGCGTTCCAGGATGTCGTAACTCGCGGTAGCGACGCGATCGGTCACCTCCACGGTATCTGGAGCACACCGACGTCGGTAGTGCTCACGGAGTCGGACTACGCACAGTTCGGAAGCCACGAGTCAATTCAGGCGCTCGAACGAGCGGTGTCCACGCTCAAGTCGATCGTGTACGTGGGATTTGGGGCCGGGCTCAGCGACCCCAATTTCGCTTCGCTCCTTGACTGGCATCGTTCTAAGTTTCCCGACTCGACGGTGATCCACTACCGGCTTTGCCTTCTCAGCGAGCATGCGGAACTGACTCGGATTCACGCGAACGATCACGTAGCGCCGGTGGTGTACGGCGAGAAGTACGAAGATCTTGCGGCGTTCCTCAGGCTCCACGTACCGAGCCGATCGGACCTCGTCATAAATGGGGCCGGACTTGCTCGAGATGTTGTCCAGGAGGCTCGCGATCGCCTCTGGGAATCCATGACGGCCGAGTCGGTGCTCGTGGAGGCGAGCGGGGGCGATCTAGTACAGGCCGAGCTCGTGGTTCCGCCCGTATTGCTCCCAGTCCCTCACGCAAGTTTCGTGCGAGACCGGATGCAGAACGGGCCCCGGAGCGAGGTTGCGCATCTAGACGGATATGCCGAGGTGCAATCCCATGACTTCTTCGTGGTTGTCGGCGATGAAGGCTCGGGACTCTCGACTGCGGTCAAGTGGCTGGCGACTCAGTCATCGGAACTGTTGGGGTCGGCGGCGCCCATCTTTGTGCGATTTGTCGATTGCCGGAGCCGCCGCGAGCCTCTTCTTAGCGCCGTCACCACCGCCGCGATGAGCGCTGGGGTTCTTTTCGACCGGAAGGACGTCCTACCTCCTCACGTTCTAGCGATCGATGATTTCGATCCAACGAAACGACGAGCCGCTGACGCCGTACTGGCACAGATCGCTCACTCACCCGCGATCGTGAAGATCGTCGGCTGCGGGCAGGGGAACGAAGACGAAATCGTTGGGGGACTTCGCAGCCTCGGTGTTGAGCCGCGGATCCTGTACGTCGGACGGATGCGCAGATCCGACATCGCAGCGCTGGCAGACAAGCTCGCGCCCGGGCGAGGAAGCCAGTTAGCCGCCGAGGCGCTGAGAATCCTTGACGGCGAGGGTTTGAAGCGTACTCCGATGACGGTGTCACTACTCCTCTTCTTGTTGCTCCGCGGCGGAGCTCGCGAAGCAACCGATCAGACCGAGATGCTTGATGCGTATCTCTCCATTCTTCTCGGCGTTGGTGATCCGCACCACGACGGCACCGGGCTGACCGACTCGGACCTTCAGGCGATTCTGTCGAACATGGCCGAATCAATGATCCGGGATGAGAAGCCCAGCCTTCCCGAGCACGACGCAGTGCGGGCGATTGCAGAGGTGATGGACAAGTACGGGTGGAGCGCTGTCCCATCAGACGTTCTCAACCTGCTAGTTCAGCGTCGAATTCTCCGCAGACATCGCAGCGCGGTGGAGTTTGGCCGATACGCCTACTTCACACTTTTCGCGGCGAAACGGGCGGTTGTGGACCCCAACTTCCGTGCACTCATCGTGAAGGACATCTTCTACTACGCGCCCCTCGCCACACGGATCGCGTCGCTTACTCCTACCGATGAAGACCTTCTGAAACGGCTCGTGCCTCTGCTCGACGAGGAGTTGAAAGACGAAACGTCGCCGGGTTCTCCGTACGAACGAGTCCCGCTCCTTGCTGTCAACACTGCGCCTGAGAATAAGACTTCACATTCGGCCACGGCTGTCGCGGAATCGACATTGGATGATCTCGAGTTTCCAGAGAGTGACTCGCCGGGATCGTTTGGGCTCGTCAAAGCGGATATGTCGGCGACGGCGCGGATGAACCGCACGCTCCGGCTCGTGTCGAGCGTCTTGCGTGATCTCGACCAAGTCGAGCGCCTAGATATCAAGCGGGATCTCCTCACCAAGACACTCGAAGTCTGGGGTCGCCTTATCACCGCACTCAGCACCGACTCGTCGCTCGCGGATGTCAAAGAGGCGCTCACACGCGGTCTGATTTCGGGTGGCGCCGACACCGACGACGAGACGAGGCGAGAGTGGATCGAGTTCCTGGCACGGTCGGTTCCTGCTGGCACGGTCTTGAGCGGCATCGAGTCGACCCTCATTTCGCCGAAACTGCAGGCGACTCTAAGGGAGGCGCTGCGCCGAAATGAGTTGAGCGCCACCCCCGAGTGCACCACGGCTACCCTCTTTTTCCTCTTTCTAATGCGATCAGACGGCTGGGCGGTATCGGCGACAGCTCTTGTGGAGCGGGCAACACCGACCTGGGTCCTCACGCACTTCTTCCGCGCGTTGTGTGAGGACGCATACCGTCGAGGGGCTTCGCCCGAGAGCGAACTGATGGAATTGTGTAGGGCTCTGTTCGTAATGGACCAGGCGTTCGCATCCCCAGACCTTCGTGCCGCCCACCTCGACGTCTATTCGCGGCAACTCAGGAATCTGCGAGCGAAAGAGCGGCACTCAACAACGCACGAGGAAGGGGTTGCGTAGGAGGCAACGTGTTGCAGACTGTTCGTGTCATGGGCGATGCGATGCCTGCACCGTGAGTAGTCGAGGAAGGATCGCACGTGCGGACCCACGGCTGTGATTCGAAGTATGCGGGACGAACCAAGTCATGAGCACTGGTGACGACCTCGGTGTTCCAAACCTCGGTCCCGCTCCGAAACGTCTCGATATCGCTTCACCCCGAATTCTTCCTGTTGGTCGGGCATAGACTCCGAACTCGCTTGCCACTCTTACAACCGTCTGGGAGGTAAGGCACGCGCCGCCCCATCAGCGTCCTTTGGCTTCGGGAAAGTACTTCAGCAGAACGGGCACAAGCTCAGTTGCGATGGTTGAGTCGATTGTGATGACCTGACTCGGCTTTGGGCCGCTCTCCCGATCGTCGGAGCCGAAGGTAGTTAGCTTCAGCATGACGCCAGTAGATGAAGGGACAAGTGCCCATTCAGCGTCCACGTGAGTACGGTCCGGTCGAGCATCGTGTGAAGCGCGCTTCAACGATCGGATGATAGCCACTTGTAGCTCCCTTCAGATGGCAGTAAGGGGGCCCAGAATGCGCGCACGCGAACCCATGCGTGCGCCACTCACTGCCATCGAGCGGCCCATCAATGTTGACCTGCGTTACCGTGCCAGCGCTACCCCCAACGACACTCCCACGCCCGCCAAGACGCCCCAGATCACGATCGACACAATCTGCCACGCGATCACGGCGTTGCGGCTCGCGCCGAACGAGACCATCGCTGCCGAGGTGAACTGGCTCGGCAGCACGAACGGGCCGAGCAGACTCACGCCGGCGACGCCGTACCTGTCGAACGCGCGGCGCACCTTCTCGCGGCGAGTCGACGAGACGCCGTCAGACCCTGGCACGTCAGCCGACGAGGCCGAGCCGGCACCAGCTGCCTCAGCCTTCCCCGCCGCCACCTTCGACCGCACCCCGCTCGCGGCGAATACGAACCCGAGCATCGACAGCACGTTGCCGATCACGGCGACGCCGATCGCGACCGCGGACGGCAGCCCGATGAGTACGCCGACGACCGAGCCGAAATACGAGTCGATGAATGGAACGGCCGAGATGAGCATCACCCCGAACCACTGGAGGAAGTCGGGAAGCGAGGAGGCGAAGTCCTGGAGGGCGTCGAGCATGATGAGTCCTTTCGGCGGTGAAGCCCGCGGCGAGCGAGCGTCGCCGGAGCGGGCCAGCACGCGGAAGCGAGCTGATGCATCAAGCCTCCGAATTCCGCCGAAAACGCGGCAGTGCCACCGCGTCACCCATTCCCGTGCGAAAGCGCACGCGCCCCGCGTGACAAATGTCACTGGCATAGGCTCGGCCCCATGCCTGCCGAACCAGCCGCCCGCAGCGTGCACACCACGTGGCTGTACACGCTCGCGTCGATCGTGTTCTTCTTCGGATTCTTCGATTTGATCGTGGTGCTCGCGATGGGGGATACGGTGATGAGCGCGGGTGGGGGTGGTCTCGATATGGTCGCTGGCGCTCCCTACTCGACCGGCGAGACGGGGCGAGCTCTCGCCATCGTGGTGCTCGTGCTCACCCTCGTCGCCACGGCCACTCAGCTCCGCTATTGCTGGTTCCTCCGCGTCGGACGCGGCGGCGGACTGCCCCACCCCGGCTGGACGGCAGCCCTCATCGCCCCCGCCGCACTCGTCTGGCTCATCGGCCTGGCAGCCCCCGGCGAGGCGCTCACCGCGGCCGTGCCGCTGTGGGCCGCGGCATCCCTCGTCGCCGCCCTGCTGCCGAAGACCCCGCGGCGACTCGTACTGCTCGCAGCCCTCATCCTGACGGTGGCGCACGTCGCGATCCTCACCTCTCTGAACGGCGCACCCGACGGCCCGCAGAGCTCGAACACCTTCATGATCGGCCTCTTCGCCGTGATGCTGCCGATCATGCTGCTCACGAGCCTCTGGTGGTGGGAGGTCGTCGTGCAGCTCGACCGCAACCGGCGCACGGCCGCCGAGCTCGCCGTCACGCAGGAGCGGCTGCGCTTCGCCAGCGACCTGCACGACATCCAGGGGCACCACCTGCAGGTCATCTCGCTGAAGTCCGAGCTCGCCGAGCGCCTGCTCGAGCGCGACCCGGCCGCCGCGCGCGAGCTCGTGCACGAGACCCGCATGATCGCGAAGGAGGCCCTCGAAGAGACCCGCTCGCTCGTCGCCGGCTACCGCCAGGTCGCCTTCGACGACGAGCTCGAGAACGCCCGCGAGGTGCTCACGGCCTCGGGCGCCGCGTGCGAGCTGCGGCTCGGCCCGCTTCCGTCGGATGCCGCCGCGCAGAGCGCGCTCGCCTCGGTCGTGCGCGAGGCGACGACGAACATCCTGCGCCACAGCGAGGCGACGAGCGTCACCATCGCGCTCGCCACGACGGGCGAGCGCTGCGAGCTGCGCATCGCGAACGACGGCATCACGACCACGGATGTCTCGGCGCCGTCCACCGCTCGCACCACCGGGTCGCGAGCGCCCGGGTCGGGACTCGCGGGCCTGCGCGAGCGGCTCGCCACCGTCGGCGGCAGCCTCGAGCACCACGAGGATACCTCGGCCGGCACCTTCGAGCTCACCGCCGCGGTTCCGGTGCGAGCGGGGGTCGCGGCGTGAGCGGCATGAGTGGCACCAGCGCTGCGGCGGACGAGGCCGGCGTGGCCGAGCACGACGCGGCCCGAGGCATCCGCCTCATGATCGCCGACGACGAGCACCTCATTCGCGGCGCGCTCGTCGCCCTGCTGAACCTCGAGCCCGACATCGAGGTCGTCGCGAGTGCCGACAACGGTGTCGCCGCCGTCGAGCAGGCGATCGCGGAGCGTCCCGACGTGTGCCTGCTCGACCTCGAGATGCCCGAGGCCGACGGCATCGAGGCGGCCGCACGCATCCTCGCGCAGGTCTCGACGCGGGTCGTCATCGTCACCCGGCACGCCCGCCCGGGCGTGCTGCGGCGGGCGCTCGCGACGAAGGTGTCGGGCTTCGTGCCGAAATCGACCCCGGCCGAGGAGCTCGCGCACGTCATCCGCGACGTCGCCGCCGGCCGCCGCTACATCGACCCCGAGATCGCCGCCGCCGCCCTCACCGCCGAACGCTGCCCGCTCACCGACCGCGAGCTCGACGCGCTGCGCTTCAGCCGGTCGACCATGAGCGTGCAGCAGATCGCCGAGCGCCTGCACCTCGCGCAGGGCACCGTGCGCAACTACCTCTCGTCGGCGATGACGAAGCTCGACGCGACCTCGCGCCACGAGGCCGCCGAGAAGGCGTGGCAGCAGGGGTGGATCTGAGGCTCGCGCCCAACGCACCGCACATGGGGGTTTCGGCGGGTCCGCGACATCCCTAATGTCTGAAGTCGACGGGGGAGTCGGCATGGCGGGCGAGCACAACAGCACCAGCGAGGGGGTCGCCGAACCCGCCGCGCGCCGTGACCGGTGGGCAGGGCTCGGCACGCAGACGCTCGTCGGCGTCGTCGCGGGTGTCGTCGCCGGGGTCGTCACGAGTCTGCTGCTGTGGCTGACCCCCGTGGTGCGCGAGACGTGGCTGTCAGAGCCGAGCTGCGACGATCCGGACGATCTGGTGATCGCGACGCCGATCGCCGTCGAGGCGTCGGGCCACATGCAGAGCGACCCGATGGCGGTCGACGCTGAGCACGGGCATCCGGCCGGAGACGCGATCGACGGCGATGCGGGCACCGCGTGGGCGGAGGGCGCCGACGGTACCGGTCGAGGGGAGTGGATCGAGGTCGCGCTCGAGCCGGGCACCGACTTGCGCATGATCTGCATCGTGAACGGGTATGCGAAGACCTACGCGCTGTACCGCGAGAACTCGCGGGCGCGGCAGCTCGAGGTCGCGACCGCGCAGGGCACGCGGGTGTCGGTGCTGGGCGATGCCGGTGCGGGGTCGTTCCAGCGGTTCCGCCGCTTGGGCGTCGTGCCGGGCTCGACCGATCACGTCACCCTCACCATCAGGACCACGTGGTCGGGTGCCGGCGACGAAGGCGCCTACGACACGTCGATCAGCGAGCTGGAGTTCTGGCGGGCGGGGTGAGCGCGTCGCCGCTCACCCCGCCTCCCGAATTCGTTGCGGTGCGGTCGTCAGGCCGCGAGCGAGTGCACAGGCTCGGCGGCGCGCTGCACGATGCCACGGGTGATTCCGCGCACGACGAGCCACGCCATCGGTGCGGCCGCCACGAGGAGCACCTCGCCTGCGAGGCTCAGCCACATCGCGACACGCAACGTTTCGAGATCCTCGGCGGCCAGGTAGAGACGGGTCGAAGCCTGGATGACGTAGTTGCTGACGACCCAGAGCAACCACCAGGCGATCTGCCAAGAGGGTCGGGTTCGCCCGACGGCTCGCCAGAGGTCCGAGATGTTCTGGTACGGGAACCAGAGGCTGATGACGGGCACGAACCAGGCTCCGGCGTGCCAGCCCGGTGCGCGGCGCGTCTGGCCGATGACCTGTTTGGCGACGCGGTACTGCCAGATCACCCAGATCACGCCGGTGGTGATGAGGAAGACCGACGACAGAATGCTGACCACGAACGTGCCCTGGTCGTACAGGTCGAACCGGTCGAGGGTCGTGTCGTCGCCGCTGAGGAAGTCGGCGACCGCGAGGATGCCGAATGCCTCGACGCCGATGGTGGCGAGCGACAGGACGACGCAGACGATCAGGAGCACCTGGGTGACCAGCGCGAGCTTCGAGATGGTCTTCACCGCACCCGGTCGCTGGTCGGGCTGCAGGCGGGCCTGCTGCGGCTGCGGCTGTGTCCACCGTGCGCCGTCCCACCACCACGACTCCGACGATCCGTCGGGCGCCGGGTACCAGCCGGCCGGGGTGGAGGTAGTGGGGGCGTTGTTGGTCATCGTTGGCTTCCTCGCGGATCTTCGTCGACACGGCGTGCGATCCGGACGGTTCTCTCCGCCGGATCGCGTGCAACTCTAAGGGATCCTGCGAAGCTCCAAGATCACGATTTCGACACCGTGCGGTGGCACTAGTCCGCGAGGATCGCGGCGAGCCACTCGACCGCGATCGCGTCGTAGCGCTTCGCCGCCTCGGTGCGCTCGGCCGCGGCATCCTCGGGCCAGGCGGCGAGCGCGTGCGCGACGCCGTCGACGTAGCGCACCTCGCCGATGCCGAGGCGCTCGAACTCGCGCGTCGTATCGATGAACGGCGGCTCGTCGTCGGCGCCCTCGATGATGAGCAGCGACCCGCCGGCAGCCGCGAGCTCGCCGGCCCGCGCGACGAAGTCCATGCGAGCGGCGACGGCATCCGAGTCCGGCGTCCACGCGTAGGGCTCCGGCAGGAACTCGGCCATCGCGTCGATCATCGGGCGCAGCCGCAACAGCGGGTTCATGAGCACGCACGCCGCGATGCCGTGCGAAGCCGCATGCGTCGCGAACACCTCGGCGGTCACCGACGCGCCCGCTGACCCGCCGAGCACGGCCAGCGCCGAGGCATCCGACGCACCGAGCACCCCGCGAAGTTCGGCGAGCGCCGCCGGAAACTCCTCGAGCGCCTGCTCGTGCATCGGTCCGAAGTACTCGGTCACCATGTCGATGCCGCTCGTGAGGAACTCCTCGAAGTCGGCGTACGGCGCGCGCTCGCCGCTGAGCGGCAGGCCGAGATAGATCACGTGCGCGTCGAGGCCGTCGAGCGGCAGCGCGGCGGCCAGCGCGGCGGGCGTCGACGGCGGGTCGAGCAGGTGCCAGCCGACGACGATCGGCGCCTCGGGGTGCGTCGCTGAACGGGCGGTGTAGGGCACGCCGGCGGAGGTGGTGCCGTGCATCCAGGTCATGCGCGTGAGGCTAGCGCGTGCGGGGGAGCGCGGCCAGTGGTCGCTGCCGACGTGCGCTAGCGATGCACGTGCGACGGCTGCCCGGTGATGCTCGAGATGTCCTTCTCGGTCGTGTGCAGCAGCCGCTCGGCGAGGTCGCGCAGCGCGCGTGCGACCGCGAGCTCGTCGCCGATCGCGGGCACGTTCGGATCGAGCGGGTTGCGGTCCGCCTTGCCGACGCCGGTCACCTCCCGACCCGTGGGGGTGCGCACCGTGGCCTCAGCCATCGTGGTGTTCTCTTCTTCGTCGATGTCGACGGTGACGCTCCACTGCTTCGTCGCATCCATGGAACTCACCACCTTCCGGTCCGGTTCCACCTTTCAGGGTACCGACCTGCCACGCGTGCGGCGAGGGGATGTCGCGCCCGTTCTCGGCCCGATCTGAGGTACCTCAGCGAGGCCTGAGGTACCTCAGACGCAGACCTCGGGCGGCGCCTCGGTGAAGATGCGGCACACGCCCGATACGACCCCGGTACCTCAGCGACGAATCTGGTCTCAGGCGGCCGGAACGACGGCCGCGAAGCATCCGAAAGGGATCGGAACCATGGACCTCGCAGCCGGCTTCATCGCCACCACCATCAACCGCAACGACGCCGAGGTCGCGGCCGCCGCGAACGAGCGCCGCCGCACCGAGGGCGAGCGCCACGCCGTCGAGCGCGCCGAGCGCGGGTCGCGCGGCGGGCGCCTGCACAGCCTCGCCCACCGCCTGCACCTGCACGCGGCGCACTGACCGCGGCATCCGGTTCACGACCACGAACCGGATGCCGCGGCGCGGCGTTTCACGACGACGCGGATGCCTCGCCGCCACCAGTCCGCGAACCAGGCTCGGACCTCGACTCGCGCAGCAGCCGGAACTCGTGCCGCCGCAGCAGCTTCAGCAACCACGACCTCGCCGGGCCGAAGGCGCGCAGGCCCGCCGAGGTCTCGATCGGCTCGATGCCGACGACCTCGAATTCGCGCCCCTTCCACACGACCGTCGCCCGGTTCGCGGCGACGACGTTGCGGTACCAGTTCACCTCGGGCCCGTAGGTGAGCTCAGCGACGAACCCCTCGGGCACGCGGGCGAGCACGAGCGGCGTCTCGTAGGCACGGCCGCTCTTGCGCCCCGTGGTCCGGATGAGCGCGAACGGACCCGCGCCGCGCCGCGCCATCCACAGCGTGAGCCGGTTGAGCGTGTGCTGGATGAACGTCAGCCACCCCCGCTTGAACCAGCCCATCGCCATGGTCCGATTCTCGTGAGGTCGCGCGGCGCTGTGAACCCCCACCCCGCCCGCTGGTCGAGGAGCGCCGACGCGAAGCGGCGACGCGTACCGAACGCAAGCACCCGTTGCCAACCTCGACCCGAATGTCGGAGGCCCCGTCTAGCGTCGTGATCTTCGGCTGAGCCCGGAGTCACTTCAGGAGACGACCATGGGGTTCGACTCTTCCCGCACGGTGCCGACGTCGGCACCCGCCCGCCCGACCACCACCGCTGCGGAGCTCGCCGCAACCGAGGCCCGCCAGGCCGCGACCGTGCGTCGCCGCGCCGACCTGACCCGGTTCGCCGCCGACGTCAAGGGGCTCGAACTCCGCCTCGCCCTCATCGACGACCGCTTCGAGCGGCTCGCCTCCCGCCCCGACGAGCTGTACCAGGACTGGCGACGCGACCTCGTCGGCCGCATCCGCTCGCTCGCCCAGAAGGCCGCCGTCCTCGAGGCCGCCGATGACCTCGAGCCGCACCATCGCGACCGCGTCGCCGCACTGCTGCTCACCATCCGCCACCGCCTCGGCGCGCTGGACGCTCGTCACGCAGCCCGGCAGGGACGCCGTGGCCGGTGACAGCAGTGCGCGCAGATCGGCGCTGGACGAGCGCCTCCGTGCGGGCGGCCACATGACCACATCACCACACGTGGGCAAGCCACAATTCCACATTTCCACACCCTTGGCGGTCACAAGTCCACTTGTCCACAGGCCCCGCGACGGTGACTCCCCGCCGCCGGTCGTCGGGTCGAGCCGGCTGCGGCTCGGGCCTCGATACCCGTGCCCGTTCTTCGAGCGCTTCGAACCCGGCGGGACGGTTACGATCGATCCTCAGCGACCCACGCTCCGACCCGAATGAGAACCCCGTGACCGACGACCCGACTCCACCGCAGCAGTCGGCCTGGCAGCCGCCCGACCTGCCTCCGCGTCCGCCCGCGTCTCAAGCGCCGCTCATCCAGCCGTACCCCACGTACCCGCCGCCCGGAACCCCCACGTCGGCCCCGCAGCGGCCGGCCCGCCCGAAGGGGCTCGGCGGCGCGCTCGCCGCGGCGATCATCGTCTCCACGCTGCCCGTGCTCGGGTTCGTCGGAGTCATCAGCTGGGCGGCGGCCATCGTCGTCGCCGAATCGACCGCGTCCACCGGCGCGGCCGCCGGGCCCGTCATGCCCGTCGAGGCCGAGGGGCCGGCCAGCCCGCTCGCCGCCGTGATCCCCGACGACCTGCCCTGGGATGTGCGACTGGGGGGCGACGCCTACACCTGGATGGTCGACTCGTTTCCCACCGATCCTGCGTGGGAGCAGACGGGCGACGCGAACGAGCCGGACTACAACTTCACGAACATCGCGTACGAGAACCTCGAGACCGGATGCTTCGTCTGGTTCGCGAACGGACCTCTCGAAGCCATCGACGTGACCCACGGCGACCGGGTCGCGAGCGTCGGACTGCTCGGCTACGCGCTCGAACTCCAGCCCGCCGACGCCGACGTGGCCGACGGCTCCATCGCGACCATCAGGGCCGACGGCACACGACCGGGCCGGGCCGATGCGGTCGAAGTCGACCTGAGCGAGGGCGGCTGGTCGGGCGTTGCGGTGGCCCGGGCGTTCCCGAGCATCGGCGAGGGCGTCGTCTACACGGTCGAATGTCCCGACGAGGTGCAACTCGATGCGGCTCGCGGCGAGGTCGACGACCTCCTTCAGATCGCGCTCACCTCGGTGCTCCCGGGGGCATCTCCCGACGCGAAGCCCGCCGCTGAGGCGCCGCCGACGCCGGCGGAGCCGACGCCGATGGCGACCGAGCAGTCAACGCCGCCCCTGTCACCCGTGATCGTCCCCCGGGACCTTCCGTGGGACGTGCAGCTCGGCGGTGAGGCGTACACCTGGATCGAGAACTCGTTCCCCAGCTCGCCGGACTGGCGGGAGATCGGGAGCGCCGGAACATCGGGAGAGTACGAGCACCGTGAGAACGGATGCCGCGTCGCGTTCGGGAACCAGCCGTTGACCGGCATCGACGCCACGCATGGCGATCGAGTCGCCAGCGTCGACCTCCTCAGATCGTCCGTCTACTTCGACGTTCCCGCAGGCGACGTCCACGACACCCGGATGGTCGGCGTCGGCGACGGAGTGCAGTCCGGCATCGTGGACGCCGTCGCCGTCGACATGCCTGCGCCCTTCGGCCCAGGGGTCGTCGTCGCGCGGGCGTTTCCGAGCACCGGTGAAGGCGTGAGCTACTCGATCGAGTGCGACGACGAAGCACTGGTGCCCGCGATGCGCGCCGAGGTCGACGAGCTTCTCGCGGTGAAGCTCATTCCCGCGTCCTGAGTTTGTTCGGGGCGGTCTTCGATACGCGTCCGACTTCGTCGGGCGCTCGTCAACCGGCGGCGGGGCCGGCGAGCACCCCGTCGGGGTCGCGCACCTCGACGCGCGGGCGGCCGTCGTCGAGCCGGCCCATCGTCTCGGGCAGGGCGCTGAAGATCTTGCGCGAGCCCGCGGCCACCCTCGTCACCGCGGTGAAGTCGAGCACGAGGCATCCATGATCGCCCACCAGGGGAGCGAGGCGGCTCACGATCTCCTCGGCCTCCGAGAAGAGGATCTCGCCGCGCAGCATCGCGACCGTGTCGCCCGAGCCGTCCGATCCGTCGCGCGAGAGCGACGCGATCGGCGACAGCGGCGCCCCGTGGTGCTGCAGCATGTGCAGGCCGTGCCGCTGCGACAGCAGCTCGAGCGTCGCGACGCCGCGCACGCTGTTGCCGCGCGCGTCGAGGCGCGGGCTGAACGTGCCGATGCCGAACTGCCCGGGCTGCACGGCCGCGATGCCGCCGCCGACGCCGCTCTTCGCGGGCAGGCCGACCCGCACCATCCAGTCGCCCGACTCGTCGTACATGCCGCAGCTCGTCATGACCGCGGTGGTCCAGCGCGCGGCATCCTCGCTGATGACGCGCTCGCCCGTCACGGGGTTCACGCCGCCGGTCGCGAGCGTCGCCGCCATGATCGCGAGGTCGCGGGCGTTGACCGAGATCGAGCACTGGCGGAAGTACGCGAGCGTCGCCACGTCGACCGCCGACCCGAGGGTGCCTGCCGAGCGGGTCAGGTAGGCGAGCGCGCGATTGCGGTCGCCGGTCGTGGCCTCCGACGAGTACACGTCCTCATCGACCCGCAGGTCGCGGCCCGCGAACCGCTCGATGCCCGCGAGCACGGCGGCGAACTTCTCGTCGGCGGTGTCGCCCGCCATGAGCGAGGTCATGACGATGGCGCCCGCGTTGATCATCGGGTTGCGAGGGCGGCCGGATGCCTCGTCGAGGCTGATCGCGTTGAACGGTTCGCCGCTCGGTTCCAGGTCGACGTGCGTGCGCACCTCGTCGAGCCCCCGCGCGTCGACCGCGAGCGCGAACACGAACGGCTTCGACACCGACTGGATCGTGAACTCCGCCTCGACGTCGCCCGCCTCGTGCACCACCCCGTGCGTGCTCGCGAGCGCCGCACCGAGCTGGTCGGGCTCGACCTTCGCGAGCTCGGGAATGTACGACGCGACCGCCCCGTCGGCGCGATCTCGCACGGCGTCGAGCACCGACTCGAGTGCGTGACGAACCGGATCCCCCAGAGCGGCAGCCATGCGGTCAGCCTACGACCGCAGCCGTCGGTTGAGTAGGGGCGATACGGAGCGGCGGCCCGTATCGAAGCCACGGGAACAACCCGCGCGCGTGGGCGTTGCACTCACCATGACCACCCTCGGAATCATCGGTGCAGGACACATCGGCAGCCAGGTCGCCCGCGCGGCCGTCAAGAGCGGATACGAGGTGGTGATCGCGAACTCCCGCGGACCTGAGACGCTCGAGGGGCTCATCGCCGAGCTCGGCCCGCACGCCCGCGCCGCCACCGCAGCCGAAGCCGCGACCGCCGCCGACATCGCCGTCGTCACGGTGCCGTTCAAGGCATACGGGTCGATTCCGGTCGAGCCGCTCGCGGGCAAGATCGTCATCGACACCGACAACTACTACTGGGAGCGCGACGGCCACGTGCCCGCCCTCGACGAGGGCCGCGACACCGTCACCGGCATGCTGCAGAAGCACCTCGCGACGAGCCACGTCGCGAAGGGCTTCAACCACATCACGGCCGCCGATATCACGACCGACGGTCGCCCGGCCGGCGACCCGGCCCGCCGCGCGCTCGCGACGGCGAGCGACCACGAGGATGCCGCGGCCTTCGTCACCTCGCTCTACGACGAGTTCGGCTTCGACACCGTGAACGTCGGGCCGCTCGACGAGAGCTGGCGGGTCGAGCGCGACCAGCCCGCCTACGAGTCCGGCGCGCAGACCCGCGACGAGCTCGCCGCCAACCTCGCGAAGGCGAAGCGCATCACCTCCGCCGGTTGAGCAGCGCCGGCGCGGAGCGACGACGCGTATCGAAACCAAGCCCCCTATCGCACCGGGGGGCTCGATACGCGTCGCCTGCGGCGGCGCTACTCAACCGACGAGGTTGGAGAAGGGCAGGGGTCCCCATCGTGCAAGTGGGCGGTGGACAGTAGCATCTGATCCCAGTGCCCTGTCCGGCACGGAATCCGTTGGAGGACTCGTGACGTTCGACCCGTCCGCGCCGGTGCCCCCGGTACCCCAGCCGCCGGCGCAACCGCCCGCCGCGCAGCCGCCCGTGCCGGGCGAGCCCGGTCAGCCGGCTCCCGGTGCTGAGCGCCCGAAGGGATTCGCGGGGGCGCTCACCGCGGCGATCATCGTGTCGGCGCTGCCGATCGTGATGATCCCGCTGCTCGCGATCTGGATGATCGTCGCGCTCGCGCAGCTGCCCTCGACCGTCGACGACGTCTATGACGACGAGTGGTCGAGCAGCGACCCGCTCGCGGAGGACCCGCTCGCCGCGGGCTACGTGCCGATCGACCTGCCGTGGGACGTCGACCTCGACGGCGACGCCTACCTGGCGCTCGCCTCGAGCTTCCCCGGCGACGACGCGTGGACCGCGGGCGAGAGCGACGGCACGTCGATGACGTACGACAACGCCGCCACCGGCTGCTCGGTCTGGTACACGAACGGCAGCGACGGCTCCGACCTCACCGGCGAAGACGACCGGTCGGCGAGCCTCACGCTCATCGACTCCACCTTCGGCACGACGGTCGACCGGGCGAACGCGTACGACGTCGCGCTCGTCTCGGGCGACGGCGTCGAGACCGGCGTCGCCGATGCCGTCGCGATCGACCTCGAGGGCGACCGGTACTACACCGTGATCGCGCGCAGCATCACCGATGTCGGCGAGGCCGTGATCATCTCGGCCGAGTGCGACGCGGCCGAGCAGCTGCCCGAGACCGTCGCCGCCGCGACCGACCTCTTGACCGTCGGTGTCGTGCCGGCCGAATCCGTGGAGTGACCGAGATGTTCCTGACCGAGTCGCAGGCGAACCCCGGTGACGTGTTCGCCGTCTTCGTGCCGCTCATGCTCTTCTACGGCCTGCTCTTCGTCTTCGCGATCGCGACCTACGTGCTCATGGCGATCTTCCTCTCGAAGGTCTTCGTCAAGACCGGCAACGAGGGATGGCCGGCCTGGGTGCCGGTGTACAGCTCGTGGCGCGTGCTCGAGATCGCCGGATTCCAGGGCTGGATCGCGCTGCTCTCGTTCGTGCCGTTCGGCAACATCGTCGCGCTCGTGTTCCTGATCATGGCCGTCAACCGCATCAACAAGGGCTTCGGTCGATCGGCCGGCTGGACGGTGCTGTACGTCTTCCTGCCGCTCATCTGGGGTGCGCTCATGGGCTACGGACGCACCGAGCCCTGGCGCGGGCCGGCCGCGTGGCTGCCCGAGGCCGGGTACTACCCCTACCCGCCGCAGGCACAGCCGTATCCCGGCGCGGCGCAGGCGCAGCCCTACCCCGGTGCGCCCCCGGCGCAGGCGCAGCCGTATCCGCCGCAGCCGGCCGCGTACCCTCCGGCCGCGCCGCCCGCAGTGGCCGCACCGGAGCCGCCTGCCCCTCCGGTGCCGCCCGCTCCGCCCGCTCCGCCCGTCCCGCCGACCGACCCGAACCAGGGAGCCTGAACCATGACCCAGCTGATCCTCTCCGGCAACGACCAGCAGACCGTTCCCGTCGTCATCGAGATCTCGCGCGGCCTCGGCTACGAGGCGACGCAGCCGACCCCGGGCAGCATCAAGCTCGAGCGCGGCGACTTCTCGAAGACGATGCTGCTCGGCGCGATGGCGGGCAAGAACTTCCACATCTCGTTCACGTTCGACATCGGGGTGGACCAGTACGGCAACACCTGGCTGCGCTTCGACGAGGGGACCGGGCTCGGCGCGGTCAAGGGCGGCGCGATCGGCTACTCGAAGACGAAGAAGGCGTACGCCGAGTACCTCGACGCGCTGCGTCGGCAGACGACCGAACGCGGCATGCTGCTCGGCGAGCAATAGGCGGCGCTGCGCGCTCTGTCGGTCGAGGAGCGACGAAGGAGCGTATCGAGACCACGACCGGGTGGTCTCGATACGGCGCTGCGCGCCTGCTCGACCGACCGGGTGAGATAGTGAGAGCGCTCCCTCCCAATTTCTCCATCGATGTGACAAACTCGGAGGAGGCGGTTCGCGATGCAGCGAACCCGTGGGGAGGGGGCACGAGATGGCACAGGCTCCGACACCCACGCTATCCGACCCGGCTTCGCCGGCGCAGCCGCAGGCAACCGCCCCAGCCGCCCGCCGCGGTACCAACCTGCCGCGCATGGGCGACTTCAACCGCTCGGTCATCTTCGATGCGATCCGCCGCGCGCCCGAGGGTCGCAGCCGCGTCGAACTCGTCGAGATGACCGGCCTCTCGACGCAGACCGTCAGCAACATCGCCCGTCGCCTGCTCGACGACGCGCTCATCGTCGAGGCGGGCAAGACGAGCGCGGCGGGGCTCGGCAAGCCGCGCACGATCCTGCGGCTGAACCCCGATGGGCTCTACGCCGCCGGCGTGCACATCGACCCCGCAGTCATGACCTTCGTGCTGCTCGACCTCACCGGCCGGGTCGTCGCGCACAGCCGGCTGAAGACGCCGAAGGCCGCCGACCCCGATCACGTGATGGCCCGCATCGACGACCGGTTCGAGCAGCTCGTCGCCGACTCCGGAATCGCCCGCGAGAAGATCGTCGGCCTCGGGCTCGCCGCCCCCGGCCCCATCGACCAGGAGCGCGGCACGATCGTCGACCCGCCGAACCTGCACGGCTGGCACCGCGTGCCCCTGCGCGACGCGCTCGAGCGGTCGACCGGCCTGCCTGTACTCGTCGACAAGGACGTGACGGCGGCCGCCGTCGCCGAGACGTGGGTCGGTGGCGAGAGCGGCACCGGATCGTTCGTCTTCTTCTACATCGGCACCGGCATCGGAGCGGGCCTCGTGCTCGACGACGAGCTCATGCGCGGCGTCTCGGGCAACGCGGGCGAGATCGGCCACATCGTCGCCGATCCCGACGGGCCGCCGTGCTTCTGCGGCCAGCGCGGCTGCATCGCGGTCACCATCACGCCGCAGGCGATGGTCGACGAGGCCGAAGACGCGGGCGTGCTCGCGCCCGCCCCGCATGAGACGCCCCGCGAGATCGACGCCCAGTTCGACCTGCTCTGCGAAGCCGCGGCCGCTGGGGATGCCTCGGCGGCTGCCATCCTCGATCGCGCAGCCGACCGCACGGCCCGCACCGTCGCCGTGCTCACCAACCTGCTCGACGTCGACCGCGTCGTCTTCGGCGGGCCGTTCTGGGCGCGCCTCGAGGCGCGGTACCTCGAGCGCATTCCGCCGCGCCTCGACGAGTACAGCGCGACGGCGGCGCTGCGAAGGATCGAGGTCGCGGGCACCGGAGTGGGCGACGACGTCGCGGCGATCGGCGCGGCGAGCCTCGTGCTCGAGCGCAGCTTCACGCCCTCGGCGACCCGGCTGCTGCTCGGGTAGACGCGAGTGGGGTGAGGGGCGCCCCGACGGAGGGGCGGCATCCACCAGCTGGTTGAGGAGCGCCGCCGCGGCGCGGCGACGCGTCTCGGACCCAAACGTCACCGGACAAATTGCCCCTTGCCGACTAACTCCATTCGATTTACTATGTGCAGGTGGGGAACGCGAACGCCCCGCGGAGCGCGGTTCGGGGGAGCCGACGGTCTCCACGGGGCGTGTCGCTTCCGCACGCCCACATGAGTCCCGATGCCCCAGCGGGTCAGCACCATCACGCGCACCACCCGACAACGCCCGAACCGCCTGCAAGCACTCGAGCAAAGGAGCACGAGACCATGCACCGCACCCGCGCCACCCTCGCCTTCGCGGTCGTCACCGCCGCGACCGTCGCCCTCGTCGGCTGCAGTGCCGACTCGGGCGGCGGTGACGACGACACGATCCGCATCGTCTACCAGAAGACCGACGCGTTCGTCGCGCTCGACGACCTCTTCAAGAAGGTGAAGCCCGAGTTCGAGAAGGCGAACCCGGGCATCACGGTCTCGCTCGAGCCGATCGTCGCCGACGAGGCCGACTACGGCACGAAGCTCGCGCTCATGCAGCAGAGCCCCGACACGGCACCCGACGTCTTCTACGAGGACACGTTCAAGGTGCGCAGCGACGTCGACGCCGGCTACCTCCTGAACCTCGACGAGTACCTCGCCGACTGGAGCGACTGGTCGCAGTTCAACGAGGGCGCGAAAGAGGCGGGCCGCGCCGACGACGGCAGCGTCTACGCGGTGCCGCTCGGCACCGACACGCGCGGCATCTGGTACTCGAAGTCGGTGCTCGAAGAGGCCGGCGTCGCCCTGCCGTGGGAGCCGAAGTCGTGGGAGGAGATCCTCGACACCGCCCGCAAGGTGCACGCCGCCTCGCCCGACAAGGTCGCGTTCAACGTCTACTCGGGCAAGCCCGCCGGCGAGGGCTCGGTCATGCAGGGCTTCGGCATGCTGATGTACGGCACCGACGACGAGCTCTACGACGCCGACGAGAAGAAGTGGGTCACGGGCTCGCAGGGCTTCGTCGACTCGCTGGCCTTCATCGAGACGCTGTACTCCGAGGGCCTCGCGCCCGCTCCCGACGTCGCGCTCGACGGCTCGATGTGGCAGAAGCTGTTCGGCGAGTGGTTCCCGAACGGCCAGATCGGCGGCACGATCGAGGGCTCCTGGTCGCCGTCGTTCTGGATGGAGGGCGGCCAGTACGCCTGGCCCGAGTACGTCGACGACATCGGCGTCGCGGCCTTCCCGACGCAGAACGGCCAGGGCGACGGCGCGGTCAGCCTCTCCGGCGGCTGGACCCTCGCGGTCGGCGCGAACAGCGGCAACCCCGACGCGGCGTTCGACTTCCTCGCGATGGCGCTCGACAAGGAGAACGCGCTCGACTACAACATCGCGAACTCGCAGATCGCGGTGCGCACCGACGTCGCCGAAGACCCGGCGTACCTCGAGGCGAACCCCTTCATCGGGTTCTTCACCGACCTGGTGACCTCCACGCACTTCCGGCCGGCGACTGCCGACTATCCCCAGATCTCGGCTGAGATTCAGGCGGCCACCGAGGCCGTCATGACGGGGCAGATGACGCCGGAAGAGGCGGCCGCCGCCTATGACGAGGCGGTGGTCGGAATCGTCGGCGAAGACAACGTGACCGGCTAGGAGCATGGTCGCGGTCTCATCGCCGCCGATCGATGGCGGCCGGCCGACGCGGGATGACCCGAACTTCCGCGTCGGCCGGCAACCGCCTCGGCACGGCCGGCGGGCGCTCGTGCGCCTGCTGCCGGTCGCCCCGTCGATCGTGCTGCTCGCCCTCTTCATGGTGGGCCCGGTCGTCTGGGCATTCTACGTCTCGTTCACGAACACCGCGCTGACCGGTCGCGCGGCGCGCGACCCCCAGTGGGTCGGACTCGACAACTACGTCGACCTCTTCACCGACCGCGCGTTCCCGCTGTCGCTGCTGCTCACATTCGTCTTCGTGCTCGGCTCGGCCGTGATCGGCCAGAACCTCATCGGCCTCGGGCTCGCGATCCTCATGACGCGGGCGAACCGCGTCGTGCGCGCCGTCGTCGGCACGGCCGTGGTCGCGGCGTGGGTGCTGCCCGAGATCGTCGCGGCGTTCGCCGCGTACGCGTACTTCGCCGACGACGGCACCCTCAACCAGCTGCTCGCCGCGATCGGTATCGCCGGCCCCAACTGGCTGTTCGACTTCCCGATGCTCGCCGTGATCCTCGCGAACGTGTGGCGCGGCACCGCCTTCTCGATGCTCGTGTACGAGGCCGCCCTCAACGACGTGCCGCCCGAGATCACCGAAGCGGCGATCGTCGACGGCGCGGGCGGTGCGAAGCGGCTCTGGTGGGTGACGCTGCCGATGATCCGCTCGTCGATCGCGACGAACCTCATGCTCATCACGCTGCAGACGCTCGCCGTGTTCACGCTCATCTGGGTGATGACGAAGGGCGGCCCGGGCATGGCCAGCTCGACCCTGCCGGTCTTCGCCTATCAAGAGGCGTTCAAGTTCCAGCAGATCGGCTACGGCTCGGCCATCGCGGTCGTCATGATCGTCGTCGGCGCGATCTTCTCGGTGGGCTACATCAGGATGCTGCGTCCGGAGCGTGACACGTGAACCTCGCGTCGCCGCGCCGTGCCGCGGCATCCCTCGCCCGCAACCTTGCCCTCGTGCTCATCGGCCTCTGCTTCGTCGTGCCCCTCGCGTGGCTCGTGCTCGCCTCGATCGACACGTCGCCGAGCCAGCGCACCGAGGTGCCCGAGGGGTTCACCCTCGCGAACTACCAGGCCGTGCTGACGTTCGACGGCACCCTGCTGCCGCTCTGGAACTCCACCCTGCTCTCGACGGGCACCGCGATCGTGACGGTGCTCGTCGCGGTGCTCGCGGCGTACCCGCTCTCGCGGTACCAGTCGCGGTTCAACAAGCCGTACCTCTACGCGATCCTGTTCGGCACGTGCCTGCCGATCACGGCGATCATGGTGCCGGTGTACAGCCTCTTCGTGCGACTCGGCTACCTCGACAACCTCGCCGCGGTCACGTTCTTCATGGCGGCGACGAGCCTGCCGATGGCGATCTGGATGATGAAGAACTTCATGGACTCCGTGCCCGTCTCGCTCGAGGAGGCGGCGTGGGTCGACGGCGCCTCGGCGATGGGCACGCTGCGCCGCATCGTCGTGCCGCTCATGCGGCCGGGCATCGCGGTGGTGTTCATCTTCGTGTTCATCCAGGCGTGGGGAAACTTCTTCGTGCCGTTCATCCTGCTGCTGAGCCCGGCGAAGCAACCTGCCGCCGTGAGCATCTACAGCTTCTTCGGCCAGTACGGCACGGTCGCCTACGGCGAGCTCGCCGCCTTCTCGCTGCTGTACTCGTTGCCGGTCATCGCGCTGTACGTGCTCGTGTCGCGCGGCATCGGCGGTTCGTTCGCGCTGCAGGGCGCGGTCAAGGGATAGGGGAGAGCCCGCATGCACGACGATTCCGCCCTGGTCGAGACCCGCATCGCCCGCTTCGTGCGCGAGCGCCTCGAACCCGCGATCTACCGCGAGCGGGTGCCCGCGCGACTCGAGCGCTGGGAGGCGCCGGGCGAACCGGTGCCGTTCGCCGAGGCCGTCGCACAGCAGTTCGCTCCCGTCGCCCCCGGCGACGCGTGGGGGCGCGCGTGGGGCACGACGTGGTTCAGGGTCACGCTGCCGGAGGTACCCGGTGCTCGAGGAGCGGAGCGAATCGAGCCCCCCTCGCAGGGCATCGAAACGGTCGCTGCGTTCCCCGCTCGAACATCGGAGGCTCACTGGGAGCTCGTGGTCGACCTCGGGTTCATCGGGGTCGCGCCCGGGTTCCAGGCCGAGGCGCTCGTGTGGCGCACCGACGGCACGATCGTGAAGGCGGTCGAGCCGCGCAACCGGGCGGTGCCGCTCGAGCTGATCGCCGGTTCTGCCGGTCGAGTCGGCGCGCAGCGCCGCATCGAGACCACGGGGCCCGCGGGTCTCGATACGCGTACCGCTTCGCCGGGCGCTCCTCGACCGGCGACCACCGTGTACCTCGAGGCGGCGTCGAACCCCGACATCAGCCAGAACTGGTCGTTCGCCCCGACGCCCCGCGGCGAGTGGGAGACAGCGGGCGACGACCCGATCTACGTGCTCGGCGACGTCGACCTCGCGATCCGCGACGTCACCGTCTGGGAGCTCGTGCAGGACGTCTGGACCCTCCGCGGCCTCGAGGCGCAACTGCCCGAGGCGTCGCCGCGCCGCGCCCAGATCGTGCGCGCGCTCGAGCGCATGATCGACGAGATGGACCCCGACGACATCGCCGGCACCGCGGCGCTCGGGCGGAGCATCCTCGCGCCCGTGCTGGCGGCGCCCGCCTGGGCGAGCTCGCACCGCCTGCACGCCGTCGGGCACGCGCACATCGACAGCGCGTGGTTCTGGCCGACCCGTGAGACGGTGCGCAAGGTGGCGCGCACCTTCTCGAACGTCGACGCGCTCATCGAGGAGCACCCGGGCCTCGTGTTCGCGGCGTCGTCGGCGCAGCAGTACGCGTGGCTGAAGCAGCAGTACCCGCAGGTGTTCGAGCGGGTGCGGGCCCGCATCGCCGAGGGGTCGTTCGTGCCGGTCGGCGGCATGTGGGTCGAGTCAGACACGAACCTGCCGGGCGGCGAGGCGCTCGCGCGCCAGTTCGTCGCGGGCAAGCGCTTCTTCATCGAGGAGTTCGGCGTCGAGCCGCTCGAGGTGTGGCTGCCCGACTCGTTCGGCTATTCGGCGGCGCTGCCGCAGCTCGTGCGTGCGGCGGGGTCGCGGTGGTTCCTCACGCAGAAGATCTCGTGGAACGAGACGAACCGCTTCCCGCATCACACGTTCCGGTGGCAGGGCATCGACGGCACCGAGGTGTACACGCACTTCCCGCCGGTCGACACGTACAACTCAGAGCTGTCGGGCGAGGAGCTCGCCCGGGCCGAACGCCAGTACGCCGAGAAGGGCACGGCGAACACCTCGCTCGTGCCGTTCGGGTGGGGCGACGGCGGCGGCGGGCCGACCCGCGAGATGATCGCCGCGGCCTACCGCACAGCCGATCTCGAGGGCTCGCCCCGCGTGACGCTCTCGTCGCCGCGGCGGTTCTTCGAGACCGCCGAGTCGGAGTACCCGCACCCGCCGGTGTGGTCGGGCGAGCTGTACCTCGAGTTCCACCGGGGCACGTACACGTCGCAGGCGCGCACGAAGCGCGGCAACCGCCGCAGCGAGCACCTGCTGCGCGAGGCCGAGCTGTGGGCGGCGACGGCGGCCGTGTGCGGCGCTGCGCCCTATCCGGTCGACGAGCTCGACGACGCCTGGCACACGGTGCTGCTGCAGCAGTTCCACGACATCCTTCCCGGGTCGTCGATCGCGTGGGTGCACCGCGAGGCCGAGCGCCGCTACGCGGAGGTCGCCGAGGTGCTCGAGGCGATCATCGAGCGCTCGGTGCGCGCGCTCGCCGGGTCGGGCGACGGGACGCTTCGCCTGAACGCCGGACCCTACGACGTGTCGGGCGTGCCGGCGCTGGGTGGGACGCGTCGATCGAGCGACGAAGGAGCGCACCGAGACCACGCCGCCGGCGGAGCGGCTCTCGATCTGGCGCTGCGCGCCGACTCGACCGGCGACGGGCGCATCACCCTCGCGAACGCCCATCTCGAGGCGGTGCTCGACGCCGACGGACTGCTCGTCTCCCTCCGCCACCGCGAACCCGACGGCCGCCTCGGTCGCGAGGCGATCGCGCCCGGTCGTTCGGCGAAGCTGCTGCAGCTCTTCCGCGACACCCCCAACCAGTGGGACGCGTGGGACATCGACGCCCACTACGCCCGCAACGTCGTCGAGCTGCGCGAGGCGGAGTCGGTCGAGGTGTTCGGGTCTCGAGACGGCGGCGACGCGCCTCCTCGAGCACCCGGCGACGAGCGGGTCTCGGTGCGCATCGTGCGCCGGTTCGGGGCATCGAGCCTCGTCGAGACGGTGTCGCTCGGCGCCGACGACCGCGCGCTCGAGGTCGAGTTCGAGGTCGACTGGCACGAGCGGCAGAAGCTCCTGAAGCTCGCGTTCCCGCTCGACGTGCACGCCGATCGGGCGACGAGCGAGATCCAGTTCGGGCACATCCATCGGCCGACCCACGCGAACACCTCGTGGGACTCGGCCCGCTTCGAGACCGTCGCCCACCGCTGGGTGCACGTCGGCGAGCCGGGCTACGGCGTCGCGATCGCGAACGACGCGACGTACGGCCACGACACCCAGCGCGCCGCCGATGTCTCGCGCCCCGGTGCGACCGTCACGACCGTGCGGCTCTCACTGCTGCGCGCCCCGCAGTTCCCCGACCCCGAGGCCGACCAGGGCGCGCACCGCATGCGCGTCTCGATCGCGCCCGGTGCGGGCATTCCCCAGGCGATCGTCGAGGGCTACCGCCTCAACCTGCCGCTGCGCACCTTCACCGGTGTGGATGCCTCGGCGATCGACCCGCTCGTGCGCGTGACGGGCGCCGTGGTCGAGGCGGTGAAGCTCGCCGAAGACGGCTCGGGCGACGTCGTCGTGCGCGCCTACGAGGCGCACGGGGCCCGCGCTCGGGCGCGGCTCGAGGCATCCTTCGACGCTCGAGCCGAGTCGACCGACCTGCTCGAACGCCCGCTCGCGGGCACCGGGGGCACCGGGGGCACGGGAGCCGGGGTCGGCGTCGCGCTCGCCGAGGCCGGCCCGCGTGCGTGGGAGTTCGACCTGCGACCGTTCCAGATCGTGACCCTGCGCCTGCGGCGCACACCGGTGGCGGAGGGGTCGGTCGAGTAGGCACCCGGCGCCGCCCGGTCGGTCGAGTAGGCGCGCAGCGCCGTATCGAGACCACGCGGCGGCCGGCCCCGGTGCGGGGCCGACCGCCGAGGGGTCAGTCCCAGAACTCCGCGATGCGCGCGGCGACCGCGCCGCCCCGCTCGAATCCGGCCCGCGCGGCGGCCGGCCGCAGGGCGACGTTCATCGCGTTGTCGAACAGGTGCGCATCCTCGCTCGTCGGGAAGATCGTCTCGACGTGGCTGCCGCCGGCGCGGAGCGCATGGACCTGGTCGGCGAGCTGGAGCCGCCACTCGAGCGGCAGCCTGGTCCTGCCGCCGAACGGCGACAGCACGAGCACCCGCTCGTACCCGGTCGCGAGGTCGGCGTTCTCGGCGTTCGTGCGGTAGCCGCCGTCGATGTACGGGTGACCGTCGATCCGGTAGGCGAACCCGCCCGCGCAGCTCGCGGCGACGGCGTCGACCAGGTCGACCCCGCTGTCGCGATCGAAGACGACCGGTTCGCCGGTCTCGGCGTCGACCGCGGTGAGGAGCACCGTTCGCAGCGGCCAGTCCGAGCTCGGGAAGCGCGAGGCGACGGTGGCCCGCCAGCGCGCCTGCTGGGCGTCGTCCGACGAGGCGTCCAGTTCGAGGGCGGAGACGCCCATCTTCCGGCGCATGTCGTCGGCGTCGGTGGCGGCGGCGATGATCGCGCCGGTCCGTGCGAGGTGGTCGACCGGCCGGCCGGCCGGCCGGAGCCCGGGACCGGATCCGTGCGTCGTACCCGCCCAAGCCTGGCCTGCGGTCGGAGCGGGCTGCGGCGGTGCCGCCTCGACGATCGCGGCGTACAGGTCGGCCGGGCTCGCGCCGGCCAGCTGGGCCGCCGCGGTGGATCCGGCGGACGTGCCGATGGTCACGTCGGGTGCGGTCACGTCGACGCCGGCGTCGGCGAGGCCCGCGACGACGCCGATGAGCCAGGCGTTGCCGGTCGAACCGCCGCCGCCGAGGACGAGGGCTCGGGCGCCCGAGGCGGGCACGCGCGCGGTGGCGTCGACGAGCTGTCGGGAGAGAGAAGAAGGTGTGGTGTGCATGGGAGTCGCCTTTCGCGAATTGCCTGTTCGGCGCTCCCGGCGGCGACTACCTCAGTCGCGGATCGTGGACTGCAGGGGAGCGCCCACTGATACTGCGTTCATGGGTCTCACCTCCTGTCTCGATCACGATCACCGGGGACGGTATCACGATGGGGATGCCGCGGCAATCGTCGTAGGCTCGCGAGCATGACTGAAGCCGAAGCCGGCATCGCGCCGACGGGCACGCGCGACGTGCCCGTCGCGCTGCACGTGCCCCGCCCCGACCGCCCCGCCCGCATCGCCGTACAGGTGAAGCCGCAGCACGCGAGCTACGCCGAGCTCCGGGCCGCGGTCGTGGCTGCCGAGGAGGCCGGTGCCGACGTCGTGCTCGGGTGGGACCACTTCTTCCCGCTCAGCGGCGACCCCGACGGCGCGCACCTCGAGGCGTGGTCGCTGCTCGCGGCCTTCGCCGAGGTGACCGAGCGCGTCGAACTCGGCGTGCTCGTCTCGTCCACCGGCTACCGAAACCCGCAGCTGCTCGCCGACATGGCCCGTACGGTCGATCACATCAGCGCACGCGACGGCGGTCCGGGTCGGGTCGTTCTCGGCATCGGAGCGGGCTGGTTCGAGCGCGACTACGAGGAGTACGGGTACGAGTTCGGCACCGCGCCCGATCGGCTGCGCAGGCTGCGGGCCGACCTGCCGCTCATCCGCGATCGGTGGTCGAAGCTCAACCCGCCGCCCACTCGAGCGATCCCCGTGCTCATCGGCGGCGGCGGCGAGCAGGTCACGCTGCGCATCGTCGCGGAGCACGCCGACATCTGGCACGGCTTCGGCGACGCCGAGACGATCGCGCACAAGCACGCGGTGCTCGACGACTGGTGCCGCCGGATCGGCCGTGACCCGGCCGACATCGAGCGCAGCGCCGGCGTCTCGCCGAAGCCCGGTCGCTACGCCGAGGACCTCGACGACTACGCCGGCCATGCCGAGGCGCTCCACGTGGTCGGAACGCGACTCTTCACGGTCGGCCTCGAAGCCGAGACCGGTTGGGATCTCGGGCCCATCCGCGAGCTCGTCGCGTGGCGCGACGAGGTGAACGCGCGCACCGTCGGCGCAGCCGGTTGAAGGACGACCGCGGGCCTCAGCCGTCGTGCACGGTCAGGCGCACCTCGATCACATCGCCCTCGCCGATCTGCTCGGCCTCGAGCACCGCGCGCTTCAGCGGCAGGGCGTACGTGTCGCCCGAGGGGAAGATCGACGTGCTCCACGTCGTGCCGCCGACCGTCGCCGTCACGCGAGCGGAGTTGAACCCCCGAGGCATCCGCGGCCGGTCGGAGATGTCGGAGCTCGGCTCGGGCGGAACGTCGACGAAGAACCAGTTGCGACGCGACGCCCACTCGTAGATCTCGGCGGTGAAGGCGACGCGCATTCCGGTCGCGGGGCGAGGGTCGCGCATGCGGTCATCGTACGGCGACCGGCCGACACCGTGGGCTCGGCTCGTCGGCGCGAAGCCCTGCGCCGGCCGGGACGAAGTCCGATTCCCGCCGCCGGATCGAGCACCGCCGACCTCGAACGGGGTGAGGATGGAGACATGACCCGACGCCACGCCACGCTGACGACGGCGCTCGGCGAGCTGCTCGTCGTCGCCGACGGCGACGCGCTCGCGGGCATCTACTTCCCGGGGCACTGGCATCCGCCGGCCGCGGGCACGATCGGCGTCGAGGTGTCCGCGCGCGACGACGCCCTCATCGCACGGCTCGGCGTCGAGCTCGACGAGTACCTCACCGGCGCCCGCACCGAGTTCGACCTGCCGACGGCGCCCGACGGCGACGAGTTCCAGCACGCCGTCTGGGGCATGCTCCGCGGCATCCCGCTCGGCACGACGGTGACCTACGGCGAGCTCGCCGAGCGCCTCGGCGATCGCAACCTCGCCCGGCGGGTCGGGGGCGCCGTCGGGCGCAATCCGCTCAGCATCATCGTGCCGTGCCACCGGGTGGTCGGCGCCGACGGATCGCTCACGGGCTACGCCGGCGGCCTCGAGCGCAAGAGGTTCCTGCTCGAGCTCGAGGGCGCGCCCGTCGTCGCGCAGGCGCGCCTCTTCTGAGCTGAGCGCGGGAGCGGACGACCGCCGACGGGTGTCGGTGGATGCAGGCGACCCGGCGCCCCGGCGACCAGCTGACTCGGCACTCCGACATCCATCCGGCTTTTTCTGTTGCGGAATGCAACGCACGAGCGTAGCGTTGCATATGACAACAGAAGGAGCCGGGCATGGTGAAGCGCACACCCCGCGACGAGCACGCCGCAGCGATCCTGCGCGAGCTCATCGTCATCACCCGGCGCGGCGTCGCCGACGCCCGCACCGCGCAGTTCAGCCTGAGCATGACCGACCAGTCGATCCTCGGCTACATCGTCGACCACCCCCAGTGCCGCTCGACCGACATCGCCGAGGCGTTCCGCCTCAACCGCTCGACCGTGTCGCGCCAGCTCGCGGGCCTCACCCGCCTCGGCGTCGTGCGCGAGATCGCGGATGCCTCGGGCCGAGGCCGCCCGCTCGAACTCACCGACGCCGGCTGGTCCGCGTACCGCGAGGCGATCGCGCTCCTGCAGGGTGTCGTCGACCGTCACCTCGGTGACTGGAACGACGCCGAGGTCGCCCGCTTCGCGACCGACCTCACGCGGTTCAACGACGCCGCGACCGACGGCGACCGGCCGAGGCATCCCCGAGACGAACGCGCCGACTGAGGCGCGCGAGGCCCCACGAGGGCACGACAGGAAGAAGGAATCATCATGACCGCAGTGCAGCACGTGACCGTGCTCGGAACCGGAGTGCTCGGCTCGCAGATCGCGTACCAGACCGCGTACAGCGGCCTCGAGGTCGTCGCCTACGACCTCGACGACGCCGCGCTCGCCGCGGCGAAGCAGCGCTTCGAGAAGCTCGCCGCGACGTACGTCGAGGAGGGCGTCGACGGCGCCGCCGACGGGAGGGCGCAGGCCGCGCTCTCTCGCATCACCCTCTCGGCCGACCTCGGCGAGGCGGTCGCGAACGCCGACCTCGTCATCGAGGCCGTGCCCGAGAGCATCGACATCAAGCGCTCGACCTACGAGAAGCTCGCCGCCGTCGCCCCCGAGCGCACGATCTTCGCGACGAACTCGTCGACGCTGCTGCCGAGCGCCATCGCCGACGCGACCGGCCGCCCCGACCGGTTCCTCGCGCTGCACTTCGCGAACCGCATCTGGGCGCACAACACCGCCGAGATCATGGGAACCCCGGCGACCGACCCCGCCGTGTACCGCACGGTCGTCGAGTTCGCCGAGGCCATCGGCATGGTGCCGATCGAGATCAAGAAGGAGCAGCCGGGCTACGTGCTCAACTCGCTGCTCGTGCCGTTCCTCTCTGCGGCCGGCCAGCTGCTCGTCGACGGCGTCGCCGAGCCCGAGGCGATCGACGCGACCTGGCGCATCGGCACCGGCGCACCGATGGGTCCGTTCCAGATCTACGACATCGTCGGGCTCACGACGGCCTACAACATCTCGATGATGGGCGGGCCGAAGCAGCAGGAGTTCGCCGCGCTCATCAAGGAGCGCTACATCGACCAGGGCAAGCTCGGCGTCGCCACCGGCGAGGGCTTCTACCGCTACGGCGCCTGAGCCGGGTCACGGCGGGGTCGGGTCGGAGCGCAGCGACGTATCGAGGCCTCTCGCGAGGTCTCGGTACGCTCCGCTGTTCGGCCACCGGTGGTCGCGAGGTCTCGATACCGGTCGCCCATCGACCACCGGGCGGCGTCAGTCGAGCAGGTGCTCCAGCGCCCGGCCCATCCACTCGGCCCGGATGCCGGCATCGTCGATGCCCTCGAACCCGAACCCGGTCATGAGCGACCCCGGCGTCGCCACCACCGCGGCCTCGGGGAACCCGGCCGCCGTCGTGACGATGAAGTCGTTCGGATTCGGTGCGCTACCCTCGGGCGGCCCGGTGACCTCCCAGCCACCGGTGTCGCCGCCCTCGAACGACGTCGTGCCCTCACCGGTCGACACCTCGATGTCGTCGACGAAGACGCCCAGCCCCTGCGTCGACCAGTCGCTGATGTACGCGATCGACACCTCGACCTGACCGCCCGCGAAGGCATCCAGGTCGACCGACCACTGCTGCCAGCCGCCGGAGTTGCCGGAAGCGGCCTGCCAGACGCCCGACGTGCCGGTCGGTTCGCAGGTGCTCGCCGCCTCGTCGTACGTCTGGTAGTGGTCGAGGTGCGGGTGCAGCTCGCGCCATCCGGCCGGGCAGCTCTCACCGACGCTGTCCGACGTGCTTCCGCCCAGCTCGGGCAGCGTCGTCCAGTCGTCCTCGCCGGGAGTGTGCGCCTCGACGGCGACGTGGTCCCAGTCGGCCTCGGTGTCGTACGACGTCCAGAACGAGAGGTCGGCGCCGTCGGCGGGCACGTCGATCGTGCGCGTCAGCCGCTTGTACGACACGTCGGCGATCTGCGAGTACGCGTAGGCGTCACCGGTGTGCGGCTCGAACGGCCCGCCCGTGCGGTCCCAGCGGCCCGCGACCCAGCTCTCGAACTGCGGGTACTGCTGCGGGTCGAGGATGCCGCTCGTCGTGATGAACGAGTTGCTGTGATCCTGGTTCGGCGCGCTGTCGGTGCCGCTGAAGCCCCAGTCGAGGCCGGTGAACGGCGTGTCCACGCCGAGCACGTCGAGGAGTTCGCCCTCGTCCGTCGTGCCGGCGTCGTCGACCACGAGGTAGGCGCCGAGCCAGTACTGCAGCGTGTCGTTCGTGGCGTCGCCCGACCCGCCGAGCGGCCGGCACCGGGGAAGGATGCCGCCGGCGGTCCGGCACTGCGCGTTCGCCGCGGTCGGGTCGTACAGCTGATCGGTGCCCGCGTACTGCGTGCCGGCGTATTTGCCGGTGTAGAGCACCTGACCGCCCTCGTTGAGGAAGTCGCGCACTTCGAGCGTGTTGTCGAGCGCCAGCCGCGAGGCGGTGCCGCCGGGCCACCCCGGTTCTCGGGTGATGATGTCGTCGCCCGTGTACCAGATGACGGCGTCGTAGTGCGAGAGCACTCCGAGGGCATCGGGTGCCGTGCGGCCGCGCGCATCGACGTCGTAGACGTCGTACCCCGTGCCGTTGGCCTCGAGCGCCTCCTCGTAGAAGTCGAGGTAGTTCGGTCCGCCCGCCTGCACGGGCGAGGCGCCCGTGTAGTCCTCGGCCGCGAGGACCAGCACGTCGTCGGTCGATTCCTCGACCGCCCGGTAGGTGAACGAGTCGCTCGTCTCGCCGCCGCCCTCGAACCAGACGTCGACCTCGTCGCCCGGCTCGGTGCCGGTGACGAAGCCGCTCATGGTGCGGTAGTGCACGGCCGTCTTGCCGCCGTAGCGATCACCGCCGGTCCACTCCTCGGTCGTCGCGCTCACCGGATCGCCGCCGTTGATCGAGTACTTGAGCGTGATGTCGCCCAGGTCCCGCTTGGCGATGACGCGAACCTCCTGCGGGTCGCCGTACGAGTACTCGAAGGTGAAGTCCGCAAGCGGCAGGCCCGCCTTGTAGGTGTCGTCGCTCTCCAGGTAGAAGGGCTTCGTCTCGATGCCCAGGTGCGACACCGGGTCGTCGGGGTCGGCCGCGGACTTCGCGACATCGAGCGCGAACGGCAGCGCGCGCTCGAACTCGGCCTGGACCTGCGCCTCGTCGTCGGGGAACACGAACCCGCCACCGGTCGGGAGGCCCTCGCCGAGTTCGGGCGTCCACGCGAGGGTGCCCCGCTGGGCGTGCGCGAAGTCGGTCGTCTCGCCGTTGGTCACGTAGAGCACGTCCGACGACAGTCCCGGCTCGAAGTCGGGGATCGCCGGGGCGTCGAGGTTGCCCGAGAGCGCGTAGTAGATCGGGTCGTCGGCGGTCGGGGTGCCGGTCTGCCAGCCCTCCGCGTACAGCAGCCACTGCCCGTAGGAGTGGTAGTTGACCTGGAACGAGAAGTCGGCGCGATCGAGCAGGGCCATCATCGCCTGCGTCTCGGGCTCGGACCCCGCCGACGGGCCGCGGTACGTGTCGCTCGAGATCTGCGACGACGACCCCTCCTCGTCGTACCCGAAGTGCTCGGGGTAGTTGCGGTTGGGGTCGACGCCGTCGGCGCGCGTGATCTGGCCGTCGCCGTCGTTGTCGCGCAGGTTCTTGCGCCACAGTCGCTCGTGGTCGAACGTGTACTGGTAGCCGTCGGGGTTGGCCACGACGAGGAACCAGAACTCGTTCTGCCTGAGCAGGTTCTTGATCTCCTGGTCGCCGCTCCTCCACCCGTCGACGAAGTGGTGCAGCAGGCGGCGGTTGACCTCGGTCGAGATCCACTCGCGGGCGTGCTGGGTCGAGCTGTAGAGCACCGCCGGCCGCGCGCCGTCGGGCGTCGCCTTCGCCGCCTGGGTGACCTTCATGGCGATGAGCTCGCGACCCTCGTAGGTGTGCCCGAGCACCTCGAGCTTCACCACGTTCGGGTTCTTCTTCGCGAGTGAGTACAGCTCGTCGCGGATGCCTCCCGGTTCGTCCCACGACCGGAACACGTCGTAGCCCGCGGCGGCCTGCTCTTCGGCGAGCTGACGGGCCGACTTGCCGTCCTTGTTCTTCTTGACGGCGACGTCGAGGCCGCGGGCCTTGAGGGCCTTCGCCTCGCCGGGCGTGAGCACCAGGTCGATGCTGACCCCCGACTCGGTCACCGTGCTGTTGGCGACGTCGAAGCCGGCCGCGGCGATGTCGGCGGCTTGATCGCCGGTGACCTCCGCCGTGTACATGTCGAGGGCGCCGTCGTTCTCGGCGGCGCCCGCGCCGACGGGACTCAGCATCGTGAACGTCAGCGCGAGTGCGGCGGCGATGAAGACGGCGCGATTGCGTATGGAGCGATTTCCAGCCATGAGCGGACTCCTTCGGCCCGTCTCCGGCCCAGGGCGGATGGTGACGACATCGTCGTGCGACCCCATGTACGTCACGCCTCTGGCGCTCGCTGCGGACCCTACGGGATAGCCTCCCGTGACCACGGGCGCGTGTCAACCCGGTTCTGAGGATTGCTCGCGATGAGTCGAGCGGATGTCGCGAGCTCGGCCGCGAGCGCGAAGCTCAGCCGCGATCGCGAAGCTCAGCCGCGATCGCGATCGCGATCGCGCCGCCGTGGTCGCGGCTCGTCGAGTCCCATCCGCACGCGGGTGCGCCGGCGCTCGATGATGATGAACACCGAGCCGAGGATCCAGAGCGGCATCTGCGTGAGGAACGCGATGCGGAACGCCTCGAGCGTGTACGTCTCGGGCGTTCCGGCGCCCTGCAGGTCCATCGCGAGGCCGATCAGGAAGATCGCGATGAGGCCCGCGATGAACCCGCCGCCGTTGACGATGCCCGTCGCCGTGCTGAGCCGGTGGCTCGGATTGTGCGTGCGAGCGTGGTCGAACGCGATCATCGATGCCGGGCCGCCGGTCGCGAGCGCGAGCGCGAGCAGGAACAGCAGCCAGACCGGCGCCGGTCCGGGCCACACGATCACGATGAGCCACGCCACCGCCTGGATCGCGATCGTCGGCAGCACGAGCATGCGCGAGCGGCGCAGCGGGTGCCGGCTCGAGAGCGCCCCCATGACGGGCCCGACGAGCATGCCGAACACGACGAACGCGCTCACGACCAGCGAGGCCATCGCGGGCGTGAGCCCTTCGCCCGCCGTCAGGAACGGGAAGCCCCACAGCATCACGAACGCGGTGCCCGCGAACGGCGTCGTGAAGTGCGACCAGAATGCGAGCCTGGTGCCGGGGTGTCCCCACGACTCGCGGAAACCCTGCCGGAGGTCGGCCGACGAGCGCACCACGGCGATCGCCCCGGTCTCGGTGTTGACCGAGACATCCGCGTCGCTCGTCGGCGGGTGGTTGCGGATGATCGCGAACGTCAGCACCGCGAACAGGGCCCCGAGGCCGGCGAGGCTGCCGAATGCGACCGTCCAGCTCGTGGCGTGCAGCAGCGCCGCCATCGGCAGCAGGGCGAGCAGCTGGCCGGTCTGGCCGACGATGCCGGTCATCTGCACGACGAGCGGCGCGCGCTGCTGCGGGAACCAGGTCGCCACGACGCGCAGCACGCTCGGGAAGACGGCCGCATCGCCCGCGCCGAGCAGCACGCGGGCGAGGATCGCCGTGCCGACGTCGGTCGAGACCGCCATGACGAGCTGGCCGACCGCCATGAGCACCATGCCGGCGGTGACGATCGGACGGGCGCCGAACCGGTCGAGCAGCAGCCCGACGGGAATCTGCATGCCGCCGTAGACGAAGAGCTGGATGACCGCGAACATCGACAGCGTCGAGGCATCCGCGTCGAACCTCAGGGCCGCATCGGAGCCGACGGCGCCGAGCGAGGTGCGGTTCGTCACCGAGACGACGTAGGCGGCGACGCCGACCCCCCAGACCAGCCAGAGCCGCCACGGGCGCACGGGCTGGGGGAGGATCGTCACCGATCCATTCTCCCCCCGGCGGCTCCGGGGCCGAAAACGCGATGAGCGGGTGCCCCGCAGGGCACCCGCTCACGCGTCACGAACCGTGCGACTACTCGCTCGCCTCGACGATCTCCTCCTCCATGCCCTTCAGCAGGCGGGACTCGGGTTCGGCGTCGGCCGAGGTCACGACCGTGCCGTCACCGAGCGCCTCTTCGGCGTCGATGTCGGATGCGGCCTGCTCGAACTGCGAGTTGTAGAGGCGGTAGTACGCGCCCTTCGCGGCGATGAGCTGCTCGTGGTCGCCCTGCTCGACGATGTCGCCGTGCTCCATCACGAGGATGAGGTCGGCGTCGCGGATCGTCGAGAGACGGTGCGCGATCACGAACGAGGTGCGACCCTCGCGGAGCGCCGCCATCGCATGCTGCAGCAGCAGCTCGGTGCGGGTGTCGACCGAGCTCGTCGCCTCGTCGAGGATGAGCACGCTCGGCTGCGCCACGAACGCGCGCGCGATCGTGATGAGCTGCTTCTCACCCGCCGACACGTTCGAGGCGTCCTCGTCGAGCACGGTGTCGTACCCGTCGGGCAGCGAGTGCACGAACCGGTCGACGTACGTCGCCCGCGCGGCGGCGGTGATCTCGTCGTCGGTGGCGTCGGCGCGGCCGTAGCGGATGTTCTCGCGGATCGATCCGGCGAACAGCCACGGGTCCTGCAGCACCATGCCGGTCTTCGCCCGGACGTCGTGCCGGGTGAGTTCGGCGATGTCCTGCCCGTTGAGCAGGATGCGCCCAGAGTTCAGCTCGTAGAACCGCATGATGAGGTTCACGAGCGTCGTCTTGCCGGCGCCCGTCGGGCCGACGATCGCGACCGTCTGCCCGGGCTCGACCCGGAACGACAGGTCCTTGATGAGCGGGCGGTCGGGGTGGTACGAGAACGCGACGTGGTCGAACACGATCGTGCCGTCACCGTCGACCGGAGCCGGGGCGTTCGCCGCGTCGGCCTCCTGCTCGTCGGCGTCGAGCAGCTCGAAGACGCGCTCGGCCGAGGCCGTGCCCGACTGCACCACCGCGGCCATGCCGCCGAGCTGCGACAGGGGCTGCGAGAACTGCTGCGAGTACTGGATGAACGCCTGCACGTCGCCGAGTCGCAGCGAGCCGCTCGCGACCATGATGCCGCCGAGCACGGCGATGCCGACGTACTGCAGGTTTCCGATGAAGGTCATCGCGGGCATCATGATGTTCGACAGGAACTGCGCCTTGAACGAGGCCTCGTACAGCTCCTGGTTCTCGGCCTTGAACGCCTCGCGGCTCGCCGCCTCGCGACCGTAGACCTTGACGAGCGCGTGGCCGGAGAACGACTCCTCGACCCGGGCGTTGAGCCGGCCGACCTTGCGCCACTGGGTGCCGAAGGCCTTCTGCGACTTCGGGCCGATGACGCCGAAGATCACGCCCATGAGCGGCAGCGAGACGAGCGCCACGAGCGAGAGCTGCCACGAGATCGAGAACATCATGACGAGCACGCCGATGACGGTGAGCACGTTGGTGAGCGCGCTCGACAGCGACTGCTGCATCGTCTGCGTGATGTTGTCGATGTCGTTCGTTACTCGCGAGATCAGCTCGCCGCGCTGCACCTTGTCGAAGTAGCTGAGCGGCAGTCGGTTGACCTTCGCCTCGACGTCTTCGCGCAGCTTCCACATCGCGCGCACCATGATCACGTTCACGACGTAGCCCTGGATCCACATGAGGATCGACGACGCGATGTAGAGGAACAGCACGAGGATGACGACCTGGCTGAGCGCGACGAAGTCGATGCCCTCGCCGGGCACGAGGTTCATCGCCTGCACCATGTTCGCCTGGTCGGTCTGGCCGGCGGCCTCGAGCTGGTCGACGACCTGCTCCTTCGTGACGCCGGGCGGCATCTGCGCCGAGATGAAGCCCTCGAAGATGAGGTTCGTCGCCTCGGCGAGCACCTTCGGCGCCCAGACCGTCATCACGACGCCGATGGCGCCGAGCACCGAGGCGACCGTGAACCCGAAGGCGTGCGGCTTCAGCAGGCCGAGCAGTCGGCCGAACGACTGGCGGAAGTTCGCGGCCTTGCCGGGCGCGACACCGCCGCTCCAGTCGTCGGCGCTGATGCGGGCCTGTTCGGCCATCTCGAGTTCGAGCTGGTCTTCTTCTGACAGCGGGGTCGGGCTGGTCATCGTGCGGCCTCCACTCCGAGCTGGGATTCGACGATCTCGCGGTACGTCTGGCACGTCTCGAGCAGCTGCTCGTGGGTGCCGACGCCCACGGCGACGCCGTCGTCGAGCACGACGATGCGGTCGGCGTCGGTGATCGTCGAGACGCGCTGCGCCACGACGACCTTGGTCACGCCGGGCAGTTCGCGCCAGAGCGCCTGCCTGAGTCTCGCGTCGGTCGTCAGGTCGAGCGCCGAGAACGAGTCGTCGAAGACGAGGATGTCGGGCTGGTGCACGATCGCCCGCGCGATCGCGAGCCGCTGGCGCTGGCCGCCCGAGACGTTGGTGCCGCCCTGCGCGATCTTCGCGTCGAGCTGGCCCTCCATCTC
Organism: Agromyces sp. NPDC127015; assembly: GCF_042725165.1. Lineage (NCBI taxonomy): Bacteria > Bacillati > Actinomycetota > Actinomycetes > Micrococcales > Microbacteriaceae > Agromyces > Agromyces sp. NPDC127015. Next base: position 194,741 of record NZ_JBHXDI010000002.1, on the reverse strand, counting down.
CTCGACGAAGTCGCGGCCCTGCGCGATCTCGAGCGCGTGCCACAGTTCTTCGTCGGTGGCGTCTTCGCGGCCGAACCGCAGGTTCGATGCGACCGTGCCGGTGAAGAGGAACGGCCGCTGCGGCACGAGGCCGATGCTCTTCCACACGAGGTCGAGGTCGGCGTCGCGCACGTCGACGCCGTTCACGAGCACGCTGCCCTCGGTCGTGTCGAACAGGCGCGGCAGCAACGACACGAGCGTCGTCTTGCCCGCACCCGTCGAGCCGACGATCGCGAGCGTCTCGCCGGGCTCGGCCTTCACGGTGATGCCGCTGAGCACGGGGTGCTCGGCGCCCGGGTACGTGAAGCCCGTGCCGCGGAACTCGACGGTGCCAGGCGTCGGGAACACGGTCACCGGGTTCGCGGGCCGTGCGAGCGTCGACTTGACGTCGAGCACGGCGCCGATCCGCTCGGCCGACACCGCGGCGCGCGGGATCATGATCGTGATGAAGCTCGCCATCATGACGCCCATCAGGATGAGCATGACGTACTGCATGAAGGCGAACAGGACGCCGATCTCGGTGTTGCCCTCGTCGACCTCGATCGCGCCGAACCAGATCACGCCGACGAGCGTGACGTTGAGCACGAGCATGACGAGCGGGAACATCAGCACGAAGAGCGAGCCGACCTTGCGGCCGACGACCATGATGTCGGTGTTCGCCTCGCGGAAGCGCGCCTCCTCGATGTCTTCGCGCACGAAGGCGCGCACGACGCGGATGCCCGTGAGCTGCTCGCGCATGATGCGGTTCACGCCGTCGAGCTTCACCTGGTACGAACGGAACAGCGGCACCATGCGCCAGATGATGAGGCCCGCGACGATGAGGAGCGTGGGCACCGCGACCGCGATGATCCAGCTCAGCCCGACGTCGACCGACAGCGCCTTGTAGATGCCGTAGAACGCCATGATCGGGGCGGCGACGAGGAACGTCGCGCCCATCATGGCGAGCATCTGCACCTGCTGCACGTCGTTCGTGTTGCGGGTGATGAGCGAGCCGGGGCCGAAGGTCGACACCTCGCGCTCGGAGAAGCCCGACACGCGCTCGAAGACGTCGTCGCGGATGTCGCGGCCGAGCTTCATCGCGGCCATCGCGGCGAACCACGTCGCGACGAGCTGGGTGACGATCTGCAGGAGCGACATGCCGAGCATGACGGCGCCCGACTGCCAGATCACGTCGGTGTCGCCCTTGGCGACGCCGTCGTCGATGATCTGCGCGTTGAGCGTCGGAAGTTGGAAGTTGGCGTAGGCGGCGACGATCTGGAAGGCCAGCACGCCGAGTAGGAGAGGCCAGTACGGCCTCAGGTATCTGAACAGGAGTCTTCCGAGCATGTGATCTCCAGGAATCGCGAACGGCGTTGGCCTCGGTCACGGCGGGTTCGTGCGCGCACGACCGCGGGCAGGGCTGATGACCCGTGTGCCCGGCTGCATCGTCGCACCCCCGTCCGACATTGCAGCGTTACAGCAAAACACGCGCTCACCCGGGACGCAAGCGGACCGGGGCATCCGACCCACTCCGTTCACCGAGGGCGAAATCCGACGCGACCAGCGGGTTGAGCAGGAGCGAAGCGACGTCTCGAAACCGCGCCCGAGCGACCAGAATGACGGTGGAGGTCGACGATGACACGGACGCACGAGGTGCAGAACCAGGTTCCGCCGCGCGAGGCGGTCGACGAGTACGCGGCGAACATCGCGCTCGTCGAGGCGGTCGCGAGATGGGGGCGGGATGCCTCCGCGGGAGCCGCGGGCGGGTCGATGCGCGAGCGTGGTGGCGGCACCGACCTCTCCGAGATCGGCCGGCACGTCGGCTCCGCCGCCCTCCAGCGCGACGCCGAGCGCGCGAACACGCACCCGCCCGTGCTGCACACCCACGACCGGTGGGGCCGCCGCATCGACGAGGTCGAGTACGACGACGCGTACCACCGGGTGATCGCGGCGGCCGTCGGCGCGGGCGCGCACACCGGGGCGGTCGCCGAGCCCGGCCCCGGCGCGAACGTCGATCGGGCCGCGGCCTTCCTCCTCTTCGCGCAGGTCGAGCCCGGCCATGCCTGCCCCGTGTCGATGACGCATGCCGCGGTGCCGACGCTCCGGCTCGCGGCATCCGGTCTCTCAGGTCACTGGATGCCTCGCCTGCTGAGCCGCGCGTACGACCCGGCCCTCGGCGGCACGTCGAAGGCGTCGGCGCTCATGGGCATGGCGATGACCGAGAAGCAGGGCGGCTCGGACGTGCGCGCCAACACGACCCGGGCCGAGCGGCGCACGGGCGCGGGGCTCGCACCCGAGTGGGGCGCCGAGTACTCGCTGACCGGCCACAAGTGGTTCTGCAGCGCACCGATGAGCGACGCGTTCTTCGTGCTCGCGCAGGCGCCGCACGGACTGAGCTGCTTCTTCGTGCCGCGCGTGCTGCCCGACGGATCGCGCAACGTGTTCCGCATCCAGCGGCTGAAGGACAAGCTCGGCAACCGGTCGAACGCGTCGAGCGAGATCGAGCTCGACGGCACGACCGCGTGGCTCGTCGGCGACGAGGGTCGCGGCGTCGCGACGATCGTGCAGATGGTGACGCGCACGCGGCTCGACTGCGTCATCGGCACAGCGGCGGGCATGCGGCAGGCGGTCGCCGAGGCGGCGTGGCACGTGAGGCACCGCGCGGCGTTCGGGGCGCGGCTCGTCGACCAGCCGGCGATGACCGCGGTGATCGCCGACCTCGCCCTCGAGTCGGAGGCGGCGACGTGGACGGCGATGCGGTTGGCACGTGCCTACGACGACAGCGAGCCGACGGCGCCCACCGGGGCGAGCGGCTCGGAGCCGGCCTTCCGGCGCCTGGCGACGGCTGTGGCGAAGTACTGGGTGTGCAAGCGCGGGGCCGGCCACGCGGCAGAGGCCCTCGAGTGCCTCGGCGGCAACGGGTACACCGAGGCGTTCCCCCTCGCGCGTCGCTATCGCGAGCAGCCGCTGCTCGCGATCTGGGAGGGGTCGGGCAACGTCATCGCGCTCGACGTGCTGCGCGTGCTCGCCCGCGAGCCCGAGGCGTTCGAGGCGTTCTTCGCCGAGGTCGGGCTGGCGGCCGGCTCGTCGGGGACGTTCGACGTCGCGCTCGCCGAGGCGCAGGCGCTCGTGCACTCGCTCGGCGCGACGCTCGCGAGCGATGCCGCCGGTGCGGGCTCGGCGGCGCTGCGCGCCCGGGAGCTGACCGAGCGGCTCGCGCTCGTGCTGCAGGCCTCGCTGCTCGTGCACTTCGCGCCCGAGCCAGTCGCCGACGCGTTCGTGCGCACGCGGCTCGGCGGCGAGGGCGGGTGGCAGTACGGCGTGCTGCCCGCCGGTGTCGACCTCGCGGCGCTCGTCGCCCGCGCGTGATCCCGTCGGTCGAGTGGCGCCGACGCGGAGCGACGACGCGCGCCGAAACCTTGCCGCGACCGCCTCGAAACCCGAGGCATCCCCCTCACACCGGGCGGTAGTACGCGACGATGACCCCCTTCGGCGTGGTGACGCTCCGGGTGAGCTCGAGTCGTTGGTGCGTGTCGCCGAACATGCGCTCGCCGGTGCCGAGCACGAGCGGATGGATGATCAGCACGTACTCGTCGATGAGCCCCGCCGCTGCGAGCGAGCGCACCAGTTCACCGCTGCCGAGGATGCCGAGGTCGTCGCCGTCGGTCTGCTTGAGTTCGGCGACGGTGTCGGCGGCGTTGCCGACGAGCAGCCGGGAGTTCTGCCACGAGAGCCGCGTGTGCGGGTCGCGCGAGACGACGTACTTGTCGGCAGCGTTGAGGAACGTCGTGAACGGGTTGCCGTCGGTCTGGTACGGCCAGAACGCGGCCATGTTGTCGTACGTGCGGTGGCCGAAGAGCATCGCGCCGCCTTCGCCCATCCCGGCCGACATCTCGGAGGCGAGCGTGTCGTCGCTGTCGGGCACGGCCCATCCGCCGTAGGGGAAGTGACCGCGCCGGTCTTCGTCGGGGCTCGCCGGTGCCTGCATCACGCCGTCGAGTGAGACGTGGTTCGTGACGGTGATCCTGCGCATGCGCTCATCTTGCGCCCGCCGGAGGGCGGCCGCCACCGGTTGATTCGCGCTCATCGGTCGAGTAGCGGCGGAAGCCGGTGGGTCGAGGAGCGCCGAAAGTCGGTCGGTCGAGCACCGTGCCGCCTGTGGATAACCGGCTCACCTCCGAAAGCTCCTCGCCTATGGTGGTCGCCATGTCGATCTCACGCCCGATTGCCACCGCGCTCGCCGCGGCCGGGCTTGCGGGCGTGCTGGTCTTCGGGCTGAGCGCGTGCTCGCCCGAACCCGCACCGAAGCCGTCGCCTACGCCGAGCGCGAGCGCCGAGCCGATCTTCGCGTCGGACGAGGAGGCGCTCGCCGCCGCGGTGAAGGCGTATGAGGCTTTTGAAGAACTCTCCTACACGATCGCCGCGGATGGCGGCAAAGACCCGGGACGCATTGAGCAGGTCGCAACTCCGCGCTACTCCGAACAGCTCGAAGCAGAGTTCGCTCAGTACTTGGAGGCCGGAATTCACGCCGATGGCGAGACGCACCTCGGCTCATATGAGCTAGTCGAGTACGACGAGAGAGGTGATCGTGTCGAAGTATCGCTCTATCTGTGCAGCGATGTTACTGACGTCCGCGTACTCGACGAAGCTGGAGCGGATGTAACCCCAGAAGATCGGCGTGACGTTACCCCCTTGCAAGCTTTCCTTGTTGGCGACGACGAGCACCTTCTTGTTGACAAGGTCGACCTATGGTCCGGTACAGACTTCTGCTGACGATCGGCGCCGTCGGCGGAATGCTGCTAGCTGCGTGTGTGGTGGCAGGACCCGCGAACGCCTGCAGTCCCGCGGAGAGATTCCTCGGATGCCATCCAGAAGTCAGCGGTGGTGTCGACGACGGCGAGGTGATTCTCGATGCGCTCGTCAGCGAGCGAGATTCTCAGGACAACAAAGGCGACGGAGGCGGTGAAGACGAAGGTGGCGGCTCAGGTGAGCCCATCGTCGACCTCGGCCCTCCGGGGCAAGGCGACGTGTGGTCGGGCGACAATTGGCAGCAGCTGTGCGGAGCGAACTTCGAAGGCGACTGCTCGCGCCTGAACGAGCCCGCACCGCCGCCGACTCCGCCAAGGCCGGGCGGCCCGGTGGTGGTGACGCTGCGAGACATCGCGTCGTTCCGTCCGACTCCGCCGGTGAGCGTGATGGAGCCGAACGGCTGGGCGGTCGTCGGCGTCCCGGCGAACTTCGTCGCTGAGGCCTCGTCCGAGGTCGTCTCGGGCATCCTGCTCGGGCGCACGGCCGAGGTGCGTTTCACGCCGGTCGGATACCGCTGGTCGCACAGCGACGGTGCCGTGGTCGAGAGCGCCTCTCCCGGAGCGAGCTGGACCGACCTCGGCGTCGCCGAGTTCACCCCGACCGGCACGAGCCACGTCTACGCCGGGCGCGGCGAGTACACCGTGACGCTCGAAGTGGTGCTGTCGGCCGAGTACCGGTTCGGCGGGTCGGGCTGGCAGCCGATCGCGGGAGTGCTCGCGGTCGCCGGAGATCCCGTACCGGTGCTCGTCGGCGAGGTCGACACGGTGCTCACCAACGGGGACTGCCGGGCCAACCCGTCGGGCCCAGGCTGCTGACCCCATAACCGCGCGTCGCGGTCACCGCGGTCACCGCGGGCCGCCGCCCGGCGGGAGAGGCACCGCTCGGGCAGGAACCTTCGACAGCGAAGGCCGTATCCGCGGGAGAACGTCCGATTCTCCTGTGCTCCGGGCGCATTCCGTGGTTCGTATGGTCGGCTGGGCCCCACGAACTGGCCGGGAGAGACCGACGTACAGGATGAGCCGGCCGGCAGGGTCGCATGCGCGACTGCTCGCCGAATAGTCCTGCAACATGCAGGGAACTCGGTATCACCAAGCCCCACCGGCGCCTCGGGGCCACCCCTGCCGGGCGCCGTCACCGCCAGAGGAACGGCGGATGCCCCTCGCGCACTCCGCCGATCGCCACGAGCCGCGCGAGCCGCACGGATCCGTCGAGCGGCGCCCCAGCCGGGGTGACGAGCGACGCGTCGGGCGCGAGCCGCGCGAACGCCGCGCGGAACGCCTCGGTGAACGCCTTGCCCGACGCGAAGACCCCGCCGACCCCGGCGGCTCGGCGCGGCAGCGCCGGGTCGAGCGCCGCGACGAGGGTTTCGGCCACGAGGGTTCCGGCCGTCGACATGATGCGAACGGATACCGCGTCGCCGAGTTCGGCGAGCCCTGAGACGTCCGCCGCGAAGCCCGCGAGCACCGCACCGCGATCGTCGCGCGTGTAGAGCTGACCCGGCCAGGTCGGGGCGGGGCCGAAGCGGGACTCCGCGGCCGACAGCAGCGCGGAGGCACCCCGGTCGAGACCGTCGTGCGCCATGATCGCCGCCTTGAGGCCCTCGATGCCGATCCAGGCGGCCGAGCCGCGGTCGTCGTAGAGGTGCCCCCATCCGCCGACGCGTCGCCAGATCTCGCGCAGGTCGGTGCCGAGCGCGATCGCGCCCGTGCCGACGGCGACGACCGCGCCCGGGGCGCCGCCGAGGGCGCCGAGGTGGGCGGTGAGCGCGTCGATCGCGAGCGCGACCGGCGCGCCGCCGGCGGCGTCCGACAGCGCCGCGATCGAGGTCACCGGGTTCGCGACGAGCGAGGCGAGCCCGGTCGCGCCGATCGCGACGGCTGCGATCCGTGGTGCGGTTGCGCCCGGCGCGCCACCCGCACCCGCAGCATGACCCGCCGCCGCCCCCCGCGCCCGCTCGATGAGTTCACGCGCGACCGAGAGCGCCGAACTCCCGTCGCCCGACACCGAGACGGGCGGCCCGTCGATCAGCACGCGGCCCTCGCCGAAGGCGCCGTCGAGCGGCTCGACCGCGGCCCGACTGCCCGTGCCGCCGATGTCGATACCCAGCACGACTTCCAAGCGTTCGGAAGTTTCTTGCAAAACTGGCGCCATTCCCGAATACTACTTCCAGAGTCATCGACTGTTGCGGATGCCGGATCACCCTACGTCCACAGCATCACATCCGGGCCCTCGGGCCCACCACCAGCAGGGCATCACGCGTGCCCACGACCAGTTTCAACGAGGAGACCAACCGATGAACAAGCGCTTCCTCCCGATCGCCGCGCTCGGCCTCGCCGCCGCGCTCGGCCTGACCGCGTGTTCCAGCGGCTCGGGCGACGGCTCCGGCGACGGTGCCACGAATGCCGAGGGCCAGACCCTCACCGTCTGGATCATGGAGGGCACCAACCCCGACTCGGAGGCCTACTTCGACGAGGTCGGCGACGCCTTCACCGAGAAGACCGGGGCGAAGCTCGACGTCGAGTTCGTGCAGTGGGCCGACGCCCACGACCGCTTCGTCACGTCGATCGCCGGTGGCACGACGCCCGACGTCGCCGAGACCGGCACGACCTGGACGGCCGAGTTCGCCGACGCCGGCGCCCTCGCCCCGATCGGCGACTACGTCGACGAGGCGGGCCTCGGCGACGACCTCGTCGAGGGTCTCGTCACGGCGGGCACCTACGACGACGAGCTCTACGGCATGCCCTGGTACGCGGGCGTCCGCTCGCTCGTCTACCGTGCCGACATCTTCGAGGAGCTCGGCATCGAGGCGCCGACCACGTGGGACGAGATCGTCGCCGCCGGTGACAAGATCAAGGCCGCGCACCCCGACATGATGCCCTTCGCCGTTCCCGGCGACGCCGAGTTCGGCGTCTACCCCTGGGTCTGGGGCGCGGGCGGCGAGGTCTCGACGCTCGAGGGCGACGAGTGGGTCTCCGGCATGGCCAGCCCCGAGTCGCAGGAGGGCATCGGCTTCTACACGGGCCTCGCGACCGAGCACGGCTTCTCGTCGGCCGGTGCGACCACGTGGAAGGAGACCGACGTGCTCGACAACTTCGCGCAGGGCAACATCGCCATGGCCCTCATGGGCTCGTGGACGCCCGCCGCGATCGTCGAGAAGAACGCCGAGATGGAGGGCAAGTTCGCCGCCACCCCGATCCCCGGCAAGGACGGCGGCATCGCCCCGTCGGTGCTCGGCGGCTCGCACCTCTCGATGTTCGAGACGGCCGAGAACAAGGACCTCGCGTGGGCCTTCATCGAGCTCATGACCACGGGTGAGTTCGCCGAGAAGTGGGGCGAGCAGTCGGGCTACTTCCCCGGCCAGACCTCGCTCCTCGACGACGCGATCGCCTCCGACGACCCGCTCGTGCAGCCGTTCGCGCAGCAGATGGTCGAGGGCGGCGGCACGGTTCCCGTGACCCCGACCTTCGGCGCCGTCCAGGCGAAGAAGACCACCAACACCGCCATGCAGGCGATCCTCTCCGGGCAGAAGACGGTCGAGCAGGCGCTCACCGACGCCGCCGCGGAGATGGACGAGATCATGAACGGCAACTGACGCACGTGTCGAACACCCTCCAGGTCCCGTCGGCCGTGCAGGGAGCCCCGGCTCCCCGCGCGGCCGGCGGGCCCGCCCGCAAGAGCCTCCTGACCCGGAGCCGCCCCTGGCTGCTGCTCGCGCCCGCCCTCGCGGTGCTCGCCGTGCTCATGCTGTGGCCGCTCGTGCGGGTGTTCCTCTTCTCGCTGCAGGACTACGGCCTGCGCGAGATCGTCTCCGGCGAGCCGAACTGGATCGGCATCGCCAACTACGGCGAGATCTTCACGAGCCCCGAGCTCTACACCGTCGTGCTGCCGAACACGGTCGGCTTCGCGGTGCTCGCCGTCGCCGGCACGGTCGCCCTCGGCACCGCGGTCGCCGTGCTCATGGCGAGCCTCGGCCTCTTCTGGCGCACCGTCGTCGGCAGCGCCATCATGATCGCCTGGGCGATGCCCGCGGTCACCGGCACCTACGTCTGGATCTGGATCTTCGACGCCGACCGGGGCATCTTCAACGAGACGCTCGAGGCGCTCGGCCTGATCGACGAGCCGGTCAACTGGTTCACGAACCGCTACACGTTCTACGCCATCGTGCTGCTGAACGTCATCCACCACGGCTTCCCGTTCGTGGCGATCACGATCCTCGCGGGCCTTCTCGGCGTGCCGAAGGAGATGCTCGAGGCCGCCGAGATGGACGGCGCGGGCGCCTGGCGCCGCTTCTGGCGCATCATCGTGCCGAACCTCAAGCAGGTGTTCGCGGTCGTCATCATCCTGTCGACGATCTGGGACTTCAAGGTCTTCGCGCAGGTCTACCTCATGCCAGGCGGTTCGGGCTCGAACCGCGAGGCGCTCAACCTCGGCGTCTGGTCGTACGTCGAGTCGTTCGGCCAGAACCGCTACGGCTTCGGCTCGGCGATCGCCGTGCTGCTCACCCTCGTACTGCTCGCGATCACGGTCGTGTACGTGCGCACCATGCTCAAGGAGGAGGAGCTGTGAGCACCGACACCACGAACCGGGTGGATGCCTCGAGCCGGCGCAGCACCGAGGCATCCGGGCCGACCGTGGCGGGTCTGCGGCGCAGCCGCCGCACCGCCCGCAAGACGCGCGCCGCCGCCGGCAAGGCCGTGCTCGTCGTCGTGCTGCTCGCCTTCACCCTCTTCCCCGCGTTCTGGATGCTCTCGAGCGCCTTCGACGCGAAGGCCGGCGCCGGCGGGCAGCAGCTGCTGCCGCGCGAGTGGTCGCTGTCGAACTTCGAATACGTGCTCACCGAGGGCGGGTTCGACGTGTTCCTGCGCAACTCGGCGATCGTCGCGCTCGTCACCGTGCTCGCGAGCGCGCTGCTGGCGTTGCTCGCCTCGGTCGCGGTGGCCCGGTTCCGGTTCACGTTCCGCACGACGATGCTGCTCATGATCCTCGTCGTGCAGATGGTGCCGCTCGAGGCGCTCGTGATCCCGCTGTTCGTGCAGGTGCGCGACCTGCAGCTGCTCAACACGCTGCTCGGCCTCATGGTCGTGTATGTCGCGCTCTCGCTGCCGTTCGGCATCTGGATGCTCCGCGGCTTCGTCGCGGCCGTGCCCGTCGAGCTCGAGGAGGCCGCGTACATCGACGGCGCGAGCTGGGGCCGCATGTTCCGCTCGGTGCTGCTGCCGCTCGTCATGCCCGGCCTCGTCGCGACGAGCGTGTTCTCGTTCATCACGGCGTGGAACGAGTTCATCTTCGCCATGACCCTGCTCGGCGGGGCGACCGAGAATTACACGGTCGCGATCGGGCTCAAGCAGTTCTTCGGAGAGCACTCGAACGAGTGGGGCTACATCATGGCCGCCTCCACGATCATCACGATCCCGGTGATGGTCTTCTTCGTCATCGTCCAGCGTCGCTTGTCGAGCGGCCTCGTGGCCGGCGCGGTGAAGGGGTGACCGCCGCGGACGATCCCACCATCAGGGCTACGGTGGGCGGAGTGCTCTGGCCCGGCTTCCTCGGCCGGAGCACTCCGGATTGGCTTCGCCGCGAACTCGACGCGGGCCTCGCCGGCGTCGTGCTGTTCGCGCAGAACCTCGCTCCCGCGGGTGGGCGAGCAGCGAGTGCCGGCGAGCGCATCGACACCTCCGCCGACGGTCTCGACGCGCTGCGCCGCTCGACCACCGATGCGGGGGCCCGCCCCCTCCTCATCGGCATCGACGAGGAGGGCGGCAACGTCACGCGGGCGGAGGCGCACACCGGGTCGAACCTGCCGGGCGCCGCGCAGCTCGGCTTCGTCGACGACCTCGACGCGACCGAGGCGGTCGGCCGCGAGCTCGCCCGTCGGGCGCTCGCGGTCGGTGCGAACGTCGTGCTCGGCCCCGTCGCCGACGTCAACACCGACCCGCGCAACCCGGTGATCGGGGTGCGCTCCTTCGGCGCCGACCCCGAGCGCGTCTCGCGTCACGTGGTGGCGTCGCTCCGGGGCATCCGCTCGGCCGGAGCCGCCGCTTGCGTGAAGCACTTCCCCGGGCACGGCGACACCCGCCTCGACTCGCACCACGCGATGCCCGAGCTCACGATCGGACTCGACGAGCTCGAGCGCAGGCACCTGCCGCCGTTCCGTGCGGCGATCGGCGCGGGCGTCGAGGCCGTCATGACGGCGCACATCGTCGTGCCCGAGTGGGGCGACCGGCCGTCGACGCTCAACCCCGTCGCGCTCGGCCGCCTGCGCGAGCTCGGCTTCGACGGCGTCATCGTCACCGACGCGCTCGACATGGCCGCGGTGCGCGAGTCGGTCGGTGCCGGCCCTGGCGCCGTGCACGCACTGCTCGCGGGGGCCGACCTGCTGTGCATCTCGAACCCCGCGAACCTCGGCGCGGCCGCCGCGCCCGACCAGGACGAACGCGACTTCCGCGAGGTGCAGCACGCGATCTTCGCCGCGATCGACGACGGCACCCTGCCGTTCGCGACGGTCGAGCGTGCGGCCCGGCGGGTGGGCCGGCTCGCCGATGCGGTCGCCGAGCGCGCGGCGGTCGCCGCCGCCTCGGTCGCCGCCGACGACGGGTGGATGCCTCGGGGCGCGCGCCGCGTCGCGCGGGAGGCGATCACGATCGACGGTGCCGTGCCGGCGCTGCCCGGTGCCCGCACCGTGCTCGACCTGCGCGGGCGATCGACCCTCGCCGTCGCGAGCGACCGCGACTACGTCGAGCGCACGCTCGCCGCGGGCGGCGAGGTGCTTCGCGCCGACGCGCCGGTGCCCGAGCGGGGGGCGCTCGTGGTGCTCGTCGACCGGATCGGCGCCGACGGGGCGCAGCGCGACCGGGTGTCGGCCGTCGCCGCCGTGCGTCCCGACGCGGTCGTGGTCGACGTCGGCCTGCCCGGCGAGCCGTTGCCGCTGCCGACCCTGCACACGCGGGCCGCCAGCCTGCTCGCGGCGGAGGTCGCGAGCGAGCTGCTCGAGTCGGGGGTCCGCGCGTGATCGTGCTCTCGCTGCAGTCGGGCACCTCGGCCGACGGCATCGACGTGGCCGTCGTCGACATCGCGGTTGCCGGTGGGTCGAGCGACGAAGGAGCTTCTCGAGACCACGGTTCCGACGTGCTCGGGCCCGAACGGGCCGCTGCGTTCCCTCCTCGACCGCCCGGCCTCGCGATGACCCCGCTCCACGCCGAGACCGTCGCGTGGGAGCCGGCGCTCCGCACCGAGATCCTCGCCGTCACCGCCGGCGCAGCGCGGGATGCGGGCGCCTGGACCCGGCTCACGAACGAACTCGGCCGGGCCTTCGCGGCGGCGGCGGCCCGAGGCATCCGCGAGTCGGGCGCGACGCCCGACCTCATCGTCTCGCACGGCCAGACCGTGCATCACCAGGTCGAGCACGGGCACGCCCGTGGCACCCTGCAGCTCGGCGAACCCTCGTGGATCGCCGAGCTCACGGGCGTGCCCGTGCTCTCCGACGTGCGCATGGCCGACATCGCGGCGGGCGGCGAGGGGGCGCCGCTCATGGCGTTCTTCGACCGGCTGTGGCTCGGCGCCGAGGCGCGCACCACAGGCCGGACGATCGCGACGGTCAACCTGGGCGGCATCGCGAATGTGCAGCTCGTCGGCGCCGACGGCCGCGTGATCGCGTTCGACAGCGGACCGGGCAACGGCCTCATCGACGCCGTCGTCGACCGCGAGACCGGCGGTGCCGAGGGTTACGACGTCGACGGAGTTCGCGCGGCCGCGGGTCGCGTGCACGAGCCGCTGCTCGCCGAACTGCTGCGGCACCCGTACTTCGCGGCGCCCGCGCCCAAGTCCACCGGGCGCGAGACCTTCGACCTCGCCGTGGTCGACGCTGCGGTCGAGGCCGTCGGCGGCGCCGGCGACCCCGCCGTCGACGACCTCGTCGCCACGCTCACCGAGCTCACCGCTCGCACCGTCGTCGACGCGATCGCGCCCGCCGGTGCGCCGGACCCGCCGGCGACGCTCATCTGCTCGGGCGGCGGCGCACTCAACCCCGTGCTGCTCGCGCGCATCGCCGCGCTCGCGAACGAACGCGGCATCGCCGTCGAGTCGAGCGCTGCGCGCGGCGTCGATCCCGCGTTCAAGGAGTCGCTCATGTTCGCGCTCCTCGGCTTCTGCAGCCTGCACGGGGTGCCGATCGAGCTGTCGACCGGCCCCGAGCGAGCCCGCGTGCTCGGCCGCCTCTCGCCCGGCCGCGCGGCATTCGCCCTGCCCGAGCGGCTCGCCGCCGCGGCATCCGTGACCGTCGAAGCGCCGGCCGTCGGAACCCGGGCGACCGAGACCCGTATCACCGAACACCGCACCACCGAACACCGAACCACCGAACACCGCATCACCGGGGGAGTCACGCAATGAGCGGTCAGGCACCGCAGTCGGCCGAGCATCGCGCGTTGCGCGAGCTGCTCGGCGAACTCTCGACCGAGCAGGTGAACGAGGCCCACGCCGGGTTCGACCTGCTCTCGACCGAGTCGCAGCTCGCGGCCATGCACGACGAGAGCGCCCAGGCCGTCGCCGCCGTGGCCGAGGCGACCCCGCAGATCGCGGCGGCGATCGACGCGATCGTGGCGCGCCTCCGCGGCGGCGGCCGGCTCGTCTACGCGGGCGCCGGCACGGCCGGGCGCATGGGCGTGCTCGACGCGAGCGAGATCCCGCCGACGTTCGGCACCGATCCGGCTCTCGTCGTCGGCCTCATCGCGGGCGGCGACGTGGCGCTGCGGTCGGCGGTCGAGGACGCGGAGGACGAGGCCGCCCGCGGCGCCGCCGACCTCGAGGCGATCGGCCTCGGGCCCGACGACGCGCTCGTCGGCATCTCGGCCTCGGGCCGCACGCCGTACGTGGTCGGCGGCATCGAGTACGCGAAGCGCGTCGGCGCCCTCACGGTCGGCTTCGCGTGCAACCGCGGGTCGGTGATCGGTGCGGCCGCCGACCTCGCGATCGAGACGGTCGTCGGGCCCGAGATCGTCGCCGGATCGACCCGGCTCAAGGGCGGCACCGCTCAGAAGCTCGTGCTCAACGCGATCTCGACGATCGCGATGGTGCGGCTCGGCAAGGTGCACGGCAACCTCATGGTCGACGTGCAGGCGACGAACGCGAAGCTCCGCGCCCGCGCGGAGCGCATCGTGATGCAGGCGACGGGCGTCGACGCCGCCCGCGCGGCCGCGGCGCTCGCCTCCGTCGACGGCCACGTCAAGGCGGCGATCCTCGTCACCATGACTGGGGCCGCCCCGGAGGTCGCGCTCGCGCGGCTCGCCGCCGAAGATGGAGTGCTGCGCGATGCGCTGTCGAGCGTGCGCGCGTCGCCGGAGTGAAGCGCGCGGCAGCAGGGCAGAGTGGTCACGACGGTGCGCAGCGGTGCACCGCAGAACGTAAGGAACCGGAACGGCGATGTCGGCGAACGTGCTCTCCTCCGTACGCGAGGCGCTGCCGCGCCTGAGCTCCTCCGAGGCGCGCGTCGCCGAGGCGATCATCGCCGACCCGACCCTCGTCGTCGACCTCACGATCACCGAGCTCGCGGGCGTGTGCGGCACGTCGCTGTCGACCGTCGCGAGGTTCTGCCAGACGCTCGGATACTCGGGGTACCGCGAGTTCCGCATGGAGGTCGCCAGCGCGGTCAGCCGCGAGGCGGCCGAGCGCGACCGCTTCGGCCTCGCGAACGTCGACATCGACCCCGATGACTCGGCCGCCGACGTCGTCGCGAAGATCGCGTTCCACGAGGTGCTCGCGATCGAGCAGACCGTCGAGGGGCTCGACACGACCGTGCTCGACGCGGTCGTCGACGCGATCGTCGCAGGCGCGCACGTCGACCTCTACGGCTTCGGCTCGAGCGGCCTCACCGCGCAGGACCTGCAGCAGAAGCTCGCCCGCATCGGCATGTCGGCGTTCTGCTCGGTCGACGTGCACCTCGCACTCGTCTCGGCGGCGCTGCGCCGCCCCGGTGACGTCGCGATCGGCATCTCGCACTCGGGCCTCACGGCCGAGACGAACCACGCGCTCGAGGTCGCCCGCGAGGCCGGCGCCACGACGGTCGCCATCACGAACTCGCCCGAGTCGCCCGTCGCCGAGGCGGCCGACTTCGTGCTCACGACGCACGCGCGGGAGTCGAGCTACCGCATGGGCGCGATGTCGAGCCGCATCGCGCAGCTCGCGGTCGTCGACTTCCTGTTCGTGCGGGTCGCCCAGCGTCGGGGCGACGCGGTCGCCGAGCCCCTCCAGCGCACCTTCGAGGTCACCGCCCGGCACCGGGTGCCGCCGCGGCGTCGGCCGGCCTGACCGGCGGCTGCGGCCGGTTCGCGATCGCCGGCCCTTGCGCACCCTCCGACAGGACGAGCGGGCAGACAGGCCCGCACGCCACCGTCGGTCGGCCGGCCCTGTCGAACCCGCGGATGCCTCGTGCCGGAGCGCGGCCCGTCAGCCCTCAGCGGTGAACGTCGCCTGGTAGAGCTCGCGCAGTCCGGCCATCCCCGACGCGGCGAACGCCGCCCGCTGCCGGGCGGCCCCCGTCCCGTGGTCGAGCAGCCGACCGAGCCCGAGTCGAACGAACTCCGCGTCGCCGCTCCGCTCGAGCGCGGGCGCCAGCAGTTCGAGCGCGTGCTCGACGACCTCGGCGGCCGGCCGCAGCTCGGCGAGCACGGGGTCGAACACGGTGCTCGACAGGCCGCGGTGCGCCGCGTGCAGGAGCGCCGCGCTCAGGAGCTCGGGCCCGGCCGCTGCGGACTCATCGGGCAGCACGGCGCTCGCCGCGCCGGGCCCGCCGACCGGGTCGGTGATGCTCTCGACGAGGGCGCGGCAGAGCGCGGCGACGAGCACCGACTCGCCGACCTCGAGCTGGGCGTCGGCGACCCGCACCTCGACGGTCGGCACGTGCGACGACAGCCGGGCGGTCCACATGACGACCGCGCGGTCCTCGGTGCCGCCGACGCCGATCAGCCGCTCGAGCCGGCGGTCGTAGTCGACCGCGTCGATGAACTCGGGCGGGGTGCCCGTCGTCGTCCAACGCCGGATCCCGACGTTGCGCCAGCTCTCGTACCCGGTGTCGTGGCCGCGCCAGATCGGCGAGTTCCCGGTGAGCGAAGCGAGGAGCGGCAGCCAGTGACGCGTCGCGTTGAGCGCGCGCACCGCGAGGTCGCGGTCGGTGACGCCGACGTGCACGTGCAGGCCCTGGATCTGGTGGTCGGCGATGACGCCCTGCATGTCGTCGACGATCCGCCGGTACCGCGGGGTGTCGGTGATCGTCGGGAACGGCAGCGCGTCGGGCGGGGTGCCGACGCTCGCGACGACGACCCCGAACCGCCGGGCCTCCGCCTCGAGCTCGCGCCGGAACCCCATGAGTGCGGCGGTCGCCTGCCCGGTCGTGTCGAACACCGCCGAGGCGTGCTCCACCTGCGCGGCGAGGAACTCGCGCTTCGCGACGGCGCGCCATGCCGGCTCGGCGGCGAGGTGCGCGAAGGCCTCGTCGGCAACGTCGACCGGACGGAGCGTGCGCGGGTCGAGGAAGACGAACTCCTCCTCGATGCCGAAGGTGGCCATCGACCCTCCTCTTCGATGCTCGAACTCTCGCGAGCGCGTGCCCCGTTGTCAAGGGGTCGACGCGCGCCGCGGCGGTCAGCCGAGCAGCGTCATCGCGATCGCCGAGGCGATCGCGATGGTGAGGGTTCCCGCGGCGAGGGAGGCGAGCACGAGCAGGGCCACCTGGCCGACCGAGAGATCGTCGCGCGGGTGCGCCGGCGCGAGCCCGTAGACCGACACGGATGCCGCGGGCCGATCGGTCGGCGTCGGCACGGTCGTGTGCTCGGGGACGAACCGGATCGTGCGCGTGACGTGGGCGTCGTCGTCCTCCGAGGCGGCGACGAGCGCGGCGAGCACGGGGTCTGCGCCTCCGGCGCCGTGCTCGTGCTCCGGGGCGATGGCCGCGCCCGGTGCGCCGGCCGTATCCGGTGCGATGGCCGCGGGCGGCGCGGGCGGCGCGGGCGGCGCGGGCGGCGCGGCGGGCTCCTCGACGGGCGTCGACTCGGCGGGCGCCGACTCGACTGGCGTCGACTCGACTGGCGTCGACTCGACTGGCGTCGACTCGATCGGCTTCGGCACGGTGTGCGGAGTCCAGCCCCGCCCGTCCCAGTAGCGCAGCGCCGAGGCATCCGCCTCGTCGTCGTACCAGCCCGGCGCGCGCCGCTCAGCCATGCGCGACCGCCCGCACGCGAGGCGCCCGCACGGTGCGCAGCGAGCGCCGGATCGCGACGATCGCGGGTACGGCGGAGGAAGTCACCAGCCGAGTGTACGTGGGCGCGCTAGGCCGCGCGATCGGCAGAACTCCCCATGGCGGCGAGTGCCGGTTCGTGGTTCGCCCGGGCCGGATCGGGGGCGGTCGCCGACGGGTACGCGAACGCCGGCAGGTCGGCGGTCGCGGCGTCGATCGCCTCGACGGGGGAGCGCACCTCGGTCGCCGCGACGGCACCCGCGCGACGCACCATGCGGGCCGTCTGCACGAGCACGACGCCCACGACGGTGCCGGCGGTGTTCATCACGAGGTCGCGCGGATCGGAGATGCGGTCGGGCTCGGGCAGCTGGATGAGCTCGATGACCGTGGCGAAGCCGAGCCCCGCGAGCATCGCGAGCGGCCAGAGCCGTCGCGCGATGAGCAGCGCGGCGAGGGCGCCGACGGGGATGAACAGGGCGACGTTGAAGGCGATCTCGGCGAGATAGCCGGTCGTCCACGTGACGGAGGCCGTCCACGCGTCGGGGTTCAGGATGCCGCCGTCGACCTGGTGGCTCGCGGTGCGCCACGGCGCCGGACCGATCGTCACCCACAGCACCACGGCCGCGTACGCGGCGGCGACGAGACCGAGGGGGCGGCGATCCATTCCTCGATTCTGCCCCGGATCGCCTGCGAGCGGGCTGGAATCCGCACAGAGTGTCCTGAGAACGCGAATCGGCCGGCGATGCGCGACATCACGCCGAATGTCACGATCCGGTCGCGACCGGGTGTGCGGGCGCGCGCGAGCATATAGGGTGGCGATCACTGATTCCTCCATCATGCGGGCACACGCCCGCGCCTCCATCTGATTGCCCGGAGGCGGATCGATCCGCGTGGCATGACCCGATACGAGCCGGCGGATGCCCGAGTGCAACCCCGCCACTCGCCCCTCGCCCGGGCGGCACCCGTCGCCCGAGCAGCGATCGAGAGTCGATCGCATCGGGTCGCAGGTGCGGCCCGCACGACAGAAGGACAGCAGTATGGCAACCGGAACCGTCAAGTGGTTCAACGCCGAAAAGGGCTTCGGCTTCATCGCCCCCGACGACGGCTCGGCCGACGTCTTCGCGCACTTCAGCGCGATCACGGGCTCGGGCTACCGCTCGCTCGAAGACGGCCAGCGGGTCGAGTTCGAGGTCGCACAGGGCCCCAAGGGCCTGCAGGCGGAGAACATCCGCGCCGTCTAGGCGCCGGCTCCAGAACGCCGTCGCAGCCTCGGGCTGCGGCGGCGTTCGCTGTCTCCGCCGCCGGACCCGACTCACCGGACGGGTGCAGTCCCGGCCCGCACCGCGGAAATCTCCCAGCACGTTCCCATGCGTTTCCCGTAGAGTCGAAGCATCTGCAGCGAGTAGTCACTCGCGAACCCCGGCTGGGAAGTCGACGAAAAGCTGGGAACACCATCTCTCACACCGAATCCCTCGGTGCGATCCGGGCGACGAAGCCCCGCACCGGTACTGCCGACATCACACGCAGTTACACCGCCCTCTCCCGGGTCGTTCGCGAGTCCGGCCTCCTGAACCGCACGCGGTGGTTCTACCTCGCTCTCGTCATCACCCTGACCCTCGCCCTCGGCGGGGCGATCACCGGTTTCATCCTGCTCGGCGACTCCTGGTTCCAGCTGCTCATGGCCGGCGCGCTCGGCCTGATCTTCACGCAGTTCGCCTTCCTCGCGCACGAGGCGTCGCACCGGCAGGTGCTCGAGTCCGGCCCGGCCAACGACCGCGTCGGCCGCATCCTCGCGGCCGGGGTCGTCGGCATCAGCTACACGTGGTGGATGACGAAGCACACCCGTCACCACGCGAACCCGAACAAGCTCGGCAAGGACCCCGACATCGACTTCGACACGATCTCGTTCGTCGAAGCCGATGCCGAGAAGCAGCGCGGGCTCATGGCGCTCATCACGCGCAAGCAGGGCTACCTGTTCTTCCCGCTGCTCACCCTCGAGGGGCTCAACCTCCACTTCCGCTCGATCCGCACGCTCTTCGACCGCGGCCCCGTCAAGGGCCGCTGGATCGAGCTCAGCCTCATCGCGGCGCGCTTCGCCGTGTACCTCGGTGCGATCTTCTGGGTGCTGCCGCTCGGCATGGCGTTCGCCTTCATCGGCGTGCAGCTCGCCGTGTTCGGCGTCTACATGGGCGCCTCGTTCGCGCCGAACCACAAGGGCATGCCGATCATCCCCGCCGACGCGAAGCTCGACTTCCTCTCGAAGCAGGTGCTCACCTCGCGCAACGTGTCGGGCGGCCTGTGGGCCAGCGCCCTGCTCGGCGGACTCAACTACCAGGTGGAGCACCACCTGTTCCCGAACATGCCCCGACCGCATCTCGCCAAGGCGCGCGAGATCGTCCGCGAGCACTGCCGCACGCTCGGCGTGCCCTACACGGAGACGACGCTGCTGCGTTCGTACGGCATCGTCATCCGCTACCTCAATCGCGTCGGACTCTCCGCACGCGACCCGTTCGACTGCCCGATGGTGAACCAGTTCCGTCGGGTCTGAACTCCACACGCTTCCGGCGGCGGACGTCGCCGTCGGAACCCCGCACGACCTCGCGTCGTGCACGTCGCAGCCGCCCCGGCGGCTCGGCTTTACAGAAGGAAAAGAATATGGCTACCGGAACCGTCAAGTGGTTCAACGCCGACAAGGGCTTCGGCTTCATCGCTCCCGACGACGGCAGCGCCGACGTCTTCGCGCACTTCAGCGCGATCGCGTCGGGCGGCTACCGCTCGCTCGAGGAGAACCAGAAGGTCGAGTTCGAGACCGCCCGCGGCCCCAAGGGTCTGCAGGCTGAGAACATCACCGTCATCGGCTGATTCTCGCCTCCTAGCGGGCCCGGCCGGTCGCATCGACAACCGGGCCCGCGACACCGAGCGGATGACTCGGCAGCCGCCTCCTCGCGAGGCTGGCGCCGGGCATCCGCTCGCGTGCGTTCCGGGTGCCCCACGGTCCGCCGACGGCCCGGTGAGCGGATGCCCAGCTTCGATCCCTACGCTCGGGAGCACGACCCCGAGGAGGAGCCCCGATGCAGTGCCCCAGTGACGGAACCGTGCTCGTGATGAGCGAGCGCAGCGGCATCGAGATCGACTACTGCCCGACGTGTCGAGGCGTCTGGCTCGACCGTGGCGAGCTCGACAAGATCGTCGAGCGCGCCAGCCGCGAGTTCGGCGGCGGCCAGGCCGCTCCGCAGGCGCCTGCCGCTCCGCGGCCGCCCCAGCAGCCGGCCTACGGCCAGCAGCCCTACGACAACCGCGGCTACGACAACCGCGGCTACGACGACCGCGGGTACGGCGACCAGGGCTACTACCGCAAGAAGAAGAAGGAGAGCTGGCTCTCCGAGCTCTTCGACTGAGTCTTCCGCGCTCGGATGCCGCGGCGTCGACCCTCTCGCGGGGCGGCGCCGCGGCATCCGTCGTTCTGGAGGCGGTCAGGCCGCGTGGAACTCCGCCGGGTGAGGGCCGGTGCGACCGTCGCGCTCGAGCGCGTCGATCGCGTCGAGCTCGGCGGCGGTGAGGTCGAACCCGAACACGTCGAGGTTCGCCGCGATGCGCGACGGCGTGACCGACTTCGGGATCACGATGCGCCCCTGCTGCAGGTGCCAGCGCAACACGACCTGCGCCGGGGTGACGTCGTGGCGGGCGGCGATGCCGGTGACCGCGTCCTCACCGAGCACGGCGCCCTGCGCGAGCGGGCTCCACGCCTCGGTGAGGACGCCGTGGCGCGTGTTCGCCGCGACGGTGGCGCGGTTCTGCATGGCGGGGTGCAGCTCGACCTGGTTGACGGCGGGCACGACGTCGGTCTCGGCGATCAGCCGCTCGAGATGCGCGGGCTCGAAGTTCGAGACGCCGATCGCACGCACGCGACCCTCGGCGTAGAGCCGCTCGAGCGCCCGCCAGGTGTCGACGTAGCGGTCGCGTTCGGGCGTCGGCCAGTGCACGAGGTAGAGGTCGAGTCGGTCGAGCCCGAGCTTGCGGAGGCTCTCGTCGAAGGCGCGCAGGGTCTGGTCGAAGCCCTGGTCGGAGTTCCAGACCTTGGTCGTCACGAACAGCTCGTCGCGGGCGAGGCCCGACTCGGCGAGGGCTCGGCCGACGCCGGTCTCGTTGCCGTAGATCGCCGCGGTGTCGATGCTGCGGTAGCCCGCCTCGAGTGCGGCGGCGACCGCGGCGGTCGTGTCGGCGTCGGGCACCTGGTAGACGCCGAATCCGAGCTGCGGCATCTGCACGCCGTTGTTGAGGGTGGCCGTGGGCACGGTGGGGTTCATGGTTTCGCTTTCCGTGGTGGGTGGTCGGGCGGGGCTCAGTGAGCCGCAGCGGGGGTCGGAGAGGTCGCGGGGCCGGCCTGCGCCGAGGCATCCCGCCTCGAGGCCGACGCGGCGCCGGCGCGTCGCGCGGTCACCGCCGCGACGGTCATCACGGCGAGCGCCGCGAGGGTGATCACGGCGCCCGTCGCGATCGGCGACGTGTAGCCGAGGCCGGCCGCGATCGTGGCGCCGCCCGCCCATGCGCCGAGCGCGTTGCCGAGGTTGAAGGCCGCGATGTTCGCGCCCGAGGCCAGCGTCGGCGCCCCGGCGGCGTATCGCATGATGCGGCTCTGCAGCCCGGGCACGGTGCCGAAGCCGAACGCGCCCATGAGCACCAGCAGCACGATCGTCGCGGCAGGGCTGAACGCGAGCCAGGCGAACAGGGCGAGCACGACGACGAGGGCGGCGATGAAGGCGAGCAGGGTGCCGTCGATCGAGCGATCGGCGAGCCGGCCGCCGGCCCAGTTGCCGACGACGAGGCCGGCGCCGAAGAGCACGAGCAGCCAGGGCACGGTGCCCGCGGCGAAGCCGCTGACCTCGGTGAGCGTGTAGGCGATGTAGGTGAAGGCGCCGAACATGCCGCCGAAGCCGAGCACGGTGACGGTGAGCGAGAGCCAGACCTGGCTGGATCGGAAGGCGCCGAGTTCGCGACGCAGGCTCGGGGCCGAGGTCGTCGTGCCGGTGGCCCGGGCGACGGGTACGAGGGCCGCGACGCCGACGAGGGCGATGACCCCGATGGCCGAGATGGCCCAGAAGGTCGCGCGCCAGCCGAACTGCTGGCCGATGAAGGTGCCGAACGGCACGCCGAGCACGTTGGCGGCGGTGAGGCCGGTGAACATGACGGCGATCGCGCCGGCCGCCCTCTCTGGGGCGACGAGGCTCGCGGCGACGACCGAGCCGATGCCGAAGAACGCGCCGTGGCAGAGGGCGGCGACGATGCGGCCGGTCATCATGAGCTCGTAGCTCGGGGCCATCGCCGAGATCGCGTTGCCTGCGATGAAGAGCACGAGCAGGCCCATGAGCACGGGTTTCCTCGGGAGGCGGACGGTGGCCGCGGTGAGGCCGAGCGCGCCGACGACGACCGCGAGCGCGTACCCGGAGATGAGCCAGCCGGCCGCGGCCTCGCTCACGCCGAAGTCGGCGGCCACCTCCGGCAGCAGGCCCATGATGACGAACTCGGTGAGCCCGATGCCGAAACCGCCGATGGCGAGTGCGATGAGTCCGAGTGGCATGCGCCGCCTCCTGATACAGTGGAAGACAATTAGTTGCAGACGCGTTCTATTGCGTGAGCGACCTAAATACTTGCACACGCAAATAGAAAGCGCAAGCAACTATTTTTCGAAGGAGGCACCATGGGCATCGCCGACGACGCCGTCGAGGTGCGTGCGCAGGGATGGCGCACGCTCGCGGCCCTGCACGGGCTCATCGAATCAGAGCTCGAGCGGGCGCTCGGCTCGGCCGTCGACCTGTCGGTCGTCGAGTACACGGTGCTCGACGCGCTGAACCGGCAGGACGGCTGGCACATGCGCATGCAGCAGCTCGCCCGTGCCACGGCGCTGAGCCCGAGCGCGACCACCCGCCTCGTCAACCGGCTCGAGGACCGCGCCCTGCTCACCCGCATCCTCTGCGCCGACGATCGGCGCGGCATCTACACCGAGCTGACCCCGGCCGGGCGCGCGCTCTACGAGCGCGCGCGCCCGATCCACGACGAGACGCTCGAGCGAGTGCTCGCCGAGGCGTCCGCGCAGCCCGAACTCGCGCCCGTCGTCGACGCCCTGCACACGGCCGCGCCCGTCGCGGGCTGACCGCGGGCGGCGTCGCCCGCCGAGGCCGCCCGAACACCAGGGCGCCCGGGCGGAGCGCCCGGACGCCTCGTCATCGTGGGTCGGCGTCTCAGCCCTGGGCTTCGCCCCCGATGTTCACGAGCCAGGTGACGCCGTAGCCGTCGACGCACATGCCGAAGGCGTCGCCCCACGGGGCGACCTCGAGCGGCACGATCTCGGACCCCGACGCCAAGAGCTTCTCCCAGTAGCCGCGCAGTGTCGCGTCGTCCTCGGGCCCGCCGGAGAGCGAGACCGAGATGTTGCTCGTGGTCGCGGCCGGCGGCATGTGACTCGGCGTGTCGGCGGCCATGAGCACGAGACCCCCGTCGCCCTCGAGCTGGCCGTGCATGATCTTGTCGGCGTCGCCCGGATCGTCGGCCTGCCCGAACTCGGCGAACGTGCTCATCGTGAGCTCGCCGCCGAACACCGAGTGGTAGAACTCGAGCGCTGCGCGGGCGTCGTCCTGGAAGTTGAGGTACGGGTTGAGCCGAGCCATGGTGCGTCCCTTCGTCGAGGTGTGCGGTCAGGGCCGATGATTCTCGCTCGTCGCGCACGCCGCAAGCCCCGGTTCGCACCGCGCCGCCGGGGCGTCGCAGGCCGGGATGCCTCGTGACCGGACGAATCTCGAACGAGGTCTTGACGCCGACGTGCGACCGTCGTACTCTTAATCAACCAAACGGTTGATCAAAGAACAGGTTGAGGAGGAGTGATGATCGTGGACCCGAGCGCGGACGACCGGCTCGATCGCGCGTTCATGGCTCTCGCCGACCCGGTGCGCCGGCGCATCATCGCCCGGCTGAGCCGCGGGCCGGCGACCGTCAACGAGCTCGCCGACCCGTTCGAGATCACCAAGCAGGCCGTCTCGAAGCACATCCAGGTGCTCGAGCACGCGGGTCTCGTCACACGCACTCGCGACGCGCAGCGTCGCCCCGTGCACCTCGACCCGGCGGCCCTCGAAGCCCTCACCGCGTGGATCGACCGCTACCGGCTGATCCACGAGCAGCAGTTCCGTTCACTGGATGCGCTGCTCGCCGAAGACCGCGGCACCGACGTCGCGGCATCCGAAGCCGACCAGGTCGGCGACATCTCCGAGCGCGGCCGACCGGCCGCGCCGCACACGAAAGAGACAGGACAATGACGAACCCCGTCACCATCACCGCCCCCGAGGGGCTGCCCTTCATCGAGATCGAGCGCGAGTTCGACGCCCCCGTCGAGGCGGTGTTCGAAGCGCACCGCGACCCGGCGCTCGTGAAGCAGTGGCTCGGGCCGAACGGCTACGAGATGAGCATCGAGCGCTGGGACTTCGTCTCCCAGGGCGGGTACCGCTACGTGCACACCGACACCGACGGCGCCGACTGGGCGTTCAACGGCACGTTCCACTCGGTGCGCGACAACGAGCTCGCGATCCAGACCTTCGAGTTCGAGGGGTACCCCGACGTCGTCGCGATCGAGTCGCTCACGTTCGAGGACCTCGGCGGCGGGCGCTCGAAGCTCCGCATCCACTCGGTCTACCCGACCGTCGAGAGCCGCGACGGCATGGTCGCGAGCGGCATGGAGCGCGGCGTCACCGAGGGATACGCCCGCCTCGAGTCGCTCGTCGCCTGACCTGCTCGGCGAACCGGCGACACACGACGAAACGGAGCACATCATGGACTGGACCCTCGAGGTGGTCATCGTTCCGGTGGCCGACATCGATCGCGCGATCGAGTTCTACCGCGACCGCGTCGGCTTCGAGCTCGATCACCACACCGTCAACGAGCACATGGATGTCGCGCAGCTGACTCCGCGCGGATCCGGATGCTCGATCGTCGTCGGCGACCTGCCGACCCAGCGCGAGATGGCCCCCGGTTCGCTCAAGGGCCTGCAGCTCGTCGTCGCCGACGCCGAGGCGGCCCGGGCCGAGCTCGTCGGGCGCGGCGTCGAGTGCAGCGAGATCGTGGTGTTCGACGAGCGCGACGGCGGCACCTTCTTCGGCTTCGCCGACCCCGACGGCAACTCGTGGGCGGTGCAGCAGATCAAGGCCCGTGCCGAGCGCCCGCTCATCCCCGTCGAGGCGCGGCAGCGCTTCGGTGCCGAGCAGGAGGGCTGAGCGGGCCGCCATGCGGCGCCACGATCTCGGAGATCGTCACGGCCTCGGACGCATCCGTCGGATGGATCCGAAGGGCTGCGGATCTCCGAGATCGTGGCGCGCGCTGCGACCCGGGCGGGTGGTCAGGTCGCGCGGGCTACGGGCTGCCGCAGGATCGTGCGCAGCTTCTCGGGGGCCGTGCGGCGCGGGTCTCCGAGGTAGACCTCGTGGTGCAGCCCGTTGAAGCGCAGGCCGTGCCCCGGCATGAACTCGTCGTGCAGTCGCGCGAGCGTCGGCCCCTCGTCGTCGTAGGAGCCGATGTGCAGGGTCTGCACGCTGAGGCCCTCGTCGAGGGTCTCGAGCCGCACCCGCGAGGCGGCGGGCGCCTTCGCGGCGGCCTCGGCGACCGCGGCCTCGAACCGCTCGAGCTCGAGCCAGTCGGGCTGCCAGATCATCATCGTCCACGACCAGGCGGACTTCTCGCGGCTGACGAACGTCGCCGGGTCGTCGGCGCCCCACAGGCCCTCGAGCGGACCCACGACGTGGTCTCGATCGAGTTCGCGCTTCAGGGCGAACTTCGCCGCGTACGAGACGGCGTAGAGCGCCTCGACCGCCGCGGCGTACTCGGGTGCGGTATTCGGGTCGCCGCGGCCGTCGACCATCGCGTACCGGAGCGGCGGCACCTCGACGAGGTCGAATCGGCCGCGCCGCGCGGTGTAGCTCGCGATCTCGCGCTTGGGGTCGAACTTCGTCGTCGCCATGCCGCCCATCATGCCGCGGCCGGCCGACACCGCCCTGATCGAGCGGGCACCGAGTGCGCCCGGTGCGGGCGCGACGGGCCGGTGCGCGAGCCGCGGCTCAGGCGTCGACCGCGGCGGTCGAGCCGGTGCTCGTGGTCGCGGCAGTCGTGACCTCGGCCGGCCGGCGCCGCACCTGCCCCGCGACCGAGAGGCTCAGGATCATCACCGCACCGACGGCGAGCAGCGCGTAGCGGGCGCCGACCTCGTCGGCGAGGAGCCCGAGCAGCGGCGGCGCGGCGAGCGACGAGATCGTCGAGAACGACGTCACGACCGAGACCCGTTGCCCCGCCCTCGACGGGTCGTCGGACGCCGCCGAGATCGCGATCGGGTTGCCGAGCGCGGTGCCGCAGCCCCACAGCACGATGCCGACCCATGCGATCGCGAGGTTCGGCCCGAAGACGAAGAGGGCGAGACCGACGAGCGACGAGACGCCCGACGCGCGCAGCACGGCGACCCGGCCGAACCGGTCGATGAGCCCGGTACCGACGAAGCGGAACACCGTCATCGCCCCGACGAACGTGCCGTACGCGACGGCGCCGATCGCCTCGGTCGACGCGAACCCGTCGACGACCGCGAGCGTGAGCCACGTCGTCGCGGCGCCCTCCGCGAGCGACGCGGCGAGCAGCACGACGCCGAGCAGCAGCGTGCGCGGCTCGAGCCAGGCGCCGAGCGCCGAGCGCACCGCCTGCCGGTTGCGCGCGCCCGTGGCCGTGGCGTCGACCGAACCGGTCGCGGTCGAGACGGGCTGGCGAGCGGTGTACGCCGTCGACGGCGTGATGAGCAGCGCCCGAAGCACGGTCACCGCCGCCGTCACGACGACGACCTGCGTCGCGACGTGCACCTCGGCGAACGCGAAGGCCCCGGCGATGAGCGCCCCGCCGGCCGCCCCGATCGAGAAGGCGGCGTGGAACTGGGGCAGTACCGCCCGGCCGAGCCGCTGCTCGACCGCGGCCGCGTTGATGTTGATCGGCACGTTGACGAAGGCGCCGCAGAGCCCGTTCACGAACATGCCGGCGACGAAGAATCCGAGCCCCCAGCCGGTCAGGCCCGCGGCATCCAGCCCGAACCCGACCACGTTGCCGACGGTGCCCGCGACGAGCACGTTGCGGCTGCCGAAGCGGGCGACGATCGCCCCGATCGTGAGCGCGCCGATGAGCGAGCCGATGCCGCCGATGATGAGCAGCGAGCCGAGCTGCAGTGCGCTGATGTCGAGCGCCGTGCGGATCGACGGCATGCGGCTCATCCACGAGACCTGGATGAAGCCGAACAGGGCGAACTGGGCCATGAGCGACCAGCGGGCGCGGGAGACGGTGGGCACGCGCCGAGGCTATCAGTCAGGATCCCTTACTCGACCGCGGGTTCCAGACATCGAGCCGTGCATTCCGGTCAGTCGGGCCGTGCTTCGAAGCGCCACTCCGTGATCCAGCCCGGGTCTTCGCCGTGCTCGTACGCGTACTCGCGCGCGGCGACGCGGGCGGCATGCCACTCCTCGGCGACCTCGGCGACGCCGGGCCGGGACGCGAGCCCGGGCACTCGGCGCACGACGTCGAGGGCGAGCCGGTAGCGGTCGAGGTCGTTGAGGTGCAGCATGTCGAACGGCGTCGTCGTGGTGCCGCGCTCGGCGAAGCCGCGCACGTGCAGGTTCGCGTGGTTCGTGCGGCGATACGCGAGCTGGTGGATGAGCGACGGGTACCCGTGGAACGCGAAGACCACCGGCGCCGACCGCGTGAAGATCGCGTCGAACTCGTCGTCGGTCAGGCCGTGCGGATGCCGCGACAGGTCCTGCAGCCGCATCAGGTCGACCACGTTGACGAGCCGCACCCGCAGCTCGGGCAGGCGCTCGCGCAGCAGCTGTGCCGCGGCGATCGCCTCCACGGTCGGCACGTCGCCCGCGCACGCGAGCACCACGTCGGGTTCGGACGCCTCGGGGTCGGCCGGATCGAACCCGGGCTCGTTGCCCGCCCACGACCACACCCCGAGCCCGGCGGCCACGTGCGCGTCGGCCTCGTCGGGCGAGAGCCACTGCTGCTGCGGCTGCTTGCCGGCGACCACGACGTTCACCCGGTTGCGGGTGCCGAACGCATGGCGCATGGTCGCGAGCAGCGTGTTCGCGTCGGGCGGCAGCGAGACCCGCACGATCTCGGCCTGCTTGTTGACGACGACGTTCAGGAACCCGGGGTCCTGGTGCGAGAAGCCGTTGTGGTCCTGGCGCCAGACGTGCGACGAGAGCAGGTAGGTGAGGCTTGCGACGTCGGCCCGCCACGGCACCTCGCGTGCCGACTCGAGCCACTTCGCGTGCTGGTTGAACATCGAGTCGACGATGTGGATGAACGCCTCGTAGCTCGTGATGAGCCCGTGCCGGCCGGTGAGCAGGTAGCCCTCGAGCATGCCCTGCATGAGGTGCTCGCTGAGCGCCTCGATGACCCGGCCGCGCCGGGCGAGGTGCTCGTCGAGCGGGAGCATCGCCTCGGCCCACACGCGGTCGGTGACCTCGAAGACGGCACCGAGCCGATTCGACAGCACCTCGTCGGGGCCGAACAGCCGGAACGTGCCGGGGTTCTCGCGCAGCACATCGGCGAGCCAGGTGCCGAAGACCCGGGTCGCCTCGCCCGTGACGCCGCGCTCGCCCGGCGCCACGTCGACGGCCCGCGGCCGGGTCGGCGGCAGGTCGATCGGGCGCACGATGCCGCCGTTCGCGTGCGGGCTCGCGCTCATGCGAAGCTCGCCGCGCGGCCGCATCGCGTCGAGCTCGGCGACGGGCCGGCCCGCCTCGTCGAACAGCTCCTCGGGGCGGTACGAACGCAGCCAGCCCTCGAGCATCGCGAGGTGCTCGGCGTTCTCGCGCACCTCCGCGAGCGGCACCTGGTGCGCGTGGAACGTGCCCTCGACCTGCACGCCGTCGACCACGCCGGGACCGGTCCAGCCCTTCGGCGTGCGCAGCACGATCGCCGGCCACCGCGCCGCCGCCGACGCGAAGGCCCCGGCCGAGGCATCCGCCCGGATCGAGGCGATGCGGTCGTACGCGACGTCGATCGCGTCGGCCAGGCGCGCGTGCACCGACATCGGGTCCTCGCTGTCGAAGCCGCCCGTGACGAGCAGCGGCTCGTAGCCGTTGCCGCGGAAGAAGTCGACGAGCTCGGCCTCGGGGATGCGTGCGAGCAGCGTCGGGTTCGCGATCTTGTAGCCGTTGAGGTGCAGGATCGGCAGCACCGCGCCGTCGGTCGTCGGGTCGAGGAAGGCGTGGCCGCGCCAGCTCGCGGCGAGCGGCCCGGTCTCGGCCTCGCCGTCGCCGATCACGCACGCGACGACGAGCCCGGGGTTGTCGAGCGCCGCCCCGTAGGCGTGCATGAGGGCGTAGCCGAGCTCGCCCCCCTCGTTGATCGAGCCGGGCGTCTCGGGCGCCGCATGCGAGGGGATGCCGCCGGGGAACGAGAACTGCCGGAACAGCCTCGCCATGCCCGCCCGGTCGCCCGTCACGTCCGGGAACAGCTCGGAGTAGGTGCCGTCGAGCCACGCGTTCGCGACCATCGCCGGGCCGCCGTGACCCGGCCCGCAGACGTAGAGGGTCGGGGTGCCCCGCTCGACGACGGCGCGATTGAGGTGGGCGTAGACGAGGTTGAGCCCGGGGGAGGTGCCCCAGTGGCCGAGCAGGCGCGGCTTGATGTCAGCCGGCACGAGCGGCTCGTCGAGCAGGGGGTTCCGCATCAGGTAGATCTGCCCGACGCTCAGGTAGTTGGCGGCGCGCCACCACCGGTCGACGAGTTCGAGGGGAACCGCCCCGTGAGCTCCGGCCATCGTCTCCACCCCGTTCGACTCCGCCTGCCGCTACCGAGCCTAGGTCGCACCGTGGGCCCGGGGCCAGTGCCCCGGCGGGTCGAGGCGGGCGCGGCGACCGTCCCGACGCGCGCCGGAGGCCTCCCGGATAGGCTCGAACCGATGGGATCGGTGTTCACGGGCTTCGCGGTGATCGCGCTCGCCGTGTTCGTCGGCTGGCTCGCGGCCCGCACGGGCGTCGTCGGCCCCGAGGCCCGGCCGATCCTCGCCCGGTTGAACTTCAGCGTGCTCGCGCCGTTCCTCTTGTTCTCGGTGCTCGCGACGGCCGACGTCGGGGCCCTGTTCTCGGCCCTGCTGCCGGTCTCCGCGCTCGCCGCGGTGACGATGATGGTCGTCTTCGGCGTCGTGTCGATGCTCGCCTGGCGACGCAGCCTCGAGCGCACGGTGATCGGCTCGCTCGCCTCCGGTTACGTCAACGGCAACAACTTCGGCATCCCGATCGCGGTGTACATGCTCGGCGACGCCGCGTACTCGGCGCCCATCGTGCTGCTGCAGCTGCTGCTCTTCGCTCCGGTCGCGCTCGCCATCCTCGGCGCCCGCGTGCAGGGCAGGACCTCGGCGTGGCAGATCGTGCGGTCGACGTTCACCAACCCGATCATCGTCGGCTCGCTGCTCGGCGTCGCGGTCGCCGTGGCCGGCATCGAACTGCCGCCGATCGTGCTCGAGCCGGTCGAGCTCATCGGGCACGCGGCCGTGCCGCTCATGCTCATCTCGTTCGGCATGTCGCTCAACGGCCAGCGCCTGCTCGCGGCCGGCACCGGCCGGCGCGACGTGCTGCTCGCGA
Source organism: Agromyces sp. NPDC127015 (assembly GCF_042725165.1). NCBI lineage: Bacteria > Bacillati > Actinomycetota > Actinomycetes > Micrococcales > Microbacteriaceae > Agromyces > Agromyces sp. NPDC127015. Next base: position 164,036 of record NZ_JBHXDI010000002.1, on the reverse strand, counting down.
CGACGCTGAAGCTCGTGGCGATGCCGGTCGTCGCGTCGCTGCTCGGCCGATTCGTCTTCGGCCTGGATGCCACCGCCCTGTACGCGGTCACCGTGCTCGCGGCGCTGCCGACGGCGCAGAACGTGTTCAACTACGCGCAGCGCTACGACACCGCCGAGATCGTCGCGCGCGACACGGTCTTCATCACGACGCTCGGCTGCCTGCCCGTGCTGCTCGGGCTCGCGCTCGTGCACTCCCTGGGATGACGGCGCCGGGCGCGATGATGGGGGAGAGCCAAGGAGGTCGCCCATGCCGTTCCTCGCCGACGACGGTGCACCGCTCGCCGAGCTGGGGCTCGCGCAACGACCGGCGGATGCCTCGCGGTTCGAGCTGACCGAGGCGTTCGCCTACCTCGACCCCGAGACGGGTCGCCGGTATCGGGTGCCCGCCCGCGGCGAGGCATCCCCGCCGCTCGCCGGCTTCTCGACCGACCTCGCCTCGGTGCCGACGCCGCTCTGGGGCATGATCGCGAGCTACGGGCGCCAGTCGGCGCCGGCCGTGCTGCACGACGCGCGCTCGCGCGAGGCCGACGCGCTCGGCGACCGACGGGCGGCGCTCGAGCAGCGGCGGGAGGACGACCGGGTGTTCCGCACGGCGCTGCGCGAGCAGGGCGTGCCGCGCCTGCGGGCCCGGCTCATGTGGGCGTGGGTCTCGGCCGATCGCGAGCGCTGGTTCGGCGGAGCCCGGGGGTGGGCCCTCGTGGTGCAGGCCGTCGTCGGTGCGCTCGTGCTCGTCGCGGCCTCGGTCGCCGCGTTCTGGTACCCGGCCTGGCTGCTCGCCTGGCCGGTGGTCGCGCTCGCCGTGCTCGTGCACGGCCGGCTGGCGGGACTCGTCGCGACGCTGACCTTCTCGATCGCCCTGCTGGGGCCGCTCGTGCTCGTGCAGCTCGCGGCGCTGCTGCCCTTCCGGCTGCTCGAGGCGCTCGTCGAGCTGGTGACGGGCGGCGACCCGCGCGGGGTCTGGCGGCCGACGCTCCGGCCCTGAGTCAGCGGCGGGCGGCGCGGCGTCGGGCGGCGCGGCGGCGGAGCGAGCCGTAGCCGCGCATGAGCTGCGGGACGACGACGTAGACCGCCGTCGGCACCACGACGAGCGTGAGCACGAGCGCGCGCAGCACGGGGTGCCACGACTCGGCGACCGGTGCGAGCGCGAGCATGCCGACGGCGACGAGGGGGAAGATCGCCAGCCACGTGATGATCGCCCGGACGTGGACGGAGGGCGGCGCGGCGGGTGCGGGTGCGACTGTGGGTGCGCCTGTGGGTGCGGGGGCCTGGGCGGCGACGGGATGCGTCGGGACGGTGGTGTCCATGGGTGCTGCTCCTCAATTTCCAACTGAATGGTTGTAATTGAAGCACGACGAGGGTTGAATCGCAACTGTTCAGTTGGAAATTGCTAGGATGGCCGCATGGCCTGGGACACCGAGCGCACGAAACGCCTCCTGCTCGACGCGGCGACCGAGGAGTTCAGCGCGCACGGCCTCGCTGGGGCGCGCATCGATCGCATCGCGGCTTCGGCCGGGGTCAACAAGGAGCGCATCTACCAGTACTTCGGCAAGAAGGACGAACTGTTCGAGACGGTCCTCGCGACGAGGCTCCGGGCCACGATGGACGACGTGCCGATGACGGGCGAGGGCCCCGAGGCCGTCGGCGACTACGCCGGCAGGCTCTTCGACCACCACATCGCCGACGGAGTCATCCCGAGGCTCGTCGCCTGGGAGGGGCTCGAACTCGGCACCGCGCCCGCAGCGGGTGCGGAGCGCCGCCGCTACCACGAGGAGAAGGCCGAGCGCTTCGCCGGCATGCTGCCCGGGGTCGACCGCGACACCGCCGGCGAGCTGCTGCTCACGATCGTCACGCTCGTCAACGGGTGGCCGGTGCTCGCGCAGCTCGACGAGCTGCTCGTGCCGGGTGCCGGCGGACGCGCCGCCGGTCGCGCCGCGCGGGTCGGGCGGCGGCGCGCCGCGATCGTCGGCATGGCGACGGCGGCAGCCAGGTCGGCGCTCGCGGGAGCGTGACCCGGCCGCACGCGAGCCGCCCGCCGAGGTTCAGGGACAACCCTGATCCTCGACGGGCGGCCGCTGCGTAGCGTTGACCTCAGATCGTCGCCGCGGCATTGCAGGGGGAACTGTCACCGCGGACGACGGCGATCGCGGCCGGCCGGCACCTCGGACCCGAAACGAGGTGCGGGCCGGCTTCCCCGTTCTCCCGCGATCAGCCCTTCGGCCCCGCCTTGCGCTCGAGTTCGAGCGTGCGCGACGTCTCGGCATTGCCCGCCGCGTCGACCGCGCGGTACTCGATCGTCGTCACCGACTTGCCGACCTGGATCGGGCCCGAGTACGGCTGGAACCCGCCGTCGCCGGTGCGGTACTCGATGCGGTCGACGCCCGACGTCGCGTCCGTGGCGGCCAACGTCACGATGCGCTTCTTCGTGTCGACCTTCGCCGTCGTGACGGGGTCGACCGTGTCGCGCCGGACGGTGAGCGTGGCTTCGTCGGAGACGTTGCCCGATGCATCGGTCGCGCGGGCCGTGACGGTGGTCGCACCCTCGGCGGTGATCGCGATCGCCCCCGTGTAGGGCTGCCAGCCGGACCCGGTCGAGATCTCGATCGAGGGCGCCGCGTCGACCTCGTCGGTCGCGGTCGCGGTGACGGTGACCCCGCCCGTGAACCAGCCGCTCTCGGGCACGTCGGGCGAGGTGGCGAGCGCGACCGTCGGCGCAGTTCCGTCGGGCACGACGGGGTGCGTGCGGAAGGCGTCGACGATCATGTAGCTGCCCGACTTCATCGTGCCGCTGATCGTGTGCACGCCCGGCTCGAGGTCGTCGATCGAGAGCACCGTCTGCTGGTGCAGTCGGGTCGGGTTCGCGAACGACTGCGTCTTCAGGAACTCGCCGTCGATGCTGATGTCGACGTTGCCGAGGTCGCTGTTGATCTGCGACACCACGTCGATGCCGGTGCCGTGGAACGTCAACTCCCACGAGTCGCCGAGGTTCTGCGTCGCGTCGATGTCGTCGAGCCAGGCCCCGCCGCCGCCGCGCGCGGCGTCGCGCCAGAGCCAGGTCTCGCGTGTCGGCGATGCGGCCGTGCGGTAGACGACGCCCGAGGTGTTGTTGAGCAGCTCGGGCTCGGTCGGCTTGGTGAGCGTGATCGTGACGTCGGTCGAGGCGCGTCGCACGCCGAGCGTGATCGGCTCGCCGGCGGGCAGCGCGTTGTACGCCTGCCAGAAGGAGTTCCGCTGCTCGGTGACGGCGGTGCCGTTGATCGTGCGCACGAGGTCGTCGGCCTTGAGGCCCGCGGCCTCCGCGACGCTGCCGCCGGGAACGGCGACGAACTTCACGCCCTTGAAGTCGCTGATCGCGTACGACGACTGCTCGGCGGTCGTGGTGATGTTCGCGATGCTGCCGCCCCAGAGCCGCTCGACGTACTTGCGCCTCGCGAGCTCGATCGGGTCGGGCGCCGTGGTGCCGGTCGGGAGCACCGCCTCGGGCGGCAGCGCGCCTCCCGGTGCGCCGAAGCCCGTCATCGGGATGTTCTCGTAGCCGAGGGCGACCGCGGGCGAGGCATCCCCGACGGTGAAGTCGTAGTCGCCCGTGGGGTCGGTGCTCGTGAATGCGGGGTCGCCGACCTTGGAATCGCGGTCGAGGCCCGCCGCGTACCAGCTCGTCGCAGTGTTGAGCGAGCTGCCATCGACCGAGAGCTTCTCGGTGACGCCGCCGCGCGGCCGGATGTCGATCGCCGCCCCCGCGTTCCAGAACAGGTTCTTGCCGATCGCGTACTGGGCGCGGGCCGGGTCGTTGAGCACGTTGTCGTAGGGGATGCGTCCGAGCGTGATGTTGTGGTCGATCTCGTCGCCGCCGGGCATGTAGCTCACCTGCTCGTAGGTCGACCCGTCGAGGATGAGGTTGTTGCGGAGCGTGCGGTCGAAGCCGTCGCGCAGCTTCACGCCGCCCTTCAGCAGCACGTTGTTCGTCATGACGAAGTTCGAGGAGCCGTCGTCGAGGTCGATCGCCCAGTCGCCGTCGTGCCAGAAGCGGTTGTGGTCGATCGTGATCGGCTCGATCGTGTCGAGCTTCATCATCTCCCGCGCCTGCTCGGCGGTGAGGGCGCCGCCCGTGTTGCCCATGAACTCGACGCCGTCGGCGAGGCTCGCGAACGCGTTGTTCGCGGCGCCCGTCTTCCAGAACCGGGTGCGGCCCCACGCGTTGATCGAGCCGTTGTCGCCCGTCTCGCGCACGCAGTCGAAGATGTCGTTGTCCTGCACGAGGTGCCCGCCCCACGTGGTGTCGGAGAAGTTCAGGCAGGCGCGCGGGCTGTCGGACAGCGAGTTGCCGCGCACCGTGACGCCGAGGGCCATCGAGATGTTGACGGAGGACGTCTGCTTCTCGTACCGCCCGTTGTTGCGCATGATGTTGCCCTCGATGAGCACGTCGCGCGGGTAGTCCTCGGTCTTCGGTCCGGCTTCGAGATCGGTGATGCGCGGGGTCGTGAAGTAGTTGCCCGCGTAGTCGCGCACGGCGGCGGGGGATCCGACGACGTGCACGTCGGTGGCGCCGTTGTCCTCGAACCGGCTCGCGGTGATCTTCGTACCGCTGTTGTACCCGTCGAGGAAGACGCCGTTGCCGCCGAGGTCGGTGAAGGACGAGCCGGCGAACGTGACGTCCCGGCTGTTCTTCACGGTGGCCGCGCCCTTGCGGACGACCGACCAGTCGCCGCGCGCGAGGCTCTCGAAGGTGCTGTCGAAGAGCGTGCGGTGGGTTCGCTCGAAGGCCAGGTTCTCGAAGGCGATGTCGTGGATCGGGGCGGCGGGCGAGTCGCCCGTGAGCGTCACGAGCTCGTGGAGCTCGCCGACCTCGACGGTCGCGGCGCCGAGGTCGACGCCCGCGGCGGGCTTCAGGTAGAGCTTGTTCGCCTCGCGGTCGAGATACCACTCGTTCGCGGCGTCGAGCTCCTCGCGGATGTTCTCGACCATCACGGCGCCGCTGTTCATCGGCAGGCCCGAGCCGCAGTCCTGCGGGCGGTTGTTGTCGCCGACGAAGTCGAGCTGCAGGGCATCGGCGCTGCGTCCCTCGATCGTGAACGACACGCTGCCCCAGTCGTGGCAGTGCATCGCCCTGACGTAGCCGGTGGTCGGCTCCGCCCAGCCGGCCGAGCGGGTGTTGAGCGTCGCCATCGTGGTCGTGCCCTCGAGGCGCTTGGCCGTTGCGTCCCAGTTGGGGTAGCGCGCCATGACCTGGCGGGCGTCGTCGACGAAGAGCTCGTCGAAGTCGATGCCGGCCGGCACGTCGGTGACCATGACGCCCGGGTCGGATGCGGTCGGCGTCCACGCGCCGGTGAGCTTGCGCCCGCCGTTCAGCGTCGCGCCGTCGCCTGCGCCGACCCAGCGGACGGGGGCCGCCTCGCTGCCCGAGTCGGCGTTCGTGAGCGCGAGCGTGTCGTCGAGGTAGTACTCGCCCTCGGCGAGCTGCACCGTGACCGGCGCACCGCCGGGGAGAGCGTCGCGCACGAGCTCCTGCGCCCGCGCGAGCGACTTCACGGATGCCTCGGCCGAGTCGCCGGTCGCGGCGTCGTCGCCGTCCGGGGCGACGTAGACCGTGACGGCCTCGGCGGCGTGCGCCGGCACGGCGGTGAGGGTCGACAGGGCGAGCGCGGCGAGTCCTGCGCCGGCGATCGTCTGCAGGAGGCGGCGCGCCCGTCGGGGCGGGCGCGATGGTGCGGCGATCTGTTCTGACACTGGGGAACTCCCTTGTCCGTCGTGCGTGGCGAGCCGAGAACCGGCATAAACATCGGATCTATCGCGGCTTACGCTAGGGGCATTCTTCGCAGGCGTCAATGAATCCGGCGAATGCCAGTGGCGATACCTCCGATGTCAGGACCGGTCGGGAGTCCAGCGAGCGGGCGAGGCGGCGTGCCGTGACAGACTCGACGGATGACCCAGCCCCTGCTCGACCGCGCGCCGCGCCCGTACGATGCCGACGCGATGTACGACGCCTTCGTCGAGTGGGCCGACGACCGCGGCTTCGCCCTGTACCCGGCGCAGGACGAGGCGGCCATCGAGATCGTGTCGGGCGCGAACGTCATCCTCTCGACGCCCACCGGCACCGGCAAGTCGCTCGTCGCCGTCGCCGCCCACGCGACGTGCGTCGCCCGCGGTGGCCGCTCGTACTACACGGCGCCGATCAAGGCGCTCGTGAGCGAGAAGTTCTTCCAGCTCGTCGAGGTCTTCGGGGCGGCGAACGTCGGCATGGTCACGGGCGACAGCTCGGTGAACGCCGACGCCCCGATCATCTGCTGCACCGCCGAGATCCTCGCGAACCTCGCGCTGCGTCACGGCGCCGACGCCGACGTCGACCAGGTGGTCATGGACGAGTTCCACTTCTACGGCGACCCCGACCGCGGCTGGGCATGGCAGGTGCCGCTGATCACGCTGCCGCGGGCGCAGTTCGTGCTCATGTCGGCGACCCTCGGCGACGTCGAGGCGATCGCCGACGACCTCTCGCGGCGCACCGGCCGGCCCACCGCGCAGGTCACTGGTGTCGAACGCCCCGTCCCGCTCCACTTCTCGTACGCGAAGACGCCGGTGCAGGAGACCGTCGAAGACCTGCTCGCGACCCGACAGGCTCCCGTCTACATCGTGCACTTCTCGCAGGCGGCGGCGATGGAGCGGGCGCAGGCACTGTCGTCGATCCGCGTCGTCACGCGTGAGCAGCGCGACGAGATCGCCGAGGCGATCGGCGGGTTCCGCTTCACGACGGCCTTCGGCAAGACGCTCTCGAGGCTCGTCCGGGCGGGAATCGGCGTGCACCACGCGGGGATGCTCCCTCGCTACCGCCGGCTCGTCGAGACCCTCGCCCAGCGCGGCCTGCTGCGGGTCATCTGCGGCACCGACACGCTCGGCGTCGGCATCAACGTGCCCATCCGCTCGGTGCTCATCACCGCGCTCTCGAAGTTCGACGGCCAGCGGATGCGCCAGCTCAGCGCGCGCGAGTTCCACCAGATCGCGGGGCGGGCCGGCCGCGCCGGGTACGACACCGCGGGCACCGTCGTCGTGCTCGCGCCCGACCACGAGATCGAGAACGAGGTCGCACTGCGCAAGGCCGGCGACGACCCGAAGAAGCTCAAGAAGGTCGTGCGCAAGAAGGCCCCGGCGGGCTTCGTGACCTGGAGCGAGGTCTCGTTCGACCGGCTCATCACCGCCGTGCCCGAGGCGCTCACGCCGCACCTGCAGCTCACGGCGGCCATGCTCATCAACGTGATCGCGCGCGGCGGCGACGTCGTCGGCGACATCCGCGCCCTCGTGTTCGACAACCACGAGACGCGCGCCCGCCGCTTCGAGCTCGCGCGCCGTGCGCTCGAGATCCTGCGCACGCTGCGCGACGCGGGCGTCGTGGTGATCGCGCCGGTCGCTTCGTCGAGCGTGTCCGTTTCCGCCGACGGTGCCCGTGCCGACGGCCACACCCGGTCGGAACGGAATCACTCGGCGGGCGGCGGGCTCGGCGTCGAGCTGCACCTCACCGTCGAGCTGCAGCCGAACTTCGCACTCAACCAGCCGCTGTCGCCGTTCGCGCTCGCGGCGATCGAGCTGCTCGACCCCGCGTCGACCGGCACGGCGAACGACGGCGTCGGAACCGGGCACTACGCCCTCGACGTCGTCTCGATCATCGAGTCGACGCTCGACGACCCGCGGCCGATCCTCTCGCAGCAGCAGTTCAAGGCGCGTGGCGAGGCGGTCGCCGCCATGAAGCAGGACGGCATCGAGTACGAGCAGCGCATGGAGGCGCTCGAGGAGGTGACCTGGCCGAAGCCGCTCGACGAACTGCTGCACCAGGCGTTCGAGACCTTCGCGTCGAGCCAGCCGTGGGTGCGCGACTTCGAGCTCTCGCCGAAGTCGGTCGTGCGCGACATGTTCGAGCGCAGCATGTCGTTCGGAGAATACGTCTCGTACTACCAGCTCGCCCGCAGCGAGGGCCTGGTGCTGCGCTACCTCTCCGACGCGTTCCGCGCCGTGCGCCAGACGGTGCCCGACGACGCGAAGGACGAGGAGCTCTACGACCTCATCGAATGGCTCGGCGAACTCGTGCGCCAGGTCGACTCGAGCCTCGTCGACGAGTGGGCCGAGCTCATCGATCCGGCCGCCCACCTGCCCGAGGACGAGCGGGCCGTCGTCCCGCCGGCGCCCCCGTCGGTCGTCACGAACCGGCGCGCGTTCACGGTCCTCGTGCGCAACGAGCTGTTCCGCCGGGTGCAGCTCGCGGCCCTCGAGCGCGACGACGAGCTCGCCGAGCTCGACCCAGAGGCGGACTGGCCCGGCGCGCTCGACCGGTACTACGCCGAGCACGACGAGATCGGCACGGGGCCGGCGGCCAGGTCGCCGCGCATGGTCGCCATCGACGAGTCGGATGCCTCGAGCGGCATGTGGCGGGTCGAGCAGACCATCGACGACCCGGCCGGCGACCACGACTGGCGCATCCGAGCCGACGTCGACCTCGACGCGTCGGCCGAGGAGGGCGTCGCCGTCGTGCGGGTCACCGAGGTCGTCAGGCTCTGACGTTCGGCGGCTGGTTGAGGAGCTCCTGCGCGGAGCCGCGACGCGCCTCGACCCGGTGAGCCCTCGCCGAGACCGGGTCAGTGGTTTCGATACGCGTCCGATGTCGTCGGGCGCTGCCCGACCGGTGGAGATGGTCGGGTCGCGCCCTCACGCGACCGCGAGCATGCCCGCCGCCACGAGCGCGAGCACGAGGCCGGCCCATTGCACGGGCGCGATGCGCTCCTTCAGCACGAGCGCTGCGAGCAGGATGGTGCCGGCCGGGTACATGGCGCCGAGCACTGCCGCGATCGCCAGCTCACCGGCGCGGATGCCGAGCAGCAGGAGCGTGTTGGCGGCAGCGTTGACGAGCCCGCAGGCGATCGCGATGCGCAGGCCGGTCCGGCGGTCCGCGGCGACGGCGTCGAGCTGGGCGTCGTCGCGCCGAGGCATCCTCGCCGCCCGCGACCGCGCCAGCAGTGCGAGCGCCCCGGCGACCGCGAACATGATCGCCGCGGTCACCGCGCTGTTGACGAGCAGCGGCCACAGCCCGCTCTCGTCGGCGGTCTGGTCGATGATGATGAAGAACGCCCCGATCGCGGCGCCCGACCCGATGCCCATCACGATGCCGGTGATGCTCGGCCTGACCGCGCCGCGCTCGGGCACGAAGCCCACGAGCACGACTGCGACGAGCGCGATGCCGAGCGCCCAGTACGCGAGGGGGCCGAGCGAGCCGCCCGTCGCGAGCCCCCAGGCCATGGGCACGACGGCCGAGACGAGCGCGGTGAGCGGCGAGAGGATCGACATCGGCCCGATCGCGAGGCACGCGTAGAGCAGGCCGATCGCGACCGCGCCGGCGACGCCGGCCGCCGCGCCCCACCAGAGGTCGGCCGGGGCGCGCACGCCCCCGATCAGCGGCGCCGCGATGGCGAGGGCGACGAGGCCCGCGAGCCCGGAGACCGCCGTCGCGAGCACCGCGCCGAGGCGTTTCGCCGCGAGTCCGCCGAGGAAGTCGGCCGAGCCGAAGACGAAGGCTCCGGTGAGCGACAGGACGGCGGTCAGCATGGTCGATCCAGCGTATCGGGCGCCGTCGTTGCTCATTCGCGCGGGGTTGATCGGGGGCTCTGCTCATCTGAGCAGCAGTCACGGATTCCGTTATGAAATCGCGGCGAACGGGGCCTGAATCCCCTTGGCAGGGCCTGAGGCCGGTCATAGGCTACGGGACATCGCCCCGCCGCCGGCGCGCTCGACTCGGTGCCGTATCCGAGGTGGAGGTGTGATCGTCCTATGAGGAGAGTCATGCAACGTCGCACAATCAACTGCTTGTCCGCGGTGGCCCTGGCCGCTGCGGGCTCGCTCGTCGCCGGGGTGCTCGGCGCCGCGCCCGCGTTCGCCGCGGTCGACGGCTCGGGTGTCGTGATCAACGAGGTCTACGCGCGCGGCGGCAGCGCGAACCAGCCGTTTCAGAACAAGTTCGTCGAGCTCTACAACCCGACGAATGCCGACGTCTCGCTCTCGGGGTGGTCGATCCAGTACCGCTCGGCGACGAGCACCGGCGCCTCGAGCGGGGTCGGCGCACTGACCGGCACCATCGAGTCGGGCGGGTACTACCTCATCGGCCTGAACAGCAACGGCGGCACCGGTGCGGCGCTGCCCACCCCCGACGCCTCGTTCTCGGTGGCGCCGAGCGGCACGACGGGTTCGCTCTTCCTCGCGAAGACCGCTTCGGCGATCAACCCGGGCAACGGCTCGGTCGTGAACAACCCGCAGGTCGCCGACTACGTCGGCTACGGCGGCTCGCTGAACTTCGAGACGGCCGCCGCGGCCTACCCGGGCTCCAACTCCGACCCCGGCAGCATCGTCCGCACGAACTTCAAGGACACCGACGACAACTCGAAGGACTTCTCCTTCACGGCGACCCCGACGCCGCAGAACTCGGGCAGCCCGGGCGGCCCGGTGCTGCCGGTCGCCAAGACGATCGCCCAGATCCAGGGCACCGACGTCGCCGCGAGCCCGCTCGTCGGCCAGGCCGTCGTGACCGAGGGCGTCGTCACGGCCGACCACCGCGTCGGCGGCTACGACGGCATCTTCATCCAGACTCCCGGCCCCGACACCACGCCCAAGGCCTCCGACGGCGTCTTCGTCTATCTCCACGGCGAGAACCCCGGCGTCGAGATCGGCGACAAGGTGCGCGTCACGGGCACCGTCGAGGAGTTCAACGGCCAGACCCAGCTCCGGCCCGCCACGGCGGCCGACGTCGAGCTCGTGCAGGCGGATGCAGGGCTTCCCGCGCCCACCAAGCTCCCCGCGACGGCCGTCGGCAACGCGGCGCGCGAGGTCTTCGAGGGAATGCTCGTCGTGCCCGACGGCACCTACAAGGTCATCTCGAGCCACAACCTCAATCGGTTCGGCGAGCTCTGGCTGAACGCGGGCACCGCCATGCCGGTCAAGTCGACCGAGACGCAGCGCCCGGGCACCAAGGCGGCGAGCGACATCGCCGCGGCGAACAAGGCGAGCCGCATCCTGCTCGACGACGGCTACAGCATCGCCGTGCGCAACTCGAACGGCACCGACAACCCGGCTCACCCGGGCGACCAGCCCTACTTCACGAAGGGCACCGTCGTGCGCAACGGCGACGTCGCGAGCTTCCCTGCGTCGGGCTACGTGCTCGGCTGGGGCTTCAACGAGTGGCGCCTGCAGCCGCGGACCCCGATCAACGACGCGAGCCCGGCTTCGGTGAAGCCGACGTTCGCGAGCGTCGACGCCGCGGGCAAGGTCATCGGCAACCCGCGTCCCACCACCGCTCCCGCGGTCGGCGGCGACATCACGGTCGCGTCGTTCAACGTGCTCAACTACTTCACGACGCTCACGTCCGAGAACTCGGAGGCGCGCGGCGCGGACACCGCAGAGGAGTTCGCGGTGCAGAAGGCCAAGATCGTCCAGGCGATCAACGGCCTCGACGCCGACGTCGTGGCGCTCCAGGAGATCGAGAACTCGGCGGCGCTCGGCGAGACGCCCGACGAGGCGCTCGCGAACCTCGTCGCGGGGCTCAACAGCGCGGCGGGTGCCGGCACGTGGAAGTACGTGACGACGCCTGAGGCGCTGCACGACGCCGCGATCACCGACGTCATCACGAACGCCATCATCTACAAGCCCGCCACGGTGAAGCCGAGCGGCGAGGCGCAGACGATCATCGACGAGACCGTGTGGGACATCGCGCGCGAGCCGATCGCCCAGACGTTCAAGTACGGCAAGCAGTTCGTGACCGTCATCGCGAACCACTTCAAGTCGAAGAGCGGCACCGACCCGTCGCCCGAGCCCGGGCAGGACGCCTTCAACGACGAGCGCGTGAAGCAGGCCGAGTCGCTGCTCGCGTTCGCGAACTCGCTCTCCGAGGACCGCAAGAACGCGATCTACCTCGTGGGCGACTTCAACTCGTACGCCAAGGAGGACCCGATCAAGGTCTTCACCGACGCGGGCTGGACCGACCTCGTGTTCAGCAGGGCGCGCGGTCAGTACACCTACTCGTTCGACGGCGAGCTCGGCTCGCTCGACCACGTGATCGCCTCGCCCGCCGCGGCGAGCCGGGTGCAGAAGGCCGCGGTCTGGTCGATCAACTCGCCCGAGTGGGCCGGTCGCGAGTACTGGGGCCCCGCCGCAGAGACGGTGGCCGAGGCGACGCCGTTCCGCTCGAGCGACCACGACCCGATCCTCGTCGGCGTCGGCTCGGAGGCCGTGCCCGGCAAGGTCGACATCGACCTCGTCACGGTCAACGACTTCCACGGTCGCATCGAGCAGTCGGCCCCGTCGGGCGGCATCGCGGCGCTCTCGAGCGCGGTGAAGCAGATCCGCGCCGGCAACCCGAACACCGTGTTCGCGGCCGCCGGCGACATGATCGGCGCCTCCACCTTCACGTCGTTCATCCAGAAGGACGAGCCGACCATCAAGGCGCTCAACGCCGCCGGTCTCGACGTCAGCTCGGTCGGCAACCACGAGTTCGACCAGGGCTTCGCAGACCTGACCGAGCGCGTGATGCCGATGGCCGACTGGGAGTACCTCGGTGCCAACATCCGTGACAAGGCGACGGGCGACGCCGCCCTGCCCGAGTACTTCACGCAGACGTTCGACGGTGTGACCATCGGCTTCGTCGGTGCGGTCACCGACGAGCTCGAGTCGCTCGTGAGCCCGGCCGGCATCGCCGACATCACGGTCGAGGACCCGACCGAGGCGATCAACCGGGTGGCCGACCAGCTGAGCGACGGCAACGACGAGAACGGCGAGGCCGACATCGTGGTGGCCCTCGTGCACGAGGGTGCTGCGACGGTCGAGAAGTCGTCGGCGGTCGACGGCGCTTCGCGCTTCGGCAAGATCGTGCTCGGTGTCGATGCGAACGTCGACGCGGTCGTCTCGGGCCACACGCACCTCGCCTACAACCACGTCATCACGACCGCGGACTCGCCGGCGTTCAAGCACGCGCCCATGCCGGTGATCTCGAGCGGACAGTACGGCGAGCGGTTCAGCAAGATGGACATCCAGTGGGACCGCAAGACCAAGACGTTCACGATGAAGAACGAGATCTTCAGCCTCATGGACGGCACCACGCCGCTCTTCGCCGACGACCCGGCCGTGAAGCCCATCGTCGACGACGCGGTGAAGGTCGCCGACGAGCTCGGCAGCGTGCCGCTCGGCACGGCCGACGGGGCGTTCGGTCGAGCCGTCGCCTCCGACCCGGCCGGTGCCTCGTCGTTCCCCGAGAACCGCGGCGGTGAGTCCACGCTCGGCAACCTGGTCGCCGATGCGCAGCTCTGGTCGCTGAACGAGGATCGCCAGGACAAGGTCGACGTCGCCTTCATGAACCCGGGCGGCCTCCGCGCCGACCTGGCTTCGGGCACGGTCACGTACCGGCAGGCGGCCAACGTGCAGCCGTTCGCGAACACCCTCGTGACGCTGAACCTCACCGGAGCGCAGATCAAGCAGGTCCTCGAGGAGCAGTGGCAGCCCACCGGATCGTCGCGTCCGTTCCTGAAGCTCGGTGTCAACAAGGAGTTCACGTACACCTACGACCCCACCGTCCCGCCCGGATCGCCGCACATCACGGAGATGCGCCTGAACGGTGAGCTGATCGACCTGTCCGCGACGTACCTCGTGGGGGCGAACTCGTTCCTCGCTGCCGGTGGTGACAACTTCTTCACCCTCGGCAAGGGCACGAACAAGGCCGACTCCGGCAAGATCGACCTCGAGTCGATGGTCGACTATCTCGCGGCCGCGCCGAACCAGACGGTCAAGCCCGACACCGCCCAGCGCGCGGTCGGCGTCGACGTCCAGGGCGACGGCACCTACGCGCCGGGCGAGACCGTCACGGTGCTGCTGTCGTCGCTCGACTTCAGCCGCAGCGAGACGGCGGCCGGCACCGTCGTGATCTCGCAGGGTGGAGCGCAGCTCGCCACGGCTCCGGTCGTGCGGGCCTACACCCCGACGGTCGACGAGATCGGCAAGGCCACCGTCACGTTCGCGGTCCCCGCGGGCGCGAGCGGCCAGACGCGGTTCGACATCACGGTGCCCACGACCGGCACGGTGAGCTCGTTCACGCTGAACGTCGGCTGACCCGAATCCGACGTGGAGGGGGCCGGGTGCATGCGCACCCGGCCCCCTTCGCATGGCCGTGGCCGCCGGGTGCCTCCCGTCCTCCACAGCCGCCCGGATGCTCCGGGCCGAGGCAGGCCCGCCCGAGGCCAGCCGGTACGTCGGGGGCGCTCAGTAGACTCGTCGGGTGAGCAGCAGCGCCGAACCCGACTGGGCCGACGAGGTCCCGTTCGACCTCGACGAGCTCGCTCCACCGCCCGACGACGAGTGGGCTCCGCCCCCGCCTCCCGACGAGTACCGCGGCGGTGCCGTCGAGTGGGCGACGGCGCAGGCGGGCCCGGCGACGCCCCCGGCGGCCCGCGGCCGGCCCGCGGTGGGCCGTCCGGCCGGGCACGAGGCATCCGGTCTGCAGCGGCCCGCCGTCGCCTCACCCGCCAGGTTCGAGAGCGCGCTCGAAGCGCTGCACACCGTCTTCGGCTACGACGCGTTCCGCGGCGAGCAGGCGGCGATCATCGAGCAGGTCGCCTCGGGCGGCGACGCCGTCGTGCTCATGCCGACCGGCGGCGGCAAGAGCCTCTGCTACCAGATCCCGGCGCTCCTGCGCGAGGGCACGGGCGTCGTCGTGTCGCCGCTCATCGCCCTCATGCACGACCAGGTCGACGCGCTCGTGCGCAACGGCGTGCGCGCGGCCTACCTCAACTCGAGCCAGCAGCCGGCCGAGCGCGCCGCCGTCGAGCGGGCCTACCTCGCCGGCGAGCTCGACCTGCTCTACATCGCGCCCGAGCGGCTGGGCACCGAGTCGGCCAAGCAGCTGCTCGCCCGCGGCACGGTCGCGCTCTTCGCGATCGACGAGGCGCACTGCGTCGCGCAGTGGGGCCACGACTTCCGGCCCGACTACCTCGCGCTCTCCGAGCTCGCCGACCGCTGGCCCGAGGTGCCCCGCATCGCGCTCACCGCGACGGCCACCGAGGCGACGCACCGCGAGATCACCGAGCGACTCTCGCTCGGCGGGGCGAAGCACTTCGTGTCGAGCTTCGACCGCCCGAACATCCAGTACCGCATCGCGCCGAAGCTCGAGGTGCGCCGTCAGCTGCTCGACTTCGTGCGCAGCGAGGGGGTCGACGCCTCGGGCAACCCGGTGCCGGGCATCGTCTACGCGCTGAGCCGCGCGAGCACCGAGAAGATCGCGGCGTTCCTCGCGGCGAACGGCGTGAACGCGCTGCCGTACCACGCGGGCCTCGACGCCGAGCTGCGGCGCACGACGCAAGACCGCTTCCTCCGCGAAGACGGCATCGTCGTCGTCGCGACGATCGCGTTCGGCATGGGCATCGACAAGCCCGACGTGCGCTTCGTCGCCCACGTCGACCTGCCCAAGTCGGTCGAGGGCTACTACCAAGAGACCGGGCGAGCCGGCCGAGACGGGGCGCCGGCGACGGCG
Organism: Agromyces sp. NPDC127015; assembly: GCF_042725165.1. Lineage (NCBI taxonomy): Bacteria > Bacillati > Actinomycetota > Actinomycetes > Micrococcales > Microbacteriaceae > Agromyces > Agromyces sp. NPDC127015. Next base: position 148,460 of record NZ_JBHXDI010000002.1, on the reverse strand, counting down.
TGGCTGGCGTACGGGCTGCAAGACGTCGTGCAGCAGCGGCGCATGATCGACGAGAGCCCGGGCGACCTCGCGCACCGGCGTCGCATGTCGGCCCACCTCGACGCGATGCTCGCGCTCTGCGAGACCGTGCAGTGCCGCCGTCAGAACCTGCTCGCCTACTTCGGCGAGCCGTCCGAGCCGTGCGGCAACTGCGACACGTGCCTCGAGCCGCCCGCCTCGTGGGACGGCACGGTGCCCGCCCAGAAGCTCATGTCGACGATCGTGCGGCTCAAGCGCGAGCGGCGCCAGCAGTTCGGTGCTGGGCACCTCATCGACATCCTCCGCGCGAAAGAGACGCCCCGTGTGCGCCAGTACGGCCACGACGACCTCTCGACGTGGGGGCTCGGGCAAGACCTCAGCGACCAGCAGTGGCGCGGGGTCGTGCGCCAGCTGCTCGCGCAGGGGCTGCTCGCCACCCAGGGCGAGTACGGCACCCTCACCATCACCGACGCGGCGGCCGAGGTGCTGTCGGGGCGGCGCAGCGTCATGCTTCGCACCGAGGTCGAGCGTGCGCCCCGCTCGCGTGCGAAGGCGGCCCCCGCGGCCGCCGACCTCGAGCCCGCCCAGGCCGAGCTGTTCGAACGGCTCCGCGTCTGGCGCGCCGGAGAGGCTCGCGAGCAGGGGGTTCCCGCGTACATCGTCTTCGGCGACGCGACGCTGCGTGCGGTCGCGGTCGCGAAGCCGGCGAGCCTGGCCGAGCTCGACGGCATCACGGGCATCGGCGCCAAGAAGCGCGAGGCCTACGGCGAGGCGCTCATCTCCGTGGTCGGCGAGAGCGCCGCCTGAGGCCGTCGGCGCCGGTCGCGTCGCTTCGGTCGTGGGGCGTCGGTCGTGCGGCCTCAGACCGCCGACGGGATGTCTCGGGGCGCGCGCCCCTCGGCCGGCCCGAGCACGTCGTCGAGGTGCCGTCGAAGCAGTCGGGCGACCTCGACGGCCGGGTCGTAGAGCGACTGGATCTGCAGGCCGTCCCACACGGCGAGGAGCCAAGCGGCCTCGCTGCCGGGGTCACGATCCGGCGCGAGCGAGCCCTCGTCGCGCGCGCCCTGCAGCAGGCTCGCGAAGTAGCGGCGCGTCTCGCGGAAGCGGTGCGCGAAGTACTCGTGGGCCGGATGTCCCGGCGTCGCGCCTTCGCACGACAGCACGGCGTAGAGCTCGACGAGTCCCGGGTGCGCTGCGGCCGTGCGCTCGGCCGTCGCCGGGAGCGATCGCAGGCGATCGGTGGCTCCGCCGCGCGCTGGGGCGCCGCCGGTGATCGTGAGCCGGTCGCGGTGCCGGAGCACCTCGGTGAGGAGTTCGGCCTTCGAGCCGACGTGATGCAGCAGGGTGGCTTTGGAGATGCCGGTGCGGCCGGCGATCGCGGCGAGGCTCGTGCCCGTGAACCCGTCGCGCGCGAACAGCTCGGTCGCCGCCTCGACGATCGCCTCGTGACGCCTGGCGCCACGCGCGCTGGCTGCAGGGCGCTGCGGCGCGCCGGCACCGGTCGCGGTGCCGCCGCCTGCCCCGGGCGGTTCCGGCTGCTCGAGCAGCACCGTCGGCGCGAGCATGCCGCCCGCGCCCTCCGGTGCGGTGCGGGCGCCCGGCCCGGTCGGCCCGCCCGGCCCGCCCGGCCGGGCCGTGTCCGACGAGGGCGTTCGGGCCGGCGCTCCCATGAGCCGCCGTTCGCGCGCCTCGAGTTCGCCGACGAGGTCGATCGAATCGGGGGCGTAGCGCTGCTGCACCTGCAGCCCGTCCCACCCGGCGATGAGCAGGGTCGCCGACCAGGAGGCATCCGATGCCGCGACGGCCGCCCTCGCCACGAGCTCATCCGCGATCGATGCGCGAACCCGGGCGTAGCGTGCCCGCATCATGTCGTGGGCGGGGTGCGACCTGCTCGTCGCCTCCCCCGAGAGCGCGGTGAACAGTTCGAGATAGCCCGGTGCGGCCGCGTTGCGGCGGGCGAGCGCGGCGGCACCGAGCGTGCCGACCGGCACGGACTCGTGTTCGATCCAGTCGGCGTTCGCGTCGTCGAGTCGCTCGACGACGGCGCCGAGCAGTGCGTCGAGCGACGCGTAGTGGCGCAGGACGCCGGGATGGGAGAGGCCGGCCCGCTCGGCGACGTCGCGCAGCGACACCGCGGCGATGCCCTGTTCGACGAAGGCCGCCTGCGCCGCGTCGAGGATGCGCGCACGAGTGAGCGCCGACCTCGCCTGCCGGGTCGGTGCGATGGCGCCGTCGAGCGAACGCGCACCGCCGCCGGTCGCTTCGTCGTGCTTGCCCACGACACGACGCTATCGGTCCGTGGCGTTCCATCCGTCTTTTTGTTACCAATCGGTCGAAAACGGGCTAGGCTCGGTGGCCGACGCCCGATCAGGGCGCCCCGAACCCGAAAGGACCACGACAATGCCGTCTCGTCGCATCGCCCGTATCGCCCTCGCCGGCATCGCCGTCGCCGCCGCGGTGACCTCGCTCGCCGGCTTCGCCGCGCCGCAGATGGTGCTCGACGCTCCCGCCACGCAGCCCGTCGACAAGAAGACCGCCGTCGACCAGAAGCCCAAGGGCAAGACCGTCACGATCTACCTCACCCGCCACGGCGAGACGATGCTCAACGCGCTCGGCCGCGTGCAGGGCTGGTCGGACTCGCCGCTGACCGAAGACGGGCGCGCCGTCGCCGAGCACCTCGGCGCGGGGCTCGCCGAGGCCGGGGTCGATTTCGAGGCGGCGTACTCGGCGGACATGGTCCGCCACTACGAGACGGCCTCGCTCGCGCTCGGCGAGCTCGGCTTCCGGGGTGACATCGTGCGCGACGCGCGGTTGCGCGAGATCGCCTTCGGCAAGTACGAGGGCGGCGACGGCATGGAGATGTGGAACGACGTCGCCGTCGAACTCGGCTACGCCGATGCCGGCGAGCTGTTCTCGGACCCCGAGTTCGACATGGGCGCGGCACTCGAGGCGATGGCGCGTCTCAACGAGGGCAGCGGGTTCACGGCCGAGACGCCGGCCGAGGTCGCAGAGCGGGCGCTCGCCGCGCTCGACGAGATCGCGGCGAAGCAGTCGAAGCGGGGTGGCGACGTGCTCGTGGTCTCGAGCGGCATCACGATCATCGCGACGCTCGACGCGCTCGGCGCCGACCTGAGCGAGGTCGTCGAGGGCATCGAGAACGGCGCCGTCTCCGAGCTGCAGTACCGAGGCGGTGAGTGGACCGTGCGTACGGTCAACGACCTGAGCTACGTCGAGGCCGGCTCCGACTGACCCCGGCCCACCGTCGAATCCAGGTCATCGACCGAGCGGCGTTCAATCCCGAACGGCGCTCGGTTTATAATCGAAGGGCGGCCGCGGCACCGCCACGGCGCCGCACCAGAGCCCGAAGCATGAAGGAGTGCAGGCATGACCGATCTGCAGAACGTCGACACCGAGGCATCCGCCCCCTCGACCGCCGAGCCGGCGGGCGCCGAACCCGGCCTCGACACGCGGTACCGCGATGCGAGCCTGCCGGTCGCCGAGCGCGTCGAGATCCTGCTCGCGCAGATGACGCTCGAGGAGAAGGCGGGCCTCTTCTTCCAGACGGTCATCGGCATCGGCCCCGACGGCGTGCTCGCCGAGGAGGCCGACGAGACCGGCGGCGGCTCCACCGACGAGTTCGTCAACGACCTCAAGATGAACCACTTCAACATCCACCAGGCGCCCGACGACCCCGGTGCGTTCGCCGAGTGGCACAACCGCCTGCAGGAGCTCGCCGCCTCGACGCGCCTCGGCATCCCGGTGACGATCTCGAGCGACCCCCGCAACTCGTACAGCGACAATCCGCTCGCCGCCCTGTTCGCCGGCGCGTTCTCGGTGTGGCCCGAGCCGATGGGCCTCGCCGCGATCGGCGACGAGGCGACGGTCGAGCGTTTCGCCGACATCGCCCGCCAGGAGTACACGGCCGTCGGCATCCGCGTCGCGCTCCACCCGCAGATCGACCTCGCGACCGAGCCGCGCTGGTCGCGTGCCCTCCAGACGTTCGGCGAGGACGTCGAGCTCGCGAGCCGGCTCGGCGCCGCGTACATCCGCGGATTCCAGGGCGCCGAGCTCGGCCCCGACTCGGTCGCGACGATGACGAAGCACTTCCCGGGCGGCGGCCCCCAGCAGGACGGCGAGGACCCCCACTTCGCGCACGGCCGCGAGCAGGTCTACCCGGGCGGCGAGTTCGAGCTGCACCTGAAGCCGTTCGAGGCCGCGTTCGAGGCGGGCACCAGCCAGATCATGCCGTACTACGGCATGCCCGTCGGCACCGGGCTCGAAGAGGTCGGGTTCGGCTTCAACAAGTCGGTCATCACGGGCCTCCTGCGCGAGCGCTACGGCTTCGACGGCATCGTGTGCACCGACTGGGGACTCATCAACGACGACGAGATCATGGGCGAGCCGTTCCCGGCACGCGCGTGGGGCGTCGAGCACCTGAGCCCGCGCGAGCGCGTCAAGAAGGTCATCGACGCCGGCTGCGACCAGTTCGGCGGCGAGGCGTGCCCCGAGCTGCTCGTCGAGCTCGTGCGCGACGGCGAGATCACCGAAGAGCGGCTGGATGCCTCGGCGCGGCGCCTGCTCCGCGAGAAGTTCGTGCTCGGCCTCTTCGACCACCGCTTCGTCGACGTCGAGCGCGCCAGGCGCGTGGTCGGCTCCGCCGAGTTCGTCGCGGCGGGCGAGGCGGCGCAGCGGGCGGCGATCACGCTGCTGGTGAACACCGGGCGAGCGGATGCCTCGGCCGAGGCATCCTCGCCCACCCTGCCCATCGCGCGCGGGCTGAAGCTGTACGTCGAGGGCGTCGAGCCCGAGATCGCCGCCGAGTACGGCGAGGTCGTCGCGACGCCCGCGGAGGCCGACGTCGCGATCCTGCGCCTCGTGGCGCCGTTCGAGCAGCGCCCCACGTTCTTCGAGAACTTCTTCCACTCGGGCTCGCTCGACTTCCCCGACGAGGTGGTCGCGCACGTGCGTGCGGTCGCGGCCGCCGTGCCGACCGTCGTCGACGTGTTCCTCGACCGGCCGGCGATCCTCACGCCGATCGTCGACGACGTCGCGGCGATCACCGCGAACTGGGGCGCGAGCGCGCGGGCGCTGCTCGACGTCGTGACCGGCGCGGCCGAGCCGCAGGGCCGCCTGCCCTTCGACCTGCCGCGCAGCATGGCCGCCGTCGAGGCGAGCCGGCCCGACGTGCCCTTCGACACGGCCGACCCGCTGTTCCGTCACGGCCACGGCCTGCGCTACTCCGACTCGTCGGTCGAGCAGGTCGAGCAGGTCGAGTAGGTCGAGCAGGTCGAGCAGGTCGAGCAGGTCGAGTAGGCGCGCAGCGCCGTATCGAGACCACCTCGGTCCCGTCGGTCGAGTGGGCGCGCAGCGCCGTATCGAGACCACTGCGGCCGGTGGTCTCGATACGCTTCGCTCCTCGCCGCCCGACCGGCGCTGCGCGCGTCGCTCCTCACCCGCTCGGCCTTCGTCGCTAGCATCGAGCCATGGGAGCCGTGAAACGACCCGGAGGCGTGACGTTCGTGGCCGTGCTGACCTGGATCTCGGGTCTGCTCGACATCATCGGCGGCACGCTCCTGCTCTTCCAGACGAGCGTCGCCGCGACGGTCGAGGCCTTCGGCGGTGCGAGCCAGCTCATCGCATCGGCGATCGTGTCGATCCTCATCGGCATCATCGTCATCATCGTGGCCGCGGGCCTGCTGCGCGGCAGCGCGGGGGCACGCCTCGTGGTGACGATCGTCGAGGCGCTCTCGATCGTCGCGTCGATCTTCCTCGCGATCGCGTACCCCGCGGGCGCCATCGGCGAGTACTTCAGCGCGGCGATCGCCGTCGTCGTGATCGCGATCCTCTGGACGCGTCGGGCCGACGCCTTCTTCCGCGGCTGATCGCTCTGCCACGGGCCGTGCGACGAGGCCCGGTGCCACCTGTCGAGCGCCCTGCGTTGTGGATGCCACTACGCCGAGGGCCGGCTCGTTTGTAGGGCGAGCACAGGCCCTGACGAAGCTGCTCGACCCTCGTTTGTAGGGCGCGGACGCACCGTTTCGGGCTCGCCGGGCGCCGTCCTACCGTGGAGAGAGGTTCAGCGACGCCGCCAGCCGCGCGCCGCCATGTGACGCACACGACTCCACACGAAGGACGAGACCGACGATGGTTGACACCGCACCACGCACCTCGCACGACACGTCCGCGCCCGCCCGCGTCGGCGGAGCGCGGCCGAACGACGCCCGCCCCGGGGCATCCGCGCAGCCCCGCATCGACGTGGCGGCCCTCGGCCGTCAGCTCCTCGGCACCTGGGCCGACATCCGCATCGCCGCGCGCGAGCGCGCCGCGATGCCCGAGCTGCAGCGCATCGAGGGGCTGCCGATGTCCGAGCACCGCGAGCGCGTGCTCGGGCAGCTGAAGCTCCTCGTCGACCAGGGCGCCGTGCACCGGGCGTTCCCGAAGTCGCTCGGCGGCCAGGAGGACCACGGCGGCAACATCGCCGCGTTCGAGGAGCTCGTCACGGCCGACCCGAGCCTGCAGATCAAGTCGGGCGTGCAGTGGGGCCTCTTCGGCGCCGCGGTGCTGCACCTCGGCACGAAGCCGCACCACGAGAAGTGGCTGCCCGCGATCATGTCGCTCGAGGTGCCCGGCGCCTTCGCGATGACCGAGATCGGGCACGGCTCCGACGTCGCCTCGATCGCGACGACGGCGACCTACGACGAGGCGACCGAGGAGTTCGTGATCCACACGCCGTTCCGCGCGGCGTGGAAGGAGTTCCTCGGCAACGCCGGGCTCCACGGCAAGCACGCGACGGTCTTCGCGCAGCTCATCACCAAGGGCGTGAACCACGGGGTGCACTGCTTCTACGTGCCGATCCGCGACGACGAGGGCGAGTTCCTGCCCGGCGTCGGCGGCGAGGACGACGGCCTGAAGGGCGGCCTCAACGGCATCGACAACGGCCGCCTGCACTTCACGAACGTTCGCATCCCGCGTGAGAACCTGCTGAACCGCTACGGCGACGTCGCCCCCGACGGCACCTACTCGTCGCCGATCGAGAGCCCCGGCCGCCGGTTCTTCACGATGCTCGGCACCCTCGTGCAGGGCCGCGTCTCGCTTGACGGCGCCTCGACCGTCGCGAGCGCGATGGGGCTCGCGATCGCGATCACCTACGGCAACCAGCGCCGGCAGTTCACCGCGTCGAGCGACACCGACGAAGAGGTGCTGCTCGACTACCAGCGCCACCAGCGCCGGCTGCTGCCCCGCCTCGCGACGACGTACGCGCAGTACTTCGCGCACGACGAGTTCCTCGTGAAGTTCGACGCGGTGTTCAGCGGCAAGGCCGACACCGACGACGACCGCCAGGACCTCGAGACGATCGCCGCCGCGCTCAAGCCGCTCTCGACGTGGCACGCGCTCGACACGCTGCAGGAGGCGCGCGAGGCCTGCGGCGGCGCCGGCTTCATCGCCGAGAACCGCATCGTCGGCCTCCGCCAGGACCTCGACATCTACGTGACCTTCGAGGGCGACAACAACGTGCTGCTGCAGCTCGTCGCGAAGCGCCTGCTGACCGACTTCTCGAAGCAGTTCAAGAACGCCGACGCCGGCGCGATGGCCCGCTACGTCGTCGCGCAGACCGCGGAGCGCGCGTACCACGGCACGGGCCTCCGTCGCCTCGGCCAGACGATCGCCGACTTCGGCTCGACCGCCCGCTCGGTGAGCGAGCTGCGCGACGAGGAGACTCAGCGCGAGCTGCTGACCGATCGCGTCGAGGCGATGATCGCCGAGATCGCCGGCCGCCTGCGCGACGCGCGCAAGCTGCCGAAGGCCGACGCCGCGGCCGCGTTCAACCGCAACCAGAACGAGCTGATCGAGGCCGCGCGCGCCCACGGCGAGCTCCTCCAGTGGGAGGCGTTCACCCGCGGCCTCGCCCGCGTCGAGGACGAGGGCACGAAGCAGGTGCTGACCTGGGTGCGCGACCTGTTCGGCCTCGGCCTCCTCGAGAAGCACCTCGCCTGGTACCTCGTGAACGGCCGCCTCTCGCCGCAGCGCGCGCAGGCCGTGACGGCGTACATCGACCGGCTCCTCGAGCGCCTGCGCCCGCACGCGCAGGACCTCGTCGACGCGTTCGGCTTCAAGCCCGAGCACCTGCGAGCGACGATCGCGACCGGCATCGAGCAGGAGCGCCAGGACGAGGCGCGCGCGTACTTCGACGCCGAGCGCCGCGCGGGCACCCTGCCGGTGCCCGAGAAGGCGAAGGCCAAGAAGAAGCGGTAGTCGCCGCGTGCGGCTCGAGGGCCGAGGCATCCCCATCGTGGATGCCTCGGCTCTCGCCCGTTCGCGACCCGCGGTGCGGGCGCGGCAGACTGTGGGCATGGCCCGACTCGTCCGCATCCTCGCCGCCGTGGTGGCGGTGCTCGCGCTGCTCGTCGTCGTCTTCCTCGTGTACGCGCACACGGTGATGCAGGGCGAGCGTCCTGCGGCGCTCGCCGCCTGGCGGGACGAGTCCGTCGAGATCACGAGCCACGACGCCGGCATCGTGATCGAGCCCGTCGAGGGGGCGACCGGTGCGGGACTCGTCTTCATCCCGGGGGCGAAGGTCGACCCGTACGCGTACCTCTACAAGCTGTCGGGCGTCGCCGAGGCGTCCGGGCTCACCGTCGTCATCACGAAGCCGACGCTCAACCTCGCGTTCTTCGACCAGCGGCCGCTGTCGACCTTCACGTCGCTCGCGCCGGAGGTCGACGACTGGTACGTCGGCGGGCACTCGCTCGGCGGGGTGCGGGCCTGCCAGCTCGCCGATGGGGCGGCGGAAGCCTCCGAACCCATCGGAGGGCCGAGCGGTCCCGAGCCCGGCGAGGGGGTCCGGGGCGAACCCCGACCGGTCGGCCTCATGCTGTTCGGCTCGTACTGCGCGAACGACCTCAGCGAGTCGGGCCTCGAGGTCCTGAGCATCTCGGGTGCGAACGACGGCCTGTCGACGCCCTCGAAGATCGCCGCCGCGGCCCCGCTGCTGCCCGCCGGCGCTCGGTTCGACGAGCTCGAGGGCGTGAACCACGCCGACTTCGGCGACTACGGTGCGCAGCCGGGCGACGGGGAGTCGACGCGCGACGACGCCGACGTTCGCGACGGGATCGGTGCGATCGTGGCCGGATTCGTCGGGTGAGCAGGCGCGCGGCGCGCCGTCCCGACGCGCATCGCACGCGAACACCGTGAGGTGTACGCAGAATGTAGGCTAACCGGCATGGCCGCTGATTCCACGGGGCTCGGCGAGCCCGACCTCACGCTGAGACTGCTGTGGCGCGAGCGGCTCGGCCGCCCGGTCGGCACCCGCGGCCCGAAGCAGCGGTCGAGCGTCGACGAGGTCGTCGGGGCGGCCGTGCAGCTCGCCGACGACGAGGGGCTCGAGGCGCTGTCGATGCGCCGCATCGCCGACCGGCTCGGCATGAAGCCGATGTCGGTCTACACCTACGTGCCCGGTCGTGCCGAGCTCATCGACCTCATGGTCGACCACGTCGCCGGCGAGGTGCCGCTGCCCGCGGCATCCGGTTCGCTGCGCGACCGGCTCGCGCTCATCGCGCGCCTGCAGTGGAACGAGTACCTGTGCCACCCGTGGCTGCTCTCGGTCGACACCAGCCGGCCGCCGCTCGGCCCGCACATCTCGGACCACTGGGAGTGGTGCCTGCGCGCGATCGACGGGTTCGGCTTCGACGACGTCGACCTCGACCGGGTGCTCACGATGCTGCTCGGCTTCGTGGCCGGGCCGGCGCGGGCACACCTCGACGCCGAGCGGTTGCGCCAGTCGTCGGCCGAGTCCGACGACGCCTGGTGGGCGCGCAACGCGCCCCTGCTCGACCGCATCATGGAGCCCGAGCGCTACCCGGTCTCGGGTCGGGTGGGCCAGGCGGCCGGCGCCGTCGACGTCGGCCCGACCGACGCCTTCGACTTCGCACTCGCCCGTCTCATCGACGGCATCGAGGCCTACCTCGCGTCCACCACCGCGGGTTGACGAGCGGCGACGCGGATCGGAACCCGGCTGAGCTCAGCTGTCGGCCGGCGGCTTCATGATGAGTCCGGCCACGGCGCCGACGACGAGGCCGGCGGGCAGCCACAGCCAGAACGTCGTCCACAGGCTCACGACGACGCCGATGATGAGCCCCACGACGAGCCCCACGATGAGCTGTTTGCGACGGGCGGCGGGCGACGGGCTGGGGGATTCGGCCATGGTCCAAGCCTAGGCGGCGGAGGGTCGGCGGCCGGAACAGGGCACCCGCCGCTCGGCCGCGATCGCGGCGCCGCCGCGCGCAGGCGCTCAGCGACCCGCGAGGATGTCGGCTCGCGCCGCCGCGCGCTCGGCGTCGGAGATCAGGCCGCGCGCGGCGAGGCCGTCGAGCTCGGCGAGGCGCTGCTCGATCGACTGCTTCGGCGCGAGCAACTCGCTATCGAGCGTGCGCGTCGCGAGCTCGGCCTGGATGGTGAGCGGATCGTGCCCGGCCTCGCGGACCTTCATGTAGCTGCGCACGACCGTGATGATCGTGATGAGGAACACGGCGGCGCCGACGAGGGCGACGAGCACGAACATCACCTGGAAGCCGGCGGGCGCCCCGGCGAACGGGTCGATTTCGACCGGGGGATTGAACGGGTCGTCCACGGGTGCTCCAGACGTCGGTGTGTCGAGTCGGCCCAGCATAGAGCCGACGGCGACGTCACTGGAAGGGGTCCGATCAGATGAGTCCGAGCGCGCGTACGGCCTCGCGCTCGTCCACGAGCTCGGCGACGGATGCCTCGACGCGATGCCGCGCGAACGCGTCGAGCCCGAGCCCCGGCACGATGCGCCAGGCACCGTCGACCGACTCGACCGGGAACGACGAGATGAGCCCCTCGGGCACGCCGTACGAGCCGTCGGAGACGACGGCCGCACTGGTCCAGCCGTTCGGGGTGCCGTGCACCCAGTCGCGCACGTGGTCGATCGTCGCGGCGGCGGCCGAGGCCACCGAAGACGAGCCGCGCACCTCGATGATCTCGGCGCCGCGCTTGGCGACCCGGGGGATGAACTCGTCGACGAGCCACTCGCGGTAGCCGTCGGTGCCGAACCGCGCCGTGAGCAGCGCGGGCACCGAGTCGCCCGCCGCGGTCGCGTGCGCGAGGTCGGGGAACTGCGTCGCCGAGTGGTTGCCCCAGATGGTCACGCCGCGCAGGTCGGCGACCGGGGTGTCGACGGTCACCGCGAGCTGGCCCAGGGCCCGGTTGTGGTCGAGTCTCGTGAGCGCGGTGAAGCGCTCGGCCGGGACATCCGGGGCGTTCGACGCGGCGATGAGCGCGTTCGTGTTGGCCGGGTTGCCGACCACGACGACCCGGATGTCGTCGGCGGCGCCCGCGTTGATCGCGGCGCCCTGCGGGCCGAAGATGCCGCCGTTCGCGGCGAGCAGGTCGCCGCGCTCCATGCCGGCCGTGCGCGGACGCGCGCCGACGAGCAGTGCGACGTTCGCCCCCGAGAACGCCGCCTTCGGGTCGTCGTAGACCTCGACGTGCGAGAGCAGCGGGAACGCCGAGTCCTGCAGCTCGAGCGCTGCGCCCTCGGCGGCGCGAACCCCCTGGGGGATCTCGAGCAGGTTGAGCCGCACCGGGGTGTCGGGGCCGAGCATCGCCCCGGACGCGATGCGGAACAGGAGTGCGTACCCGATCTGGCCGCCCGCGCCCGTGAGCGTGACGGTGATCGGCTTCGTCGAAGCCATACCGAGAGCCTAACCACGCGCCGGGTCGTCTGCTGCGCCGGCGGGCGGTTGTCAACCCCGACCCCGCTGCGGCGCGGCACCGGGGCGCGGCATCCTGCGCTCGCTACCGTTGCCGCATGCGAGAGATGTATCCGGAGATCGAGCCGCTGGAGACCGGCATGCTCGACGTGGGGGACGGGCAGCACATCTACTGGGAGGTGTCGGGCAACCGCAACGGCAAGCCCGTGGTGTTCCTGCACGGCGGCCCCGGCGGCGGCACCTCGCCCTCGCACCGCCGACTGTTCGATCCCGAGCGCTACCGCATCGTGTTGTTCGACCAGCGCGGCTGCGGGCTGTCGATTCCGCACGCCTCCGAGCCCGACGCCGACCTCTCGGCGAACACGACCTGGCATCTCGTCGCGGACATGGAGCGGCTGCGCGCCCACCTCGGCATCGACCGGTGGCAGGTCTTCGGCGGCTCGTGGGGGAGCGCGCTCGCACTCGCCTACGCGCAGACCCACCCCGAGCGGGTCACCGAACTCGTGCTGCGCGGCATCTTCACGCTGCGCCGTTCGGAGCTCGACTGGTTCTACGAGGGCGGCGCCTCCGCGCTGTTCCCCGACCTGTGGGAGGAGTTCCTCGCGCCGGTGCCCGTCGACGAGCGAGCCCACATGATCGAGGCCTACGGCCGGCTGCTCGCCGACTCGCGGCCCGAGGTCTACGAGCCCGCCGCGATCGCATGGTCGCGCTGGGAGTCGTCGACGATCACCCTCCTGCCGCAGGCCGAGACGATCGCCCGCTTCACCGCACCCGAGTACGCCGCCGCGTTCGCCCGCATCGAGAACCACTACTTCCGACACGGCGGCTGGTGGGAGGAGGGGCAGCTCATCCGCGACGCGGAGCGGCTCCGAGACATCCCCGCCGTCATCGTGCAGGGGCGCTACGACGTGTGCACCCCCGTGATGACCGCCTGGGACCTGCACCGGGCCTGGCCCGAAGCCGAGTTCACAATCGTGGATGACGCGGGGCACGCGTTCGACGAGCCGGGGATCCTCGACGCGCTCATCACGGCGACCGACCGCTTCGCGGAGCAGCCGTTCGGCGACGCGCCGGCCGACGAAGGCGACGCGGATGCCTCGGCCGAGCCCGACTCGGAGTAGCGTCGGGTCATGACGTTCGATCCGAACGCGGACATCTCGCGGGGGCGGGCCTCGAAGCGAGGGCGCAACACCGGCATCGCGGTCGGTGGCGGGCTCGGCGTGCTCGCGCTCGTCGTGATCTCCCAGTTGCTCGGCGTCAACGTGACCGGGCTGCTCGGCGGCGGCCTCGACACCGGCGGCGGGGCGTCGTCGGAGGACACCTCGCTCGAGCAGTGCCTCACCGGGGAGGACGCGAACGAGAACGTCGAGTGCCGCATGAAGGGCGCCGCGGCCTCGCTCGAGGAGTACTGGGAGCGCGAGGCGCAGGAACTGCGGTTCGACTACGTCGCGCCGCAGGACCTCGTCATGTTCGACACCGCCACGTCGACGGGATGCGGCAGCGCATCGGCGGCGACCGGTCCCTTCTACTGCCCGCCCGACCAGACGATCTACCTCGACGTGACCTTCTACGACGAGCTGCGCCAGCGGTTCGGCTCGAGCGGTGGACCCCTCGCCGAGATGTACGTCGTCGCGCACGAGTGGGGGCACCACGTGCAGAACGTGCTCGGCATCCTCGAGCAGGCGCAGGACGGCCAGACCGGCCCCGCCTCGAACGCGGTGCGCGTCGAGCTGCAGGCCGACTGCTTCGCCGGGGCGTGGGCGGCGAGCGCCGCGACGGTGCCCGACGTGAACGGCGTGCCGTTCCTCCGGCCGATCTCGGAAGCGCAGTACCGCGATGCGCTGAGCGCGGCGGCGGCGGTCGGCGACGACCGGATCCAGCAGGCGGCGCAGGGCCAGGTGAACCCGCACACGTTCACGCACGGCACGAGCGAGCAGCGGGTCGACTGGTTCCGCACCGGGTTCGAGCAGGGCGCCGGCGCGTGCGACACGTTCTCGGTCTCGGCCGGGCAACTCTGAGTCGTCTCCGCGTGCGTCATGATCCGGGGCCGGCCGCGTCTCTTCCATGACGGGTGCCGACGGAGCACTCCGACGGCGAGGGGGCGGAGCACATGCGACGACGCAGGGTTCAGGTGCCGCACCGCGAGTTCTTCCGCGCGGTGACGATCGACGAGACGGTGGCACTCGCGTGCACCTGTCCGCGCGGAGTCGACCACTGGTACGCGGAGCCGCAGACGATCACCGGCTCGACCGATGCGGCCGACACCGCCGAGGCGCCGGCGGTCGGCGAAGGCGCGGCGGAGACGGTCGACGAGGCGCCGGCCGAACGGCGGTGAGTCGCGGACGGGTGACCGCTCGCGTTCGATGTTGGAGCGGGTGATCCACCGCGGTCGGCTCGCCAGAGCCGCCACGATCGCCTGACCCAGCCGAACGGGCTTCGTGAACTGCGGCCAATGCCCCGTCGGCAGGTCGATGTCGTCGACCCGTTCGATCTTCGCGAGGAGGATGACGTCGATCTCGCGACGCTATCCGGCGCCGCCGGCACCGGCCGGTGATGCGGCGCGCGAGCGGCTGCCCGGGCGACCCGCGCCGCCCGCGGCGAGCACGACGATGCCCGCGGCGAGCACGACGAGGCCGACCGCCGCCCCGGGCGTCAGCTGCTCGCCCAGCAGCACGACGCCGAGCACGCCCGCCGTGAGCGGCTCGGCGAGCGTGAGCGTCGACACCGTCGCGGGGGCGAGGCCGGTGAGCCCGTAGCCGAAGAGCACGTAGGCGAGCGTCGTCGTGACGAGCCCCAGCCACGCCGCCGTGGCGAGCCCGGCGGGAGTCGCGAGCCACGAGGCATCCGAGGCGATGAGCAGCGGCACCGCGACGACCGCAGCCGTGCCGAACAGGGCGCCCATGCTGCCGGTCGCGGTCCACCCGCGGTCGAGCAGGGCCTTCGCCGCGAGCGTGTAGACGGCGTACGAGGCCCCGGCCCCGACCGACGCCAGGAGGCCGAGCGGCCCCGCCGAGCCGCCGGCCCCGCCGCCGGCGCCCGCCCCGCCGGCCGTGCTCGCGGCGAGGATGGCGACGCCCGTGGTCGCGATCACCGTCGCGACGGCCCAGCGATGGCCGGGGTAGCGACGGCGCAGCAGCCAGTCGAGCGCGCCGGTCAGCACCGGTGCCGAGCCGAGCGCGACGACCGTGCCGACGGCGACGCCGTTCGCGGCGGTGCCGGCGAAGAACGCGGGCTGGTAGGCGAGCACGCCGACCGCGCCGACCAGCACGAGCAGCCACGTCGGCAGCGGAGGCCTCGTGCCCGACGCCCCGGCCGAGCCGGTCGGCGGCGCGGCGGGAGTCCCGTCCGCCCCGCGCCGCCGCCGGGTCCAGAGGGCGAGCAGCCCGAGCACGCCACCGCCGATGACGAGCCGGGCCGCGCCGAGCGAACCCGCGCTCGCGTCGGGCCCGAGCGCCTGCGCCGTGCCCGTCGTGCCGAAGCAGACGGCCGCGAGGAGGACGGCGAACACGAAGCGCATCGAGAAATTGTTACACAATTCTTCGGTAGCGGCATCCGTGATGGCCGGCGACCCCGTCGCGGGCCGGTAGGCTCACGGATGTCGCGAGAGCGGCGCGGGAGGGGGGCCGCCGGTCGTGCGGCATCCCCGCGACCCGACCCGACGGGCCAGCAGAACCGAGAGGACCCCCCGTGCGCGCCGTGCTCTTCGACGAATTCGGAGCCCCGCCCCGCCTCACCGAGGTGCCCGAACCCGTCTGCCCGCCCCGCGGCGCCGTCGTCCGCGTGCGCGCGACCGGGGTCTGCCGCAGCGACTGGCACGCCTGGATGGGCCATGACGACACCGTGACCCTGCCGCACGTGCCGGGGCACGAGTTCGCCGGCGAGATCGCGGCACTCGGCTCCGAGGTCCCCGACGACAGCGGCTGGCGGGTCGGCGATCGCGTCACCGCGCCGTTCATCTGCGCGTGCGGGCGCTGCGACGAGTGCCGCTCGGGCAACGAGCAGGTGTGCGACCACCAGTCGCAGCCGGGCTTCACGCACTGGGGGTCGTTCGCCGAGCTGGTCGCCATCGACGAGGCCGAGCTCAACCTCATCCGGCTGCCCGAGTCGCTCGGCTTCGTCGAGGCCGCGTCACTCGGCTGCCGCTTCGCGACGGCCTACCGCGCGATCGTCTCGCGCAGCCGCCTCGCGCCCGGCGAGCAGATCGCGGTGCACGGTTGCGGCGGGGTCGGCCTCTCGGCGATCATGATCGCCGTCGCGGCCGGGGTCAAGGTCTACGGCGTGGATGTCTCGGACGCGGCCCTCTCGGCGGCGGAGTCGCTCGGTGCCGTGCCGATCCAGGGCGGTGAGGGCGCCGCCGCGCGCATCGTCGAGGCCTCCGGCGGCGGCGTTGACGTCTCGGTCGACGCGTTCGGTTCGAGCGAGACCTCGTTCGCCTCCGTGCAGAGCCTCAAGAAGCGCGGACGTCACGTGCAGATCGGCCTCATGGTCGGCGACTCCGCACTCGCGGCGATGCCGATGGACGCGGTCATCGCGGGCGAGCTCGAGCTGCTCGGCAGCCACGGCATGGCGGCTCACGAGTATCCGTCGATGCTCGGTGCGGTCGCCTCGGGCGACTTCAGGCCGATCGAGCTCGTCGGGCGGCGCATCTCGCTCGACGAGGTGCCGGCGGCGCTCGCTGCGATGGGCACCGCGGGCGCGTCGGGCTCCGGCATGACCGTCGTCGAGTTGTAGCGGCACCGGCGGCGGTGCACGTCCTACGATGGGCCTCGACCCGATGGAGGAACGATGAGCGATCCGCGACTGCCACCGCCCGGCTGGTACCCCGAACCGAGCGGCGCCGAGGGGCAACGCTGGTGGGACGGGACGCGCTGGACGGAGTACGCGACCCCGCTCGCGGCGCCGCCCGCCCCGCAGGTCGTGGCGCCGGTCCAGCAACCGCAGTACGGCGCCTACGCGGCGCCCTACGGCACCGGGCCTGCGCCCTACGGCACCGCACCCTCGACCGTCTCGAGTGACACGCCGACCGACACGGTCTGGGTGTGGGTCATCGTCGTCCTGCCCGTGCTGGGCGTGCTGCCGCTCTTCTTCTGGGACTGGCGGACGTACATCGAGCAGTCGATGTCGATCACCTCGCCGTTGTCGCCGATGGAGCAGGCGCTCGGCCCGTACACCGACCCCTGGTACGTCGTGCTGAGCGTCGCCGGGTACGTCCTCTACGGACTCTCCGTGTGGTTCGCCTACCTCGACCGCGCAGCACTCAAGCGGCGGGGCTTCGCGAGGCAGTTCCACTGGGCGTGGGCGTTCCTGATGTCGATCGTCTACGTGATCGGTCGCTCGGTCGTCGTCAAGCGCCAGGCCGGCCGGGGCAGCGGCCCGATGTGGGTCGGCATCGCGGTGTACGCCGTCAGCATCGTGGCCGTGTTCGTCTGGATTGGCGTCATGATGGCGGAAGCCTTCAGGATCGCATTCGAATCGGTGCCGGTGTACTGAATCACGTTTCGCGCCGGGGCTGTTCTGCGCCGCCCGGTACGGCTAGCCTGACGTTCAACGGACGAAGGGGTCGGTTCATGGATCTCGGCATCATCGCGATCATCGGCGTCGTGGTCGTCATCGTCGCCGCGGCGATCTGGCTCGCGGTCCGCGAGCGGCGCACCCGCTCCCTGCCGGGCGACCCGCACTTGGCGCACCATGGTGACCGATCGCGGGCCGACGCGATGGCCGGTGCGTACGTCGCCGATGCGGTGCGCGACGGCGGCGGTGCGATCTGACCGACTGACGCGACCTCGCGGCGCTCGCACCGACTCGTCGGGGCGAGCGCCGCGCGGCGTCTCAGGCGTCGACGGCGACCGACTCGGGCTCGGTGGGCGCATCCGACCCTGCGGCGGCCGAACGGGTGCCGCGCAGCAGCACGGCGGTCGCCACGAGTCCGACGACGGCCACGATGCCCGCCCCGAGGAACGCCGCCGAGAAGCCGCTCGTCAGCGCCGAGACATCCGTGCCGCCGGCCGTGACCGCCGCGCCGACCGCGGTGAGCACCGCGAGCCCGACGGCCGAGCCGATCTGGTAGCTCGTGTTCACGAGACCCGAGGCGACGCCGGTCTCCTCGGGAGCGGCCGCCCCGATCGCGGTGCCGAGCGACGGCACGAACGCGAGGGCCATGCCGAGCGCAGCCACGAGCGACGCGGGCAGCACGTCGGTGACGTAGTCGCCGTCGGGCCGGGCGAACGCGAGCCAGCCGAGGCCGACCGCGAGCAGCGCGAATCCGGCGACGATGAGCGGCTTCGCGCCGAACCTCGCCTGCAGTCGCGGCGCCAGCCCGACCATGCCGATCACGATGAGCGCGGTCATCGGCAGCAGGGCGGCGCCCGAGGCGAACGCGCCGGCGCCGAGCACCTGCTGGAGGTAGAGGTTCAGGAAGAACCACATCGGCACCCACGCGCCGCCGAGCAGCAGCTGGGCGAGGTTCGCGGCGCCGAGGCGCGGTGCGCGGAAGATGCCGAGTCGCAGCAGCGGCTCACGGCGGCGCGCCTGGATCACGAAGAAGGCGACGAGCAGTGCCGCACCCGCGACGAGGGCGACGATCGTCTCGACCGACGTCCAGCCGACCTCGGGGGCGCGCACGACGCCGTAGACGACGGCGGCGAGACCGGCGGTCGCGGTGACGGCGCCCGCGATGTCGACCGACCCGCGTCCGCGCGGCACGGCCGGCAGGGCGAGCGGTGTCAGCACGATGACGAGCACGGCGATCGGCACGGTCACGTAGAACACCCACGGCCAACTCGCGTACTCGGTGAGCACGCCGCCGAGGAAGACGCCCGCGGTGCCGCCGATGGGTGCGGCGGCGCCGTAGACGGCGAACGCGCGGGGGAGCTCGGGCGTACCGCCGAAGAGCACCATGAGGAGGGTGAGCGCGGCGGGCGCGATGAGCGCGGCGCCGGCGCCCTGCACGGCGCGCCCGGCGATCTCGAGGCCGACGTTCGAGGCGGCTCCCGCGAGCACCGAGCCGACGGCGAGCGTGATCCATCCGGCGATGAACACCCGGCGGGCGCCGAGCAGGTCGGAGAGCCGGCCGCCGAGCAGCAGCAGGCCGCCGAACGCGATGACGTAGGCGTTGAAGACCCACGACAGCGACTCGGGCGTGAAGCCGAGCTCGGCCTGGATGTCGGGCAGGGCGACGCCGATGATCGACGTGTCCATGATGACGACGAACTGGGCCGCGGCGATGAGCGCGAGGCCGAGCCACCTGCGTGGTGCGGCAGCGGTGGAGGTGGACATGAGGTGCTGCTCCTTGTCTGGGTGTGATCTGAATACCCGTAGGGGGTATAGATATACCGAGGAATCCGGACCGAGTCAAGCGCGATCGGGCCGACTCGCGACACAATCGATGTATGGACCCCGTCGCGGCGCTCGAGGAGATCGCGTTCCTGCTCGAGCGCGACCGCGCCTCGGCGTACAAATCGAAGGCGTTCCGCAAGGCCGCCGACGCGATCCGCGACCTCGAGCCCGGGGAGCTCGCCGACCGCGCGGCCGACGGACGGCTGCGGCGGACGGCGGGGGTCGGCGACTCGACCTTCGCGGTCATCGCGCAGGCGCTCGCCGGCGAGGTGCCGGAGCGACTCGCCGACCTGCGCGCGAAAGCCGGCCTGTCACCCGCCGGCGCCGCCGCCACGGGCCTTCGAGCCGAGCTGCGCGGCGACCTGCACGCGCACACCGAATGGTCCGACGGCACCACGAGCCTCGCCGTGATGGCGAAGGCCGCCGAGGCGCAGGGCCTCGAGTACCTCGCGATCACCGATCACTCGCCGAGCCTCCGGGTCGCGAACGGCCTGAGCGCCGAGCGGCTCTCCGAACAGCAGGAGCTCATCGAGGTGGTGCAGGCCGGCATTCCGAACCTGCGCCTGCTCGCGGGCATCGAGGTCGACATCCTGCTCGACGGCGCGCTCGACCAGACCCCCGAGATGCTCGACCGACTCGACGTCGTGGTCGGCAGCGTGCACTCGAAGCTGCGCATGGAACGTGCCGAGATGACGGCGCGGATGCTTCGCGCCATCGCCGACCCGCACCTGAACGTGCTCGGCCACTGCACCGGACGCCTCGTCGAGGGCTCGCGAGGCACCCGGCCGCAGTCGGAGTTCGACGCCGAGGCCGTGTTCGCGGCGTGCGCCGAGCACGACGTGGCCGTCGAGATTAACTCCGGCCCCGAACGGCAGGATCCCCCCGACGACTTGATCGCGATCGCCCTCGACGCGGGCTGCCTGTTCTCGATCGACAGCGACGCGCACGCGCCCGGCCACCTGTCGTTCCTCGAGCTCGGCGCCGCGCGCGCCGAGTCGAACGGCGTCCCGGCCGAGCGCATCATCACGACGTGGCCCGCCGAACGGCTGCTCGAGTGGGCGGGCCGCTGATGGCGCGGATCCGGCCCGAACACGCTGCCGCGGCGGCCGCGCTCGTGCTCGTCCTGCTGTCCGGCTGCGCGAGCGGCGCCGTCGCGCCGTCTTCCTCGCCGTCTTCCTCGCCGTCGCCGAGCGGTGAGGGCGGGCGCGATCCCGAGACGATCCTGACGTGCCAGGGCGTCGAGGTGACGGCCGGCGCCCTCGACGAACGGACGCCCGCCTCGTCACTGCCGTCCGAGCTCGCGGCGCTCCTCGAGGACTCGCCCGTCGTTCCGATCGACGACCTCGACGACTGGTTCGTCGCGGTGTCGAGCGACGACCACGTCGTGCTCATGCGCGAACTCGAACCGCCCGTCGACCTCGGCGGGGGAGATGTGCGCGACTTCGACCTGTTCTCGGCATCGGCGTCGCCCGGCGCGATGCCGATCGACGACGTCTGGGGTGTGGACGTGTCGACGAGCTGCACGCCGCGCATCGACCTCGGCGGACGCGGCGAGGCGATGCTCGCGCTCGACCCCGATGCCCTGCCCGACCCGGGCGATCGTGAGATCGCCCTGCTCGCGACCGAGCGGTCGTGCAACTCGGGCCGACCGGCGACGGGGCGCATCGAGGTGATCGACGTCGTCGAGACCGACACCGCCGTCGAACTCGTGGTCGGCGTCGTGCCGAACGGCGATGGCGCGTACACCTGCCAGAGCAACCCCCCGACACCGTTCACAGTCGCCCTCGAGCGCGAGCTCGGCGATCGAGTGCTCCTCGACGCGTCGGTGGTGCCTGCGCACGAGATCGTCGCGCCGGCGGCAGGGGCGGACGGCTGATGCGCTTCGAGCGGGCGGCGTCGCCGAGCGAGACGCGCGGCGAACTGCTGCGTCTCCTGCGCGGGCAGGCGGCCCGCCGACGGCCGGGCGACCTCCTGCGGCAGTACCGCGACGACGGGTTCGTGGCGCCGGGCCCGATCGACCAGCGCCTCGTCACCGCCCTCGACCGGCTGGCCCTCGACTCGGCTCCGTTCGCCGAGGCGCTGCTGCTCTCGCCCGTTGCGCCGCTCGGCACCAACTCGGTCGTCGCGCCGTCCTCGCAGGACCGCACGGTCTCGACGATCCGCACCACCGAGGTCGTCTCCGATCCGACGAACGTGCTCGCGCTCGAGTGCGCGACGCGCCTCGGGGGTTCCCACGCGCCCGTCCACCTCGCGACCGTGCACCAGACGATGCGGGCGCAGTCGCTCACCGGTGGCACGCCGTCGCATTCGCGGCACTTCCGCCTGTTCGCGCTCGCCGCCGCCGGACGGGCGCTGCCCGACGACGGCTTCGAGGTCGACGCGGTCGGCCGGCAGCTCGGGGTGTTCGACCGCTTCTTCGACGCCTGCGCCGCCGAGCTCGGACTCGCCTTTCCAGGCCGGCGTGCCGTCATCAGGACGGCACCCGATGCGTCGGCGCTCGGTGAGCGGATACGCGACCACCTCGCGGCGCGGATGCCGCACGTCGAGACGACCGGCGAGTCGCTCGAGTCGAACTACTACGACGGGCTCAGGGTCGGCTTCGGCGCGCACGATCCGGCCGGCGACTTCGTCGAGATCGCGGACCTCGGACGGTTCGACTGGGTGGCGCGGTTACGCGACGACCGCCGACTGCGCTTCGTCGCGAGCGGCCTCGGCATCCAGCTCGTCCCGCTGCTGTTCGCCCCCGCCCGCTGAACGGCTGGCATCATTGGCGGGTGGATGACGAGCAGGGTGCGGCGGAGATCCCGCTGACCGGCGGCAACATGGACCCCGTCGTGCGCGTCGGCGACACGGTGCGACGAGTCGCGGGCGACTGGACTCCCGCCGTGCACGCCCTGCTCGCCGCCGCGCGCGCCGCCGGCATCGAGGAGGTGCCCGTGCCCCTCGGCATCGACGAGGCCGGCCGCGAGATGCTGAGCTACCTCGAGGGCGTCATGCTCGTCGACACTCCCGCCGAGGTGCAGTGGTCGACGGCCGTGCTCGAGCAGGCCGGCCGGTTGCTGCGGCGCGTGCACGAGGCATCCCTGCCGCTCGCGAACGACCGCGGGCGCACCTGGCGGATGCCGGCGCACGAGCCGGTCGAGGTCGTCTGCCACAACGACGTTGCCCCGTACAACCTCGTGGTCACGGGCGGCCGCGTCGTGGGGCTCATCGACTTCGACCTCGCCTCGCCCGGACCGCGGCTGCGCGACCTCGCCTACCTCGCGTACCGCATCGCCCCGTTCGCCGAGGACGCCGAGGGCTACGCACCCGCGGTCACCTCCGACGGCGAGGAGCCCGTCGACCGGGTGCGGCGGCTCGTGCGCGCCTACGGCGGCGAGTACACCGTCGACGAGGTGCTGCGGGCCGCGGCCGATCGCCTCGACGAGCTCGCGCGGTTCACCGACGATCGAGCCGAGGCGACGGGACGCGACGACTTCGTCGCGCACGCCGGCATGTACCGGCGGGATGCCGCGCGCCTGCGCGCGATGAGCTGACCCCCGACCGCTATCGTTGACTCACCCGCGGCGACGAGGCACGCCGCCGGGCCCGAGGAGGAGCCGATGAACCGCTGCAGCCGCGACCACGACGGACAGCTCTCGTGAACATCGATCCGGCCGTCCTGACGACGGTACTGCTCGTCATCGCCGACTGGACCATCCGCATCGTCGCGCTGTTCATCGTGCCGAAGGACCGCAAGCCCACGGCCGCGATGGCGTGGCTGCTCGCCATCTTCCTGATCCCGTTCATCGGCGTGCTGATGTACCTGCTCATCGGCAACGCGAGGCTGCCGAAGAAGCGGCGCGAGCGCCAGAAGGAGATCGACGGGCTGATCGCGGCGAACGTGCACGCGCACGACTACACCGTCGACCGGTCGGCCTGGCCCGCGTGGTTCACCTCGATCGTGCGCCAGAACCGAATCCTCGGCGCCCTGCCCGCCTCCGGCGGCAACCGGGCCGAGCTCATCGGCGACTACCAGCAGTCGATCGACCGCATGGCCGCCGAGATCGACACCGCCGAACGGTTCGTGAACGTCGAGTTCTTCATCGTCGCGTGGGACGACACGACGCGCGGGTTCTTCGCCGCGATGGAGCGCGCAGTGCAGCGCGGCGTGAAGGTGCGCCTGCTGATGGACTACATCGCGTCGGCCAAGGTGCCGATCCACAAGGAGTCGATCGCCGAGCTCGACCGCATCGGCGTCGAGTGGCACTACCTGCTGCCCGTGAAGCCGTTCAAGGGCCAGTTCCAGCGTCCTGACCTGCGCAACCACCGCAAGCTCGTCGTCGTCGACGGGCAGGTCGCGTACACCGGTTCGCAGAACCTCATCTCGCGCGACTACGACTCGCCGAAGAACCAGAAGCGCGGACTCAAGTGGCAGGAGCTCGTGACCCGGGTCACCGGTCCGACCGTCGCGGCGATCAACACCGTCTTCCTCTCCGACTGGTACGCCGAGACCGGCGAGAACCTGCACGAGACCGCCCACGTGCCGGTCGCCGAGGTCGACGTCGACCCGTCGCCCGACGCGCTCGTCTGCCAGATCGTGCCGAGCGGCCCCTCGTTCGACGAGGAGAACAACCTGCGCATGTTCCTCGGCCTCGTGAACGCCGCGCAGGAGAAGGTCATCATCACAAGCCCGTACTTCGTGCCCGACGAGGCGATGATGTACGCGATCACGTCGGCGAAGTTCCGCGGCCTCGACGTGCAGCTGTTCGTCTCCGAGATCGGCGACCAGGGCATGGTGTGGCACGCGCAGCGCTCGTACTACGAGCCGCTGCTGCGGGCCGGAGTGCGCATCTTCCTGTACCCGGGGCCGTTCATCCTGCACTCGAAGCACATGTCGATCGACGACGACATCGCCTTCATCGGGTCGAGCAACATGGACATCCGCTCGTTCCTGCTCAACTTCGAGATCTCGATGCTCGTGCGGGGCGAGTCGTTCGTGCGCGACATGCGCGAGGTCGAGGAGGGCTACCGCGCCATCAGCCGCGAGCTCACGCTCGACGACTGGCTGCGCGAGCCCGCGAAGGCGAAGTTCCTCGACGGGGTGGCGCGGCTCACGTCGGCGCTCGAGTAGGCGCCGAGGCATCCGCATCGCCGAAGGCGGCGTGCCCAGGCCTCAGGCCGGCGCGCCGCCCTCGACGGCGCTCAGCACAGCGTCGACGTCGCTCTCGGAGGCGCCGAGCCCTGCGTCCGCGAGGCGGTCGCGGACCATTCCGCGCGCGTCGTCGACGTGACCGAGCAGCAGGTCGCCGCGCACCTGCTCGATCACGCCCTCGAGCTGCTCCGCACGCGTCGCATCGTCGTGGCCCGCCTCGACGGGCTCGGTCTGCAGGTCGTCGTTTCGCTCGTCATACGTATCCATCGGGCGATGGTCGCAGTTCGACGACGGGGCGCCAACCCCCTTCACAACGCGCCATGAATGTGCTCGGATCGCCCGCATGACCGATCTCACCCTCGACGAACTGCTCGCCCTCGAACACGAGGGATGGACGTCGCTGTGCTCGGGCACCGGCGGTGGCTTCTACGGCGACCTGATGACGGATGACGCGGTGATGGTGCTCGTGAACGGCATGGTGCTCGACCGCGAGGCCATCGCGAGCTCGCTCGACGACGCACCGCCCTGGTCGCGGTACGAACTGAGCGATGCACGCGTGATCGACGTCGGCGACGACGCGAGGGCGCTCGTCTACCGCGCCGTCTCGTCGCGCGATGACGGCGGCGAGCCGTTCGAGGCGCTCATGTCGAGCGTCTACCGTCGCATCGACGGCCGACCGCGGCTCGCGCTGTATCAGCAGACGACGATCACGCACTGAAGCCGTCCGTTCGACGGTTGGACTCGGCGGCCGGTCGGGCGCGACCCGAGTTCGCCGTGTCGGTCGCGGCCGTGGACGTCGAGCTCAGTGCATGTTGTCATCGCCCGTGACGTGGATGGCGTAGCCCGACCAGTCCGCCTCCTCCCACCGGTAGGAGGCCCGCTGCCCGTCGTCGTCGAGGCCGAAGCCCCGTTCGGCCATGCGGGCGGACGTCAGGTCACTGCCATCCGCCGATGTCGGCGCCTGGGGGTGGTTTCAGTTGCTGTGGACTGGAGCGCTGCAAGTATCACCGACTTTCAGACACAGTGTGTGTATGACCCGAGATGCCCCGGCCGCGGCAGAGTCTGGATACAGGCGCGTGTGGCGGGCCGGGCTGGTTGTGGCTGTCACCCTCGTCCTCGTCGGCTGTGGCCGAGTCGGTGGCCAGCCGGGCGGCGGCGCGGGAGACACCGTGGACGCCGATCTCGCGGGCAGCTTGTCGGCCGAGCGTGCTGCCGCGGCGGCCGACGGCGTGAACGCGTTCGGCTTCGATCTGCACGCCGCAATCGCAGAGGACGGTGACAACATTGTCACCTCGCCAGTGTCATCTTCAGTGATGCTGGCGATGGTGGCCGCCGGTGCCGGCGGGGACAACGCCGAGGAGATGGTCGAAGTGCTGGGCCTGGACGGCCCGCGGGACACGCGGTATGCGGCTCTGCTCGCCGGTCTGGTCGGTACCGATGACGTTACGTTGGCGGTTGCGAGCTCGCTGTGGTCGGCCGAAGGCTATCCGTTCGAGGACGACTATGTCTCATTCGTGCAGGAAACGTACGGGGCGACGCTCGATGAGGTTGACCTCGGCTCGCAGGGTGCCGCCGATGCCATTGACGACTGGGTCGACGAACGCACCGAGGGGCTGATCGATGAGGTCGCCGCGGATCTCGGCCTGCCCGACCCGCAGGCGGTGCTGGTGTTGCTCAACACGGTGTACTTCCGCGGCACCTGGACCACCGCATTCGACGAGGCGGATACCAGGGAGGCGCCATTCGCCCTGGCGGGCGGCGACGAGGTGGTCGTGCGCACCATGCATCGCAGCGCCGCCGAGGTAGAGGCCTCATTTGGTGATGGCTTCCAGATGCTCCGGCTTCCCTACGGTGACGACGAGCGCTTCGGCATGGAGGTGCTGCTGCCCGACGAGGACGTTGCCCTCGACGAGTTGCTCGACGATCTCGACGCCGAGGTCTGGGCGGATGCAGTCGACGGCCTTCAAACGGTCACCTTCTCCGAGATCGCGCTACCGTGCTTTGAGCTCGAGTGGGACGCGAATCTCAACGAGGTTCTGCGATCGCTCGGGATGGTGTCTGCGTTCGAGGGCGGGGACTTCTCCCCGATGTCGCCGGCCGACCCGTTCCTCGACACCGTCGTGCAGAAGACCTACATCCGGGTCGACGAGGCGGGCACCGAGGCCGCGGCGGTCACGGGCGGGGTCATGGCGGAGTCCGCAGGACCGCCGCCATTCCGGGTCGATCGGCCCTTTGCGTTCACCATCAGCGACCGCGAGACCGGCGCCGTGCTCTTCCTCGGAAGCGTTCATGATCCCCGCGGCTGAAACGCCGACGCCGCCGCTTTCGGAGGGGAAGCGCGAGAGTGTCTCCCGCCCGCAAAGCGATCCACCTACGGACACCGACAACTTTCGAAACGATCGACTCAGGAGGATCCCATCGTCCCAAGCGTCGTCGGGTCGCCGCGACCCATTCGCACGTTCCGAAATCGTTTGTCCGGATCACGACCCATAGGAGCAGCTCATGAAGACCGGCCTCGCAGCGCTCATCATCGGGGCAGCGGTCCTCGCCGTTCTTGGGCTCGTCCTCGTGCTGCTTCCGGGCCCGACTGCTTCGTTCGGATGGTACGCCTATCAACCCATGGGTGACTTCGGTTTCATCGGCGGGGTACCGTTCGTACCCGCCTCCTGGCTCTGGGGCCTGGGAATCCTCGCCATCGCAGCGGTCATCGGCGCTTTCGTGACTGGATGGGTTCTTGGGAACGGAAGAGGTCGCCGGGAGTCCGAACCGCGTTCGAATGTGCGAGCCCGCACGACGACCTGGTCGCCGCAGCGGACGCGCTGAACGTGCGGGTTGCGTCCGATATGTGACCAAATTGATCCGTCGAGGAATTCGATCTAGTCTCTAGACGTGCAAAAACCCCCGGTAAACCGGGGGTTTTGGTTGTGGCTCCGACTGGCATCGATCCGGTGACCTTTCGATTTTCAGTGAGCCTGGGCGGTTTTCGCTCAATTCTTGTGGTTGCGATATCGCGCTGATCAGGGATTCTTCAAAACGGTCACAGTTGGTTTCAGTTGCTTTTCGCGCATTTAATGGCACATTAATGGCACAGATTCGGCTGGTGGCGGGCCGTGGAGGCCGAGGGCAGGGAGTCGGATCAGGGAACTGACGCGTCTGGGTGAGCGTCCTCATGGTCGTCGAGATAGACCGTGCCGTACACATCGACACCGAACTCGCCGATCGCCGCCGCAAGATCGGCGGGCATCACGAATCCGCCCTGAACCGAGTCCGAATACGCTGACCATTGGACGTGGGCCGTGCAGTCCGGCGGAAGGTTCGATACCTTCCCGAGCGCTGGCTGGATCAGCCTGAGGAGCGTTCGAATGGCATGAGTGCCGGTCTGATCGTTGCTCGTGTTGTGAACCTCGCCAGTGTCGACGCTCCACGTGTGGTGACCGGCGACGCGGCCAGACCTGCGAGGTGCGCCCGCATTCGTGACAGCGGTCGGATCGAGCTCGAGGAGCTCCGATATGACGGCGGGATCCGTCTCCGACGACGAGACGATGAATGACGCTCGCCCGGACTGAATCATGAACCGAGTGTAGAGCCAGCGGACGTGGCCGACCGGGGCCTCGCCCCCTACCAAGTCACCGCGCTCATCCGCGAACCAGTTCATAGAAGGCGTTGCGTCCTCGATCAGCTAACGGTGACGCCGAGCGCGGCGCGGAGCTGATCTTTCGCGCGCGCGTACCGCGTGCGAGCCGTGGAGTCGGGGATGCCGAGGAGTTCCGCCGCCTGCACGAGCGTCATTCGCTCCCAGTGGACGAGACGTACGAGTTCGCCGAGATCCGCATCGAGTCGTGCGATCGCGTCTCGGACATCTGCCCCATTGTCGGCCGCTGGGCTCGCCGCGTCATGAACCATGTACTGCCGGATACGGTCGGCGAGTGCCCATCTTCGTCGTTCGCCGCGCTGATAGTTGAGGAGCGTATTGCGAGCGATGACGAACAGCCACATCCGTGCCCGGTCGCCGTCGTCCGGCAACTTGTCGACTCGCCGCCAAGCGACCACCATGGTCTCGCCGAGGAGGTCGGGGGCGTCGTCAGGGCCGACACGACGCCGGAAGTACGCGAGGAGGTCGGGCGAAGCCGCTGCGAGCGCACGAGTCAGCCGGGCGTCGGCTCGGTTCACGAGCCTGCTCCGGGCAGATACGGCTGTCCGTCGGAGTCGAGGCACTGGATTTGCCCACTGCGCTCACTGCCCTCGAACCGGGGGTCACCCGGCTGAATTCCATTGCGTCCGAGCTGGTCCCACTCGGCTGCACCGATTGCGAGGTCCCACGCCTGCCACTCGCGTGCCCAGGCTCGATGCTCGACCTCCTCCGGCGGGAGGGTGTCGCGCGTCTCGCCGGGATACAATTCCGGGAACGCCTGCTCGACCTGCTCGCGGTGCGACGGGACGGAGGGGCTGACTTCAGCGATGACGTCTGTCGATCGGTACCAGTCCTTCAAGACCTGGTTGACCTGGCTGACGAAGCCCGGGTCTGCGCCACCGGTGTAGTCGGAGAAGCGGAGTTCGCACTCGAACCCGTTCGCCATCGTGAACGGCACCGCGCCCAGAGGGTCCTGCGCCCACGGTGCCCACGAGTACAGATCGGTGGCCGCGGCAACTCCAGCCCCGCCGGCGATGAGGGCAACGATCGCTCCGCCGGTCAGCACCATCGGCATGCGGCGCGACCGTGGTTGTGCTCGTCGCGCGTCATTGATCATCGCGGAGAACTCGCTACTGGGTACGACTCGCGTCTCCGGTGCTGCGCGGTCCAGCAGGTCGTCCAGGATGTCGGGGGTCATCTCGCCTCCATCGTCGGGGTGGTCTCACCTCATACGTGTCCGGCAGCCTGCGTTTCGTCCTGCGACTACGGCGCGTGTTGCGAAGGCCCTTTCCTCAGCGGGCTGAGACGTTCTTGATCGCGGCGCTCAAGTCGGGGTACTCGAAGGTGTAGCCGGCCTCGACGAGCGCGGCGGGAAGCACCCACCGGCTCTTGAGAACGAGTTCCGGTTCGGTCCGGAGTGCCCACATCGCGGGCTCGAGCATCCATCTCCACGCGGGGAGGCCGATGGGCGCGCCGACGCTCTCGCGCAGGGTTCGCATAAGCGTTCGGTTGTCGCTCGGGTTGGGGCTCGCGAGGTTCACGGGTCCCGAGAGATCATCGTGATCGCGGATAAAACGGATGGCGCCGATGACATCGTCGAGGTGAATCCAGCTGAACTTCTGCCGGCCCCGGGTGCGATGCCATTCCGCCCGACCAGCACCGGTCGGCGATGGCCCGATGCCACGGTAGCGCCGGTGCGGGAACCACGGGCTGTCGATCTGCGGACCGCCGAGACCGAGGCGCGTGAGCGTCACCAGCGTTTTCGTCGCCGGCCCGTCACCCAACACGATGGCCATGCGAAGCGCGACACGGCGAGTGTGGGGCAGGTCACCGGCGAAGAGTTCCCGCTCCCAGTTGCGCGCGACGTCGACGGAGAATCCCTCCCCAAGCTCGCCGTCCGCTTCGGTGTTCGGGCGATCCGTGCTGTGCCGATAGATCGTCGCGGTGGAGGCATTCAGCCACAGCGCGGGTGGCGCCGCAGCACTCCGAACCGCAGCCCGGAGTGCGCTCGTGGTGTCCACCCTCGACCGGAGAATTTCGTCTCGGTTCACGTCGGTGTAGCGGCAGTTCACTGACTTGCCAGCCATGTTCACCAGCACCGACGACCCGTCGACAGCGTGCGCGATCGCAGCGGGATCGTTCCAAGTGACTTCGCCGCTTCGTCCGATCCGCCGCACGACGTGTCCGTCGTCGGCAAGAGCTCGCACGATCGCTGCACCGACGAACCCGCTTGCGCCCGCGACCACGGCAACCGGCGTTTGCGACATACGACTCCCATTCGTTCCGGCGCTCTCGCCAGCGTACTGAAGCGACTGGGCAAGACGGGGGCCAAGTCATCGCAACGGGCTTCTCATCGGCACGGACATGCTTCGCGTCTCCGCGACGCAGAGCTTCGTCCGGTGTGGAAGTTGACGGCTGCAGAGTTGATGGGAGCGGGCATGCTGCCTCCCTACCTTGGTGCGGCAGGCCGGCGGTTCCGATCCTGACGGGTGCTCGTCAGTCGATGGGCAGGAGCGTCTGGACCGTCACACCATACTCGTCGGCGACCTGGGCCCGGCACGCGTCGACGTCGTTGGTGAAGCGGAAATTCTCGTAGTCGGGAACGGTGAACCGGGCCCAGTCGGCGCCCTCGGGCGAAGGACCGGAGTCGGCCCACCCGCGCTCTGTCAGACAGTCGACGAACGCCGGCTGGTACTGAGCGACCAGGCCGATCTCGTAGTCGACCGGTGTGAAAGCGCTAACGATGGCGGCAGCGCCGGTCGTGGCGCCGGCGACGACGACGAACCCTCCGAGCGCCACCGCGGTCCGTGCGATCGTGCGTCGACGCAGAGATGACGGATGCCGGTTCCCTGCGATCCGGTCATCGAGCGCCTGACGCGAACGCGTCAGGGTGGCGAGCGTCGGCTCGGGTGCGTCAGTACTCAGTGACCGGAGCGTGCTGAACTCGTCCATTCGTCTGTTCCTCCTTCTCGCCGGTGGTCCGGCCCGTCGCTTCCCGGAGCTGTGCGCGTGCCCGGTTGATTCGTGAGCGGACAGTTCCGATCGGAATGCCCAGTGCGCGGCCGACGTCGGCATACCCGAGCCCCGCAGATACGTGGAGCAACAGCGCATCACGGTCTCGTGGCGCCAGATGCCTGACGGCCTCGGCCACTAACGCCAGTTCGGCGGCGAACACGGCGGCGTCGTCCCGGACCACCGCCAGAGATTCAGCTGCCACGGGATAGAGGTAGCCGGCCCAGTGGCGGGCCTCGTCTCGACGGTGTTGACGGATCGCCATGCTGGCGAACCCGAGCAGCCAGGGCAACGCCGATTCGTAGGCTTGATCGAAGCGTCTGCGGCGCTCGAACGCTGCGAGGAACGTGTTGGAAAGTACGTCCTCCGCCTTCTCTGGCCCGACCCGGCTTGCGGCGTATCGGAAGATCGCCCTGGAGTGCCGGGTGAACAACTCCCCGAACACTGCAGGTTGATCTCGCGACCGCTGGATCAATTCGCTGTCTGTGCTCACACCATGTATCCGTCGCTGGAGCCCGAAAAGTTCGCGACCATGTTCACGAATTCTCGATGGCGCGCACCGCTAAGGAATGCCCGCACGACTGAGCTCTTCATCGACGAAATCACCGCGTCGATTCAAGCCCAGCGGGCCGCTCAAATCAGCTGCTGTTCAATATCCCCTAGGGCGTTCGCGAGTTCGCTATCGACATTCTCGAGGCTTATCCGAGCTGCCAACTTGCGGGCCGTCACTGTGGGCTTCTGCAGGGCCTGCAGGTGAGTGTTCAACAAAGCGAGTGCGCGCTTCCCAGGTATGCAGGCTAGGCGAGAGTCCTCAGTTGCCCATCTGGCCTCAAACGTCTTCATCGCTGCGGCGATCGAGGTGGCATGATCGATGCCCTTACGTGCACCAGCGACTTCAGCGGCGATGAGCTGGCCGGATACTTCATTTCTGAAGCTTTCTGCGATCGACAACAGTAAGTCGTTGCACTCCGATCCGGGCAGTTGCGTGAGGCCCGCGATAAGTTCCGGAACCAAGAAGTAGTTCTCGATCTCCTTCCTTCGCCAGATGTGAGCGTGAACGTCTGAGCCAAGAAGTTGAGCTTCGATTGCCCTGACGTCTTCGTCCGTCCGGTAGTCGCGGTCGAGCAGCAGCGAAACCGAGACTCGACTTCCAAGGAACGACTTCTTTAGCCACGCGAACGCCTCCACCCCAGGCCATCGGGAGAAGCCTCCGATGGGGATGACGGTGAGGTTCTTTTCTGTTGCAAGGTTCATCAGCTTAAGCCGCCGGGCTACTGTCCGAATGAGTTGCATGTCATCCCCCTCCACGAAGAGGGCGACCTTGGAACGAAGGGCGCGTGCAACGGCCAAGTTGAAGCCGCTACCAAGTACATCGGTAAGGTCACCGAAGTCCTTGTCGCCACCGACGCGCCGCGCCGTCTTCCGGGCGCGTTCGACCCAGACAACGCTGCCTTGTTCGGCCTCGCTTGCCATTTCGGGTGCGTGGCTCGCCAAGATGGCCTGCTGCGGATTCTCCTCGAGGACACGGATGAGACGGCGCTGCAGGTCAGGGTGGAGAAACACGTCTGGCTCATCCAAGACGAGCACCTCCGCGGTTCGGTTCCTCCAAATGTGGAAAAGCAACTGCAACCAGATTTGAAGGCCATCGCCCGCCCAATAGATTTCCTTGTCGACCGCGCTCCCCACATCTTTGTAGTAGACGTCGATCCAGACATTTCCATCCCGGTAGTCATCGTCGACCCGTAAGGCGCTTAGCTCCGGAGAATTGTCCAGAAGGAATTTGAGCAGGTCGGCGAACTCGTCCCCGCTGGTGGACTTCACATTGCGCAAGTGATTTCGAAAGTGTCGGCTCGCGAGCTTGGTCTCGACCTTCTCTCTGATGTAGGCCGTCCCCAGCTTGCTTTCGTCGTATTCGAGTGGAGTGAGAGTGGGCACCGCCCCGATGGGAGTCAGAACTTCCCTTGCTCTTGCTGCCATGATGAAGTTTGGGCCATCCGGGTGCGTGACCCAGAAGAACGGTGGCTGATCATCCGTGGGCCACACAAGATGGAGAGTCGCGCCACTCGTGAAGGTCAGCTCGACCCGCGCCTCCTTATTGCGGAACTCGTGACGCACATTTTCTGCAACAAAACCACTTCCAGTGAGCGCGCTAATTGGAAAACCTCGGACTGTGCGTCCGCCGTCGTCAAAGGTGTCAGTGGGGTTACGACGTGAGGCTAGCTTTCCCGCAGCGGCGGCAAGCCTGATCGCCGCCACAATCGTGGACTTGCCGGCATTGTTGGGGCCAACGAGGAGCGAGTTTCGGCCGAATCGGACTGTGAACTGTTCGAACCCTTTGAAGTTCCTCAAAACCAACGACCTGAGCATGTTCGCACTGTATTGCCTCGCCGCCCGAGATCGGTTCTCCCGCGCGTGCCTGCATTTAGGTGCCGGACGCGCCGGGGACCAATCTGAATAGCAGCGCAGAATGACAAGCCAAATAGAACGCAGATGATTTAGACAATGCTGTTGACGAGCGGTCAAAAGCGGAGCGCAAATGACAATCGCTCTGTCAGCACAAACGCAATTGACAATGTTGTCCACAGATGGTCAAAAGCGGAGCGCAAATGACAATCGCATGTCAACGCAATTGCAAACGGTAATGGCATTGGCATTCGTTCGTCGCCGCGCAAACTCCAATCGCGCCCACTCCGATCAGATTGGAAATCACGAAACAAATGTCAATTGAGCCCCTAAGCTGACAATGTGGACCTAGACGCATTTGGTGCTTCCCCAGTTGGGACCCTGACTCCGATCAGCGGATACGATGCCCGATTCGATCGCTCCTACAATTACTTCGCCTTCGTTCCGGCCCCCCTGCCTGACGAGGTCACGCTAACCACCGAGACTGTATTCGTCATGTCGGAGGCCGATCGAGCGCTTGGGCAGCTGAACGCCCGAATTCACTTTCTCCCGAATCCAGATCTCCTTGTTCGTCCTGTGCTTGCAACGGAAGCGAAAGCGACCTCAGCCATCGAAGGAACCTTCGCAACCCTCGACGAAATCCTCACCGCTGAGTATGCGGACGGCACCCCCACCTACGAACTCCGTGAGATTCGTAACTACATTGCGGCCGCAACCGAGGGTCTCTCCCTGATTCAAAGCCTTCCTGTGAGCCGTCGAGTAGTCGAGGCTCTCCACCAAATCCTGATTCGTGGCACGCGTGGCGATGGGCACGATGCCGGCATGTTGCGCCAGAAGCAGGTGTTCGTGGGCGAGGAAGGCGCTCCAGTTGAGGACGCCAGGTTCGTTCCGGTCCCCAATGGACGAGCCCTTGAAGAGGGGTTCTCAGACTGGGAAAAGTGGGTGAACAATGACACGCATAGGATCCCCCTTCTCGCCAAGGTTGCGATGGCCCACTACCAGTTCGAGACTCTTCATCCTTTTTCTGACGGAAACGGCAGGCTTGGCCGACTGATCATTACGCTTCAGCTGATCGCAGCTGGCGAGCTCGAGCACCCCGTTCTGAATTTGTCTGCTTGGTTCGAGCCTCGAAAGGCCGAGTACATCGACGCACTTCGCGATGTGAGCGTCACGGGAGACTTCGACGCGTGGATTCGCGTGTTCTGCGAAGCGGTAGCGAGTAGGGCGAGGGCTGCCCTACGAGTGATCGATGCGCTCTTTGAGTACCGAGACACGATTGTTCGCGAGGCAGCACGAGCGGGTCATCGCCGTATCGGCATGGAAGTTGCTGACTTCGTCATCGCTAATCCTGTGTTTGTGATTGAAGACCTGCGCCGTGCACTGGGCGTTGCCACCAACACCGCTGCCCGGCGGGTATCTGAACTTGTGGAGTTGGGTGCGGTACGTGAGATCACTGGTGAAACGTACGGCCGGATCTACTTCGCGCGGGCAGTGGCACGAATCTTGGAGGAGACTACCTAACTCAAGCTGAGGCCTGCGTCCGGCGTCCTTCTGGGCGCCGTGTTGGGCGCGAGCCCAAGCACTGACGAGCGCGCAGCCGCCCTAGCTCTCGTGAGCCCGCGGTCGGCGCGATCCCGAACCATCGCAACGACGAACTGCTCCCGCGCGTCATCGACATCCGCTGCCACGAGGTGCACACGGTTCATGTACCGCCCCCGCGTCGTCCCCACGTAGACACTTGCAGCACCGATCGCATCGCCGACCACTGTGTGCGACTCGTCCGAGGTCATGCCCTGCACACCGTGAGCTGTCGCGGCGTACGCGAGATGCGTGTGCTCGGACACGTACTCGGCTGGCAGTCGCACTGACCGCGGGCGATAGCCAGCGGCGTGCTCGGTGGCCCACACGGCGCCATCCTCGCCCACGCTCCGAACGATCCACACTTGGCGATTCGTCACCCGCACGCCAGAGTGGTTCCGCCGCGTCTGAATCACGTCGCCGCGCCCAATGCTCAGCCCGTCGCGCCCGATCACAATGCGCCCGTCATCGACATCGCCGGCCCGCACGCGCGCCTCGCGAATCCGCGCATTCAACTCGCGCGCCTCGTCATTCGTCGCAACGGTCATCGCGCAACCCTCGTGCCACTCGCGCGCAAGCGCCTCGAGCTGCGCATCCGGGCTCTCATGAATGGCAACGAGACCGAGCGCGCACAGCCGATCGAACACCGACTCCGGATGATCCCCTCGCCGCATCTGCACGGTGAGCGCGGCGTACTTCGGGTCGACGAATCGGTGCACGGCCGTCATACGGTGCACGCGGGGGAGGAGTTGCGCGGCCATCTCGAGTACGCCACCGCGGCCGACTGCCGAGAGCTGCGCATGGTCGCCGACCAGCGCGACCGCGGCGCCGGCCGCATCGGCGATGATCAGCAGCGCGAGCGCGGAGTCCTGGTCGAGCATGCCCGCCTCGTCGACGACGATTCGCTCGCCGCGGCGCAGTCGAGCAGGTGCCGCAGGGCCGGCGTACGCGGCATCCGTGTCAGGGTCGCGGTCGCCGATGGCGAGCCGCGTCCACACGCCGTCGCGATTCCACCGCCACCCGTGCTCGTGCACGAGTTTGGCGACGCTGTCGGCCGCAACCCCGAGCTCCTGATGCGCTACGTCGGCCGCCTTCTTCGTCGGCGTGACCACGCGGGTCCTGCGACCCTGCATCGCCGCCGCCTTGATCGCGGCGGCGAGCATCGTCGTCTTGCCCGCGCCGGCCGCACCCTCCACTACGGCGAGCGATTGGGTGGATGCCACGGCCGCGGCTGCGCGCGCCTGTGCCGGGTCGAGTCGGAGTCGCTGTGCAATGCGCGGCAGGTCCGGCGTGCGCACCTGCGGCCGCTCGGCGCGGGCGGTCAGCAGATCGCGCAGTCGCGTCTCGACGGCGATGACGTGCGCGCTCGTCAGGTGCGCGACGTGCTCAGGACGTGGCCCATCGGGCGGCAGCACCGACAGGCAGTTCTCCTCGGCGAGCTCGGTGGCGAGTATGACGAACTCGCGCAGCGGCGTCGGGTCGGCACGCACGCCGGCCTCGGTCACGAGGTGCGACACGTGCTCCTGGATGTCGTGCACCGTCCATGTCGACGCGGCGGCGGCGCATCGATCGAGCGCGCGGGACGCGACATCCTGCACGCTCAGCTCATCGAGCGCGACGGCTCGTTGCGCCCGCACGCGTTCGAGATCAGGTCGATAGCCGGATGCCTCGAGCTCGCGTCGCCACGCATCCTCGCTGCCGAGCCGGGTCGGCTTCTTGTGCGGCCGCTCGTGATCCCACGCCATCGCGGTCAGTCGCGACATCGCGGCTGGTCCTGGTTCCTGGCCCGGATGCGCCGTTCGCCATGCCTTCTCGAAGCGAGCCAGGTTGCGCGCAACCTGCTCGGCACGCTTGCTCATCGCCGCGTTGAACGACTGCAGTTCGGTGGCCTCGGCCGTCACCGGATCGAGCGTGAGGCCGTGCGCGTCGAGGGTCGCCGCGAGCTGCGGGTGAGCTGCGATCACGGCTGTGCCGAGCGCGCGGATCGCACCTTGCTGCCGGAACAGCGCCGCCGTGTCGAGACCTCGCCATGTGGCATCCGCCCAGACTCGCGTGCCGATCTGGAAGTGGATGTGCCGGTGCGGGTCGCCCGCTCGCGAGGTCTTGTGTGAGACCGCGACCGTCTCGAGCTGCTCGACCGGCACCACCCGCTGCCCGCCGCGCGGGCCGACCCGCGTGACCGAGTGCTGGCCGAGCCAGACGCGGATCTCGGCGACCGCATCGCGCTGCGCCGCATCGAGAGCATCGGATACCTCGGGGTGCAGTGCCGCGGCGATCGACAGCGATTTCGGCGCGTTCACGACCATCTCGGCGAACCGCGGTGATCCGTGGCGAGCGTCGCCGGCGTGGCGGGGTGTACCCATCGACTCGCCGGTAAGCGGGTTGATCCAGTCGACCCACTGGGCGTACTGGTCGGGGATGAGTGCGCCCTCGCCGATCAGGTCGCCGTTGCCGTCGACGACGGAGAACTCGGCCAGCGCCGTGCCGCCTTCGAGGTAGTAGTCGTCGGCGCGGGAGCGATCGGACTCGAGGTAGCGGCGCGCGTCGGCCCCGGAACCTCGGTACAGGATCACTCCACCACGCATCGCCTTCCTCCGAGCAAACTCAGGTTCTTGCAACTACCTATGGTAGCATACGTCCATCCATTCTGAAGCGGATGGATGGACGTATGCGCGTGACCGTAGAGCAACCTTGGAGCAGTTCGCATAGGTGCCCTTTGGCGGAGCATCGTCGTAGTGATCAGCTGCATGTGAGGATTGCGCCATTGAGTCGTTGACTGATCCTCATTCGGGCAGTGCCCGTGAGTGGACCATTCGTGCACGGATTGGCTGATGCCCCGCGGCAGCTGGGCTGTTCCCGCTGGGAGCGATGCACAGAACGAGCTTTGCCCGGGGGGAGCTTCCTAGTGTTCGACGACCCACTCCTCGTACCAACGAGGTCCGTCGCCTTCGAGGCCGTCGAACTTACTGCCGTCGATGTTCCCGGCGGCGCGAAACGCATAGTCCGGCAGCTCTGACCGTGCGATGAGTTCGCCATCGTCGTAGTCAGGTCCGTGAGACAAGAACACACGGTCGCTCGGCTGGGTCGTGCGTGCGAGGCGACGATCGCGGCGAACTGCGTCGCGACGGCGCTCCTCTGCCTTGAGGTCCCGCTCGCTCATGTTGAATCTCACGTTGCGCTCAAGCTGGTTGGGTCCGGTCACGTCGCTGGTGAAGCCCGCCAGAAGCGCACCGGCGATGAACGCGCCGTTGGTGAGATAGTCGCCTCGGAGCTCTTCTGCCAGGTGCTTGAGTCCATAACTCGAACGTGAGCGGTTCAGGCCCTTTAGCGGTGTAACGCTCTCGATCAGCCAGTCGTGGACCCACCGGATCGCCTCGAGCTCGCCGCGCAAATACTCGCGCAGCTCGGTGAGCTTCATGTCGCGTTCCTGAGGCGAGAGGGCGAAGTACTTGCGCGTGCCGAACGCGGTACCCCGGATACCGTCCATGCCGACGCTTGTGAGCTGCGGCCAGTCCTGCATGAGCAGCGCGAGCCGGCGTTCAAAGTCGTCCGCCGAGCGAAGGGCAGCCCAGTTCGTGAACCCGGCCTCCTGCGCGATGAGGTGCTGTGTCCTCTGCAGGGAGCGCGCCTCTTCCGGCGGAGTGCGGTGCTCCTTGAGTCGCTGGCGGGCGAGAATCTTGAAAGCGCGAACGGAATCCATGTGATGTCACTTTCCGGCCCGGCATAGTCGCTCGCATAGACAGCCGAACCGCGGTGAGATCACAGATGGTTCGTGAGGTACTGCTGGAACTGGCGAAGCCTTCGCGCGAGCCGCGGGCATGTCCCTATGCCCGGGGCCAGTGTACATGGCACCCAAATCTCCCGCTCAGGTTACCGATCCGCCTCGAGTATCGTTTCCTCCGTTTCGGCTGCCGGAGCTCGTCCGGCGATGCGCGAAACGGGAGCGTCGCGTGCGACCGCCAGCGAGCGCGTAGGCCATCCGCCGTGCGTGTGGCGCAGGTGAGTCAACGGCTCCCAGGAGCGTCGACCAGACATCTCACGGATGCGGTTGCGTGCGCCGCGTTTGAGGGGCGCCCGTTGGGCTCATCTGGGGCGCGACTCTATTGATGCCCTGCCGTGGGCCTACTCCGACGCAGTGGGTGAGGATGGCGCATATGGGAAGAACCCATATCGCAACGACCCTGAAGTCGACTTGCTGAACTCAATCTCTTCGAGACCCCCACCCTGAGATGCCGGCGGGTTCACATTCTCCATAACGATGACTTGAACATTCGATGCGAGATCCTCAACGGACGCGTAGAAGCGCGCGGCGAAGTCCGGTGGAAGGAGTGATGCTTCGTCGCTGAGATCTTCGTCGCCATTCTTCGGCGGCTTGTATGTCACGAGCGGAGAGTCGAGCACGACAAATCCGGGATGCGGCAGCCCCTTCGACACACAGTACTGGGCGAGTGCAATCGTGAACGCCGCATGGAGAACAGCTCGCACGCCTTTTCCGTGGCCCGATCGGAGTTGGCCGTCAGCCACGATGTCATTTGCTGCCCGGTCGTACTTGGAGTGCTCGGCGTCAGGATAGCCCCACTGGGTGAGCACATCCGACACTTGCGAGGAGAACGCATCGATGGTGAGCAGTCCTATCGATTCGGCTTGTGCAGCCTTTTCTGCGGTAGTTTCCGCCTGGATGTCGGCAAGTAGCGTTCGGTATGTAGTCAGCTGGTCCCATAGAGCCAAGGACTTCTCGACTTCGAGCCGCAGATCTTGAAGCTCGCGGATTTCAGTTAGCGCCGGCGCATGACTGGCGTCCAGCTCCCTCAGGGCTTGTTCTCGCTCGCGCAGAATGCTGAGGTTGCGCGAGTGCTCCTCGCGAATGCTCACTTGATCGGTTTCCAGATCAGACAGTGTCTTCCGCAGATCTTCATGAAGTCGTGAGGTCTTCTCGATCTCCGACTTCACTGCATCCGCAAACGGGACTGATTCCTGATGCGCAAATTCGTGCTTCGATGAATCGCTCACGGTGCTTCCGCAGAACGGGCAGACTGCCGTGGAGAAGAATCCGAGGAGGCTGCCAACTTCTGAAATCATGTCTAGTCGCGAGAGATCCGAGGCGTACTGCGTATCGAGCAGACCGAGTCGCGCGGCCAGGGCACGCGTGTTGAGGAAGTCGGCACGTAGGGCCTTCACGTCGCCCTCAGACTTAGTTACCAGCTCCAGTGCTTCAGCACGCGCCCCAACGGCGTCACTCACCAAACTGTTTAGACTCGTCGTGCTCGCGTTGATGCGTGAGAGCTGGTCGCGCAGCTCAGATTCTTCTGCCACGCCGTGGAGTTTCAGGTCGACGTCGCGGATGAGCGTTTCCACCACTTCTGCCTTCGCCGCCTTCGCGCGCTTCTGCTGTGGTGTCGCCGAGATCGCGGTCAGGTCGGAGTCATCTCGGCCCTCTAGCAAGAGCTTGAGAACCGACAGTTCTTTCGTGCGGGTGGTCGGGCTTATGCCGGTGTAAACCGGCTCAAGCTCAGATTGCATCTGTGTTTCATCGACTACCGCGAAATGAGCGAGGTTGCGGAAGCTAAGAGAGTCTGTCTCATTACGAGCATTCCTCCTGATCTTTAGCCCGTCGAAACCCGTCAGTTTCAGAAGAAAGCGTGAGAGATTATCGTCCGTCACCGCATTGTGCTGAGTCGCCAGAGTTTGCTCAGGAGGGAACGTTGGCGTGGAGCGGATGTCTCCTTCATACAGAGAAACTCGTCCGCCTTTGATTGGGCGTGCGAGAGTAAAGTTCTCGCCGGCGATTGTCTTTAGGCCGAGAAGCACGTGCGAATAGGGCTCCAGGCCTTTGACTACCTTGAGCTTCTTGCTGCCGAGCGCGAAGTCGATGGCGTCGACGATAAACGACTTCCCAGTGTCAGACGGCCCGTGAATTACCGACAGTGCTGGACCGAAGCCCACGGACGCGGGCTCGACGTTTGTCCCGGCGAGAGTGAGATGGGTAAGCCGAATCAATGAGTCTCCAAGTAGTCAGTAGCATCGGCGGCGCTGAACTCCTCGGACCGGTCGCCGAGAAGTTCAGCGATCCGCGACCGGAGTTCGAGGTCGGACGCCTCGGAAAACGTGTCACAGACCCAATTAGCGCGTTGCGCCAATTCAACGTAGTAGTCAGCTGTCAGCAAGGACAGAAAGCCCGGCGCGTTCTCGGAGGCGCGAAACTCAATCCCGCCCGCGGTGGCGTGAACCTCCGCAAGGCCTACCCGGCATGCAAACTCAACACCATCGCTGATTAGGCTTCGTTTCATCCCGAGTTCTCCACTTCGCAAGGGAAGCTCAGGGTGGAGGCTCGGTGGGCCCCCTAGATCGGCGGTATGAAGCAGGGCATGATCCAGAAGCACAAGGCGTGCAATGTCCAGATGCGACGGAAACGCGGCCGTCAACAACGCACTGACCCGTACGCCGATCTCCAAACCTCCATTCAAGGGGCTCCCCATCTCAACGCACCCACTTCAGCCGGTCGTCGTTAGCGAGATGGTGGCACACCCCGCGGCGGTCCTCCGGACCAGTAATCTCAACGAGGCGTTGGCTGTCGAGTTGCACGTTTGTGGCCTGCGTGAGCACCGCCGTGAGCCGTTCGCGCCCTGTCTGGTAGTCAGCTTCCGCTACTTCGATGACACCTTCGTGCATATGGTCGACGAGTCGGTCGAAGGTACCGGGCGGGACCGAGTCGCGCGCGTACATTCGGAGAGCCTCTGCGCTGTAGAAAGCCCGACGTTGGCGTTGGAAATGGCTTGAGTGGTCAGCGTGGTCTGGCAGGTCGGCGACGCTCATGTCTGCTGAGCCGGTCGCCTCGCGGTACACACGCATCAGTTCTTCAACGTAACGCGCCTCACTGGTTTCGAGTTCAGCCGGTGGCGCGTCGACTGGCCCTCGCTGTGGAAGGGCCGTGCCGAAGCGGAATGCGTGGTACCGCGTTTTAGCGTGACCTGTTAGGAGCTCTGTGAGCTGAGTTGCCGTGAACATCGAGAAGTCCGTCCTCTCGGCCAACTTCCTCACGGCCGCGAGGGTGTCGATTGCGACACCCGCGACCTGCGGCGTGCCATCGGAGATCGCCTGGAGAAACTTCTCCTTCAATTCAGTCGGATGGCTGATGAGGCGGTTGAGCGTGGGCCCTGCTCCGCGCGGTGCCACGAAGAAGTATTTGCGCGGCAAGGTGTAATGATCCAGGCATACGTGTCCGAACATCTTGAGCATCTCGGCGTAGGCGGTCGCGGGAGTTAGCGCGTCGACGTAGTGCTTTGCCTGGTAGCAATCCCACTCACCCTCAAGGTGGTCGTCGCTGAGGAACCCCGCGATGTCGATGCCTTGGTCGCCGCTGCCCCCGATGCGCTTCACCTGGATGTATTCGGGGTGAAGGGAGTGTGCCCACTCGAGGATGAACTGCTCCCATTGATCCGGGTCATAGAAATACACGCGATGCTCCGGGGGCACGGGGGGGCCCGATCCGAGACCGAGCGCCTGCGCATCGGGGGCTGCGAGGTCCACCGCCACGATGGGCGTAACCGCAGGGTTCGACATAGCTGGCACGACTTCCGGGGTCAGAAACATGTGGTCCGCCTTGACCACCGACTTGGCTGATCCTATAGCTCGTTGAGGTCGGTGAAGTTGACCGCCACGGAGGAGTGCTCGGTCCATGGTGGAGTGAGGACCGCACGCGCTGCAGGCGACCGAGTCCGTTGTGTGCCGTCCGTGAACGAGTAGAGAAACTCCTCTTGGGTCGCCGGAGGTTGTTTCTCTCGAAGTTCGAGCAATGGGCCATAGGACGGGCGCGCTTGATCTGGCCGCGCGCGCACGAAGGCGCGTTCGAGACCCGATGATTGGCATGTGACTGATCAAACATGGATCGAGCGTGATGTCCCCGTTGGCGTGCGCCTCGCGCTCGGGGACCTCGTTCTCGCTGCAGCCGACCTCGAGCGGTATGCCTACGACATCGCAGCGGTATTCCGCATTTCGGCACCAGAGCGTCAGCCAGCGAAGCGGATCGTCGGCCTCATTCAGGCTCGCGTCGGCGAGCTCGGAACACCGCCCTGGGCCTCTGTCAGCCGCGAAGCCCTTCTCGCGTGGTGCCTGGAAGCCCGCGACGTGCTCACAGAACGGGACCGACACATTCACGCCTCGATGACGTTCATGAGAAACGATGACTCTTCGGGTTGGTATCCGGCACGAGCGACAATCCGCGACGGAGCAGAAGTGGAGATGGATGTTGAGTACCTTCGGGACCTGGTCATGCGGCTACTCGACGCTCGCAACAGTGCGCTACAGATCTTTCGGAGACGGCTGACCTTTCCCCCGTCCCCTTCCCACAGCTACTACCGGATTCCCGATTACGTACCGATCGATGGGCAGACGAGAACGTCGAATGACGAGTTGAATCCAGACTGGACTGCTTGGATAGGTCGCGCCGGCGCGACCTACTCTCACGCGGCCCACGAACGTAGCCGGGTAGCTCGATAGCCGCCACGATGGAATTTGGCCATCCAATAGATGATGCGGGAGTGCCGATCGAACGCTGCGGGCATGGAAGCCCATCCTTAGCCGCCGGTCGGCCGACTTCGACCGGACCCACCTTGGTGTGCGAGCTGTCCTTTCGGTTACCTCGCTCAGTGAAGTTGGCCCTAGAGCAGCGCCAACTTCAGCAGTGGGCCCGTCCGGTAGCGGCGATCAGGTGGGTCTCTAGGTGCCGATCCGCTTTGCTTCGTTTCGGAGCTGCCGCAGAGTGTGGCCTCCGACTCCGTGGTGTTGCTAGCCCGCCCGCCCGCGTCGCCCCGGCGGCAGGAGTCCGCGCTCGCGGGCCTTCGTGATCCAACCCTGTGCGGTCGACAGCGCGACCCCATTGATCTCCGCCATCGTGGCGCTCGGGTTCGCGTCGCCCTGCTGCGTCAGCTGGCCGTGCTGCAGGGCGACAAGCTCGTAGAAGTCGGGGGTCTTCTTCGGGTCGCCGAGCGGGTTGAGCAGGTCGCGCTCGCGGATCTTGTGGCCTGAGGGCAGCACGATCTTGCCGCCGGTGATCGTCTCCGTGCGCTTCATCGCGAAGAGGCGCTTGTTGATCGCGGCCTCGATGCGGGCGGTGGGCAGCTCACGGAGGAGTTGGCTCGTGATCGGGTCGCCCGGGCGCCAGGGGAGGTAGATCACGCCGGTGATGCGGATCTCCTCGGGCACGGCGAGAAGCTGGCGCTGCAGGCGGATCATTACGCGGGTGTGCGTGGCTTCGTGCTCGAGGTAGCGCCAGCGTCCGTCGATCGTCTCGTTCTCGTCAGAGGTGCGCTGGCCTTCGGCCTGCGAGTCGGTCGTGATGCTGTCGTCGTAGCCGAGCACCGCGTCGATCTTTGCGCTCGCATCGTCGTCGCGCTCACCGGGAAACCGGCTGGGCAGGTACCAGCCATCGGGCAGGTCTTCGGCGAGCAGCAGGTCGTCGTGCGACTGGTCGCCAGGGCGGTGCGGGGAGTCCGGCATGCGACGAGTCTAG
Organism: Agromyces sp. NPDC127015; assembly: GCF_042725165.1. NCBI lineage: Bacteria > Bacillati > Actinomycetota > Actinomycetes > Micrococcales > Microbacteriaceae > Agromyces > Agromyces sp. NPDC127015. The sequence continues at coordinate 104,112 of NZ_JBHXDI010000002.1, read as the reverse complement.
TCACTAACTCAGATACTTGCCGAAATCTGCGACGCTGTGGTAATCTCAGGTACTTGCAAATAGCCGCGCGTGGGTCGGCATGCACGAGATGCCAGCCGGCGGCCGATGAGTCGAGGAGGAACGTCATGGCCGACACCGCGTGGAGGGTCGAGTACCTGAGCCGAGTCGAGGCGGCTGAGCGGTGTCGCATTCCGGTCTCGAGCTTCGACAAGCTGCGCCACGACGGACTCATCCCCGAGCCCGACGCACGCATGGGCAAGCACCTGCTCTGGAGCGCCGACACGATCGACGAGCTGCTCGCCCGGGGTGGAACGGAACACTGATGGCCGGGCGGCCGACGAAGGACACCCCGTCGCGGGTCGATCCGCGCACGGGTCGGCCGCTGCCCGAGGGCATCCGCTGGCGCGCCGACCGGCAGCGGTACCAGATCCGCGTCGTCGGCCCGAGCGTCGAGGGCGGCGCCGCCGAGCGGTCGCGCACCTTCTTGACGCTCGCCGAGGCCAAGCGCGAGCTTGCCAAGATGGTCGCCGGCCGCAACCCGAACGGGTCGATGACGCTCGACCAGTGGTACGACAAGTACTGGCCGGCGATCGAGTCGTCCATCCGCCCGGCGACGGCCCGCAGTTACGGCGTCGCTTGGCGGCTGCGCGTGAAGCCGAGTCTCGGCCGGCACCGGCTCGACGAGATCACCTCTCCCATGATCGAGTCGGCGATGGTCGCGTGGTCGGGCGGGGCATCCGCCAAGAACGACGCGCTCGCGGTGCTCTCGCGGTTGCTCGACGGCGCGCGCCGTTCGCGGTTCATCGACTACAACCCGGCCCGCGAGGTGAAGCGGCCGAGCATGCGCGAGTCGATCTCGCCGGTGTCGCGGGCGCTCACGCTCGAGCAGATCAGCAGGCTGCTCGGCCTCATCCCCGACGGCGTCTACCGCCGCTACTTCGCCGCCCTCGTCTACACGGGCATGCGCGCGGGGGAGGCGACCGCGCTGCGCGTCGGCGACGTCGACTTCGGGCGCGGCGTCATCCGCGTCAGTCGCTCGCTGAGTCCGGGCATGCGCGGCGAGCTCATCGAACAGTCGCCCAAGAGCCACAAGTCACGGGATGTCCCGCTGATCGACGCGCTCCGCCCGTACGCCGAAGCTGCCGCGCGCGGCAAGCGGGGGAGCGACCTGCTCTTCGACGGCCCTGACGGCGGACGCCTCACGAATCACAACGCCCGCCGCGCGGTGGGCTGGGAGGAGCTGCGTGAAGCGATCGGTCGGCCCGACCTGCGTATACACGACCTGCGGCACACGTTCGCGACGATCCTGTTCGACGCCGGTGCCACCGCGCCTGACGTGCAGGCGACCCTCGGCCATTCGAGCCTGCAGGTCACCGAGCGCTACTCACGTGCTCGCGAAGGCGTCGCGATCCGAGCCGGCGCAGCACTCAATGACGCGCTCAAGCGAGCCGACGAAGGCACCGATGCGAGCAGAGCCAAGCCCGGCACCAAGAGCGAAGCCAAGCCAGCCCACCCAGAACCAGAAATGGCACAACGCCGAACCAGGCGAACTCTTAATGGCACATTAATGGCACAGCCTCACGAGCGACCTCGAGGAATGTCCCTCTGACACGAAAAAACCCCCGGTAAACCGGGGGTTTTGACTGTGGCTCCGACCGGCATCGATCCGGTGACCTTTCGATTTTCAGTCGAACGCTCTACCAACTGAGCTACAGAGCCTCGAGGTGCGAAAGCATCTCGATAAGGAGAAAGCCCCTTCTCTCGTAAGGGAAAGGGCTTGTCGCCTGAGCGACCCTGACGGGACTTGAACCCGCGACCTCCGCCGTGACAGGGCGGCACGCTAACCAACTGCGCCACAGGGCCTCGTAGTGAGAAATCTCACCGAGACTGTTCAATTGTACTTGCCATTTTTCAGTGACCCCAACGGGATTCGAACCCGTGCTGCCGCCGTGAAAGGGCGGTGTCCTAGGCCACTAAACGATGGGGCCGGAGGTCTTGCCTGGGGCATGACCGCCGACAAGCAAGCATACGTGCTGATTCGCGAGAGTGCAAAACGAGCGGCGCGATGCCTCGCGGCGGCCTGGTTCGCCGGGTTCACGGGTGTCCGTCGACGAGTTCGGGGAGCGCCGAGGCATCCGTGGACATGCCCCTGAAATCCCCGGATTCGGCTTCGCCCGTGCCTATCGTGAAGGCTGCCACTGCCTGCATTCGAGAGCGAGGAGCGCGGGGAACCCGAGGCCCGCGTGGACGGGGAACCATGGACCGCACCACACCACGTACGAGCGCCGTGCGACGACTACTGGCCGGCGCCCTGCTCGTCTCGGTCGCCGTCGTCGGAGCGGTGGCGTCACCGCAGGCCGCCTTCGCCGCCGACTATCCCACGTGGGACGAGGTCGAGCAGGCGAAGGCCGACACCGCCGCCGGCGCCGCGGCGGTCGAGGAGATCGAGGGCCTCATCGGGCAGCTCGAGGTGAACGTGGCCGAGACGAGGGCCGAGGCCGAACGCCGCACCGACGACCTCATGGTCGCGCAGCAGAAGTACGACGACGCGGTGACCAAGGCCGCGCGCATCCAGGCAGAGGCCGACGCCTCGGCGAAGGAGGCCGCCGACGCCGAGCGCAACGCCGGCCAGGTCGCCGCGCAGCTGTATCGCAGCGGCGCGGGCGACCTCAGCGTCAACCTGTTCCTCGAGGCCGGCGACGCGAAGTCGACCGATGCGCTGCTCTCGAAGCTCGGCAGCATGAACCAGATGGTTGAGCGCTCCAGCGAGGTGTACAGCCTCGCGCAGGAGAAGCAGAACGCGGCGGCGGCGCTCGGCGACCAGGCCGAGGTCGCCAAGGCCGAGCGCGAGAAGCTGCGCATCGCCGCCGAGGAGGCGCTGCGCGCCGCGCAGGAGGCGCAGGCGCAGGCCGAGGCCGCGCTCGCCGAGTCGCAGGCGAAGAAGACCGAGCTCGAGGCGCAGCTCAAGTTCCTGAAGGACGCCGAGGCGAAGACGACCGCCGCGTACGAAGAGGGCGAGCGCAAGCGCAAGGAAGAAGAGGAGCGCCGCCGCAAGGAGGAGGAGCGCCGCCGTCGCGAGGCGATCGAGAACGGCAGCGCCGGCGGGGTCGCAACGTCGGGCTGGGCGCTCCCGGCCTCGGGTTGGATCTCGGGCGGCTACGGTCCCCGCGAGGTCATCTGCGAGAACGGGTACTGCTCGAACTCCTTCCACTACGCGACCGATCTCGCCACCGGGTGCTGGTCGCCGATCTACGCGGCCAACAGCGGCGTCGTGACGTACGCCGGCTGGTCGGGCAGCTACGGCAACTTCGTGAAGATCGACCACGGGGGCGGCATCTCGACCGGGTACGCGCACATCGTCGACGGCGGCCTGCTCGTCGGCTACGGCCAGTGGGTGTCGGCGGGGCAGCAGATCGCCTGGACCGGCACGACCGGCGCGTCCACGGGCTGCCACCTCCACTTCGAGGTGTACGACGGATGGAACCGCATCGATCCCGTGCCGTTCATGGCCGCGAGGGGCGTCTACCTTGGCTGAGCAGCGTACCGGTCCCATCTCGCGGAGCTCGGCGGCGGCCTTCTCGGCGGCGGTCGCCGTCGGCGCGGTGACGGCGTCGGTCGGACTGGTCGGGTCGCCGGCGGCGGCCGAGCCCGACTACCCGACCTGGGGCGAGATCGAAGCAGCCAAGCAGAACGAGTCGGCGAAGCTCGCCGAGATCGACCGGCTCGGCGGGCTCATCGCCGGGCTGCAGCAGACGGCGGATGCCGCGGTCGAGGTCTCGATGAAGGCCGACGAGGCCTACCGCCAGGCGATCGACGCGCGCGACACCGCCCTCGTACGCGAGCAGTCGCTCGGCCGCCAGGCCGACGAGGCCGAGGCGGTCGCCGAGATCTCGAAGATGCGCGCCGGGCTCATCGCTGCGCACCTCGCCCGTTCGGGCGGCGGCGATCTCACGAGCGAGCTCATGTTCGCCCCCGACCGCGCCGACGACCTGCTGCACCAGCTCGGCACGGCCGCGAAGCTCGGCGAGCAGGCACAGGGGCTCTACGAGCAGGCGCGAGCCGACCGCAACTCGGCCGCCTCGCTGCGCGAGCAGGCCGAGCAGGCTGCCGACGAGCGCGAGCGGCTCGCGGAGGTCGCCGAGACGCGCGCCGATGAGGCCCGTGCGGCCGCCGACGCGGCGACCGCCGCCGTGGCCGAGGCGGAGCAGCGGTCGGTCCAGCTCTACGCCCAACTCGCGTCGCTCAAGGACACGACCGCCGAGCTCGAGCGTGAGCGCGTCGAGGGGCAGGCCCGGGAGGCGGCCCAGGCCGCGCTCGAGGAGCAGGAGCGCCGGGAACGCGAGGAGCGTGAGCGCGAGGAGCGCGAGCAGGACGCTCGCGACGACGCCGCAGCGGGGAACGGCGGCACTGGTGGCGGCAGCGCCCCTGCTCCGGCCCCGCCGCCCAGGCCCGCCCCGCCGCCGGCTCCGGCACCGCCGAATCGCAGCGCCGTCGAGTCGGCGATCTGGTTCGCGAGCCAGCAGCTCGGCGAACGCTACGTGCTCGGCGGCGCCGGCCCCGACGTGTGGGACTGCTCGGGCCTCACCAAGGGCGCCTACGCTTACGCGGGCATCGGCATCGGCACGCACTCGGCGACGAACCAGTACTACACGCTCGCCGCGCGCGGCAAGGCGGTGCCGCTCGGCAGCATCGAGCGCGGTGACCTGCTCTTCTGGGGCTCGGGCGGCGACTACTACCACGTGGCGATCTACCTCGGCGGCGGTCGCATCCTCGAGGCGCCGCGCGAGGGCGTGCCCGTGCGCGAGTACTTCATCTGGGGGAGCCCCTCGGCGGCCGCCCGCCCGGCGGGCTGAGGCTTCGAGGGTCGCTGCGCTCCTCCTCGACCCGGTGGGCAGGCGAAAGGGGGCGAGCCGCACGGCCCGCCCCCTTTCGCTGCCCGGATGCCGCGAGGCATCCCGAAGTTTCGACCGGTCAGTGACCGGGGAACGCCTCGATCGCCTTCTGGATGAGCGCCTCGGCCTCGGCCGCGTTCGCCCAGCCCTCGGTCTTGACCCACTTGCCGGGCTCGAGGTCCTTGTAGTGCTCGAAGAAGTGCTCGATCTCCTTGCGCGTGAACTCGGGGATCGAGTCGACGTCCTGGATGTGGTTCCAGCGCGGGTCGCCCGCGGGCACCGCGATGACCTTCGCGTCGCCGCCGCCGTCGTCGGTCATGTGGAAGACGCCGACCGGGCGCACCTTGACGCCGACGCCCGGGAAGAGCGGGTACTCGAGCAGCACGAGCACGTCGAGCGGGTCGCCGTCGTCGCCGAGGGTGTTCTCGAAGAAGCCGTAGTCGGTCGGGTAGACGAACCCGGTGTAGAGCACGCGGTCGAGGAAGACCCGGCCGGTCTCGTGGTCGACCTCGTACTTGTTGCGGCTCCCCTTGGGGATCTCGATGACGGCGTTGTACTCGCCCATATGGCTCTCCTTGCGATGGAAGTCTGCGCTGTTGCGACAGCATGGCCGGGCGCTCGGCGCGCGGCGGAATAAGGTTACCCCGATGCCTTCAGACCAGCACATGGATGCCTCCGGCCCACGTCGCCCGCGACTGACCCCGCCGATCGCCGACGTGCGGCGCGCGGTGCGCGCCGCTCTGGGTGGAGGTGCGCCGCCGCAGGCGCCGCGCCCCGAGACCACGACCGGGCAGTCGCTCGTGCTCGTCGCGCTCTCCGGGGGCGCCGACTCGCTCGCGCTCGCCGCGGCCACCGCGTTCGAGGCGCCCCGCGCGGGCCGGCGGGCGGGCGCCGTGATCGTCGACCACGGCCTCCAGCCGGAGTCCGGGGATGTCGCGGAGCGCGCCGCTCGCGCCGCTCGCGAGCTCGGGCTCGACCCGGTCGTCGTGCGCCGGGTCGACGTCACAGCGGGCGCCGGCCCCGAGGCATCCGCCCGTGACGCGCGCTACGCCGCGCTCGACGAGGTCGCCCGCGAGACGGGTGCGGCGCTCGTGCTGCTCGGCCACACGCTCGACGACCAGGCCGAGACCGTGCTGCTCGGCCTCGCCCGCGGGTCGGGGGCGGCGAGCCTGTCGGGCATGGCGCCCGTGACGGGGCGGTACGCGCGGCCGCTGCTCGGCATCCGCCGGGCGACGACGCGTCGGGCCTGCCTCGACGCCGGGCTCGAACCGTGGGACGATCCGCACAACCTCGACCCCGCGTACGCCCGGGTGAGGGTGCGCGAGCAGGTGCTGCCCGTGCTCGAGCGAGAACTCGGCCCCGGCATCGCCGAGGCCCTCGCGCGCACGGCCGAGCAGCTGCGCGAGGACGAGGCGGCGTTCGCCGAGCAGATCGAGGAGTTCATCGAGGAGATCTGCGAACCCGCCGAGGCGGGCATCGCCGTCTCGGCGGCCGCGCTCGGCGCGAACCCGGCGGCGCTGCGGCAGCGCATCATCCGGCACGTGGTCGCGAGCGAGTTCGGGGTGTCGCTCAGCCGGGCGCAGACGCTCGAGGTCGCGCGGCTCGTCACCGACTGGCACGGCCAGGGACCGATCGACCTGCCCGGGGGAGCGCTCGCCACCCGGGCCGGCGGCCATGTGGTCTTCTCCACGACGGGGTCGACCGAGATCATTCCACACGATCACTGAACCGCGATCGCTAGGATCGACGCATGGATGCGCGCGAGATTCAGGCCGACCTCACCGAGACCCTCGTCACCGAAGCCGAGATCCACGCGAAACTCGCCGAACTCGCCCGCCGCATCGAGGCCGACTACGACGGCAAGGACCTGCTGCTCGTCGGCGTGCTGAAGGGCGCCGTCATGGTCATGGCCGACCTGGCGCGCGAGCTGCGGCCGCACCTCAGCATGGACTGGATGGCCGTCTCGTCGTACGGCGCCGGCACCCAGTCGTCGGGCGTCGTGCGCATCCTGAAGGACCTCGACACCGACCTCACCGGCCGGCACGTGCTCATCGTCGAGGACATCATCGACTCGGGGCTCACGCTCAGCTGGCTGCTCGAGAACCTGCGCTCGCGCGGCGCGGCCTCGGTCGAGATCTGCGCCCTGCTGCGCAAGCCCGACGCGGCCAAGGTCGAGGTCGACGTCAGGTACCTCGGCTTCGACATCCCGAACCAGTTCGTCGTCGGCTACGGGCTCGACTACGCAGAGCGCTACCGCAACCTGCGCGACGTCGCGATCCTCGCCCCGCACGTCTACAGCTGACGGCACTCGACCGCCGGTCGGCCAGGCCCTAGGGTCGTGCCATGGGCGAGCAAGTGCGCCGAAGCCGACTGCGCGACGCCGCCGCCGCCTTCGCGTCGAACGCGCGCAACCCGAATCTCCGGCGTGCCCAGCTGAGCTTCCTCGGTGCATGGACCGCCGAATGGGCGTTCACCGTCGCCCTCGGCATCGTCGCGTACCGCGACGGCGGCGCGGCGGCCCTCGGACTCGTCGGGCTGCTGCGGATGGTGCCGTCGGCGATCTTCGCCCCGCTCCTGTCGCCGATCGCCGACCGAGGGCGGCGCGAACGCGTCCTCATCCTCGTCTCGACCGTGCGCGGCGCCGCGACGGCCGCCGCCGCGGTCGTCGTCGCCGTCGCGGGCCCGACGGCGGTCGTCTACGCGCTCGCCGTCGTGTCGACCGTCGCCGCCACGCTCTACCGGCCCGCGCACTCGGCCCTCCTTCCCTCGCTCTGCAGCACCGGGTACGAACTCGCGAGCGCGAACATGGTGCGCGGGCTGCTCGACTCGGCGGCGACGCTCGTCGGCCCGCTGGTGGCCGCGGTTCTCCTGCAGTTCACCGGGGTCGACGTCGTCTTCGCGGTCGCCGCCGCCGCCTCGTTCGCGGCGGCCGGCCTGCTCGTCGGGCTCCGCTACGAGGCACCGCCGCGACCGGCGGCGCCGAAGCGGCGCAGCCTCGCCGCCGAGGTGGTCGAGGGCGTTCGGGCCGCGACCTCGAACCGCGATCTGCTGCTGATCCTCGGGCTCGCCTCGGCGCAGGCGCTCACCCGGGGCGCGCTCACCGTGCTCTCGGTCGTGGTCGCGATCGAACTGCTCGGCACGGGCGAGCCGGGCGTCGGCGCCCTGATGACGGCCGTCGGGGTCGGCGCGGTGCTCGGTTCGCTCGGCGCCTCGCTGCTCGTCGGCTCGCGGCGCCTCGGCGCGTGGTTCGCGGTTGGGGTCGCGCTCTGGGGGCTGCCGCTGGCGCTCGTCGGACTCGTGCCGCAGCAGTCGGCGGCGCTCGGCCTGCTCGCCTTCATCGGCGTCGGCAACGCCCTGATCGACGTCGCCGGCTTCACGCTCATCGGCAGGCTCGCGCCCGACGAGGTGCTCGCCCGCGTGTTCGGCGTGCTCGAGAGCCTCGTCGCCGTCTTCATCGGCATCGGCGCCGTCGTCGCCTCGACGCTCATCGACCTGACGGGCGTGCAGGCGACGCTCATCTCGATCGGGCTCGTCTGCCCGCTGCTCGCCCTCGCCGCCTGGCGGCGCCTCCGCGGGCTCGACCGCACCGTCGACGTGCTCGACGGCGATGTCGCGCTGCTGCGCCGCGTGCCGATGTTCCGCACGCTGCCCCTGCCGGCCGTGGAGCAGCTCGCCCGCGGGCTCGAGCCGGTCGCCGTCGCCGACGGCGACCCGGTCTTCCGCCAGGGCGATCCGGGCGACCGGTACTACCTGATCGAAGACGGTGCGGCCGACGTCGTCGGCGACGGCCGGGTGGTGGCGTCGCTCGGCCCCGGCGAGGGGTTCGGCGAGATCGCGCTCCTCCGGCGCAGCCGACGCACCGCCACCGTCGTGGCGGTCGGCGCGCTCCGGCTTCGCGCGCTCACCTCGGATCGATTCCTCCCCGTCGTGCTCGGCTACACGCCCAGCGCCCGCCGGGCTGCGGCCGACGCCGACGACCTGCTCGAGCGGTTCGAGCCGCGCGAGCCGTTCGACGATCCGCCCGCGACCCCCGATTCGCGGGGTTGATGCCGCCCCGGATCGATGACAGCCTGTCGACATGGAGTCCGGCCGGGCGGTACTGCTGATCGCCGACATCGGGGGCTACACCGACTACATGAGCTCACATCGGTTCAGCCTCGCGCACGCCGAGGTGAACACCGCGCGCATGCTCGACAAGATGATCGACGCCGCACCCGGCTACGACCTCATCGAGATCGAGGGCGACGCCGCGTTCCTCTCGCGCCCCGCAGGTGGCCGCGACCCCGAATCCGAGGTCGCCGGGGTCCTGCAGGTCGCGGTCGCCATGCACCGGGCCTTCCACCTCGAGCGCCAGAACGTCGCGGCGAACCTCTGCCCGTGCGCGGGCTGCAAGGAGGCCGCCGAGCTCAAGCTCAAGTTCGTCGCGCACGTCGGGGATGTCGCGACCCAGACCATCCGCGACCGGGTCAAGCTCGTCGGCATCGACGTCATCCACGTGCATCGCATGCTCAAGAACCCCGTCGCCATCTCGGAGTACGTGCTGCTCTCCGACGAGCTCCACCGCGGCGGCGGGAGCGCCCTGCCCGCGGCGGTGCACGAGATCTCGCAGGAGCTCGAGGGCATCGGCACGGTGCGCGCGTACTTCGTCGACGTCGGCGACCTCGACGGCGAGCTCCCGCCGCTGCCGGGGCCATCCGTCCGAGGGCGCCTCGGGCGCACCTTCGCGGCCGCCGGTCTCGGCATGCCGTACCTGCTGGGCCTGCGCCGGAGCCGGCGCGCGACCGCCGCAGGCTGAGCGCTGCGCGCTTTCAGCGAACAGGCAGCCGCCGCCCAGTGGGGCCGAGGTAGCCTTGCAAGATCATGAACATGAAGAAGGTCTTCCGCGGGCCGATCATCTACATCCTGCTCGCGATCGTCGCCGTGTGGATCGGTTCGAGCCTGATCACGGCGTCCGGGTTCAAAGAGGTGTCCACGCAGAAGGGCCTCGAGCTGCTGAGCGACGGCAAGGTCGCCGCCGTGAAGATCGTCGACGGCGAGAACCGGGTCGACCTCACCCTCGCCAAAGAAGACGAGAAGCTCGGCAAGCAGGTGCAGTTCTACTACGTGACGCCGCGCGGCACCGACATCGTCGACGCGGTCGACGATGCGAACCCGAAGGACGGCTACAACGACGAGGTGCCGCAGCCGAACTGGTTCATGTCGATGCTCGGCATCCTGCTGCCGCTCCTCCTGATCGGCGTCTTCTTCTGGATCATGCTGTCGGGCATGCAGGGCGGCGGCAACCGCGTCATGCAGTTCGGCAAGTCGAAGGCGAAGCTCGTCTCGAAGGAGAGCCCGAAGGTCACGTTCGCCGACGTCGCGGGCGCCGACGAGGCCATCGAGGAGCTGCAGGAGATCAAGGACTTCCTGAAGGAGCCGGCGAAGTTCCAGGCCGTCGGGGCGCGCATCCCGAAGGGCGTGCTGCTCTACGGCCCTCCCGGCACCGGCAAGACGCTGCTCGCGCGCGCCGTCGCGGGCGAGGCGGGCGTGCCGTTCTACTCGATCTCGGGTTCCGACTTCGTCGAGATGTTCGTCGGCGTCGGCGCGAGCCGCGTGCGCGACCTGTTCGACCAGGCGAAGCAGAATGCCCCCGCCATCATCTTCGTCGACGAGATCGACGCGGTCGGCCGCCACCGAGGCGCCGGCATGGGCGGCGGGCACGACGAGCGCGAGCAGACGCTCAACCAGCTGCTCGTCGAGATGGACGGCTTCGACCCCAAGACGAACGTCATCATGATCGCGGCGACGAACCGCCCCGACATCCTCGACCCGGCGCTGCTGCGTCCCGGCCGCTTCGACCGCCAGATCGGCGTCGACGCGCCCGACATGAAGGGCCGCCAGCGCATTCTCGAGGTGCACTCGATGGGCAAGCCGCTCGCGAAGGGCGTCGACCTCGAGGTGCTCGCGCGCAAGACGCCGGGCTTCACGGGCGCCGACCTCGCGAACGTGCTCAACGAGGCCGCCCTGCTCACCGCTCGCTCCAACGCGCAGCTCATCGACAACCGGGCTCTCGACGAGGCGGTCGACCGCGTCATCGCCGGCCCGCAGCGTCGCACCCGGGTCATGAAAGACAAGGAGAAGCTCATCACCGCGTACCACGAGGGCGGCCACGCCCTCGCCGCGGCGGCGATGAACTACACCGACCCGGTCACGAAGATCACGATCCTGCCGCGCGGCCGGGCCCTCGGCTACACGATGGTCATGCCGCTCGAAGACAAGTACTCGGTGACCCGCAACGAGCTGCTCGACCAGCTGACGTACGCCATGGGCGGTCGCGTCGCGGAGGAGATCGTGTTCCACGACCCCTCGACCGGCGCCTCGAACGACATCGAGAAGGCGACCGCGACCGCACGCAAGATGGTCACCGAGTACGGCATGTCGGCCAACGTCGGCGCCGTGAAGCTCGGCCAGTCGTCGGGCGAGATGTTCCTCGGCCGCGACATGGGGCACCAGCGCGACTACTCCGAGGGCATCGCCGAGAAGGTCGACGCCGAGGTGCGCACCCTCATCGAGCAGGCGCACGACGAGGCGTGGCAGGTGCTCAACGACAACCGCGACATCCTCGACAAGCTGGCCGCCGAGCTGCTCGAGCACGAGACGCTCGACCACAACCAGATCGCCGAGATCTTCAAGGACGTCAAGAAGCTGCCCGAGCGCCCGCTCTGGCTCTCGAGCGACAACCGCCCGGTGAGCGACCTCCCGCCGATCAGCTTCCCGACCGAGAAGCTGCCGATCGACTCGGGTGCCGTCGACGGCGGCGTCGACTCGGGCGGGGCCCCGAGCGAGGAGCCGGCCGCCGCGCGCGCGCCGCGCTCGAACCCCCGGCCCGCCACCGCGTAGGCCGAGACCGAAGGGCGGCCGATGGCCGGAGTCGACAACGAACGCATCGAGCGGGCCGTGCTCGAGATCCTCCTCGCGATCGGGGAGGATCCGGCGCGTCCCGGGCTCGAGCGCACCCCGCAGCGCGTCGCCGAGGCGTACGCCGACTTCTTCGGCGGCCTCGACGTCGACCCGCTGACGCACCTCGCCGACAGCGTGCCGCTCGGTGCCACCGAGGCCGGCGTGCCCGCGACGAGCGACGCCGTCGTGCTCCGCGACCTGGCGTTCCGCTCGGTGTGCGAACACCACCTCCTGCCGTTCGTCGGCACCGCCCACGTGGCCTACCTGCCCGGCGAACGGGTCGTCGGCCTCGGCCGCATCCCCGCCGTCGTCGACACGCTCGCCCGCCGGCCCCAGCTGCAGGAGCGCCTGACCGAGGAGATCGCCGACACCCTCGTCGCCGGCCTCGACCCGAAGGGCGTGCTCGTCGTGCTCGACGCGCAGCACCGCTGCGTGACGACTCGAGGGTCGCGCCAGGAGCGCAGCTCGACCGTCACGATCGCGAGCCGCGGCGCACTCGCCGAGCCGGCGGCGCGGGCCGAGATCATCGCACTCATCGGGGCGCACGATGGGTGAGCAGCGACCCGGCCTCCGGGCCGCTCGACCGGCGGCGGCCGTGCAGGTGATGGGCGTCGTCAACGTCACGCCCGACTCGTTCAGCGACGGGGGGCGGTGGTTCGACGCCGAATCGGCGATCGCCCACGGCATCGAGCTCGTGGCGCAGGGCGCCGACCTCGTCGACGTCGGCGGCGAGTCGACGAGGCCCGGCGCGTCACGGGTCGAGCCCGATGAGGAGCTCCGCCGCGTGGTGCCCGTCATCCGCGGGCTCACGGAACGAGGCATCCGGGTGAGCGTCGACACGATGCGCGCCGCGACCGCCCTCGCTGCGGTCGAGGCCGGCGCCGAGATCATCAACGACGTGTCCGCCGGCCTCGCCGACGAGGGCATGGCGCGCGTGGCCGCCGAGACCGGGGCCCGCTACGTGGCGATGCACTGGCGAGGGCACTCCGACCGCATGGACTCGCTCGCCGAGTACGACGACGTCGCCGCCGAGGTGCGCGACGAGCTCTCGGCGCGCGTCGACGCCCTCGTGGCCGTGGGCGTCGACGCCGATCGGATCATCCTCGACCCCGGGCTCGGCTTCGCGAAGCGCGGCGAGCAGAACTGGCAGCTGCTCGGACGGCTCGACGTGCTCGCCGGCCTCGGGCTGCCGATCCTCGTCGGCGCCTCGCGCAAGCGCTTCCTCGGGGCGATGCTCCCGGCCGAGGCATCCGTGGTCGAACGCGACCTGCCGACCGCGGTCGTCAGCGTGCTGTCGGCGCAGTCGGGAGCGTGGGGCGTGCGCGTGCACGACGTCGTCGGCACCCGCCGCGCGCTCGACGTCCTCGGGGCGTGGCAGAGTGGACGACGTGGCTGAACAGCGCGATCGACGCGACCGCATCACCCTGACCGGGCTGCGTGTGCGCGCCCACCACGGCGTCTTCGAGTTCGAGCGCGCCGAGGGGCAGGAGTTCGTGATCGACGTGACCGTCGCCGTCGACCTCGCGGCCGCAGCACGCGGCGACGACCTCGCGAGCACCGTGCACTACGGCGAGCTCGCCGAGCAGGTGGTCGCCGCCGTCGAACGCGACCCGGTCGACCTCATCGAGACGGTCGCCGAACGGGTCGCGGGCGTCGCGCTCGGGTTCACGGCCGTCGACGAGGTCGAGGTCACGGTGCACAAGCCGCAGGCGCCCATCGCCGTTCCGTTCGGGGATGTCTCGGTCACGATCGTGAGGCGACGGGCATGAGCCGCGCCGTCATCGCGTTCGGGGCGAACCTCGGCGACCGCGAGGCGACCATCGACGCCGCGGCCAGGGCGCTCGCCGACGCCGAGGGGGTCGAGCTCGTCGCGGTGTCGCCGATCTACGAGACGCCCGCGCTCAAGACGACCGGGGTCGACCACGACGCACCCGGCTACCTCAACGGCGTGCTCGTCGTCGAGACGGTGCTCGAACCGCACGCGCTGCTCGACGTGCTGCAGGGCATCGAGCACGAACAGGGTCGGGTGCGCGCCGAGCGCTGGGGCGACCGCACCCTCGACCTCGACCTCATCGACGTCGACGGGCTCGAGCTCGCCGACGAGCGGCTCGAGCTCCCGCATCCGCGCGCCTGGCAGCGGGCCTTCGTGCTGCAGCCGTGGCTCGACGTCGATCCCGACGCCGTGCTCGCCGGCCGGGGCAGCGTGGCGGCGCTCCGCGCCGAGGCATCCGACCAGGTGGTGCGGCGATGAAGCGCACCCACTTCTCGACCGTGCTCGCGTTCGTGCTCGGCGGCCTCGTCATCGGGTACCTCGGTGACCTCGCGATCGTGAGCGCCGGGGCGAAGGCGCTCGTGCCGCCGATCTCGCTCGCCATCACGCTCGTCGGCGTCGCCGCGATCGTCGTCGCGCTCGCGTGGCCGATCCGCCGGGCGGTCACGGGCAAGACGACGCGGCGGATCGATCCGTTCAGCGCGATGCGCATCGCCGTGCTCGCGAAGGCCTGCAGCCTGGCCGGCGCGCTCGTGCTCGGCGCGGGGCTCGGCATCGCGCTCTTCCTGCTGACGCGCACCGTGATGCCGCCGGCCGGCGTGGTGTGGCAGGCCGTCGCGACCGCGATCGGCGCGGCCCTGCTGCTGGCCGGCGGGCTCATCGCCGAATGGTGCTGCACGCTGCCGCCGCCCGAAGACCCCGACGAGAAAGAGGAGCACGCGCATGCCTGAGCCCGAAGGCGCGCACGTGCCCGACGACGCCTGGCGGCGGGTGTCGCCGAAGTACATCGTGGTCGAGGTCGTCGGCTCCCTCATCGGCATGGTCGTGTTCGTCGGCGGCTTCGTCGTCGTCCACCTGCTCTGGCAGCCGTGGTGGGCGCTCTGGGCGGCGGGGGCGGTCGCGCTCGTCTCGATCGTCGGCATCGCGCTCGAACCGCGGCGCGTGCGCTCGATCCGGTACCGCCTTCGTGACGACGACCTGCTCTTCCGTCGCGGCATCATGTTCCAGCGTCAGGTGGCGGTGCCGTACGGGCGCATGCAGCTCATCGACATCACGCGCGGCCCCGTGGCCCGTGCGCTCGGCCTCGCCGAGCTCAAGTTCGTCACGGCCGCGGCGGCCACCGCGGTGACGGTGCCCGGCATTCCGATGGAGGAGGCCGACCGGCTCCGCGACGAGCTCGTCGCGCTCGCCGAGACCCGCCGGGCGGGGCTGTGAGCGCACCCGCGCGCCCGGCGCCGGTGACGAACCTCGCCGACGGCGAATGGCACCGGCTCCATCCCGCGAGCCCGCTGCTGCGCGGCGGCCTCGTGTTCATCGCCGTGCTCGGCTTCGTGATCGCGAACCTGCGCGAGCGCGCGGTCGACCTGCTGCTGCCGGTCTTCGCGCCCGAGGCCGACGAAGAACTGGGGCCGCGCTACGACGAGTGGCAGAGCGACTGGGTGAACGACCCGATCGGCGGGGTCGTGTCGCACGGACTCGTGGGGTGGGCGCTGCTCGCGGTGGCGGTCGTCATCGTCGCCGTGATCATCGGCTTCTGGATGTCGTGGCGGATGCACACGTTCCGGGTGACCCGCGAGGCGGTCGAGGTGCGCCGCGGCATCCTCTTCAGGTCGCACCGCAGCGCGCGGCTCGACCGCATCCAGGGCATCAACGTCAGCCGGCCCCTGTTCGCCCGGCTCTTCGGCACCGCGAAGCTCGAGGTCTCGGTCGCGGGCCAGTCGGGCAACGTCGAGCTCTCGTACCTCGGCTCCTCGCTCGCCGACGGACTGCGCGCCGACATCCTCCGGCTCGCGTCGGGCGTGCGGGCCGAGCGTGCGGCGGCCGACGCCGCCGCCCGAGAAGCGACCGCGCCGAGCCATGCGGCACCGGCTGCCGCCGCGACCGCCGCGGCAGCCGCCACGATCGACGCGGTCGTCGCGCCGGCCGGAACCGGCGCCCGACCCGACGGAACGGGCGACGGGGCACCCGCAGCCCCCGGCACCGTCGAACCGGGCGCGGCGCCCGCCGGGCCTTCCCGCCAGGCCGTCGGCGCCCGCGCCGGAGCCCTCGTCAACCAGCGGGTCGACGAGTTCCTCGCGCCCGAGCTCGACCCCGACCTCGCCCCGCCCGAGTCGGTCGTGCACCTGCCGATCCCGCGGGTGATCGGTTCGACCGTGCTCGGCGGCTCGACGATCTGGGCGGCGATCCTCATCGCGATCATCGCCGTCGGGGTCTCGACCGGGCAGACGTGGGTGCTGTTCAGCTTCGTGCCCGCGGCGATCGGTCTCGTGAGCTACATGTGGTCGCGCATCACGAAGTCGCTGCGCTACTCGATCGCCGGCACCCCCGACGGCGTCCGCATCGGCCACGGCCTGCTGTCGACCGGCAACCAGACGATCCCGCCCGGCCGCATCCACGCGATCGAGGCGACGCAGTGGGTGTTCTGGCGTCCGTTCGGCTGGTGGTCGATCCGCATCAACGTGGCCGGTCACTCCGTCGCGAACTCGAACGAGGCGGCGCAGCGCACGACGGTGCTGCCGGTCGGCACCGTCGCCGACGTGCACCGCGTGCTCGCCCTGCTGCTGCCGGATGCCGCGGCCGAGGTCGACCCGCTCGTCGGCGCCGGCCTCACCGGGCGCGGGGCGGGCGCGGGCTTCTCGTCGACCCCGCGGCGCGCCGCGTGGTTGAGGCCGTTCTCGTGGCGCCGCATCGGTTGGGCCGCGGCCGACGGGGTCGCGCTCATCCGCCGGGGCGCGCTCGTGCGCAGCCTCACGCTCGTGCCGCTCGCCCGCATGCAGTCGGTCGCGGTGTCGGCGGGGCCGATCGATCGCACGCTGCGGTTGTCGGCCCTGCGCCTGCACACGGTCACCGGCCCCGTCAGCGCCGTGCTGCCGGTCGTCGACCGCGACGAGGCGAGCGTGCTCTTCGAACGGCTCGCCGACGAGGCCGTCGCCCGCGCCGCGAGCGATACGACGCACCACTGGGGTGCCCTGCCCGGAGGAGCTCCCGATGCCGGCTGAACGTGCAGGACGACTCGGGGTCGGCACGATCGGCGCCGGCCGCGTCGGCGCCGTGCTCGCCGCCGCGCTCGGCGGCGCCGGGCACGCCCTGACCGGCGTCGCCGCCGTCTCGGACGAGAGCCGCGAGCGTGCCGCCGTGATGCTGCCCGGCGTGCCGGTGCTCGAGGTGCCGGTCATCGTCGAGCGCAGCGAGCTCGTCCTGCTCGCGCTGCCCGACGACGAGCTCGAGGGTCTCGTGGCGGGGCTCGCCGACGCGGGCGTCTGGCAGCCCGGGCAGCTCGTGCTGCACACCTCGGCGGGGTTCGGCACGAGTGTGCTCGAGCCGGCCCGCCGCGCCGGGGCGATCCCGCTCGCGGTGCACCCGGCGATGACGTTCACGGGCACGAGCATCGACCTCGCCCGGCTGCCCGGCACTTGGTTCGCCGTCACCGCGCCGTCGCCCGTGCTGCCGATCGGGCAAGCCCTCGTCGTCGAGATGGGCGGTGAGCCGTTCATCGTCGCCGAGGCCGATCGGGCCGCATACGGCGACGCGGTCGACACCGTCGTGTCGTTCTCGAGCGCGATCGTCGACCAGGCGAGCACGCAGCTCGACGCGATCGGGGTGCCGCGTCCCGGCGCCGTCCTCGCCGCGCTCGCGCGGAGCGCCGTCGAGAACGCCCTCGCCCGCCACGACCGCGGGCCGTTGCCCGACGGTACGATCGACGGGGCCGGATTCGACCGGCCGCTGGGAGGTGGCGCGTGAGCGCGATCGACGCCCGACCCGAGGGCACGCGCGTGGTCCCGACGATCGCCGAACTGCGCGCCGTCATCGCCGACGAGCGGCGGGGCGGGGCGACCATCGCCTTCGTGCCGACGATGGGTGCGCTGCACGACGGACACCTGGCACTCGTCGCCCGCGCGCGCGAGCTCGCCGACGTCGTCGTCGTCTCGATCTTCGTCAACCCGCTGCAGTTCGGGCCGGGCGAGGACCTCGACCGCTACCCGCGCACGCTCGACGCCGACGTCGCGGCCCTCTCCGGCCTCGAGGTCGAGGTCGTGTTCGCGCCGACGGCGGCCGAGATGTATCCCGACGGGCAAAGCTCGACGCGCGTCGTCGCGGGCGAGGTCGGGGCGCTGTACGAGGGCGCTTCGCGCCCGGGGCACTTCGACGGCATGCTCACGGTCGTGCAGAAGCTCTTCCACATCGTCGCCCCCGACGTCGCAGTGTTCGGCCAGAAGGACGCGCAGCAGGTGTTCCTCGTGCGCCGGATGGTGCGCGACCTCGACCTGCCCGTCGAGATCGAGGTCGTGCCGACGGTCCGCGAGGGCGACGGTCTCGCGCTCTCGAGTCGCAACCGCTTCCTCGACGAAGACGAGCGGCGCACCGCGCTCGTGCTCTCCGAGGCGCTCGCCGCGGCCGCCGACTCGGCGGCCGACGGGGTCGACGAGGCGCTCGCCGAGGCGGTGGCCGCGTTCGGCGACCACGACGGCGCCGAGCTCGACTACTTCGTGATCGTCGACCCTGCGACGTTCCTGCCGGTGGCGACGGATGCCTCGGGGCCGGCGCTCGCGCTCGTCGCGGCGAGGGTCGGCGCGACCCGCCTGATCGACAACCGGCTGATCGAACTCGGCTGATCGGGCCGCCTGCGGGCGGCAAGTAGGCTTGAGCACGCACCCGGATCCTGCTGCGGCAGGCACTGCCCGCGCGACGAGAGAGAACGATGGCCGACGAGACGCCGAACCAGACCGCCGAACCCACTGCCGACGAGATCAGTGAGCAGAAGGCCGTGCGGCTCGCCAAGCGCGAGCGGCTCATCGCCGAGGCATCCGGTCTCGGCGGCGGGGCCTACCCGGTGCGCCTGCCGATCACGGCGACCATCCCCGAGGTGCGCGACCGATTCGTCGGCCTCGGCGTCGACGAGGCGTCGGGTGAGACGGTCGGGCTCGCAGGTCGCGTCGTGCACCTGCGCAACACCGGCAAGCTCTGCTTCGCCGCCCTGCAGTCGGGCGACGGCAGCCGCATCCAGGCGATGGTCTCGCTCGGCGAGGTCGGCGAGGAGTCGCTCGCCGCGTGGAAGGAGCTCGTCGACCTCGGCGACCACGTGTTCGTCTCGGGCGAGGTCATCACGAGCCGCCGCGGCGAGCTCTCGATCATGGTGAAGGAGTGGCGCATCGCGGCGAAGGCGATCCTGCCGCTGCCGAACCTGCACAACGAGCTCAACGAAGAGACGCGGGTGCGCTCGCGCTACCTCGACCTCATCGCCCGCGAGCAGGCCCGCCGCAACGTGATCGACCGCGCGAAGGTCAACGCGAGCCTGCGGCAGACCTTCACGAGCCTCGGCTTCATCGAGGTCGAGACCCCGATGCTGCAGGTCATGCACGGCGGCGCCTCCGCCCGTCCGTTCGTCACGCACTCGAACGCGTTCGACACCGAGCTGTACCTGCGCATCGCGCCCGAGCTGTACCTCAAGCGCGCCGTCGTCGGCGGCATCGAGCGGGTGTACGAGATCAACCGCAACTTCCGCAACGAGGGCGCCGACTCGACGCACTCGCCCGAGTTCGCGATGCTCGAGGCCTACGAGGCGTACGGCGACTACAACACGATCGCCGACCTCACCCAGAAGCTGATCCAGGACGCCGCAGCCGCGGTGTCGGGCTCGCACGTCGTGACCTGGGCCGACGGCACCGAGTACGACCTCGGCGGCGACTGGGACCGCATCTCGATGTACGGCTCGCTCTCGCAGGCGGTCGGCGAGGAGATCACGCCCGAGACGCCGATGTCGCGCCTGAAGGAGCTCGCCGACGAGGCCGGCATCGAGATCGACCACCCGATCCCCGGCAAGTACGTCGAAGAGCTCTGGGAGCACCACATCAAGGGCGGCCTCGAGCGGCCGACCTTCGTCATGGACTTCCCCGAGGACACGTCGCCGCTCGTGCGCGGCCACCGCGACATCGCGGGCGTCGTCGAGAAGTGGGACCTCTACATCCGCGGCTTCGAGCTCGCGACGGGGTACTCCGAGCTCGTCGACCCGGTCATCCAGCGCGACCGCTTCGTGGCCCAGGCCAAGCTCGCCGCCGGCGGCGACCCCGAGGCGATGCGCCTCGACGAGGAGTTCCTGCGGGCGCTCGAGTTCGGCATGCCGCCGTCGGGCGGCATGGGCATGGGCATCGACCGGCTGCTCATGGCCGTCACCGGCCTCGGCATCCGCGAGACGATCCTCTTCCCGCTCGTCAAGTAGCGCGTACCCCGCCCCCTCTGAACGGATGCCTCGCATGAACGACCGACCCGACGACCGGCCGAACGGCGAGAAGCCCGATCGCGAGCCGCCCTCGAGGGCGCGCGTCGTGATCTGGGTCGTCGTCGCCGCGGTCGGGCTCTACCTCGTGGGTTCGGGCGTGTGGGGACTGCTCACCCCGGGTTGATCGGGTCGGCGCGGGGCGGCGCCGCGACGTCGGTCACGGCGCCGCCCACGGCCGCCATCAGGTGCGCCCGACGAAGACGACGCCGCGGTAGCCCGCTGCGCCCCAGGCCACCATGCGGTCGAGGTCGGCGTGCGCGATCGGCAGTTCGTGCGAGTCGACCCACGTCTCGCCCTCGTCCGAGCTGATCCAGGGATCCTCGATCACGACCACGCCGTGGCCCGCGGCATGCGCGAGCACCCAGTGCGGTCCGGTCTCCCCGTGCATCGGCGCTTCATCGATGAGCAGCAGGGCGAGGTCGCCGCCGGCGACGCGCCGTGCGATCTCTTCGATGCCGATCCGCGTACGGTGCACCGCGAGCCCGACCGCCTCGCCCTGGCGCAGCGACTCGGCCTGCAGTTCCGCCCTGAAGTCGCGTTCGAATCCCGCGTAGGCCTCGATGAGCACCGGCCCGTCATGGTCGAGGAACACCTCGACCGGGCGGTCGGCAGGCAGGTGCTCCCGCATGACGACGCCGAGCCCGACGGGCTCGATCGCCGGGAAGTTGCTCGCCCGTCGCCAGAATGCGAGCTCGAGGTCGCGGTCGGCGACCGAGGGCAGCTGCGCCGAGCCCTGCGGGTCGTCCGGCGAGGCATCACGAGCACCGCCGAAGCCGGTGGCCCCCGCCGCCTCCGCCGCGAGCAGCCCGCTCACCGCGCCGCAGGTGTAGAGCGTCGTCTGCGCGTAGTAGGGCGCCTCGGCGTGCGGCAGCTCGACGAGCCAGCGCACGTAGCCGCGCGCCCCGAGCGTGCCCGGGGCCGAGGGGTGCGGCGAGGCGAGGGGCGCGAAGCCGCGCTCCGAGGCGAACGCCGGGAGGTCCCGTCCGAGCGGCACCTCCCACTTCACTGCGGCGTCGCCGGCGGCCTCCGCCCGGGCGACGATGTCGTCGACGAGGGCCGCCGCCGTCGCGGCATCCGCCTCGGTGCGCCACCAGACGTCGACGATCTTCATCGCGGCGGTCGCTCCCCGGCGCGAGGTGAGCGCCGCCGCGACCGGCCGCCCGTCGCGGTGCACGAGGTCGACGCGCGGCGCGTACGGCGCCCGCGGCGACGCCCAGCGGGCCGCGCGCTCGGCGCCGAGCGCCGATCGCAGGTCGTCGTCGAGCAGGGGATCGGCGGTGGTCGTCATCCGACGGGGGTCCTTCCTGTGCTGTCGCGGTGCGCCGCCGCGACCAAGAGCCTGGTGTAGTCCTCGGCGGGATCGTCGAGCACCTGTGCGCAGGTACCGTGTTCGACGACCCGCCCTTGCCAGACGACCGTGACGGTGTCGGCGATGCGGCGCACGACGGCGAGGTCGTGGGAGATGAAGAGGATCGCGATGTCGAGCTCGTCGCGCAGGCGCCCGAGCAGGTCGAGGATCTGCGCCTGCACCTGCACGTCGAGCGCCGAGACCGACTCGTCGCAGATGAGCAGGCGCGGCCGCGGCGCCAGAGCGCGGGCGATCGCCACCCGCTGGCGCTGGCCGCCCGAGAGCTGCGCCGGCCGTTTCACCGCCGCGTCGACCGGCAGGCCGACGAGCTCGAGCAGCGCCGGAACCTCGTCTGGACGGCGCCCGCCGACGGCGAGCGCCTCGCGGAGGATCGCGCCGATCGACATCATCGGGTTGAGCGACGAGTAGGGATCCTGGAACACGATCTGCATCTGCTCGGGCGTGCGCGACCGGCGACCGGGTGCGAGCGGGCGGCCGTCGAAGGCGATCATGCCGTCGTCCTCGCGTTCGAGGCCGGCGATGCATCGGGCGAGGGTCGACTTCCCCGATCCGGACTCGCCGACGACACCGGCGATCTGGCCGGGGGCGATCGAGAGGTCGACGCCGTCGAGCACCGTGCGCGGCCCGAAGCGCTTGACCACGCCCGAGGCGGCGACGAGCGGTGCACGCCCGCCCGCGTCGGCGCCGTCGTCGTGCCCGAGGCCGGGCGCGGTGTCGCCCGTGTGGTCGGCCTCGAGGGCGAGCGCCGGGTCGGCGGCGATGAGCGCGCGGGTGTACGCGTGCTCGGGCGCCGAGAGCACCGTCGCGGTGGAGCCGCGCTCGACCACCTCGCCGTGCCGCATGACGAGCACCTCGTCGGTGCGGCCGCGGACCAGCCCGAGGTCGTGCGAGATGAGGAGCATCGCCATGCCGCGCTCGTGCTGCAGTTCGCGGAGCAGGTCGAGGATCTCGGCCTGGTTCGAGGCGTCGAGCGCCGTCGTCGGCTCGTCGGCGATGAGCAGGCGCGGGTCGCTCGCGATCGCGGCGGCGATCGCGACGCGCTGCCGCATGCCGCCCGACAGCTCGTGCGGGTAGGCGCGTGCCACCCGGGCCGGCAGGTTGACCTCGGCGAGGCGCGTCGCCACGGCCACGTCGAGCTCGCGCTTCGACAGCCGCCGGCCGGCCTTCGCCTCGAGGGTCCACGCGATCTGCGGCCCGCAGCGGTGCACGGGGGAGAGACTCGTGAACGGGTCCTGCAGCAGGAGGGAGACCTCGCGGCCGCGCACCCGTCGCCACGAAACATCCGTCGACGCGAGCGGGTGCTCGCGTCCGTCGACCCGCAAGACGCCCCGGGCGCCGAATCCGGGCGGGAGGAGGCCGACGAGGCTCTTCGCCGTGAGCGTCTTGCCCGACCCCGACTCGCCGATGAGCGCGAGCGAGGCTCCCGGTTCGATGGCGAAGGAGAGCGCCTCGACCATCGGCCCCGCGGGCCCGGCGATGCCGTCGATCGCCACCTCGATGCCGGTCATGCGAGGCCTCCCGAGCGGGTCATGCGCTGGCCGAGCCAGTCGCCGACGAGGTTGACCGCGCACGCGACGACGATGATGAGGAGCGCCGGCACGATCACCGCCGCGGGGTTGTCGAACATGATCGCCCGGCTGTCGGTGAGCTGGCGGCCCCAGTCGGCAGTGCCGGGCGGCACGCCCACGCCGAGGAATGACAGCGATGAGAAGGCGACGAGGGCGAACGCGACGTTGAGCATCGCGTTCGTGATGACGAGTGAGGAGACGTTCGGCAGGATGTGCCGGAACATCACGCGCCAGCGAGAGAGCGAGAGCATCTGCGCCGCCTCGATGTACGGGCGCGCCGACTGCTCGAGGACGCCCGCCCGGACGATCCGGATGTCGGACGGCGAGAAGAGCAGCACGAGCAGCGCGACGGTCGTCCAGTAGCCGCCGCCGAAGACGCCCGAGACGACGATCGCGGCGAGCAGCACCGGCAGGGCGAGGAGCAGGTCGGTCCACCGGCTGATCGCGAAGTCGAGCGGGCCCCGCTCGTACCCGGCGAGGGTGCCGAGCAGGATGCCGAGGAGCATCGAGCCGACCGCGACGCACACGGGGCCGACGAGCGCCGACGCCGCGCCCGCGACGGTGAGGGCGAGGATGTCGCGGCCGAGCTCGTCGGTCCCGAGGGGGTGCCCGGGCGAGCCGGCGGGCATGAGGCTCGAGAGGATGTCCTGCTTGGTCGCGTCGGGGAACAGCAGCGGGCCGAACAGCACGGCGAGCAGCACGACGGCGAGCAGCACGAGGCAGACGACGATGGACGCGGGCACGCGCCTGCCGGAGCGGAATCCGACGCCGACGGCGCCGAGCGAGGCGGTCATGCGGCACCTCCCTGCGCGCGGACGCGCGGATCGAGCACCAGGTAGGCGACGTCGGCGAGCAGCGCGATCACGGCGATCACGAGCGCGACGAGCAGCGTGAGCGCCTGCACGACGGCGAGGTCCTTGAAGAGCACCGAATCCTGCAGCAGCGTGCCGAGGCCGGGGAGCGCGTACGTCGTCTCGGCGAGCACGGTTCCGCCGACGAGGAACGTGAGCAGCAGGCTCGCGCCGGTGACGATCGGGATGGCTGCGTTGCGCAGGGCGAGTCGGAGGGTGCGCGACTCGGGGATGCCGCGCGCACGCGCGGACGTGACGTAGTCGGCATCGAGTTCGCGCAGCATCGCCGTGCGGGTGAGCTTCAGCACGATCGCACCGAGGCCCGCCGCGAGGGTGACCGCCGGCAGCACGAGGTGGTAGAGCGTGTCGAGGGGCCCTCGTCCTCCGCCGTACACCGGGAAGATCGGCAGGTAGTACGCGAAGACGTAGAGCAGCAGGAGCCCGACGGCGAAGGTGGGTGCGCTGAGGCCGATGACCCCGAGCGCGGTCCCCGTGCGGTCGATCACGCCGCCCGCGCGCACGGCGCTCTGCACGCCGAGCGGGATGCCGACGACGAGGGCCATCGCGAAGGCCAGCCCGCACAGGGCGAGCGTGAGCCCGAGTCGCGAACCGATCGCGTCGGCGACCGAGGTCTGCAGGCGGATCGACTGCCCGAGGTCGCCGCTCAGCACGCCGCCGAGCCAGCGCAGGTACTGGACGGGCAGCGGGTCGTCGAGGTGGTACTGCTCTCGGATCGCTGCGACGGCCTCGGGCGAGGCCGGGCGCGTGCCGAGCAGCGTCTTGACGAGGTCTCCGGGCGCCAGGTGCAGCATCGAGAACACGACGATCGACAGGATGAACAGGATCGCCGCCGTGCCCAGCACGCGCACCGCGAGCATCCGGCCGAGGGGCCGGAGTCGCGGCGCGCGTGCGATGGGAGCGGACTCGGTCACGGCGCGGTGCGGTAGAGCTGGGTCGGCCACGACGAGATGAAGGCGAACGAGCTGTAGTCGTCGAAGCCGAGGTCGTTCGCGAACGCGGTGGCCGACTGGCCCCACCAGAGCGGCACGTTCACGATGTCCTCCGCCTGCAGCGTCTCGGCCTGCACGAGCAGGTCGACGCGCGCGGCGGGGTCGGACTCCGCTCCAGCCTGTGCGAGCAGCTCGTCGATCTCGGGGTTCGAGTACGCCGAGGGGTTGCCGGCGCCGAGCAGGTAGCTCGGCACCTCGGCCGGGTCGCCGAGGGTCGAGAAGTACCACATCATGCCGACGCCGTAGCTCGACGAGGCGTCGAGGCTCGCGAGCCATTCCTCGATGGGCACCTCGCGGACGTTCAGCGTGATGCCGATCGCCGAGAGGTTCTCCGCGAGCGACTGCGCGGCGGTGCCGAGCTGCGGGCCGGTCGACGGCGTGAGGAGTTCCGCCTCGAAGCCGTCGGGGTGGTCGGAGGCGGCGAGCGCCGCCTTCGCGGCGTCGAGGTCGAAGTCGTACTGGGGGATGCCGGCGAGCACCTCGCGAGCCTCGTCGCCGTCGTACGCCTTGCCGAGCGACTCGGGCGTCATGATCGCGGTCGCGGCCTCGCCGTGGCCGCGCAGCAGCTTGTCGACGACGGCGTCGCGGTCGACCGCGTGCGCGAAGGCCTCGCGCACCTTGGGGTCGTCGAACGGCGCGAGCGAGGTGTTGAAGTAGAGCCCGACGTACGAGAGGTCGTTGACGTACTCGACCCGCATGGTCTGCAGCTGCTCCCACTGCGTCGCCTGCGCGAGCGGCACGTTGAAGGCGACGTCGACGTCGCCGGACTGCGCCGCGAGCAGGCGCGTCGACTCGTCGGGGATGAACTCGACGGTGATGGACTTCACCTTGGGGAGCTCGCCCCACCAGGTGTCGACCCGTTCGAACTGCACGTGCGAGTCGGGCACGAACTCGGTCACCTGGTACGGTCCGGTGCCGAGCAGCAGCGCGTCGGCCGTTCCGACCTTGCCGCCGTGCTCCTCCCAGAATGCCTGCGAGGTGATGAAGGCGGCTCCGCCCGAGCTCATGTTCGCGGCGAAGGCGGCGTCGGGCGCGGTGAGCGTGATCGTCACCTCGTGCTCGTCGGTCTTCTCGATCGTGTCGACGCCGGCGAGGTAGTACGCGAGGCCCGGCGAGGTCGTCTCGTCGCGGGCCTGCTCGAGGCTGAACACGACGTCGTCGGCGGTGACCGGCGTACCGTCCTGGAACTCCGCATCGTCGCGGAGCTCGTAGACGTAGGTGACGTCGTCGGTCTGCTCCCACGACTCGGCGAGCCCCGGCTGCACCCGTCCCTGGGCATCGACCGAGACGAGGCCCTCCTGCGCGATCGACGCGATGTAGTAGTTCAGGATGCCGGCCTCCTGGCCGACGTACAGGTTCGAGAGCGAGCCCGGCAGCGCGACGCTGATGTGCTCGATCTCCTCGCCGGTGTCGGTGCCGGTACTCGATTCGGCTGCGCCGCTCGTGCAGGCGGCCAGCAGCAGCACACCGGCTGCTGCGGCGCCTGCCCGCGCGATGCGGGAACGGGATGATGCGGACATGGGGGAGTCCTCCTCTTGCGATCTCGGGAGTGGTGCGAGGGCGATGGGGCGTGCGAAGCGCGCACGATGTCCGTTCGAGCGGCGCCGGGCTTCGGCGAGCGCCTCGACCTCGTAGCCGCTCGGACGACGTGCGGCGAGCATGCGCAGGCTCGCCGCGACGGCGGGGATCTCGCTCGCCTCGGCGAGCGTGACGGCGACGGTGCGGAGACTGAGCGCCGGGCTCAGGCCGAGTGCCCGCACACCCGGCGGCGGGGCCGACGCGAACGCGCTCTCGGGCAGGAACGTCGCCCCGAAGCCCCCCGCGACGAGTGCGAGCGCGGCATCGGGGCGGCTGACCTCGAGGTCGCCGGGTCCGGTCGCGCGGCCCACGGCCGCAGCCACGACGCCCGAACGCGTTCCCTCGCCGAAGATCCACGGCAGCTGGGTGAGCGCGGATGCCTCGACGCGGGTGCCGTGACCGGGACGCTCGTCGAACGGGAGGGCGGCGATGAGCTCCTCGGCGTAGAGGAACGTCGATCGCAGGCCGTCGCGGCGGAGGCGCTGCCCGCGCTCGCCGGAGGCGCCGGTGATCACGGCGACGTCGACGCGCCCCGATCGCACGAGTTCGAGCGCCTCATCGGCCTCGGCCTCGACGAAGCGCACCTCGACCCCCGGGATGTCGGCGGCGATGCGGGCGAGCGCGGGGGCGATGGTGCCGACGACGGCCTCGGCGGGGGCGGCGATGCGCACGGTGCCCACCCGGTGCCCGAGCGCCCGCGCGAGTTCGGTGGCGGCCGCGGTCAGGCTCGCGTCGATGCGCGGCGCGTGGGCAGCGAGCAGCTGGCCGATCGCGGTGAGGCTCGCCGAGCGGGCGGTGCGGGCGACGAGCGGCGTGCCGAGCCGTGATTCGAGGCGCTGCACGTGCTGGGTGATGGTCGGCTGGCTGAATCCGAGCGAGCGCGCGGCCGCGCTGATCGAGCCGGTCCGGTCGATCGCGACCAGGATCCGCAGCGAATGGACGTCGAGCACCCGCGTCAGGGCGTCGATCTCGATGAGTCCTGCATCCTCCATAGGCAGAGACTATAGATCTCTAGGTTTCGATGGCGTAACAATATGCATACGAACGTCATGCGACGTCGTCGACATCGAGAACGGGAGCCTCATGGACCTGGGCGCAGCGCACGAGGAGTGGATCGAGGAGCGAGAGGCCCGAGTGTGGGGCGAGTGGGGCATCGCGACGCTCGCCGCGACGCACTGGCTCACGGCCGAGCCGGCCGAACTCGACGGACTGCCCGGCCGCTGGCATGCGAGCGGCGGCGACGTGCTCGGCGACGACGGACTGCGCCTCGCCCCCGGGCAGGAGGCGGAGGTCGCTGGCCTCCTTCTGCGAGCCTTCGAGCGCGACGGGGCGTCGGCACTGAGGGTCCTCGATCCCGGCGCGCCGGCCGCCAGGGGGATCTCGTCGATCGAGCGGTTCGCGTTCACGGAGGCGGCGCGGCTGACGGGACGCGTGCGGCCGACGGCGACCACGACCGAGACGATCTCGGTCGACGGCCACGCCGCCGCGTCGGCGTTCGACGCGGTCGTCGACCTCGAATGGGCGGGCGAGGCGTTCTCGCTGACGGTGCAGGAGGACGACGGCTGGTTCTCCGCCGCCTTCGCCGACGCGACGGCCGGGCGCGAGAGCCACCCGTTCCGATTCATCCGCTTCCCCGCGTCGGCCGGCGGAACGGTCGTCGTGGACTTCAATCGCGCCACCCTGCCGCCGTGCGCGTTCTCCGACCACTACGTCTGCGTGATGCCCGTGCCCGGCAATCGCTGGCCCGTGCCGATCCGCGCCGGCGAGCGGATCGTCCGATGAGCACCCGAGTGCCGGCCGCGACGGTGGAACTCGCAGGGAAGCCGGATATCCTGTACGCACTATGAACGACTTCTGGGCGAACGCGATCTGGTCGCTCGCGCCGACCGTGCTCATCGGCCTCATCTTCTGGTTCGTGATGCGCGCGGTCATCCGCGCCGATCGCAACGAGCGCAAGGCGTACGCGCGGATCGAAGCCGAGGAGCGCGCCAAGATCGCCCGCGAGCACCCGGCCGCCTGACGGCATGGGCTCCGGCGTCGAGCAGACGACCCTCGTCATCACGGTGGTCCTGCTCATCGTCGACCTGGTCGTGCGCGTGATCGCGGTCATCGTGGTGCCGCGAAACCGCCGCCCGACGGCGGGCATGGCGTGGCTGCTCGCGATCTTCTTCATCCCGTTCCTCGGGGTGCTGTTCTTCGTGCTCATCGGCAACCCGAAGCTGCCCAAGCATCGTCGTGAGAAGCAGGCGGAGGTCGACCGGTACATCCGCGAGTCGACGCACGGCGTCGAGCGGGTGAGCGACTCGCGTGCCTGGCCGAGCTGGTTCGAAGGGGTCGTGCGGCTCAACCGCAACCTCGGCTCGATGCCGCTCATCGGGCAGAACAGCGCGAGCCTCATCGGCGACTACCAGGGCTCGCTCGACGCGATGACGGCGGCGATCCGGAGCGCGAGGCGGTTCGTGCACGTCGAGTTCTACATCTTCGCGCTCGACGCGACGACGGCGCCGTTCTTCGACGCGCTCGGCCACGCGGTCGCCCGCGGCGTCGACGTCAAGGTCCTGCTCGACCACGTCGCCTCGGCCAGGGTCGCCGGCTACCGCAGGACGTTGAAGCGCCTCGACCGCATGGGCGTGCGCTGGCAGCTCATGCTGCCGGTGCAGCCGTTCAAGGGCAAGTACCAGCGGCCCGACCTGCGCAATCACCGCAAGATCCTGGTCGTCGACGGCGACGTCGGCTTCATGGGATCGCAGAACATCATCGACCGCAGCTACAACAAGCGCAGCAACCGGCGCCGCGGGCTCAAGTGGAAGGAGCTCGTCACCCGGGTCGAGGGCCCCATCGTCGCGGGCCTCGACGCGATCTTCGCGACCGACTGGTACCTCGAGACGGGGGAGGAGCCCGCTCGCGACCTCACCGACGCGCTCGAGCAGCCGGGCGAGGCGCAGGACCTCGACTGCCAGGTCGTGCCGAGCGGCCCCGGCTTCCGCAGCGAGAACAACCTCAAGCTCTTCCTCGCGCTGCTCTACGCGGCGAAGGAGAAGCTCATCATCACGAGCCCGTACTTCGTGCCGGACGAGTCGATGCTCTACGCCATCAGCGGCGCCACGCAGCGGGGCGTGCACGTCGAGCTCTTCGTCTCAGAGATCGGCGACCAGGCGCTCGTGTACCACGCGCAGCGCTCGTACTACGAGGCGCTGCTGCGCGCCGGCGTCAAGATCTACATGTACAAGGCGCCGTACATCCTGCACGCGAAGCACTTCACGATCGACGACGACGTCGCGGTCATCGGGTCGAGCAACATGGACATCCGGTCGTTCGAGCTCAACATGGAGGTGTCGCTGCTCGTGCGGGGCGCCTCGTTCGTGCGCGAGATGCGCGCGGTCGAAGACGGCTATCGGCACGACAGCCGCGAGCTCACGCTCGACGAATGGCTGCAGCAACCGCTGCGTTCGACGGTGCTCGACAACCTCGCCAGGCTGACCTCCGCCCTGCAATAGCCGGCAGCGGTCGGTGGCCTCGGAGGGACGCCCACGGCGAGGCATCCACGATCGGGAGGTTCAGGACCGCGGCTTCAGCCTGACCGTCGGCAGGTCGGGTGCCGGCAGCGGGGCTCCCTCGTAGTCGACGTGCCCGAAGCGCCCGTCGGGGTTGTCGCGGCCGATCACCTCGGCCTGCCACTGGCGGCGGTACTCGACGATCTCGTCGTGGTCGCGGCCGATGAAGTTCCACCACATCACGAGCTCCTCGCCGAACGGCACGCCCCCGAGCAGCACGACCCGCACCGGGCCGTGGTCGGCGCGGAGGCGAACCCCCTCGTGCCCGACGGGCAGGTAGCCGAGCTCGCTCCGGTCGAGCACCGCCGAGTGGCCCGCGACGGCGAGCCCGTCGGCGTCGGCGCGCGTCTCGTCGACCTCGTCGTCGGTCGGCGCGATCGTGACGTGCACGGGGCCGACGTCGACGAGCACGCCGTGCTCGAACGCCGGGTCGAGCTCGATCCACGCCTCGCCGCCGGCCGCGATGTCGATCTGGGCGCCGACGATCGGGCTGAACAGCGTCACGCCGGCATCGTCGCCGATCGAGGGGAGGGAGCCGGCGAACACCCGGACGACGGCGTCGTCGACCTCGTGCGCCTCGACCTCGGCGTGCTCGAAGAACGGCGCCGTGTGACGGGAGGCGTCGGGCAGGGCGACCCAGAGCTGCACGCCGTGAAGTCGTGCGGTCGTCGCCGTCGAGACCTCGGAGTGCGAGATGCCGCGGCCGGCGGTCATGAGGTTCACCTGCCCGGGCCGCACGAGCTCTCGGCTGCCGGTTGAGTCGCGGTGCTCGATCTCGCCCTCGAACAGCCAGCTCACGGTCTGCAGCCCGGTGTGCGGGTGCGGGGGCACGACCATGCCGCCGGAGACGGCGACGTCGTCGGGGCCGTAGTGGTCGGCGAAGCACCAGGCGCCGATCGTCGTGCGGCCGCGCTGCGGCAGCGTGCGCCGCACGTTCATGGCCCGCGGGCCGCCGAGCGGCACGTCGCGGGGTTCGAGGACCTGCACGGCCGGGCCCTGCCGCCCCTCGGGCGGGCAGAGCAGTTCGAGCGGATCCTTCTCGAGATTGCTCATGGCGCCAGCCTAATCCGCGCCGACGACGCGGCCGGGCGGGCTGAATCAGCGGCGGTCGACCGGATAGCATTGCCGCATGGCTACCTCCGTGCGTCTTCGTCGTGCCGGCCTCGCTGCCGCGGCCCTGGCTTCCGTGTTCCTGCTCGCGGCGTGCGCGCCGCCGAAGACGCCCGCCGAGAACTACTCGGGTGCCCCCGTGTCCGATCACGAGGGCGAGGCGAGCGGTGAAGAGGGCGGCGACGGCACGGGTGAGCCGCAGGCCGGCTGGGTCGGCGAGGGCGGCCAGCTCTCGGTCACGCTGTGGGGCAGTTCGACGTGCCCGCCGGTGGGCGAGCGCATCAGCGTCGTCGAACCGGCCGCCACGGGCAACCGGGTCGCGATCGAGATGAAGCAGTACCCCGAGAACCAGATGTGCACCATGGACCTCGTGCCGCACACGACCGTCTTCTGGACCCCGATGGACGTGACGACGACGAAGCCGCTCGTCGTCGAGGTGCAGGACACCGAGATCACGGTTCCGATCAAGTAGCCGCGTACTGTACCCCGGTTCGCGGAACCCTCGTACCCCGAATCGGAAATCACCCCTGAACTGGGGTAAGACGTTCGGCATCGAACCCTGAAGTGAGGGGTCCTGCCGCACTAGCGTTGCGATCACGTGCGCCGTTCACCCGGGACGGCAACCCGACACGTGAGGACGTTCTTCGTGCCCAGAAGCAAACTGACGGCTGCTGCCGCCATCGCCGCATTGTTCGGCGCACTCCTGACTCCCGCCTTGCTCGCCGCACCGGCGTCGGCGGCCACGCTCGAACCCGGTGGTCTCCAGACCGGGTTCGAGATCGACGGCAACATGACGCTGGAAGGCTCGGATCCCGGTGACACCGACTGGGACAGCATCCTGGCGCCGCTCCCCGCGGAGGGGACGTCGGACTTCCTCGGGTCGGTCCCGTACACGACCGACCAGGGATTCTCGTCGACCGGTATCGTCTACGCGACGCGCGGATGGGACAACGGCGCCTCCGACATCGCGTGTACCGGCGTCGACCAGACGGGCTCGCCCGGGTCGCAGAAGCAGAACGACAACCCGTGGGCCCCGGCCCCGGCCAACGTCAACGCCAAGGACGACGCCTGCACCGGCGGTGCGGCGTACGAGGTCGTCACCGATGACCAGGGCGACGAGCACGTCGTGCTCTACATGTACTGGACGCGCCTGGACGGCTCGGGCGACATGAGCACCTTCCAGACGTTCGAGGGCCCAGAGGCCGGCCGCTGCGACGACTTCGCGGTGGAGTTCAACTACGACTCGGCGAACAACACGACCACCGCCGGAGCGCTGCGCTGGGTCGCGGCCGACGGCGACTGCACCGACCCCGACGGACCGGGCCTCTGGGTGCCGATCCAGCAGACCCTCGTGTTCGAGGCGGCGGTCGGAGCGCGCATGGAGGGCCCCGGGCCGCTGCCCGGCGAGGCGGGAACGTTCGGCGAGATCGCCGTGGACCTCTCGAGCGTCGGCCTCTTCGACGAGGAGTCGTGCGAGGGCTTCGCGACCGGCATCGGGTTCACGCGCACCGGCAACTCGGCGACCGCCGAGATCATCGACTTCTTCCAGCCGCAGAACCCGCTCGTGATCACGAACTGCGGTGCCCTGAGCGTCACGAAGCTCTCCGACCCGCAGGGCATCACCTCGACCGTCGACTTCGCCTACACGGTGGAGCGCGCGGGCGGGGGCGACATCTACCCCGACCAGACGGCGATCGACGAGACGCTGCGCATCGGCGAGACCGACGTGTGGCCCGACGTCTTCGCGGGCGAGGACTACACGCTCGGCGAGGTCATCCCCGACGGCGTGC
Organism: Agromyces sp. NPDC127015; assembly: GCF_042725165.1. Classification (NCBI taxonomy): domain Bacteria; kingdom Bacillati; phylum Actinomycetota; class Actinomycetes; order Micrococcales; family Microbacteriaceae; genus Agromyces; species Agromyces sp. NPDC127015. Next base: position 71,184 of record NZ_JBHXDI010000002.1, on the reverse strand, counting down.
CGTGGGAGCTGCTGTCGATGAGCTGCCAGATCGACGACCGCATCATCGAGCTCACCTCGCCCGACGACGTGTTCCCGGTCGAAGAGGGCAACGTGACCGCCTGCACGATCGTGAACACGACCTCGTGGGTCACCGTCGAGAAGCAGACGCTGCCCGACGCCTCGGCCCAGACGTTCGACTTCGACGTCGACGGCACTGCCGTGCAGCTGACCGACGGCCAGACGAGCGCGCCGGTCTACTTCGCGCCCGGCAGCGAGGTGCCCGTGACCGAGACCGTGCCCGAGGGCTGGAACCTCACCGACGTCACCTGCTCGCCGGAGGGAACGGATATCGCCGACGGCGAGACCGTGACCACCGTCGCGGGCGAGGGCACCCACTGCGTCTTCACGAACACGCAGAACGGCGAGATCCAGGTGCACAAGGTGGTCGACGGCACCGAGGGCGCCGTCTTCGAGTACACCGGCAGCTGGCTGGAGGACCCGTCGACGTTCACGATCGACGCGACTGACGGATCGGGCGACAGCGAGGTCTACTCGGTCGAGCCCGGCAGCTACGACCTCGCCGAGACCGCGCTCGAGGGCTACGACACGACGAACCTCGTCTGCGTCGACCCCGACCAGGGCACGATCGTCGACCTCGCCGACTTCTCGGCGGTGCTCGATGTCGACCCGGGTGAGCGCGTCGAGTGCACCTACACGAACACGCAGCGCGGCGAGATCCGCGTCGACAAGGAGACCATCCCCGGTGAGTGGGACCAGGACTTCGACTTCTCGCTGACCGGTGAAGGCGCCGACGAGCAGTTCACGCTCAACGACGCCACCGACGACGAGGCGAACCCGTGGAGCTCGGGACTCATCGTGCCCGGCGACTACACGGTCGCCGAGACGCTGCCTGACGGCTGGGAGCTCGACTCGATCAGCTGCGGCACGCCCGAGGGCACGTCGACGGCCGTCGTCCTCGTGCCCGGCGCCGTCGTGACCTGCGTGTTCACGAACGAGGCGCTCCCGGGCTCGGTCACCGTGACCAAGAGCGTCGAGGGCGTCGCCGACGGCTTCGAGTGGGCGTTCGACCTCACGATCTCGCCGGTCCCCGGCGAGCAGCCCGGCACCCAGACGGTGAGCGGCGCCGGAAACGGCTCCGACAGCGTCACGTGGACCGATCTCGTGCCCGGCGACGACTACACGGTCTTCGAGACCTCGGTCGACGGCTGGAACATGGGCGCCATCACCTGCACCGGTGCCGAGGGCGCGCTCGAGGACGGCAACGGCGACGCACCCGGCTTCCAGTTCACCGCTGAGATCGACACCGAGATCGAATGCGCGCTGACGAACGAGGCCGTGCCCGGCCAGATCGAGGTCACGAAGTCCGCCGTCGGCGGCGACGGCACCTTCGACTTCGAGCTGACCCCGCTCGACGTCGAGGGTGCGCCTGCCGGCGACCCCGTCGTCGAGAGCGTCACGACCGAGGGCGGCGAGGGCACCGCGGTGTTCGAGGGCGTCCTGCCCGGCGGCCGCTTCTCGCTCGCCGAGGCCGACCCGGGCGAGGGCTGGGTCGCGGGCGACCTCGTGTGCACGGTCGACCCGGTCGGCGAGGCCGGCCCGTCGCCGATCGACGCGAGCGACTTCACGGTGCAGCCGGGCGACCTGATCGCCTGCGACATCGAGAATGTCGCACGCGGCCCGCTCGACATCGCCAAGACCGTCGACGGCCCGGCCGTCGACAACGGCGACGGCACGTGGGATGTCTCGTACACGATCACCGTGACGAGCCTGTCGGCGACGGACGAGTCGTACGACCTCACCGACGAGCTGAAGTTCGGCGACGGCATCACGCCGATCTCGGCCGAGATCACCGGCCCCGAGGGCATCGAGATCAACCCGGACTGGGACGGCATCGACGACATCGCGGTCACGACCGCGGTGCTGCCGGCCGGCGGTGAGCACGTCTACGCCGTCGAGGTGACCGCCGACGTCGCGTCGGATGTGACCTCCGACCAGGCCGACTGCGCGGTCGGCTCGAGCGACGAGGGCAGCGGCACGCTGAACTCGGCGACGATCGAGTTCTGGAACGGTTCGTCGTCGAGCGAGGACTGCGCGCCGGTCACGCCCGAGCAGCCGCCGCTGCCGTCGACGGGCGCGAGCCTGACGGCCGGCTGGGTCGGCCTCGCGGTGATCGCCGCGGGTGGCCTGCTGCTCTTCATGCGCCGCCGCCGTACGGTGAAGGCGTAACGCCGGGCGACCGATCGACGGGCCGTCGGGGCAGGATCTGATTTCCTGGCCCGGCGGCCCGTCGTCGTTCAGCGCGGGCGCACGACCAGCAGGTCGCCGACCTCGCACTCGAGCGCTTCGCAGATCGCCTGCAGCGTCGAGAACCGGATGGCTCTGGCGCGATCGTTCTTCAGCACGCTGAGGTTCACGATCGAGACCCCGACGAGCTCGCTGAGCCTCGTCAGCGTCATGCCCCTCGCCTCGAGCAGCTCATCGAGCCGGCAGTGCACGTCGGAGGCCTCGTCGGGTTCGGCGGGGGCCATCAGACGAGGCCCTCGGCGTCGCGCTGCAGCCGCTCGCCGACCTGGAATGCGGCCCCGACGACGGCGAGCACGAGCACCGCGAAGAACGGCACCCAGCTGATCGAGAAGGTGATGCCGTCGTAGGTGTACTCGCTGACGGCCGAGAGGGCCCCGTTCACCGACATGGTCTGGAAGAGCGACCCGAGCACCCATCCGGCCGTGATCGCGGCCGAGCCCCACCAGATGATGCGCGTGTTCGCGCGCGTGAACGCCCGCCCCCTGGCGAGGTTCCAGCAGAGCAGGGCGAGCAGCACGACCCCGGCGGTGACCGCGAGCGCGACGACGATCGGCTCGGCGACGAGGGCGAACTGCGTCGCGGCGGCCGGTTGCGGCACCGTCACGACCGCCTGTTCGACGTCGACCTCGATCGGGGCGCCGTCGGGGCCGATGGGCAGTGTCGCCGCCTCGCCGATGAACGGGACGAGGACGGGGACGTCGCGGCCGGGCACCACTTCGACGAGGCGCGCGACCGCCTGCCACACGGTGGTGACGATCGCCACCGCCGCGATGGCGATGGTCAGGAACATACCGGCCTGGTCGCTCCGGCTGAGTCGGGTGTCGGCGATGAGGGACATTCGCAGCTCCATATCGAAAATCATTAACATCGAATATCGATAACAATGACCCGTCCGCGGTCTCGCGTCAACCACTGCATCGCGATGCGCCCACGGCGAACACCGGCCCACGAGGCATCCCGAGTGTTTACGCTCGATGTAACGACGTCCCCTGCCCAGTGGGGCCGTGAGGAGTAGAGCATGTTCGAGAGATTCACCGACCGAGCCCGTCGTGTCGTCGTCCTGGCCCAAGAAGAGGCCAAGATGCTCAACCACAACTACATCGGCACCGAGCACATCCTGCTCGGGCTCATCCATGAGGGTGAAGGCGTCGCCGCCAAGGCGCTCGAATCGCTCGGCATCTCGCTCGACGCGGTGCGCGAGCAGGTGCAGGACATCATCGGCCAGGGCCAGCAGCAGCCGACGGGGCACATCCCGTTCACGCCGCGCGCCAAGAAGGTGCTCGAGCTCTCGCTCCGCGAGGCGCTGCAGCTGGGCCACAACTACATCGGCACCGAGCACATCCTCCTCGGCCTGATCCGCGAGGGCGAGGGCGTCGCCGCCCAGGTGCTCGTCAAGCTCGGCGCCGACCTCAACCGCGTGCGCCAGCAGGTCATCCAGCTGCTCTCGGGCTACCAGGGCAAGGAGCAGGTGCAGGTCGGCGCGAACGAGCAGCAGACCCCGCAGGGCGGCTCGCAGATCCTCGACCAGTTCGGCCGCAACCTCACGCAGGCCGCTCGCGAGTCGAAGCTCGACCCGGTGATCGGCCGTGAGAAGGAGATCGAGCGGGTCATGCAGATCCTCTCGCGCCGCTCCAAGAACAACCCCGTGCTCATCGGCGAGCCCGGCGTCGGCAAGACCGCCGTCGTCGAGGGGCTCGCGCAGGCGATCGTCAAGGGCGAGGTGCCCGAGACGCTGAAGGACAAGCAGCTCTACTCGCTCGACCTCGGCTCGCTCATCGCCGGTTCCCGCTACCGCGGCGACTTCGAAGAGCGCCTGAAGAAGGTCACCAAAGAGATCCGCACCCGCGGCGACATCATCGTCTTCATCGACGAGATCCACACCCTCGTGGGTGCCGGCGCCGCCGAGGGCGCGATCGACGCCGCGTCGATCCTGAAGCCGCTGCTCGCCCGCGGCGAGCTGCAGACGATCGGTGCGACCACGCTCGACGAGTACCGCAAGCACTTCGAGAAGGACGCCGCGCTCGAGCGCCGGTTCCAGCCGATCCAGGTCGCCGAGCCGAGCCTGCCCCACGCGATCAACATCCTCAAGGGCCTGCGCGACCGCTACGAGGCGCATCACAAGGTGTCGATCACCGACGGCGCCATCGTCGCCGCGGCGAATCTCGCCGACCGCTACATCAGCGACCGCTTCCTGCCCGACAAGGCGATCGACCTGATCGACGAGGCCGGCGCGCGCCTGCGCCTGTCGATCCTGTCGTCGCCGCCCGAGCTGCGCGAGTTCGACGAGAAGATCGCCGTGGTCCGCGCCGCGAAGGAGACGGCGATCGAGGAGCAGGACTTCGAGAAGGCCGCGTCGCTGCGCGACGAGGAGAAGAACCTGCTCGGCGAGCGTCTGCGCCTCGAGAAGCAGTGGAAGTCGGGCGACGTCAAGACCACCGCGGTCGTCGACGAGGGCCTGATCGCCGAGGTGCTGGCCCAGGCCACCGGCATCCCCGTCTTCAAGCTCACCGAAGAGGAGTCGAGCCGGCTCGTCTTCATGGAGAAGGCGCTGCACGAGCGCGTCATCGGCCAGGAGGAGGCGATCTCCGCCCTCTCGAAGACGATCCGGCGCACCCGTGCGGGCCTGAAGGACCCGAAGCGCCCCTCGGGCTCGTTCATCTTCGCCGGCCCCACGGGCGTCGGCAAGACCGAGCTCGCGAAGGCGCTCGCCGAGTTCCTCTTCGACGACGAGGCCGCGATGATCTCGCTCGACATGTCGGAGTACGGCGAGAAGCACACCGTCTCGCGGCTCTTCGGCGCCCCTCCCGGGTTCGTCGGCTTCGAGGAGGGCGGCCAGCTCACCGAGAAGGTCCGCCGCAAGCCGTTCAGCGTCGTGCTCTTCGACGAGATCGAGAAGGCGCACCCCGACATCTTCAACTCGCTCCTGCAGATCCTCGAGGAGGGTCGTCTGACCGACGGTCAGGGTCGCGTCGTCGACTTCAAGAACACCGTCATCATCATGACGACGAACCTCGGCACGAAGGACATCTCGGGCGGGCCGGTCGGCTTCCAGCTCGAGGGCGACACCCGCACCGGGTACGACCTCATGCGCGGCAAGGTCAACGAAGAGCTCAAGAAGCACTTCAAGCCCGAGTTCCTCAACCGCGTCGATGAGATCATCGTGTTCCCGCAGCTCTCGAAGCCCGAGCTGCTGCAGATCGTCGATCTCTTCCTCAAGCGCCTCAGCGAGCGCCTGCTCGACCGCGACATGACGATCGAGCTCACGCAGGCGGCGAAGGAGCGGCTCATCGAGGTCGGGTTCGACCCGGCGCTCGGCGCCCGCCCGCTTCGCCGTGCCGTGCAGCGCGAGGTCGAAGACCGGCTGAGCGAGAAGATCCTGCACGGCGAGCTCAACGCGGGCGACCACGTGCACGTCGACTTCCAGAACGGCGAGTTCGTCTTCACGACGTCGCAGCGGGCGCTGCCGGCGAACGTCGGCGTGAACGCGAACGCCGCCCTCGGCACCGGCACGGCCACGCCCGACCTCGCGGCCGCATCGGGCGAGTAGCGCACACGATACGAGGGGGCGGATGCTGCGGCATCCGCCCCCTCGTCGTGTCCGCCCGCCGTCGTCATCGTCACCCACGCGGCAATACGATGGGCGGATGACGACCGAGTTCCACGTGCGCCGTGCGCGCACGAGCGATGTGCCGAAGATCATCGACGTCGTGGAGCCGTTCGTCACCCGACGCATCCTGCTCGGCAAGGAGCGGGTCGACCTCTACGGCGCCATCCAGGAGTTCCGCGTCGCGGAGACGGCCGACGGGCGGATTATCGGGGCCGGGGCGCTGCACGTCATGTGGGAGGACCTCGGCGAGGTGCGCACGCTCGCGGTGGGCGAGGACTGGCTCGGCCGGGGGGTCGGCCACGCACTGCTCGACGCGCTCGAGGCCGACGCCCGCGAGCTCGGCCTCTCACGGCTGTTCTGCCTCACGTTCGAGGTCGAGTTCTTCGGGCGGCACGGCTTCATGGACATGGGCGCCGAGACCGTCGACCCCGAGGTCTACGCCGAGCTCGTGCGCTCGCACGACGAGGGCGTCGCCGAGTTCCTCGACCTCGCCCGCGTCAAGCAGAACACGCTCGGCAACACCCGCATGCTGAAACGACTCTGAACCGTCCTCCGGGAGCTTGTCGAAACCCGCCGTCCGGGTGCGTCGGGCTGGGCGCCGCTCGGTCGTACCCTGTGACCATGTCGACGAACCCTCCGGCCGGACGCCCGTCACCTCAGGTGTACCGGCGCCGTCGGGTCGTCGTGCTGCTGGTGCTGTTCGCGGTCGTCGCCGCGATCGTGCTCATCATCGTGCGGCCGGGAGCGAGCCAGGGCGAAGAGCCCTCGACCGGCGACGGCAAGCCGGCCGCGACGGACGCCACGAAGACGAGCGACCCCGAGTCGACGACGATTCCGACCGAGCCCACCGCGGCCGACGGCGACCCCTGCGCACCCGAGCAGATCGTGGTCGAGCCGATCACCGACAAGTCGTCGTACGAGGCCGGCCAGCAGCCGCAGCTCTCGGTGACGATCGAGAACACCGGCAAGAACGTGTGCGTGCTGAACGCCGGCACGAAGGCCCAGGTCTTCACGATCACGAGCGGCGACGACGTCTACTGGACGTCGACCGACTGCCAGGTCGACGCGATCGACGCCGAGGTGTCGCTGCAGCCGGGCAAGCCGATCTCGTCGAGCTCGCCGATCGCCTGGGACCGCACGCGTTCGAGCAAGGACACCTGCGAGGGGCCCCGTGAGTCGGTCCCGGCCGGCGGCGCCTCGTACTACCTGGCGGTGTCGATCGACGGCTTCGACTCGGCCGAGAAGAAGCAGTTCCTGCTCTACTGACGGTGTCGCTCGAGGTCGCCGCTCTCGCCGGACCGGCACTGACCCTCGAACTGGGCGTACCCCGAACGGAGCGAACCGGGGGACACTCGGGTGCAGGGATGGTCGAGGGCCTGGCAGGGCGAGATCACCCGGGGGTCGCACTCGTGGTTCGATCCGACGGATACCCGACCGTCGCCCGCGAGTGCGGCCCCGTTCCCGGCGGACTCCCCGGCACGGCGGCCCGGCTACGCTGGAAGGCATGGCAGGCAAGGCGAAGAAGAAGGCGAAGCCGCCGGTCGAGTTCCGCTCGCAGGCGCTCGCCGAGGCGCTCGAACGGCAGGACATGGCGGCCGTCGCCCTCGCACTGCGCAACGGCAACACGGTCGTGCCGCTCATCAAGCCGGGTCCGCGCGACAGGCCGCTCGACGGCGGCGAGGTGTGGACGTACCGCGACCCGAACACCGGTGAGGTCGCGCTGCTGCTCTTCAGCGACGCGGTGAACAAGCCGGCGAACCTGCCGCCCGCGGTCGGCCTGCACAGCCCCGCCTGGCTGCGCGGGTTCCTCAAGCGCCACGAGTCGACGATCACGACGGTGTTCCTCGACATCGCCGGGCCGCATCCCATGCAGGCATCGCCCGCCGAGCTGCTGCGCGCACTCGAGGTCTGACGCGGCTTCTCGAAGTTGCAGGATGAGCGGGTCGGTGGCCCCGTCTGCACGGGTGCCCGCCGAATAGTCCTGCAACTCCTTGCGGGGAGCCCCGGCCTCCGGCACGCTGCGTGCGCCTCCGGCACGCTGCGTGCCCCGGAGATCCGAGTGGCTCGAAGTTGCAGGATGAGCGGGCCGGCGGCCCCGTCTGCACGGGTGCCCGCCGAATAGTCCTGCAACTCCGAGCAGGAGCACCCCGCATCCGGGATGGTGCCGACCGACCGACCGCGCGCCGGCCGAGTCGGGTGAGACCCGGCGAACTCCCGGTGCCGACGACGCGTCAGAACGCCGCGTCGAGCTCGCGCTGGCGGGAGTCGGTCGACGCGAGCATCGCCCGGGCGACGGCGGCGCGAACGCTGCCGGCCTCGACGTCGAGAATCGTCGTGTAGCCCAGACGGCGAGCCTCGGCGGTGCGCTGCTTCGCGGCGGTCACCGGCCGCACCTCGCCGGCGAGGCTGATCTCGCCGAAGGCGGCCAGCTCGTGCGGCACCGCGGCGTCGCGCATGGCCGAGGCGATGGCGACGGCGATCGCGAGGTCGGCACCCGGCTCGGCGAGCCGCACGCCGCCGACCGTCGACACGTACACGTCGTGCTCGCCGAGTGCCTTGAGCCCGGCGCGCCGCTCGAGCACCGCGATGATCATCGCCACGCGTGACGGGTCGACGCCGTTGACGACGCGACGCGGCTGCGGGGCCTTCGTCGCGACGACGAGCGCCTGCACCTCGACGGGCAGCGCGCGGCGGCCCTCGAGCGCGACCGTCACGCACGTGCCGCTCACCTCGCGTCGCCCGGTCGAGCGGAACAGCCCCGACGGGTCGGGCACCTCGGCGATGCCCTCGCCCGTCATCTCGAAGCAGCCGACCTCATCGGTGGGACCGAACCGGTTCTTGAGCGCGCGCACGAAGCGCAGCGCCGTCTGCCGGTCGCCTTCGAACTGGCAGACGACGTCGACGAGGTGCTCGAGCAGGCGCGGCCCCGCGATCGAGCCGTCTTTCGTGACATGGCCGACGAGCAGCAGCGGCAGTTGCCGCTCTTTCGCGACCCGGATGAGCGTGGAGGCGACCTCGCGGACCTGGCTCGGCTGCCCCGGCAGGCCGTCGGAGAGCGACGACGAGACGGTCTGCACCGAGTCGACGATGAGGAGCTCGGGCGAGGTCGCATCGATCTGGCCGAGGATCGTCGCCAGGTCGGTCTCGGCGGCGAGGTAGAGCTCGCCGTGCAGCGCACCGGTGCGACCCGCCCGCAGGCGGACCTGGGCCGTCGACTCTTCGGCGGTCACGTAGAGCACCCGGCGGCCGGTGGCCGCGACCCGGGCGGCGACCTCGAGCAGCAGGGTCGACTTGCCGACGCCGGGCTCGCCCGAGAGCAGGATGGCCGCCCCTGCGACGATGCCACCGCCGAGCACGCGGTCGAACTCGCCGATGCCGCTCGGCCGGTGCGCCGCGTCGGTGGTCTCGACCTCGACGATGGGCCGGGCCGAGCGCGCCTCGCCGACCTTCACGGCCTGCAGCCCGCGCACGATGCCGGTCTGTTCGGCCGCGTCGACGACGGTGCCCCACTGCTGGCACTCGACGCAGCGGCCGACCCACTTGACGGTGGTCCACCCGCACTCGGTGCAGCGGAAGGAGGAGGTGGGGCGGGCCATGCCCAGAGACTACCCGTGGCCGCCGACACCACCGGTGCGAACGGCCGCCGCAGCGAGGGCCGACGCAGCAGGCCGACGCAGCAGGCCGCCCGCCGCGGATCGCCGCCGCGGCGGGCCGCGCACCTCCCGATCGGGGGAGTCGCGGCTCGTCGCACGCGGGCGTACCGTCGAGACATGCGAGCCGACGTCGACGTGCTCGTGATCGGTGCGGGCCAGGCGGGCCTCGCGATGAGCCACGAACTCACCGCCGAGGGCGTGGAGCACGTCGTGCTCGACAGCGAGACGGTCGGCAGCACGTGGGCCGATCGGTGGGACTCGTTCCACCTCGTGACCCCGAACCACTTCATCCGGCTGCCGGGCGGCGAGTACCACGGGCCGTACGGCTCGGGCTACCTGTCGCGCGACGAGGTCATCGCGCACCTGCAGCGGTACGCCGCCTCGTTCGGCGCGCCCGTCGAGGAGCATCGCCCGGTGACCGCGCTCCGCCTCGACGGCGACGACGCCTTGGTCGCCGACACCCCGGCCGGAGGCATCCGCGCCCGCCGTGTCGTCGTCGCGACCGGCGCCTACCAGCACGAGCGGCGCCCGGCGTGGGCGCAGGAGCTCGCGCATCGGATGCCCGTGCTCGGCTCGACGGACTACAGGTCGCCCGACGACGTGCCCGACGACCTGCCCGACGGCGTCGTGCTCGTCGTCGGCGGCGGGCAGAGCGCGGCGCAGCTGGCCGACGAGCTCTTCGCCGCCGGCCGGGAGGTCGTGATGGCGGCGGGATCCGCCCCGGCGATCCCGCGGAGGGTCGCCGGCCGCGACGGCATCGACTGGCTCGAGGCGGCCGGCTTCTTCGAGCAGACGCTCGCCGACCAGCCCTCGGTCGCCGTGCGGGTCGCTGCGAATCCGCTCGTGACCGGCAACCACGGCGGTCAGGACCTCAACCTGCGCACGCTCGCCGACGAGGGCGTGCACCTCTGCGGCCGCGTGCTCGCCATCGACGGCGATCGGCTCGTCGTGGCCGACGACCTCGCCGCCTCCGTCGCGAAGGGCGACGAGGCCTATCGCCAGGTCTGGCAGGCGGCCACTGCGATCTCGGCCGGGTGGGGCCTGCCCGGCCCGGAGGAGCTGCCCGCCGATCCGCCTGCTCCCGTGGCGGTCGCGCCGCCACGGCTGGCCAGGGTCGCCGCAGTGATCGTCGCGTGCGGCTACCGACCCGACTACGGCTGGATCGAGCTCGACGGCGTCACCGACGACCACGGGTTCCCGGTGCAGGAGGGCGGGCGCAGCCCTCGCTCGTCCCGGCTGTGGTTCATCGGCGTGCCCTGGATGACGACCCGCCGGTCGCCGCTGCTCATGGGCGTCGGTGCGGACGCGACCGCGATCGCCCGCGCGATCGCCGCGGCGTGAGGCGCCCTCGTTTTGGTACTGGGCCCGTCGTCGTCTACTATCGATCCCGGTGACGTGTCCGAGCGGCCGAAGGTGCAACTCTCGAAAAGTTGTGTAGGGTAACCCCCTACCGTGGGTTCAAATCCCACCGTCACCGCCACCGAACCCCGCGATCGCAAGGTCGCGGGGTTCGTCGTTTCAGCGTGAGTCGTGAACGCGGGAGGCGCGGATGCTCGAACCGGTCGAACTCGACGGCGGGGTCGTGATGCGCCTGCTCGCACCCGGCGACGGCCCCGCGCTCGCCGCGGCCTACGAGCGCAATCGTGAGCACCTCGCACCGTGGGAGCCCCTGCGCACCCCAGAGTTCTTCACGACGTCATGGCATGAACGGGATGTCGCGGGCGCGATGCTCCGGCTCGAGGCGGGCGCCCTCATTCCCCTCGTCCTCGCCGCAGGCGACGAGGGCGCAGAGATCGTCGGCCGCGTGAACCTCTCCGACCTCGTGCGCGGCGTCTTCCAGAACGCCCACCTCGGGTACTGGGTCGACGGCCGGTTCACCGGACAGGGCCTTGCGACGACCGCAGTCGGCATCGCGCTGCACCACGCTCGCGCGGCCGGCCTGCACCGGGTGCAGGCCGGCACCCTCGTGCACAACCTCGCCTCGCAGCGGGTGCTCGAGCGCAACGGCTTCGAGCGGTTCGGGCTCGCCCGGCGCTACCTCCGCATCGCGGGCGAGTGGCAGGACCACGTGCTGTTCGAGCGGCTGCTCGAGGACTGAGCAGGCGACGGCCGAGCGCGCTCACCACCCGCTGCGCGTCGGCGTGTGCCCCTCCCGGGCCTCCTCCGGCATCGGCATCTCGAGGCGCAGGCCGAGCAGGCGAACGGGCCGTCCGGGCTCGATGCGGTCGCCGGCGAGCGCCTCGACGCTCGCGAGGGCGACGTCGCGATCGCCGGTCGTGGCGATCCTGCGTTGGTGCGTCGTCGTGATGAACGGGGCGTACCGCACCTTCAGGGTGACGCCGATGACGGGTCGTCCCTCGGCGACGATGTCGGCCCACACCTGCTCGAAGAGCGCGTGCAGGGCCGCGTCGACCTCGGCCGGGTCGGTGAGGTCGCGCTGGTAGGTCGTCTCGCGACTGTGCCCGCGGGCCACCCATGGCGTGTCGTCGACGACGCGGGAGCCCTCCCCGCGCCCGAGCTCGCCGTACCAGGGCCCCATCCGCGGGCCGAACTCGGCGGCGAGCACCTCGGGGTCGGCAGCGGCGAGCTCGGCCACGGTCGTGATGCCGTGCCCGGCGAGCCGACGCGAGATCTTGGCGCCCACGCCCCAGAGGTCCCGCGTGGGGCGCTGCCCCATGACCTCGAGCCAGTTGTCGGCCGTCAGCCGGAACACCCCGCGCGGCTTGCCGAACCCGGTCGCGACCTTCGCCCGCACGAGCGTGTCGCCGATGCCGACGCTGCAGTGCAGGGCCGTGCGGTCGAGCACCGCCTGCTGCAGGCGGCGTGCGTAGGCCTCGGGGTCGTCGAGCTCGACGCCGACGAACGCCTCGTCCCAGCCGAGCACCTGCACGGTGGCGCCCGGCTGCGACCGGAGCGTCGACATCACCTCGTCGGAGGCGGCGAGGTACGCCTCGGCGTCGACCGGCAGGATGACGGCATCCGGAACCTTGCGCGCGGCGATGCGCAGCGGCATCCCCGACCCGACGCCGTACTCGCGCGCCTCGTACGAGGCGGTCGACACCACCGCGCGCTCGGTCGGGTCGCCGCGCCCGCCCACGATCACCGGCCGCCCGGCGAGTTCGGGGCGGCGCAGGACCTCGACCGCTGCGATGAACTGGTCGAGGTCGACGTGCAGCACCCACGGGCGCACGGGCCGGGTCACCCCGCCAGTCTGCCGCCTCGCAGCCGCCGGGTGTTAGCGTTGATCGCGTCCCGCCCACGTCGGAGGGCGGGCACGATCGATGAGGGGAGCGCCGCCGTGATCGAGCTGATCGCCGAGCTCTTCCGCTACCTCCAGGCCTCGCTCGAGCTCGCGCTCGCGTCGAACGCGACGCTCGCGGTGCTGCTCGTGGGCGTCGTCGGCGCCGCCGCGCTCGCGGTGGTCGTGCTCGCGGTCCGGGCGCTGCCCGCGCTCGTCGCGGCGGACGCCTCGGGCGCCGCTCGACGCCTGCGGCAGACCGCCGATCCGGGTGCGCTGCTCTCGCAGAGCGACCCCGACGCCCCAGGACGAGCACGGCCGAGGGCACCGGGCCGCGGCCTCGCGGCCGCGTAGCGCGCGACGATCGAACGCCCGCCGAGCGCGGGCGGGCCTGCCGACGGCGACCCGCCGACGGTCGGCGACCCCACCGGCGGCGACCCGCCGTGGGCGGACGACCGGACGGATGACTCGTCGACCGGTGGCTCGACGTCGCAGCGTCCGCGCGGCCAGACGGAACCCAGTTTCCTCGACCGCGAACGGATCACACCTTGGACCTCTACAGCTTTCCTCCCATCGCCGCGCTCCTCGACGGAGCGCACGACCTCCTCATCGGCCTGGCCGACCTGCTCGAGCCGCTGATCGGCGTCGCGAGCGCGGCGGCGGCGATCGTCCTCGTCACGCTGCTCGTGCGTGCGGCGCTCATCCCCGTCGGCGTCTCGCAGGCGAAGGCCGAGCAGGGCCGGGCCCGGCTCGCGCCGAAGCTCGCCGCCCTGCAGCGCCGGTTCGCGAAGCAGCCCGAGCGACTCCAGCGCGAGATGATGGCGCTCTACCGCGACGAGGGCACGTCGCCCCTCGCGGGCTGCCTGCCCATGCTGGCGCAGGCACCCGTCGTGGGCGTGATCTACGCCCTGTTCGTGCTGCAGGCGATCGCCGGTCACCCGAACGCGCTGCTGCAGCACACGCTGGCGGGCGTGCCCCTCGGCTCGAGCCTCGCGGGGATGCTCACGGTCGGCACGCTCACCCCGTCGGCGCTCGCCGTGTTCGCGATCGTCGTCGTCTCGATCGCCCTCGTCGGCGAGACGACACGGCGGGTGTTCCGCGCACCGGTGTCGACGGCGCCGCCGGCCGGGCGCGTCCCCGGCGAGGCATCCGCGTCACCGCTCGCGAACCCCGCCGCCGTGCGGATGCTCGGCCTGCTGCAGTACGCGACCGCCGTGGTCGCGATGTTCGTTCCGCTCGCAGCCGCGCTCTACCTGCTCGTCACCGTCGCGTGGACGCTCGGGCAGCGCATGGTGCTCCGGCGCGCGTATCCGCTGCCCGAGCCGGCGTGACCGCACTGATACCGTGTCGGCGCCGCGCCGCACAAGCCCTTGCCGCGCGTCGCCCGCGGTGGTTCGGTTGAGGCATCCGAATCGAAGGAGCTGCCATGAGTTTCCTCGCTTTCCTGGTGCTCGGCCTCATCGCCGGCGCCATCGCCAAGCTGATCCTGCCCGGCAAGCAGGGCGGCGGCTGGTTCGTCACGCTGCTGCTCGGCGTCGTCGGCGCCCTGCTGGGAGGCTGGCTGGGCAGCCTCATCCTCAACCGCCCCCTGACGGAGTTCTGGGATCTCGGCACGTGGCTGCTCGCCATCGCCGGGTCGATCGTCGTGCTGCTGATCTGGGGCCTCATCACCCGGGGCAACAGCAAGAGCACCGCCTGACGAGGCGCGGGCCGGTCGCCGACCGGCCCGGTCACGGGTCGACGAGGTGGATGCCTCCAGCGGCATGCGTCTCGTCGGCCCGGTCGGTCAGCGCGCGTCGGCGAGCTCGACGAAGCGCGCCAGCAGGCGCTGCGGTTCGGTCACGGATGCCTCGGCGAGGCGCCGCGAGACCTCGCGCAGTTCGCTCGCCGGGAAGTAGCCGTGGTGCCGGTACACCTGCGCCCGCGCGATGAAGTCGTCGGTCGTGACCTCGGGGTGGAACTGGGTCGCGTACACGCTCGGGCCCACCCGGTAGATCTGCACCGGGCAGCCCGCCGACGACGCGAGGAGGACCGCGTCGGCCGGCAGGAGCTCGGTCGACTCCTTGTGGCCGACGAGCGCGTCGAAGCGGCCGGGCAGCGTACCGACGAGCGGGTCGGCCACGCCGTCGGCGGTGAGCGCGATCTCGACGGCGGCGGCGTTCTCGCCGTAGAGGGTGCCGACGCGTCCGCCGAGCACGCGGGTCAGCACGCCGATGCCGTAGCAGGTGAACATCACGGGGAACCCGATGTCGAGGGCGCGCTCCGCCAGGGCGGCGAGCTCCGCCTCGACCCGCTGCTGGACGGGATGCTTGTGCTCCTCGGGGGTCGTCACGTTGTACGGGCTGCCGCCGACGACGATGCCCGCGAACGCGTCGAGGCGCACCTCGCCGAGCGGTTCGACGTCGAGGCGGTGGTGCTCGAGCCGGCCGGCATCGAGGCGCATCGCACGGCGCACCGACTCGTACTCGGGCCCGACGGCCTCGACCTCGGGGCGGGCGGAGAGGAAGAGGAACGGCTTCGGCGCGGTCATCGGCCACGCCGCCGATGCCGCTGCTTGGCCCCCTGACCGGTGCGCGGGGCGGCCCGCCCGGACGCGGCCTTGCCGCCCTTCGCTCCGCCGGCCCTTCCGCCCCTGCCGTCGGCGGCGCGCCGCTCGGCGGCCGCGAGCTTGGCCGCCTTCGCCGGCTTCATCGTCGGCGCCTCGTCGCCCCGCGAGCTGCGCACGCCGCGTCCGCGCACGACGCCGACGAACTCCTGGATGTCGTCGTCGTCGCGTTCGACCCGCCACACGAGGGCGATGCGGGTGGAGGTGCCGTCGGAGAGCGGGATCGCCACGACGTCGCGCCGGTGGTGGAGCCTCGCGATCGAGTGCGGCACGATCGCATAGCCGGTACCGGCGGCGACGAGTTCGAGGGTCATGGCGGGGTCGGTCTGCACCGGGGCGACCGGCTCGCCGCCGAGGTCGGCGAGCGAGAGCTCCGCCTCCTCGGCGAAGGCGTGGTCCTTCGGGAGCACCACGACCGCGAGCTCCTCCCAGAGCGGGATGAGGTGCAAGCCGTCGGCATCGACCGGCAGCCGGACGAATGCGAGGTCGACCTCGCCCGAGCGCAGCCGGTCGAGCTGCACGGACTCGTCGACCCTGGCGGCCTCGAGGGGCAGGTCGGCACGTCGCTCGCCCCAGGCTCGCAGCCACTTCGACGGGGAGACGCCCGCGACGTAGTCGAGTCGCAACGCCATGTCGCCCCCTGTTCGCCGTCGTGCCGGCACGCGTCGTCCCGCGTGCCGGTGCCTCTCAGGCTACCGTCGGCTACGGTTGCAGGGTGAGCGAGAACGAGTCGCCGGCCGCCGAGCCGCGCGAGAAGCAGCCCCGGGCCAAGAAGTCGCAGACCATGAAGGCCGAGACCGCGGCGAAGAAGCTCGGCATCCTGCTCTCCGCCGCGCCCGAGGAGTTCCGCGACCACGCGATCACCCGCGACGAGGTCGACGCGTTGCAGGCCGACCCGCCCGAGTGGCTCGCGACGCTGCGCCGAGAGGGACCGCACCCGCGTCAGGTCGTCGCCGCGAAGCTCGGCGTCTCGAACTCCGGCCTCGCACGCGCGGGCGTCAGCGACGCGCTCACGACGGCCGAGATCAAGGCCCTCCTCGCGGCACCGCCGCAATGGCTCGTCGAGGAGCGCGCGACCCAGGCCGCCGTGCGCGCCGAGAAGCAGCGCGTCGCCGAGCGCGACCGCGAGCGGGCGGCGCGCTCGGCGGAGTAGTTCACGCGGCGTAGCGGTCGCGCAGGAAGCCGGTGAGGTCCGCGAGCTCCGCCTCGGAGACGGAGTGACCGAGGCCCTCGTAGATGCGGGCGTCGACGGTCGCGTGCCCGGGCAGCCAGTCCTGCGTCCGGGCGACGGACGCCGCGGGGATGACCTCGTCGAGGGTGCCGCGACCCCAGAAGACCGGCGGCCGCACCATCGCGAGCCGGGCGTCGCCGTCGCGCTCGCCGGGCATCGCGAAGCCGGCCAGGATGGCCGCGAACTCGAAGCGCTCGGGTGCGAGGCGCAGGAGCTCGAGGCACAGCGCGCCACCCTGCGAGAAGCCGACGAGACCGACCGGCGTGCCGGGCGCGGCGCGATCGACCCACGCGAGCACCGCTTCGGCGGCTGCCTGCGACTCGGCCTGCTTCGCGGGGGAGTCGTCGTCGATGCGGCCGCGCTCGTCGAAGACCTCGAACCACGCGTAGCCGTACCCTGCGTCGAGCGGCGCGCGCAGCGAGGCGATGACCGGCTGCAGCGGCAGGTAGGGCGCGAGGCCGAACAGGTCGCCCTCGTTCGAGTTGTAGCCGTGGAGCAGCACCAGCAGCGGCCGATCGGCGCGGTCGTCGCCGGCGGCCGACCAGAGCACGGCCTCGTCGTCGATGATCATCGCCCCTCCTCCGGGGAATCGGTCGCGTCGGCGTCGCCCGGCGTCACGTCCGCGACCGCCTGCACCGCCTGGTCGGCCTCGGAGACGATCGCGGCGAGGGCGCGTTCGGCCTCGTCGGGCCGGCCCTCGGTGATGGCGAACGCGACCTCCTGGTGGAGGCGGAGCGCCGTCGGGTTCGCCTCGTGCGGCATGAGCGCGTGCTGCGTGCGCCCGCGCAGCACCTCACCCACGACCGGACCGAGGGCGGCGAGGAACGGGTTGCCCGAGGCATCCAGGACCGCGGCATGGAACGCGACGTCGTGCTCGAGGTAGGGCGCCTCGTCGGCCTCGCGCGCCCGCTCGGTCATGCCCGTGACGGCGGCGATGAGCGCGGTGCGCTGCGCGGGCGCGGCGTGCTCGGCGGCGAGTCGCGCCGCGAGCGGTTCGACCGCGCTGCGCAGCTGGCTGAGCGCGTGCAGGGTCTCGATCCGGTCGGGGCCCGCGAGCCGCCACCTGATGAGCCGGGTGGAGTACGGGTTCCAGCGCTCGGGCGGCAGGATCTCGACGCCGGCGCGCCGGCGCACCTCCACGAGGCCCATCGACTCGAGCACGCGCACCACCTCGCGCAGCGCCGAGCGGGAGGCGCCGAAGCGCTCGGCGATGTCGGTCGTCAGGATGCGCGCGCCGGGGGCGAGCCGGCCGGAGACGATGTCCGCGCCCAGCGACTCGATCACCCGCTCGTGCAGGGCGGACGAACCGTTCGGCGAAGCATCCATCCACTGATTATCGCCGAGGCGTCGCTCGAGTGAAATGCCCGGCGTTATGAGGCGCGCCTTGAAATATGCCCTACATATATGTAGAGTCACCTCACCCAGTCCGCCAGACCGAGGAAGTTCAGGCCAATGTCCACCGTGCTCTCCACCGCTGCAGCGCTCGTCTCCGCCGCCGATCCCGTCGTCCCGACCACCACGGCGCCCGAATGGCAGCTCATCACCGCCGCACTCGTCGGCATCGCCGTCATCGTCGTGCTCATCACCTGGGTGAAGCTGCATCCCTTCATCTCGCTCATGATCGGCGCCATCGTGACCGGCCTCGTGGCCGGCATGACCGCGGTGCAGACGATCCTGAGCTTCACCAACGGCTTCGGCGCGACCATGGGCGGGGTGGGCGTGCTGATCGCGCTCGGCGCGATCTTCGGCAAGCTGCTCGCCGACTCCGGCGGCGCCGACCGCATCGTCGACACCCTCATCGCGCGCTCGAGCGTGCAGGCGCTGCCCTGGGTCATGGGCGGCGTCGGCGCCCTCATCGGCCTCCCGATGTTCTTCGAGGTCGGCCTCGTGCTGCTCGTGCCCGTCATCATCCTCGTCGCGCGCCGTTCGGGGCTGCCGCTCATGCGCATCGCGATCCCCACGCTCGCGGGCCTCTCGGCGATGCACGGCCTCGTGCCGCCGCACCCCGGGCCCCTCGCCGCGATCGACCTCGTCGGCGCCGACCTCGGCCAGACCCTCCTCTTCGGCGTGATCGTCGCGATCCCGGCCGTCATCATCGCCGGCCCGCTGTTCTCGAAGCTCGCCGCCCGCTGGGTGAAGGTCCCGGTGCCCGACCTCTTCGTCACCGCGGAGGACCGCGGCGAGGACGTGTCGTCGAAGCCGCGCCCCTCGTTCGGGGCCGCACTCTTCTGCATCCTGCTGCCGGTCGTGCTCATGCTCGCCTCGTCGCTCGCGAACATCGTCGCTCCGACCTCGGGCGACGCGTGGAAGCTCGTCGTCGACTTCCTCGGCAAGCCGGTCATCGCGCTGCTCCTCGCCGTGCTCGTCGGCATGGTCGTGCTCGGCCGCGGCGGCCGCATGGGGCGCGACGAGATCGCCGCCTCGGTCGGCTCGTCGCTGCCTCCGATCGCGGGCATCCTCCTCATCGTCGGCGCCGGCGGCGGCTTCAAGCAGGTGCTCGTCGACTCGACGATCGGGCAGGTCATCGCCGACGCGATCTCGGGCATCGGCGGCTCCCTCGCCGTCGTGCTCGCCCTCGCCTGGCTCGTCGCCGTGCTCATCCGCGTCGCCACCGGCTCGGCGACCGTCGCCACGATCACGGCCGCCGGCATCCTGCAGCCGCTCGTCGCCGACCTCGACCTCTCGGCCGGTGCGACCTCGCTGCTCGTGCTCGCGATCGGATCGGGCTCGGTCTTCCTCTCGCACGTGAACGACGCCGGGTTCTGGCTCATCAAGGAGTACTTCGGCCTCACGATCGGCCAGACCCTGAAGTCGTGGACCGTGCTCGAGTGCCTCATCTCCCTCGTCGGCCTCGCGGGCGTGCTCGCGCTGAGCCCGTTCGTCGCGTGAGCGGGGGAGGACGATCATGAACGACGCGCGCGAGGCCGCCCCCGGGGCATCCCCGATCGAGGTCGAGCACCCGCCAGTGCTCGTCGTCATGGGAGTGTCGGGCAGCGGCAAGACGACCTTCGCCGAGCTCATCGCCGAGCGCCTCGGCTGGGATCTCCAGGAGGGCGACGCCCTGCACCCCGAGGCCAACGTCGCCAAGATGGCGAGCGGCACCCCCCTCACCGACGACGACCGGTGGCCCTGGCTCGATCGCATCGCAGCCTGGATCGACGGGCACCTGGCCGCCGGCGAGCCCGCCGTGATCACGTGCTCGGCGCTCAAGCGGGCCTACCGCGACCGACTGGCGCGGCCGAACGTCGTCTTCGTGCACCTCGAGGGCGCCCGGGAGCTCATCGCGGGAAGGCTCGAGCATCGCACCGGCCACTACATGCCGGCGTCGCTGCTCGGCTCGCAGTTCGAGACGCT
This sequence comes from Agromyces sp. NPDC127015, assembly GCF_042725165.1. Taxonomy (NCBI): domain Bacteria; kingdom Bacillati; phylum Actinomycetota; class Actinomycetes; order Micrococcales; family Microbacteriaceae; genus Agromyces; species Agromyces sp. NPDC127015. The sequence continues at coordinate 51,190 of NZ_JBHXDI010000002.1, read as the reverse complement.
CGAACCGCTGGGGCCGGGCGAGCGCGGCATCGTGGTCGACGCGCAGGGCTCCCCAGAAGATGAGGTCGCCGAGACGGTCGCCCGCCTCGGGCTCGGGCGCGACGCGGGCTGAGGCATTCGCGCCGACCGTGCCGGATTCCCCGACGGCTGCGGACATCGTGGGGCAGAATCGGAGGCATGAGCGTGCGCACCCCCGATCCCGACTGGAATCCCGACGACGAACCCGCCGTCCGGCCGCCGGCGAATCCGGGTTGGCTGAGCGATCTCGAGCTCGCCGAGGTGCGCGGCCGGCTGCCCCTGCTCTACGTCGAAGCCGTGCCGGTGCGGGTCGACGGGCTCGGCCAGGTCGGCGAGGTCGGCATGCTCCTGCGGGCGAACGCGCTCGGCGAGATGACGCGCACGCTCGTCTCGGGGCGGGTCATGTACGGCGAGACGATCCGCGACGCGCTCTTCCGCCACCTCGAGAAGGACCTCGGACCGATGGCCTTTCCGCTGCTGCCGGCGAGCCCGGTGCCCGCGGCCGTGGCCGAGTACTTCCCGCTGCCCGGCATCTCGCCGTTCACCGACGAGCGCCAGCACGCGGTCTCGCTCGTGTACGTCGTGCCGGTCACGGGCACGTGCGAGCCACGGCAGGATGCGCTCGAGGTGACCTGGATGACGCCGCAGGAGGCCGTCGCGAAGCCGGTCGCCGACGAGATGGAGGGCGGACGCGGAGTGCTCGTCGCGCAGGCGCTCGCCTCGGTCGGCGCCCTGCACTAGGCGGCAACGGGTGCGGCCGGCGCCGGATCAGGCTCCGGACGGCAGCGCGAGCACGGTGTCGAGGAACAGCCGGGCCACGCGGTCGGCATCGACGTCGAGGGCGACCTCGACCACGGGCCATGGGTCGACGAGTCCGTGCACCACGTCCTCTCCGGCGAACTCGCGCCGGTCGACGAGGGTCTGACCGCGGCCGAGGCCGGCGAGCTCGACCCGGACGGGCCGGCGCTCGGTGCGCAGCGCGGCCGGTTCGACGATGGAGCACACCGCGCCGGCGTCGCCGATGAGGCCCGTGTACTCGGCGTGCTCGTCCTCGCTCAAGGCGATGCGCGAGCCGAGCAGCTCGCCGACGATGCGGCCGACTGAGTGGTCGCCGCGCTCGAGCGCATGCGCCCGGTCGGCGGCGACCGAGACGCGGTTGAACACGTCGAGGCCGTACATGTAGACGGGCACCCCTGCATCGAACACGATCGCGGCGGCCTCGGGGTCGTGCCAGACGTTGAACTCCGCGACCGCGGTGGCGTTGCCGACGCTCGCCGACCCGCCCATGACGACGATGCGCTCGATGCGCCCGGCGACCTCGGGGTGGGTGCGCAGCAGCAGCGCGAGGTTCGTCTGCGGCGCCAGGGCGACGAGCGTCACCGGCTCGGCGCGCTCCATGATCAGGCGGCGCAGCAGCTCGACCGCGTGCTCGGGGCGCGCCGTGCGGCGGGTCGCCGGGAGGACGAGGCCCCCGAGCCCGTCGGCGCCGTGCACGTGCGAGGCCGAGCGCGCCGGTGCGATGAGCGGCCGGTGGGCTCCTGCGGCGACCGGGATGTCTCCCGCTGCCGCGGCATCGAGCACGCGCAGCGTGTTGTCGACGACCTGCTCGAGCGACGCGTTGCCGGCGACGCACGTGATGCCGAGCACGTCGAGATCGGGGTGGGCGACGGCGAACAGGATCGCGAGGGCGTCGTCGACACCGGTGTCGACGTCGAGGATGACGGGAGTGGGCATGGTGTCTCGATACGCTCCGACGTCGCTACTCGACCACGAGCGGGTGCATGCTCGACCGGCCGCTCAGCGGACCAGCCGGACCTCGTGGATCTCCTCGCCGAGGAACGGCACGTGCTGGTCGGCACCGTCGGCGGTGAAGCCGTTGCGTTCGTAGAAGCGGTGCGCACGCGGGTTGTCGGAGGCGACCCAGAGGTAGACGGCGTCGTCGCCGACGGCCGCATCGAAGAGCTTCTTGCCGATGCCCGTGCCGTGATACGCGTCGAGCACGTAGATGAAGTAGAGCTCGCGCTCGCGGGGCGGGTTCTCGTCGCGAGCGGGGCCCGACCCGACGAACCCGACGATCTCGCCGTCGACGAGCGCGGCGAACTGCGCGTACTCCTCGCCGCGCGCGGCCATGTGGGTCCAGAGGTCGGCCATGCGCCGGGGCGAGAGCTTCTCGAACGCGGCGGCGCTGATCAGGTGGTCGTACGTCTCGTGCCAGCACGTCGCGTGGACACGGCCGAGCGCCTCGACATCGGAATCGCGGATGGGGCGGACGACGACTTCGGCAACGACTTCGGTGCTCATGCCCCGAGACTAAGCCAGGCCGGGCCAGCCGCGAAATCGAGGGCCGGCCGGCCGATCGGGAACCTTTGCGCGGCATCCGGACATATCAGTGCATGGCACTCTCGCAGCATGCGGTGCGACCCGCGAATGCTCGAACCGTCGTGCGCCCGGTTAGGCTTGGCCGGGCATGGAGCAGGATCGGCGTAGCGACTCGGCGCTCTGGCTCGAAGCGACTTCGGGCACGGAGGCGGCGTTCGGCGTGGTCTACGACCGGTACCGGGCGCGCATCTTCCGCCGCGCGTACGCGCAGGTGCTCAACACCGCCGACGCCGAGGACATCGTGGCGATGGTCTTCCTCGAGGCGTGGCGCCGTCGCCGGAGCGTGCGCTTCGTCGACGGTTCGCTCCTGCCGTGGTTGCTCATCGTGACCACGAACGTCTCGCTCAACATGCGTCGATCGGCCCGCCGGTACGACCGGCTGCTCGCGGCGGTGCCCCGCGGCCCCCACGCCGTCGACCCGAGCCGCGAGGTCGAGGAGCGCATCGACGGCGAACGGATCTCGGGACGGCTGCGCTCGGCCCTGGAACGGCTCACCCTTCCCGAGCGCCGGGTCGTCGACCTCTGCCTCGTCGAGGGGTACCCGCTCTCCGACGCGGCCGCCGCGCTCGACGTGCCGATCGGGTCGGTGAAGTCGCGGCTCTCGCGCGCCCGCAAGAAGCTGAAAGAGGCGCTCGGCGAGTCGCCGTGGCCGGAGTCGGGCGTCGCCGGGCCGCCCGAGACGCCCCGCAGCGCGACCGCGTCGGCCGGCGACATGGAGGTGCTCGGATGACCGGACCCGAGATGCGACCCGAGCGCGACGCGGCGATCCGCGCGATGCTCCTCGACCACGTGCGCGCGGAGCCGGCCGCGCAGGCGCGCCGCCGCCGCAACCGCATCATCGGCTGGGGCGGCCTCGGCGCGCTCGTCGTGGGCGTGGCGGCGACGGCCGGGGCTGTGCTGCTCAGTCCCGAACCGGTGACCGAACCGGGGTACGTGCACTGCATGAGCGCGGCGGAGCGCAACCCCGACGGCACCTACCCGGGCTCGGGCGCGGCCGTCGCGGACGGCGCGAACGGCCTGCCCACCGATCCCATCGAACTGTGCACGCTGATGTGGGAGCAGGGGCTCTTCGAGGACGACTACGACCCGATGGCCGTGAGCCCGTCGCCCGGTCGCGTGCCCGAGCACCTGCAGCTGTGCGTCATGGACGACGGCGCCGCCGCCGTCGTCCCCTCGTCGAACCCCTCGATCTGCGCCGCGCTCGGGCTCGCCGCCCCGGTCGACTGACCGGCGTCAGCCCAGTGAACCGGTCGGGCGGAAGACGAGCGACTTCACGCGGTCGTTGAGCGAGCCGAGCGTCGCGCAGTACGGCGTGCAGTTGGCGCGGGTGCCGCTGTAGCTCGTGGCGGCGTAGGCGGTCGCCCAGCACCCGTTGAGCCCGGTCAGCGAGCTGATCGAGGTGTTCCACCCCGACGAGAGCGACGGGAACCCGAACGTCACGCCGGCGCAGCCGTTCGATCCCCAGAAGGTGAGGCTCGACCCGCCCTTGCCGGCGTCCTTGTAGACCCGGCCGACGGCCACCGATGCGGCGGCGGCCGCCGTGAGCCGGCTGCCGTCGTCGGTGGTCTGCTCGGCGAGGTAGCGGTCGACCTCATCCAGCGACGAGAAGCAGACCGGCTCGGGGGCTTCGGCGCCGGCGCGGTCGGCGGCCGCGACCGCGTCGAGCCCGATCGCGCAGTGCTCCTCGATCGCGGCGGGCTCCTTGGCTGCGGGAGGCGCCGAGTCGATCAGCGTCTCTGCGCCGGCCGGGACGACGGGGATGAGCGCGGTGGCGAACGCCAGCGCGAGGCCCGCGGCGGTGCGGGCGGCGACTCGGAATTGCATGCGGATGCTCCGTTTCCTTCGGGTGGAAAGGCGGCGGGTGGGCGGCCCGCCATACAGGTATGTCCGGACGGCGGGAAAAAGTTCCCCGAATCGGGAACCTTTCGTCCGCATCCGGACATATCAGTGATGAGGGCAGGAGGAACGATGCGTCGCACGAAGAACATGACCACCGCGTTGGTGGCGCTCGCGGTGGCCGGAGCCGCGGCCGTCGGTGTCGCGTTGATCGTCGGCAGCGAGATCGGCCGGACGGTGCTCGGCGTGTGAACTTCGAAGCTGGACCGCTCCTTGGGGGGACGCGGTCCGATCCCGTCGGGGGACGGGACGGCGGGTCGGTGGTCGGGGGACGCCGACCCGCACGGCCGAGGCCCGTGGAGCGGTGACTCCACGGGCCTCGGTTCGTCTTTTGCGCGGTGCGCGGTGCGCGGGGTGCGCCCGCGGCTCAGCCCTGCGCGCGGCGGTTCGTGCGCGCGTTGCGATCGGGCGTGACGAGGCTGCCGACGCGGAGCGGCTGCTTGGCGCCCCGGCCGGATGCCTGACGCTGCGCGCCCGTCGTCTGGGCGCCGCGGCTGTGACCGGAACCCTGCTTCGGAGCGTGCGCCTTCGCCTCGGCCGGACGACCCGAACGGTCGCGGCGGGGCTTGCCCGCGGCATCCCCGTGCTTGGCCGCGTCGCCGCGGCGGCCGGCACCCTCGCCCTGGCGACCGCCCTGCCCGCGGGCGTCGCGCGCTGCGCGCTTGCGCTGGGCGTTGGCACCCTGCGAGCGACCGCCGCCGCCCTGCTGCGGCGCAGCCGTGCGGGGCGCGGGCTTCACGTACGGGGCGACGTCGCCGACGAGCTTCACGACCTCGGGCGAGGTGGGGGTCGCAGGCGCCGGGGTCACCGTGATGGCCGCCTTGCGCAGCAGCTGCTTGAGGTCGTGCAGCTGGCTCGGCATCGCGATCGTCACGACGTCGCCCTCGCTGCCGGCTCGGGCCGTGCGGCCCGAGCGGTGCAGGTATGCCTTGTGCTCCATGGGCGGGTCGACGTGGACGACGAGCTCGATGTCGTCGACGTGCACGCCGCGGGCCGCGACGTCGGTCGCGACCATGACCTTCGCCGAGCCGTCGGAGAAGGCCGCGAGGTTGCGGTCGCGCTGCGGCTGCGACAGGTTGCCGTGCAGGTCGACCGCGGGGATGCCCTGCTCGGTGAGCTTCTTCGCGAGCTTCTTGGCGTGGTGCTTCGTGCGCATGAAGAGGATGCGGCGGCCCATGCCGCTCGCGAGGGTCTTCACGAGCTCGAACTTCGTGTCGGCGTCGTCGGTGAGGAACACGTGATGGGTCATCGCGGCGACGGGCGAGTTCGCCTCGTCGACGGAGTGCAGGACCTCGTTCTGGAGGTAGCGCTTCACGAGCTTGTCGACCCCGTTGTCGAGGGTCGCCGAGAACAGCAGGCGCTGGCCGCCGCGCGGCGTCTTGTCGAGGATGCGCGTGACGACCGGGAGGAAGCCGAGGTCGGCCATGTGGTCGGCCTCGTCGAGCACGGTGATCTCGACGGCGTCGAGGTGCACGTAGCCCTGCTGCATGAGGTCCTCGAGGCGGCCGGGAGCGGCCACGACGATGTCGACGCCCGCGCGGAGCGCCTCGACCTGGCGCTTCTGGTTGATGCCGCCGAAGATCGTCGTCACCTTGAGGTCGTACGCCTCGGCGAACGGCTCGATGGTGCGGGCGATCTGGGTGACGAGCTCACGGGTCGGGGCGAGCACGAGGCCGAGCGGGCGGCCGGCGCGGCGGCCGCCGCCGGCCAGCGTCGTGCCGAGCCGGGCGACGAGCGGGAGCGCGAAGGCGATGGTCTTGCCCGAGCCGGTCTTGCCGCGGCCGAGCACGTCGCGGCCCGCGAGGCTGTCGGGCAGCGAGTCGGCCTGGATCGGGGTGGGGACGGTCTTTCCATCGGCGGCGAGGGCCGCGACGAGCGGCGCGGGGACGCCGAGGCTTGCGAAGGTGATGTCGGTCACTGGTGCCTTTCGGGGGCATGGCACGGCCGGGCGCATCGCATCCGTCGTTCGACTCGGGGTGCGGTGCTGTGTGGGCCCGGCGGTGGGGAGGTGGCGAAGGCGCCGGTCGGCGCATCCGTTCGCCGTATGAGAGTCATCGGGCGGCTCGAGTTCGAACCCGGCCCGGAAGCGTTTCTACGACGCAGGCGGCGCGATCGTCGCGCGCACCGTGGGCCAGCATAGCGGATGCCTGGTGGCGGATGCTGTGAGGTCGTCGCCGTTCACCGCGGCATCCGCTCGCCCACCGGCACCTCGGCCCTGAGCACGTTGCCCTCCGGCGCGAGCGGGCACGACCACGACGGGTCGTACGCGCACGACGGGTTGTACGCGAAGTTGAAGTCGACGACGAGCGAGTCGCCGTCGGCGCCCGGCCCCAGGTCGGCCCCCTTCACGGTGTCGATCAGGTACCGGCCGCCGCCGAAGGTGCCGCCGGCGGTGCCCGCGAGCGCGTCCTTGACGGGCAGGAAGAGGCCGCCGCCGTACCCGGCGAGCCGCCAGACGTCGAGCGAGCCGAGGTACGGCAGCCGCACCGAGCCGACGAGGGTGAACGGGATCGGGCCGTCGGGTCCGCCGTCGACCGTCAGCCGCACGGGCTCCTCGGGCCGGCGCACCTCGAGCTCGAAGCGCCAGTCGGGGTCGTAGCGGGCGATGTCGAGGCCGGTGAACCGCGCCCGGTCGTCGGGCAGCAGCGGCGATCGAGGATGTCCCGCGAAGAGCTCGTCGCGCCCCGATCTCCACAGTTCGTGGCCCGCCGCGGGATCGTGCACGCTCAGGTGCCGGACCCCGGCGTACAGTCCGAACACGCGCCGGCGCCAGTCGGCCAGCTGCAGCGCGCCGATGGAGTCGGTCATGCCCGAACCCCCGATGCGGCCGCGTCGCCGCCGGCGGGCTCGCCGGAGGCCGCGTCGGCGGTCCCGGGCGGGTCGAACGACCAGCCGGGCGCGAGCCGGCGCAGCCGGTGCCCGCGCCACTGCCAGAACGCCCATGTCGGATACCACGCGATCGGATCCCAGGCGCCTGCGCTCGCGAGCAGGCGATCGCGATAGAGGGTGCGGCCGTCGGGCAGTGCCGAGATCGCCATCCGGTGGTCCCAGCGGCCGAAGCGTGCGAGCGGTCCGGTGAGCGCGCCCCCGCTGTCGCGCAGCATCCTGACCCCGGTCGGCAGGCCGCCGGGGAAGCTGATCTCCACGAGTTCTTCGCCCGCTGGGAAGCGGCGGAACGCGAGTGCTCGCACATGATGCCCGCCCTCGGGCCAGACCGTCGGCAGCCCGCCCGGCTCGAGCGAGGCGAGGTCGAGCCAGGGTGCGACGACCTCGCGCAGCACCGCCGGGCTGCGCAGCGCTCGCCACGCCGCGTCGGGCGTGCAGTCGAGCGTGAGTTTGAGGAGCACCCGCATGAGCCGAGCGTAGGTCGGCCGGGTGCCGGTGCCAAGTGCCTCGTCGTGGTGGCGGGCGTCGAGGTCGCGGGAATCGCCGTCAGGTCGCTCATCTAGACTCCGGGCATGCCCACGTGGTTGCCCTCGCTCGTCGTGTTCGGCGCCGCGGCCGTGCTGGCCGTCGTCGCGGTCGTCGCCCTGCGCCGGGCTGCCTCGCGACGCGCCCGTCGCGACGTCGCGGCGGCCGATGAGGCCGAGGTGCGGGCGAAGCAGCTGATCGTGCGGGTCGACGACGCGGTCCGTGACGCCGACCGCGAGATCGCCTACGCCGAGGCGCAGTTCGGAGCCGCGACCGCCCGGGACACGAGGGTCGCGGTCGAGCGCGCCAGGGCGCGACTGCGCGAGGCGTTCCTGCTGCAGCAGCGGCTCGACGACGCCGAACCCGATTCCGCGGTCGACCGCCGTGGCTGGGCCGCCCGCATCGACGACCTCTGCCGATCGGCGCTCGTCGAGCTCGCCGAGGCCGACGGTGCGCTCGCCGTGCGCCGCCGGCGCGAGCGGGGCGCCGGGGCCGAGCTGCCCGCGCTGCGCGACGAGGAGGCCGAGCTGCGTCGCCGCGTCGACGCGTCGGACGGCGTGCTCGCGCGCCTGGTCTCGCGGTACGACGGATCGGCGCTCGGCACCGCTCGCACCGCCGCCGAACGCGCTCGGGCGGCCCACGCCGAAGCGGAGTCGGCGCTCGCCGAGGCCGGTCGCCTCGTCGAGCGCGGTCAGCCCGCTGCCGAGCTGCTCGCCGGGGCTGCCGACGCACTGGATCGGGCCCGTCGCGACCTCGGCGAGCTCGAGGGCGCCGAGGCGGCCCTCGCCGCGGCCGGTGGCGACGCCGAGCGGGCCGCCGTCGAGCTCGATCACGACCTCGCCGCCGCCCGCAGCGAACGGGACGCGCTCGACGACGCGGACGCGGCGACGCGACTGGGCGACGCGATCGGCGACGGTGCTGCGGCGCTCGTCGCCCGCGCGGCGTTCGCCCGCGACCCGATGCTCGACCGCGATCGCCTGCGCGCTGCGCGCGACCGGCTCGAGTCCGCCCGTGCGGCCGCCCGTACCGCCCAGGCACGCCTCGACGGGGCGCGCGGTGCGCTCGACGGTGCGATCTCGATCGCCGAGGGCCAGGTCGCGGTCGCGCGCGCCGCGATCGAACGCGGCGGCGGCGCGGTCGGCGCGGCCGCGCGCACCAGGCTCGCAGAGGCCGAGCGGCAACTGCGGAACGCCCGGCAGGAAGCCGACCCGGTCGTCGCCCTCGACGCCGCCCGACGCGCCACCGCACGCGCCACCGACGCCGAGGACCTCGCCAGGTACGACGGCCTCGGCCGGTAGCCTGTCGCGATGACCGATTCGACGTCGCCCTTCGGGCAGGCCAAGTACCAGGTCCGGTTCGACTGGGGCCTCGCGGGCGCCGACCGCATCCTGCCCGGCGCGCACGCGGTCGTCGTCGTCGACGCGCTCTCGTTCACGACCAGCGTGGTCGTCGCGGCCGAGCACGGGGTCGCCGTCGCGCCGTGGCCGGCGGGAACCGAGGCGCGTGCAGGTGCCGAGGCGTTCGCGGCCGAGCGCGGCGGCCTCGTCGCGGGCCGGCGCGGCGCACCCGGCCCGACGCTCTCGCCCGCGAGCTGGGTCGGTGTCGCGGCATCCCCGGTCGTTCTGCCCTCGCCGAACGGCGGCGCGCTCGCGCACGCACTCGGCGCACGCGACGTCGTCGTGATCGCCGCGGCGATGCGCAACCGCAGCGCCGTCGCCGAGCGCCTGCTCGCGCTCCAGGCGGAACGCGGCGAACGGCTCATGATCTCGATCGTCGCCGCCGGCGAACGCGAGGCCGCCGGCGCCGACCTGCGGTTCGGGCTCGAGGACCTGCTCGTCGCGGGTGCCGTCGTCGATGCGCTCGTCGCCCGCGGCATCGACCACACGTCGCCCGAGGCCGCCGTCGCGTGCGCCGCGTTCGAGGGCCTCTCGCGGGCGACGGGGCACCTCGTCAGCGCGTCGGGCAGCGGGGTCCGGTTGCGCGAGCTCGGCTACGCGGGCGACGCACGGCTCGCGGCCGAGCGCGACGTCGCGGACGTCGTGCCGGTACTGCACGACGGCGTGTTCATCGCCGAATAGGATCTCCCCATGACGACGGCGACGCGGCGGGGCATCCTCGCCGTCGTCACCGCCCTCGTGCTGGTCGCCCTCGGCCTCGGCGTCGCGTTCGCCGTCGGTGACGCGCTCGGCATCCGCACCGAGCCGAGCGAGCAGATGCGGCCGGCCGCCGCCGTCGTGCCCGAGGTCGCGGCGCCCGTGCCGCCGCCCGAGCTCACGACCCTCGACGTGCCCGAGAGCGAGCGGGTCGGCGTCGCGGTCGACGAGCTCCTCGACGCGGTCGCCGACGCCCCGGCCCGCGAGGGCACGGCGTCGATCGCCGTCGACCAGGCGCAGACGCTGCGCGATGCGTCGGACGACGACGGCTACGAGCTGCGCGGCGACGCATCGGCACTGCGCATCGTCGCGCGCAGCGAGGCCGGCACCGTGCGGGCGATCTACGACCTCGCCGCGCAGGTGCGGGCGGCCGCGCCGCTCACCGACCTCGTCGGCGCGCACGAACGGTCGCGGCTCCCGCTGCGGATGACCGACCTCGGCGCGGTCGGCGTCGCGCCCGACCCGGCCGAGTGGGAGTTCGGCGACGACTACTCGCACGCGTCGAAGGCCTTCGCGGCGGTCGTGCAGCCCGAGGCGCCGTACATCGACGACGCGGCGCTCGCCGAGGCGTACGACGACTTCGACGGGTTCCTGCGGCACTCGCTCGCGAACGGGTTCAACGCCGTCGCGTTCCCGGGCTTCGTCGAGTTCGTGACCTTCGACGGCGCTCCCGGCGGGCCGGTCTACGCCGACGGCGACGACCACCGCGACAAGGCGCTCGCGCTGCGCGAGGCGTTCGCCCCGTTCTGGGAGCGCGCCGACGAACTCGGCGTGAAGGTCTTCCTGCGCACCGACATGCTTGCGCTCACGGGCCCGCTCGAGCACTACCTCACCGACCGGTTCGGCACGCTCGACACCGAGGACCCCGAATTCTGGGACGTCTACACGGCGGGCCTCGACGAGCTCTACGACGCGGTGCCGGCGCTCGACGGCGTGCTCATCCGCATCGGCGAGGCCGGCGCGATCTACGACGTCGGCGGCTGGGACTACTACTCGGCGCTCGAGGTGACGACGGTCGACGCCGTGCGCACGATGCTCGAGGCGTTCTCGGGTCAGGCCGAGGAGGCCGATCGGGAGGTCGTCTTCCGCACCTGGAGCGTCGGCGTCGGCGCCGTCGGCGACATGCACACGAACGACGCCTCGTACGAGGCCGTGCTCGACGGCATCGACTCGCCGGCGCTCATCGTCTCGACGAAGTACACGCTCGGCGACTTCTACAGCTGGCTGCCGCTCAACCACACGCTCGAGCAGGGCGAGCAGCGGCGCATCGTCGAGTTCCAGAGTCGCCGTGAGTTCGAGAACTTCGGGGCGTTCCCCAATGACCTCGGCACGCAGTACCAGTGGGCGCTGCAGCAACTGCTCGCGGCTAACGACCGCATCGAGGGCGTGTGGGTGTGGACCCAGGACGGCGGTCCGTGGCGGGCCGGACCCATGAGCCTCTACCTGAAGGCCGGATTCTGGCAGCTCTACGAGCTGAACACGCAGCTCGCCGCCGAGCTCGCGATCGACCCCGACGCCGACGTGGCCGACATCACCGCGGACTGGGCACGCGAGTGGTTCTCCGACGACCCCGAGACGGTCGAGGCGATCGTCGCCGCGATGACGCGCTCGCGCTCGGCGATCGAGCAGGGCATGTACGTCGAGCAGTTCGCCGAGCAGCGCGTGTTCGCGATCGGGCTCGAACCGCCGCCGATGATGTGGATCTTCGAGTGGGACATCCTCACCGGGGACTCGGCCGTGCTCGACGTCATGTACTCGATCGTGCGCGACTCCGCAGGCGCAGCCGGCGGCGACGCGGAGGGGGTCGATGCGGCGATCGCGAGCGGAGCCGAGGCGGTCGACGCCGTCGAGGCGATGCGCGACGTCGTGACGGCGACGGATGCCTCGAGCTGGCGCTCGCCGGAGCTGCGCGACGCGTTCGTCTCGACCCTGGACTACGAGCTCGACACCCTGCGCCTCCTCGAGGCCTACCGGGCGATGATCCTGCACGAGGGGCTGTGGCACGACACGCTCTCACCTGGCGCGCACGACGCATGGGCTGCCGATCGCGCCGCCTTCGAGCGGCGGGCGGCCGAGCACCTCGAGCAGTACGAGGGCGACCTCGATCACCCGGCGTTCAATCTCACGGCCGCCCAGCTCGGCGTCGAACGGGCCGAGCGCGACCTCGTGATGGCGTGGCTCGCCCGCGGGCTGCTCGTGCTCGCGCTCGCGTGGGTCGTGATCGGCATGCTCGCGGCGCGCACGCGGCTCGTCGCGAAGCCGGGCGCAGCGGCCGCGCGCGCCACGTGGATCGCGTCGACCCGCCCCTGGCGCGCACGGGAGTCGACGCTCGGCATGTTCGACCTCGACCGCTGGCTGCTCTTCCTCGTGCCCGTGGCCCTGCTCGTGGCGACGCGAGCGGTGCAGACGGCGTTCCTGTCGTGGACGCACGTCGCGGTCGTCATCGGAGCTTGGACGGTGTTCGCGCTCGTGCTGCGGCTACTCGTGCGACGGCGTTCGCCGTGGCCGGTGATCGCGGCGGTCGGCGGCGTCGTGGTGCTGCGCTGCATCGTGACGCTCTTCGCCCTCTCGTTCACGGGCCCGGGCGGGTACTGGTTCGCGTTCTGGACGGACCCCGTGCTGCGCACCGCGTACATCGCGCTCGCCTTCGCGCTCTTCGTCTGGGTGTTCGTCGCGGCGGGGTGGGCGCTCACGGCCCAGGTCGGCGGGCGGCGGGCCACCGGCTTCGTGCTCGCCGCCGTCGGCGCCGGGCTCGTGGTGCCGTCGGTCGTCGTCGGCGCGATCGGCCTCGAGCGGGTGCTGACGCTCTGGAACGACGAGATGGGTCTGCTCCCGTGGGGCCTCGCACGCATCCTCGGCATCACGACCTACCTCGACATCCCGGGCGAGACGGCGTGGTTCGCCGCGGCCTTCGGCGCGGTGCTCCTCGTCGCCGGCGTGCTGCTCGCGCTGCCGAAGCGCCGCCCGGCTTCCTGAGCTCTTCGGGCGTGCACCCGTCGCCCCGCCACGGGGCGATGCGTGCACGCTCGGCTGGGACCGGTGCGGAGGTCGACGAGGGCCCGCCGGCGCGGACGCGGCGGGCGATCCGCCGGCGGGGGCGGCGCGTCAGGCCGCGCGGTCGGGCTCGACGGGCTCGGGCGCAGGCTCGGGGAGCGTGGTCTGCAGGGCGCCGCCGGTCGCCGCCGGCGTCCGGCCGCTCTTGCGGGCGCGGTGGGCGCGGACCTTCGCCCGGTTGCCGCACCGCTGCATCGAGCACCAGCGTCGGGTCGCCGCGCGCGACGTGTCGAGGTAGACGATCTCGCAGTCGTCGCCGGAGCACTCGCGGATGCGCTCGAGGTTCGCCGGCGAGAACAGGTCGACGGCGTCGCGCGCGATCGTGGACAGCGCCTGCGGCACGGTGTGCACCGAGCGGCCCGCCTGCCGCGATCCGCCGCCGAGCGTCGGCGGTACATCGGGTGTCGCCGCGTAGAGGTTCACGAGGTCGATGTCGCCCGATCGCGCCGGCTCGTGGCGGCTCGCGGCGACCGCCATCCGCGCGATCGCGTCGCGCAGCGCGACCGCGTCGAACAGGTCGCGCGAACGCGCCTGGCCGACCGCGACGGGAAAGCGCTCGCGCAGCCATTCGGTGAGATCGTCGGGGGAGTGGAAGCGCTCGACGCCGGCCGAGGCCGCCGCGCCGCCGATGGCACCCGTCGTCGCGAAGTCGAGGGCGACCGATCCCGAGTCGAACCACCAGGTGACGCCTTCTGCGGGAACGAGCCATTGCCCGATCGGGATCGACACGGTGGAGACGGGCACTCGATCAGCGTAGCGCTTGCGGATGCCTCGGATCGCGCCCCGCGGACGGTCAGCCGGCCGCCGCGCTCGCCGCCCGCCGGCGCACGGCCGTGGTGATCTCGCGATGCCGCCAGACGATGAGGTTCGCGCTGTCGAACCCGCGCCGGCACAGCCCGCAGCTCAGCGGCCGCGTGGGCTCGCGGTAACGGTAGTGCTCGTGCCCGGCGGGGCACCGGCCGACCCACGGGGCGAGCTCGTGGGCGACCTCGCCGTCGTGCGTACGCCGCCCCACGAAGCCGAGGCCTGCGGCGATCGACGCCCACTTCGGGCCGTGGCCGGCCCGCGGGCCCGCGATCGCGTGGGCGACCTCGTGGAGCAGGATCTGGTGCACCTCGTCGTCGTCGTACCGGGCGGCCAGGTACCGCGACACCGAGATGCGCTTCGCGGTGTAGTTGCAGAGCCCGGCGCGCTTCTTGGCGTTGTCGAACCCGAAGCTCCAGACCTCGGGATCGAGGTGCAGCACGATGAGCGCCTCGGCCCACCGCCTGACCCGCTCGAGATCCGCCATGGGATGAGAATAGCGCCGGCCGCCGACCTTCCGGAGGGTCGGATCACCCCCGAACGGGGCCGAATCCCGCGACGGACGCCGGCATCAGCCGCCGGGTGCGAGGTCGACCGACAGCAGCCGGTCGTCGCCCTCGCGCGGCGAGCCGCGCCCGTCGGTGTTGTTGGTGAGGAACCAGAGCGCCCCGTCGGGCGACTCCACCACCTCGCGGATACGGCCGAACTCGCCCGCGAACCACGGGGTCGTCGTGGGCTCGGCCGCGCTCGCCGGCGCCACCGTCCAGATGCGCTGCCCGCGCAGCGCCGCGAGGAAGAGCGTGTCGCCGATCACGGCGAGCGCGCTCGGGCTCGCCTCGCTCGTCGACCACTGCACCACGGGGTCGACGTAGCGCGGGTCGCCGGCGGCGCCCTCGACGACGGGCCAGCCGTAGTTCGAACCCGGCTCGATGCGGTTGAGCTCGTCCCAGGTGTTCTGGCCGAACTCGGCGGCCCACATCCCGCCCGAGGCATCCCAGGCGATGCCCTGCGGATTGCGGTGGCCGAGCGTGTAGACGAGCGTGCCGAACGGGTTGCCGGGCGCGGGGGCGCCGTGGGGCGTCATCCGAAGGATCTTGCCCGACAGCGAGTCGGGGTCCTGCGCCGCCTCGCCCACGCCCGCGTCGCCCGTGGTGGCGTAGAGCATCCCGTCGGGGCCGAAGGCGATCCGTCCGCCGTCGTGGTTGCCGGCCTTCGGGATACCGGTCAGCACCGGTTCTGCCGTGCCGAGGGCGAGGGAGCCGGCCGTGCCCGTGAGCGGCATCCTGACGATGCGGTTGTCGTCCGACGAGGTGAGGTACGCGTAGAGCTCGGTGCCGCGGTCGTCGTCGGCCGGCCGCACCGCGATGCCGAGCAGGCCCCCCTCGCCGGCGGCCGCCACGCCCGGCACGGTGCCCGCGACGCGCAGCGAGCCCCCGGCGAGCACCTCGACGACGTCGCCCCGGTCGCGCTCGGAGACGAGCACTCCGCCGCCGGGCACGAGCGCGATCGACCACGGTGCGTCGAGCCCCTCGGCGACCACCCCGACGTCGCCGGCGGGCACGACCGGCACCGGCGCCGGCTCGGCCGATGGCGTCGGGGTCGTCGTGACCGACGGGCTCGGCGTCCAGCCCGTCGGGCCGGGTGCCGGTTCGTGCGTCGTGCAGGCGACGAGCGGCAGCGCGACGGCGACGATGCCGGTCGCCGCGGCGACGCGCGCGTGGCGGGTGGACTGCCGAGACCCGGTTCGCATGGTTGCGCCTCCCCGACCCCAGTCTGCCCGGCACGGCGGCAGAATGGGAGCATGCGGCCCGCGATCGACCTCAACAGCGACCTCGGCGAGTCGTTCGGCGCGTGGCGCGTCGGCGACGACGCGGCCATGTTCGGCCTCGTCTCGAGCGCGAACGTCGCCTGCGGCTTCCACGCGGGCGACCCGATCACGATGCTCGCGAGCGCCCGCCGCGCCGCCGAGCACGGGGTCGTGCTCGGCGCCCACCCCGGCTATCGCGATCTCGCCGGATTCGGACGACGAGCGCTCGACGCGACCCCGGCCGAGGTCGCGGCCGAGCTCGTGGTGCAGCTCGGCGGGCTCGACGGCGCCGCCCGCGTCGCCGGCACCCGCGTGCGCTACGTGAAGGCGCACGGGGCGCTCTACCATCGCCTCGCCGCCGACGCCTCGGCCGCGCACGCCTTCGCCGAGGCCGTCGCCGCCTACGACCCCTCGCTCGTCGTGCTCGGCCCGCCCGCGAGCGCGCTCGAGCAGGCGGCGGATGCCTCGGGGCTCGCCTACGCGCGCGAGGCGTTCGTCGATCGCGGCTACGCCGCCGACGGCTCGCTCGCCCCGCGCGGCGAGCCGGGATCGGTCATCGACGACCCCGCCGCAGCAGCCGACCGTGCGCTCGAGCTCGCCGAGACGGGCGGGATCGCGGCCGACGACGGCAGGCGGGTCGAGCTCGCCCCCGACTCGCTGTGCCTGCACGGCGACACCCCGGGCGCCGTCGCGATCGCGCGAGCCGTGCGCGCCGTGCTCGAGTCCGCCGGGTGCCGCATCGAGGCGTTCGCGTGACCGGGCGACTGCTGCCGAGCGGCGAGGCGGCGCTGCTCGTCGAGTGCGACTCGCTCGACGAGGTGCTCGCCCTGCACGACGCCCTCGCTTCCGACCCGCGGCCCGGCCTCGTCGAGCTCGTTCCGGCCGCGCGCACGATCCTCGTGGCGGTCGACCCCGAGCGGCTGCCGCTCGAGTCGGCCGAGACCTGGGTGCGCCGGGTCCAGGGTGCGACGACGTCGGCCGGCGCCGATCGGCGCGGCCCGGTCGATGACGAGGCGATCGTGCGCGTCATGTACGACGGCGACGACCTCGACGAGACCGCCGCGCGGCTCGGCTGGTCGGCCGAGTCGCTCGTGGCGCGCCATTCTGCGGCGCGCTGGAGGGTCGCGTTCGGCGGGTTCGCGCCGGGATTCGGCTACCTCGTGAGCGACGACTGGCCGTTCGAGGTGCCGCGGCTCGACGCGCCGCGGACCCGGGTCCCGGCCGGCGCGGTCGCGCTCGCGGGGGCGTTCTCGGGCGTGTACCCCAGGGAGAGCCCGGGCGGCTGGCGCCTGATCGGTCGCACCGACGCCGAGTTGTGGAATCCCGATCGCGCCGATCCCGCGCTCCTCGCACCGGGGCGTCGTGTCCGATTCGAGGCGGTGCGGTGATGCGCCGCCTGATCATCGAGGCGGTCGGACCGCTCGCCCTCGTGGAGGACCTCGGCCGCCCGGGCCTCGCCCACCTCGGGGTCGCAGGTTCCGGGGCGCTCGACCGGGGCGCCGCACGGCTCGCGAACCGGCTCGTCGGCAACCCCGACGGTGCCGCGATCCTCGAGGTCCTCGTCGGCGGGCTCCGCGCTCGGGTGGTCGGCGGCGGCACGTGGTTCGCGGTCGCGGGCGCCTGGGGGCCGATCACGCTCGACGGTCGCCCGGTGGCGCCGTACACGGCTGCGCGCGCGCCCGACGGCGCGGTGCTCGAGCTCGGCACCGCCGAGCGCGGGCTGCGCTACGCGCTTGCCGTGCGCGGCGGCATCGACGAGCCCCCGGTGCTCGGGTCGCGCTCGCGCGACACGCTGGCCGGCCTCGGTCCCGAGCCGGTGGGGCCGGGGCGCGAGCTCGTGATCGGCGACGAGCCCGAGGCATCCGTGCCGGCGCTCGACCAGGAGGCCGCGTTCGCGCCGCCCGACGAGACCGTGACCCTCGCGCTGCGCCCGGGGCCCCGCGCCGACTGGTTCACCGACGCGGCGCGCGCCGCCCTGTTCGAGACGCCGTGGCGCGTCTCCGAGCGCGCCGACCGCGTCGGCGTGCGACTCGTCGGGCCGGCGCTCGGGCGTCGCGCCGTCGGCGAGCTCGCGAGCGAGGCGACGGTGCCGGGCTCGATCCAGGTGTCGGGCGATGGGCAGCCGACGATCCTGCTCGCCGACCGGCCGGTCACGGGCGGCTATCCCGTGATCGCGATCGTCGCCGCGGCCTCGCTCGACGCGGTGGCGCAGCTGCGGCCCGGGCAGGAGTTGCGCTTCCGGCACGCGTGAGCCGCCCTGGAAGAAACTCTTCACAAGATCGACTGCGTGTGGAAGTATTTTCCGAGTCAGACCGACTCGGAGGACCGAAGATGCCCCTCGCACAGCCGCACGACCACCCCGCCGATGCCGAGGCCGCCGGCCTCGGCCGCCGCGGATTCCTGACCCTCGCCGTCGCGGGCGTCGCCGCATCGGCGTTCACCGTGACCGTCGGGTCGCTCGCACCGACGCCGGCGCACGCGACCGGGGCGGGCGCCACCGCCCCCGCCGCGGCGACGGGTCCGCGCAAGCGGGAGCTCCGCGCCATGTGGATCTCATCGGTCGTGAACATCGACTGGCCGAGCCGCACCGGCCTCACGGCCGACGAGCAGCGCGCCGAGTTCCTGCACTGGCTCGACGTCGCCGAGCAGTTCCGCCTCAACGCCGTGTTCGTGCAGGTGCGCCCCACCGCCGACGCGTTCTGGCCGAGCCCGCTCGAGCCGTGGTCGCAGTACCTCACGGGCGTGCAGGGGCAGGACCCGGGCTACGACCCGCTCGCCTTCATCGTCGACGAGGCGCACGCCCGCAACCTCGAACTGCACGCCTGGTACAACCCCTACCGCGTCTCGATGCAGGCCGACCCCGCGAAGCTCGTGCCAGAGCACCCCGCCCGCGTGCACCCCGACTGGGTGTGGGCGTACGGCGGCAAGCTCTACTTCGACCCGGGACTCCCCGAGGCGCAGGAGCACATTCAGCAGGCGATCCTGCACTCGGTCGAGCACTACGACCTCGACGGCGTGCACTTCGACGACTACTTCTACCCCTATCCGGTGGCCGGGCAGACGATTCCGGATGCCGCGACCTACGCCGCGCACGGCGCCGGCTTCGACGACGTCGCCGACTGGCGCCGGCACAACGTCGACACGTTCGTGAGCTCGATCTCCGAGCGCATCAAGGCACTGAAGCCATGGGTCAAGTTCGGCATCAGCCCGTTCGGCATCTGGCGCAACCGCGCCACCGACCCGCTCGGCTCGGAGACCGGCGGCTCGCAGTCGTACGACCTGCAGTTCGCCGACACGCGCAAGTGGGTGCTCGAGGGCTGGCTCGACTACATCAACCCGCAGGTGTACTGGCAGATCGGGCTCGCCGTCGCCGACTACGCGAAGCTCGTGCCGTGGTGGGCCGACGTCGCCGCGACGAGCGGCACGCACCTCTACATCGGTGAGGCGCTCTATAAGGTGACGTCGGGGGTGTTCACCGACCCGGCCGAGCTCTCGAACCACCTGGCGTTCGACCGCGGCGTGACCGAGCAGGGCACGCCCGTGCACGGCAACGTGTACTTCTCGGCCAAGCACGTGCCCGCCGACCCGCAGGGCTCGATGTCGCGCGTGCTCGTCGACCACTACTCGCGCCCCGCGATCGTGCCAGCGATGGAGTGGCTGCCCGCGACCGCGGTCCGGGCGCCCGTGCTCGCCGACCCCGAGCGCGGCGACGGCGGCGTCGCCCTGCAGTGGTCGGACGCCGTGCCGCCCTCGCGGCGGGCGACCTCGTTCGCGATCTACCGCGTCGACGGCGCGGCCGGCGCGATCGACGTGGAGGACGCGGCCAACCTCGTCGCGACCGTGCGCGCCGGCTCAGGGGTCGTGCAGCGCTGGGTGGATGGCTCGGCCGAGGCCGATCGCCCGTACACGTACGCCGTGACCGCGCTCGACCGGGTCTGGAACGAGAGCACGCCGAGCCGCGCCGCTGCGATCGGCTGACCCGGCGTCAGGCGTCAACCGCCGGGCTTCGTCAGGAAGATCGAGCGGGCCGGCGGCGGCGACGGCACCGCGGTGGCGTCGGTCACGACCGGGGCGCCCGCGATGAAGCGGCGGAGCTCGTCGCCCTCGACGAGCTTCGCCGGCGCGGGGTCGCTCGCGAGGCGTCGGGGCATCGCGTCGAACGGCAGCGGGGCGTCCGACGCGTACATGACGATGTTGCCGAACCGCCGGCCCTTGAGCATGCCGGTGTCGGCCGCGATCGCGACGTGCGGGAACACGTGCGAGAGCGTCGCCGCCTGCGAACGCGCGAAGGCGAGGCCCGCCCCGTCGGCGACGTTCACGGCGACGATGCCGCCCGGCGCGAGGCGCGGCACGACGAGCCCGTAGAACTCGGCGCTCGTGACGTGCGCGGGGGTGCGCGCGCCCGAGAAGATGTCGACGACCACGAGGTCGACGGCCCCGTCGAGCCCGCCCGGCAGCTTCGCGAGCACCTCGCGGGCATCGCCGTGACGGATACGGAGTTGCGCGCCGCGCGGCAGCGGCAGGTGCTCGCGCACGAGGTCGACGAGCTCGGACTCGAGCTCGATCACCTGCTGCCGCGAGCCCGGCCGGGTCGCGATGACGTAGCGCGGCAGGGTGAGCGCGCCGCCGCCGAGATGCACGGCGGTGATCGGCTCGCCCGCGTCGCGCACGAGGTCGACGGCGTGGCCGATGCGGCGCACGTACTCGAAGCCGAGCCACTCGGGCCGCTCGAGCTCGACGTGCGACTGCGGGGTGCCGTCGACGTAGAGCGTCCACGATCCGGGCGCCTGTCGCGACTCCTCGAGTCGGGCGACGTGCCCGCTCGCGGTGAGGCGGCGTTCGAGCGAGGGGTCGGCGGTCACGTCACCACGCTACCCGCCGTCGAGCGCAGGCGCCCGGGCGCGAGCATCAGCAGGCGCCCCAGAGTGCGAAGTCGAGCCGGTCGCCCTCGAGCACCGCAGCCGGATGGGGGCCGAGCGCGGCGAGCCGTCCGGCGAGCCCGGGCGGGAGCCCGCGGGGCGCCGCCACGAGCACGACGTTGCCCTCTTCCGCCCCCGAGACGACGCTCGCGTCGCCCGCGACGAGCAGATCGGTGCCCGGATCGGCACGTGCGATCGCACGGGCCTGTGCACGGAGCCGGGCGAGGCCCGCCGCGTCGGCCACGTTCACGACGAGCAGCCCGCGATCGGCAAGCAGCCCGAGGCATCCGCCCATGAACACGCCCGTCTCGACGAACGCCGGCGCGTCGAGCCGGTCGTAGAGGTCGACGATCACGAGGTCGAACGACGCCCCGCCCGGGAGTTCCACGACGACGGATGCCGCATCGTCGACCCGGACGGCGATGTCGGCGCCGGTCGGCAGCGGCAGGCGATCCTGCACGAGGCGGGCGAGCTCGCCGTCGATCTCGACGACGAGCTGCTGCGAGTCGGGACGGGTCGCCTCGACGTAGCGCGGCAGGGTCATCGCGCCGCCGCCGAGGTGCAGCACGCGCAGCGGCTCGCCCGGCAGGCCCATCGCGTCGACGACGTGGCCGATGCGGCGCACGTACTCGAAGAAGAGCCGCGTCGGATCGGCCCGGTCGACGTGCGACTGGGCGACGTCGTCGACGAGCAGCGTGAACCCGGTCGACGAGAACACGTCGGTCTCGAACTCGATGCGGCGGGGGCTCGCGGGCACGGAGGCATCGTCCCACGGATCGGGGGCGGAATGAGCAACGATTGCTCAGGCGTCCGCCCGAGGCATCCGCCATGCTGGACCCACGACCGATGAGGAGGACGGATGCACGCGATCTACGACGAGCTCGGCGGCAGCGACGGAGTGCGCACGGCGGTGGCGGTCATGTACCACCGCATCGTCGCCGATCCCGAGCTCGCGCCGTGGTTCGAGGGCGTCGACGTCGACCGGCTGCAGGCGCACCAGCGCGCGTTCCTCGCCGCGGCGTTCGGCGGTCCGCAGGTCTTCAGCGGCCGGTCGGTCGGGGAGGCCCATCACGACATGGCGATCACCGATGCCGCGTTCGACCGGGTCGTCGCCTCGCTCATGACCGCGCTCGCCGACCTCGGCGTCGCGAAGGAGGCCGTGGGCGCCGTCGGCGAGCGGCTCGAGGGCATGCGCGCCGACATCGTCACGGCGTAGGCGCCGTCCACGGCACGGTCGCGGCTGCAGGGCGCGAACTATAACTGCAGCTCGCGCCGCCCGCGGATGCCGAGCTTCGTGTACGTCGACTGCAGGTGGTTGTTCACCGTGCGCGGCGACAGGAAAAGGCGCTGCGCGATCTCGTTCGAGCTCAGCCCCTGGGCCGCGAGCGACGCGATCTCGCGCTCGCGGGGCGTGAGCGGCTCCGAGCCGTCGGTGAAGGTGAGCAGCGGCGTGCGCGCCCCCTCGCACGCGGCGGCGAGCGCCGCGGCGCGCTGCAGGTCGGCGGATGACTCGCGCCCCCGCCCGTCGGCGCGGGCCGACTGCCCCGCGGAGGCGAACGCCTCGGCCGCGAACAGCAGGCCGCCGAGGCGCTCCCACTCCTCGCCGGCGGCGCGCAGCCCGGCGGCGTCGGCCGCCGCCTCGGCCCGGGCGTGACGGGCGCGCCGTGCGATCTCGGGGGCGCCGGTCTGTCGCTCGAGTCTCGAGAGGCGGTCGGCCGCGTCCTTCGCGTGGGCGCGGGAGCCGAGGCGTGCGAGGTTGTGCAGGAAGACCGAGCTCACGTTGACGGCGCCGCGCGGCAGCACCTGCTCGACGCGGGCGAGCAGGATCTTCGCCGCGCCGTCGGTGTCGCCCTCGGTGCGTGCGAGCCACGCGTCTGCGAGCGCGGTGAGCGTGTCCTCCCGGTCGTACCCGGCCTCGAACCGGCCGCGCAGCTCGCGGGCGCGGTCGAGGTCGCCCTGCATGCAGGCGATCACGGTGAGGAAGCCGAGCGAGGGGCCGCGCAGCGACGCCGGCCCGCGCAGTTCGGCGCCGCTCAGGCTGTCGCGGAACCAGCGCGCGGCGGTGTCGAGCCGACCCGCCGCCCAGAACTGGCGCCCCATGAGGAACTCGGCGTGCCGGGCGGTGAGCTCGTCGTCGTTGCGGATCGCGTCGTGCAGCATCTCGATCGTGACCCGGCGCGCGTCGTCGTAACGGTCGCACTCGATGAGCGCGTACGCGTACGGCACCTGCGCGCGACGCTTCGGGATGTGCGCACCCTCGGTCGAGGCGTACGCGACGGCGGCCTCGGCCTCGGCGATCGCCTCGGCCGAGCGCTGCATCTGCGAGAGCGGCATCGCGCGCCCGAGCGAGACGAGCGCGCGTTCGACGGCGCTGTCGCCGAGGTAGCCGGCGGCCTCGTCGACGAGGGCGAGCGCCTCGTTCGCGCGCAGCAGGTGCAGCACGAGGGTCGCCTTGCTGATGAGCAGCATCGGCAGCTGCTCGGGCAGGGCGCGGCCGATCTCCTCGAGCAGCCGGATGCCGCGCTCGCTGCCGAGCGGGTCGCCGCCGTAGATCTCGGCCCGCTTGGCGGCGATCGCCGCGAGGGTCGCCTCGGGGTGATCGGTCGCGCGCGCCGCGGACTCGGCGTTGGCGAGGGCGTCGAGCGCCTCGGTGCCCCGGCCGAGCGACCACAGCAGGTCGGCGTGCAACATGTGCGCGGAGGCATCCGTCGCGCCGGCGCCGATCGCGGCCGCCGCGAGCCGCTCGGCGGTGCGATGGTCGTGGGCGCGCTGTGCGAGGTCGGCCGAGCGGATCAGCAGCTCGGGGTCGGAGGGCCGGCCGGCGTCGAGCCGCCACATCGCGATGCGCAGTTCGTCGACGACGGTCATCGGCCCCCGCTCGACGACATCGGCCTGCTCGATGAGCAGCGAGATCGCCCTGATGCGCGGCAGCGACTCGCGCACGGCGCCGGCGTACTGCGGGTGCGCGAGGGTGATGGCGATGCCGTGGCCCGACTCGTCGACGCGGATCATGCCGCGCAGCTCGAGCTCGGCGAGCGCCTCGGGCGCGCCGGGGCGCACGAACTCGTCGATGCCGAGCGGTTCGCAGAGCGCGAGCCGCTCGATCGCGTCGCGCTCCTCCGTGCCGAGGCCCCGCAGTCGCGCGCGGATGAGGTCGCGCAGCGCGGGCGTGCCGACCGGGTCGCCCTCGAGCTGCCAGTGCTCGCCCGCGCGCACGAGGGCGCCGGTCTCGACGGCGCCGATCACGAGCTCGCGCAGGAAGAGCGGGTTGCCGTGCGAGGCGCGGTGGAGCTCGACCGCGTCGCGGTGGGCGATCGGCGCGCCGAGCACCTGCGCGATCAGCTCGGTGATCTCGTCGAGGTCGAGCGCCGGCACGTCGATGCGCACCGAGTCGGCAGACGACGCGATCGGCAGCACCCCGTCGGGCACCGGTTCGCCCTCGGGGAGCGTCGCGATGAGCGAGAGCGAGCCCGCCGCGACGAGCTGGGCGATGAGTCCCACCGAGACGCTGTCGGCGGAGGAGAGGTCGTCGACCGCGATCACCGTGCGCCGTCCGCCGGCGAGGTCGGCGATGGTCGCGCTCGTCGACGTGAAGAGCGCGAGTGGGTCGCTCACCTTGGGGAGCACCGGATCGTCGATGCCCCGGGCCAGGGCCGGGGCGACGGTCGCGAACGGCACGGCCGACAGTGCCGGGTTGCCGCTCGCGGTCAGCACGAGCCACCCGGCCTCGTCGAGCAGGTCGCCGACGGCCGACTGGATGCGGCTCTTGCCGATGCCGGACGGCCCGTAGAGGAACACCGAGCGCGCCTGCCCGCCCTGCAGCGCGCCGACGGCGCGCGCGACCTGGCCGTCACGGCCGACGAGCGGCCACGCGCCGTCGAGGTCGGGCTCGGGTCCGGCTGCCGCATCGGGATCGTTCGAGGCCATCGGCGCCTTTCGGTGATCGGGACGATTCACTGTACGGCCGGGATGCCTCGCCGCGCACTACCCCGCACAGGGGGTGTCGCAGTCGGCCGGTGAGCAATCGCGTGATGCCCCTGAGTAATGCCGGGCGTCGCGAATGAGCAGCCACTGCCCATCCGGCGGCACGGCCCGTCGCGGGAACCTCATGGCATCACCCCGGACGATCCGGGAACACCACCCGGAAGGAAACGAGCATGAACCTCTTCAAGCAGTTCGGCGACATGGCCGAGATGGTGAAGGCCGCTCCCGGCCTCATCGACCAGGCGAACCAGCTGCAGGCGCAGTCCGAGCAGTACCGGCAGCAGATGGACATCCAGGCGGTGCAGGCGATGACCGCCGACCCGCAGCCCGGCAACCTCGACCCGATCGCGGGTGTCGACCTCGACCGCTACGCCCGCATCTCGAAGGGCATCGCGGCCTACGGCTACGACGCGACGAAGCTTCCGGCCGTCGCCGCGATGTTCGGCGTCGACGAGGCGTCGTGGGCGTCGGCGGCCGCCGGCTGGGCCGCCCGCATCCAGGCCGACCGCGGTGTCGGTCGCCGCTTCAACGAGATCTACCAGGCGGTGTGAGATGGGCTTCCTCCGCGACCTCGCGACGCTGACCCGCCAGGGCTACGAGGCGCAGCAGCGCCTGGACGTCGGCGCGAGCATGGCGCAGGCCAAGGCGCAGATGGAGCAGGCGAGCCGCATGATGGCCGCCTCGATGCCAGCCCAGGCCGAGCCGGCTCTCGAAGGGCAGCGCCTGCGCACGACGGCGACGATCCTCGACGCGCGCCAGCTGCCGATGATGATCGGCATGAACTCGCTCGTCGAGCTCGACCTGCACGTGCTCATGCCGGGCGGCGTGCCGCTGCCGGTCACCCGAACGGAGCAGCTCGCGCCGCTGCACCTCGCTCGCGCCCTGCCCGGCGCGACCCTCGACGTGAGCCTCGTGCCGGGACGCCCCGACACGGTGCACGTCGAGTGGGGCGGCTGAGCCCGCCCGGCCGGACGACGGACGACCCGAGCCTCCGTCGCCCACCGGAGCCCCCGCCGGCACCCGAACGGCGGGGGCTCGCCCCCACCTTCCTCGAGCACGATCCACCATCACGATCACGACACGAAAGCAGACACCGATGCGATTCCGAGACCACCAGTCAGCCGACGAGGGGATGCCGCGCCGCGCGGCCGCCCGCATCGCCGGCCTTGCGATGGCCGTCGCCGTCGTCACCGCGGGCGCGCCGCTCGCCGCGTGCGCCGCGGAGGTCGTTCCGACGGAGGGCACGGTCGCCGCGTCGGCGCCCGTCGACGCCGCAACCCCCGAGGGCCCCTCCGCCGACGCGTCGACCGAGGACGCGCCCGCCGGGGAGGTGCCGGCCGAGGAGGTGCCGGCCGAGGACGTGCCGGCCGACGACGTGCCGGCCGACGACGTGCCGGCCGACGAGGCGCCAGCCGACGTGCCGGTCGCCGACGTCGCCGAGCAACTGCCCGTCGGCGATCCGTCGGGCGGCGAAGCGCCGCTCGACGACGCTGACGCCGAGGCATCCCAGGCGAAGCAGCCCGCGGCACCGTCGTTCGCGCCCGAGCCGCAGGGCGCGGGCGACGCGAACACGGCGCCCGTGGCGGTCGACGACCACTGGCAGATGGTGCAGGACACGACGCTCACCGTGCAGGACCCGGCCATGCAGGCGAACGACTACGACGCCGACGGCGACTGGTTCCGCATCAACGAGAACACCTTCCCCGCGAGCGGCGAACTCGTGGTCTTCAACGGCGGACCGTCGTTCAGGTACACGCCGGTGCCGGGATTCACCGGCACGGTGACCTTCGACTACCACGTTCGCGACGACCACGGCGCCGACGACCTCGACAGCAACTGGGCGACCGTCACGATCGACGTGCTGCCGACCGGAAGCGACGTCGACGCGCAGCCCGTCGCCGTCGACGACACGTACATCTACGCGCCCGAGACCCCGCTCTACATCGGCGGGCACCAGGGGCTGCTCGTGAACGACCAGCTCGACGGCCTGCCGGTCACCTCGCTCACCTTCCCGTACGGCGCGCACGTCGGCAACGGGGACGTCCAGATGCTCGGCACCGACGGCTCGTTCTACATCGACCCGGGCGACGCACCGGGTCTGACCGCCACGCTCGAGTACCGTGTGTGCACGGCCGTCGGCTGCGACGACGGGTATCTGTGGCTGTATCCGGCCGCACCCGGCTCCGAGCCGTCCGGCCCCGATGAGATTCCCGGCACGCCGACCGCGGAACCCGACGTGTTCGGCGTCGTGCAGGACACGATGCTCTCGATCAAGACCCCCGGCCTGCTGTTCAACGACACCGACCCCGAACCCGGCGACACCCTCGAGGTCGTCGTCGATGCCGACGGGCTCTCGGGCGACCTCGCCTGGGCGGCGAACGGCGGCTTCGTCTACACCCCGTTGCCCGGTTACACCGGCGTCGACACCTTCCACTATCGCGCGAAGGACTCCCACGGATACCTCAGCGCGTCGGTCGCGGTCGAACTGCAGGTCGGCGACGGCAGCGTGAACCACCGCCCGGTCGCGGTCGACGACCACTACTCGGTGGTCGCGGGGGAGTCGCTCTACCTGCCCGCACCGAGCCAGGTCGCGAACGACACCGATGCCGACGGCGACGCGCTCGAGTGGGCCGGCACGGGAGATCTCCCGGCGGGCACGTGGAAGACGTACAGCGACGGCTGGTCGACGTACACCCCGCCGGCCGGGTTCGTCGGCACCGACCGGCTCACGTACTCGGTGCGCGACGAGCACGGGCTCGTCAGCTGGAACGAGGCCGAGATCACGATCGACGTGGTCGAGTCCGACGGCTCGACCAACACGCCGCCCGTGCCGACGGCGGATCGCTACTTCGTGCAGTCGGGCGAGTCGATCACCGTTCCGGCCGCCGGCGGCGTGCTCGCGAACGACACCGACGCCGACGGCGACCCGCTCGCGGTGCTCGTCGCGTACCCCGCGCTCGGTCACGGCGAGGTCGAGATGGCCGAGGACGGCTCCTTCACCTTCACGGCCGACGCCGGGTTCACCGGCACGGCCTGGCTCGAGTTCTCGATCACCGACGGCCGCAGCAAGGTGAACTCGCCGTCCGCCGAGGTCGTCATCTTCGCCGAGGGCGAGGAGCCGGTGATGGGCGCCGACGACGCCTACACGACGACGAGGGGCGCGGCACTCGAGGTCGCCGCACCCGGTCTGCTCGCGAACGACCACGCCCCCGCGGGGGTCGAGAAGTCCGTCGCCTACCTGCTCACCGAGCCGGCGCACGGGTCGATCGACTGGAACGCGGACGGTTCGTTCGTCTACTCGCCGGAGCCGGACTTCACCGGCAGCGACACCTTCCGCTACGTGCTGTTCGCGGACGGCGAGTACAACTACCCGACGGTGAGGATCGAGGTGCTCGATGCCTCGTCGGGCGAAGAGGACCCGACCGAGCCGGGCACCCCGGCCGAGCCCGCCGATCCGGGTGCACCCGACGACGGCGCGGCCGGCGGCACGCCCGACGGCGATGACCCGGCCGGCCCGGCCGAACCGGGAGGCGCCGGCGAGCCGGCCGCCACTCCGGCCCGCCCCGAGGATGCCGCACCGGTCGCGGCACCCGCCGCCGACGACGCCGACGTCTCGGCCCTCGCCGAGACCGGGGCCGACGCGCGGGGCGCGGCCGAGGCATCCGCCCTCGCCGTGATGCTGGGACTCGTGGCGCTCGTCGCCGCACGCCTGCGCCGGCGCGACGGCATCCGCTGAAACCGGGCGCGAGGGGCCGATTCTCGCGGGAATCGGCCCCTCGCGGCTTCCTCGAATCGGGGCCGACGCGCGGTTATACCGGACATCCGCGAACAAATCAAGAATCTCGCTGGACTTGGCGCGTCGAATCGCATATAGTTGACGTTTGCGCTCCCAGACCCACCATGCCTTCATATTGCGGTCGGCTTCCGGGCGAGTCGAGACCTTCCGGTCCCGGTCACTCGCTCGTGTCTGAGGGGTACTGAACTCTCCGCTACCGACAGTGAACCGGCCCGACGGGGCCATGGAGGTTATTCACTTGGCTGCTGCGCGCAACGCGACCACGCCCACTCCCAAGAACGGACGCGGTGCAAGCCGTCTCTCGTTCGCCAAGGTCACCGACACCCTCACGGTACCCGACCTGCTCGCACTCCAGACCGAGAGCTTCGATTGGCTCGTCGGCAACGACGCGTGGAAGGCACGCGTCGCCGAGGCGAAGTCGGCGGGCCGGCAGGACCTGCCCGAGACCACGGGCCTCGAGGAGATCTTCGAGGAGATCTCGCCCATCGAGGACCTCGGCGAGACCATGCAGCTCTCGTTCACGAACCCCGAGCTCGAGCCGCCGAAGTACACGATCGACGAGTGCAAGGAGAAGTCGAAGACCTACTCCGCTCCGCTCTACGTGAACGCGGAGTTCATGAACCACCTCACGGGTGAGATCAAGACCCAGACGGTCTTCATGGGCGACTTCCCGCTCATGACCCCCAAGGGCACGTTCGTCATCAACGGCACCGAGCGCGTCGTCGTCTCGCAGCTCGTCCGCTCGCCCGGCGTCTACTTCGAGCGCACCCCCGAGAAGACCTCGGACAAGGACATCTACTCGGCCCGCGTCATCCCGAGCCGCGGTGCGTGGCTCGAGTTCGAGATCGACAAGCGCGACCAGGTCGGCGTCCGCATCGACCGCAAGCGCAAGCAGTCGGTCACCGTCTTCCTGAAGGCCCTCGGCCTCACGAGCGAGGAGATCCTCGAGGAGTTCGCCGGCTACGAGTCGATCGCGCTCACCCTCGAGAAGGACAACATCCTCACGAAGGAAGAGGCGCTCAAGGACATCTACCGCAAGCTCCGTCCGGGCGAGCAGGTCGCCGCCGAGGCCGCGCGCGCGCTCCTCGACAACTTCTACTTCAACCCGAAGCGCTACGACCTCGCGAAGGTCGGCCGGTACAAGATCAACAACAAGCTCGGTCTCGAGGCCCCCCTCACCGACTCGGTGCTCACGGTGCAGGACATCGTGGCCACGATCAAGTACCTCGTCGCCCTGCACGACGAGCGCGACACGCTGCCCGGCCGCCGCGGCGGCAAGGCGGTCGAGCTGCGCCTCGACGTCGACGACATCGACAACTTCGGCAACCGTCGCATCCGCGCGGTCGGCGAGCTCATCCAGAACCAGGTGCGCACCGGCCTCAGCCGCATGGAGCGCGTCGTCCGCGAGCGCATGACGACGCAGGACATCGAGGCGATCACCCCGCAGACCCTGATCAACGTGCGACCCGTCGTCGCCGCGATCAAGGAGTTCTTCGGCACCTCGCAGCTGTCGCAGTTCATGGACCAGAACAACCCGCTCGCGGGCCTGACCCACAAGCGCCGCCTCTCGGCGCTCGGCCCCGGCGGTCTCTCGCGCGACCGCGCGGGCGTCGAGGTCCGTGACGTCCACCCGTCGCACTACGGCCGCATGTGCCCGATCGAGACCCCTGAAGGCCCGAACATCGGCCTCATCGGCTCGCTCGCGTCGTTCGCCCGCATCAACTCGTTCGGCTTCATCGAGACCCCGTACCGCAAGGTCGAGGCCGGCAAGGTCACCGACAAGATCGACTACCTCACGGCGATGGAGGAAGAGGACTACATCGTCGCCCAGGCCAACGCGCCGCTGAAGGCCGACGGCCACTTCGTGGAGGAGCGCGTGCTCGCCCGCAAGAAGGGCGGCGAGGTCGACCTGTTCCCGGCCGACGAGATCGGCTACATGGATGTCTCGCCGCGCCAGATGGTGTCGGTCGGCACTTCGCTCATCCCGTTCCTCGAGCACGACGACGCGAACCGCGCCCTCATGGGTGCGAACATGCAGCGCCAGGCCGTGCCGCTGCTCCGCAGCGACTCGCCGTTCGTGGGCACCGGTATGGAGGGCTACGCCGCGATCGACGCCGGCGACGTCATCACCGCCGACAAGGCCGGTGTGGTCGCCGAGGTCTCGGCCGACTCGGTCACCGTGCAGCTCGACGAGGGCGGCACGCAGACCTACTTCCTGCGCAAGTTCGACCGCTCGAACCAGGGCACCTCGTACAACAACCGCGTGATCGTCAACGCCGGTGAGCGCGTCGAGGCCGGCGAGGTCATCGCCGACGGCCCCGCCACCGACAACGGCGAGCTCGCGCTCGGCAAGAACCTGCTCGTCGCGTTCATGCCGTGGGAGGGCCACAACTTCGAGGACGCGATCATCCTCAGCCAGAACCTCGTGAAGGACGACGTGCTCTCGTCGATCCACATCGAGGAGTACGAGGTCGACGCGCGCGACACGAAGCTCGGCAAGGAGGAGATCACCCGCGACCTCCCCAACGTGAGCCCCGACCTGCTCGCCGACCTCGACGAGCGCGGCATCATCCGCATCGGCGCCGAGGTCCGCCCCGGCGACATCCTCGTCGGCAAGGTCACGCCGAAGGGCGAGACCGAGCTGTCGGCCGAAGAGCGTCTGCTCCGCGCGATCTTCAACGAGAAGAGCCGCGAGGTCCGCGACACCTCCCTCAAGGTGCCCCACGGCGAGCAGGGCACGATCATCGCCGTCAAGGTGTTCGACGCGCAGGACGGCGACGACGAGCTCGGCTCGGGCGTCAACCAGCGCGTGGTCGTCTACATCGCCCAGAAGCGCAAGATCACCGAGGGCGACAAGCTCGCCGGCCGCCACGGCAACAAGGGCGTCATCTCGAAGATCCTGCCGGTCGAGGACATGCCGTTCCTCGCCGACGGCACTCCGGTCGACGTCATCCTGAACCCGCTCGGCATCCCGGGTCGAATGAACTTCGGCCAGGTGCTCGAGACCCACCTCGGCTGGGTCGCGAAGCAGGGCTGGAAGGTCGAGGGCAAGCCGGCGTGGGCCAAGCGCCTGCCCGAGGCCGCCCACGAGGCCGCGCCCGGCACCAAGGTCGCGACCCCGGTGTTCGACGGCGCCTTCGAGGAGGAGATCGCGGGTCTGCTCGACTCGACGCTCCCCAACCGCGACGGCGAGCGGCTCATCGACTCGAGCGGCAAGACGCAGCTCTTCGACGGCCGCTCGGGCGAGCCGTTCCCGTACCCCGTGTCGGTCGGCTACATGTACATCCTGAAGCTGCACCACCTGGTCGACGACAAGATCCACGCGCGTTCGACGGGCCCGTACTCGATGATCACCCAGCAGCCGCTCGGTGGTAAGGCGCAGTTCGGTGGCCAGCGATTCGGTGAGATGGAGGTCTGGGCGCTCCAGGCCTACGGCGCTGCGTACGCGCTGCAGGAGCTCCTCACGATCAAGTCCGACGACATCCTCGGCCGCGTCAAGGTCTACGAGGCGATCGTCAAGGGCGAGAACATCCAGGAGCCCGGCATCCCCGAGTCGTTCAAGGTGCTCATGAAGGAGATGCAGTCGCTCTGCCTGAACGTCGAGGTCCTCTCGGCCGACGGCACCGCGGTCTCGCTCCGCGACACCGATGACGAGGCCTTCCGCGCTGCGGAGGAGCTCGGCATCAACATCTCCGCGCGCTTCGAGTCGTCGAACATCGACGAGATCTGAACCGCCAGGTACGAAACGACTTCAGGAATCTAGGAGAGAAATTGCTCGACGCAACGACGTTCGATGAGCTTCGTATCGGCCTGGCCACCGCAGAGGACATCCGCAAGTGGTCCTACGGCGAGGTCAAGAAGCCCGAGACCATCAACTACCGCACGCTGAAGCCCGAGAAGGACGGGCTCTTCGGCGAGCAGATCTTCGGACCCAGCCGTGACTGGGAGTGCGCCTGCGGCAAGTACAAGCGCGTGCGCTTCAAGGGCATCGTCTGCGAGCGATGCGGCGTGGAGGTCACCAAGTCCTCCGTCCGCCGTGAGCGGATGGGCCACATCGAGCTCGCTGCCCCGGTGACGCACATCTGGTACTTCAAGGGCGTGCCCTCGCGCCTCGGGTACCTGCTCGACATGGCGCCGAAGGACCTCGAGAAGGTCATCTACTTCGCCGCCTACATGGTGATCGACGTCGACGACGAGGGTCGTCACGCCGACATGCCCGGCCTCGAGAACGAGCTCCGGCTCGAGATCAAGACCATCGGCGACCAGCGCGACGCGCGCATCGCGACGCTCATGGCCCGCAAGGAGGAGGAGCTCGCGGCACTCGAGGCCGAGGGCGCCAAGAGCGACCAGCGCAAGCGCGCCGAGGCCGCCGCCGACAAGGAGATGGCCCAGGTCCGCAAGTCGGGCGACGAGCAGATCGCGCACCTCGAGCGCGTGTGGGAGGCCTTCCGCACCCTCAAGGTCGGCGACCTCAAGCCCGAGGACTCGGACTTCCACGAGCTCCAGGACCGCTTCGGCATGTACTTCGACGCCTACATGGGCGCCGAGGCCATCAAGAAGCGCCTCGAGAGCTTCGACCTGGCCGCCGAGGCGGAAGACCTGCACCTGCAGATCGCCGAGGGCAAGGGCCAGAAGAAGATCCGCGCCATCAAGCGCCTGCGCGTCGTCAACTCGTTCCTCGCGACGAGCACCTCGCCCGCGGCGATGGTGCTCGACGTCGTGCCGGTGATCCCGCCGGAGCTGCGTCCGATGGTCCAGCTCGACGGCGGCCGCTTCGCGACCAGCGACCTCAACGACCTCTACCGTCGTGTGATCAACCGCAACAACCGTCTGCGCCGCCTTCTCGACCTCGGTGCCCCCGAGATCATCGTGAACAACGAGAAGCGTATGCTCCAGGAGGCCGTCGACGCGCTGTTCGACAACGGCCGCCGCGGTCGCCCCGTCACGGGTACCGGCAACCGCGCCCTCAAGTCCCTGAGCGACATGCTCAAGGGCAAGCAGGGTCGCTTCCGCCAGAACCTGCTCGGCAAGCGCGTCGACTACTCGGGCCGTTCGGTCATCGTCGTCGGCCCGCAGCTGAAGCTGCACCAGTGCGGTCTGCCCAAGCAGATGGCGCTCGAGCTCTTCAAGCCGTTCGTGATCAAGCGCCTCATCGACCTGAGCCACGCCCAGAACATCAAGGCGGCCAAGCGCATGGTCGAGCGCTCGAACCCGCACGTGTGGGACGTCCTCGAAGAGATCATCCGCGAGCGCCCCGTGCTGCTGAACCGTGCGCCCACGCTGCACCGTCTCGGCATCCAGGCGTTCGAGCCGCAGCTCGTCGAGGGCAAGGCCATCCAGCTCCACCCGCTCGTCTGCGCCGCCTTCAACGCGGACTTCGACGGCGACCAGATGGCCGTGCACCTGCCGCTGTCGGTCGAGGCCCAGGCCGAGGCCCGCATCCTGATGCTCGCCTCGAACAACATCCTGAAGCCGTCGGACGGCCGTCCGGTGACCCTGCCCTCGCAGGACATGATCATCGGCCTGCACCACCTGACGACCGAGAAGCCCGGCGGCGCCGGCGAGGGCCGCGCGTTCTCGTCGATCGCCGAGGCCATCCTCGCGTTCGACCAGAACCGTCCGGGCCAGCACGAGCTCGACCTCGGCGCGAAGGTGAAGATCCGTCTCGACGGCCTCCACTTCGCCGAGGGCGACGAGCCCGAGGGCTTCGTGTCGGGCAAGCCGTTCCTCATGGAGACGACCCTCGGTCGCGCCCTCTTCAACGAGGCGCTCCCCGTGGACTACCCGTACTTCAACCGCCAGGCCGGCAAGGGCCAGATCTCGGAGATCGTCAACGACCTCGCCGAGCGCTACCCCAAGACCGAGGTGGCCGCGACCCTCGACCGCATCAAGGACGCCGGCTTCCGCTGGGCGACCCGTTCGGGCGTCACCGTCGCGCTCTCCGACATCATCACGCCCCCCTCGAAGGGCGAGATCGTCGCGAAGTACGAGAAGCAGGCGGCCAAGGTGCAGTCGCAGTTCGAGAAGGGTCTCACGACCGACCTCGAGCGTCGTCAGGAGCTCATCCAGATCTGGACGAAGGCCACCGACGAGGTCGCCAAGGCCATGCAGGAGAACTTCCCGACCGACAACACCATCAACCGCATGGTCACGTCGGGCGCTCGTGGTAACTGGCTGCAGGTGCGCAACATCGCCGGCATGCGAGGCCTCGTGAACAACCCGAAGGGTGAGATCATCCCTCGCCCGATCATCTCGAGCTACCGCGAGGGCCTCTCGGTGGCCGAGTACTTCATCGCGACGCACGGTGCCCGCAAGGGTCTGGCCGACACGGCCCTCCGTACGGCCGACTCGGGTTACCTCACGCGTCGACTCGTGGACGTCTCGCAGGATGTCATCATCCGCGAGGACGACTGCGGCACGACCAAGGGCCTCGAGCTGCCCATCGCGACGGTGGATGCCTCGGGCGAGCTCGTCCGCGACCCCAACGTCGAGAACTCGGTGTTCGCGCGGTCGCTCGCGGCCGACGCCGTGAACGCCAAGGGCGAGGTCGTGGCCGAGGCCGGCAGCGATGTCGGCGACGTGCTCATCAACGAGCTCATCGCCGCGGGCGTCGAGTCGATCCGGGTCCGCTCGGTGCTCACCTGCGAGTCCGGCGTCGGCGTCTGCGCGAGGTGCTACGGCCGTTCGCTCGCGACCGGCAAGCTCGTCGACATCGGCGAGGCCGTCGGCATCATCGCGGCCCAGTCGATCGGTGAGCCCGGCACGCAGCTCACGATGCGTACCTTCCACACCGGTGGTTCGGCTTCGGCCGACGACATCACGCAGGGTCTTCCCCGCGTGCAGGAGCTCTTCGAGGCCCGCACCCCCAAGGGTGCGTCGCCCATCGTCGAGGCCCCGGGTCGCATCACGATCGACGAGACCGACAAGCAGCGCAAGGTCATCCTCACGCCCGACAACGGCGACGAGCCGATCACGTACAACGTGCTCAAGCGTTCGACGCTGCTCGTGGAAGACGGCCAGCACGTCGAGCTCGGCCAGCAGCTCATCGTCGGCACCGTCGACCCGAAGGAGGTCCTCCGGGTCAAGGGCGTCCGAGAGGTGCAGAAGCACCTCGTCAACGGCGTGCAGGACGTGTACCGCTCGCAGGGCGTGCCGATCCACGACAAGCACATCGAGGTCATCGTGCGCCAGATGCTGCGCAAGGTCACCGTCGTCGACCACGGCGACACCGACCTGCTGCCCGGTGAGCTCGTCGACCGCATGAAGTACAACGAGATCAACCGCGCGTCGCTGACCGAGGGCAAGAAGACGGCGTCGGCCCGTCAGGAGGTCATGGGTATCACCAAGGCCTCGCTGGCGACCGAGTCGTGGCTGTCGGCCGCGTCCTTCCAGGAGACGACCCGCGTGCTCACGCAGGCCGCCATGGAGGGCAAGAGCGACCCGCTGGTCGGCCTCAAGGAGAACGTAATCATCGGAAAGCTGATCCCGGCGGGTACTGGCCTCGGCAAGTACCGGAACGTCGCGGTCGAGGCCACCGAGGAGGCGAAGGCGGAGCGCTACCCGAACCGCATCTTCACCGACGACGCGGCCTTCAGCGAGGGCGACCTCAGCTTCGTCGACTTCGACGCGTTCTCGAGCGACGACTTCACGCCCGGCAACTACAGCTGAACCACCCGGTGATCGACGAGGCGCGCAGCGCCGAGTCGAGATCCACGAACGGCCCCCGATCCGACCGGATCGGGGGCCGTTCGGCTTCTCCGCGGCGTCGACCCGCTGCCGGCATCGCCGCGCGGCGTACCGGCGCCGTGGTCGCCCATTGTTACAGTGGGCCCACCGCGGGGTACGAGGGTGCCCGGAAGGAGCGCGATCATGAGCAGCACGACGCCCGGATCAGAGCCGCTCGACGGCGACGCCGTGCCCGAGCCCGAGAGCCCGGACGCCGCGCGCGCGCCCGACGAGACCGCGGCCGTCGACGAGCCCGCTCCGGCCGACGGTGCCGCCGCCGACGATGCCCCCGCGCACGACGACGCCCCTGCCGATCCCGGTCGCGCCGACGGCGAGCCCGCCGCCGCAGCGCCGGGCGATGACGAGGTCGTCGCCTCGGTCGCGTCGACCGAGGGTGATGCGCACGACGCCGCCGTCGCGAGCCCGGGGGATGCCTCGCCCGCGGCAGCCCTCGAGGAGCCCGAGCCGACCGCCCCGGCCGACACCAGCGCGCTCGACGCGGCCGTGCAACGGGCGAACGCCGGCCACGAGGCATCCGACGACGACGTCGCGGCCGCCGCAGCGGCCGAACACGACGGCGTCGACGACACCGACGCCGTGCCGTCGCCCGTTCCGGCCGGTGCCGTACGCCGCGAGACCTACGTGCCGCCGTCGACCGCCGCGACGGTCGGCGCCGCCGGCGCGGCGACCCTCGCACCGGAGCCGACCGAGGCGTTCGCGCCGTCCGCGCAGACCGTCTACGTGCAGGCGCCCGAGCCACCGAAGGCGAAGGGCAACCGAGCCTTCGGCGTGCTCGTCGCGCTCATCGGCACCGCGCTCTTCGCGCTGCTCTATGCGGGCGTCGCGTACCTGCTGCTGATGACGCAGGCGAACGTCGACGCGGTCAACGACGTGTACCTCGAGCGATTCCTCGCCAAGCCCGTGTACTGGGTGCCGATCGCGGCGTTCTTCATCGGGTTCGCGATCCTCGCCGCGATCGTGAACCGCGGCCGGTGGTGGGCGTACGTCGTCTTCGGCGTCCTCGTCGGCGCGCTCGTCTACTTCGCGTACATCGGCGGCGCGCTGCTGACGGTCGAGGCGTGGACGCTCACCTTCGACGAGGCCGCCGCGTTCGTCGGGCAGCGCTGGCTCGACCCGTTCGCGATCGTCGCAGCGGTCATCGCCCGCGAGGTCCCGATCTGGCTCGGCGGCTGGATCGCCGCCCGAGGCCGTACCGTCACCGAGCGGAACCGCGAGGCGTTGGAGGCGTACGACCGCGAGCTCGCGGCCGGGCCGCAGGCGCGGCAGGGCTGAACCGAGCGCACGAGGGGCCGGTCCGCACGGCGCGCCGCCGTGCGCCATGGTGAGCCGCGGTCCGCGCGCGCCCGCATGGGGACCGCTCCCCATTCCGTGCCGGACGGCCGCCGGTAGACTGCACGAGGCGCTCGGCAACGACCGGGCGCACGATCCGCGGGCGGACGCGCGACGGCGAGGCCGCGCGTCTCCGCCACGAGAAAGGCATCCATGACGAGGTTCCGCAGCTTCGACCCGGTCGCACCGATCTCCGACGCCACGATCGCGGACTTCGAGCCCCGCGTGCCCGCCGAGGTCGCACGGCTCTGGCGCTCGATCGGGGCCGGCATGGTCGGCGACGACGGATACTTCCGATTCGTCGACCCGGCGCGCGCGGCCGAGACGGTCGCCGGAGCCATGGCACTGCCCGAGGGCGCGACGGTGCTGTTCACCACCGCGCTGGGCGACTTCGTCATGCACAACGACGGTCGGTACTTCGTCGTCAAGGCCAGGTTCGGTGCCATCGACGTGATCGAGGGGGCGAGCTTCGACGACCTCGTCGCGTTCGTGGAAGATCCCGCCCAGCGGGAGGCCGCATGGGAGTGGCAGCCGTACCCCGTAGCGCGCGAGCGAGCCGGGGTGCCGGGCTTCGAGCAGTGCTTCGGCCACGTCGCGCCGTCGGTCGGCGGCCCTGCCGAGCCCGACGGGCTGCAGGTGGTCGGGCTCGCCGAGTATCTCTCGCTCGCGGTCCGCCAGGCGGGTACGCCGAAGGTGCGGCATCGGCTGCAGGTTCCCGCAGCATCGCGTCCCGACGCCGAGGCGGGCTCGGCTCGTCTGGTCGAGGTCGGCACGGCGCTGTTCGCGAAGCTGACGACCGACCCCGTCCTCAACGTGCTCGAACTGCCCGACGGTCTCGGAGTGTGCCTCGTGCACGCCGCGAGGGGCGGCGGCAAGATCTACGTCGCGCCCGACGAGTCGGTGCTGTTCGTCGGCTCGGCCGTCGACTTCGAGTCGGGGCTCGGAGCCTTCCGCGACGGCGTGCGCACGCCGCTCGAGAAGTTCGACATCGACCGGACCGGGGCGGGCGCCTGATGGCCGACACGCTCGAGCAGCGCTGCGACCAGCTGCGCGGACCGGTCACCGAGCTCGTCGCCGTCAGCATCTCGGCCGCGTACCGGCCGCAGGACCTGCCAGAGCTGGGCCGGGCGATCCGCGACGTGCGCGGCATCCTCGCCGAAGACCCGTCCGGCCTGCCGGCGGGGGCCTTCGTCGAGTGGATCCCCACCGCCCTGCGCAATCTCGATCGCATGCAGGAGGCCGTCGACGCCGGTGACGCCGCCGCGTCGTACGCGATCCTGACCGACAAGACCGACGGGTTCATCCGACTCACGATCGGCTGCGCCGGCTTCCCGGGGTGGGATCCGGCCTGAGCCTCACGCTGCGGCTCAGCCGCAGGCGACCGACAGCTCGGCCGGCGGCTCGATCTCGATCGGCTCGCCCCAGCCCTCGAACGCGAAGGTGCCGTCGCCGGTGCCGTCGGCGGCACGGAACTCCCGCGGCAGCGGAGCGCCGGAGCGGGCGACCGTGAGCACGCCGACGGGGGCGCCGGTCTGGCCGACGATCACGTCGATGAGGTCGGCATCGCCGAGCGGCGGCTCGACCGAGACCGATTCGCTCGACGCGAGGAGCGACTCGACCAGGTCACCGGGTTCGAGCAGGGGCGCCCATTCTGCGACGAGCGAGTCGTCGCCGGTGGCGCAGACGAACCCGTCCGCCGCGTCGGGGATCCCGTGGGCGCTCGCATACGCCTCATTGCCACGAACGTACGTGCGTCCGTCGACGGCGACGACCTCGACCCGTTCGTCGCCCGCCGTGATCTTCGCCGCGTACTCGCCGGCCCGGCCGCGGTAGTCGACGGCGAGGCCGCGACCCGCGCGCGGCTCGGACCCGTCGCTCGGCGAGGTGAGTTCGGTGTACGAGCCGTGGTACTGCACCGCACCCGCCCCGCTGATCGCCTCGGCGATCTCGTGGGTCGCGTCGGGGCCCGCGAGCAGCCAGAGGCCGTTGCCGGCGATCGGCTCGCCGTCGGGCGACGCGAGCAGGTGCGTCGGCGTCGGCGGCGGTGCGGCAGGTGCACCGGTGCAACCCGCCAGCACGATCGCGCACGCCGCGGCCCCGGCGAGGCCGGCCGCACGGGCGGAGAACGACATCACGAGACCGCGTCGGCGGTGCACACGCTCTGGGCGCGCTGTGCATCGAGGGTCGCCGCGTCGAGGGCGACGGCGGCGTCGCTGCCGCCGGGGCGCACGACGAAGCAGGTGCTGTCGTCGTAGACCGCCGCAGCGGAGTACAGCCAGGCCTCGGTGCCGCGCACGAACTGGGTGAGGTCGGTCGCCGTGCCGTCCCCGTCGACCGCGTAGAGGCTGTACTCCGCGTCGGGGCCGCTCCAGTCGAGATGCAGGTTGCCCTCGGCGACCTCGGCCGAGAGCCCGCTCACCGTGACCGAGTCGTCGGTCACGGCGGACACGATGAGGAGCGTGGCCGTGGCGGCGACGGCGACGAAGGTGAGGCCGACCGACACGAGGAAGGCCGGGTGGCGCCACCAACGGCGAGCCTGCTTGGGGGCCTCGGCGAGCACCGGGAGCACCGAACCGGCGCTGCTGAGCGGTCGCGCCCCGCCGGCCGACTGGAGCGCGGTCTGGCCCTGGGCGGCGCCGAGGACGGCCTGCTGAGCGGCCGCGGCGCCGGGCACGGCCGGCTGACCGGGATGCCGCGTCGGGGGCGCCGCCGGCGCCGAGACCTGGTCGTGCGATTGCAGGGTGGATCGGAAATCGCGGCGTCGAGACGAGGCGGACATCGTGACCCTTCGTGCACGGTGGGCGCGACGGACGTCGCGGCTGAGCGCGTACCATGGTAACCCGAACGCCGAGCCGGGCGTTCCAGCGCGACGACGGGGAGACCGGTGACCAGATCGATCGGCCGTCGTGCGATCATGGCCGTCGTCGGTGCCGTCGCCTTCCTCGCGACGTTCGGCCTGTCGTTCGGCGCCTCGCAGGCGGTCGCCGACGAGGTGGTGCCGCCGGCCGCCTCGCCGACCGAGGTCGAGGTGCCCTACCTCGGCAGCACGACGATCGAGCCGGCCGCGGGCTGGCGCATCAGCGACTGCGGCCCGCCCGAGCAGGCCTCGCCGCTCGTGACGGCGTGCGATGCCGAGCACATCGTGCTGACCGCCGAGGCGTACGACCCCGAGGCCGGTGCGATCCTGCTCCCCGTGCCGCAGACCAATGGCGGCACGTCGATGGTGTTCCGATACGTCGTGCGGCTCGCCCCGCCCGAGACCCCGGTCGCCCGCGACATCCGTTTCGGGTACCCCGTCGCCGCGGGCTCGACGGTCATGATCCCGATCAGCGCGCTCGACATCGAGTGCGCGGTGTGCAAAGAGGGCGGCCGGCTCGACGTCGTCGGCGTCGAACCAGCCGGCGCCGGCACCGCAGGTGCGACTTCGACCCACCTCGTGTTCCGGCCGAGCGCCTCGTACGCGGGGCTCGCCGGCGTCGGGCTGCGCTTCGCCGACGACTTCGGCACGTGGTCGCCCGAGGCGACGGTCGAGATCCCGGTCTACCGGCCAGAGGGGGTGCTCGTCGCCATGAACGTGTTCGTCGCGGCCGACGGGGAGTCCCAGACGATCGACCTGAACGAGCTCGCGTTCGATGTCGGCGGTGCCGAGATCAGCCTGCTCGGGTGCGGGGCGCCGATCCACGGATCGGTCGTCTGCCGTCCCGACGGCATCGCCGAGTTCCGTTCGCGGGGCGCCGCCGTCGACCAGTTCGACTTCCACGTCGCCTCGAGCGAGGGCGAGCAGGCCAGCGGCTCGGTCACCGTCGTGGGTGACGGCGCAGAGCTTCCCGTATCCGGTCCGGTGCCGGCGACGACGATCGACGCCGACGACGATGACGGTGACGACGCGGGCGTCGTCTCGGCCATCGTGCCGCGGGTTCCCGTGGAGTCCGACTCGACGGAGCGAGTCGGCGTCTTCGCCCCGCTCATCCGAACGCTCGACCGTGCAGGCGTGCAATGACAGAGAGGTTGGCAGCATGACCGTCCGACTCACGATCGCCGACCCCGCGGGAGCGGCGTCGTACCTGCTCAAGGTCGACGAGGCCACGACGATCGGCGAGGTTGCCGAGTCGCTCGGCGTGCCGCACGAGTCGCTCGACCCGAGCGCCACGACCGCGACTCCGCTGGGCGAGTCGATGCTCCTCTCCGGTGCGACGGTTCCGCCGTCGAACTCGGTCGAGCTGGCGCCGGGCGCCCTCCGCCTCGAGGTCGTCGGCGGACCGTTCGCCGGTGACACCGTCCCGCTCATGCCGGGCGGCACGATCTCGATCGGCAGCGGCCGGGCGGCATCCCTCGCGATCGCGGACCCCGCGCTCGCGCCCGAGCACGCGACGCTCGCGCTCGTCCGCACCGACACTGCCGACGGCCGGCCCGCACCGCTGAAGGCGATGCTCACCCCGGTCGGCGGTGCGCAGATGTGGGTCAACGGCGACGCCGTGGACGGCGAAGCCGAGCTCGTGCCGGCCGACCTGTTCCAGCTCGGCAACAGCATGTTCCGCATCGGCGTCGCGCCCGGCTCCGACGCCGACCTCACCCGCGACGCGCTCGGCGCACGCGCGTTCAACCGGCCGTCGCGCATCCACCCGTCCAAGAGCCAGCCCGTCGTCCAGCTGCCGGGCGACAAGCCCGACGACCCCGACCAGTCGCCGTTGCCGTGGCTGTCGGCGATCATCCCGGTCGTGCTCGGCGTCACCATGGCGGTGCTCTTCCAGCGCCCGATCATGCTCATGATGGCCGCAGCCAGCCCGATCATGGTGATCGGTTCGTTCCTCACGAATCGCAAGCTCGCCAAGAAGAAGGGCATGAAGACCGAGCAGCAGTGGATCGACGAGGTGAAGGCGGCGGGCCGGCGCATCGCCGAGCTCGCCAAGGCGCAGCGCCTCGACGGCTGGTACCGCATGCCCGACCCGGTCGTCATCGCGGACATCGCCACCCGCCCGCTCGCGCGGCTCTGGGAGCGTCGCCGAGTCGACGACGACGCGATGCAGCTGCGCGTGGGCGTCACCGAGGTGCAGCTCGACGTGCGATTCGAGGGCGGCGGCCGCGACCGCTCCTCCGAGCCCTCCGTCGGCGTCACCCCGCAGCCGGTGGCCGCCGACTTCAGGTCTGGCGTCGTCGGCATCGCCGGGCCGCCCGATGCCGTGCGCAACGTCGCGCGCGCAATGGTGACCTCGTACGCGACCCTGCGTTCGCCCCGAGACGCCGAACTCGTGGTGGTGTGCGACGCGGCTGACGACGCCGAGTGGGGGTGGACCCAGTGGCTGCCGCACACCCAGGCCACGAGCACCGTCGCGGCCATGCTCGGCAACACCGACGACACGCGCCGCGAGCGGCTCCGCGAGGTCGCGGTCATGCTCGAGAACCGGATGCGCAGCGCGGGCCAGCGCGGTGCCCCCGCGGCCTCCGACGTCCTCCTCGTCGTCGACGGCGCACGCGACTACCGGATGCTGCCGGGCATGGTGCCGATCCTCGAGCACGGCCCGGCGCACGGCATCCACGTGCTCGCACTCGACTCGGAGCGGGCGCGCCTTCCCGAAGAGGCGGCGAGCGTCATCCTCATCGACCCGTCCGACCCCGCGCTCGGCCGCTTCGAGACGGGCAAGGAGTACTACCCGACCGTGCTGCTCGACGGCGTCTCGATCCCGGCATCGCAGCGCATCGCGCGCAGCCTCTGCTCGATCCAGCACGTCTCGGGCGTC
Source organism: Agromyces sp. NPDC127015 (assembly GCF_042725165.1). Taxonomy (NCBI): domain Bacteria; kingdom Bacillati; phylum Actinomycetota; class Actinomycetes; order Micrococcales; family Microbacteriaceae; genus Agromyces; species Agromyces sp. NPDC127015. The sequence continues at coordinate 8,156 of NZ_JBHXDI010000002.1, read as the reverse complement.
GGCGACGACGCGATGCTGCCCACGAGCGTGCGCATGGTCGACCTCCTCAATATCGACCTCGAGGACCCGTCGCCGATCATGCAGCGCTGGGCCAAGCAGCCGCGCAACACCTTCGTGGTCGTCGGCGCGAACGCCGACGGCGAGTTCGCGCTCGACATCTCGCGCGACGGCCCGCACGCGCTCGTGGCCGGCACGACCGGATCCGGCAAGTCCGAGTTCCTCCAGGCGCTCGTCGTGAGCCTCGCCATGGCGAACCGGCCCGACGCGCTCAACTTCGTGCTCGTCGACTACAAGGGCGGCTCGGCCTTCGCCGACTGCGAGCGGCTGCCGCACACGGTCGGCATGGTGACGAACCTCGACGCGCGCGAGACCGAGCGCGCGCTCGCGTCGCTCGACGCCGAGCTCAAGCGTCGTGAGGTCGTGCTGCGCGACATGGCGGCGAAGGACGTCGACGCCGCATGGGCGAAGGACGCCGACACCGCGGCCCGGCGGGGCCTCGCCCGGCTCATGATCGTGATCGACGAGTTCGCCGAGCTCAAGACCGAGCTGCCCGAGTTCATCGACGGCCTCGTGCGCATCGCCCGCGTCGGCCGTTCGCTCGGGGTCAACCTCGTGCTCGCGACCCAGCGCCCGGCGGGTGTGATCACCGCCGAGATGCAGTCGAACATCAACCTCCGCGTCGCGCTTCGCGTCACCGACCGCTCGGACTCGTCCGACGTGCTCGGCTCGGGAGAGGCCGCGCTCATCAGCGCCTCCACGCCCGGTCGCGGCTTCGTCCGGCTCGGACCGAGCGCCGCGCCGAGCGGTTTCCAGACCGCGCGCGTGGCGGGCATCCGCCCGGGTGCCCAGCGCTCGGTGAAAGTCCTGCCGCCCGCCGCCAAGCTCGAGTGGGAGACCCTCGGGTTCCCGGTGCGGTTCCCGAAGCAGCCGGCAGCGGTCGAGGAGAACCGGGATCACGACGACACCGACCTCCGTGCGCTCGTCGACGTGATCACCGAGGCGACGAACCGGCTCGGCATCCAGAAGAACCCGTCGCCGTGGCTCCTGCCCCTGCCGGCGGTGCTCCCGCTCGAGCGCCTCGCCGACGCTCCCCTCGCTCCAGCCGAACTGCTGCTCGGCCTCGAGGACGTTCCGGGGGAGCAGTCGCAGCGCAGCCTCACCTGGGATGTCGCGACGGGCTCGCACATCCTCTTCCTCGGCGGATCGATGTCGGGCCGGACGACGGCTCTGCGCACCCTCCTCGCCCAGGCGGTCCAGCGGTTCACGCCTGGCGACCTGCACCTCTACATCAGCGACTTCGGCAACGGCGCGCTGCTGCCGTTCGCCGACGCCCCGCAGTGCGGCGCCGTCGTCACGCAGCTCGACGGCGACCGGCTCCCGCGACTCATGCAGCGCATGCTCGAGGAGCTCGCGACCCGCCAGACCGTGCTCTCGAACGCGGGCGTCGGCCACATCAACGAGCAGCGCGCCCACGCCGACCCCGCGACCGCCCTGCCGTACGCGATCTTCGCGGTCGACGGCTGGGAGCGCATGCTGTCGACGATGAACCCCGACCAGCTCGTCACCTTCCGCGACCAGTTCATGCGGATCCTCCGCGAGGGCCCGGCGGTCGGCGTGCGCGTGCTCATGACCGGCGACCGCGGCATCTCGGGCGACAAGGTCTCGTCGTTCATCGACGAGCAGTACGCCCTGCCGATGCGCGACCTGAACGACTACCGCACCGCGGGCATCATGGCCAAGGACATTCCGCTCGACCTGCCGCCGGGCCGGGCGCTGTGGGGCGCCCAGGGCTCCGAAGCGCAGCTGGCGGTGCTCGTCCGCGACACGAGCGGCGAGGCGCAGACCACGGCGCTGCGTCGCATCATCGAGCACGTCCGCGACCATTTCGACCAGTTCCCGCAGTTGCAGGAGCTGCCGCAGCCGTTCCGCGTCGATCCGCTGCCCGGGTACATGGCCCTGACGACGGCCTACGAACTGCCGCTCGGCGACGGCGGCCCCGAGCACGGCATCGTCGTCGCGATCGGCGGCGACCGGTTGTCGAAGTTCACGCTCGACTGGCCCGGCGAGGGCGGGTTCATCGTCGCGGGGGACCGGCGGTCGGGGCGGTCGTCGGCGCTCGCCGCGCTCGTGCACCAGCTCGCCTGGCGCAAGGAGCCGCTGCTCGTCGTGGCACCGCGAGCGTCGGTGCTCACCGAACTCGCCGATGCCGCAGGCATCCCGGTCATCCGCACCGGCGACGTGCAGCCGCCGCAGCTCGACGAAGTCCTCGCGCCGCTCGACGGGGCCAGGCTCACGGTCGTCGTCGACGATGCGGAGCAGTTCAAGAACGCGCCGATCGAGCACGCGCTCACGGGCATCAAGCACCGGGCGACCTTCATCGTCGCCGCCGACTCCGACTCGCTCTCGACGCTGTTCGGCGGGCCGTTCGTCGAGGCGAAGAAGGCTCGGCGGGCGTTCGTGCTCCGCCCGAACCAGGCCATGATCGGCACGCAGGCCGTCGGCGCGCCGATCCCGAAGTTCATGCTCGGGCACTCGACCCCCGGCGGCGGGGTGTTCCTGTCGGCCGGAGGCTGGATGCCGGCGAGGGTTCCCGACCCCCGGCAGTGATCGGGAACGGTGCGCACGCGGCACGTGCGCGAGGCATCCACAGGTGGATCGTCGCGTCGGCCGGAGAACATAGACTCGACGGGGTCGGTCGACCCGGAACGGAAAGGTGACGGACTGTGGCCTCTGCACGGTGCGCGTATTGCGACGCCACGCTGCAACCCAACAGCATGTTCTGCGCCGAGTGCGGCCAGCTCGTGCCGCAACTGAGCCGGCCGCCGGCGCCGGCGTCACTGCCCGGTGCGGCACGGCCGACGCCCGGCGCCGTGGCGGCGCCGGCGGCGCCGCGGCAGCCGATCGACCCGGTGCCGCTGCCCTCGCTGCTGCCGTGGCAGCAGGCGAAGGCGAACGAGCAGCCGGTCGTGGCCTCCGCCCCGCCGGTGCTGCAGAAGGTCGAGCTCCTGTTCTCGACGGGGCAGCACGTGATGGTCAGCGGCCGGGCCGTCATCGGCCGCAAGCCCGCGCAGACCGCCGCGGCGACGGGGGTGCAGGCGATCGAGGTGCTCGACGACACCCGTTCGGTGTCGCGCGTGCACCTGTACTTCGAGCTCATCGAGGGGCGCATCACCGTCGCCGACGCCGGATCGAGCAACGGCTCGCACGTCGAGCGCGCCGGTCAGGAGATTCCGCTGGCGGGCTCGGGTGATGTCGTCGAGGTCGTCCCCGGCGACCGCGTATGGGTCGGCGACATCAGCTTCGAGATGCGCGCCGCCGCCTGAGCGGCGCGCTGCCGTCGCGCGAACCGGCGTCGCTCGGTGGGCGGCCGTGCCGCTCGACTGCGGAACCCGACGGTCCGCGTCCGCGACCGCCTCCGCGCCCCCGGAGGCGCGGCCGACAGCGACTCAGTCGCGCAGGAACGGGTCGAGGAATCCGTTGACGATCGTCTGGCTCGCGCGCGACCCGTACTGGTCGGCCGTCACCAGGCTGATCGCGTTGTAGGCATTGCCCGAGAGCGTCACGAGGGGCAGCGGCTGCCACTCGCGACCGACCTTTGCGGTCACCGCCACGTACGCGACCGAGTCGGCGGGCGCGAGCCAGGTCGCGAGCACGACGTTGCCGTGCTTGGCGACGGGGAGCGGGAGGTAGACGCGCGGGTCGCCCGTGCGGACGCGCTCGAGCAGCGCGCCGGCGTCCTGCGGGGCGACGGCCAGGTACGTGTTCACCCGCTGCTTCAGCTTCGTGCCGGTCGCGACGCGTTCCCAGCGGTACGACCACGCGAACAGCCAGATGAGGCCGCACACGAGCGCCGCTGCACTGAGCAGTACCGCGCCGGGAGCCACGAACGTGCGCAGGCCGGATCGACGTCCCTGCATGTCGGACGAGACCTCGACGAGCGCGTCGTACATGACGAACGAGAGCACGAGGCAGATCGCGCCGGCGGCGACCATGACGAGCGCCGCGATGATCTGGCCTCGGGAGCGCACACGACGCACCTCCGTGCTCGCGGCGTGCATCGGCAGTTCCTGCGGTTCGCTCACGCGATCCCCTTCTTCTCGACGGGCCACTTCAGATCGATCATCGGCCCCTTCCACTCGAAGTATGCGAACACCTTGGTGAACGAACGAGCCGGGATGCCTCGGCGCTCTGCCTCCCGGATGAGCACCTGCGCGGCCTGGAGCGCCGTGGCGTCGTCGATGACGGCGTCGAGCATCAGCGGAATCAGGCCGCGCCGAGTGCCGTCGAACCGGTCGAACAGCGTGACGCGGTCGGCGCCCCGCGCGCCGGCGAACGCGCGTCGGAGTGCTTCGCCGTCGCGGACGCCGATCTCGCAGAGGAGCGTCGCACTGCCCGACCGGACGGTCGCACGCGCGAGCGGGCCGGAGAACGGCAGGTCCTGGACGCGGGCGCTGCGCGCTCGGTCGTCGAGCACCCCGACGAACACGATCTCCGTCCACGGGATGAGGGGTGCCCCCGCGAGCCGGATCCCCTCGGTCTCGACGGCGACGGCGACGTCGTCGTCGGTCACGAGCAGGCCGAGCGCGCGGCGGCGCCGCGAGGCGAGGAGCACCGAGACCGCGCAGGCCGCGACGCCGAGGCTCGCGATCGTGATGGTGAACCAGCCGAGGCCGGCGATGACGGCGACGGCGAGGCCGACGGCGAGGAGCACCCCGATCGCGGCGCTGGTGAGCAGCATGCCCGAGTTCCACCGCCCCGTGCGGTCGACCTTCGCGTGGTCGACGTGTGCCTCGTAGACGATCTCCGGCACGACGTCACCTCCGTCAGATTTCGAGTGCCCTGCGGCACGTCAGCCTACCGTGTGCGCCCGGCCCGAACCGCGCCGGCATCGGCGCAGCGTCGGGCGGGAAGGGGATGGGGAGTTGTCCCCATCGGTGATCTGGGGCGGAGCAGGTAGCGTGGTGCAGACGTCGGGGTTGAACTGTCGGCTCCACGTCGTGTCAAGCAATTCTGTGCTGATTCAACGGAGGAAATCATGGCGGAGATCCGCGTCACTTCTGAGTCCCTCGCCGGCGTCGCCGGCCAGCTTTCGAGCGGGTCGCAGTCGATCGAGTCGCAGTTGTCGAACCTGAAGTCGCTCGTCGAGGGCCTCATCTCGGGCGACTGGTCGGGTACGGCCTCGCAGAGCTTCAACGAGCTCTACTCGCAGTGGGACCAGGCCGGCCTGCAGCTGAAGGAGTCCCTGCAGGGCATCAGCGACCTGCTGAACCAGGCTTCGCTGTCGTACGAAGACAGCGAGAACGCCATCGCCGGTACGTTCAACGGCTGACACCGGTCTATCGGGTGCCGGTGCATGAAGGTGCCGGCACCTTGCCACGAGCGAGGGGTCTGGGATGGTCTACTTCAAGGTACGCGCGGATTCGCTGAGCGAAGTCGCCGCGTTGATCGGCTCGGTCGTCACGACGTTCGATGCGAATCTCGCATCGGTCGATCGCGTCGTGACGCGGATGGCCGGGACGACGTGGGTCGGCGAAGACGCGGAGAAGTTCGCCGAGAACTGGGGCACGTTCCTGACCCTCGCCGGACAGGTGCGGTTGTCGTTGACCGGCCTGCAGCACGGGCTCATGGCGGCCGACGGCTCGTACACGCAGACCGAGTCGGGCGTCGGCGGCAGCTTCCGCCAGGGCCGGCAGGGGCTCGTCGCGGTGCGCAACGCATCGGGCGGGCTCGGCAAGCGCGTCGCCTCGGGCGAGGAGAAGGCCGAGGACATGGCCGAGTTCTTCGGCCGCGACTACGCGGGCGACGATGAGGTCGAGCAGTTCGGCGGCGGGGCCCTCGGCGCTCGTCGCGGCGGGCAGGCCACGGGTGGCGGCTCGGGCGACTCCGACGGAGATGGCGACGACGACTCGATCGGCACCGGGGTGTTCCGCCTCGACGCCGACGGCGAGCCGTACGTGCCCGAGGCGGGGCCGACGTTGACCGCATCCGGCGCCGAGGCTTCCGACGGCGAAGCGATCGTGCGCGGTGAAGGTGGAGGTGACGGTCGTGGCTGAGCAGCAGGCCGATACTGCGGAGTTGCAGGCGTTGGTGCAGACGATGGGCGAGCTGGTCGCGTACTGCTCCGCACTGAAGCAGGGTGCGAGCGGGTTCGCCTACATGCTCCCGGCGGAGTGGCAGGGTCCCGCGATGCAGTCGTTCCTGGGTGCGTTCAGCGCATGGGCCGTCGGAGCCACCGCGCTCGAGCAGACGGCCGACGGATTGCTGGCGCAGGCGCAGGTCACGTTCGATGCGTACACGGCGACGATCGAGGGACTCGATTCGTCGTGGGCGGATCTCGAGTCGAGTTTGGGGTAGTTCGTGGTACAGGTGCGGTTGGACTCGGCTCGGCTGGTCCAAGACGGTGAAGAGCTGTATGGCATCGCCCAGTCGTTGGACGGAGCGATCTCGGCGTTGACGTCGTCGCTGTCCGGTGCCGGCGGAATGGCGGGCGACGACAACGCGGCGGAGGAGTTCTGCCAGGGCAGCGACGGGTACGACGCCCTCGCCGGCCCGACGATCGACGGGGTGCGCTCGTTCGCGAACGGGCTGCGAATCCTCGACGCGGGCCTGTCCAACTCGGGGCGCGCGTACGACGGGGCCCAGAAGCCGGGTGCCGGGCTCGACCCGGCGACGGCGCAGCCGGCGACGGCGACCCCCTTCATCGACGAGTCGAAGTCGAATCCGCCGGACGCGCTGGGCGCCGGGTGGCCCGGGCCGCTGGGGGAGTTCCAGGAGCTCATCGAGTGGGGTCTGGCGCAGGTCGGGGTGGTCATCCCGACCGGCGACGAGGACAAGCTCGCCAACGCCGCCGAAGCGTGGGGGACCTTCGCCTCGAGCGTGCGCTCGGCGAAGTCCAAGGTCTCTGGCAGCATGTCGAGCATCTCCGCGATGACCGTGCCGCAACAGCAGTCGATGCTCTCGTGCCGCCAGGGCATCGCGTCGGGCCTCGGCGACATGGTCACGAGCGCCGAGGGCATGCAGACCTGGATCAGCGACTTCCGCACCCAGTTGCGCGACATGCGCGAGGAGCTGGGATGGTTCCTCAAGCAGATGGCGATCGAGATCGCCGCGGAACTGGCGATCGGCGGTCTCCTGTCGATCGTGACGGCGGGCATCGGTGCCCTGGCCACCGCGGCGAAGGTGTCGACGACGATCATCCGCTGGTGCGTGAAGATCGCGAAGCTCATCGAACGACTGCGCGACTTCCTCCGCGGCATCCGCGGCGTGCAGGGCGTGCTGGTGCGCGGCGGGCTGCGCGCGGCCAAGGAGGGCCTGCAGGCCGGCCTCGCGTCGGCGATCTCGACGGCGAGCGTGAACGCCATGCGCTCGGGCGACAAGGACTACACCTCGCAGGACGTCGGCACGGCGTTCCTCTCCGCGTTCGCGGGCGGCGCCGTGGCGTCGCCGCTGTCGCGGGTGCTCGGCGGGTCGGGTGGTCCCGGCCTCCGCAACGGTCTCCGAGAGGTCGCCGGTGAGACGGGGGCAGGTGCCGTCGACGGCCTCGCGAGCTCTGCGGTCGAGTCGGCGGTGACCGGCGAGGAGTTCAACCCGATCTCCGACATGGTGCTCGGCGCGCTGCTCGGCGGCTCGCTGACCGCAGGCGGTCGTGGCATCAACGCGCTTCGCCCGGGCGGGTCGGGTCACGGGCCGTCGGCGACCGAGACGCCCGGCATCGACGTCGGCTCCGACTCGCAGCCGACACCGGGTGGCGGCTCCGGCTCGTCGAACCAACCGGCTGGATCCGGCCCGGTCGACGTGTCGAACGATTCCCCGACGCCCGGTGCGGGCGACGCGGGCGGTTCGGGTGCCGGTGACGGCAGCCCGGTCGAGGTCTCGAACGATGCGCCGACCCCGGGTTCGGGCGACGCGGGTGGTTCGGGTGCCGGTGACGGCAGCCCGGTCGAGGTCTCGAACGATGCGCCGACCCCGGGTTCGGGCGACGCGGGTGGTTCGGGTGCCGGTGACGGCAGCTCGGTCGAGGTCTCGAACGACGCGCCGACCCCGGGTTCGGGCGACGCGGGTGGTTCGGGTGCCGGTGACGGCAGCCCGGTCGAGGTCTCGAACGATGCGCCGACCCCGGGTTCGGGCGACGCGGGTGGTTCGGGTGCCGGTGACGG